>CAZIFA010000001.1:0-162621 GCA_964539025.1 uncultured Micavibrio sp.
CACTTGCTCGACACGCAAGGGGTCACAGGTTCAATCCCTGTACCGCCCACCATTTTCCCAGAATATTTTATAAGGCCGTTATCGGTTGAAGACCCCCGTACCCCATGGCAAAATAGAATCCATGTTTGGGAAATGTAAAAAACATCTCGATTCCGTTCATGAAAGCTATTTCGAGCACTTATTCTTCGCGGTGTGTTTTGGCGTGCGGATGATCGGTGCGGGGCTGGCGGCGATTTCACACGGGCTGTGCCCCGCGGTTTTTCAGTATACGGGCAGCCAGACGATTTTCGCGCTGCATGACGAACTAAAAGCCCGCATGGCAAGTGCGGATCAGAACGATCGCGGCCATCATGGCTGAGACGGAAATTGCAATCATCGGCGGCGGTGCATCGGCGGTTTTGCTGCTGGCGCAACTGGCCAAAATTCCGGCGGCGCAGGGTATGCGCGTCGATTTATATGAACGCAGCAAAAATTTACCGTGCGGCCTCGCCTATTCGACGCAGCATAATGTCCACCTCCTCAATGTTCGCGCCGCGAATATGAGCGCGTATGAGGACAACAAGGATCATTTTGCCGAATGGGCGAAAGGGCGCGGGTTCGATGCGCAGGCCTTCGTGCCGCGCAAGATTTACGGCGAATATCTGGCCGAGCAATGGGAAATCATCAAAAATACGCTGAGCCTCAACATCGTCGAAGCGGATGTCGAGATCGTCAAGAAAATTGCGCCGGATGAATACGCCCTTTCATATGGTATGCGTAAACGCAGCTATCGCATCGTCGTGCAGGCGACAGGCAACGTGAAGCGGATCCAGCCCAAAGTCGATAGGGGTGTCGTATGGTATTTTGACGATCCGTGGAGCGTGGATTTTTCGCAACTCACCAGTATGCGGGAGATCGCACTGGTAGGGAGCGGGCTTACCGCCATAGATATGGTCCTGGCGCTTTACGCCAAAAAATTTGCCGGAAGAATTTCGATTTATTCGCGGCACGCGCTGCCGCCCGCTTCGCACGCGGAGCCTGCGACCTATCCATCGTTCTTATTGCCTGAGGAGCCCAAGGAGGGGGAAGAAAAACCGAAGGAAAAAGAAAGATTATCGCCCTATAAAGTTTTGCGCCTTATACGTCAGCATGTCAAAGAGGCGGCGAAGACGAATATCCCGTGGCAGGCGGTGGTCGATTCCATCCGTCCGCACACAAACGATATCTGGAATGTCTGGACCAAAAAAGAGCGCGAAAAATTCATGAAGCGGTGCTTTACGCTCTGGAATGTACACCGCCACAGGATGGCGCCGGAAATCGCCCGTGCGCTGGAGATGTTAATAAAAACGGAACGGGTGGTTTTTATAAAGACCTCCGTCGATAAAATTACGGCGGGACCCACGCTGAACGGCTTGGGCGGTGAATTCAAGGCGGACGCGGTGATCAATTGTCTTGGCTATCGTTACCGGGAGGAAGGAAAAAGTTTCGAAGTCAGCGATAAAATAGGCCCGCCGCGTTTTGGTGAGTTGTTCGAAACCACAGCCATTCCCGAAATCCGCGCGCAGGCGGCGGAAATCGCCGCGCGTATCCTGAAAAATTATTAGGCCTGCATTTCTCTGATACGGGTTGCGGAAGGAGATACCGTTTCGTCTTTTTTGTGACAGAAGATACGATACATGCCGATAAAAATATTCGGATTTTCTTTTTCAAAAATATCCCAGTTTTTCAGGTTCGTCATGGCGTGGTCATCCGGGAAGCGTGTTTGGTAAGCTTCCTTGACCGCTTCATGAATTTTAAAGCCATCGAAGGACAGACCCAGCCGCTCCATCATAGCTTCTATCTCAGGTAGATCGTATGCTATTTCTTGGATATGGAATACCAGATCGCGCACCATCGATGTGCTGTAAAAATCGCGCATCTTCAAAACTTCCTTAAGCGGATTGTCATCCTGCAAAGCGGCGATGTCGGAGCGTAAGTTTCGGATATCGCCCGGGGTTGGCTTGTATCCTTTTTCTTTGATATAGGTCCTGACCGCGTCGATATTGCCGCGCGTTCTGGCGCTGTATAAAGCGATCTGCATGCCGCCACCTTGTTTCAGGCAGGAGATGAGTGAGTGCCATCCTGCCTCCGGATCTTCCATGTGATGCAGAACACCCGAACTTTCGATGTAATCGAATGATTTTCCAAGGCTCTTTGCATTCAGAATATCTGCGTGCACGAATTCAATGTTTTCGATCCCGTGCACTTGCATCATGCGCGCCGCATAAGTCAGCGAAGCCCGGGAAATGTCTATAGCGGTGAAGGAACAATTCGGCAGGGCGGAAGCAAATCCCGTCGCCATCTGTCCCGTGCCGCAACCGGCTAGCAGGATATCACTTTCGATATCCTTGATTGTTATGTGCGGCATATTGATGCTGGACCAGCGAGGATAAGGGTTCTCTTCATACATCTTGGCCACGTTTTTTGTCACGTCGCCTACCATTGCCGGGCCGAAGGCGAGGTTTATATCCCGTTGCTGTCGAATATTATCGACATGGGTTTTAACCATAGAGCGAAAACCAGAGACCGCTGTCATTTTTTCGTCGAACGCAAGATCTGTCAGTGGTTTATAACACCCGATCAATGCAACAGACGTGGGGTTATCCGGATTGATTTTGCTGACCGCGTCAAATTCATCTGCACCTGTTTGAAAAACATATTCATTGTTAAAACAATGTTCGGCAAGCGCGCACAGAATCGGCAAATGTTTCGTTTTCAGTGTATCTTTGGGGAAGTGTTTTAGCAAAAGATCGCGGCGTAGATGTGTGAAGATCTGTTCTAAGTCCCAGTCAAGAAAATTAAGGTTTTTGACGCCTTCAATCAGAAATTTATCCTGCAGGGAAACTTCTATCTTCTTCCAGTCAAAAGTTTCTGCCCAGAAAGCTTCGAACGAAGGGGATGTCTTAAAAATATAAAACCAGCTCGGAAACAGACGCTGGGTTTCAATATCATTATGTCCTAGCATTATTTCGATGGCTTTTTTCAATTGTGGCATCAGCGCTGGAATAATCGTTCGCTCGGAGGCCATGATGAAGGCCAGACGTTGCAAGCGTCCCGCTTGCGGATATTGCAAGCTTCTACAGGCCAGTTCCAGCGCCCGTGCATTCTGGTTTGTCTGCAAGGCCTCAATTGTGGCAACTGTAATGTCTTTTAAAGAAGGTTGGGCCATAGCAAATCAATACCGGGTTTGCCGGCCCATGTCTTTATAAATTACTAGAAACTTTCTTTTTCATTATCGTCCATGCGCGCTTTACGTTCGCAGGGTGCTATTTCGTCGCCGTGTGCGCGGACAGGGTCCTTGCGTCCGGTGATTTTCACTTCGAGCGTGCGCAAAATGACATAGAAGATTGGTGTGAAAATCAGGCCAAAGAAGGTGACGCCCAGCATTCCTGAAAACACTGAAATCCCGATAGCATGACGCATTTCCGCGCCGGCGCCGGTGGAAAAGACGAGCGGCAGCACGCCCATGATAAAGGCGAAGGAGGTCATCAAGATCGGGCGAAGACGAAGGTAGCACGCTTCGCGCGCGGCTTCGATAATGCCTTTCCCTTGGTGTTCCAGTTCGCGGGCGAATTCGACGATAAGAATGGCGTTCTTGCACGCTAATCCTGCGAGCACGAAAAGTGATATCTGTGTGAAGATGTTGTTATCGCCGCCAGAGAGCCATACGCCTAAGATGGCAGATAACATGCACATCGGCACGATCAGGATGACGGCGAGCGGCATGGTCAGCGATTCATACATGGCCGCTAGAACGAGGAATACGAGCAGAATGCAAAGCGGAAAGATGTAGACGGTCGTATTGCCGGCTAGAATCTGCTGGTATTTCAAATCCGTCCATTCGAAATCCATACCCTTGGGCAAGGTATCTTTGAGGATTTGCGCGATAGCCGCCTGCGCTTCACCCGAAGAATATCCGGGCGCGGTATCGCCGTTCAAATCCGCGGTGCGGAAGGCGTTGTAACGTGCAGCGGTGGCTGGGCCAAAAGCTTCTTTGACTTCAACAATAGAACCAAGCGGCACCATTTCACCCTTATCATTGCGCACGCGTAGATTTTTAATATCATCCGGTGTAGCGCGGAATTCCTTGTCCGCTTGCGCCACAACTTGGTACGTTCTTCCGAACTGATTAAAATCGTTGATGTAGATCGATCCTAGGTAGACCTGCATCGCATCGAACACATCGGATACGCTGACACCGAGTTGCTGTGCTTTGGTGCGGTCCACATCGGCGAACAATTGCGGTGTGTCGATATTATAACTGGTAAACACTCCGGCGAGTGCGGGGTTTTGGTAAGCGGCGGCGGTGACAGCCTTCATGGCGTTGTCGAGCGCTTCATAGCCAAGGTCGGCGCGGTCTTCGACTTGTAGCTTGAAGCCGCCGATTGTGCCAAGGCCCATGACGGGCGGCGGCGGGAAGACGGCAACGAAGGCTTCGTCGATGCCGAAATATTGCTGTTGTAGAGCATTGGCGATGGCAAAGCCGGACATAGATGGGTCCGTACGTTCATGGAAAGGTTTGAGCGGGCCAAACACGATTCCGGCGGAGGAGGAACTGGTGAAGCCGTTGATGGATAGGCCCGGGAAAGAAACGACGTTTTGCACGCCCGGATTTTGTTTCATGATCTCGCCCATTTTCAGGACAACTTCGCGCGTACGCTCAAGCGTTGCACCTTGCGGTAACTGGGCGAAGGCGATGACATAGCCTTTATCCTGCGCGGGTACGAATCCGGGAGGGACCATCATGAACACAAAACCTGCGCCGACGATCAGGGCGACGTATATAACCATCATCACGAATTTGTGGCGGACAACGCGGCCAACACCGCCTTCATATTTGCGCGAAGATTTTTTGAAGACCTTGTTAAAGCCGCGAAAGAACCAGCCGAACGTAGCGTCCATGAATTTGGTCAGCGCATCTTTGGGTGCATCATGGCCGCGCAGGAGCAATGCCGACATGGCAGGCGATAGCGTGAGCGAGTTGATGGTGGAAATCACGGTTGCAATCGCGATGGTGGTTGCGAATTGCTTGTAAAACTGACCCGTCAGTCCTGAAACGAACGCAATCGGCACGAACACAGATGTCAACACGAGCATGGTTGCAATAATCGGCCCGGTCACTTCTTTCATCGCCTGAATAGTGGCATCGCGAGGCGAAAGGCCATCTTCGATATTTCGTTCGACGTTTTCGACAACGACGATAGCGTCATCGACCACGATGCCGATGGCAAGAATGAGGCCGAAGAGCGAGAGAACGTTGATCGAAAACCCCATGATCAGTAAGAATGCAAAGGTTCCAACGATAGAAATAGGTACCGCCAAAAGTGGAATGATGGAAGCGCGCCAAGTTTGCAAAAAGATGATGACGACCAGTACCACAAGCAGAACGGCTTCGAGCAGTGTGTGGATCACGGCCTCAATGGAGTCATTGACGAATTTAGTGGGGTCATAGACGATGTCATAAGAGATTCCAGCGGGAAGGGTTTCTTTCACTTCTTCCATAGTCGCGCGGACGTTTTTGGCGATTTCCAGTGCGTTGGAGCCGGGCATGGCGAAGATCGCGATACCGGCGGCCTCTTTGTTGTCGAGCAGCGATTGTATGCTGTATTGCTGAGCGGCGAGTTCGACGCGTGCAACATCGGCAAGGCGCGTGACCACACCGTTTTCATCACGCTTGATGATGATATTGTTGAATTCTTCGGGCGAACTTAAGCGGCCCTTGGCGGTGATGGGAAGCTGTATCGTCGCGCCGTCTGTGTAGGGCGGGCCGCCGATCGTTCCGGTTGAAATCTGTACGTTCTGGCTGCGGATCGCGTTGATGACATCCGTGGCGTTCAGGTTGCGTTCATTGATCTTGTCGGGGTTAAGCCAGATACGCATGGCGTAATCGCCCGCGCCAAAGATATGCACTTGCCCAACGCCGGCAATGCGGGTCAAACGGTCTTTGACGTTCAGCATCGCATAGTTGCTCAGATACAGCGCGTCATAACGGCTATCCGGTGACAGGAGGTGCACGACCATCGTGATATCAGAGGAGGATTTAACCGTGGTAACGCCGATCTGGCGGACGATTTCGGGTAGGCGCGGCGTCGCTTGGCTCACGCGGTTTTGCACCATCTGCTGCGCAAGGTCGGCATCGGTGCCTATTTTAAAAGTGATCGTAAGTTGTAGATTGCCGTCTGTCGTGGCGAGCGAAGACATATAGAGCATGCCTTCGACGCCGTTGATCTGTTCTTCGAGCGGCGTGGAAACGGTTTCGGCGATAACAGCGGGCGATGCGCCGGGAAAGGCAGCGGAAACGACAACCGAAGGCGGCGCCACTTCCGGATATTCCGAAATCGGCAGGCTGAACATAGAGACAAGCCCTGCGAGGAAAATCAGGATCGAGATAACAGCCGCGAAGATCGGACGGTCGATAAAGAAGCGGGAGAAATTCATAGTGCTTATTCCTGTGCGGGTGCTGGTTCTACGGCAGGGAGTGTTTCGGTTTCAGGCCCTTCGAACGGTATTTCTTTAGGCTCTTCTTTTAGAGCTTCCGGAGCAGCCTCAGCAGGCGTTGCCTCTTCTTTAGGCATTTCGCCGCCAGCGGCAGGGGCGCTGCCTTGTTGTTGTGCCATGGCCGCTTTCATCGCTTCCATTTCTTCGGGCGTTTTCGGATCAACGGGCGCGCCGGGACGTATTTTCATCAGTCCGTCGATGATAACTTTGTCGCCAGCCTTAAGGCCGGAAAGAACGATCTGTTCGGTGTTGCCGACCGTATCACCGAGTTTGATTTCGCGGTAAGTGGCGGCGCCATTGTCGGCGACATAAACGAATTTACGGCTCTGGTCGGTCAGGATGGCTTTGATGGGGAGGACGATTTTATTGTCCTGTCCGGCGGATCCGATCAGAACTTTGGCGAACATACCAGGCAGCAGCGCGCCATCGGCGTTGGCGAATACGGCGCGGGCGCGGATCGTGCCAGAGGATGGATTGATCTTGTTGTCGAAGCTTTTGATCACGCCGTCGTAAGGTTGTGCGCCTGCGTCGCTGTTAAGCGCAAGGCGGACGGGAATGGTTTTTTCACCCTCCACGGTTTTGCCTGCGCCCTGACGGACAAAGCTAAGATAGGTTTGTTCGTCCACTTCGAAATCGGCGTAAATGTCTTTTTCGGAAACGATGGTGGTGAGCAGCGGTGCGTTCGTCGCACTGACAAGATTGCCTTCGGTGATTTCAGGTCGGCTGATGCGGCCTGAAACAGGTGCTTCGATTGTCGCGTGATCGAGATCGACCTGAGCGGCTTTTAATTTCGCGTTGGCGGAAGAAGACGCGCTTTTATTCACCTGCTGTGAATTGACACGCGCATCATAGCCTTGTTTTGAAATGGCGCCTGTTTTCAAAAGTTCTTCGGCGCGGGCGAGTTCGGCGGCTGCGTATTTGGAATCCTCCGCTGCGGCGGCGACTTCAGCGCGGGCTTGCGCGACAGCGGCTTCATAAGGGCGGGGGTCGATGGAAAACAGTTTATCGCCCTTATTCACGATCTGTCCGTCGGTGAAATGGACTTTTTCGATGATGCCGCTTACTTGCGGGCGGATTTCAACGTAATCGACCGCCATCAGACGGCCCGAAAATTCTTTCCAGAGCTGGACTGGTTTTTCTTCAACGCTCAAGACTGGCACCGGCATTGCGGGCATTTGTCCGCCCGGCATCTGCGCCGACGCATCGAAAGGCAGCATCTGGAATGCAGCGAACCCACCTGCGATCAGGGCAATCGCCGTGAAGGTGAGCAGCAAATTCTTTTTGGGGCGAGACATCGATATTTTCTCCTGAAAAAATAAAATCTTAAATTGCGCTCTGAATCGGGGTGTTGGCCTCATCCAGTGCAAGAATACGCATTAAACCTGGCTTTAAATCACGTTCCAGCCCATCGAGACTGTTGTGGATGCGGGCCATGATCATCAGGCCCGTGATGAAATCGTGTACTTCTTCCGCTTTCGCGTTCACATCTACAGGTTTTATTTCTTTTGTTTCGATGGCGCGGGTGAGAGCGTTCAAAAGAAATTCGCGGCACCGCATGAAAATTTCTTCCACTCTGGTACGGATAGCTTGTTCTTCCTGCCCTATCATTTCAGAGCCGAGCGCCGCAAGCGGGCAGCCACAGACAAAACCGTGATCGGTTAAATTCTGGCGATTGTCGCGCAAAATCGCTTCTGACATATCTTCGATTTGCTGGCGGAATGTTTTGTTGGCGGCGAAGACGGGTTTCATCACCGCTTCGATTTTATATTGGTAATATTCTTCCATCGCGGCGAGCGCGAGGTCTTGTTTCGATGGGAAGTAATGATAGAAGCTGCCCTTTTTAACGTCCGCTTTCTTGCAGATGTCATCGACGCTGACCGCGCCATAGCTCGACGTCCAGATCAGGGTCTTGGCCGTGTCGATCAGTTTCTGGCGAGTTCCTTTGTCGGGACGGGGCATTGCGCGTGGGCCTCCTTGGCCTTCACGGCAACAGATTTAGAGTTTTTTACTGAATAGTCAACTATCTTTAATTTTCATTTATTTTCAATATGTTGACTTATAAGCGGGACAAGAGTGTTTGATTTCCACCGCTTGAAAAAACCGCAAGATGCATTACCCTTTCAAGCAAGGCAAATCATTCAACCCGCAAAGTTCTCATGCAAAAATTAAAACCAGATATGATCCTGTTCTTCCCGCAATATCAGGCAGGATCAATGCCCAGCAATATTCCGATTGGCACGCCCGCGCTGCGCGATCTTTGGAAAAACGATCCCGGTTTTACCGAGGTTCCTTTACAGCCGACTGATCCTGCAAAGCCGGAAACCGATAGAAATATCCGTTTTAGAAAAATTCTGGCGCAGCAGGCGCGGGACGCGCTGACCATTATTAATAAGGCTCGCCCGAATTTTATCGTCACGACAGGCGGCGATTGCGGGACAGGGTTTGCGTCCGTTTCAACCATGAACAAAAAATACGACGGTAAGCTCGGCGTGATCTGGGTTGATGCGCATGCGGATATGCACGCACCTTCGACATCGCCTTCGGGCAATTATCACGGCATGGTGTTGCGCCATCTTTTGGGTGGCGTTGAATTTGAAATCCAGCCGGAATTGCCGTTGAAACCCACGCAGGTCGCTTATCTAGGCTTGCGCGATACCGAGGCAGCGGAAGATTCAGTAATCACGCAATGGGGTATTCCCCGTTTCAACGCTCTGGAGATAATGAATGATAACGCGCCGCTCGATTCCATCATCGCGCATTTTAAAAAGAATGGAATTACGCATATTCATCTTCACGTCGATTGCGATGTGATGGATGAAAAAGTTTTTCCGCATGTGCATGTGCCAGAACCCAACGGACTAACGCTTGAACGGCTTTTAGAGGTTTTGCAGTATCTGCGCGCAAAGATGCCGATGGCGAGTTGCTGCCTGACCGAATACGCACCCAAAACGCTCGGCGCTGGGCTTGATGTGGTCAAGCGTGTTTATACGGAAGGGTTGGGGTTGGAATTACCCGCTTAGGTTTTTTTCTTTTTCTTGCCGTTAATACGGCTCTCCGAAAAGAAATGCTTGTGATCGCCTTCAGGCTTTAAGAATTCTTCATGTAGATCGACGCTGGCGCGTTCGCCTATATTGTCAAAATGTTCATCCAACCATATTTTCATACCCGCACGGCCCGCATCGCGCAGCGTGATTAGAAAATCCCAGTCGGTATCGAATTTACTGGTGATCGAAAATTCTTTCATCATGTCGTCGGCGCGCACGGGATGGACCAGAAGGTCTTTATACATGTGTTTGTATTCATCGCGGATCATATCGTGTTCGATCAGTTTTTTGACGAACGCGATGGCGCGAAGTTCCTTGAGCAATGAATCGTTGAAAGTCACTTCGTTCAGACGGTTCATGATGGCGGGCGCTGTGGTCGGGATTTCCTCACGGTAAAGCGGGTTGAGGTGAATCAAGATGATATCATTGCTTTCAGTCTGGTAGAAAAGTGGGTAGAGCGCGGGATTGCCGGTATAGCCACCGTCCCAATAATATTCGCCATCTATCTCTACGGCCTTGAATAAAAAAGGCAGGCAAGAAGAGGCGAGCGCGACATCGATACTTAAATCCTCAGTTTTGAAAATTTTAACCTTACCCGTGCGAACGTTGGTGGCGCTGGTGAATAATTTAAGTTTGTCGCATTTGCGGATTTTTTCGAAATCGATGGTTTTTTCGATGACGTCCCTCAACGGATTAAAATCAAGCGGGTTGAATTGATAGGGCGAAAACATCCGCGTCATCGTATCGAACATGAAATAGGCGAACGGGTTTTCGCCAGAGCCAAGACCCATGAAGCGTTCGACGGGGTTGCCATGGACTGGAGAGAAAATCACGCCTGCTTTGGAAATTTCCCACCAGAATTCTTCGAGTTTTTTGCGCGCACCATCCGTGCCACCTTCTTGCATCCCTTGCGCGAAAGCCAATGCGTTCATAGTGCCCGCGCTGCTGGCGGTGAATCCTTCCACCTCGATGCGTCCGTCTTCGAGCAGCATATCGAGAATGCCCCACGCCAGTGCGCCATGTGCGCCGCCGCCCTGTAAGGCGATGTTTACTTTTTTCTTGAGCGGAGATGGCTTCATTATGTTGTCATCCTGAAGGAGCATAGCGACTGAAGGATCCCATGAGATCCTTCGCTGCGCTCAGGATGACAACGAAAAAATATCATGCGGCGGTCCAGCCGCCATCGATCGGGATGATCGCGCCCGTGATGTTCTTGGCGGCGTCACCGCATAAGAAGACACAGAGCGCGCCGACATCTTCGACGGTGGTGAATTGTTTGGTCGGTTGCGCGCCGAGGATAACGTTCTTGATAACGTCTTCTTCGGAAATGCCGCGTGCCTTTGCCTGATCGCCGATCTGTTTATCGACGAGCGGGGTTTTGACGTAGCCGGGACAGATGGCGTTCACGGTGATGTTGGCTTGCGCAACTTCAAGCGCGACGGATTTCGTCATGCCCGCGATGCCGTGCTTGGCGGAGACGTAAGCGGATTTGTACGGCGATGCGACGAGCGCATGGGCGGATGCGAGATTAACCACGCGGCCCCATCCGGCTTGTTTCATATATGGCAGGGCGATACGCGTCATGTGGAAGGCGGAGGTTAAATTGATCGCGATAATCTGGTCCCATTTTTCCGGCGGAAATTCATCGATGGGCGCGACGTGTTGCACGCCTGCGTTATTCACGATGATATCGACCGATCCGAATTTTGCCTTGGTTTCTTTTATCATGGCTTCGATCTGATCGGGCTTGGTCATGTCCGCGCCGTTGAAGGCAATTTTGGAACCTGTGTCTTTTTCCATCTTCGCGCGTTCGGATTCGATCTTCGCCGCATCGCCCAACCCGTTCAGCATGATATTGCACCCGGCGGATGCGAGCGCTAGCGCCATTCCCTGACCGATCCCGCTGGTGGAACCCGTGACGATGGCTGTTTTACCTTTGAGCATAAGAATATCCTTTACTGTCATCCTGAAGGAGCGTTAGCGACTGAAGGATCTCATGAGATCCTTCGCTTCGCTCAGGATGACAATAATAGGGGGTTAAGCGCTCAAATCAAGCTGTGTTCCGCGTGAGGATGTAAAAGGCGAATATGCGTCGAACGAGGCGCTGCTTTGGCCGCCTGTCAGTATGAACGGGTCGGTAACCTTATAATCCGGGGTGATCTGCACGGAAGTTTCGCCGGATTCATCCTGAAGATTCCACTTCATCAACTCGCTGGTGAGTATTTTGCTCGGCACGGGCGTTCTGATCGCTCTGGGTGCGCCTTTAGAGGTCGTGCTGTGGTTATCCGCCATCACTGCCTATATCGGCGTCCTGACCCATTGCAATGTCGAAATGAATTTCGTGAAGCCGCTTTCGTATATTTTCAATACGCCCGAACTGCACCGCTGGCACCATTCGAAGAAACTGCGCGAGGGGAACAAGAATTATTCCGAGAACATCATGATTTGGGACCATGTGTTCCGCTCGTTCTTTATTGATACGGGCCGCCGTCCGCCCGTGAATATCGGCATCACCCAGAAAATGCCCGAGAAATTCACCGAACAGCTTGTCTGGCCGTTTAAGGATCTAAGCCTGCGATTTAAGCCGTATGACAGGAAGCCAGAGGCCGCTATACCTGCTGAAAGTCAAAAACAGGCTTAAAAATTCCTTAAACTTGCAACTTTCCTATAAATTTTCATAAAATGTTAATAGGGGAATAGTAGTGTTGGGGTGCCTATAACGGCAACGGCTCTGCTTGTGTGAAGGGGATTTCGCGATGGTTAATATCCATCACTGTGATTTTTTGGTAGGTGATGCGGGTATGGTCATGGTTTTACCAGACGTGCTGCCTCCTGCTGCCAATCACACGATCGTTGTAACACCCAATAAGATTAGCATTGAAGCCGGACCCACACGGGACGTTGTCGCTTCCTGGACGTATCAAGATAAGAACGGTGCTCTATTCGATGAGTTTAGCAAATCGGTGCAGGTAGGTATTGTGGAGGCTCCGCCCGGGGCTCCGTTTTCTGCGGAGCTTACAAAAACAGCCTATGTTCGGGCCATGAGGTTGCCATGAGTCAGATGATTGTAGGAATGCCACTAGCGGCACTTGGAGATTTTCAACTGATCAGTTCAGCGCCCGGTGTGCCCTTCAGTGCTGCCGCTTTGGAGGCATCTGGCGTCTCTTTCAAGCAGACGCCTACTATTGGCCAGTCACCTGCACCCAGCGGTGTTGAGGACTTGGTCATGGGCAACAACAATAAGGCCACGCCCCCCAAATTCGGCTAATTTAATTACAAAAATACATCTATAGGTTGACCGATTCTAAAAAACCGTCATACAATGGGATGTCGGTTTTTTACTTCCTCTAATTCTTCCAAATCCATTTTCTTTGCCGGGTTCTTTTGATGTTTCGCAAGACAGCCCTAATCACCGGTGTTACCGGGCAGGACGGTGCCGTTCTAGCCGGGATTTTGCTGGATAAAGGCTATCGCGTCTGCGGCCTGCGTCCGTATTTGCCGGTGGACGATACGCAGCGCCTTGCCTCCCTGCCACGGGATATTGATCTGCATTATGCCGATATTACCGATAGCGCGAGCATTTTGCGCATTCTCGAACGCACCAAGCCCGATGAAATTTACAACCTTGCCGCCATGAGCCATGTGCAGGTGAGTTTTTCGATGCCCGAGCATACGGGCAATGTCAACGCGCTGGGACCTTTGCGGATGCTGGAGGCGATGCGCACGCTCGGCATGGAACATGATACGAGATTATATCAGGCATCATCTTCGGAAATGTTCGGCAACGCGCCCGCGCCGCAAAATGAAGATACGCCGTTCGCGCCGTGCAGCCCGTATGGTGTTTCCAAGCTCTATGCTTACTGGATGGTGCGTACATATCGTGATGCGTATGGATTCCACGCCAGCAACGGCATTTTGTTCAACCATGAAAGCGCGATGCGCGGGGACCATTTTGTCACGCGCAAAATATCGCGCGCCGTCGGCGATTTCGCGATGGGGCGCAAGGAGCCGTTGATACTCGGCAATCTGGAAGCGCGGCGCGATTGGGGCCATGCGCATGATTATATGCGCGGCGCGTGGATGATGTTGCAACAGGATAAACCCGGCGATTATGTTCTGGCCACAGGTGAGACGCACAGTGTGCGTGAATTCGTCGAACGCGCCTTTGCCGTTTCCGGTCGTCAGATCGTCTGGCAGGGCGAGGGTGTGGATGAGACGGGGCATGACCGTTTCAGTGGACAAAAACTCGTCTGCATCGATCCGTCCCTGTTCCGCCCGCAGGAAATTCATTGCCTGATCGGCGATACGGCCAAAGCGCGCGCTGTGCTCGGCTGGAAACCCGAAATATCGTTCGATGACCTCGTGGCTGAAATGGTAGAGGCGGATTCGCCCGCCGCAATCCGGAAACGCATCTATGGCTGATATTGCCTATCCGCTGGCCGGACAGAAAATCTGGGTGGCGGGGGAAACGGGTCTTGTCGGGTGCGCGCTTATCCGCTCGCTGTCTTCCAAAAACGTTACGATTTTATCCGCGCCGCACGCGATGCTCGATCTGACGGATCAGCACGCGACATTTGAATGGATTGCGCGGGAGCGTCCGGATGTGATTTTCGTAGCGGCGGCGCGTGTGGGTGGCATCGGTGCCAACATATCCTATCCAGCAGAATTTATCCGCGACAATCTTGCCATCGCGCTCAACGTTATCGAAGGCGCGCACAGGGCAGATGTGAACAGGCTGGTGTATCTGGGATCATCTTGTGCTTATCCAAAATTCGCGGCGCAGCCGATTGGTGAAGACGCGCTGCTTACAGGCGCATTGGAAGAAACGAACGAAGCTTACGCCATCGCCAAAATCGCCGGAATGAAAATGTGCGAATTTTATCGGCGGCAATATGGACGACACTATATCGCCGCTATGCCGACGAATTTATACGGGCCTTATGATAGGTTTGATGTGCAGGCTTCGCATGTTATTCCCGCCATGATGATGAAATTCCATGAGGCTGTGGTGACCCGCGCACTGCGTGTGAGTTTGTGGGGGAGCGGAAATCCTTTGCGCGAATTTTTGCATACCGATGATCTGGCCGCCGCGCTTTTATGCATCGCGGAACGGTATGATTCAGATATGCCTATCAATATCGGCAGCGGCGAAGAGATCAGCATCGCTGCGCTGGCGCAAGTAATGAAAGAGGTTACGGGTTATCACGGCGAAATAGAATTTGATTCCACTAAGCCCGATGGCACGCCGCGTAAATTGCTGGATTCTTCGCGTCTTCATGCGCTGGGGTGGATGCCGGAAATAAAGTTAAAAGACGGTCTTGCCGCGACCTATGAATGGTTTTGTGAGCGGCGGGATATCAAAAAATCAGCTTAATATTTTAATTTACTCAAAACGTCATCCCCGAGGCCCGCGTAGCGGGCATTAACATCGGGGATCCAGAAAGAGCGCGGCAAGGCCGCGCACGTTTTTGTTGACTGGACCCCCGGCTACGCGGGGGTGACATAGGAGAGGTGTTAAGAAACTGCACCTGTCTTGCGCATCGTGATAAAGGTTAAATCGCCGCCGTAGGAAATTTGTCCCGACATCTGAATGCGATCTTCCTTGCGCGCAAGTTTTAAGATGGTTTTATAGGTCACGACATCGCGCGTCGGCGATCCGTCCGGGCGTGTCAGCAGGAAATCGAGATCGGCCTCTTTCGGGTCGGCTTGAGAAATCATTTCAACTTCGGTTTCGCTGATAATGCGAAATTCGCTGGTCCACAGGCAATTGGCGCGATCATAGCGGTGCGTCTTGCCGTCACGAATTTCGGTTTCGCCATCGCTCTTCTTTTCCAGCGGGCCTTTATAATCCGTGGTGGATGTAACCTGATATTTTCCGTCGAGAGGGTGGGGCATAAGCCCATTGTATCAGAAAAATTTAAAAAGTTTAGAGATCATTTGAAGGTGCTGGGATTTTTGTAGCACGGATAATTGTAAACGATGTCTTTTCGCCAGGGTGAAGGATGGATTCATCTTCCTGCGATTGAATGGCGTCCTGAACCGTAAGTCCATGTCTTTGGAATTTGTCGACCAGATCTTTCGTCGTCCAAAGTGTGATAATATGATCGGGTCGATCGTTATAAAAAACCGTACCGTCATCTTTTCTTGTCATACGGTCTGGTTTAAAATCATGCTCGTTTCTAACGGATATGATGGCCGTTCCGTTGTCTTTTAAAAGATCTCTTGCATTCTCGAGGAAGGCTTTGATTTTGCCGTTGGTTCCAAGCAAGTGCATAACACGATGGCTTACAACGAAATCAAAGTCACCTTGTGCAAAGGGTAATGATGATGACGTAAAATCTCCTGTCATCAAAAAAGGTTTACGTTTTTCATGACTAAACTTATGGTCCGCCAGGATATGCCCAACGGGTGAACTGTCTATTCCATAAGCGTACACTTGGGCTCCGCCAGGCATTTTGGCCTTAAGCAGCGCGTGAATGTCTCTGCCATAGCCAAAGCCTACCTCAGCGACTTTTATTCTGCGGCAGTCTCTAGGCAAATGTTTTAATCTTTCAGCAACAGCCTGCACTTGTTTAATTAGCATTTCACCAGTAGGGCTTGGTTCTTTACCCCACAGTTCACCATGCTCGCGGAACTCTCTGCTCCAACGGTCTTTTGATACGGCCTCAAGAAAGGTCGGGTCTATGTTTGGCACTTTTGTTAGCACGTTAGTATCCATGGTCAGTAATTAGACTCTATCTTTCGTTTCTGGCGTGGTCGCAAAATGATCCCACGCGATTAAAAATAATGTTCTATAGCCTTCCGCGAAAGCGGGTTGTCTAATGATGATAATTTCAACGTCATCATCTTTGAAGTTAATAAAGGCCAGTCTATCGTGATAGGAATAGAACGATTTATCGTTAAACTTTTCCTTCGGAAACCATTTGTACTGAGAATAGGCCTTCGCAGGAAAATTCCAGTCCCCTTCTTTCACAATAATGCGAACATCCATGATGTTCTTGTTTTCTGTCATCCGGCGGGTATGGTTCGCCCAACGTTCCGGTCCCATCCACTTGGTCCAGTTTTCATGAACCACGTTGGATAAAAATACTTGTGTCGGCTTTGCCTCGGTGCCGTTTAGTATAGCCGTTTGATAAACATCGTCCAAAAACGCGCTAAAACCATCCGCTCCTTTGAGCGTTTGAGTATAATTACTTTGAACCCTTACGCCTTCCAGTCCGATAAACTCTATTCCGCCGTTTTCCAACGTTTTGCGGATCGTTGCAAGTGTGCTTTCACGCGGCGTCGTTTGGCCGTTTTCGATGCTGCCGATCGAAGTGGCGGAAATACCGGTCCGCTGGGCCAAATCCTGTTGGCTCCAGTTCAGAATACCGCGTGCGCCTCTGATCTGTGCTGTCGTAATCGACATTTTCTATAACACTTTCAACGATATAGTGCTTTTCTCAAGCTTAACTTGGTTTTTAATTACCCCAATCTGTAAAATCATGCAAGTGAAAAGCGTTAAAAATCCGCAAAAAAAACATTGACAAGAGCCCCATAATTTACGAATGTCCCAACCTTAGCTTGGATTTTTGCCAAGTTAATCTGTTCTGGGGCCAAGTCGGTTCCCCACTCACACGGTTTCCGGGGCAGAAAAAGGTGTATGCTTAACGGCAGTAAAGAGGGAGGGATTTAACCTCCCACACACGGCGGAGCGCTTTGGGAAACCAAAGCCTCCGTTTTGTTTTTTGCGCAGTTTTAAAGATTGCTAAACTGGTTAATTTACATGGCCCAAAGCAACTAATCTTGCAACTATGCCGCCTTAGTATCTTTCAATAGCCCCTCACGGCGGAGCAGCGCATCCGGATCGGCGTCGCGTCCGCGGAAATTGCGATAGAGTATCGCGGGATCTTCGCTGCCGCCTTTGCCAAGAATTTCGCGGCGGTACTTCGCGGCCGTTTCCGCATCATACAATCCTTTTTCCATGAACAATTCGAACGTGTCGGCATCGAGAACTTCGGCCCATTTGTAACTGTAGTATCCGGCCGAATATCCGCCGCCGAAAATATGGGTGAAGGATGTGGACGCCGGTCCCGCCATACGCGGGAAGAGCGTCGTGTCTTTCGTGACTTCATCTTCGAATTCCGCGACGTCTTTGATCTTCGATGGATCGGTTGAATGCCACGCCATATCGAGCAGGCCGAGGTTGCTCTGACGCAAGCCCATCCAGCCGACGAAGAAATTTTTGGCGTCGTTGACTTTTTGGATAAGCTCGGCGGGAATTGTTTCACCTGTTTTGTAATGGCGCGCGAACAGATCGAGTGTTTCCTTGCTGTAAACCCAGTTTTCCTGAACCTGTGAAGGCAGTTCGACGAAATCCCACATCACATTGGTGCCCGAATGCGACGCGTAGTGAATGTCTGAAAGCATCATATGCATCGCGTGTCCCATTTCGTGGAACAAGGTCAGGACTTCGTCATGCGTGAGCAGCGAGGGTGCTTCTTTCGTCGGTTTGGTAAAATTGCAGACGATGGCAATGAAAGGGCGCTTCATGCCGGTCGTGAACATGCCTTGGTCGCGGTACGATGTCATCCACGCGCCGGGCTTTTTGCCTTTGCGCGGGTAGAAATCAGCATAGAACAGACCCATGAACGCACCGGTTTTGGAATCGGTGACGTCATAGGCAACAACATCCTCATGCCAGACCGGATATTTTGCAGGCGTGAAAGTAATGCCGAACAATTTCGAGAAATGTTCGAACGTGCCTTTGAGCACGGGTTCGAGCGGGAAATAGGGGCGCAAATCTTCGGAAGAGAAGGCAAAAAGTTTTTCTTTCATCTTCTCGCTGTAATAGGAAACGTCCCACGGCATGATTTCGTCTTTGAAGCCATAGCCTTGCGCGAATTCTTTCAAATCTTGTAAATCTTTTTTGGCGCAGGGTTTGTACACGGCCAGAAGTTTTTTCAAGAATCCCATAACGGCTTCGGGCGTTTTGGCCATGCGTTGTTCAAGCACGTAATCAGCGTGGTTTTTATAGCCGAGGATTTTGGCGCGTTCGTCCTTGAGTTTGACCATCTTCAGGATGTTGGGGCTGTTGTCGAATTCGTCTTTGTAAGCGCGGGAGGCAAAGGCGCGCCAGACCTTTTCGCGCAAAGTCCGGTTGTCGGCGTAGGTGACGAAAGGGCCGTAGCTGGGGTAATCCAGCGTAAAGGCCCATTTGCCTTTCATGTCGCGTTCTTCGGCCTCTAGGGCCGCAGCATCAATGGCGGTTTGCGGCAGTCCCGCGAGATCATCCTTGTTATCGATTACGAGCAGGAATTTTTCGGCCGATTTTTTGGTGTTCTTTTGAATGTCGGGTGAAATGACGGATAATTGTTCGTTGATTTCGCGCAACCGTTGTTTTTTCGTATCATCCAATAACGCACCGCCGCGCACAAAGCCTTTGTAGCAATCATCCAGAACCGTGCTTTGTTCTGCGGTAAGGTTGAGTTTTTCACGTTGGTCGTACACAGCTTTCACACGTTTGAACAAGGCTGCGTCCATAATGATATCGCTGGAGAAGTTTGAGGATAGCGGGCCTATCTCTGCCGCCAGATCCTCAAGCGGGTCTGTGCCCGCTGCGGAAAGCTGGTTGTAGAAAATACCGCTGACCATGCCGAGCTTTTCGGCCGCCAATTCCATCGCCGCGATCGTATTTTCGAAGGTAGGGTTTTCGGGTGAATTCTTGATCGCTTCGATATTGGCGCGGGCTTCTTCGATAGCTGCCAGCACGGCGGGCTTGTAGTGCTCTTCCCTGATCTTGTCAAAGGGCGGGGCGTTGTGGGGCAGGGTGAATTCTTCGAGGAGCGGGTTTTTATCGGTCATGTCGTAAACTCTTAAATCCTTTTCGTTTGCTGCAACTTCATTTATATGGGGTTCATGGGTGATGTGCCAAGGTCTGAACAATTTGACGATGTCTATTTTTCCGCCGATGACGGGCCGGGAGAAACGCAGCATGTCTTTTTGGACGGTAACAACTTGCCCGCACGCTGGCAAGGGGCGGAACGCTTCACCATAGGCGAAACGGGGTTTGGCACGGGGCTTAATTTCCTACTGGCGTGGGAATTGTTCGATAGGACGGCAAAACCGGACGCGTTTCTAGACTTTATCTCTGTGGAAAAATTCCCGTTGAGCGTGGAAGACATTCGAAAAGGGCTTTTGCCGTGGGCCGATCGTTTATCGCCCTATCTGGATAAAATGCTCGCGCAATATCCTATTCGCGTGCCCGGTTTTCACCGGATGGTGTTTGATAATCGTGTGGCGCTGACGCTGATTTTCGATGATGCGAATGATGCGTTGGCGGAAGTGGAAGGCAGCGTTGATGCATGGTTCCTCGATGGCTTCACGCCTTCGAAAAATCCCGATATGTGGACGGACAAAGTGTTCGGTGAAATGGCGCGACTTTCGCATGATGGGACGACGTTCGCGACGTTTACTTCGGCAGGATTTGTAAAGCGCGGGTTACAGGCGGCGGGTTTTGCGGTCGAAAAGAAGAATGGGTTCGGGCGCAAGCGGGATATGCTGGCGGGGATTTACGTAGGTTCCCCCCTTACACTTCCCCGCGAGCAGGGGGAAAGAGGGGGGAGCATCGCCATTCTCGGTGCAGGATTGGCCGGATGCGCCGCCGCTTATATCCTGCGCCAATACGGCTTCAATCCAACGCTGTGTGATCCGAATGGTATTGCATCGGGCGCATCCGGCAATCCGCGCGGAATCATTAATCCGCGTTTTACGGCGTTCCGCACGCCGGGATCAGATTTCTACACGGCGGCTTTTTCACATGCCGTGCGGCTTTTCCCGCAGATGGAAAAAATCGGTTACGAACGCTGCGGTAGTTTGCATCTGGTGGCCGACGAAGAAAAAGAAAAACGTTTTTCCTGCACGCTGGAGAACTGGGGCTGGCATGCGGATCATATGCGATATTTATCGGCAGACGAAGCTTCGGCGGCGTTGGGTATAACAGTATCGAAGCCTGGGCTATTCCTGCCGGATTCAGGGCAAGTCAATCCGTCCTTGCTGTGCAAGGCCTACACAAAAGATATTGAAGTTGTTCGCGCTACGATCGAGGCCGATGCGGTGATTTACGCGAACGGCCCTGCGCTGGTGAGCGATCCCGCCTTTGCGGACTTGCGATTGCAGACGGTGCGGGGACAGATCACATTCGTGAAGGAAACGCAGACCAGCAGCGCGTTAAAAGCCAATTTGTGTTACAGCGGTTATATCTCACCTGCGATGGAAGGTTTGCATGTCGTTGGGTCAACCTTTCAAAAATGGATGGCCGATACCAATCCGGTGGACGAGGATGATCGATCCAATTTAGAAAAACTCGCGGAAAATCTGCCCAGCGTAACAGGATTTAAGGTTACAGGGCATCGGGCCGCGCTGCGTGTGTCCGCCAATGATCGTTTTCCGGTGATTGGAAGGGTATCGAAAAGCGAATTTATCACCACCGCGCATGGATCGCACGGCATCGCGGGTACATTGGCGGGTGCGCATCTTCTGGCGGATTTTTTGCGCGGTGGGCCGTTCAGTCTTGGTAAATCAACGATTAACGCACTCAGTCCCGAACGCTTCAAAACGCGTAAATTACGCAAATCCACACGAATATCTTAGGTTCCCTTGCGGATTTAGTGGTAAAATCATCATTGGACAGGAGCTTTCATGGTAAGGCTGTTTTTTCGCTGGGCCGCCGATTCCAAAGGCGCGACGGCCATTGAATATTCGCTGATTGCGGCAGGCATTTCGCTGGCCGTGGCGGGGTTCATTTTCGCGTTCGGGGATGAACTCAGCGACGTTTTCGAAAGGCTTGTCGTCTATCTTGCGGGCTAAAACCCTGTAAATCACCCAATCTTTTGTTCATGGAAGCGGGAAACCTGTTGATCGGCTTTGCCCCGGCGGGTAAAACTGGGCGTTGGAACAACAACCCTTTGTCCAAGGCGCACCTTGCTTTTATTAACTGTCGCCGCATTTGCGATCACCGTCGCCGCCCTTTGGGCCGGGCGGAGCGTTGCCTTGCGCGTTGGCTTTGCAGATGTACCGGGCGGACGCAAGAAACATGACAATCCCGTGCCGCCGATAGGCGGGCTTGTGATTTTGCCGGTGTTTGCTTGCGTGTCGTGGTTCGCGGGATTGGAAGAAATAGTCTCTCCAGAATTGATCGCAGGGCTTTTTACGCTGCTGGTGATGGGCGCGGTCGATGATGCAAGAACAATCAAGCCGCTGGTCAAATTCACCATCATGGTCTGGACAGCGTGTTACGTCGTTATTTTCGGTCATGCGCAGATCGCGCATGTCGGAAACTTATTTGGCTTCGGTACGGTTGAACTTGGCATTTGTTCCAAGGCGTTCACGATCATGTGCCTTGTGCTCCTGATGAATGCGATCAACATGCTGGACGGTGTCGACGGACTCGCGGGCGGGTTTTGCGCGCTGGTGGCATTCTGGATGATGGTCGCGTGCGCTGGCGCTGGGCAATGGCCAGCATTCTGGGCGCTGGCAATTTTGCTGGCGACGTTGGTCGGCTTTCTGGCGTTCAACATGCGTGCGCCGTGGCGTTCTTCGGCGTCGGTGTTTTTGGGCGATTCCGGTTCGCTCTGTCTTGGCTTGCTGCTCGGCTGGTTTTGTATCCGCTTGACGCAGGATGGCACGGTGACGCTGATCCCGATTACGGCGATATGGATCATCGCTCTGCCTGTGATGGACGCTTTCGCGCTGTTCATCGCGCGTTCGGTTCGGGGATTGCATCCGTTCAATGCCGATCGCCGCCATCTGCATCATCGGCTTATCGATGCCGGGTTTTCGCCTTCGCGTACGACGGCGATCATGCTGGCCATCATCGCGTTCATGGCGCTGATAGGTTTCGTTGCGCAGGCCGAACATATCCCCCCGGTTATCCTGTTCACGCTGTGGATGGTGTTGTTTATCCTCCATACCTACGGCCTTGTAAGCACTAGGGGGCAGGCGGCTTCTGCGGCATTCCTGCGCCGCTGTGTTGGTTCGGCCCGCCCATAATCCCTGTGAATAACATTGCCCGGTCCTGTGCATAACCTTGACGGGATATGGGGTCCACTTACGATGGAAGGCAGTTTCTTTCAATTTCAGAGGATGGCCTTCATGCCGCGCTCAACAAAATTTCGGGGTTTACTGCTTTCATTGTCCGTTGCCGCATCGATAGGTGCGCTTGCGGCCTGTTCGTCGCAAAGCAGCGGCGGGGCGGCTTCCGTCGCCAAGACCGACGCGCCCATGCCTCCGATCACGGAAATGGACGCCGCGATGAACGCGCCGATGCCCCAACCGATGCCGTTATCGGAATCTGACACACTGACGCCGGTGGCTGTAACGGGAACGCCTGCTACCGTACCGACAGGTGACGGCAGTGTTGAAACGCGTATTGCCAAACTGGAACAGACGGTGGGGTCGCTGCGTTCCGATTATAACCGCATAATGCCCGCCTTCGCTAGCCTGAACACGACGAACGAAAGAATCCAGACCCTGCTCGATGAGATAGAGCGTGAGACGGGCAAGCGCCCTGTGGCTGCGGATATTCCTGCGGCGCAATCCGCGCAGCAAACGCAGACGCCATCGCTGGCCACGCCGCCGATGGCGAACGAGATGGCAAAGCCGGAAGCGAAGCCCGCCGCCGCTGCCAAACCTGCTGCTGCTAAAGTTACCGCAGCAGCGACGAAGGCGCCTGCTGCTCCTGCTTCTCCTGTTACTGCAACGCCAGCCAAACCTGCTACAACGACAGCAACCGCAGAGCCAGCGCCCAATGTCGCACCCGCCGCCGGGGGCAACATGGTGACCGCAGTTCGCATCGGCGAACATGGAAGCAAGACGCGTCTGGTCATGGATTTGACCGCCAAGGTTAAGCCTGAATTCAAATACGACCTCGACAATGGCGAGAAGCTGTTGCTGGTCGAATTACCCTCTTCGGGCTGGGGTGGGGCTGAGAATGGCAAACCTGCCAATTCTCCGATCATCGCAGGCTGGAGCGTGCAAAAAGGCGCAGCCGGCGGTTCTTCCGTAGCCATCCAGCTTAAGAAGAACGCCCGTATCCTGTCCACGGAGTTCTTGAAGGCCGAAGGCAAAGATCCTGCTCGTCTGGTCATGGATATTGCCCCCGGCACCTAGTAAAATACTGATGTTTTTGCCCGAATTTTGCCGCGAAGGGTTTTTATAAAGCCTTCGTATAACTTCTTGGATAAACCAAACAACCAACCCTATGAGGACAACGACCATGAAAAAGATTTTATTGCTCACCGCAGCGGTTCTTGCGATTCAGGCTCTTCCGGCACTGGCCGAAGATGGTGGCCAGCAAAAAGGCGGCAAAGGCATGCGCATATTCGAAATGCAGGACACCGATAAAGACGGTTCCGTCAGCAAAGAAGAATTCATGAAATTCAATGAAGGCCGTTTCGCGGAAACCGATGCCAACAGCGATGGCAAGGTAAGCAAGGAAGAAGTGAAAGCCCATCACGACGCGATGCGCGCCAAATGGGAAGCCAAGAAAAAAGAAATGAAAGATCAAAAGGCGAAAGAAGCAGCTCCGGCTCCTGAAGAAGCGCCTCCTGCCGCTGAGTAATTTGTAAAGGCAAACGCATGAAGGCCCTTATGGCCTCCACCGAAGATAGCGACGAAAGCCTGATGCGCCTGATCCGTCAGGGAAGCCATCAGGCTTTCGCCATTCTTGTCCGCCGCCACACGGACCGTTTTTTTGCGGCCGCGTTCCGGCTTTCGGGCCGGGCAAGTGAGGCGGAAGATCTGGTGCAGGATGCTTTTATGAAGATCTGGCAAAAACCGGATGTGTGGAAGGATGATCGCGGCGCGAAATTCACAACGTGGTTCTATCGCATTCTGGTCAACCAGAATATCGACCGGATGCGAAAAAACCAAAAAATGGTTTCCGGCGAGAAGATACTGCCATTCATCGCGGATTCCAAAGCCGATCCTGAGACGATGGCGGGTGCGAATGAGGAGCAGGTAAGGCTGGAGCGTGCGTTGTCTGCCTTGCCTGAAAGACAACGAACGGCGTTGACGCTGTGCTTTTACGAAGGGCTGACCAACGCCGAAGCCGCAGGCGCTATGGGCGTGAAAATCAAGGCGCTGGAATCGCTTTTGATGCGCGCCAAAACGGGGCTGAGGGAATATTTGAGCCAGAACAACAACCTCGCAAAAGGGGATCGATATGCAACACGATGATTTGAACGAACTGCTGGCAAAACGAAAGACTCCGTCCGCCAGAAAAGATTTGGCAGAACGGATCATTCATGCCACGCTTCAACACCCGCAAAACAAGGCGCGCGCCGCCGATATCTGGAACGATGTGATGGGGATGCTGGCGATCCCGCATCCGTCCGTTGCGGTTGCCGCTGGAATTGTGCTCGGCCTGATGATGGGCATACAGGCGAGCGACGGGTTGTCCATCTTGCAACAGGACTGGTCGTCGTTCCTCGTGATCAATGAAGGAGGCTGGCTATGAACCGCCGTATGAAACTTATATTCACTGCTTCCGTGCTGCTCAATATTGTATTGATCGGCGTGGCGCTGGGGCTTTTGTATAAATTCTGTCAGGATATACCGATCGCGCGGGATATGAGCCCGGATGCGCGTAACTTTGTCGCCCGCACGTATCAAAACGGCCGCGAGGAAGTGAAGCCCCTGATCCAGGAAGTAAAGGCACGCCGCAAGAATGTGGAACGTATCCTGACCGCCGATGAGTTCGATCGCAAAGCCTATGATAGGGCCGTGGACGACCTTTTGGCGACACAGGCTAAAATCATGCGCCACCGCGCCGATACGATGGGCAAGGCCTTAACCGACCTAACCGACGATGACCGCAAGAAATTCTCCCGCCAGGTGATCGACGGGCTTACCCCGGGACGTCCAGGAAAGGGCCGGAATCACCATAAATCCCAGCGGGAAGAGCGCGTTGGCAAGGACTAGGAAACGGCCCGTTTTGGGCCTTTTTCTTGGCAAATTTGCGTTGGGTGATTGCGATTCCGTACAATTAAAGTATGAGGGAATCGTCATGAGATCATTCGATCCTACCCACGGTTACGATGTCAGTGCCTTGGAGCAGATGATTGCCAAAGTCGAGGATATCAAAGCATCTTCCAAGGCCGGGGCAACCCGCCTCGTGGTCCGCGAAAAGGGCAAAAAATTCACGCACGCCATCATCGATATCGACATGAAAGTGGCGCGCGATCTCAAATCAAAAGAGATGTATGTGTTTCAGGTGCAAGAACGGGACGATAGCTCCAACCCCGGATTCCAGCGTAAACGTTCCGCGGAATTCAAAGCCTATGATTGCCATGAAGCGCCCGATATCTATACGCCCGCAACAGAGCGTAACGCGAAATTCAACCGATTTGGTAATGCTGGCCGTGGCGGCGGCGGTGAACGTCACAAGTTTTAGTAGGCTGGGTGTGTGTAAGTAGCATTTGTTTCGACGTGTGTTTGGGGGCCGCATTCCGAGAACAGGAGTGCGGCCTCTGTCTTTGCTAGATCATCTGTTCGTCTTTTTTGAATTGCGAATGACGCATACGCAAAGATTCGATCCTGTGGGGCGTCAGTTCAGCATGACAGCGGGGGCAAGAAACGCCTTCTTCATATTGTGAAGCTTCTTTATCACCGGGCTTGAGCGGGAAGCGGCAGCCGTAGCATATGTCATGCACGCCTTCTTCAAGACCATGGCCGACAGCAACGCGGCGGTCGAACACGAAACATTCGCCTTCCCATTGCGATTGATCGGCAGGGATGGTTTCAAGATATTTTAAAATGCCACCCTGTAAATGGTAAACTTCTTCGAACCCGTGCGCGAGCATATAGGACGACGCTTTTTCACAGCGAATGCCGCCGGTGCAGAACATGGCGATTTTCTTTTGCTTTGCAGGATCGAGCTTTTCGGCAACGAATTTTTTGAAGTCCGTGAATTTTTGGATATCGGGGTCAATCGCGCCTTTGAATATGCCCACGGCGGTTTCGTAATCGTTGCGCGTGTCGAGCACGGTGACATCCGGATCGGCGATCAGTTTGTTCCAGTCTTCCGCCGTGACATATTGGCCGACCTGTACGGTCGGGTTGGCCTCGGGCGCCGCCATCGTGATGATTTCTTTTTTGACGCGCACTTTCATACGCAAGAAAGGCTTGCCGGTGGAGGATGAGTATTTCAACTCACCTGATTTGATGCCGAGCAGGCGATCAAGCAGCGCTATAATGTTGTCGAGTTTTTCGCCTACGCCCGCGATGGTGCCGTTCACGCCTTCGGGCGCGATCAGCAACGTGCCGTAGATGTCATTTTCCGCACACGCGGCTTTGATTTCGGCCTGCAGCTTTGGCAGGTCGGTCAGGGCAACGAAACGGTACATCGCGGCAACGGTCCACATGGGGGCTTTTATAGGGGGGGCCTGCGAATTTTGCAACGATTCTGCGGCCTCTTTAGCCGCCCGTTTGCGGGCCGCGCGTTTGGCCGACCAGGTCAGCGCCTTTTTCAGCCGCACTTGTTCAGTTCGTTTTTCAGACTCGTTTTCTTTTCGGATAAAGGTATGAATTTTCTGGATGAATCGCCGGTTGCTTTTCAGGAATGCCTCAAGCCAAGGATCGATTGTCAGGTACATTTCAGGGTTTTTGATGGCGTTGAGGGAGGAGCGAAGCTTTCCTTTCGCGGTTTTGGTGCCGGTGGATTTGAGCCAAGGTTTTTGGGCTCGGATGCGTTGTGCCTGTGCCTCGCGGCGTTCGGGGGGCCATGCGGTCTTGCGGGGGTTTTCGTCGGGCATAAGTCAACTTAGGACAAAAATCCTATAATGTCAAGATTTTTTTAATGTCGATATGTGGCACTGAGATTGTATAGATTTTGGTGAATCGCGCATAAGGCCGCGTTGACAGGCGGAAAATCAGGCTGTTAGGCTCTCATCATGTTTGCTCTGTTTTCATTAAGAACCGACCGGAAATCCTGTATAGCCATGGGCAACCATCCCGAGCTTGGCGAGGACATGGCTTCGATGGTAGTAGAAATTTTCCGCGAACAGGCAGATCCCAAAAATCCAGAACCTATTTTCTTTGGTGCATGTGATCATGGCATTGCAATCGATAGAAAAGCAATTGGCGCGTATCACGGCATATTTGAAAATAATACAGTCGTAGAAGTCAGGGTGCCGTCACTGTCGCTTTTGATCATGGTCGATTTCAACAATCTTGCTCGTTTTACCGATTATACTGGTGATGAACTTGGCGGTTATTCGGAAGAGTGCGGCATGGCTGATACACCAGAGCTAGAAGATTCAACTTTGACTGCCTTGAAGGCTATTCATACCAATAAGGAAAAAGATCAGGATCATGTGATCACGCTTGTGCACAGACGCACTGTTGCACTTGCACTGCCGGATCAAAACGACTCGATGTTTCGGGAACCTTCCCCTAGTCTTTAAATTTTTTTGCTGCTTTATCTTGCCGGACAGCGGGCGGTGATGATTTGCATGGCAAAAACCCCTAAGACTCCAAAATCGAAAAAAATACGAGAGTGCCGGTAGAATATATGGAATTATTTGATTGCACTCAAAATTTATTTTTTATAGTCTTAAAAATAAGAAAATACCAACAGCCAAGCCTGAAACACGCAATGTTTTCAATAGCATTGCGAACGGGATCGACTTGTTAAACTTTAAGCCTGTTTAAACCGGAGGGAAGTCATGAGCATAAGATCAAAAGGCATAGATTATGATGAAAGACTGCAAAAATTCCTGACGCAGATTCATATGGTGGAACAAAGCAAACGCAAGAATTTATACGAAATAATGGATATGGTGCCGTTTCGCGACCTCGAAACCGCGCTGATGATGGCAACTATGGAGATCGAACCGCGCAGCTATCGTTAAAGAATAAATGAGGGTGTGAAAAAGCCGCGAGGGACAATCCTCTCGCGGCTTATTATTTTCCGTTGTCATCCTGAGGGCTTGACCCGAAGGATCTCAGGAGATACTTCGCTGCGCTCAGTATGACACCGCTACAAACATTTCCCGCCGGCTTGGGATAGCGGCATGCAGAACAGGCCGCCGTCCTTGCTGTCGGCGTCGGCGAAACAGACGACGGGGTAGCCATCCGGTTTGCAGATGGAATAAAGCCCCTTCATCGTGAACTGACGTTTGAACGCGCCATCACCGCAGGCGGCGAGCAACGTTAACGAAGATACCGCGATAACGGCGATGAGGATGCGGGCCATTATGCAGGTGCTCCCAATGCGTTGCGGACCATTTCGACCAGTTTGCGTGAGAATGCCTCATCCAGATTCTGGCCGGACATCAGGCGGAAGATGATCGGGCCCAAGATCAGGTCGATCGCGGCCTCAACATCGATGGAATCGCGAAACTGCCCCTCATGTTTGCCTTTGCCGATATAATAGGCGAGGGAGTTGTAACGATCCTGAAAGAAGTTCTTCACGAGCGCTTTCAAGATTTCGATATCGCCCTGGCATTCGCCGATGATTTCGGCGACGATGCGGCCGTTTTTCCCAGTCAATTGGCGAGAAAGTTTTTCGATCTGTCCTTTGACGCCTTCGAACGGCACCGAAGCCTGGGGCATAAAGTTCTGGAATCCAGGTTGATTGAACACAGCCTCCATCACGACGGATTGTTTGTTCGGCCACCAGCGATAAATCGTGGTTTTTCCAACTCCTGCTTTTTTTGCAATGGCTTCGATGGAAATCTTCGAAACCGACATATGCGTAAGAAGACGACGCGTTGCGTCTAAAATAGCTCTGCGGCTCTCTTCAGAGCGTGGACGACCCGCCTTGAATTCATGTTCTTGTTCTTGCAATTGTTCTGCGCTCGGAAGCTGCATGTGTCGCTCCTTTTCAAGTGTTTCAAGATTTATACGATACGAATGGTTTTATATTAAACGTGCCGCTTCGCGCAATTTGCACGGCATGGTTATCCACAGATTTGGAGTCTGTTATCGCAAGGGAACCGATAAATCGCTGGAATCATTTGTCAATAATGCACGGCGTGGTTTTTGGTTTGTCAGCCTGTGATTTTCATGGGATAACAACAACATCCAAAAGAGATATAAAAAAAGGATAGAGGGTTATGGAAGTCTGGATTCTGTACGGGGACGATGTTGGATCGACCGCAGACCTTGCGCATGAGGTTCGCCGCTTCAAAGCGGAGGCCGAGCGGCTTGGCATCGATCTGAAAGTCTATAACCCCGCTGATTTCGATTTGATCGTTTCCGAACACACGCGGGATTCCGTCCTGATCAAGGGCAAGCCCGTGCCGATTCCGGATGTCGTTTATCCTTATTTTAACCACCACGACCATTCCTATTTCAGCCTAGCCATCGTCCGCCAGTTAGAGCGGATGGGCTGCCTCGTCTACAACACCGCCGAAACCATCGAAAAGGTACGGGACAAGCTGCACACCCATCAGGTTTTATGCGAAAGCGGCATCGCCTCGCCGACCACCATGCTGGCCAAATTCCCGGTCAATGAGGATATGGTTGGGATGATAGAACGCACGCTGGGCTTCCCGGTCGTGGTCAAGACGCTCAAAGGCGCGCTGGGCCTTGGCGTATTTTTGATTGAGGATTCCAAATCGTTCAAGGACCAGATGGATTTGATCGGCCAGACCAGTCCGGATATTCAGCTTATTTTTCAGGAATTTGTTGAGGCGAGTCGTGGGCGCGATTTGCGCCTGTTCGTCGTCGATAACGAAGTCATCGCCGCGATGGAACGCCGCGCCAAGGAAGGCGATTTCAAAGCCAATTACAGCAACGGGGGCACGGTGCATGAATTCAAGCCGGGGCAGGATGCAATCGATCTTGCGATCAAAACCGCCGCCGCGCTCGATATCCAGATCGGCGGGATCGATTTACTGTTTTTGAAAGACGGCGGTTACACGATCTGCGAGGCGAACACATTCCCCGGATTCAAAGGTTTGGAAAAAGCATCTGGCGTGAACGTGCCCGAAAAGATTTTCAAATCGATGGAACGCCGCCTTGTTGAGTTCAGGAAAGAACGTAAACCCGGCCAAACGGTTCCGGTGGATATCCGCAGGCCCGGCCAGACAGCGTTGTCCGTTCTGTACGAGCGCACCAGACGCTGGTTCACCCGCGATAAGAAGGCGGCTTAAAATTCTTCTATTTTCAATGTATTAGGAAATTAGCGGAGAAATATCTTGCGCTAAATTTGGTCGTTATGGTAATGCAGTGCGCATTGGAAACATAAAGGATTTAAAAATGACCCGCCTTCTCCCCCTGAGTCCCATTCTTGCCGCCGCCGCGATGACGGTTGGTTGTGCCACGAAACCTGAACCACAAGGTGTTGCAACGATACTCACATACACGAGTTATCAAACCCTAGAGCCGTCTGTAGATATGATCACGCCCGTGACGGTATATTCTTCCATAGAAGAATGTATAAAAGATGGCACAAATATTTTTGAACGCGTTGCTCGCGCACGGTATGACGCGGAGATCAAGGCTATTAACGAAAAAGCAAAAAGTAGTGGCCCGGGAAATTATTTTTTGCCGAGCGTTGCCCAAGTCTGCGTGGATGTAGGAACCGGAAAGACTGAACAAAATTATGCTGTTGTTCCGGATAGATTGTCTATCCCCCGTTTTGGTAAGTAACTTTTTTATCTCAAACGAAACGTCAAGGACTCGGCTTAACCTAAGCCGAGTCCTTGTCCTTCCAAAATCCGCTCGTATTGCTTTCTGTGATTATAGGCCTCGTCCACCATTCCTGCGACGGTTTGGAAAATTTCGCGGGCTTCTTCTGGATCGTCTACCGGCCACAGGCTGAGCGCGGTCTTCCATGCGCCTGTTAGGCCATAACGGGCATAAAGGTCACCCGTTTTCTTTTCGAAATCCACCATATATGCCGGGCCGGTTCCCCGGTTATGTGTATCTTTGCTTGAAGTATAAAACACGTTATAGCGGTTGCCTTCATCTTCGATATGAAGCCAGCCTTTGTGGAAAAATAGCAAATCTCTTCCGAGTTCGTGATGCTCACCGAAACTTGCTAAAGTTTTCAATTTTTCAATGGTGCTTAGTGGCGAATGGACATTCGTCATTGTTTTACTCTCCCTGTTATAGTCTTTTTATATTTTTTTAAAGCCTATATCGGGACTGCGTTTTTGTCAATAAAAACCGCTATGGGGAACGATAAAAGTCTGTATTTATTGGCTTTAAATTACGCTGTCATCCCGACCGGACCCCGGCTTTGAGCCGGGGGTAGTGGAGGGATCTTTTCATGATCGTTCTACCAAAGATCCCTCGACTACGCTCGGGATGACGAAATGAGTATGTGGTAATACGCGACAAATTTATGAAATGATGTTATTGTGATCCATAAGAGATGGGCATTTTTACCATCCGATCGTTTAACATTTCAGGGAGATTAGACATGCAAGTAGGTATAGTAAAACTGGGAAACTTCACGCTTTTTATGGCTTTTTCTGAAGAGGCAGAGCCAGAACATACGTTCATGGTCAAAAGTGGAGAGCAAACGGATTTGACTCCTGATGTACAAACTATGTTGAACATGGGAGCCACAGGCCAGCCTGTGTTTCAAAACATACCAACCGAGCCGTAATTTTTTTTCGTCATCCCGACCGGAGCGAAGCGCAGCGGAGGGATCTTTGTATGATCCATCTGCCATAGATCCCTCGACTTCCGTCTTCGCCCTGCGGGCTTCGCCGGACGAGACGCTCGGGATAACCAGTTGGGAGAATTACCGTGCAAACGATACGGGTGCGGGGTCGATTTCGACGCTGCGTCCGTTTCTGATTTCCATCACCGCCATGCCGCGTTCGACCAATCCTGATTTATTGAATCGGATGATGCCGTCCACGCCCGCAAAACCGTTCGGGTTGGTGAGGTTCGCGGCTGTGAAGCCTCCGATTCCGGCGAGCGCGCCTGCAAGCGCCGTGGCGTCATACGCCATGGAGGCAAGGCGCATTGGTTTGGCGCCGTACGTCGATTGATAACGTGATTCAAATCCCGATCTTGCGCCGGGCGATGGTGCGGCGAACCACGCACCGTTCATGTCCGGCATTGATGCGACGCGTGCGTCATCCCACAACCCGGTGCCGAGCTTGCGCGCGGATTTATTCGTGACGCGCGGCAGGATTTGCGAAAGCGCCTGCCCACCCGCCGGAATGAACACGGCGTCGTAACCGTTCGCATCCGATAAAGCGCGGGAAATGGCGATGCCGGCTTCCTGCGATTCGGATTCAAAGCTGCGCGAAGCCATCGTGCCATATTCATCCGTGCCCGTGGCGACGGCGGCGCGTTTCAAACCTTTTTTCGCGGCGTATTGCGCGATGCGTTCCACCTGACCGAAGGGCAAAAAGCCCATAATGTAGGTGTTGCCGCCCGCGAGCGTCCAGTCGGTCGAAAAGGCGATGACGTTGACGCCGCTGCCCGACGTTGCGGATTTCACGGCGCGGACTTCTTCGGCGAAAAGCGGGCCGAGGATCAATTGCGCGCCGCCCTGTAATGCGGCTTGCGCGGCGGTGGATGCGCCCGCGGCGGTGCCTTGCGTGTCCTGCGGCATCAATTCGAAATTGTCATATCCCATATCGAACACGGCGAGTTGGGCTGCTTGCAGCATCGACTGGCCGACATTGGCGTTGCTGCCCGATAGCGGCAAAAGCACGGAGACCTTTACCGCCGGTGCATTGTTTTGCGGTGTTATCGCAGGTTGGCCGTAAGAGGAGGTGTCGGACGCGGACTGTCCTTGCGACCACGGGCTTTTGCCCGGGCCCGTCACGCACGCGTTCAGCGCCAGCGCAAGAAGGAAAAGGGGGAAAAGGCGACAAAAGCGGTGAAAGATGGTCATGCTCCTGATACTCTCATTCGTCATAATTGATCGGCGTTGGATATGAAATCAGACACTACACAAAAAGAAGGGCGGATGCCACAAGAGGTTTCATTGAAACCCGGGCTTTATCTTGTCCCCACGCCGATCGGCAATTTGCGGGATTTGAGTTTCCGCGCGCTGGACATTCTGGCGGGTGTCGATCTGATCGTGTGCGAAGATACGCGCGTCACGGGAAAATTGCTCAAAGCCTTCGGCCTTAAAAAACCCATGCGCGTTTACAACGATCATTCGGGCGAGCGTGAGCGAAACCATATCATCAAAGTGATAGAGGAAGGGGAATCCGTTGCGCTGTGTTCGGATGCCGGAACGCCGATGATTTCCGATCCGGGTTATAAACTCGTCCGCCATGTGATAGCCGAGGGGCATGAAATCACGGCGCTGCCCGGCGCGAATGCGATTTTGCCTGCGCTGCAACTTTCGGGGCTGCCTTGCGATTCGTTCAGTTTTATCGGATTTTTGCCCGCACGTTCCGGTCCGCGCAAAACGCTGCTCGAAAAATGGAAAGAACGTCCGGGCACGTTGATCTGTTATGAAACCGCGCCGCGCCTTGAAGAAAGCCTCAAAGACATTAAAAAAGTTTTGGGCGATCGTCCCGCCGCCATTGCGCGTGAGCTTACCAAGCTTTATGAAGAAGTGCGCAGGGATCGTGTCTCTGTATTGCTCGAAGCCATCGAAAAAGACGGACCGCCCAAGGGCGAGATTGTGTTGATTATCGGTGAAAATAAAAGCGGCGATGGGGACGATTCCAACGCCACCATCGAAAAACAATTGATGCAGGCGTTGAAAACATTGTCCGTGCGTGATGCGGCGGAACTGGTTGCGGGCGCGACGGGCAAACCGAAAAAAGCAATTTATATGCTGGCGTTGAAGTTGTCGGGGAAGGCATAACCCTTTTCTGTCATCCCGACCGAAGCGAAGCGCAGCGGAGGGATCTATGCACTTTGGATCAAGGCCAAAGATCCCTCGGCTTCGCTCGGGATGACATTGGTGGTATTGAATGAGCGACAAAAAGAAAAAAACCTACGATCACGGAATCATGGCCGAAGGGGCGGCGGAATTATTTTTGCGCGCCAAGGGATTCCAGATTCTCGGGCGGCGCTACAAAACCCCGGTAGGCGAGGTCGATCTTATCGCGCTGGACGACAAATATCTGGTGTTTATCGAAGTGAAGGGGCGGCCGAGTATCGACGAAGCGTTATTTTCCATCACACCGCGCATGAAGGCACGGATTATGGAGGCCGCAGGCCATTTTATCGCCGCAAACCCGCAATATAGCAATCATCCCATGCGGTTCGACGTGATGGCCGTTAAGCTGCCCTTTGCCATCCGCCACCTTGAAAACGCGTTTATGGAATAATTTTTGAATCGCAAAGCCGCGAAGACGCAAAGCTTTCCTCTTTTTTAATTTTAATGTCATCCTTCGCTTCGCTCAGGATGACAATGGTAAGCTTTGCGGCTTTGCGATTCAAACTTTTAAGCTTGCTTCGCGTACAAACCCATCCCATAGTCATGCTTTCATTTTTTCGGAGATCCAAAATGGTCGACAGACGGGATTTTATTATTGGAGCAACGGCGGTGGCAGGTGGTCTGATGTTAAAACCTTCACTTGGAATTTCTACGGCGCTGGCGGCATCCACAGGCGCGCAAGTGCCGGGTTTTTACCGTACGAATGTCGGCGGGATTCAGGTGACTTCGCTGCTCGACGGTGGAACGGAATTCACCAACGATCTTTTTGCGAAAGCCGAACCCGATTTGCTCGCCGCCGCGAAGGAAGAAAACTTCCTCGATAAGACCAGACCCTTTCCGGGCTATGTGAACGGATTTTTGATTAACACCGCCGGTCGCTTGATCCTGATCGATACAGGCGCGCGTGGATCAGGTCCCAATGTTGGACGTCTGGTGGGTAATCTTGCCGCCGCTGGCGTATCACCCGACCAAATCGACGATATCATCATCACCCATGCGCATCCCGACCATGCGGGCGGCTTGCTGGATGAAGGCGGTATGCGTGTTTTTCCCCGCGCGAATATCCGGATATCCCGCGAGGATATGGATTTCTGGTATGACGATGGCAAAAAGGAAGCCATGTCGCAAAAGGCGATGATGTTCGATCTCGCGCGAAAATTCCTAGATCCCTATCGCAACAACGGTCAGATCAAAACTTTCCGACTGGGCGAAGATATCGGCAACGGGATTTCCAGCGTGAATCTTGCGGGCCACACGCCGGGCCATAGCGGTATCCGCATTTCAGACGGCAGGGAGCAGATGCTGATCTGGGCGGATATCGTGCACGTCCCTGCGTTGCAATTCGCCCATCCGGAACAATCGATCGGGTATGATATCGATCCCGACGCTGCCCGTGAGACGCGTAAGAAAATTTTCGAGGAAGTTGCGAGCGATAAAATCCGCGTGGCGGGTATGCATTTGTGTTTCCCTGCCATGGGGCATGTCGCAAAGCGCGGCGACGGATATGAATTCGTGCCGCAGATATTTGAAACAACCGTATAGACAGGAGGCTATTTTGGCATCCAACTTCGCAAAGATGAAACAGGCCGCTATCGCATCATATGATAACGGCAATTACGGCGAGGCATTCTTTGCATCCTGTATGGCGTTTAAAGATAAAAGCGCCGATCGGCAAACCAGACTGATTTTTACAAGCAGTCTGGAAAAGGGTAATTTACAGGCCGCGCAATCATCTCTGCAATTTAATCCGGTCGTTAAAAATGCGATTTTGCGTACCCTCGAAGCGAATGATGTCGATGCGCAAAAATTGTTCGACGTGTGGTTCGTCATACTAAAACTCGATCCGTCATTCAAAATTTTATTTACGTTCAAAACGCTGGATTATACGCCCTCTTCCGAAGATTGGGCGTCTCTGGAATCTTGCATCTCGGACCCGTTTTTAATCGAGGGTTTAAGAAAACTGATTAATACAGATCGTACTTTCGAGGTTTGTTTAAGAAATATACGAAAACTCCTTTTGTTGAAGTTGTTGGACAAAGGCATCCTTAAGACAAAACATCTGGAATTTATTTGTGCTCTGGCTGAGCAGTGCCATAACAGCGAATATATTTACTTGGTTACAGATGAAGAAAAACAGGTTCTTGAGACATTAACCTTGGATGACCCCATAACAATAGCCATAGCTGCGTGCTATGAGGTTTTGTATGGCAAGGAGGTAAATCAAAAAGCATCGGCGGTCGCGCTTTTTAGAAAACTGATTCAGACCCAGATTAAAGAGCCGGAACGCGAAGCTGAATTAAAGAAAACAATAACAACCGTAAACGCCATCACCAACGATGTTTCCGGTAAGGTCAGGGGGATGTATGAAGAAAATCCCTATCCACGCTGGCGCTCGATCGATGTTCCTGTTTACCCTGATCGTACCTTAACAGGGGATATACTTATTGCAGGGTGTGGCACAGGGCGATACGGAATACAATTGGCCCTTCAACTTTCTAATGTAAGTATTCAGGCTGTCGATTTGACCCTTTCTTCCTTGGCTTATGCGGAAAGAATGCGCGAGGTATACAAGGTTGATAATATAACCCATTCCCAATGCGATATTCTCGATGTGGGAAAACTAAACAAACAATTTGATTTGATAAACAGTTCCGGCGTTTTGCATCACATGGCCGATCCAATGGCCGGTTGGAAAAGCCTGTTGTCCGTACTGAATCCGGGCGGCGTCATGAGTATAGGGTTATACAGCACGATCGCGCGTGCCATAGTTCGTGACGCATGGGAAGAGATTCAAAAGGGCGGCTATAAATCAGATTCTGACGGGATCAGGCAGTTTCGCGAAGATGTCTTTTTGAATCAGGGGAGCGGAAAATGTGCCCCTCTCACCACATTCGGGGATTTTTATACACTTTCAAACACACGCGATTTGTTATTCCATGTTCAAGAAGCCACCTATACAATTCTTGAACTTAAAAAAATGCTGGACGATCTGGGGCTTGAGTTTTTAGGCTTTAATATGGTACCTCCGGCCGTTGCCAATTTTTTCCGGCAAACTTATCCCGATGATCCTAAAATGCTTAATCTGGATAACTGGAATGATTTGGAACAACGTATTCCTAATGCGTTTATACGCATGTATAATTTTACCTGTAAAAGAGCCGGTGAACCCATCAACGCCACAACGCAAAAATTTCTGGAAACAGGTTTGTTCAGTTAAGAGGTGCCTTCATGGAACGCTTTCATATTCTTCTTCTTTCCCTTGTCTCTCTCGCGACCCTGTCGGCCTGCACGCCGCTCGGCATGGCGACGGGCGCCGCCGCCGGGGTAGGCACGGCGGCAAGCAAGGAAGGCGGTATCAGCGGCGCCGTCAACGACGCGTCGATCAAGGGGCAGATCAACGAATTATGGTTTAAGTACAACATAGATATGTTCTCCAAGCTTTCGACCACGGTCAATCAGGGCCGTGTGCTACTGACCGGCGTCGTGCAAAATCCGCAAGACCGGGTTGAGGCTGTGCGCCTCGTCTGGCAGGTAGAAGGCGTCAAACAGGTCATCAATGAAATTCGTGTGTCGGAAAGCGAAGGCGTTACTGGTTTCGTCAAGGATAACTGGGTCACGACGCGGCTTCGCACAGCGATGACGTTCGAAAAAGATGTGCAGTCGCTGAACTATTCCATCGATACAGTGCAGGGCGTTGTTTACCTTATGGGCGTGGCGATGAGCCAAAAAGAATTGAACACCGTCATGGACCTTGCCCGCACCATCCCCAACGTCAAACAGGTCGTCAGCTATGTGAAGATGGTGGGTGAACCTATCCAGGCAACGGGTGTGACGCAATAATGTTCGACCCTGCCGCAGTATTAAAAGATAGCGGCGGGAAAAAAGATTCCGATATTGATCTCTTCGCCGTTGCGCTGGCATTTTCCGCGAGCGCACATCAAGGCATGCATCTTGATCGTTATCTGCACCATGCGGCAAAGCTCGTAGCCGATGTCGGCGCGCGGCATAAGGAATTGCTGGCGGCGGGGGCGGTGGATGATGCGGGCACAAGGCTCGCCGCGCTCAAACATATTATCGCTGATCGTGAAACCTATCGCGGCGATGAAGAAAGCTACGATGATCTACAAAATGCCGATCTGATCGGCGTGATTGATCGGCGCAAAGGCATGCCCATCGCGCTCTCCGTTCTTTATATCCATGCGGGCCGCGCGAATGGCTGGGATGTCGAGGGGCTGAATTTTCCGGGGCATTTTCTGTGCCGGATCGAACATCAGGGCGTGCGGCTGATCTTCGATGCGTTCTCGTCCTGCGCGATCATGGGCGCGGCCGATCTTCGCACGCTACTCAAGAAAATTCGCGGGACGAACGCCGAACTGACACCCGAATTTTATCAACCCTGCACAAACCGCGATACGCTGATCCGCCTGCAAAACAACATCAAGCTGCGCCTGATCGAAGCGGAAGATTACGCGCTGGCTCTCAAATCGGTCGATATGATGCGGATGATCGCGCCAGAAGAATACAGGCTGCTCTTCGATGCGGGCGTGCTCTATGCCAAGACCGGGCAGGCGGCTAAAGCTGCCGATGTTCTGGAAAAATACATCGTCCTCGCACCGACCGCGCGTGATAGACAAGATGCCGAGGCGATCTTGCGCCAGATGCGCGATATGGTGAGTTAAGTTTCAATATAAAGTTGTCATCCTGAGCGCAGCGAAGGATCTCATGAGATCCGTCAGTCGCCATGCTCCTTCAGGATGACATCGAGGGTAGGGGATTTCTGAGTGAATCATGGACAAACTGGTTAACTTCCTTTAGCGCTCAAATTTGCAATATTTATTATGAAAATATATCATCTCCTTAAAATACTAAGGGAATGGTTTCATGAGCGATATAATTACGGCACAGGCAGTATCGGCCCAAAAGGATAATTTAGAGGATGTTTATGACGACATCTATCTTGCCGCGGCAACTTCTGCGGGAGCTATGGCGGCTTTTAAGGCCGCGAGTGCTTATGCGGAATTCTATAATAAATATAAACATCTTCCGGGATTTTTTGACCCGCGCGAGGCACAGGCGCGAAAACTTTTTATGCACGGCCACGCCAGCGTCGATGAAATTCTAAAGGCATCTTTGGGTGAATGGCCCGTGAAGGGACTTGTCATTACCGGCGAAAACAGCCAGCGCGTCCGTTTCTCTGAACTGTTTTTCGATCCTATCCTAGGTAAGTCCCAAGGTATCCCGCAACCTCCACTCAAATCACTCAGAGGCAGGATGGAATATTATTCGAAAACTCCCGCCCATGCCTATCTGAACGGGGAGCGGCGGATCGGCATCAATGCATGGGAATGCGTTATAAAGCCAGCATTAATTGGGCGAAGTTCGCTGGCGAGCGCTTTTGGGCACGAAGCCACACATATTTCGCAGGGGGATCATTATTACCGGGCAAGATCTCTCTTTGGACAGCATCCTGATTTGCAAAAAATTTGGCAACAGGGCAGTGTGCGAAGCGACAAGATTGCAAATTCGTTGTTTCATGTATATGGCGGAGCATCGCCTGTCGGCGTGCTTTCCGACAAAGAATTAAAACATGTAGCATATCTGAAACAGGGTACTGAAATACAGGCGCGGATTCATCAGATAATGGCAGAAGGTTACCAGAAATGGGGGCAATGGCCATCGAAGTCCGACCATGCCGTTATTGCCATGAAAAATATGGGTGCGGATGTTCCGGACGATGTGATAAATCGTTTGCGGTATTTGCATGATTTTGAAACGGCAAACAAGACATTTTCAAAAGCTTCTATGCCACAAGTAGTAATGGATAGAATGCATGACATCAATTTTTTGAAATCCACGATGACACCTGACGGTTGGGCTTGGTTTTGGAAATATACCATGCCGGACCTATACAGTGATCTGGCGGGAATACATGGCGACCGCCGTTTTAAAGCCAGCGGCTTTGATGTCTATCCGGAAAAACAAGTTGCACAAAGTGCGCAAAAGCCGTTTTCGAATGTCTTTCGCAACACCGCCGTCGACGCGGCGGCGATGGTGAAGGAGATGGGAGGCCCGCTTGCCATCGGCAAAGATATCGTCGGACAGATGAAAAATATTCGCGGCGGCTTTGTGATGAATGCAGTGATGGGCGTGACGGCAGGTGGCGTCGCATTTGCTACCGGACATTCTCTCGCCGAATCTGGGCGTCTTTCTGTTGAAATGATCGTTCCCTATGCCGACGCCGCTATGAAAGCGGCGGGAGGGGATCGCATGGGCGCGATTCATTCCACGATGACGGAAACAGCCGGTATCGCCGGCGCGATTGCGGGTGCAAGTGGTGGAGCGATGGCTGGTGCAGCGTTAGGAAGCATCGTGCCGGTTATTGGAACAGCAATTGGCGGTGTCGCTGGTGGTATTTTCGGCGGTGTTGCCGGAGGGATTGGGATGCATATCGGCGCGGATATTATTTTGAAAGAGGTGCCGCAAATCACAGATGCGGTTGACCGCCAACTGACGATAGCCGAAAGATTCGTCGAGAGGGCCTATGACCGCGTCGCTAACGCCATGACGATTTTGACAGGCGGCGATATGTATTGCCTGCAGGTCGGAAGGCCGCAGCATGGTGTTGCTATCACTCCGCCGACATTTATTCATCAATAATGCCATAAGTCACTGTTCCACGCGACAATAAGGACAAATTGTGAACAGAATGAGGTATTGTTATGTGCCCCCTTGCAAGGCCCTGATTAACCTAATACAAGAGTCTCGAACGGAACCGAATCATTGGTCCAAACGTATTCTTTCAATTATCGCAATTTCTAATTCAAAGGAGTTTTTCAATGCTCATCCGCTTGCTAGCAATAGCGCTTCTGACCGTTTCTATCGCAGCCTGTTCTTCGACGAAGGATGAAGCTGCCGATGGCGTCACGGTCGGTGAGCGCACGGACGGTGGTCCTCTCGATGGCACCGGGGTTTATGGTGATGGCTCGGTGGATAGCTCCGTCGTTCCCGGATCGCAGCAAGACCTCGCGACCAATGTCGGCGACCGCGTTTTCTTCGCCTACGACAGCTATGATCTGGCCCCTGAAGCCCGCGATACGCTGAACCGTCAGGCTGAATGGCTCAATCGCTACCCGAATCTGAATATCACGATCGAAGGTCACTCCGACGAACGTGGTACGCGCGAATACAACATCGCTCTTGGTGATCGTCGCGCAACGTCGGTTAAAAACTACCTTGTATCGCAAGGCGTTTCCGCCGCTCGTCTCAATACTATCTCCTACGGCAAGGAACAACCTGCCGTCGTTGGTGCGGACGCAGCGTCCTGGGCGCAAAACCGCCGCGGCGTTACCCGCGTCGAATAGTTGAAAGACGTTTGAGTATATGAGCGGTTCCGTTCACCGTTTAACGAACAAAGCATGGGCACAAAGGATTATACCTTTGTGCCTTTGCGGCTTTGTGGGCGCGGCGCTTATTTATTCCGTTCCGGCGTCTGCGCAATCCAATGACGTTTTGAACCGCTTGAAGCGGATAGAAAACGATGTCGATACGCTCAACCGCGCCGTCTATAAGGGCGAAAAACCTCCCGCGCTGTCGTCCGATAATGCCAGCGCTTCCGCTGATGTTGACGCCCGCATCAATCAAATCGAAAACGATCTTCGCAATTTGACCGGCAAGGTCGAACAGCAATCCTACGATAACCAGCAGTTACAGCAAAAACTCGACGCGATCGAGCAGGACAGCCGGATGCGTCTTGATTCCATCGAAGCGCAGTTGCGTGGTCAGCCGCCGATGGCGCAACAAGCGCCGATGCAGCCCGATATGCATGGCAACAGCCCGGTCAGCGATCCCAATGTGATTCCGCCGACGGCACCGGACGGCACGCCCGCCGTATTGCGTCCCGATGAAACTGCGCCACCAGCGGATACTGTCACTGGCGGTGAAACCGGCGCTGGCGCAACCGATGCCGCGAGTCTTTATGAGCAGGGCTTTGGCGAGATCAAGCGCAGCGATTATGACGCTGCCGAAAAAACATTCGCCGCTTTCATGAAGCAATATCCGACCCATGCGTTGGCGCCGAACGCGCTCTACTGGCTCGGCGAAACATATTATGTGAGAAAAGATTACAACAAAGCTTCGCGCACCTTTGCCGAGGCGTATCAGAAATTTCCCGGCGGTCCCAAAGGCGCGGACAATCTGCTCAAACTTGCCATGTCGCTGGCGGGCAAGGGTGAGAAGGACAATGCCTGCATCGCGCTGGGACAGCTCCGCAAAGAATACCCCAAAGGCCCTGAACCCGTCCTGAAACGCGGCGAGCAGGAAATGGCCACGCTGGGGTGTAAGGCTTAGGTCTCACCACATTCATTCACTTGCTCGTCATCCCGAACGTATGTGAGGGATCTTTGATCTATACGTTCTGCCAAAGATTCCTCACCCTAAAGGGTTCGGAATGACGGTTGAGGGGCTGGGATGACAGAAATGTTGTAACAGGCTATATAACCTTATGGCTCTTACATACGACGATTTCGAACGCAACCTGACCGCGCTTGGCGATTTTACCGCACCGCACGGCGTTGCCGTCGGCGTGTCGGGCGGGCCGGATTCCATGGCGCTGCTTTTCCTGCTCTCGCAATGGGGTGCAAAAAACAACGTGCCCGTCCATGCCTATACGGTCGATCACGGTCTTCGTGCCGAAAGCGCCGATGAGGCGCGCAAAGTCGGTGAATGGATAAAAGGCTGGCCTGCCGTTACGCATAAAATCCTGCGTTGGGAAGGCGATAAACCCGAAAGTCGCATCTTGGAAGAAGCCCGTAACGCCCGTTATGCCTTGATGGCGGATGCGATGAAGGATGCCGGAATTCATGCGTTGTTCGTCGCCCATCACCGCGACGATCAGGCGGAAACGTTTCTGATCCGCCTCGCGAAAGGGAGTGGTCTTGATGGGCTTGCCGGGATGCGAAGCATTCAGCCGCTGGAAGATCACCGCGTGATCGTGCGGCCTCTGCTGGATTGGTCCAAGGAAGATTTAATCTCCATCTGCAACGACAATAAAATTCCCTATATCGATGATCCGACGAATGAAAATGAACATTATCTTCGCCCGCGCTTGCGCGCCGCGCGGGAAATTCTGGAAGAAGAGGGATTGAGCGCGAAACGTCTGGCCATGACCGCGCGACGTCTTGCCCGCGCCAAAACGGCGCTGGAAGATTTCGCGCATGATCTGTTCGTGATGGCGGTGAAAGAACAACAAGAAGATGGATTCTTGCTCGATTACAAAGTCTTGCACGCGGCGCATGAAGAATTGGTTTTGCGTGTACTGCTTCATGTGATGGATGAATTACGTCCCGATGCCGATTACGCGCCGCGTATGGAAAAACTCGAAAACTTATTGGAGCGGATTTTGAAAGATCCCGGTTTTAACGGCGCCACGCTCGGCGGATGTATGTTTGCATTAAATCGTAAAAATGAGACATTATGGGTTGGAAAGGAATGATTTTCTTGCCCCGTCTGTTTTACGCCCTTGCGCTTGCTGCCTTTATATTCACCGCCGCGCCCGCCCGTGCCGATGACGGGATATTCCGCAACTTCGTCTGGGGCGTTTCGAAAGAAGATGTCCGGGATTATGAAACCGCCGTGTTTTACAAAGAGGAGGGCAACTCGCTCTTCTTCCTGTTGAAGCCCGACGATTACCGCCGCCAGATCCGCTATGATTTCACCAATGGCGGCTTATCCGCCGCCCGTTTCGAATATGTCGAATATACCCCGCCGACTGCCGATATTGTGTTCAAGGCGTTTTATGACGAAGAAGCCGCGCTGAAGGCGAAATTCGGCGATCCGGTGAAGGAAGATTTCACTTTCAAGGACAAGACCTACAAGAATTACCCGCAATTCTGGGGGCGTTCGCTGCTGGGCCAGGATTTGCAGATTCGCATCGAATGGGCGGCGCAAGGGACGCGCATTGTGCTGTACTGCCACCATGACGGTTTCGCCTACCAGCTCTATTACACGATGGAACCTGACACGGAATCAGGCGATATTTTCGAAACCAACCCATAATTCCGCCCCTTTTAATGCGCAATATGTGAAGGAAAACGGCTTGTTTCCTTGGACATTCGCGCTATTTCCACCTAATATGCCGGGTAATTCAACTTAAAGGCTTTGTAAGGGATTTTCGCACGTGAACGGTTTCGGTCGCAATCTTATGTTCTGGCTCGCCATTGGCCTTGCCATGGTTTTCTTGTTCAACGTGTTTCAGGGCGCGCAGGCACCCAACCGGGCCGGTTCGTCAGAACTTATGGCATATTCCGATTTCATGGCCGAAGCCAAGGCGGGCCGTATTTCCGATGTCACGATCAAGGGACAGGAAGTCGCAGGCCATTACACGACGGGCGGGGAGGGTTTCCGCGCCCGCATTCCGGCCAATGAAAACGTGGTTGATCGACTGTCCGGCACCGGCGTGAAAATCACCGCCGAAGCCGAAGATCCTGAAAAAATCAGCGCCATGGGTATACTGATCTCGTGGTTCCCGATGCTGCTGCTTATCGGCGTATGGATTTTCTTCATGCGCCAGATGCAGGGCAAGGGCGGCGGCGGAGCGATGGGGTTTGGTAAATCGCGCGCACGTCTTCTCACCGAAAAACATGGCCGTGTGACGTTCGATGATGTCGCCGGTATCGACGAAGCGAAAGTCGAATTGCAAGAGATTGTCGAATTCCTCAAAGATCCGCAAAAATTCCAGCGCCTCGGCGGAAAAATTCCCAAAGGCGCATTGCTCGTCGGCCCCCCAGGAACGGGTAAAACACTGACCGCGCGCGCGGTGGCGGGCGAAGCGAATGTTCCGTTCTTCACGATTTCGGGTTCAGACTTCGTTGAAATGTTTGTCGGCGTCGGCGCAAGCCGCGTGCGCGACATGTTCGAACAGGCGAAAAAATCCGCGCCTTGCATTATCTTCATCGATGAGATCGACGCGGTCGGTCGTCACCGTGGCGCCGGTCTTGGCGGCGGGAACGACGAACGCGAACAAACGCTCAACCAGTTGCTGGTGGAGATGGACGGCTTCGAAGCCAATGAAGGCGTGATCTTGATTGCTGCCACGAACCGCCCCGACGTGCTCGATCCTGCGCTGCTGCGCCCCGGTCGTTTTGATCGTCAGATCGTTGTGCCTCTGCCCGACGTGAAAGGCCGCGAGAAAATTCTCAATGTGCACATGAAGAAAGTACCGCTGGCGAACAATGTCCTGCCTCACACGCTGGCGCGCGGAACGCCGGGCTTTTCCGGTGCGGACCTTGCCAATCTTGTGAACGAAGCTGCGCTTCTCGCCGCACGCCGTGGCAAGCGCGTTGTTTCGATGCAAGAATTCGAAGACGCGAAAGACAAAGTCATGATGGGCGCAGAGCGCAAATCCATGGTCATGACGGAGAATGAGAAAAAACTCACCGCCTATCACGAAGCAGGCCACGCCGTGGTCGCGTTGCACGAGGTGGAATCCGATCCGATCCACAAGGCGACGATCATCCCGCGCGGCCGTGCGCTCGGCATGGTGATGCGTCTTCCCGAAGGTGATCGCATTTCCGTTTCCAAAGCCAAACTCAAAGCCGACCTCGCCGTCGCGATGGGTGGCCGTATCGCCGAAGAATTGATCTTCGGTCATGAAAAAGTTACGACGGGCGCATCTTCCGATATCCGTATGGCGACCGAAATGGCTCGTCGCATGGTGACGGAATGGGGCATGTCCGACAAGCTCGGTCCTATCCTTTATTCCGCCAATCAGGAGGAAGTGTTCCTCGGCCATTCGGTTTCGCAGACGAAAAACCTTTCCGATGAAACGGCGTCCATCATCGATGCGGAAATCAAGATGATCGTGCAAAACGCTTACGCGCGCGCCACGGAAATTCTGACCACGCATAATGACGAACTGCACACGGTTGCCAAGGCATTGCTGGAATACGAAATGCTCTCGGGTGATGAGATCAAGGGCTTACTCCGCGGTGAACCGATCATTCGCGACAACAATGACGAACCGGTTAACACCGGCCCGCGTTCGTCCGTCCCGTCCAGTGGCGGCGGCAGCATCGGCGGCGCGGAAACGCAAGGCGTTTAAATAGTGCAATCGTCATTGCGAGCGCAGCGAAGCAATCCAGCCTACGATAGATGGATTGCCGCGTCGCCTACGGCTTCTCGCAATGACGGGTTGTTTCTAATCTTTTTTCTTGCTGCTTTTTTATGGATGCCTTCGGCCTTCGCGCAAAAAGCCTGCACCGAAATAGGTTGTATCAACGGCGTGAATTTTACCGTCGATCCGGGGTATGACTGGAAGAGTGGATTATACCAGATCGAGGCCGCTCTCGGTTTTAAAAAAGTTTCCTGCTACGGCACGCTGCCGCTACATTCCTGTGAGGAAGGCCCGACCTTCAAATGCGATGATCCGGCGGTACAGATTCAAGAAAGCGGGTGCGCCCTGCCGCAGGACGCGCATGGGATCGGCGGCATTCACATCAACGGCGATCCGGCCCGCGTGATCGTGCGCATAGCGCGCAACAACAAAACCATCGTCACGCGCACGGTCGTTCCGCAATATACGACATCGCAACCAAACGGACCCGGCTGCGGCCCTGTTTGTCGTTCGGCATCATTCAATTTGTTGAGTGCGCAGTAACCAATTTTTTGTCATCCCGACCGGACCCCGGCCTTGAGCCTGGGGTAGTGGAGGGATCTTTGTACTACGCATCTATCAAAGATCCCTCGACTACGCTCGGGATGACAGGGTAGTAGTAATCACCCACAAGAAAAGGCGCAGATGAGGGATCCACGCCTTTTCCCGTGAGTCCGGCTGTCTTACGACATCCAGATCACTTTGGTTCCGGACACGATGCAACGTACCTTGACGTCGCGTGTCCGTATCGGTTTTTGCGTGCGAAACATGCAAAATCCTTCCATTGGGTTTGGACGCAAAAAAATCCTATGGCGAAGATATTTTCGCGTCGGTTTGGTCAGTGATGTATGAGATGAAGAATCTAAGACGCAGTCATGCGCCTGTTAATTTGATCATGGTCGTCTCCCTATCGTTTTTCTTTTTTTATTTATGATTAATTAATAATCGATTGGTTGGTTTTAGTCAAGGATTTTCGGAATCTATCCATCAATGCGCGGGGATAATTGCCTACAGCGTTTTGTTTCGTATGACATTTTGAATCATCTGAAGCGCACAAAATTTTTTGCTTTTGTGCAGGCTTCTCTCACGCGCCTGTTACAATATGCAACCGATTTTGCTTTGCCCTTGGGATGGCAGATTCGGCATAGTGGGTTTGAGAACAAGTTATAATATTATGGAAATATAATGGAAACCGACGTGGTAATTCCGCCATTTTTAGTTTAAAAACAAGAGTATGAGTTCGAACGGCACACGCAATTATTTTGGCACCGATGGTATCCGCGGCACCGCCAACACCCCGCCCATGACGGCGGATATGGCGCTGCGCGTCGCCATGGCCACGGCCTATGTGCTGCGGGCGAAGCAGCGGGGGGCGGTTATGGACCGCGCCGTGATCGGGAAAGACACTAGGTTATCGGGCTATATGCTCGAACAAGCCATGGCTTCGGGGTTCGTTGCCATGGGGATGGAAGTTATCTTTACAGGCCCCGTGCCGACGCCCGCCATTGCCATGCTCACACGATCCTTGCGTGCCGATGTCGGCGTGATGATATCTGCCTCGCACAACCCGTATCAGGATAACGGCATAAAATTGTTCGGCTCGGACGGTTATAAACTTTCCGATGCAATCGAAATGGAAATCGAAGCAGCATTGGAAATGGACCAGAATGAATTACTGCCCGCACCGGATTTAATCGGCAAGGCCGCACGGATGGATGATGCGGGCGGTCGCTATATCGAATTTTTGAAAGGCGGCATGCCCAAGGGCGAGAGCCTGAACGGCCTCAAAATTGTCGTCGATGGCGCGAACGGTGCCGCCTATAAAATCGCGCCGCAATTATTGTGGGAGTTGGAGGCCGAAGTCGTTTCCATCGGTGATCGTCCGAACGGCCGCAACATCAACGACGGTTTTGGCGCGACCGACATCGCCGCCTTGCAGAAAAAAGTTTTGGAAGAAAAAGCCGATCTTGGTATCGCGCTCGATGGCGATGCGGACCGTTTGATCATCGTCGATGAAAAAGGCCAGAAAATCGACGGTGACCAGATCATGGCGTTGCTGGCCGTGAATTTCAAAGAACGCGGCATGCTTGCGCATGACACCCTGGTCGCGACCGTCATGTCCAATCTGGGGTTGGAACGGTTCTTGAAAGATAAAGGCATTAAACTTGAACGCGCGCCGGTGGGTGATCGTTACGTCGTCGAAAAAATGCGCGGCGGTAAATTCAATCTGGGCGGCGAACAATCCGGCCACATCATCATGTCCGATTACGGCACGACCGGCGATGGTCTGATGGCGGCGATGCAGGTGCTCACCATCATCCAAAAATCCGGCAAGAAGACGAGCGAAGTGTGTAATCTTTTCCGCCCGCTGCCACAAATTTTGAAAAACGTGCGTTATGCGGGCGGCAAACAGCCGCTGGATAACGCCGATGTAAAGAATGCTATTGGCGATGCGGAAAAAACGCTCTCCAAGGCCGGACGACTCCTGATTAGAAAATCGGGAACGGAGCCCCTGATCCGCGTTATGGCGGAAGGGGACGATGAACAGAAAATTCAGAAAATCGTCGGCGATCTGTGTGCCGTCATCGAAAGGGCGGCGAGTTAGATGAGCAACGTGAAGGGTTCGAGTTTCGGCGTAAGGTTTTACCGCCGCGCTGTTCCAAAAACGTCCCAAAAAACGGGCGGGAAAAAGGAAGAGGGCGCGGATATGCAGAACAATGATCAGCAACCGGAGCATGATCCCATGAACTTCATCACCGATATCCCAGAACAACAACCGTTCGTCAAACATGCCATTCACCCGCAACAAGAACTTACATCGCCCGGACAGGCAACCGCGCAGACACAAGCGCCCGATACGCGTGAAGCTTTGCGCGAGAAGGCGTTATGGATGGCGGCGAAAAGCGGCGATTGCTATGCAATCCGCCTGCTGGTGATGGACGGCGTCGATCTCGAAGCCCGTGATCCTCAAGGACGTACCGCGATCAACATCGCCACGCAATATAATCAGCGCGAAGCGATCAAGACGCTGCTGGCCGCCAAGGAAATGCGTCAAATGGCCAAATTCGGCGAATTGCCGGAAACAAAGTTTTTCGCCAAATTCACCAAGAAAAAAACCGTCACATAAATATAAAGAGTATATCTCATGACCAAGAACAATCCCGCGCTTTTACCCAACGGTCTTTTGGATCTTTTACCGCCACAGGCGGAAAACGAAGCGCAGGTGATTGCATCTTTCATGAAGGATTTTGCTTCGTTCGGATATGATCGCGTCAAGCCGCCGCTGGTGGAATTTGAAGACAGCCTGCTTGGCGGTGGTCCGGGGCAGAGCCTTGCGCGTAAAACTTTTCGCCTGATGGATCCGGTTTCACAACGCATGATGGGTGTTCGCGCAGACGTCACGGCACAGATAGCCCGCATCGCCAGTTCGCGCATGAGCGATACGCCGCGCCCGCTGCGTTTATCGTATGCCGCCGATGTTTTGCGCGTGAACGGAACGCAGCTTCGCCCCGAACGGCAATTCTGCCAGGTGGGGTGTGAGATGATCGGCGTGGATTCAGTTATGGCCGATGTTGAAACGCCGCTCGTGGCGCTGATTGCGCTTTCGAATGCGGGTATCGGTAAATTGTCCGTCGATCTGACCGTGCCGACGTTGATCCGCCATCTTTATGATGAATTGAAGGTGGATGCAGAGTTACAGGAAACGCTCAACGATCTGATCGAAAAACGCGACCGCGATGCTATTGCGGCGCTTAAAGAAAAAGCTGGAGATTTAATCGTTCAATTACTCGATCACGAAGGCTCCGCCGCGCATGCGAAATCCGAACTCACGAAAATAGGCTTACCCAAAAATGCCAAGGCCGATGTCGAAAAATTGTTGAAGGTGGCTGCCGAACTTCGCGCTGCGCTCGATGTCTATGGTTTGAACGATGTGCAGATTACGATCGATGCGCTGGAGCGACGCGGGTTCGAATATCAGACGGGCGTGAGTTTCACCTTCTTTGCGATGGGTGCACGCGGCGAACTCGGGCGCGGCGGTCGTTACGATATCGGCAAGGAAACCGCCACGGGTTTCACTTTATATATGGACACGATCTTGCGCGTCGCCCCGCCGATAGTTTCGCAAAAACAACAATCCGTGGCCGCCGATGCCGATTGGAAGGCGGTTAAATCCCTGCAAGACCAAGGGATTCAGGCCGTCCGCAAGGGAAAATAGACTTCAATTCCGGTCTTTGTTATAACCACTCCCGTATTCACCATCTTGGGGAAAAATATTATGGCGTTGGACAACATAAGAGGCGCGACCTCAGAAGAAGCACGCGGAACATTGGCCAATCTAAGCAAGATTGATGCGGGCATGCGCGAAACGTTCTTGCGTGATGCTGGTGTGGTGGGAAGACTGCTCAACAACGGCCTTGGCCCGCAAACTCTGAATTTGATCAAGGAATATCCTTCGGTAAAACAAGCGGGCATTTTTGTCAATGTCGGCAAGCTGTTTTTGACAGGTCTGCTGGCAGATCCTTTTGCTGCCGCTGTAAAAAGGCTGGAAGAACCGGATCGGAACAAAGTTTTGAAGGTGCCTGGCCTCACAGAACAGCTCAGAGTACTTCAAGTCGATCTTAGGGGACTTTTGCCCGCGCCCTCCGTTGCAAAATAGGCATTTTCACCGATTCCCTGTTGGCAAACCCCCGATCTTCGCCTAAACAATCAAAGGAAAAGAAAGTCCTCGCCCTTTAGGGAGAGGATTTAGGAGAGGGCCCTCACCCCTTCCCTCTCCCTGAAGGGAGAGGGGGTAATTATGGAGATTTTTCATGGCAAACGTCGCGGTGGTCGGCTCTCAATGGGGTGACGAAGGCAAAGGCAAGATCGTCGACTGGCTGTCCAGCCGCGCCGATGTCGTTGTCAGATTTCAGGGCGGCCACAATGCTGGCCACACGCTGGTCATCGATGGCGTTACCTACAAACTAGCGCTGCTTCCTTCCGGTATCGTCCGCAAAGGCAAACTTTCCATTCTTGGCAACGGCGTTGTTATCGATCCATGGGCATTTTTGAGCGAAATTGAAAAAGTTCGCGCACAGGGCATTGAAATCACACACCAGAATTTGATGGTTGCAGAAAATGCGTCCCTGATCCTTCCCGTGCATGGCCAGATCGACCGCGCGATAGAAGAAGCGCGGGGCGATAAGAAGATAGGCACGACGGGCCGCGGCATAGGGCCCGCCTATCAGGATAAGGTTGCAAGGCGCGGCCTTCGTGTCTGCGACCTTGAACATTCTTCGCTGGTGAAAGAAAAACTCGAAACACTGGTTTCATACAACAACGCGTTGATGCGCGGCTTTGGCTGGGAAGAGATGAAGGTACTTGAGATCTATGATTCGCTGATGAAAATCGCGGATCAGATTCTGGCCTATAAAGGCGTCGTGTGGAAGCGGCTCGACGAAGCCAAATACAAGGGCGAGAAAGTTTTGTTTGAGGGTGCGCAGGGCCATATGCTTGATGTCGATCACGGTACATACCCGTATGTCACTTCCTCGAACATCGTTGCGGCGCAGGCGGCGGTGGGGGCAGGGATCGGTCCCAAAGGAGTCGGCTACGTGCTGGGAATCACCAAGGCCTATACGACTCGCGTCGGCTCCGGCCCGTTTCCGACAGAGCAGGTGAACGATATCGGTGAGCGCATGGGCTCGCGCGGCCATGAATTCGGCACCAACACGGGGCGTAAGCGCCGTTGCGGCTGGTTCGATGCCTGCATGGTCCGTCAGGCGGTGAAAACCGGAGGAATTGATGGGATCGCACTTACGAAACTAGACGTATTGGATGGGTTTGAAGAACTCAAGATTTGCGTGGGATATGAGCTGGACGGCCAGAAAATCGACTACTTCCCGGCTTCGCAGATTCATCAGGCCAATGTAAAGCCGATTTACCGCGCCGTTCCCGGCTGGTCCGAAAGCACCTATGGTGTGCGAAGCTGGGCGGACCTGAATGCCTCGGCGATCAAATATATCAGGCTTGTTGAAGAACTTATCGAGGCGCCGGTAACGCTCTTGTCCACCAGTCCAGACCGGGACGACACCATACTGATGCAAGATCCGTTCTTCGGCTGATCTCCCTCTCCTAAATCCTCTCCCTAAAGGGACAGGACTTCTATGATTCTTGGACTTTGGCCAGAAGCGGTTTACAATTGGTTAAGCCTATTCGGGCATTCTAATATTTTAACCACGGGTCCAGGTCAGTATAACCATGTCAGATGCCACGGCTCAGAAAGAGCCGGATAAGAAAGCGGATAGTCCTGCCCCCACGGCTCCGCCGCCATCCGCATCCCCGCCGCCGATCAAGCCCGGGTCAGTGGGCGATGTTGTCCTCAACGAACATATCACGATTTTCAGCGGCAACCGTCTGCCCCAGTATGACAGGGGGCCGGTGAAGGCCTATGCCGCGCGCGGCACAGACAATGTACCGGTCAATCTTTTCGCCATGGTCTGCGAGGAACATTTAACGCCGCGCGGGAGCAAGGCCCCGAACTACGCCGCTATCATCTCGCCGTCCCTGGTGCCGTTGGTCGCGGCGAAGGCGGCGTTCTGGACGCCCGCGGGGCGTGAAAAATACTGTTTCATCTACAATAATCTTCTGGGCGCGCCGCTGTTGAAGGAAGATTTGCGCGGCGGGCTTGGCCTGAAACCCGAATTGGTGCTCAGCGGCGTTATCCGCCCCATCATCAACGTGATCGCCGATATGCGCGACAAAGATATCGTGCACGGCAATATCCGGCCATCGAATATTTACGATGGCGGCAATAAAAATCTGGAACGCGCGATTCTTGGCGAATGTTTGAGCCTGCCGCCCGGTTACGACCAGCCTGTACTGTATGAGCCGATCGAGCGCGCTATGGTTTCCCCGGCGGGACGCGGGATGGGTACGACGCAGGACGATCTTTATTCCTTTGGCGTCTCTCTGGCCGTTCTGATGCGATATTACGACCCGATGGAAAATATGTCGGATGAGGAAATTGTCGAGCGCAAGATCGAGGAGGGCAGCTATGCGGCCATTCTCGGCAAGGATCGGTTCAGCGGCGCGATTCTCGAATTGCTTCGCGGCCTTTTGCAGGATGATGAGACGCAACGCTGGAATGTCGATGAAGTATTGCAATGGCTGGATGGCCGCCGCCTAAGCCCGAAACAAACGCAACGCCGGATAAAGGCCAGCCGCCCCATCACATTCAACAACGAAAAATATACGCGCCCTGAATTGCTGGCGCGTGATCTTAACAAGAATGTCAACGAAGCACGCCAGCTTGTTGAAAACGGCGAGATGGAACAATGGCTTTCGCGCGCGATGGAAGACAAGCTCGCGACGGCGCGCTTTGAGAAGGCGGTCCTGCAATCGGAAGAGGGTGGCAAAGGAGCCGGCTATACCGAACGTCTGGCCACCCGCGTCGCCATCGCGCTGCACCCGGAAGGGCCGATACGCTATAAATCGATCAGCATTTTGCCCGACGGGATAGGCACGGCGCTGTCCGAGGCCTTTATCATGAAGCGAGATCTTCAGACCTATATCGATTTTTTCATGTGCTATTTCATCACACAATGGGTCGATTCCCAATCGACCGCCGTATCGGATGTGAGCAACCTGATCAGCAAATTCGATGGTGCGCGCGCATATCTGCGTCAGAAAACACTGGGCGGCGGGCTTGAACGATGCGTGTATGCGTTGAATTCCGAAGTGCATTGCCTTTCCGAAAAACTGCAAAAATATTTTGTCCGCTCGCCCGAAGAAATGCTGCAGGCCTTTGAAAAAATTTCTAAATTGCCAAACCGCCCGACCATGTTTTTCGACCGGCACAGCGTGGCTTTCCTTTCGGTCAAGGACCGCAAGAACATAGACCCGTATACGCATGACCTGAACATGCCGGAGACCTACAGGCGTGTGCTTTCGGAGCTTAAAATTCTTGCCACCATCCAAAAGCGGTCGCAGATGGAGCGTTTCCCTGGCATAGCGGGCTGGATCATCGACAATCTTGGCAGTGTTTATGAACGTTTCCACGACCGTGAATTGCGGGTTGAGATACAGCGCAAGGTGGAACGGTTGAAGGACGCGGGCGATCTTTCGAAAATCGCCGTGATCTTCGATGATCCCGCCCTGTATCAGGAAGACAACACGAATTTCAGGCGCGCGATGCGCAAATATTACGATCTGGAACAAGAATCTGTTGAAATTGATCGCGAGCTTCAGAATGAAGGAACGATGGGTGAAGAAACGGGGCGCCAGATGGCGGCCGTTGTCGCAGCCGTGCTGGCCGGCCTGATTGTACTTATAATGGGATTTACATCGTTCGGCGGTTCGCCGAAAGGATTTTAGGCCATGGCAAAACGCAAAAAATCTTCTGCGCGTACATGGAAGGCACAGATACTCCTGATTGTTTCGATGATCGCGGGTGTTATGTTCGCCGCCGTTTCGGTTATCATGGTGGTTGGCATGGTTCCCACTATTGTGGCTGGCGTTGTCGATAGAACCAAGGGCAAGGTTCGCACATTGACTGTAGGTGCAATGAATTTCGCTGGATGCGCGCCTTTTATGATAGAGGTGTTCAAGAGCGGGAACAATATCTCCACCGCCATCACCTATATTCTGCAGCCACGAACCATTGTCGTGATGTATTTTGCCGCAGGCATGGGCTACCTGATCGACTGGGCGATGACGGGGATCGTTTCTTCCATCATGGTTCAGAAGGCCAAGAAGCGCATTAAAGATATTCAAAAGCAGCAAAAAGATCTCGTAGAACGCTGGGGTCCCGAGGTCACCGGTACTATCCCTCTGGATGAATACGGTTTTCCCAAGGACAGTTTCCCGGCCAAGGTTTCCGATGACCTTTAGGTCTCTTAAACATTCCTTAAGGCGCATTTCCTATAATAAAAGAAATGAAAGCATGTGTGGCTGGTGAAGGCCCTCATGCTTTTCGTGCGTTATGGGCTTAAATAAAATTAGATTTAAATTTAGAAAAAGTTAGATGGAATCGTTGCTGAAAAAATGGTGGGGTAGGAACGACGGGGTTACGGCTGTTGAATTCAGCATGATAGCCGTGCCTTTCGTTGTGATGACGGTCGGCATCATCGAAATGGCGCTGATGTTCACCTCGCAGGCTCTTCTTCAGGAATCGACTTTTACGGCATCTCGCCTGATTCGTACCGGACAGCTCCAGCAATCCGAATCCGCGGGGCAGGAACAGATGTTCCGTGACGCCGTGTGCGATTTCTCCGCGCTTTTGATCCCATGCAATGATATCCAGTTTCAGGTTGTGGAAGTTCCTAGCTTTGACGAAGCGGACGACAATCCGCCGCAGTTCGATGAGGACGGAAACCTGCTCGATACGCCGTTTGATCCGGGCGATGCGGACAGCGTGAATGTAATCCGCGTCGTTTACAATTATCCGATCCGCACGCCGTTGATGCAGCCGCTTCTGGCCAATCACGATAACGGGGTGCGTACGATGATGTCGACGATCGTTCTGCAAGCTGAACCGTACGAATAAGAGATGATGGTAATGAAACAGTTCATGTGCGATATCGCAAGGAAGTTTGGAATTGCCCGTTATGCGGCCGAAGAGCGCGCGGTGGCGGCGATCGAAACGGCCATTCTCATGCCGCTGCTGATATCGCTGCTTCTGGGTTGTTACGATCTTGGTCAGGGAATTATCCTGAACCAAAAAACGATCGGCGCTTCGCAGATTATCGGCGATCTGGTTGCGCGCGATCGGACCGTTACCCTGCCTATATTGCAAGATATGATTCGCGCGGGCGAGCTGGCTTATGAGCCGTATGATACCAGCAGCTTCGGCTATGACATCGTCAGCGTTGAATTCGACGATGACGGCGACCCGACCGTGCTGTGGCGCGTTACGCATAATATGCAGCCAAATAACGCTGCGGTTGCCAGTACAGAGGGGCTTGGCGATGCCGGAGACGGCATTGTCGTTGTGACAACGGAATACGGCTATGTTCCTTATTTTTCACATTTTGTTGTGGATGCAATCAATATGAGGGAAGTCGCATTCCTTCATGGGCGCAGAAGCTCAACGGTTACTTGTGACGATTGCCCGAGTTAAAAGACCAATTTTATGGGAGGTGTGAGATGACACTGTTCGAAACGCTGAAAAGATATATTAAGGATCACAAAGGGGTAGCGGCCGTATGGTTCGGGATGATGGTTCCGCTCGTCGTCACCTCTGTCGGGCTTTCGGTCGATATGGGCCAGACATATCTGGTAAAAGAACGTTTGTCGCGCGCGCTTGATGCCGCCGCTCTGGCCGCCGCCGCCATGCCGACGGATGATGTCAATGCGATTGAAGAGAAAATCAACGATTTCCTTGATGTAAACTATCCTGATAACGTTGTCGGATTCCAGACACATATTGAGGTTAGCAACAATACGGACACGTTATATGTCGAAGCATGGGCCGAGCTTAATCCAACATTCATGCAGGTGTTCGGTCAGGATACGATCCAGGTTAAGGCTGTTTCCGAAGTAACCAAAGAGGTTAAGGCGATTGAAGTCGTACTTGTCATGGACGTGACGGGTTCGATGAGCACGAACAACAACATTGCAACGCTCCGAACCGCTGCAACCAACTTCGTGAATACGATGTTCGAACGCGTGAATGATACGAACATGATCAAGATCGGTCTCGTACCGTTCAGTTCGTCCGTCAATGTCGGTAATTATGGCTTGGGCAAAAACCCATCCGGTACAGCGTATGACACAGCCTTTGTGAATAATCCCAACAACACGACTTACAGTACCACGAGTACGAGCCGTTGGGGTGGGTGTGTGATTGAGAGCACAACGACATGGGATGACCGGGACGACCATGACGGTCCATGGGATATGTACCGCTATTGCCGGAACAGCACGCCGTCGTCGACATCTTCTTCGCGCATCAGAGATTGCGACAGGGTAAGTTCATCCGACAGATATACATCGAGAGATCAAAATTATCTGTGCCCAAAAACACCGGTAACGCCGCTGACCAACAGCAAAACGGATCTTTTGGCCAACATTTCTCTTCTGAGGGCGGAAGGTAACACCTATATCAACAACGGCCTGACATGGGGTCTGCGCCTGATTTCGCCTGAATTCCCGTTCCGCGAAGGCGTGTCGTGGTCCAATGAGGACTGGACTAAGGCTATCATCCTGATGACCGATGGCGAAAGCACAATGCATCAGCATTATTCGATCTACGGCCCCACGGCCAGCCACGATATCGATGCCAATGATCTGGACAACCGGATTGAGGATGTCTGTGAGGACCTGCGTGATAAAAATGTTCTCGTGTACACGATCACCTTCGATGACGGTGTATCGGAGGACACCAAGGAGATCTTCGAGAACTGCGCGACCAATCCTAGTATGTGGTACGATGCCCCGACTCAGGCCAGATTGCTCGAGGTCTACCAAAGCATTGCCAAAGAGCTGGCCAACCTGCACCTGTCCAAATAATCTGGTGGTATAAGCCAAACAGACACGGGGGTTACGAAAGTAATCCCCGTGTCTGTTTGCTGGTATCTAATGCCCGCTTGTGCACAAATTCTAGGTAATACTAAAGTTATTTTGAGTAATTATTAGTATTTATTTGGCACATTTCAACGAATAATAAGTAAATTCCAAATAAAAACATTTGTATAAAAATTGAAATAAATTCTTTCATTACAAAAATGTATTTTTTTATGACTACTGCGGTGATTCCATAAGTAAAACCCATTTTTTTTAACTACTCTTTAAAAAGTTATGGTATATTCTAAAGATAACGGTTGGGGTGCTTCGAAGTTTTTTTGAACGCCATAAAAAACCTAAAGCAAAACTTGTTGGAAACCAAAACGAAGGAGATTATTTAATGCTTATCAAATTGCTTGCACTGAAAAATGCTTACCTTTCTAACGAAAGCGGCGCTACAGCTATCGAATATGCTCTGATCGCTGCCGGTATCTCGCTGGCCATCGTGGCTGCCGTGTTTACGTTCGGCGATGAATTGGAAGTTCTGTTTAGCGGCCTTGCCGGTAACCTGGACGGTACACAATAATACGTCTGTAAAGACGCTAAAAGATTTGGCCCGCCAGACAAAAAAATGCGCTGGCGGGCCTTTTCTTAAAAATCCTTCCTTCTTTTTCTATTAACCCCCACATCAAGGCTGGCAAACCATGATCTTATTTCTGGTCGTATTTTGTATGTTGGTCGTCATCGGATTCGGAGTCGCGGCTGCGATATCCGATTTTAAATCGATGACTATTCCCAATCTCTATGCCGCATTCATTGCCCTGGCCTTTATTCCCGCCTATCTGGCGGATGCATTTACTGGCTCGGGTATGGAATTTTTTGCCTCGTGGAAATCGCATCTGATCGCGGGCGCCTTGGTATTCATAGTCACATTCGTGCTGTTCTCGGCCCGAATCATCGGCGCAGGGGATTCCAAGCTGTGCAGCGCCATGGCCCTTTGGGTGGGGCTGGGCGGCCTGGCTTCTTACCTTTTCTATATGGCGGTCGTGGGGGCCTTGCTCGGGCTGGCCACGAAAATCCTTCATGTCAGCAAGCCGTTCAAAAACCCTCAGGCAGGAAGCTGGATCGCCAAATCGCAGAATGGCGAGCTGGGCGTGCCCTATGGCATAGCGATCTGTTTTGGCTTGATCGTTGCATTCTATCAACTGGATTATTTCTCGCCGGAAAAACTTGCCCTTTTGGCAGGCCTTACGGAAAACCAGCGTTAAGCTGGAACGCTAAAAAAAAGCGTGATGCCAAATCTTTTCGCCCTTTAGGTTTTTCTTAACCAAATGGCGATAGGTTTGGGGTGTGTAGCCTACCTCTCTGTGTTCCTCTCATTTCCTCAATCCTGCAAAAAGCCACGCCGTGCGTTGCGCACATTGGCTTTTGAACAACGGAGTCCTAACGATGAATAAAAATGTTTTGATCGTACTGGCCGGTGGTTTCGTGATCGCTATTTTGGTGGCGGTCCTCGTGCAGGCGTCGCTTGGCGGGAAAAAAGAAGATACGGGATCCAAGACTTTGGTTCTCGTGGCGGCGACAGATCTGGCTTTAGGCACAGAATTAAAAGACGGCGACCTGAAATGGCAGGCTTGGCCGGGCAGCGCCTTTGAAGGCGCGATCATACGCAAAGATGAACAGCCAGCGGCAGAAGCCCTGAAAGGACGATTGATCCAGCGCGTATCTGCGGGACAGCCTGTCCTGAACAGCTACACGTTTAAAGAAGGTAAAGGCAACGTGGTTGCAGCCGTGCTTGAAAAAGGCATGCGCGCCGTCGCCATCCCGGTCAAATCAGAAACCATGGCGGGCGGGTTCGTCTCCCCCGGCGATTTTGTCGATGTGATCCTTACTTACAAGGTCGAAGTGGACAGGGAAGATACGGCCGAAACAGGTTCTTTCATCAACAGCCATGTGTCCGAAACCATTTTAAAGAATGTGAAGGTTCTGGCTGTTGACCAGGAAGCCTCACGTGAAGAAGACAAAGCCAAGGTTGCCCGCACGGTGACGCTGGCCGTCGATTCCAAGGGTGCTGAGACAGTCGCGCTGGCGGCTGAGATGGGCGATATAACGCTCACCTTGCGCGGAATCGGCGATGATGCGCCCGAAAAGGCTTCGATGACGACGGATATTGAAGTCAGCCGTGCGATGCAAAACATCGCTCGCATCAAGAGCGGCGGCACGACCGGCGGCCCGGTACGCATATACAACGGATCTACGATGCAGGAAGTCCGCCCGCGCGGTGCCGGTGTCGAAAATTTTGAACAAAATAAAAATGAAGGCTCGGAAGAAGCCTCTCCGGCAGAAGGTAGTCAACAATGAGGACATCAATTTTCAAAAAGACGGTACTTGCGCTTACGGCCATTGCGGTCGTGTGTGCCCTGCCGCTCGCCCGTGCGATGGCGCAAAAAGGCGACCTGTCCATTACGGAACTTAAAGGCGAGCCGATCGTCGATATCATGCTCGGCAAGGCCGAAATGGTAAGCCTAAAGGGCAACGTTTCCGATGTTCTGGTGGCTAACCCCAGCATCGTCGATGTTATGGCCGTCAAGGCGAACCAGCTTTATCTCGTAGGAAACTCGCTCGGCGATACCAACATCATGGTTCTCGATGAAGAAGGCAATGTTCTTCGTAAAATCAACGTGCATGTCCAAATGGACACCTCGAAACTCGAAGACATGATCGCCGATCTCTATCCGGAAGAGAATGTAAAAATTCGTGGCCTGACGGACCAGTTAGTCCTGACGGGCAATGTATCGACTCCCTCCGTTTCCAACAACATCGCCAACCTCGTCGCCCAATATGCCGCCGAAGTGCAAGGCCAGGCTGCGGGATCGATAGATGAAGTCGTGACCAACATGCTTTCGGTCAGTGGTGAACAACAGGTTATGCTGAAAGTCAAAATCGTCGAAGCTTCCCGTTCGGCTTTGAAAGATCTTGGTGTGGAAACACGTCTGCCTGAAAGCGGCATTGGTGCTGTCGGCGCCGTCCTATCCGCTGCTTCGGGTCTTGGCCTGACCGCGCCAGCGCAGCTTGGCGTTCTCGCATTAAGCTATAACTCCGGTAGTTTCGGCCCGATGAACTTCCTAGCTCGCGCTCTCGAAGAAGAAGGCATTGTTAATACGCTTGCCGAACCTAACCTGACCGCTATCTCCGGCGAACAGGCAGGATTCCTCGCTGGCGGCGAAGTGCCGATCCCGACCGAAATCGATCGTAACGGCAACCTTGTCTATGAATTCCGCCCGTTCGGTGTTTCCTTGAACTTCCGCCCCACGGTGATGTCATCGAATCGCATCAGCATGGAATTGACGACCGAAGTATCGTCCGCAACCTATGATGACAACCTGCAGCTTCAGGGCATCACGGTTCCGACCTTCAACGTTCGCCGTGCCGATACGACTGTTGAATTGCCAAGCGGTGGTACGCTGATGATCGCAGGCTTGCTGCAATCCGATACCGTATCCTCGCTCACTTCGCTTCCGGGCGTGAACAAAATACCGGTCGTGGGTGATCTGATGAAATCCGATTCCTTCCAGCGCAACGAATCCGAACTGGTCGTGATGATCACGCCCTACCTGGTTAAACCTTTCGCGCAGAACGAAGCCGCAGTTGCACCTGTCGCTCCTGCTGCTCCTGATGTGCCGCAAAAGACATCGGACGCTGCAATGGGCAATATTCCACGCCTGAGCATGGCCGATCTTGAAACGCTGCCTGAAGAAGACACCGCACCCAAAGCCAAGAAAATGGCTATGGCCTTGCCGACCGGTCTGTCGCAGGAGCCGATGCTCAAGGAAACGCCGTTGGTTGCGCAAGCCGCGCAGCCGGAACGGGAGAAGAGCGCGCTATCGCGTGTGTTCGAAAGCAATATCAAGCGCACCTACGGATCCAACAAGCTGGATTCGGTCATGAAAGACGTGGGTAGCTTTGGCTATATGATGGAGTAACGGAGATTATGATGAAAAACAAAACCGCTCTTTTCCTGATGCTGTGCAGCGCTGTTTCTCTTAGCGCCTGCGGTCGTCAGAGCACACCTTCGATGATGAACACGTCGCGCCCGCAGCTTGCGCCGCAAACGACGATGCTTCAATCGCCGGTAAAAGATGTCAGCGAAGGATATCTGCAAAGGGTAGCGGTCAATTACGAACGCTATGGTGCGGATATGCTCCAGCTTTCGCTTGCTTACGATCCCAATTCCAAAAACTACGGCGCCGTGCAGGCGTTCAAGGATTTATCGCGCTTTAAGGACGGCCTGGCAAAGATGGGCGTTCATTCGGTTGTTGCAGAGACAGTAAAGGCCGAAGGCAGCGATCCTACTCTGATGGTCACTTATGATGCCGTTACCGCGAAGGCGCCTGCAGGTTGCCGCAATATGCCGGGCATGGATGACGGACTTACGACGGAAAATGTAGGCGATTACCGTTTCGGTTGCACGGCCGATGCCATGCTCGCCAAACAGATTTATCGTCCCAGTGATCTTGCAGGCAATGGCGCAACCGATATGGGTGACGGTCGCCGCGCCGCGAACACGGTCGAATATTACAGACAAGTCACGTCCGACGAAGCCGAGGGCGAACTGCAACGGCTCGAACGAGGCGATATTCAGCAGTAAGCATCCTCGCGTAAGTGAGGGGATAAAGATAAGGGTAAGTTAGGGCAGTGCGCACGGAAACATCCATTCTATTACCATCGGCAACTGTGGACCTTTTCTTGAAGGACAAGGCCACGATAGAGGCCGCGCGCGCTTTGCAAAATGACTGGCGTTTCGCGCGCGTGACCATTAATGTGCACGAAGGCAATGTCGAAAACGCTATCAATCTCTACGCGCAAAGCGCATCTCCTGCGATCATCATGATCGAAACAGACACGACGGATGAAAGTTTTATCGGACGTCTGGGTGAGCTTTCGGGAAGCTGCGATGAAAATACCAGCGCCGTCATCATAGGGCCCGTAAACGACGTCAATCTTTACCGCAGCCTGACAGCTATGGGCGTAAGCGATTATCTGGTGCGCCCAGTGCCGCAAGATACGCTGGGTGAAGTCATAGCACAGACACTTATTGAAAAACTTGGCGCGGCGGGAAGCCGCTTGATCGCCATGATCGGTTCCAAAGGCGGTGTCGGCGTATCGTCACTGGCACAGGCCATGGCCTATGCGGCATCGGAAAATCTGGGCCAGAAAACATTGCTTTTGGACGCTGCGGGCGCTTGGTCCTCGCTGGGCGTAGGCATGGGGTTTGAGCCCGTCGCCAGCACCGCCGAAGCCATCAAGGCCGTCGTTGCACGCGATGCAGATTCCCTGCGCCGTATGCTTTATAATGTCAATGACAAGCTTTCCGTTCTGGCCACAGGAACGGAACCGATGCTCGAGTTGCCAATACAGATCGTACAGTACGAAGAAATCATAAACAACACGATGACCAGTTATCCGGTCGTTATCGTGGATTTATCGGGCGCTGGACCTGCGCTCAAAAAAACCGTTTTGACGCGCGCTCATGAAATCGTTCTTGTGTCTACGCCGACTCTGGCATCACTTCGTTCCGCACGTGCCCTTATGCAGGAAATAAAGAAGCTTGTGGGCGGTGGCGGACATGTCGACCTTTTGTTAAATATGGTAGGTCTTGCGCCCGGCAAGGAAGTGCCGCGTTCAGATATAAAAACCGCGCTCGATTGCGAACCGCAGGTCGTTATCGCGTTCGATTCCAAATTGTTTATCGGCACTGAAAATGAAGGCCGCAAATTGTCTTCGGAAAAAGCCGGGCAGGATGTCATTCAAAAAATTCTGCCGCTGATTCAAAAAATGGTTTCACGCGAGGTTGTGCCTGTTGTCGATACAAGTAAGGACGGACTGCTCGGCTCAATCCTTGGAAAAATGAAGAAGTAGGGGAAGGAGGTAGTCATCATGTTCGGCAAGAAACAAGGCGGATCTGATGTTGCGACGATGCCTCCGGCCGCCCCGCCGAAGGCGGCGGCACCCGCACCCGTTCCGGAAACGCCGGCGCCAGCGCCTGAAAAACCTGCCGAACCTGTTGCCACTGCCCCTGCGCCAGAGAAAAAACCCGTCAAATCGATGGATGAAGGAACGCTTGAACTTCATGAAGAAACGCATGACGAAGCGACCGCCGCGCAAAATATGGACAATCTGCGCTTGCAACGCGCGCGCAACCGTATCTGGCTGGATCTTCGCGACGGTATCGATCTAAAGGCGCTTGCCCGCATGAAGGCGGAAGAGGCGCGGACGGAAGTCAATTCCGCCGTCGAAGAAATTGCCCGTTTCCGCAACCTCGATGTTACGCCGTCCGAACTTGCCGCTATCGCCAAAGAATGCACCAACGACATGCTGGGCTTCGGCCCGCTCGAAGAATTGCTCGAACGTGACGACATAGCCGATATCATGATCAACGGCCCCGACACCACCTATATTGAGGTGAGTGGAAAGATCGAGCGCGCCAAAATCAAATTCCGCGATAACCAGCATTTGACGACGATTGCCCAGCGTATCGTCGGCGCTATCGGCCGCCGTGTCGATGAAAGCTCACCGATCTGCGACGCGCGTCTGCCTGACGGTTCTCGCGTGAACGTCATTATTCCGCCACTCGCGGTTGACGGCGCGTGCATGACCATTCGTAAATTTAAAAAAGATAAACTCACGCTCGATAAGCTTCTGGAATTTGGCGCGATGACGCCGTCCGCCGCCAAACTCATTATGGCGATTGGAAGGTGCCGCGTGAACGTGCTCGTCTCCGGCGGTACGGGTTCAGGTAAAACCACGATGCTGAATTGCGTTACGCGTTATATCGAGGCGGGCGAACGCATCATCACCTGCGAAGATGCTTGCGAATTGCAGTTGCAACAGCCGCACGTCGTACGCCTTGAAACCCGCCCTGCCAACCTTGAAGGCGTGGGTGAAATCACTATGCGCGATCTTGTTAAAAACTGCCTACGTATGCGCCCAGAACGTATTATCGTCGGTGAGGTTCGCGGCCCTGAAGCGTTCGACTTGCTCTCGGCCATGAACACGGGTCACGACGGATCGATGGGAACTGTCCACGCCAACAATCCGCGCGAAGCTATTTCGCGTATGGAAAACATGATCGCTATGGGTTCATTGAACCTGCCCACCACCGCCGTACGCGAACAGATCGCCTCCGCCGTTAACGTCATCATTCAGGTGCAACGTCTGCGCGACGGTTCGCGTAAAGTCACGCACATTTCTGAAATCACCGGCATGGAAGGCGAAGTCGTGACCATGCAAGATCTCTTTAAACTTGAATTTTTAGGCGAAGATGAAAAAGGCAAGCTGATCACGCAATTAAAATCCTCGGGAATGCGTCCTAAATTCTGGGACAAGGCGCGCCAGTTCAATGTCGAAAAACTGGTGCTCGACGCGATGGAAGAGGCTTATGGATAAGGCGACGATCATCACCGCTATTTCTCTTTTACTCGTGCTGGTCGTGACCGGCATGATTGCGTTTATGCTCTCGAATGCAAAGAACACGCAAAAGCGTCGGATGATGAATGTTATCAAGGGCGCACATGTCGATGAGGGCGCGAAGAAAGGCGCTGGCCGCGATATGCGGCGCGAGGCGCTCGCCAAAAAACTAAAAGAAAATGCCGATCCTGAACAAGAAGAAAAGAAAAGATCCATCGGAATGTCTTTGACGCAGGCGGGCCTTACCATTTCCGTTAAACAATACTGGATTTATTCGATCCTGTTTGCCGTTGTGGCAACGTTGCTCGTCTATGTGTCGGGGAAGGGGCCGATTGTTATAATCGCCACCGCCATTATTGGCTTTTTTGGTGTTCCTAAACTGGTGGTGAGTAAGATGATCAAACGCCGCCAGAAAAAATTCCTGGCCGAACTTGCCGATGCGCTTGACGCCATGACGCGCCTTCTTCGCGCCGGTATGCCGGTGTCTGAGGCTATCAAGATGGTCGCGCGCGAATTTACGGGGCCAATCGGTGATGAAATGGGCCGCATTTTTGATCAGCAGAAAATCGGCGTTTCTCTACCTGAAGCCGTGCAGGAATGCGCCCGCCGCATGCCGCTGCCCGAAGTGCAGATGTTTGCAACCGCTGTTACGATTCAGGCGCAGACCGGATCGAGCCTGTCCGAAATCCTCGAAGGTCTTGCAAAAGTTATCCGCGCGCGTTTCCGCCTGCGCCGTAAGGTTCAGGCTTTGTCGTCCGAGGCAAAATCTTCGGCCATGATTATCGGCGCGCTGCCGATTTTTGTGGCTTGCGGTATGTACGCGATCAATCCTGATTACATTGGCGTCTTATTTTATGATCGTACCGGAAAATTTCTTCTGGGTTTCGCGATTTTTTGGATGCTTTGCGGAATCCTCTGCATGAAGCAGATGATTAACTTCAAGGTTTAGGCGCACATGTTCGATATTACCGGCGATAGTCTGATCATTTTTGGAAGCGCGATAGCAGCCGCCATTTCTTTTGCCGCTTTCGCTTTGCCGTTTCTACAACGCGGTGAGAAGAAAGAGCGTTACAAAAACGTCATCGAAAAAAAGCGCAAAGCCTTATTCGAGCAAAGCAAGGAAGAACTGAATCGCAAAGGCCCGAAGAATGTTTCGGCCAAAGATTCCATGTCGTCCTTCTTCAAGATGCAAAGCATTGCCGGAGAATACGGCGAAAAAGTTCGTGTCATGTTGCTTCAGGCGGGAAACAGAGACGCCAAAGCGCCGATGAAATACATCATCACCCAGTTTGTTTTGCCAATATTCCTCGTCCTGTTTTGTATGCTTATTATCTCCAAGTCGGAGAAAGACATCAGCAGCGCGCTTACCATGCTTATTCTTGGCGGCGCCGCCATCCTTGGTTTTTTCATTCCCCGCATTCTGGTCAAAAACGCCGCCATCAAACGCATGGAAGAGTTGTCTTTGAGCTTTCCGGACTCGCTTGACATGATGTTGATCTGCGTGCAGGGCGGTATCGGTCTGGAACAGACGGTGGACCGTGTCGCTATGGAAGTCGCCGAGCACGCGCCCGTGCTGGCTGAAGAACTTGGAATTTTGAGCGCCGAGATGGCGATGCTGAACGATCGTCGCGGTGCTTTAAGCGAATTTGGCAAGCGCGTCGGCGGACACGGCAAGACATTTGCGACAGCGCTCATTCAGGCCGAACAATACGGAACATCCGTTTCTCAGGCCTTGCGCGTGCTATCCGACGAATTGCGGGATATTCGTATGGCGAATGCGGAACAAAAGGCTGCCGCTTTGCCGCCAAAACTCACCGTGCCGATGATTCTGTTCTTCCTGCCTGCCCTCTTTATCGTCATTCTGGGGCCTGCGGGCATCCAATTGGGCGATGCGTTCGGCTAATCCTGCTGGGATTTGCTTCCGGCACCAAAGCTCTTGCTGCTGCTAGGTTTGCTAACCGGCGTTTCCGGCGCGGCGGCAGGCTCAACCTTCTCCGGTGCTGCTTCTTTTTTCACAGCCTCTTTTTTAGGCGCATCTTTTTTGGTCAACTGCTTGTTGTCGATGTCGTCCTGATCTTGTTCTTTATCCGCTTTGCCTTTGGCCGCTTCCTTCACAGGGGCCGCATCTTTCTTGGTAGGCGCTTTTGCCACTTCCTTCTTCGCGGCAGGTTCGGCCTTTTTGGCGACAGCTTGTTTTTTTGCGTTTTCCTGCTTGATCGTGAAATCATCCGCGCCTTCTTTCAGCGTCGTGATGATGCGCATGTTGCGCTCCAGCTCTACGCGGCCCGGTGAAATCTCTTTTGCTTTTTTGAGCATGTCGATCGCCTGATCCAGTTTGTTCTGCGAAGCGAGATTGAGCGCAAGATTGTTCATGATGGGGGCGGGATCGCCTTTCCATTGGTCGATACCTTTGCGGAATGCGATCTCTGCCTGCTCGTGGTAATTCTGGGCGTCGAGCGCGGTGCCGAGCGCGAGATAGGCACGGCCCGATTCCGAATCTATTTCGACGGCGCGGCGCGAGGTCAGTTCGGCCTCTTTATATTGACCGAGCGCGAGTTGCACCATCGCGAGTTCCGTTACAGCGTCGGGGTAAGCTTCCTTGCCTTCGGTGAAGGGATAGAGAACCTGGCGCGCCTGATTGAGTTGCTCATCTTCGCGCAGCGCCTGTCCGAACGCGGTGGCAACGGCGGGGTCATCGGGATTGCGTTTGTAAATCTGTTCGAGGAGGGCGAGCGTTTCAACCTTGTTGCCGCTGGCTTTCGCTTCGCGCGCTGCGCGGTCCAGTATCTGGTCCATGCGGGCCGCATCGGCATGGTTGCTGACATTGGAGCCTGTGCTGCTGCAAGCGGCGATGGCCAAAACGGAGACGGAAAGGGATGCGAGGAAAAATCCACGGAATACGGGTGTCATGAGAATACTATGCCTGCCAAAAAGTTGTTGTTATTGCGCTGACGACGTGGAGGACGAACCGCCCTCGTCATCGCCTGCGGCTCCTACTTCATGGCACATATCGGGGCAAAAATAAACACTTGTCGGCTGGCATTCGGCGTTCTGGCCAGCATTGGCGCAGCTGCGGCGGACACGCACGTAATTCTTTTTCGGGCTGGCGACGATGACATGGCGCTGCATTATGACATTACTATCCTTGTCGAGCACGGTGAAATAGGTGGCTCCGGGCGAACGCGGAATGATGACGGCCAGCCTTGGCGTATCGAGCATGACGGCGACCTGTCCTGGATTCCCAACAATCACCGAAGAGGCCTCGCGATCAAGGCGAACCAGTTCGGACTTGTCGGGCGTCAGGTTCAACGGCGGATGGGTTTCGCTATCCAGATCGGTGCCGGGCGTAACGGCGGCGCTGCCTGCGGATGCGCCTGGCATAAGGTCCTTGCCGGACTGGGCGTAGGCCGGGGTAACGGCCAGAATGATTAACGTCGTAAAAAGAAGAGCTTGTTTTTTCATCGATGGTGCCCGTGCGGCCGTGCCGTTGTGTGAGAAAGAAGGTTAAAAAAACTGACTGTGACGTAAATTTAGTATATCTTTTTTAAGTCGGTTCAGCACGTTTTTTCTCTGTAAGTTTTCATAAAATTATCCGAAATTTGAAGGGGTTACCACCTGTAATGCGGACTGGTTCCAAAGAGGCATTTGTAGAGTACCCGTCCGGTTTGATAAAATTTTAGGAATTCTTAACGCACGGAATGGTTAAATGGTAATTGGGGCAATTTCTTTGATGCGGGAATATATGCAAAAACGCTGTTCGAAGCGTACATCCATGAAGAACGAAGCGGGTTTCTCGCTGATCGAACTTGCCATCGTCATGGTCATTATCGGCCTTTTATCCGTTCCGCTGATGCAGCGCTATAATATCTACCGCGAACAGGAAAGGCTCGATTACACCACCATTGCGATGAACGCGCTCAACAACGCGCTCGGCGATTATTATATCGCGCACGGCTATTATCCGCTTCCCTCCAACCGCGCCATCGCGTTCGGCCAGACGGATCACGGCAAACAATCCACATTGGCGGCCCTGACCGCGCTTTCCCCCGGAAGCTGCACGAGCGGCGGCGGCGTCTGCAAGGTGACCGGCGCGCCCGGTGTTGTCTACACGGGAGGCATTCCCTACGTCGATCTCGGAATTCCCTACAGCGATATGGTCGATGGATACAAAAACCTCATCTCTTATAGTGTGTCTGCGGACATGGCCGATCCTGCCCGCGCCAACGACGAAACGCGCGAAGGCTCCATCACCGTCAACGAAATAACGGTAGGCACAGGCGGCGCCACAACCACGATACCGCGCGAGAATATCTATTATGCCCTGACATCCTACGGTAATAACGGCGCGGGGTCTTTCAACGTCAACGGACTGCAGCTTCCCTGCGAGAGCAGTTTGGCCGAAGGTGAGAACTGCGATCTCGATGCCGTGCTTATGCACAACAGGTCCAAATCTTTCGGTAACAACAGCGATTATTATGACGACTATGTTCAATATGTCGCCAGCAGCCCCGCGGCTATCTGGCTTTTGTCTGAAGCGACGCCCGGCGGCATTTACAACACGAACGCGGGGCCGATAGGCATCGGAACGAAGACGCCGGATCCCGGTGCCGACAAAAAAATCAAGCTCGATGTAGTGGGCGATGTGAAGGCAGATAGTCTTCGCGGGCAGAAATATTGTGACCGCGACGGGCTCAATTGCATGCTGGCCGAAGCGATCGGCGGCTCGGGAATCATCACCTGCGCGCCGGGAAGCTATCTGACGGCGGTCGCGCAAAACACGGCAATATGCACGTCGATGGCTTTGGATGTCATACCCAAAACATGCGGCGCGAACCAGTATGTATCGGCCATTGACGCGGGCGGGAATATCACATGCGCAGACCTGCCGTAAATCATACAGATAGGCGCGGTGCGCAGGCGGGCTACACGCTCATCGAAATGGCTGTGGTCATGCTGATCGTGGGGATCATGGTTGCGGCCGCCATTCCGCTGTACAAATTATATCTGGAACGTGTCGATCGCGAAGATACGATGGTGACGCAAAAGCAGATCGATATTGCTCTGGCCACGTTTAAAAATCTTCGCGGGCGTTATCCTTGCCCCGCGCGCTATGACGCAAAGCCCGGCGATGCCGATTACGGCATGGAGACGGAATGTTTCGGGTCGACGGAGGCTCCCGGCACCTGTGTGAACGGCATATGTTACGAGTCCAGCGTGCGGCAGATCGATATTGGCGCGGGCATGATATATCCCAGAATCGAACGCGGCGCTCTGCCTTTCGCATCGCTGGGCCTAAGCGAAGACCAATCCATCGATGCCTATGGCGGGCGTTTCAGCTACGCGGTGACGGAACTTCTGACGGACAAATCCACCTATCGTCCCTTGCGCGGCGGTATCTCTATCGTCGATGGGTCTGGCCCTCCGCCCAAAAGTATTATTGAACCGGAAGGCAGCGCGCATTATTTCGTTTTCAGCCACGGGCCGGACAATATCGGCGCCTATAACGCGCAGGGCGAACTTATACATGAATGCAACGGCCCGATGTTCGATAATGAAAACTGCAACACCGACGGCTCAAACCCGCAGGCCATCTATCGTCACGCCCTGCAAAGCACCGAACAGGTCGTTACTATAGATGCCGGCGTTGTCGTGCCGGGCAGTCCTCCAGCGGGCGTGAACACGCATTACGATGATTTCGTCGATTTTATCGGTATCGGAAGACAGCCGACATGGGAATTCGCGGAAGACGGCGATAATGAAATGACCGATACTATCAACCTTCACGACGCGATAGACAAGAAAGTGATTATCGGCGAAGACGCGGTAATTGATCCGTTGTACCCATCGGTCATGGTTCAGGTCGAGGGCGACGCCAAGGTTGAAGGAACGCGCACGGCGCAGGTTTGCAGCGAAGACGGCATTTGTATCGAATCCGCCGTTATCGGCGGTGAGGAAACCGATCCGCGCCACCTTGCCTGCGATACTGCGGGCGCGCCGACAGCCATCGCCAACAGCCGGATCGTCTGCGGCCCGATCACGACGTCCGCGGCATGTCCCGCAGGTCAGATCATGTATGGCGTTGATGATAACGGCTTACCCTTGTGCCGCGCCTATGTCAGCACGCGCTGCCCCGCGACCACCCGTAATATCTGCGGCGTAAACACGCCCTTGAACCAGACATCGTCCGGCGTGTCCGTCACGTTGACGGGCGGCGCGTCTTATTCCCAGACCTTCACCTGCAACAACACTGTGTGGCAGGATGGCCCCCCGAGCGGCGTGTGCGATTGCACGGCGGGCACAGTGAATACGACGGCGTCCTGCGGTCCGAATATGTCCGGCCAGATCAATGTGAGCACGACGACGGTCTGTCCGTCCGGTCAGCAGACGGTGACGCAAGATACCAGCACCTGCACATGCCAGCCGTCGACCACGACGCGTTCTGTGGCGTGCGGTGTGGGCTATTCAGGAACGATCACCTATACGGACGACGTAACGTGCAACGGCAACACGCCGGTCACGACCACGACGGAAACGGCCAACGCCTGCGTCTGTGAAAACCAGACCCAGACGCGGATCATCAACTGCCCGTCCGGATTCAGCGGCACGATCAACCAGTCGCGCAGCAATGTCTGCCCCGATACGACTTTCGGCAATTGGGCCAACACGTCCAACAGTTGCGCCTGCAACCCGTCCACGGTTCAGATCAAGGCCTGCCCGCCGCAATATAACGCGGGCGCGATCACCGAGACATGTTCGTACAACTGCTCCGGCGGCATAAACCAGCCCGCGCCCTATGGCTGTCATGAAACGGCGAACACCTGCGCCTGCAACGGTGGCACGGTCGAAACCACGAGCGCCTGCCCGGCGGGCTACACCGGAACGATCAAGACGAAGGTAAAGACCGTCTGCCCCGGCAACACGCAAACGACGGAAACCGAGAACAATTGCGAGGCGATCACGATGACTTGCACGTTCCGTGTGACCGGTAGCCAAGCGGTAACCACTGGTAAACAAGGGCCCGCAGAGAATTCTTCTTGCGAGTATACATTGTTTAATAATCCTTGTGCGATCCAGTACTGTCACAGGCCGGTCGGTGCCGGTATCTATGAAACATACAATTGCAACTGCGAATAACGCGGAAACGTTTTTCCCTTTTTGTCATCCCCGCGGCATGCGCGAAGCGCATCGGCACGGCGGGGATCCGGAAAAGAGCACTGCAAAGCTGCGCACATAATGTCGACTGGACTCCCGCCTTCGCGGGACGAGTGGCGGGGATGACGAATATCTTTCCCTACGCCGTCGATTTCAAAATATCTTCGATCTCTTTGGTAAGGCTGCCAAGATGAAACGGTTTGGCGATAATTTTTGCACCGTCGCGCTCTTCCGATGCCATGGCTGCAAACCCTGTGATGAACACCACTTTCAAAGACGGACACAGCGCGCGGGCGCGGGCCGATAATTCTATCCCGTCTATCCCCGGCATCACGATATCGGTGAGCAGAAGGTCATAGGCCGCGCCTGTTTCTTCCATCGCTTTCCACGCCTCTATTCCATCGGCACAGGAAACCACGCTGTGACCGGCTTTTTCCAGCGCCCCTGCCAGAAACTGGCGCGTCGAGAGGTCGTCTTCGGCGAGCAAAATATTTGCCATAAAATTAAATTCTTTCGCAACCGCACAAGGATTCCCGCAAGTTTTTTTCTTGCTTTCCACCCGCAGTCATAAGAGGTTAGGCACCACCTTAAAAAAACGACGCCGTAAACACAAGAGAGAGAAATTCATGCCTGCTGGTTTGATCGCCGATATCGGCGCGACGAATGCGCGTTTTGCCTTGGCCGATGAAAAAGGCATCTATGAAGAAAAAGTCCTGCAATGCGCGGACTATCCGACCATCGTCGATGCGACGAAAACATATCTCGAAGGTCTGAAAGGCGTAAAGCCGACGCGCGGCGCGTTTGCCATCGCAGGGCCGATCTCCGGCGACCAGTTTGAAATGACCAACCATCTGTGGAATTTTTCCATCCGCCAGACGCAAAAGGATCTGAACCTGTCATTCTTCACGTTGCTGAATGATTTCAAGGCCATCGCACTTGGCATTCCGCATCTCAAGGGCAGCGATTTCAAACAGATCGGCGGCGATCAAAAACCGCATCCGCATGCACCCATCGGCATCGTAGGTCCCGGCACGGGTCTGGGCGTTGCCAGCCTTACATGGGACGGCGCGCGTTACCGCGCCAATCCGGGCGAAGGCGGGCATGTCACGATGGCCGCGAAAACCCAACGCGAATTCGATATCTTCCGCACGCTGCGATACAAATATCACCACATCTCGGCGGAACGCGTTTGTTCCGGCAAGGGCCTTGTGAATATCTACAACGCTATCCGCATTCTCGATGGCAAGGACGATGTTCCCGAACGCACGGCGGAAGATATCAGCAAATGCGCGCTCGATAAATCATGCGACGTGTGTGTTGAATCGCTGGATAAGATGCTGGCGTTTTTAGGCTCTGTTGCGGGCGATCTTGCCATGACGCTCGGCGCGCACGGCGGCATCTATATTGCGGGCGGCATTCCGGTCAAACTGGGACAGTATTTCTTTGATTCCCGTTTCCGTGCGGAATTTGAAGCCAAAGGTCGTTTCAAGGAATATCTCAAACCGATTCCGACTTACCTGATCACGCATCCCTTCACGGCGTTCGTCGGTCTACAAAATTTTATCGTCGATCCCGAAGCGGGATAGTTCTAGTTCTCTTTTTTGTCATCCCCGAGGTTCCGCGAAGCGGAACACTAACATCGGGGATCCGGGAAGAGCGCAGCAAAGCTGCGCACATTTTTATAGACTGGACCCCCGCCTTCGCGGGGGTGACAGGTAGGGGGTGCGGGGATGAAAACAGGTTACGAGGAAGAATAAACGCACGCACCATCGCCCGCCGCTTTGGCGGGTTTTTGCGTGGCGTCGTGCGGTGATGGCCATGTGCGGCGGATCGAGAACGTCAGGCGTTCGGTCAACGGACGAAAACGGTACGCTTCCGTGCGCGCCGGAACCATATCACCGGTATAAAAAGGCAGGGACGATTGTTTCGGGTTTGCCTCGAACGGCCAGTCGATCAACTTCATACGCCCGTCCATCGTCTCGACAATCGCTGTCCGGCTTTCCTTCAGCCACGATCCGCAATTCGCGTATGTGATCGCCCCGATCTGCTTGAGTGCGGGGATATGCGTATGCCCGCAGATGATGCCTTCGACATCGCTGCGCCGTGCCTCCCGGCACAACGCGCTTTCGAAATTGTTGAGGATGTTGAGCGCTATCAAACCGTGATAGGAAAGGAGCTTTGCAAGCGAGAAGCGTTTGACCTTGCCGTCGATTTCGATGTTCAGCGGTTTTCGTTTTTGGATTTTTTCTAACATGAAATCATAGAATCTGTCGCTCCATCGTGAAATCGCGCCGCGTAAAATTGCCCGGTCGAACTGATCGCCATGAAGAACTAAATACGTATGCCCGCTCACCGTTTTATGCACGATGCGGTTTCTAATCTGGATGTTAAGTCGTCTTGCATATCGTAAACGTTTGACCAGCGATATCTCGCGCACCGCCTCGTCGTGGTTGCCGGTTATATAGATTATCTTCGTTCCTTCATGGGCCTTGCGGAACAATTCGTCGAAAATTTCGCTGACTTCTTCGGTCCAGTACCAGCGTTTGTTCAGCTTCCACCCGTCGAGGATGTCACCGACAAGATAAAGCGTCTGCGATTCTGTTTTTCGCAGGAAGTCGAGAAGGGCGGCAGCATTGAAAGTTTTGGCACCGATGTGAAAATCGGACAGGAAGATGGACCGGAACAATGTCGGTGCTTTATCCTTAATCATACGCCACTGATTCTATCGTATTTTGGCGGTGCAGCATAGGGGGTTGTGAGATGGTTTTTGCAGGTTTATGGGCCTTTGTTATGATGGCGATAGTGATGGAAATCACGCCGGGGCCGAACATGGGCTATCTGGCGGTTACAACGCTTTCCAACGGCAGGCGGGCAGGGATGGCCGCCGTCATCGGCACGGCGCTCGGCCTTTTTCTGGTGGGCATTCTTGGGGCGTTCGGATTGGCGGCGGTGATAGGCAAATCGGTCTGGCTATACCAGGCGCTTCGCTGGGGCGGTGTGCTGTTCCTGTTCTGGCTGGCGTGGGATGGCTGGCGTAACGCGGGGCTGGATATAACGGCATCGCCGAAAGACGGGCAGGATAGGCGCTATGCGCTGCGCGGCCTTGTGACAAATCTTCTCAATCCCAAGGCGTTCCTATTTTATGTAAGCGTTCTGCCAAGCTTCGTCGATCCGGGCAAGGATGTTGTGACGGGCGCGGTCTTTCTCACGATAATATACGTGGCAATCGCCACTGTCGTCCATTCGGCTATCGTTGTGGCCGCGTCTTCCATGCGGCGCTTTCTCGACACGCCCGCACTGGTCCGTAAAATCAGCCGCGCGCTTTCTCTTTTGCTTGTGGGGATCGCGTTCTGGCTTCTTTGGGAAACGCGGATTTAGTCTGTTTCCAGAAACTGCGCCGCGGCTTTTCGCCAGCTATAATTATCCCGCGCATGGGCCGCGCGCTGGGTCGGCGTACCGTGCTTTAAAGCACGATTTGCGGCCAATGCAAGATCGTCATCCACCGCGCCCAAAAAATCCGCTATCACGATGTCTTTGGGGCCTGTCACATTATACCCCGCGATCGGAAGGCCGCAGGCCATGGCCTCGATCAACACCATGCCAAACGTGTCGGTTTTGGACGGAAAGACAAACAGATCGGCGGATCGGTAATGATCGGCCAGCGCCGCGCCCGTCTTCACGCCTACGAACACAGTATCGGGATATTTGAATTTCATGAGTTGCAGATCAGGCCCATCGCCGACGACAATCTTACTGCCGTTCCATTTCATGGATAAAAACGCATCGAGGTTTTTTTCAATCGCGACGCGTCCGACATAAAGCGCGACGGGTTTTGGTAGATCGGCGAACAGGGTCTTTGCTCCTTCATGAAACACGGCATGATCGATTCCACGTGTCATGCGTTTGATGGGGCAATGGAAACCCCACGCCTTTAATGTGTCTTCAAGGCTTTGCGTTGCTGTGAACAGGCACGAAGAATGCGAATGAAACCATCTTACAAATGCAATGCCGATCTTACGCACTGGTTTTTCGAAAGCTGGAAAATATTTCGCCGCGCGCTGGGCGGCATAGTCTGGGAAATGGGTGTGATAACAACTGGTGAATTCTATCCCGTAATTTTTCGCGTAACGACGTGCGGCAATGCCCAACGGGCCTTCGGTCGCGATATGCAGAACGTCTGGCTCAAATTCCGCGATCATCTTGCGCAGACGAAAATAAGGAAAGGCGACAAGGCGTATCTCGTCATAACCCGGCATAGGATAAGATTTGGGAAAGTCTGCGGGGCCGATGACTTTCACCTCATATCCCATGGCGACCAATTCCGCGCTAAGATATTCATAAGTCCGGACAACGCCGTTGATCTGCGGATGCCATGCGTCGCTGACGATCAGAATTTTCAAAACGGAACCCCTTGAAGGCGTGACTTTTTATCAAAGCGACTTTACACTTCTTTTCCATGGAATTTAAACCCGTAAATTGGCTGTTGGGTGTATCCGTCGCGGTTTTTGTGGCCCACGCCGCCATGGCGCAGGATACAACACAGGACGCCGCGAAGGCCCCTGAAACTGCGCCTGTTGCGGCAACTGCCCCAACCACAGCGGCTGCCGCTGCACCTGTTGCCGAGGTCGCGCCTCCTCCCGCCGCCACATCTGAACAAGCCCCGGCTCCGATGGTAGAGATAGAAAAGGCGGCAGAGGCGGTTTCTATCGATCCGGACTCCAGATACCACCAACTCATGTTTAGTAAACCAGTCTGCGATCCTGCGACTTCCGAAATCACCACGCTTCGCGAGCCGCGTTTTGGCACGGGCAATGTCTGGGATATCGTCTACGCGCAGGACGGTATGGATTTGTTCTCTGATGCCGTCGCGCTCGACAATAATGTTATCGTCGCTGCGGGGTCTTATACGAAAGACAAGGACGATACGACCTATCATCCGCTGCTCGTGAAATTCGATGAACGCTTCAAGCCCGTCTGGGAAGTGCGGCCGATGACGATGCAGCTTCAGACCATCCATCGCATGATAAAAACGAAGGATGGATTCACCGTCCTCGGCGATATCAACACCAATCACGGCAATGGAATCTATATCGCCTCGTATGACAATGATGGCAAGGTGCGCGGCGAACCTGCCTCCATATTCGAAAAAGGCGGGGATCTTGACGCCAAGGCGTTCGTACAGGCCGCTGATGGTTCCGGCTATATCATCGTCGCGCAATTCATCGACGAAAAAGATCAGGAAAAGCAAACCGGATATCTGTATAAAATGTCCCGCAGCGGCAAAATTTTGTGGAAACGATCCTACAAAACAGGCCGCAGCACCGTGCTCAACAATGTTCAGGTCGCGCTGGACCGCGGCTATATCGTTACGGGCCAGATCGTGATGGAAGGAAATATTTCCGGCGGCTGGCTGTTGCGCATTGATGAAAACGGCGCGATCAAATGGCAGAGGACATATCCGCGCGGAACTGCCGCGAGTTTTCAGGCGGTGGCGCAAACGAAAGAAGGCGATCTTATTCTCACCGGCAAGGCCCGCCCGCTTGATTATGACGGCAAGGGTTTGACCGCCTGGGTGATGAAAACGGATTCCATCGGCAATCTGTTATGGCAGCGTTACTTTAAAGGACCCTATAACTACGAAGCGCCCGATCTTATTGTTTATGAAGACGGTCGTGCTAGCGTTCTTATCAGCGGCGAGGGGCAGGATTCCGAACATCGCTCCCACGCGCGCTTGATAACATTCTCACCGCAGGGGCAGGTACAGATTTTGGAAGATTTCACCGAAGGTCAGAACGCCTCCGCACATCGCGTCGTGTCGGGCATGAATGGCGAACGCGTGCTGGTCGGTCATGCCCAGACGAGCTTTGGCGAGCGTCAGGAAGGCAACGAAGCTTCCGCCGCGCCGACCTACACATTTGATGGCTGGCTGCTGGCTGGCGTTCCGCTTGATGATTTTGAAGACCCTTGCGCGACAGTCTCTAAAATGAGCCCGATTTTGGACTGATCCCTGCGATGTCATCCTGAGCGCCGCGAAGGATCTCATGAGATCCTTCAGTCGCTACCGCTCCTTCAGGATGACAACGGGGATAAAACCATGTAAAACCCCCGCCATGACCGATATAGAAGACAATGATGACGGCGCAGACAGATTTACCGTCGAAACGCCCGGCAGGCTGGACAAGGTGTTATCCGACCTTGCGGGCGATGGCGTTTCGCGCTCGCGCTTGAAAAATCTCATCGTCGATGGACAGGTTACGCTGAACGGTAAAATATGCGATGACGCACCACATAAAGTCGTGCCCGGCGATATCATCACGCTGACCATCCCCGAATTGATCGAAGCTCTGCCGCAACCGGAAAACATCCCGCTCGATATCATATATGAAGACAACGACCTTCTGGTCATCAACAAAGCCGTAGGCATGGTCGTGCATCCGGGCGCGGGCAATCAGGCTGGCACGCTCGTCTCCGCGCTGCTTTATCATTGCGGCGATACGCTATCGGGCATCGGCGGCGTCAAACGCCCCGGCATCGTACACCGCCTCGATAAAGACACATCCGGGCTTATGGTCGTTGCGAAAAATGACCGCGCGCATAACGGCCTTGCGGCACAACTGGTTGATCGCTCGTTGCACCGTGTCTATCAGGCGCTGGTGTGGAAAGAACCAACGCCGATCAAGGGCGTTATCAACGCACCGATTGGCCGTCACCAACAATCCCGCGTCAAAATGGCGGTGCGATCCCACGCTATGGGGCGCGAAGCGATCACGCGTTATCTGCGGCTTGAAACCTTTCACGGCATAGCATCGCTTGTGTCGTGTCAGTTGGAAACCGGGCGCACGCATCAAATCCGCGTCCATATGCAGCATCTTGGCCACCCGCTTCTGGGCGATCAATATTACGGCCTGCCACCGCAGGAACAACGATCCTTGATGAACAGGGGCGGCTATGACGAGGCCTCCAGAGAGGCCGTGCTGGCCTTCCCTAGGCAGGCCCTGCATGCCGGGGAAATCGCCTTTATCCACCCGGTTTCGGGCGAGGAAATGGGCTTTGAGGCCGATATGCCGGAAGACCTCAAGACCCTACTTACTACTCTTTCCTGACGTCATCCCCGCGGTCCTGCGAAGCAGGACATCAACGGCGGGGATCTGGAAAACCGGATGCCCGCACAAGGTGGGCATGACAGTATTTTTATATAATAAAATCAATATGTTATAATATACCCAACGCCCAAATTTGCCAAATACATACAATTTTACATAAAATAAAAGTATAAGATATAACTCAAAGTCGCGCGGGGCATAGCAGGCTAAGAGGACGAAGGAAAATTAGGAATTTTAGGACCCACACAAGTTTTACGCTTAACCGATCTGGTACCCATGAACTTCCGCCCCCCTAAAAAGGGGCGGTTTTTTTTATCATAGTTTCGTAGTCATATTGCCAGGAAATCTGGCCATTTGTTTCAATGTGTCCCTTATTGAGTTCTCTTAATTCATAGTGAGTCGTTTCATAAGTTAAGCAATATACAGTTGCTTCTACTACTTGATAGTGATCATCAAACACACATGGAAGCATAGCAATATTATACGTCGTTTTATTCGAAATCGTTTTACCGCGTACACTAGGGTAAATTAATCCTGGAGTTTTGGTTCCGTCGTTCCAATTAATTTCTGTTTTAAAAAAGTGATATGCCATAGTAATAGTAGCATTGTAATCTTCGGGGCTGATTGGTTGCTTGGTTATTTCATCATTTAAATACTCAATAATAATCTGTGCTGTTTTATTGTCTTGAAAATTTTTGTAAGGCCCATCCAAGATTCCTAGAGGAAAAAAGATTATTTTAGAATCTGTTTTTCTTTTAATTTTTATTATTGTGAACAGTCTATTTAATTCAGGTTTTGATTCAATTATTGTACCTAATTCGCATAGTGCTGCATAAAAAACACTTTCTCCTACATCATTAAATCGCCCTTTTTGCTTAACTAGGCTTTTTGGTGGGTAAATTAAATCCTCCACATGACTAAAAAGCATACCGTCTACATTCCATCTTGCTCTGTGAATATACTCATTTGCGATTGTTATTCCTCTTAAAGGCAAATCCTTAAGGAGGGGTTTTAGTAGAGGTAAGAGTGTTTGAGGATCTTCTTTATTAGCGGATTTTTCTCTTAAAAAATCAATACGTCGCTTTGCTGTATAGTAATCACAAATTTTTTTCATCCGATTAGACTAACTCGTAATTCTTGTGCATTGCCATTCCCGTTTTGATTTTTATGGACCATGGTCATTGTTGAGATTCAGTATGGACAGAATTAATTTGACAAATCAGGAATTATTTCCTATGATGCTGAATGCCTTTCACAACCGCCCAGATTCAACGTTACTTCTACCCTTGTCACCCCCGCGAAGGCGGGGGTCCAGTCCATAAAAACGTGCGCGGCAAAGCCGCGCTCTTCCTAGATCCCCGATGTTTGTGCCTGCCTTCGGCAGGCCTCGGGGATGACAACAGGGGTGTTAATCCCGCCCGCAAAAATCCGGCGCTCGTTTCAAATTACGCGGAACGAACTGAACAGACATCATGGAAAATCAATAACTTAAGTTTTTTCTTATGTACGGGCGGCCCAGCGCCGCGAAAAAAATGCGCGAGGAACGAACTGAACATAACAAGATTCCGGAAAATACAGAAACGCGATAAAATCCTTGCCTTTACAGGCCCCCCTCCATTAACAATCCTGAGCAACAAAAAGGACGAAGAGGGCGCGTTATGATTTTCAAAGATTTGGAAAAAGGACAGTTGGAGAACAATACCTCCTTCGATCACCACGAAACGGTGCGCCGCTTCCTGCTCGGTCCCAATTCCGACCGTGTGGCGATCGTCGCCGTCCATAACGGCAATCTCGGCCCGGCGCTCGGCGGCTGCCGTTTCTATCCATACGCCGCCGAAGAACAGGCGTTGGTTGATGTGCTGCGCCTCTCGCGCGGCATGACCTATAAAAACGCGATGGCGGGCCTTCCGCTCGGCGGCGGCAAAGCCGTTATCATCGGCGATTTCAGGAAAGACAAAAATGAAGCCCTGATGGAAGAAATGGGCGAAGCCGTCGAAACCTTCGAAGGCAGATACGTCACGGCCGAAGATTCCGGCACGACCGAAGAAGACATGGTCGCTATGTCGAAAACGACCGAACATGTCACGGGCCTGCCGCCCGAATATCTGCGCGGCAAGGGCTTTGGCGAACTCGGCGGTAACCCATCGCCGCTCACGGCACTTGGCTGCTATCGCGGTATCCGCGCCGCTGCGCATCACCGTTATGGCGGTGACGCACTGGTCGGTTTGAAAGTCGCTGTGCAGGGCGTCGGTGCTGTCGGCCTTGAACTATGCAAGCTGCTTAAACAAGACGGTGTTGAACTCTTCATCACTGATACGGACCAGATGCGCCTTAAAGCCGCCGATCAAGCACTGGGCGGCACGCATATCGTTGCGCCCGATGAAATCTACGAAGTCGAAGCCGAAGTCTTCGCACCCTGCGCCATGGGCGGCATTCTGAACGACGATACGATCCCGCGCTTAAAAGCGCATATCGTCGCAGGCGCCGCGAACAACCAGCTTTTGAAAGCGCATAACGACATTCAATTGCTTGATCGTAAAATCCTCTACGTGCCTGACTACGTGATCAACGCTGGCGGTGTTATATGCGTCGGTTACGAATACTTTCGCAAATCCGGTCACAACCCGCTCGATTTCGAAATCAGCCGCGATGCGATGGTCGCGCATGTCGAACGTATCGGCGCAACGGTTGCAGATGTTCTGAACTACGCCAAGCATGAACAGCTCGGCACGGGTGAAGCCGCCGATAAACTCGCTGAAGAGAAATTCATGGGTGGCCAGCCGCTCGTCAATTCTGAACCTCCTGCCAGTTTCGGCCAAGGTGGCGGTAAGACATTGGTTCAGTGATCGCGTAAAGCGATAACGGCTTATCCAGTATCTGGCCGTCGTCGCGTCCCATCGGTTCCATGTGGGTCCTGACCTCGCTGCCTTCGGGGATAAAGCGCAGGCTTCCCAGCGGCACCGAAAGCTGGAGTCCTGCGATCACGTTTCGGTCCGATCCGAACACGTCCTTGTCATCCGAATTGGTGGCGGTGACATAGCCCTTGACCTTCATGCCGTTCTCGAACTGCGTCTCCATCCCGCCCGTGACGCCTTCGTCGCCGCCTAGGAACCGCCCAGCCTTGAAGTACGCCGTCACATCCGTGTCCGGTATGTCGTAGAACAGGTTCACATGCCCGGTCCACGTGCTGTCTCCGCGCAGGCCAAGCGCGAGCGCAGCGGTAGGATCACGCTTATACACCTGCCACGCTTCCGCGCCGATCGCGAACGGTGAATCGAACGGGCGGTACAACACCTCGCCGCCGATCCCCGCATACATCTCCTCCAGATACCCCGCGGTAGCCGCCAGATGGAAATCGGGCAGGACCGTCTTCATCCAGCCTATATAGGTGCGATCCACGTTGATCCGGTTCATGGTGAACGCATCCGCATCGCCGCGCACCGATGTCGCGTTGATCGTCCGGTACTTCCACAGGCGGTGGAGGTTATCAACGAGGTTAAGGCGCATCGATCCGCCCGTGATAAACCCGTTATGCCATTGCCGTTCGCGTTCAACCGATAACGCCGTGCGATAAAGATGCGTCGTCTCTTCTTCGCCGACGCTGAACGAAAGTTCAGGAATGAATTTCAACTTGTCGGTAAAACGCTTGCGGTTGGTGGGCCGATCATTGTCCGTGAAGCTTATGTCCTGCCAAGCTTCTTCGGGGCTTGCTTTCTTTTCCGCCAGCATTTCAAGATCGCGACGACTGAACGTCACAGCCTTGCCCTTGACGCCCGCATTGACGGGGATGATCGTTATGCTCTGAATATCCTTATCCGCTTTGCCTAAGACCTTGCGTGCCGCTTCGCCGATTTGCAGGGTCGATGGCTGGACGTTGTTCAAATGCAGATCGCTGCTGAGATCATGCCTGTTCTTGACGGGTTTGCCGATATTCATGAAGCGTTCTTCATCGCCGCCGCGTTGTGCCATCGCCCAGAGATTGGAAAAGAACCCGCCATTGCTTGCGGGCTGCGTATCCTTATAGGATTTGATCTTATGTTTGTAGAGATTGTCCTGAAACGTAAAGCGCACCATGACTTTATCACCGCCGATGATCGATGTGCCAAACCCGAACCATGATGTCGGGTTGTAATTGAATCCAATACTCCATGGCGCGGGCGTGTTGAAATTGAAAGAACGGTTTTCGCCGGGATAGCGGTCCGCGCCGATATCGGCCTTGAGCGATAACCCATCGATCGGTGTGAAATATTCTACGCCGCCGAAAAACCCGATATCTTTGCCTGTAAACCAGTCTGAAGGTGAGGCGGCGTCCCTGTCCGTGTAATCCCGGTCTTTATCAAAATGCGGGATCAGGCGGGCAAATGGATTGTGGATATGGCCCGCGCTGCCCATGCGGCCCCACGCAATCCCGGCGGTGAAATCGAAATCATGCACGCGTTTGGATAAGGCAAAATATTCCGAAGAAAATCTTTTGTCGCCCAGAACGGAATCCATACCGAAGGAAATTTCCGGTCGGTAGCGGCCTTCTTCGGCCAGTCGCAATTTCAAATCCATACCATGGTAAACCATCTCCGGCTTTTTTCCGATGGAGGAGACTTCCATACTTTGGCGTAAATTCACGTAAAGCGGTTTTGCAATCTGCATCCCGATGAACGCATGGTTGTGCGGATCGAGCGTGCTCACCCCGATCCGCGCCGTGCCTTCTTCATCCATGCGCGCGGATGGAACGGTGTTGAGCCCAACCATACCGAGATAATTGGCTGAATGATGTGATTCGTTGGCACGCGCCATTCGCTCCGCGCCGCATAGGGTGCAGAGCAATACGAAAGCATGTAAAACATAAAAACGCGACAAGGCAGAACACCCCGTCAAAATGAATTAGATCAATCCCTTATAGTCTGTGGTAAATGCCAATGTATGTCAAAGCCTTCCGACGTGGCCTTGCTGCGAAAAGGTGTCTCGGGATATAAAACTATAGGTTGTGATATTTTTTCATGCCGTTATCGCAAAGACTGTCATTTTTCATGATATTTTCTCGCAAATATAAATTTCATAATCCTATGGTTGAAGCTCTGACAGAGCCGTGCTTCGCATTCACGGAGACGGGGCATTACAGCTATTGCAATGCTGCCGCGCGCGACATTTTAAAAATACTTGGCTACGGGCCGGACCGCATACCCGAAGGTCACGCGGCCTTTACCCAAATTTTGAAATTCTACGGCACAGGTGCGGATAACAGCGTTGCCGACATCGCACTTGCGGGGCAACGCTACAATATTGTCAGCCGCTCTTATGAGGACGGCACGCTGATGCGCCTTGTGCCGATCATCGAAAACGACAATCTCGTGCATCTGGCATCGACGCTGGATATCGTGCCGTGGGGGCTTTTGACATTGGGCCTGCAATCGGATGTGCCGATGGTTTTGCATTGCAATGCCAAGGCCGGTGAATTTTTCCAGATGCAGCACAACCGTCTGATTGGCATGTACATGACCGACATTCTCAACGTGTTCGGTATTGCAGATGATCTGACACCGCTGGTTCGCTCCAATGAAATCCGTCATTACGATCACGAACATAAAACGGATGAAAAAAGCCGCTGGTTACGCTTTCACTTCATTCCCTACATTCACAAAAAACCTTACTGCCTAGTTGTCATCGAGGACACGACCGAAAACAAAATCATGCAGGGGCAATATCTGCAATCGCAGCGGCTCGAAGCGCTGGGCCAGCTTGCGGGCGGCGTCGCGCATGATTTCAACAATATACTTTCGATCATCGACGGTTATGCCCGGATTGCGAAGAAGAAAGCGAGCGAAGCACCTGAAGCTGCGGCCTATCTTGAACATATTGCGCAGGCCGTTAAACGCGGTGCGGCGCTGACAGGGCAGCTTCTGACGTTCGGACGTCACAAGGTGGTCAAGGATATGGTCGTCGATCTTGGGGCGTTGATATGTGACCAAGAACCTTTGATCCGTCCGCTGATGGATGCGTCCATCGCGCTTTCGATCAAAACCGAAGATCAAGTGTATGTGCAGGTCGCGCCGGATCATATTTGTCAGATATTACTGAATCTCTGTATCAACGCGCGCGATGCCATGCCCGATGGTGGCAATCTTATCGTCGAATTATCCAAGCTGGAGGTATCGTCTTTTGCCGTGCTGCGTATCATCGACACCGGTTGCGGCATGCCGCCCGATGTCAGGGCCCGCATGTTCGATCCGTTTTTTACCACCAAGGATCAGGGAAAGGGGACAGGGCTCGGCCTGTCCATGGTCTATGGCCTGGTCAAGGATATGAGGGGCGATATCGATGTTGTTTCGAAGGTCGGGGCGGGAACGTCGATTACCATCCGTTTGCCGCTGAGCCATGACAAGCCTGCCGTGCATGAAATCATCGAGGATGAGGATGGCAATATCCATCTGAGTGGCTTTACCGCGCTGGTTGCGGAAGACGAGCCGGATCTTTTGAATATTCTTTCCAGCACATTGGAAGAAATGGGTATCAAGGTCTTGCGGGCCAGCAACGGCAACGAGGCCTTGCTGGTGCAAGAAGAATATGAAGGCGATATCGATTTCCTTCTGACCGATGTTGTGATGCCCGAACTCAACGGCGTCAAGCTTGCAGAACTGTTCGAATCCGTGCGGCCCGATGCGCGCGTAATGTTCATGTCGGGCTATCCAGCGACCGGGACGATGGCACGTGTACCGTTACCCGAAGGTGCCGTAATGATGCCAAAGCCGATCGATGTTAAAAAACTAGCGCGGGTCATCAAGACCGTCGCCGAAGACCAGACGCGCGATATCAAGGAACGCTGGACTGCGATGACAGGACAATGGAGGACGGCATGAGTCCTCCTAAACAAGCTAAACAAAAGGATGTAAATTTTTCCCAGCTTCGTGTGCTGGTGGTGGAAGATCAGGGGGAATCGAGGGCGTTGTTGCGTGGGATGCTCGCGGAGATGGGCGTTACACAGGTGTTCGAAGCGCCCGATGGCCGCACCGGTTTACAATTCATGGACAGTGCGTTCGACTTTATCGATGTCATTATGTGCGACTGGAACATGCCGCAGATGAACGGCATCGAATTTTTACGTCAGGTTCGGAGCACTGGTTGTTCGATTCCCTTCATGATGATTACGGGGCGCAGCGACCAAAGCTCAGTGGTGGAGGCTAAGAATCACGGGGTCGATGGTTATATCCGCAAGCCCTATTCGCCGGCGCAGGTTGAGGCGCGATTAAGAATCGTTATGCAGCGTTTCCAAGCCGCATGATTCTGCGGTTTTTTTATACAAGTCTCCTGTGTAAGACTTCTTGCGGAACCTTGCGCCTTCTGGAAATCACGATATTCTAATATTCATAGGCAGAGTATCTATGAAACCGGATTACGATCTTTGTATCATCGGGGGCGGAATCAACGGTGTCGGCATTGCGCGTGAAGCGGCAGGCCGCGGCCTTTCCGTACTTTTAATCGAGGCGCAGGATTTAGCACAAGGCACATCCTCTTCCAGCACGAAACTTATCCATGGCGGGTTGCGCTATCTTGAAATGGGCGAACTGCGCCTTGTTCGGGAATCTTTGAAAGAGCGCGAAATTCTTTTGCGCGTCGCGCCGCATATTATCAAGCCGATGGAATTCGTTTTGCCGCACGTTTCCGGTCTTCGTCCGAAATGGATGATCTGTTTGGGACTGTGGCTGTACGATCATCTGGCGGGCCGTAAGAAACTTTCGAGATCGAGCGCGATCAGTTTGAGTGACTCGCTGCTCGGTGAACCACTTTTGTCCACGTACCGTGACGGGTTCAAATACTCCGATTGTCATGCCGATGATTCCCGCCTGGTCGTGCTGAACGCCATGGATGCGAAGGCGCGCGGCGCGGAAATTCTCACCCGCACTGCCTGCATGCAAATTGGCATGATGCACGGCACGGATTTTTGGTATGTACGCCTCAAAGATCTAAAGAGCGGTGATGAGTTTCAGATTTCTGCCAAAACGGTGGTGAATGCGGCTGGGCCGTGGGTGCGCGGTGTTTTAGAAGCATCGGGTCTTACCGATGCATCAACGCCCAATGTGCGGTTGGTGAAGGGCAGTCATATGATCGTGCCGCGTCTGCATGACGGCGATCAAGCCTATATTTTGCAACAGCCAGATAAACGTATAGTTTTTGTTATTCCGTACGAAAATAGTTTCTCTTTGATCGGTACAACCGATGTACCGTTCGAAGGTGATGCCATGAAACCTGTGATCGGTGATAATGAGCGTGAATATCTTTGCGCCGCCGTTAACCGCTTCTTTCAGCGCGCGATCAAACCGGAAGATGCGCCGTGGACTTATAGCGGCGTGCGGGCCTTATTCGATGACGGCAAAGGCGAGGCACGGAAAGTTACTCGTGATTACAAATTGCATCTGGATACATCTCGCGGCGCGCCGATTTTATCGGTGTTTGGAGGTAAGCTCACGACATATCGCACATTGTCAACACACGCGGTAGATAAAATTGCAGGCAGTCGTAAAAACCGTAACTGGACGGCCAAAACGCCATTGCCCGGTGGCGATATGCCGGTGGATTTTGTGGAACGGCAAAGAAAATTTTATCCATTTTTGTCGGATGATGTTCTTGCCCGTTACATTCGTTCTTACGGCACGCTAATGAACACGATGTTGATGGGTATAAGCAATTTAAAAGACATGGGCCGTGATTTCGGCGGTGGATTGTATGAAGCTGAAGTGCTTTATCTGATCAATCATGAATTTGCCAAATCAGCCGAAGATATTTTATGGCGGCGGACCAAGCTCGGCCTGCATCTCGAGAAAAAATCCATGCTCGCGCTCGAAGCCGCCATGCCCGATTACCTCAAGGAATGCAAAGCCGCATGACAACCGATCCCGTCCTTCTTGCCATAGATCAAGGCACGACCAGTTCCCGCGCGATTTTATTCTCATCGAAAGGCGATATTATCGGCCTGAAACAAAAAGAACTGAAACTCTATACGCCCAACAATGGCTGGGTCGAACAAAACCCCGAAGATATATGGAACGATACGCTCTGGTGTATCCAGTCTTTGTTTAAAGATCATCCTGAAGAAACCAAGCGCCTTGCCTCTATCGGTATAACCAACCAGCGTGAAACAACGGTGGTGTGGGATCGCAAAAGCGGTAAGCCCATATACAACGCCATCGTCTGGCAGGATCGCCGTACGGCGGATTTATGCGCAAAGCTTAAAGCGCAAGGGATGGAAAAGGGCGTTACGGACAAGACAGGACTTTTGCTCGACCCATATTTCTCGGGCACGAAAATCGCTTGGATTTTGGACAATGTCGAAGGCGTCCGAAAAAAGGCAGAGGCCGGAGATCTGGCTTTCGGTACGATCGATAGCTTCCTTCTCTGGCGTCTAACAGGCGGGCGTGTGCATGCGACCGATGTTACGAACGCCTCGCGCACAATGGTTTATAATATTCGCGACGGGCAGTGGGACGATGTGCTGTTGTCCATGCTCAATATCCCGCGCACCATGTTGCCTGAAGTCAAAGACAATGTTTGCGAGTTCGGAAAAACAGATATTTCGTTGTTCGGCAAAGCCTACACAATCGGTGGCATGGCGGGCGATCAGCAGGCCGCGATGTTCGGGCAGGCGTGCTTCAAGGAAGGTATGGTTAAATCCACTTATGGTACAGGTTGTTTTGCGCTGATGAATATCGGCACGAAATTTCGTACGTCCGAAAACCGTCTTTTGACCACGATTGCTTATAAACTCAACGGACAAACGCATTACGCCATAGAAGGTGCGATCTTCGTTGCGGGTGCGGCGATCCAATGGCTGCGAGACGGATTGCATCTATTCAAGAACGCATCGGAAACAGAAGGACTTGCGACATCCGTGAAAGATTCAGGCGGCGTTTACTTTGTCCCGGCTTTTACCGGTTTAGGCGCGCCGTACTGGAGACCGGAGGCGAGGGGGCTGATCTCCGGACTTTCGCGCGGCACCACTGGCGCGCATATCACGCGCGCAGCGTTGGAGGCGCAGGCCTATCAAACTTGCGATTTAATGGATGCGTTTATTGCGGATGGCGGTCACGATCCCAAAGTTATACGCGCCGATGGCGGGCTCGTCGCCAATCATTTCATGTGCCAATTCCTTGCTGACATGCTCGGCAAGCCCGTCGAAATTCCTGTTATTGCCGAAACCACTGCGCTCGGTGTTGCCTACATGGCGGGCCTACAAGCCGGAGTCTATAACGGGCTTGATGATATCGCCGGACAATGGAAGTTGTCACGCCGTTATGATCCTTCGATGCTCCCCGCCACGAAGGAGATTCTCTATGCCGGATGGAAGAAGGCCATCGGCACGCTGGTTGCATAATGATGCGCGTGTAAGTCCTTCCGTAAAAACGAAAATTGCCCGTTTATAGCTTGGGATGTAACGGCGATAATGGATTGTCCGCGAGAGGCTGCCCGTGTATAAAGCGGGAATACATGACGTAATATTTTAGTATTTGTTTGGGCCATGCTGATAGCATCCGCAGGATTCCGCCGCTTTTTATACATGGCCACCATTTTTGGTGGACATTTTTTGTCATATTCCGCATACGCCGCACCGGTGGACTTGCCCGCTTCTGCCGACCCTGGCCGTGTGCTGGAAAATCAGAAACCTCTGCTTCGCCCCGACGATACGTTGGAGGATTCCGCCCCGGCAAAAGCTGCCGTCCCTGTGATACCGGAAGGAATGGAGCAGCTTAAATTCATCCTGCATGACGTTGCTTTCGACGGCATGACCGCCTATAGCCCGGAATCGGTGCGCGGCGTTTACTCGCAATATATCGGGCAAGAAATTTCCGTCGCAAAATTGTTTGAAATCATGGCGATGGTTCAGCAGCGATATCTCGATGATGGCTATGCGCTGACCAAGGTTGTCATTCCAAATCAAAATATACAAGGCGGCAATGTACGCTTTGCTGTGATCGAAGGGCACGTTACGAGCGTCGAGGCGTCCCCCGACATCCGCACGTCGCCTGTGATTGACGATGCCCTGCGGCAGGTGGCAGCAATGCGTCCGCTCAATGTGAAGAAATTGGAACGGTTGATGCTCGTTCTCAACGATCTGCCGGATTCCAATGTTAGTGCCGTTCTCGCCAACCCGACTGACCCTGCGGCGGTTGGGGCCGGGGGCGTTCGTCTTGTCTTGCAGAAAAATCCATCTACAGCGAAGATAGCCAGCCTTGAACTGGACAATTACGGTTCGAAATTCACCGGGCCGCTGGAAGTTAAAACATCGGCCAATCTTTATCATGTTGGTCCCAATTACAGCCGCCTGTCTGCCTCGCTGATGTCCGCCGTGCCGATCGACGAACAAAAATCAGCTTCTCTTTCCTATGCTGTGCCGCTGTTCGGTGCATCGGGCACGAAAGTCACGGTGTCGGCATCACGCGCCCTCACGGAACCTGGATCATCGCTTTCGATTCTTGAAATCGAAGGATCATCGCAAAGCTATGATGCCAGTATCTCTTATCCCGTTATCCGTCAGCGTGATATGACGCTTACGATAGACACAGGGTTTGAATTCAAAAATGCCCGCACAAAGATAGCAGGCGAAGAATTATATGATGATCGTATGCGCACCATCCGTGCAGGCGCCAGTTTAAATTTTTCCGATTCATGGGCCGGTTACAATGTTCTAGACGTTCATTATACGCGTGGTCTGAATATATTCGGCGTGCGTGAATCGGGATCGATTGATTTATCGCGTCAGGACGGTCAACCTGATTTCAGGAAATTCGAATTTCTTGCGGGCCGCATTCAGGCACTGCCGTTAAAACTTGAACTGTTCGGTATGATAAACGGTCAATATTCTTATGATCCGCTTTTATCATCCGAAGAATTTGGCTTTGGCGGTGGACAGATTGGGCGGGGTTATGATCCATCCGAAATCACTGGCGATCACGGTGTATCTGCTTCGTTCGAACTGCGCTATAACGCGTCTGTGCCTGTCTTCAAATCCGTTATGGCCATCCAGCCATATCTTTTCTACGATATCGGCAAAGTCTGGAATATCGATCGCGGTGCGAAAGATAAAGTTTCGGCGGCGTCCGCAGGCTTTGGCGTTCGTGCTTCACTGGATAGCGGCTGGAACGCTGACTTAAACCTTGCCCATCCGCTGACACGCTCTGCGGATAATGAGCCGAAATACCAGAACGACGTAGGTGGACGCATCTTGTTCTCTCTTTCGAAATCCTTCTGATACGCTCGATAAAAAACCCGCCATTTTGGGGCGGGTTTTTCTCTAAATTAATGGATGATACAGCCTCCGGAACCGGCGACAAGGAGACAATTTATAGCGTCTTCATTTTTGACTTTTTTTCCGGAAGATAGAATGACGTTATCATCGTCGTTATCGACTTCATCGCCGTTGGCATCGACTGTGACGGATGTATCGGATTCAAAGCCTGTGTCAATAACAGGCTGACTGACTGGCATGGATTTGCTGACCGTGTCTGTGGGTAGAGAGGATGAAGAGGAAGATGATGAAGCAGACGGGTCTGCCGTCGTAAACACGAACAAGCTGGATGTGCCCGCGATGCTGCCAGCAGGATTGGCGTTATAGGCTTTGCTGTAAACGGAACTTGCCGTCATGCCACCCTTGACTGTATCGGTCGGGTTTTCGGAATAAACCAAGAAGCGTCCGCCTGTCGCGCTGACCGCGTTCATGCCTGCGGACGCACTGTTGAGGAATTTCTCGGTGGCGGCGAGGATTACGGATGTGCCCGCACCAGCCGATGAAACGCTGCCGTTCGTGCCGATCGTCAGATCGCGTGCCGTCGCACCCAAATCCACATCATCGCGGTTGAACAGGGCGGGGGTTGTGATGGCGCTCGTGCCATCCCATCCGGCGAACATATTTATATGGCCCGTGCCGGTGTTGGTAACGGCGCCATTGACGTCGATATTATGCGTGCTGAGAAGGTTGAGGTTTCCAGCATCATTCGATGTGCCGTTCGCGCTGACGGTAATGCTACCGGTTTTGGCATACGCAGTAACCGATCCGGCGCCTGTGGTCAGGCCGCCAATGTCAAAATTCTTGCCATGCAATTGAACGTTATGTGTCTGAGCCGATAAATCCCATGTGTCGATATCGAAATCGCCTGTGCCAAGCGCAGAATCACCGATGATTAGCGTCCCTGCAGTAATTTGTCCAAGCTGTGTATCATTGATGCTAAAATCACCAGTTCCGCCGCCAAGACCGATGCTCGATGATGCCGTGAGGGGTTTGAAGAGGACAGATCCTGTCGTGTTTGTATTAAAATTTAAATCAAGCGTATCGCCGATATATGTCTGGTTGCCTGACGCGCTGCCGCCACCAACGTCGGTTCCGTTGTATATATAAAGGCCTTTTGACGTGGCATCACCGCGCTGGCCCTTGATTGTGGTTGCCGATGCGCCGGAGGATACGATATCCGTATTGCTCCACATAATGCCGTGATTTGTTGTTGCGCCGGTTCCCCCTTTGCCGGTTATGCTAACCGCGCCATCGACGACATCTATGGAGCTGGCAAGGGCATAGACACCGTGGTTGTCATCCGAACTTGTACCGCCCGTGCCGTTCAACGTAACACCGCCCGTGCCGGAAACACTGATGACGCTGCCTTGAAGGCCCACACCCCAGAAATATTGTTGCGTAGCGCCAACGTCATTTCCGCCAAGACCGATGAGGGTTATATCACCGTCGGTGGTTTGTAACGATGAGTTATTGAGACGAACGCCAAGCTGGTACCAGGTGCTGCTTCCACCTAATCCGAGCAACGTGATATTTCCTGTACCGCTTGTTATACCACCATCCGCTAAATTGACGCCGGGTCTGGATTGGCTTTCGGCATAATAATCGGGTCTACCGTCTGAAGCGGTGCCATTATATACGACCGTGCCGAAACTGTCGGTAATGTCATGTCCATCGTCAAGACCGCCGCCCATGAAAACGTCACCGCCATTGCTGGTTATGAGCATAGGAGCTTCGAAGTCTATATGACCGTTACCGCTATGATCGTTATCGGCGTCACTCCAGAAAATAAGATTTAATTTTCCGGTGGTGGCGTTGATGGATGACGTTTGGTTGGTATATGTTCGACCATCGGATTTGAATGTCGCGGTAGCATCTCCGCCAGAAGTCTTGGTGATGGAAGGATTATCAAAGATGACTTCACCGGTATCCGCACCGTCTTTTGCGTGAACCAAGAAGTTCTTACCAGCGAGGGTAAGACTTCCGGTAAATGACATATCGTTGCCGTAAATTTCTGTGTTGTAGTTTCTTCCCGTCAAATTCCAGTCGCGGATTTCTACATCTCTTGAACCTGATACGGAATCACCGATCACCAGTGTCGAAGCCATGATATGAGCTAAGTCATTCTGGTTTATGCTGAGATCACCCGTGGAATTGTCGCCGACGGCAATCGTGGTCGTGGTTGTTCTGGGTTTAATCGTTACAGTACCTGTTGTCTGCGTATCGACGAGTGCGGAAAAGCTGTCGGCAATATAGGTAATATCGCCTGTCGCGCTCGCGCCGCCGACCGTTCCGTCAACGTCCAGAACTACATCTTCCGCGCCGCCGTTGCTGCCGTTGCGCTTGCCTTTAACCGTGATGGCGCTGTTGCCCGTCGAAACAATATTGGTATGTTGCGTGTACATGCCGTAGTTTGCGCCTGTGGATGTACCTGCTGCGCCGAACAGGTTGATAGCGCCGCTGACGCTTTCGAGCGTAAAGGCCGCGCCGGTATAGACGCCGCTGCTGTTCCAGTTACCAGTGCCACCCGTGCCATTCATGGTGATACTGCCAGAAGTTGATCGCAGTGTGGCCGTTCCTGGATCTATACCAAAATGATTGTCGTTGCCGGGTGCGTTTCCGCCTTGGCCCAGAAGCAGAATGTTGCCGCTGGTTGTTTCGATCGTTGTATTTCCGACAGTCATGCCGTTCTGACCGTCGACAGCGGCAGTTCCACCCTGACCGAGAGCGGTTACATTACCCGTGCCGGTCGTAATGGTTGTGTTGTTGATGGTCATGCCCGTGCCACTATCGGCGGTCGCATAATAATCGGGCCTGCCGTCGGCGGCCGTTCCGTTATAGGCCGTGCTGCCGAAGCCATCGGTGATGTCATGACCGTCATCAAGGCCACCACCGGCGAAGAACTCACCGTTGTTCGTGTTGACTGTCAAGTTGTTCATGCCGATCTTGCCGACATTGTTTCCATCCGAATCCGCCCACAGGATCACGTTTAATATGCCGCCAGCGCCGCTGGATGTGATAGTGGTGCCGCCTATACTGATATCTTTGGCGGCTTTTAAGGTCAGAGTTGCGTTCGCCCCGCTTGTTTTGTTGATACTGACGGCGCCGCTTGTGGTTATATTACCATCTTGTGTTCCCGCACCGTTTACGGTGGTAATCGTGACGTTGTTGCCAGCATTGAGTGCCGCCTCAATGGAAGCATCGTTGATCGTATAAGAATCCGCAGATGGATCAATCGTTCCGCCGCCGACAGGAATGTTAACGCCGCCGCCGTCGTCGATTATGACGTTCGATGGGTCGAGAAGCCATTCACCCGCTGTACCATAAGGGGCGGAGGCATCGACCCATCCGCTGATGCCCAGGTTTTTCTTGCCCGATGTTTCTACAAGGCCACCGTTGCCGGAAAGACTGCCGCCTTTGGCCTCGATCACGCCGTCGAACTGTGTGGAATTATCGGCCCAGACGATGATTGTTCCGCCATCGCCATACGTTCCAGTTGTGCTGGCTTTCAGAATAGCCGAACCTGTTATATAAGTGTAATCGCCGCGTTTGATCGTACCGCCGCCCTGATAATCACCGCCAACGTTAATTTTACCGCCGCCTGTTTTACCCGAAGCGTTGAGCGTTCCTGAAACGATGGCGTTTGCACCTTCAAGAATGATTTTACCGCCTTTTTCCACGGCGGAAGAAACATCGACGATACCCGATGTATTGATGACGGCATCGACTATATTCTTGGCGGCGTTTGCGGTCATAAGAACAACGCCGCCCTCGGCGCTGATCGTTCCGGTGTTATTGATTGATACATCATTGAGCGGCATGTCCGTCGCCACTTCAACAAGATCATCGCCATAAAGATCGACTGTGACTTTTTCACCTGCGGCCAGTGCGATGCGGCCCAGCTTGGCTTGTATGATTCCGTTGTTTGTAATATTCGGCGATACGAACGCGGCAAGACCTGCTTCCGCCACCGTGATCGAGCCGCTATTGATGATTTCAGCATCAGGATTGCCATTTATGATGTCAATCGTGCCTGAGCCGTCCATGAAGATGCCGTCATCAATCGTGCCCGTGCCGACGACAACGCTGCCGACATCGACAACGCTGCCATTGCCGAAGATAACGCCGTTCGTATCAAGAACGAACACGGTACCGTTTGCGCGGAGCGTGCCGAGAATCTGTGTCGGGTCGCCGCCGCCTATAACGCGGTTGACGACGACTGAACCGGAATTGGGCTGGTGGAATTGCGTGCTGGCGTTTGCGCCGATGTTAAAGCTGTTCCATTCTATGACCGCGCGGTCAGACCCTTGGAAGACATCCAGATGGTTGGGCGTATTGTAATCGAAACTCGCGGATCCACCCACGACATTGCCGCCGGAGGGCAGGGCATTGTCATCGAGTGCGAAAACTTGCGTGAATGGAATCATGGAAACGCCAAGCGTCAGCGCGCCGAAAGTTATGGCACGGTGGAAAATCTGTCTTGTATGTTTTCGTCTCAAAAACATGTTGGTCTATGCCTTTAGATTAAGTGGGAAGCAAACACAGCGCGCCGGAACCGGCCAAAAGACACTCTTCAACATCCTTTATTATCCTATTAAAGGTTAAAGAATTCCTTACGGCGGAAGACGCTTTGAAATTCCTGTGCTGTTTCAAGCAGGAATTCGGTTAAGGATTTGTAAAGATTCGGGGGAAAGGAATGGCGCTAGGGACGGAATCGAACCGCCGACACAGGGATTTTCAACCAGATTATTTCTTTATAGCTTTATTAAATAATTCAACTTCCTAGAACTTTTTCAATTTATAGCTAGTTAGGGTAGATAGGTTCTAATAGGAGTTTGATTACCCCTGTGATACCCGAAACCGTATAAGGTTTAATAAGCCCAAAATCCATCCAACTATTATTAAAAAGCCGCCTATAGGGGTTATAAGCGTTAGCCAGCTCAAATTAGGATGAAGGCTCAAATATAAGCTAGAACAAAATATGGTTGTTCCAGCGCAGAACGCATAACCTGCCCATTTAAGTATTACGTGAGACAAAGCATTCAGTCCGTAAAGTCCCAAGCAGAAAATCAGCACTGCATAAAGCTGATGGTATCGTAAGGCGGCCTCAAGCCGTTTAGCGTTGTCAGTCGTAATAAAATCTGAAAACAGATGATCGCTAGCCGCTCCCATGACAACGGACGTAAGGCCAAGAAATGCGCCGAAGATTGCTATGGCTTTCATTGTTATTTCCTTAGTAAAAGGATATTTCTACAGTTAAACCGTGCGGCACATTGTCTTTAAGGCAAAGTTTGGCTTTATGTGCATCGGCAACCCATTGTGCAATGGATAACTCATGGGCCGCATGATCCGTAAACTCACGTTCTCTTTTAAAACTGTCACCTATGCGTAGGAAAAGTCTGTTCATGGCTTCGACAAGAGGGGTAACTTCACGCGGTATATAACTGTTTTTGATAGAGGTAAGGTCGTCTATCTTGCGGGAATCGACCTCGGCAGATAAGGCTATTAGCGGTGTAAGGCTTTGGCGAACGCCTATCCATACAATTAAAAGAAGAAGCGGGATCAAAATAGCCATAGGTATGGCAAGGCTGGTCATTAACTGGCCAATCAATTCATAGCGAATGGCGTAGCGTTCTGCCGTTTCTATTTTAATGTCATTTTCCGCATCGATAAAAACAAAAAACCGCCAAGGTTTGTTTTCTATTGTCTGCACGGAAAACCCCGGCGGGGCATCCACACTGATAAAATCTTTAGCGCGGGAGGATTGCAGAACAATCTTATCATTCTTCCAGATACGAAAGGCTGTCTTGTTTTCGTAGCGATGCTGGAGATTGGGGTTTTCTGTGCCTATATCGATGTTTTGCTGTTCAGCAATTTCATGTTCCGTTAGTTGCAAAAGAGTTTTGGCGGAATGAACCAACTGCGCGTCATACACTTCCTCGATTTCATGCCATGCGAAAAGATAGGCGATAAGGAAGATCAAGGCGGCAGCTATCAGAATGCCGCTAGTGGTTGCTTAGATGTAGCTGAATTACAAAACCATCTAACTGTAGAGCAAGCCCTTCAAAATTTCATTGAGCTTTATGCCAAGAAGAAAAATAAGGATTGGCGGAAAGTTGATGCACGCTTAAGAAATACATTCATAAAAGAATATGGTCATTTATATCTTACAAATTTAAATCGAAAAGACATTATAGCGCTTTTAGATAAAATTATGGCCAAAAATACACCAATACAAGCGAACAGAACGCATGCTGCAATATCAAAATTTTTAAAGTGGTGTGCTGAAAGGGATTATATAGAAACAAGTCCTGCCTTATATATATCAAAGCCTGCTAAAGAAAATCCTCGTGATCGTGTTCTCAATGATGATGAAATTAAAGGAGTATGGAGATCGGCCGATAAACTGGGTTATCCTTTTGGGCCTCTAATCCAAATTCTTATGCTAACTGGACAGCGCAGAGGCGAGGTAACCGGAATGCGCTGGAGCGAAATTAATTTTAAAGAAAACGTCTGGATTATACCCAAAGAGCGTTCAAAAAACGGGAAATCTCACTCCGTTCCATTAACTCATGCGGCAAGGTTGATTCTAGAAGCATTGCCACGCTTCCTTCATTCCGACTTTGTATTCACGACTACTGGTATTACGCCTGTATCAGGCTTAGGTAAAATTAAGGACAAGATTGCAAAATCTATTAATAAAAAGGACTGGACAATTCATGATCTTCGGCGCACCGCAGCTTCTGGAATGGCGCGGCTAAAAGTACCACCTCACGTAGTAGAAAAAATTCTTAATCATACGTCTGGGACTTTCTCAAGCGTTGCAGGAGTGTATATCCGTATCAAGTGAAACGGCGCGATGCTTTTCGGCTTGCGCTTTGTACATGACATCGCCACCCAGCCCTAAGGCCGAGTAGCGACACATTCGCGGCAGTGTCGTGGTAGCCGCACTTGATGGGGATATTAAGAACTCCTCTTGCTGCAATGAAGACCCAAACGCAAGTTCTTTTGAAAAAAGCATATTCCATGCCCGGGTGTAAGGATGGGTTGAATAATCTTAATGCCACTATAGATCGCACAACCCATCTGGTCGAACAGCTTCTTTCTTTGGCAAGATTGCAAAATGATACACTTCCGATGAAAGCCGTCAATCTTTCCGATTTGCTGCATGAAGTTATTGACGAAATGAAGGGCGCTGCAGAACGAAAACATCAAACATTGAACGCGGATATAGCTGATCATATTCTAACAAAAGGACACTCCGATTCCCTTTACATTCTCATTCGCAATATCTTAGACAATGCCGTAAAATACACACCTGATGCTGGCAAAATATCTATTGCTTTAAGACCGGATAAAACTTTGATTATATCTGACAGCGGATCAGGCATTTCGGAGGCAGATAAAATGCGCGTGTTCAATCGTTTTGTGCGGGTCGATAAAACAGGCCAGACAGGAAGCGGTTTAGGGTTAAGCCCCAGACCAATACACGATCAGTCTGCGAGCACTCTAAACGCTTAGCGGAGTTTTCTAAACTGGTTTTTTCAAGGTTGTTTTGAAAGCGAAGTTCTCTCCAAAACTAGCGCTATTATTGACAAAGCGATTCCAGATCAAAGAGTTAAGAGAATTTCGGGAGTGCTTTTATTGAACCAAAAGTGAAATTATTGATGTTTTGTTGGGTTTTTGCCGATTTGAGGCTTTGTTACCCCAGGGTTACCCCAACGCTTTCGAGCGTTTTAAGGGCAAAACGATTTTAATGCTTAATTGATTGATTTGGTTCGGTGATAAATGGTGCCCAGGGACGGAATCGAACCGCCGACACAGGGATTTTCAATCCCTTGCTCTACCGACTGAGCTACCTGGGCATCAAGAGGGGTGGTTTCGGTAAGAGGCTCTTATAAAAGAAAGAATAGGGGCTGTCCAGTCCCGATTTCTTCCCTAGCCAGCGTTCAAACTTTCAACATTATCAAGGCGTTCGGCCAGTGGCGGGGTGCGGCGTTTGCGGGTGATTTCAAGCAGGCCGAGCGCCGTCATGCCATGAATTTGCACGGTGCAGGGGTCGGTGTCGAAAATCTCCTCCAGCCGCTTCGTAAACTCCACCTGATCCGCCTTTTTGGGAAATTTCAGGAAATCGATCAGGATGATGCCCCCGGCGTTGCGCAGACGTATTTGCCGCGCGATCTCAATCGCGGCCTCGATATTCACCTCCACCACCGGGCGCGTGTCGCCGCCGCGATTGACATCGATAGCCGTGAGCGCCGCTGCGTTCTGGATGATGATCGATCCGCCATTGGGGAGCAGGCCGTATTCTTGAAACAGATCCTCGATATCGCCGAGCAGGCCACGATGGTCAAACAGTGCAAGGTCTGAATCTGCATCTTCGAGTTCAACAGGGTAGATTTTGGGAACAAGATCAGGCCCGAATATTTCACACCATTCTTCGATCTGCTTGTATCGGTCCATCGTTACAATCTCGATACGTTCGATATTACTGCCTGCTTGATCGCCGATCGTGCGCTGGAAGGAATCCGATCCTTCCAAGATTAGTTTTGGCTTATCGCCGCTCAGCGTGGGCTGGATTTTCTCCCACATGCTTTGCAGAATTTTTGCCTCGCGCAGCAGAATGTCCATCTGCGTGTCTTCGGATGATGCGCGCAGGATAAGGCCTTTCAATGGTTCGAATGCCGCCATCATGCTCATCATCTGGTCGCGCAGCTTCTTGTTGCGGATACGCGACGATACCTGATTTTCATTCATCATCGGCGCGTAGATCAAAAACCGGCCGGGCAGGGTGACATCCATGCTCACTTTTGGCGTTTTATCTTCACGGATAAATTCAAAATCGGCTTCGTGGCGCAGATAGCCGCTTTTGGCCTGCACGGCGATCATCTGGCCCGGCTGCAACAATTTGGCAATCGATACATCGCCGCCCTTGGTCACTTCGCCGTTCTTGCCCACGATACGCACATCGGCGTTATAAAGAATGCCTTCGTTGGTCCCGTCTAGCGAGACAAACACGGCATCCATCGATTTTTCTATTCTGGTGACCTTGGCCCAATAGATGGAGCCCCAGCGCACGGCTTCGCCCGGCGGGTCGACCTCGAGTCCTTGCAGCTTGCCGCCTTCGGTGGCCGCAACCCACAATCCGCCGTCCAGTTCTTCGACCATGATATCCAAAGGATCAATCTTTCTTGTAGCCAGCAGCTTCGAGCAACCGCACCGTATCATACAATGACAGGCCGATCACGTTGGTATAAGACCCCGACAAAAATTTCACGAACGTAGCGGCCATACCCTGAATGGCGTAACCGCCCGCTTTTCCTTCCCAATCTCGCCCAACAATATAGGCCTCTATATCGTCTTGGGAAAGGCGGCGGAAAGAAACGACGGTTTCACATAGTTTGCTACGCATCTTGCCATCGGGCGATGCAACACAGATACCACCGTAAACTTTGTGGCGGCGACCTGACAAGATTTTCAAAATCCTTCGCGCGTCCGCTTCATCGACTGGCTTATCGAGCACGCGCCGTCCACAGGCGACGACACTGTCCGCGGCAAGAATGAAGGCGCCAGGATTTTGCTTTGCGATCTTTTCGCACTTTTCCTGTGCGAGGCGCAGTGCGAATGCGCGCGGCAATTCACCCTTGTGCAAAGTCTCATCGATGTCGGCGGGGATAACGGCGTCCGGTTTGATGCCGACCTGTGCGAGTAGCTCAAGGCGGCGGGGCGAAGCGCTTGCGAGGATAATCTTATTTTTCACGGAAGATGATGCGGCCCTTGGATAAATCATAGGGCGTCATTTCAACAACCACGGTGTCGCCTTCGAGAACGCGGATGCGGTTTTTGCGCATCTTGCCGGCGGTGTGGGCGAGGACGATGTGATCGTTTTCCAGCTTCACGCGGAACATCGCGTTCGGCAGAACTTCGGTAACGGTGCCTTTAAATTCGATCAGATCTTCTTTGGCCATAAATCTTTTAAAACCCTTGGTTTTTTGCGGTTATTTCGCGGTTAAAACTGTATACTCCCCGCTATGGAATATTGCAAACCTGAATTGAAAGTTTAGATTTGACTATGAGTTAGATTTGTTATAATTATGGCAAACGATGAATGAGGGAATTATCATGTTCACAGGTCCGGAAAACAGACGAAAACCACCGACATTAGACATGCCATTTATTAATGCTGGGCGGTTGGCTAAAGCTGAAGAGGTAAAACCGCCGAAACCAGTAGCTAAAATCGGGGATGTTACCGATGGAAATTCTTTCGAATGGCGTGATACGGAACCGGGCTATAAAGTCACGACCTTTAAACTGTAATCATCCCTGCCACAACCGCGCCTGATCCATATGCAGCACACAGATCAGTGTAAAAAACCGCCGCGCGGTGGCGTGATCCATTTCAACCTTATCTTTTAATCGTTCGATCATAAGGCCTGCGGCTTCGTTGTGAAGCCCGCGCCGCGCCATATCGATAGGCTCTAACTTGACCGCGTTGCCTTCGGCACGTGCCTTCTCATAACTTTCGATCATCAGGAAATAATCACGGATGATGGAACGGTATGGCGAAAGCGACAGAATAAGCGCGGGCATCTCCGCGTCATCGTTGTCAACGGCTTTCAACGCTAGCTGATGATTATAGATCGATAAATCGATGTGATACGGCTGCTGCCCACCAGTATGGAATTTTAAAACACCTTCATGGCATAAATCCGCAATCGCGCGGTCCTGTTCACCTTTCATGGCGGTGGGTGCTGAACCGTGTGGATAATGAAGCGTAACGGATGTAATATTTGATGGCATGACGGAAATTATTAACTACAGAGTTCGCAGAGTCCACAGAGTATTTTAATCTCTGTCTGTCTCTGCGTGCTCTGTAGTTTAAGAATTAAACGCAGGCGCGGAATTTCGCGATCCATTCCTGCATCACATCGGGCATGGTTTTTAATGCAGTGCGGTTGACGATCAGGCGCGACGACACATCCATGATCTTCTCAACTTCGACGAGATTGTTGGCTTCGAGTGTTCCGCCACTGGAAACCAGATCGACGATGCGGCGGGCGAGGCCGAGCGAAGGGGCGATCTCCATCGCGCCGTTCAGCTTGATACACTCAGTCTGTACACCGCGCGCGGCAAAATGTTTGCGCGTAAGGTTGGGATATTTCGTTGCGACGCGGATATGGCTCCATTGTTTTGGATTGTCTTTCGCGGCTTCCGACTCATGCATGGCCACGGAAAGACGGCACCTGCCTATTTTCAAATCGACGGGGGCATATAATTCCGGGTAATCGAATTCTTCTAATACGTCCGATCCCGCCACGCCCAGATGCGCCGCGCCGAACGCCGTGAAGGTTGCGACATCGAATGACCGGACACGGATGATATCGAGCCCGGGCAGGTTTGTTTTGAATTGCAGAAGGCGTGAGGATTCATCGTAGAAGGCGGGCTCGGGCGCAATTCCCGCGCCGTCCAAAAACGGCTGCAGCTCTTCTAAAATACGGCCCTTTGGCAGGGCGAGGATGAGTTTGGGCGTTGTCATGACAAGGGAATATCACGAACAATACCAGCAATGAAAGAGAAATTAAAAGGTTAATGGCCGTTGCTTTGACAAACCTATTTTTATCAGATACCCCTTGCCTTAAGGAGTATCTTTATGGGTAAAGTTATTATCTTTGATCAAGGATTATTGGGCGATGTTGAGAAAATTGAAGCGAATTGCAAGCGCTTCTTTTGCAAAGCACTGGATGTTGTAGCTGATCAGTTGACAATAGATCGACTGACAGATGACAAAAAATCAGAAATTCTTTCCTACGATATGTTCGTAGATGTTCTGGCAAGGCCTGTTGATCCTAATGAAATAAAAGGCACTATCACAGCTTTTAAAATAGTCGCCGAAGAATTTTTAGATGTTAGCGGCGATCATCCATATCTGGAAGGATCAGCGAAAGCTTTGGTGGAATTAGATGCTGATGAGTACAATATTATTCCATCTGATGTCGTTTCATTTATAAATGAAATCGATGAGCAAGCCGAACGTTATCACTATGGATCACATGATGGTAGAATATGCGATATAGCTTTTTCCGCTATAGGCAACGTGAGTTTTTTAAATGCTGGCTTGGGGCGGATTAGCGGTTTAAATTTTGTTTGTGTTCATTCCCATGACGAAATTTACCAGAAGACTATTCAAAAATTCTTGCAGGAACAATATGGAGATAGTTGTGAAGCCTTGTTTGTGACTGATGATGCTGGGACAGCCATTATGTTCGAGAATGAGGGCGTAAAGTCAGTTGTCTTTTCAGGAGATTTTGACGCCTTGAAAAAAACCATTGGCGAATTTTTATATGACGATGATTATATACCAAGGGAAAACGTCACCATGCCCGATCTAGGCCCGAAATTTGAATAGATTGAACGCTTGTCAATGTAGGCTAGGCTCCGATGGATCAGAAGCAAGATAAAGCCCGTGCCTATCATTGGAAGACTTGGAATTTACGATTTTTTTTGCCTTGTTCATTAACTTTAACAAATCACGGCACATTTCTTTGTCTAGATCGAGCAACGGGCGAATATGATCAATTGTGGGGATTAGCACTGCGTCCCACATCCACGGCATGAGGCCGCGTGATTTTTGTTGATTGTGTAACAAAGCAAAGACATTCATATAATTTAAAAACAAGCATTCAGGGTTTTTTTGTTTGTTCAAAGATTTATCTGTCAGGTCCATGCTTTCATTCAAGAGAGTGCACGCCCGTTCAATAACGCTATCGTCTATGCCTGGAATACGGAATTTCAATTCATTGTTATCGGCAAAAGGGACTTGACCGTTAATTACTTCAACACGATATGAATTGCAGATTACCGCAACGGCTAGCACATCATAATCGGTCTTATAGTCTTTTGGAAAAAAATCAGGAGCGTATTTTTTATAAATGTCATAGCGAAGTTTTATTTCATCAATCGCCTGATCAGTTATTTTTGTATCCCATCCCTTTATGCCCTTTAGATAAGAAATACCCATAGTATGGCGTGTAACACCGACCATGAAATGCAGGGCCGCGCGTTCGACGGAGGCATTTGCCGCCAGACCAAAATGCTGTGCAACCTGTTCGGGTGTCAGTGAAGGAAAATCGGAAATATTATCGTGGCCGATTGTGTAAGCCATAATGCGATTTATAACAGAAAATGCGCTAAAAGGCCATGATTAAAGCGCATCGAGAGTTGGTAATTGCTTTCTTGTGAATTGCCACGGATGCACAATTGTTGGCGCCACTGCTTGAATGCTTTCCGCTTTAGGAAAAAGAGCAATGATAGCTTGCTCTCCATCTATAAGGTCTTCATTCAATTTTCGCCCGATAGCTGTAGTGTAATCGACAAAAGAAAAAGCGGGAAGGATGGTGTCACGTAATCTTGTCTGAAGTTCATCGAGAGTAATATCCTCGAAATGTGTCTGGATTTCAGCAATATCATACAATGCGTTTATGTGGGCCAGAAAAAGGGCGGATCGTGTCGGCGGACATTCCTTGCTTATCAACCCAAGACCAAGCTCGATCGCTTCATCCCAAATCCCGTGCGCGGCGTTTAGCGCATCTCTCGTCAATCTTCTTTGTGGCGTCGGTATATGTTTGTTAAAAATTGCCAGTTTGCCGATATCCGGCAATAAACTGTTGCCGATGGTGGCAACAATAGTGGCATCTCTTTCGGACATTGAATCTTGCGGTTCGCCGCGAAAGAAATCGTTATAATAGGTTTTGAACATAATGTAGCGATATTCAATCTCTTCCTTACTTGCGCAATATGTTTCCCGGTCTCTTATAGTGCGCGTAACCCCGTTTTGATGAATACCGATTTCGTTGAACATGGCTCTGATGGCGGCAACGGCAAAAACATCCTCTGCAGGAACTCCAAGTTCATCGAGCAATACTTTTGGATTTGGCGGCAATTGGACAAGGTTGGAATCTTGATACGGTCTCATAATTACTCCACTTAATACTATCTCTCGCTCACCCGCTCGATATCCGCGCCGACACCGGTGAGTTTTTCGACGATATTTTCGTATCCGCGTTCAAGGTGATAAATGCGGTTCACGATTGTTTCACCTTCCGCAACCAATCCCGCGAGCACGAGCGCAACCGATGCACGAAGATCCGTCGCCATCACTTCCGCACCTTTGAGTTTTTCAACGCCGCGCACGATGGCAGAATTGCCCTGAATGGTGATATCCGCGCCCATGCGGCAAAGCTCTGGTACATGCATGAAACGATTTTCGAACACGGTTTCGGTCACCATGCCCGCGCCCTTGCATAACGTGAGCATCGCCATGAACTGCGCTTGTAAATCGGTGGCAAAGCCGGGGTACGGTTCCGTCATGATATCTATTCCCTTCAAATGGCTGCCGTTGCGGTGAACGAACACGTCATTGACGTCCTGCTTGATTTCCATGCCGGCGCCGGTCAGTGGCCCGATCAGCGAAGAAAGAAAATCCACGCGCGTATTTTTTAACCGTACATCGCCGCCTGCCAATCCTACCGCACACATATAGGTTCCGGTTTCGATGCGGTCTGGAATACAGCTATGCGTGGTGCCGCTCAGCGAGCTTACACCCTCGATACGAATTTCGGAGGTGCCAAGCCCTTCGATCTTCGCGCCCATGGATATGAGCATATTACCCTGATCGACAATTTCCGGTTCGCGGGCGGCGTTCGATAAAACCGTTACGCCTTCGGCCAATGTTGCCGCCATCATCACGTTTTCCGTCGCACCCACAGACACGAACGGAAAGGTGATATGCGCGCCTTTCAGTCCCTTGGGTGCACGCGCCTTGACGTAACCGCCATCGAGTTCAATCTGTGCGCCCATCGCCTTAAACCCTTCAAGGTGCAGATCGATTGGGCGTGTGCCGATGGCACAACCGCCTGGCATCGAAATATCCGCTTGTCCTTCGCGGGCGAGCAGGGGGCCGAGCACGAGAACGGAAGCGCGCATTTTGCGCACAAGGTCATACGGCGCAATCGTGGTTTTGATCTTCGGTGTTTTGAGCAATGCCACACCATCCGAGCGTAGCGCGACGGTCATCCCCAGATAATCTAGTAATTCCGAAAGCGTCCGCACATCGCCCAACGTAACGGGCATGTTCTGCAACTGCATCGGCTGGTCGGTGAGCAAGGACGCACACATATGCTTGAGTGCCGCATTTTTCGCGCCGGAGATTTGAATCTCACCCTTCAAACGATGTCCGCCGCGCACGCGCAGCGCGTTCAGATTCGAAGGCTTCACCTCGCCATGGATAATCTCGACAACCTGCCCTGCACCGTCGACCTGTTTGGTGCTGCTGGAAATGATCTCTTCGGTAACTTTGGGTTGGTTCATTATTTGCTATCTTTCATTCTAGGCAACGTCACACCTTTTTGCCCCATATATTTGCCCTTGCGGTCGGCGTAGGAAACTTCGCAGGCTGATGAGCCTTTGAAGAATAAAAACTGCGCCACGCCTTCGTTGGCGTATACTTTGGCGGGCAGGGGCGTGGTGTTGGAAATCTCCAGCGTCACATGACCTTCCCATCCCGGCTCCAATGGCGTCACGTTTACAATGAGTCCGCAGCGCGCATAGGTGGATTTACCCAAGCAAACCACCAGAACGTCTTTTGGAATGCGGAAATATTCGACGGAGCGGGTGAGCACGAACGAGTTAGGCGGAATGATACATTCCTTCACATCGCGGTCGACGAAGCTTTTCTCGGAGAAATTCTTCGGATCGACGATAGCATTATCGACATTGGTAAAAATCTTGAACTCGGAAGAACAACGCGCGTCATATCCGTACGACGACAATCCATATGAAATCACGCCGTCATGATTTTGTTTTTCGACGAATGGCTCGATCATGCCTTCGTTGAGTGAGAGATCGCGGATCTGGTGGTCGGCGAGAATGCCGGGGAACATTTTAGAGGCCGCGGCGGCGCGGATCTGGTCATCACTGGCTGTTTTCAGGTTTTGCATCTGTCTTCCCCTTGGCGGCGGCTCTAACGGCCTCGCTGCCTTTGCGCTTTTTCAAGTTTTCGCGAAGGGCAGCGGCACGTTTCTGCGCTTTGATTTCGGCCAATTTACGGCCGTGTTCTGTCAGATTGTTGCCCATGCGGCCTATTTTCGTAAAAACAAGCCGACTATAGACAAATCCTGCTTGAGAGGGAAGGAATATTATAGTAGCTTCCCCCCGTCTTTGGGGATAATTTTCCGAAGATTTTTCAATGGTTTTGGCTGCTGTAGCTCAGTGGTAGAGCACTCCCTTGGTAAGGGAGAGGTCGAGCGTTCAATCCGCTTCAGCAGCACCATTTCTTCAAAACAAACTTTTTCTCTATTTATGCATCGGCCAAAACAAGGCCGTGTTTCTGCACTATTTCAGCATGTCCAGCGAGGGCGTTTGCACCCTTTCCCTGCCGTCATATCCGGCTTTATTCTCCGAATTGCTCTGTTTTTATCTTTCCAGCGTGGAGGTCGCACTTTGAAAACTCCGTTCATATTGCTGTTCAATTTCAATATATTAGCCAGCTGCCGTCCTTAACCGTTTTAAATATCGACCGCTAACCACGCGGAAATTATATAAAGGTCTGCGCGGTGAATGTTCTTGTAATGTTCTCCTGCTTTGCGGTAGGAGTCCCAATGGGCGCACGGCAGGAAAATCTGACTTTAGAGGACGTGGGAAAGCTGGACGGCATTGTCGCCCTGGCTTGCAAAAACTGCGGCCATCGGTCCTTTACTTCGCCCAATGAAATCATGCGGCGTACGGGCCGGAACAAGCTGTTTTGCCGCCTCCGCTTTAAATGCCTCCGTTGCGGCAAGGCTGCCGCACGGCTGGGCCTTTTCATTCCTTTGAAGGTCCGATGACTCTTTCAATGACCTTTTGCAGCCGCTGGGCTGACGCGCTGGCGGTTGTATTGCCCAGCACCTCGGCTCCCCGATAATAGTGGTAGGCATCCACGATATTGTTTTGCTGTTCGGCAGCGATCCCCATCCCCAAAACATAAACGGCCTGTTCTTCGCTGCTGGGGGAAGGCCGTTTTTCTATTTGCCGTATGAAGTATTCTTCGGCGGTGGCCGGATCGCGCTTTGCTCGTTCCGTGACAGTTTTTTCCAGCGATTGAAGATCCGCAGCAATGGCGGGTGTGGCGATCAGCAGCAAAAGCAGAAGGATTCTAATCACTGGTCAGCTCCACCGCACTTCTTAAACAATTCAAAAATGATCTCCGTACGGCTTTGGGCGCAGCGTCGTAACACTGGATCAGTTCGATGTGTTCGCGCTTGAGATTTAAAAATTCTTTTTCTTTAGGAACGAACAGTCCATCAAAAAACAGGATGGGCGATATTTTGAAGAGGACCGACAGCTGGTACAGTCGTGATGCAGAAATTCTGTTTTTGCCTAATTCATATTTCTGTACTTTTTGAAATGTCAGGCCGATTGAATCCGCGACCGTCTCTTGGCTCATCTTCTTCGACATGCGGATCAGGCGACATTGCCGCCCTACATGCTCATCGATCTTTTTCAACTCATCCTTATCCATCCCTAGTGCCTCGTCATCTGGGATGAAATAATGTCCGCACACACCATACGCCAGTATTCAGCTTGCTGGGCATTCTTGGCCCCAGGATAAAAGGCCAGACACTTTTCAGCGACCGTCAGCGCGTCCGTCTTGTATTCCCTTTTCAGCTGTGCGGCCATTGCTGCGGGCGTTTTGTCCGGTGCAGTCAGCTGGGCGGCTTTGTCCGCCAACGCTTTTAAATCGTCCATACAAGTCTCCATAAAACAAAACCACCATGCCTTTAAGGGGCATGGTGGCCGGGTGTTAGTTGACTGCGATTAGACAGCCGCGACGACCTTTAGCCGAGGCTTGGACATACGTCGCCGCCACCCGGCCATAAAAAAGCCGAGGGCGGCAAATTTTCGTTTTGCCAAACGCTAATCGCGGGACAACTACGACCCGACCATGCCACTTTCAGACAAGGCGGGGTCATTATAGACGTATTTTCAGAAAAATCGGAACGATAAATGCCCATGAATACTCACAAAAGTGAGCTTAAGGGACTTTGGGATCGTAAGTTTCTATCCCGAAACCTGTATCTGTAAAAGCGTTATTGCGCGCCGTAGCCAAAATGCTGTCGCTGTTCCGGCCACATATCTGGGAAGGGCCGCAGCAGCTGGGAAACGCTTAGGGTTTGCGGCTGTCGACCGTCAAGGATCGATTGGATAATGTCAGGGGCCAGCTGCGTGATGCGGACATATTTGTTGACGTAGGAAGCATCGAGGCTTTCAGCTTCGGCGATTTCCTTTGATGTCAGATCAGAATTTTTATCCAGCTTGTCGAGAATTTCAAAGCCGCGCACCACAGCTTTAATCATGCTGTTGTCATGATTTAAGGTGCTGCCTTTCACAATCTGGTGCTGATCGTTGCGGGCTTACTGGCCTGGCAGGATCACAAAATCAAAATCCTGAAAGAAGAGCGTGACACGGCGCGCGCCAGTCTGGCGTCCTATCAAACCGCACTGACGGCCTTGCAAGCCGACACAGCGGCGAAGATCGGTGCGCTGGAAGCTGAAAGCGGTCGGCAGACAGACCGCGCCCAAAATCTTGAACGCCTGTTAGGACAAATCCAAGGAGTAAGCGATGAAAAGAACGGTATTGTGGCTCCTGTGCTGCGCGACGCTATTAACGGCCTGTACGGGGCCAACACCGCCAGTGACGGTGATAAAGCCCGCCGTGCCTCAAAGCCTGCTGTCGTGCGCTGACGCGCCCCCGCAGCCCGACCCAGCTGCCACGCAAAAGGACGTTGCTGCCTGGACGGTTCGGCTGTGGTTCGCGCATGCAGATTGCAAATCGAAGCTGGAAAGCGTCCGAGATTCGCTCCGGCAGTAGGGGAAAAAATCCTTGTATTGTGCCGGCTTCAGCCCTGTTGCGGCATTTTTCTTCAGCTGTGGAATGATGCCGGTGGCAATTACTTCAAAATATTGGTAAAATTTTCGTTGGGTATCTTATTGAATCTCCACTGAAACCCGTTGCCTTCACCCAGAAGTATCGTAATGTGCTTCTTTAAGGAAATTAAGATTTAAGACAGCGATATGACAAAAAACAAGGTATTTTCATTTTTTTCTGGATGTGGATTTTTAGATCTCGGATTTGAGAAAAAAGGATTTGAAATTGTTTTTGTCAATGAAAACCACCAGCCTTTCCTCGACGCATACAAACACTCCCGCAAAATTCTAAAATCAGAAAAGCCGCATTTCGGATTTTCTGCCATGAACATTGAAGATTTTGTTGAGGCGGAATTATCCGCTGCAAGGCTGACAAGGCATGTTGAAGAGGCGCGCAGCGATGGCTCGTATGTTGGATTCATAGGCGGGCCTCCATGTCCTGACTTCTCTCTGGGTGGCAAGCATAAAGGTTTTGAAGGCGAGAATGGCAGACTGACCCGCGTTTATTACGATTTGATCATTAAACAGAAGCCGGATTGGTTTTTGTTTGAGAATGTCAAAGGGCTTTTCTATACGAAAAAGCACAGGGAATTTTTCGACGAGTTGCTTAACGATATTCGAAAAGCTGGGTATGCAGTTTGCTATGAAATTATAAATTCTTTGGAATTCGGCGTTCCTCAATACCGCGACAGGGTTATTGTTTTCGGAATAAAAAAGGAATTGGCTGGTTCAGATTTAAGAGTGCCGCCATCGGATACAGAACACTATGTCCGATATTCGGAATTGAAGTCTTTCAAACCGCGCAAATACGCCAAGCATAAACTCAACAAAATTTCAGAACATAAATGGCCAACAACGTCGCGTTTTTCGCGCAATGGCAAGCTGGCCAAGCCGAGAAGCATTCCAGGCGAGCTTACGGTCGAGCATTGGTTTAGAAAAAATAAGACCGACACCCATCCTAATTGCGAACACCATTTTTTGCCGACAAAGGGCAATAAAAGGTTTTCCACGATAGAAGAAGGCTGTGTGAACGGTAAGTCGTTTAAGCGGCTGCACAGGTGGCGCTATTCGCCCACAGCAGCCTACGGCAACAATGAAGTTCATTTACACCCTTACAAGGAAAGACGTTTGTCAGCTGCTGAGGCGCTTGCAATTCAGTCCATGCCGAAGGAATTTGAACTCCCGCCTAAAATGCCGTTATCCAGCATGTTTAAGACCATCGGGAACGGCGTTCCATTTTTAATGGCCAAAGGAATCGCGCACAGTATTTCCAGCTATATATCGTTTCTTGAGAAATTGGCCAAAAAACCCGCCCCTAAAAAGCTCATGCGCCGTTCTGGCTAATGCCAAATGGCTGACAAGCTGACCAAAGAGCGCCGAAGCGAAAATATGCGGAAGATCCGCAGCAAGGATATGAAGCCTGAAATGGCTGTCAGGAAGCTTGTTCATTCGCTTGGCTATCGTTACAGACTTCATGGAAAAGGTTTGCCTGGAAAGCCGGACCTAGTTTTTGCCAGCCGGAAAAAAGTGATTTTTGTAAACGGCTGTTTTTGGCATCAGCATACAGCGAACAGCTGTTTGATTTCGCGCATTCCAAAATCCAATCAGGATTTTTGGCTTCCTAAACTCCAGAGGACGCAGCAGCGTGACAAGGAGCATCTTAAAAATCTTAAAGCAAGCGGCTGGGATGTTCTGGTTATTTGGGAATGCCAAATAAAAGACCTTAGCGCCATCAAAAAAAAGATCATTAAGTTTCTTGATTAAAGAAACCCATCCCCGGCTGTTTTTCTGTTCCGATCACAAGCCCGCGGTCCAAGAAACGGTTAAATTCTTCGCATGCCGTTTCAGGCAGAAGGCCGCAGTTGTGACAGACTGCCAGATTGCAGTTATCCGGTCCTTGCCCACCTTGATCACCCATCTCCATGCAAACAGGATCTGTTGAACACCAACGGGCATTTTCTATAGCTTGTTCAAGGGTGCTTTCGAGCTGTCCTGGTTCGCCAAGGCGCACAAGGCCGCCCATAGTGCCGTCAGAGTCACCGGCAGCTGTGTAGATAAGCAGCCCATGCATGTCGTCATCGCCTTCCGAAACGTACAGCCGTTCCCGTAAAGATGCCGTGCTGTAGCCAGCTTCGTACGTCATTTGGCTGATTAGCAGATGGGCCACCGTGTGTATCAAGACAAACCGTGGTGAAAGTTCATCTTTTGGCGGCAGCTTTCTTTGTTCCTGAGCCTTTGAATAGTTCAGCCGCAAATTTCTGGCGCGGGCAATTACATGCGGGTTTTGCTCCCACGCCCTTATTTTTTCTTTATTGAAAAGAAGGAATATACCCTCTCCATAAATGATATTGGCAGGCAACCATCGTTCACCCTTTGGCGGCATAACATCCCACATTAGCCGCTGCATTTCTTCTGGCTGCATGTCGGTATCAGGAAATACTCGCGTGAATCCTGTTAAAGCCCTTGTTTCCCGAAGCCGTTCGACCAGGCATACAGAGTCAAAATATTTAGAAATTATTTTTCCATACTTATCAGCAGCTATCGGCTTGACCTGTAGATCCTCAGCATTGCACTTTTGCGAAATCACGCCGTATTCTTCGATCCTAAGTTCATGCTGAATTTCTGACAGCCGCTTTCCTGTAACCTTCGCTTCGCTTTGCTTTTGCTTATCCAATAAATAAATTTGTATAGCTTTGGCGATCTCATCATTAGAAAATTCTTTCAGCGCATGAAAGTTAGGATGCGCTTTCAGCTTATCAATCGACACATCTGGCGTAAGGTCAAGAATAGAAGTTAGTGCCAGATCGTTTTCAAACAGCTGCTGCAATTTTTTGGGGATGCCGTGCAGAGGTATATGTATGGCCGACTTGATGATCGGGAAATAAAGATTGCTGGCACCGCGAAGAGAAGCTCTAACAGGACGGGCGCATGCTATATCCTTTGAATTAAACAGCCAGGGTTTTCTTCCCTTGCAGAGGTAAGGTTCCCCTGTGTCCGCTAGGCCGTTGGTTAGGAAAGTATCTTCGGCGCTGTTGGCGCTGGTGACGCCGACAAGTGTTCTTTCTAAGTTGCAATCTTTACATTCGATTTTCAAACCGGCAAGCCCAGGTGTTCCCGTGTCTTTGAAATAAAGATTTTCTCCGTTACATGCAGGGACAAGGGATTTATGTACCCATTCATTCCACGGAAATTCTTGCGCGTGGCCGTGATCGCAGATAACGACAAACGGAACAGGAACCAGTTTTTGTTTACCGCATTTACGGCAAGAGGGCTTGTCGTCTTTTTGTGTAGGCAGCAGCTTTTGAATGTAATGACATTTTTGGCAGAAATAGCTTGCTGGGAAGCGCAGAAACGGAATTTTTACGCCTTTATTAATTTGATTTTCTTCGTAGCGTTCCCATCGGCGGTAATCTGGCGGAGCATAAAAGAAATCGACGTTTAGAATTTTCTGTAGCCGTGGCTCCAAGATTTTAAATTCTGGCGGATACAAGGTTTCTTCTTTATCAGCGCACTCAGGCTGAAACCAAAAATCAAGGCCGGTCGTAATTAATGAGATCCCATCGCTTGACACATGCAGCGCGCCTGTCCCAAACGGACTGATCAGCTGTCCCTGTCTTATGCTTGTTTGTGTTTTCATTCTTCTGGCTTCCTTTGCAGGGGATAGGCAATCATCCCTTTGCACTCAAGATCGACGTTTCGCATGGATTGCGGCGTTTTGAACGAACGGTTTGCCACGGCTTGCGTCACATAAGCGCCTGCGCGGTAAATCAGGCCGTCTTGCCCTTCTTTTGTTTCCCACATAAAGGTTTGATTGATCTTCCATGATGTAAGGAAGCGGTCGATGTGTTCCTCCACGTCTGCAAGAACATATTTTTGATCGTCTAAATCGCTGTATATAGCAGCAACACGGTTTTTAATGATTTTGATGGCGTATGCAATTTCCGCATCAGGCATCGGCCACGAACTTGCTAATCGGCTTTCCGGCAAGGTTTGACGAAGATAGCTCACGATTAAGGCATGCAAGGCGCGTTCTAAAGCAGGCCCACTGAAAGGAGTAACGCTAGTGGGTTCCACCTGGGCGTACAGCTTTTGGTGATAAGTCGTAAATTTTTCAAAATGCGAACGGTCGCGTGGTTTTGATGCGCCATAGATTGTTAAAATGAGACCTGGTTTGTCAGGTGTTCTTCCTACGCGGCCAGAAACCTGAATGTATTGCGCGGTCGTCTTAGGCTGACCCACTATCGTCATTAACGAAAGTCTGGGAATGTCCACGCCGACTTCAATAATGTTCGATGCGAGGCATACATCAATTACGTCGCTGTATTTTTCTTCTGGCGGATATACGACTTTTAAATCGCCTCTGACAGCATCAATTTCGTCATTTTTCAAGCGGCTTGTAAGTTCCAGAATATTGTTCAGCCATCTTAATTCGGTCAGTCCTTCGCGGCGACGGAAAATATTCAATCTGGTGAGAATGTCCGATTGGAACAGGGTGATAGTGTTTCCCAGCTCTCGCAAGCTGTTAAAGAAGGAAAGCAATGTCCAGTAAGGATCCCGCAAAGCCTTCGGCAAATAAAGCGCACCCTGCAAGGCGATTGCCATTGTGCGGACCTGCATTGTCTGGATTGATTCACCAGGAGCGAAAATCCCGATATATTTTCTGCCTCTTTCCTCGCTATGCGACTGCCATTTCGAGAAGAATGAATCGCTGGCCTCGATACCGGAAGCAGGGAACAGCTTTGCGCTTGGACGTGCATAAAGGGCTTTGATCTGGGATTCAAAGCGTCTGATTGTCGCCGTGGAGCAAACGATCTTTGGCTTTACAGATTTTCCGGTACGGTGATCCGTACAGAACTCTTCGATAATCGTTTCGTAAAGCCCGACCATCGACCCCAATGGGCCAGATATAAGGTGAAGCTCATCTTGTATGATTAAGCCAGGTGGCGATACGTCTCGTTGCCCATTTTCATCGAGGCCAAAAATACTCCGACAGCGTTCATCCCATGCCACTTGTGCAAATTTATCGACTGTCCCAATGATAAGGGTGGGCTTGGATTCATAAATATCTTCGTCAACAACATAGATTGGAAGCTCATCACTGAAATCACATTGTTGATCTGAGCAATGAATTTTAACTCTGTTGCCTTCCTGCTCGTATCCGCGAACCTCCGTTTTGCGGCCCACGCGAACAGGACCGATCTGTGCAGAACACCAAGGGCATTTAGTAACCAGGAATTTGTTTCCGGCTTTAATACCTTGCGCTTTTAATTCCCTTAAATTTTTCCGCGCTTCTTCTCTGGAATTTGGAGTGGTGGATTGACCCAACCAGATGCCAATGCTGAATGGCTGCGCGCCCAGGCTTTCAGGATCTTCCCGTCTTATATGTTCTAACGCGCATATAAGCCCTGATGCCCTTTCAAATTGGTCAGCGGTCAAAAGACGCAGCGTGTAACGCATCAAAGCTGAAACGCCTGAATCTTCTGGATCGGCCAAGCGGCGGTAAAAAATTGAGAATGCGGCCAATCCAAAATATGCTTCGGTCTTGCCGCCGCCGGTGGGGAACCAGATAAGATCGACAATGTCACGGTCCGGTGCTTCTCCTAGCGCAGAAGATTTCAGTGCCAGCAATAAAAAGGCGATCTGAAACGGGCGCCATTTCCCTTTATAAGGAATGTCGCGCTTTAAAATTGAATCCGTATCTTCGAATGGCCGCGAGAACGATATACGCAGCTTTTCCTCATCTATAATCAAGTCACGCCTTTTATCGGATCCGCGCTTTTGCTGAATCAGAATGGCTTTATTTGCAAGTTCGAACGCCAGCTGTGCCTTTTTATCTTCTTGTAAGAATTTGCGGCCTTGTTTCATGCGGGCCAAGGATTCTTCGCACAGGTCAAGATTCTTGTCTGCGGCAGGGCGGAAGTTTTGATGAAGCTTGGCAGCTTCCTGCCGTTTTGATTTTATCCATGCATCGTAACGTTCAATTAATTCATCAATGGCCGCAAAGCCGCCTTTCTGCGGATCGAGACCCGCAAGAGCCGCCATGCTGATTTCAATGCGGCTGCCGTCCTCTCTTTTCAGAACGGGAGTAATGCTGTGAATTTCATATTCAGGAAACGGCGTACTCCAGATCTTTGTGACGAAGCTATCGCGGGACTTTGTAGGCCATGCGGCAGCACAGCCATGACCCACAGCATATGTTTCAGCGTCACGATATAAAAGATCTAAGGATTGTTCTTCCAAGTCGTTTTCGCGGTTTTCTGGCTTAGGATAAGCGGAAATTCCGAATTCTTCCTGGCCGTCCTTCGTAAGGAATTCAGCTTTTAACTGCACCTGGAAGGCAGAGCGTCTGTCATTTGATAGCCGTTCTCCATCAATGCTGGCTGGCGTTTCGTTTATCGCGCTGTAGGTGACGACTATGCCTTTACCGCGATGTTCGCGGACAAACACTTTCAATTTGATATTTAAAGCAGCTGCATGGCCAGTGCTTTCAAGAAGAACGGAACCTTGTTTTGAAAACAATTCTTCAATCGTTTTTTGTGCCTCAAGGGAGATCGGCTCCCGAACCCATGAATACGGAGCTTCCCCGCTATCGTAGGTGCCGCCGGACAAAGAAAATTTCAGATGGGATGCTTTATTTGCGCTTTTGGGAATGAAGAAACTAATGGCCACGCTTGCAGGCCGTTGTATTCCTGAATAAGCCAGATCAGAAATCGACTCTTCTTCCGGTAGATCTTCACGAATTTCACGGGCTTGAATTTTTTCCAGAGCTTCTTCGGCATTTTTTGAAAGGGCTTTAGAAGCTTCTTCATTCTCTTGAGGCAGTTCGGCTGTGGATGCTGCTTCTTTTTCCAGTTCTTCGGCTTCCTGGCCTCCCGTTGTTTTAGGATACAAAACTCCGATTTTATATCTTTGCAGGGGGCTTTCGCTTAGAATCGTTTCGCGGACCAGATCTTCACCATCAGTGCTGTTATCAGGGCCGACCAGCTCAAGGCGAATAGTTTTGACAAGGCTGTCTCGCGCTTCCGCATAGTTGCTGGGTTCGGGAGTGCTGTCCGCTGGAATAATTTCAGGCAGCATCGGGGTAAGCCTTAATCGTTAAATTGTTAATAATATCTTTTTGCACGAGCAATGTTAGCCGACCAATTGCCCTCGTGGAAGCTATATATAGCAATTCGGCCATGCTTTCCTGGTCGGAATTGTCGATATCAGTCACGATGATTCCGTAGCGTTCCAGTCCTTTAAATTTTCTGATTGTTGTGCAGACCAAGCCACTTTCCAGCTGCTCCTCGCTCAGGGCTTTGGCAGGATTGTTTGAAAACATAGAAATTATGTCTTGTGCTGCGCTTCCTTTGGTCTTGCAGGATAGAATGGCGGTTTCCTCCAGTTCTATTCCGTATTTTTTGTAGTCGCCAAGAGTTGTCATCAAAAGATCGGTTTGTTCTTTTGCCGCGCCATAAGCCAATATCGCGGGCGTTACTCTGTCGTCTGCACGGAGTACGCTGCGGTATTTTACAAGGCCGTTTGTGAAACCGCTGCCAAGATCTGCGACACGCGGCGTGTTTCTGCAATTTTTACTTAATGGAAAGATCACCATATCTGGGATCCAGCCATCTTTTAATTCGGCCAGCTTTATCTCGGCCTTTTGAACCGATTGGGCATCAAAATCTCCGAACAAACGGATGTACCCTTTTTTAAGGCCATTCCGCACGGCGCTGTCCAAAAAGTCGACCGTTTCAAGGCTCATAAAATCCTGTGCCTCATCGAGGATCAGAACATCAAATTGATCGGCTTCCGTCAGGCGTTCTTTTGCCAGCTGTGGAAGCTCTTTGTCCCAGAAATCATTAGTGTCTTTCGCTGCGACACCTGCGACCTTAAGCATGAAGGCGCTTACGGTGCTGCAATAAACAGCAGGATTAAGCGGACGGACTTGCTCCTTCAAATACTGTGCAAGCATTTCGTTGTAGCAAAGAAACAAAATTTTCTTATCTAACGATGCTTCCCGCCGCGCAGTTTCTATAGCTAAAAATGTTTTTCCTGTTCCGGCAGGTCCGTTGTAAACGATGCGGTCGTTTACTTCGGCAAGATCAAGGGCATCAAATTGCTCTTCGGTGAATTTCTTTGTTTCTGCTACGGCGCGCGCCTTTCTTGAAACAGGGCTTTCAAAATATTCAAACTCAGGACGCAGAAGTTTTACCAGCTTATTGATCGTGCTGATTTCCGGCGCTGTCGGGGATTTCTTTAGCCATCCGGCCATGCCAGCCGATTCCAGATGTTTCCGGCCCGACTTTAATGCATTAATGATGCACAAAGGAATGCCATCACGATCAATCTTTGCTTTATCAATGACCTGCCAAGCATGCCATTCTGGCGACTTATCTTGAAAATTGACATGCGTGAATGCGACCGCCGACAAAAAAGGCGCATCGATATTGGATCCGATCTGATCCCTCAAGAAATTAAAGATCGAATGTTTTGCACCTTCGGCCTGTTTAAAAGGACCGCGATAATCTGGCACAGGATCACTGCCGTAATACCAGGCGCCATCGCCTCTGGACAGGCTGTGACAGGCTTTTACTTCTAGGCAAAGCACACCCAGATTGGGAACAAAAATAACAAAATCAGCTTCACCGCTTACCTGTGAAACGTGCTTTGCGATATCCAAAGAATGCAAGACCGTCCAATCTTTTGTCTGCGGCGCGTCCTTCAAAGCATGAAAGATGTCAATTTCACCTTTGCTAACCGTGTGTGACGTGAACGCAGGCGGTATCATCCTAGCCATAGACCGCCTCCAGATTCTTCACTCCGCCTGTGTCAGCGTAAGAAACCGAGATTTTTTCATCCAAGACGCGGTCAAAAATATAAACGCCAAGTTTCCCGCCGCCTTCTGTCCGGTAGAGGCGGTACCCGTCGGTCAAAATTCCTTTTAAATTATTATCGTTCTGCGCCAATTGCCTCAGTTGTTGGCTTATTCGGTGTCCCGCAGCTCTGTGGGCAGCGCGTATCCTTCCCATGCTTTTAATTAGGGTTGGAGTTTCATTTTCTAAGCCCAGAAATTTTAGAAGGCATACAAAGTCGTCATTATCATGTGGACGGATAAATCGCGCTGATGCCCAATTTCGTAAGTTTTGGTAGGACGCAGCTGTTTTGCAACCGGCGCGCGCCAGTTCCTTTGAAAGATCAGTGATCCCTACGGAGTTTATTCTTTCTCTAAGCGCATTTTTCCATTGCTGCTGATGAGTGCGGAAAAGGTCTGCGCGACTTCCCAATATTGTATTGGCAATGTCGGTAAGATAATCGCCTCTTTCTCTTTCCCTGAGCAACACCGCTGTATATTCATTGAATTCAGATATTGGTATTTTCTTCACGGCTGGAACGCCACGGTCGAGCGCATCCAGATTTGTCATGCAATGGTGTTTATAATCATCATCGGCAGGCAGGAAGACGAATTTTCCGCCACGCAATACAACGACTTTTGCTTCTACGTTATCGAATGATCCCTGTTCATGGTCTTTGCTTCGATATCGGCTTAACATGCTAATATCGAAGTCTTTGGCCGGATCATTAAGCTCTATGGGCTGTTCGACTTGCTGAACCGGCACCGCATCTTTCTTTTGAATGATCAGTGCGGGTGGGCTGCTGGTAATGGCTTGACCATGAATCTGCGGATAGCTGCGGATGTGATCGTAGAACCAGGCAAAGCGGACTAAATTTAATTCTTGGAACTCCGGTGACCAGAATGTGTGCGCTGGAAAGAATTTAGCGCAGCCGCAGAAAATGCCTTTTTGTGACGGGATTAAGCCTGATGTGTTGGGGGAGGATACTTTAATGCCGATCCCGAAATCTTCGCACATTTCAAGGACTGCCTGACTGTGGTCAGGATTGATTAACATTAGCGCGGCATCGTTGTAGCCAATGTTTTTTTCAATATTTTCCAGCAGCGGATTGTCGCCACACTGTTTCAGCTCTTCCAAAGTTTTCAGGATGCCGTCCAGCTGATCAGCTATTGAGACGTAAGATTGCTGGCACATTCTGATGTGGCTTCTGATCTTTTCCAGACGGCTGTCGCGGTAATAAAAATCAGAGTCCAGAAAAAGGGGGCAGTTGGCGTATTCAAAAGCGAGATAGTTCAATAAAACCTTTAGCGATAAGACGTATTTATCGTGGCTGCTGGCTTCGCGCAAAACAGGATCGATTGCAATCTTCTGATTGAAAAATTTAAACAAAAGGTCGTGGTTAACCAGGAAACAGTTGATGTTCCTGTTTTTTATATATTCGTAGCGATTGGAAATATCTGTGATTTCCATTCTACGCGGCCTCCAGATACGCAGAAAACATCGTATTCCCGATGCTATTCGTTAAATCAAAACTCAAATCTTCGGCGCGTTCATAATAACGTTGATTATAACTTTCGATCACCACGTCCAAATCTCGATCAGCAAAATCCATTAAAAGAATTTTGCTGCCGTGGTTGTAATTATGCCGATGCTTTAAGTAGCTTGCAGACTCCCTAAATAGGGTCAGCTGGGCTGCATCAGTTATATCCTGGTAATCCAAGTCAGATTTAAAACATGAAACTAGGCGGGCAAAGGAAGGCTCCCGCACATTTATAAACTGATCGACCTGCATGAGATCGTTAAAGGTGCCGGTTTTGCCGTTCGACAATAAAGGTACGCCCGTCAGCTCCCATTGCATTTCTGCGAACTTACCAATAATCCAAACGCTGTTTAAAACAGCAGACATATCGGTGGCAGGGCCAAAGACAGAACGGGCAAACCGATTCATGCCCACAGCATCCTTGCCAAGATCACGCTCGGAAAGTTCTTGGTCAGACGACACAACGGTAATTTTATCCAGCTGATCGGGAAGAAGCAGGCTTGCACCGCTGCCTTTTTTGTGGCTTTGAAATCTGACAGCCACACATTCAATTTCGCGTCCAGGCTTTGCGGTTCTATCAGAGATTTTTCTTACGCCTGCAAAGACCGCATGCTGGGGGCCATCTTTTGATCTGTATATCAGGCTGCTACCTTCTGGCAGCGTCTTAAAGAAATCGATGCTCAAAGCATCATGAGTTTGGCGGTTAAATTTAGAGTGCAAGTATCCGAGGGCGATTAATGGCGCGGCCATGTCGACAACGGGGACCACCAAAAGGGCCGTGGCGTTCTTTGCCTGCGCTTCCAGAGATGCGAATTGGCCGCCTAGATCAAAAAGGAAATCGGCCCACCCAGCCTCAGCAGGCAGGTTTTCTCCACCCAATCGTAAAATTTCCGAAAATCTCCGCATCCCCAATTCACAATTAAATTATTACCATAAATAATCACGGTGGCAGTACCTTCGATTTTTAAGTGCTTTCATATAAGCAATTTTAGCCAGCTATTTAAACGGGTAAGAGTGCCATTGCGGGCAATTTTATACATAAAACAAATTAGCTGCCGCCGTTTTCTTATTAATATATTGAAAAACCATATTAAATTCGCTTGTTTTTCGCAAGCGAAGAATGGGTATGGAGGGGTTTTCGGGAGAGTTTTGGCGTTTAAGCAGCAATATCTTTGCCGCCCAGGGTCTTCAATTCGGCGACTTTTTGGAATTGTTTCAGCATCTCGGCGTGGTTTTGCGCCAGATAGCGGACGACCTTGGCATTCCCCAGCAGGGTGGTCAGGTAGCTTTTCGCCAGCGTCAGGTTCAAAAGATCACTGCCGTAGCTTTCTTCGATCAGGCGGTACTCGCGCTGGAGGCCGGACATCTCACTTTCCATGCGCGCCATCTGTTCATCATCAAGCCCGCGGATCTTCTTTGGCTTCTCTGGATCGACCAGCTGTTCCTTTGGCGTGGCGGCCAGCATGGCTTGCGTGTAATTCAATGAATAGACGCCTGTAGTCGCTTAAGGGCATCGCGGCCTTCCATCTTAAGGCCGCTTTTACCTTCGTCAGCGAATATTTCAATGATCTGAATGTTTCGGCGGGTAGCGTATTCGCGGATTGCGTGTTCTTGGTTCTCAGTTGAATATTTCTGATGGTCGGTCGACATGCGGACATACATGGCCGCCCGTCGCAAAGCTGCCGTTTCTGTCTTCTGATTTTCAAAGGGAACTGTTCCGCCCATCGTTCTTCGTAACTGTAAAAAATTAAAAGCTCCCAGTCTGCCGCTGCTGCCAGCCGGAATACGGTGCGGATATTAACCAGGGGGAGTGTGAATGTCCTTTTTTAAGAACGACCGACTTTTTCCGATAAAGACGGCAATTGACGGTGATCAAAACGTTGTTGAGTTTTTTTCAAAGGCACTGCGGAGCCACTATCAAGAAGTGCATTCCGCTGTGAAGGTAATCGGTCGTCAAACGGGCGCGCATCCACGGGCGATCCGAAACTGGTATGAAGGGGTCAATGCCCCGAATTTTAATCACCTGGTCACGCTGGCAAAACATACGCCTGTGGTCATAGAGACGTTTCTTGTCCTGACAGGCCATAAAACAGTGTGGGAGTTTTATCGGCAGCATGGGAATGGACATGATTATTCGATGAAAGTTAGGAAAATCATCTCTAAGGACGCGATTTATAGTGACAGACTTGTCACTATAAATGTGGCTGTCACCATCGAAACCGCTGCGGAATTGAACCAACGGCAGCTGTGGTTCCTGGGCTGCTTACAGGGTGGTCAGAAGCCGAAAGTTGATGCGATTGCCCTGACATGGGACGTGACTTTGCGGACGGCCAAGCGCGACGTGGCAGGTCTGACGGCCAAAAAGCTGATAAAGTTTGTGGGGTCCAAAAAAGCAGGACACTATGAAGCTCACAGATAAATTATTATCAATGAGCTTTTCCTGCTCTTTGTTTAAATAAGAAGATGCAAGCAATAATTGCTATCAGCAAAACGCCGGAGGCTGTGTAGCGGCTTAATTCTAGTCCGCCATGATCGACTGGCTTATCAAGAAAATCTCCGATAACAGCGCCTAAAGGACGGGTCAGAATAAAAGCCGACCAAAAAAGGAATGTGCGGGAAATGCCGGTTTTATAGTAAGCCAAAGCAATAATCGGCAGCAAGGAGCCGAAAATACCTGCCGCGCCTACATATCCAAGTGATGCCGTATCGGCTGTCCAATCCCCTAACGCGGTTCCTAATGTCTGAGAGAACATAATCGTTACCCAGTAAAACATTTCCGCTTTCGGGTTTGTTACATCGCTTACAGAAATTCGGCCCATAGTGCGGTTCCAGACAAAAAATGAACCTAAGAGGAGCGTTAATAAAAGCAGCGATCCGCCTGTATATCCTATGCCAAGAGAACGGGTAGCAAAATCCGCAAGCGTGGTTCCAACGGTTGTGGTGGCAATAATCGTTCCCCAATAAAGAAAGGGATGGAATTTTTGAGCTTTAATTTGAGCCGTAACCGCAGCAAGGAATATCACTGCGAAAATAGCTGTACCAGCAAGATACCCCAAACCCATTGACATTGAGACGGCATCACCACCCGTTTCACCGAGAGTGGTTGCCAGGATTTTTACAATCCAAAAGCCTAACGTAACTTCAGGAACTTTACTCAATGTACTATTTAATAGGTTTAAATTGCTGTTTTGCATGATGGCCTCAAAATTAATATCCAGATTAAGCGTGATATCCGAAAATTAAGCGAGACTTAAGGCATACGAGAATGTGTGTGAGGCGAAGAATTTAGGTGTGTGCATCCTACCATTCGAAACACGCAAGGGGCGTAACCGTCATTTTCCTAACGCCCATTGATTAATTAAGCAATGATAAGCGAAACATTAAGGCCAAAATATTAGCCTTTAAGTTTCCCTTAAGATTAGTTCTGCATCACTCCCTTGAATAGCCGCGCAGGAGCTTGAGAAAAAATGCAGGAATTTATAGATGCGGCCCTTTTGGGAGCGATTGAAGGACTTACGGAATTCATACCCGTTTCATCTACTGGCCATCTTATTGTTGCCGAAGCTTTCCTAGACCGTGTAAGTCAGAATAAAGATGTATTTGATATTTTTATTCAGATTGGCGCAATATTGGCAATTGTTTGGGCCAGAAGGGAACGCGTCTTTAAGTTAGCAATGGGTTTTTTTACCGACCATAATGAACGTGCTATGGCGTTGAAAATTATTCTTGCTTTCCTTCCTGCGGCCATTGCAGGGGTTTTATTCCACAGCCAAATTAAGGAAGTTCTATTTTCGCCTTGGGTCGTCGCTGTGAGCTTGATTGTCGGCGGGATTATTCTGCTGGTTATTGAACGCGCAGCATCAAAACCGCGTTTTGAAGATATAGATTCCATCCCTTTTAAAACCGCCATCGGAATCGGCCTTTGCCAAGTTGTGGCTCTGATACCGGGTGTATCGCGCGCCGGGGCATCTATAGTCGGCGCAGAATTTTTAGGCGTTGAGAGAAAAGCTGCCGCCGAGTTTTCTTTCTTTTTGGCGATTCCGACCATTTTCGGAGCCGCAACATATGACTTGTTTAAGAATAGGCATAATCTCGACATGACAGATGTGCCGATTTTCGCCATAGGCACGGTTGCCGCCTTTATATCCGCCTTACTTGTCGTCAATGCTTTAATTGCTTTTGTAGGCCGGTATGGCTTTAAACCTTTTGGCTATTACCGGATCGGCGCAGGCTTCGTACTGATTGCTCTTTTATACTTTAACATTCTATAATCTAAGGAGGATTTATGAATAAGATTTATGTGCCTTCCAAAGTTTTGATGTTGGTAATGGTTGCCTTTCTAGGCGCCTGCGCTGAAAATCCTACAGAAAAATATCCTTCGGGCTTAGATCGTACGGAAACACACGATGATATTTATGCGCCAAGGGACACAATTTGGAAGGATGGATCACCCATTAATAAGGCTTTGAATGAACACAGAATGCACAAAGGGCAGACTGGCCCAAAAGTTAATGAATAATTTATATGTTTTCAGTAGGGAGCTATGCCATGCGCGTGCTTCTCGTTGAAGACGATATAATGATTGGTGAAGGATTGCAAAAGGCATTGCGAAAAAGCGGTCTTATTGTCAATTGGGTAAAAGACGGTGAAACCGCCGATATCGCTTTGCAAGATGAAATCTACGATCTTGTTATTTTGGATCTTGGCTTACCCGGAAAATCTGGCCTCGATGTTTTGGAACGTCTGAGAAAGAAAGGGAATGATATTGCTGTCTTGATATTAACTGCACGCGATGCCCTTTCAGATAAAATCAAAGGCTTTGATACTGGCGCAGACGATTATCTTTTAAAACCCTTTGCTCTGGAGGAATTGGAGGCCCGCATTCGGAGCATTGCGCGCCGCCGCATGGGACAAGCCGGGAATGAAAATGGCCTTTTACGTCACGGAAAACTTTCTTTGAATCCGAAAACACATGAAGTCTTTATAAACGAAGAGAAAACTTCCCTGTCGGCAAAAGAATTTTTGCTTCTTCAGACATTAATAAAAACTCCAACCGCCATTTTATCGAAAAGCCAGCTTGAGGAAAGCCTGTACGGCTGGAATGAGGAAGTCGCCAGTAATGCCGTTGAGGTTCATATTCATCAAATCCGTAAAAAGCTGGGTAACAGCATTATCAAGAATATCCGCAATGTCGGCTATACATTAGGCGAACAGCAATGATTTCAATTCGCAGGAAACTTATCAGTTCGATTCTCCTTGTTATTTTTGTGATAACGGCTTTGCTTGCTGTCATTACTTATTTTTGCGTGCGCGAAGAAATGGATGAGTTTTATGATGAAAATTTAAAACTGGTCGCGCATACCATCTTAGCAACTGGCCCGACCGCCAGTACCAAAGTTGATGATATTGAAATTGACCATAAACTGCGCGGCGAGGAGGAATATCTAACCCAAGTATGGAATAATGGAAAGCTTGAGTATTCTTCGCACCCTTACGTCAATTTTCCTTTTCAAAATAAAGATGGGAAAGGCCGGGTTCAGTTTAGTGACAGCACATGGCGTTTCTATAGCAAAACCCACGGCGATATTACCGTCCAGTTAGCCCAGGATTTGAAGGAACGGCATACGGTTGTTCTCGAAATTTACGGGTTTCTTCTTATTCCTATTGCGATCCAATTTCCTATTCTGGCCGGGTTAATCTGGCTCATGATCGGTTATGGCCTGAAACCTTTACGCGATATTTCTACCCTGATTAGAAACCGGAATTCATCATTTTTGGAGCCTTTGCCGAATGACAGGGTACCGGTAGAAATCACGGTGCTTGTCAATGAATTGAATGACCTTTTATCGCGCCTTAAAAAGGCGTTGGAAGCGCAAAGGCGTTTCACCGCCGACGCGGCCCATGAATTGCGGACGCCTTTAACCGCTGTTCGGTTGCAGCTTGATATATTGAAGCGCGCCGACGAAGAGGAAGAAAAGCAAGCCGCCTTGTTTACCTTGGAAAAGGGCGTTTTGCGAAGCACTCACCTTGCACAGCAATTGCTCGAATTGGCGCGCCAAGAGCCGGAAAATATCGAGGTTGCTTTTACCAATGTTGATTTGGCTCATATCATTGAGGAATGCGTCGAGCAGGCCGCGCCTTTAGCGCAAGCGAAAAATATTACCATCGTCCCTAAAATTTTTGCCCGGCCTTTCATTGAAGGGAACGGCGTAAAACTGGCGGTGATGATCGGCAACCTGATTACAAACGCCGTGACCTACACAAACGAAAACGGCCATGTTGAAATCACGTTGCGCCATGATAAAAGCGGAATTGTCTTAGATGTTGCCGATGACGGTATAGGCATACCCGCGCATGCCCGCGACCGGATTTTTGACCGTTTCTATCGCGTGGCCGGAACCGGCGTAACCGGGTCGGGCCTCGGACTTTCCATCGTTCGTAGCGTTGCCGATCTGCATAAAGCGGATATCGCCATATCGAGTGGAATCGGCGGCAAGGGCACGACATTCCAAGTCATTTTTGATGAGCAAACATAAGCGTTTTACGCGCTTAAGTCTCCCTTAAGTTTGAGGTTGGAAGCTATGCAGAGTAGCTTAACCCTAAAGGAGAATTACCATGAAGAAATCAAGACATTATATTTTGCTGGCTGCGGTGGCATTGATCGGACTTGGCTCCGCCTTTGCCTATGCAGAGGATCACGACGGAAAAGAAGCCGTGGAAGGCGTGGCGGAATATCAGCAATTCCAGCAAGCCAAAATTACCGCCGTTGAGGCCATTCAAAAGGCGCAAGCTGCACACCCGGATATGAAAGTTTCCGGCGTGGATTTTGAAACGGAAGACGGCGCGCCTGCATTCTCTGTGGAATTCCTCAGCGATAAAGGCGAAACGGAAGTTACCGTCAATGCTGTTACGGGCGAGATGATGACCGAAAACGATTGATATGATTGCTTTTCAAAAAAGCAGATTTCTAAAATATACTTTGGCCGGAGGGACGACTTTTACTCTAGATTTGATCTTCCTGTATGCATTCACGGATATTCTAGGGTTTGAAGTCGTCCTTTCCGCTGCCGTTGCCTTTCTGATTGCCACTTCTCTCAATTATCTTTTCTGCCGCTATTATGTTTTTCAGGGTACGGCCAGGAGCTTCGCTGCGGGATATATAGGCTTTATTTTGATCGCCTTGGGCGGGCTTTGTATCGTTAGCGGCTTGATGCACCTATTCGTCAATATTTTGGCCTGGCACTATTTGGCGTCGCGGGTTCTGGTGGCCGCTTTCACCGGGCTTTGGAATTATCTATTGAATTTGTATGTCAATTTTCGCATGGCCGGAACGCCCCAAAGTCAAGGAAAAACCCTTTAATCCCCTACGATTGTACGCTTAAGTCTGGCTTAAGTTTCATTTGGTGTATTGGCCCTCCGATTTACTAGGAAAGGGCCAATACAAAATGATTTCTGTTATCGTTCCCGTACTGAACGAGGAAGAAAATATCGCCGGGCTAATAGAGGAAATTTCCCGTGCGGCTGAATCCACCCCCATAAGCGAAATTATTTATGTCGATGATGGCAGCACGGACGGCACCTATGAAGTGTTGCGGTCGCTAAAGTCAAAATATTCCGCCTTGCGTATCTTGCGCCATGATCGCCGCTGCGGGCAATCCGCCGCGCTTTGGGCGGGCGTGAAAGCCGCCAGCAATAACTTGATTGCTACACTTGACGGCGACGGCCAAAACGACCCCGCGGATATCGCGCGCCTTTATGATTTGTACGAGCGCAGCAAAAATCACCGCGAGAAATTGATGATTGTCGGGGAGCGCAAAAAGCGTAATGACAGCATCTCCCGCCGCCTTGCCTCGCGCTTCGCAAACCGTTTGCGCTCGGCCTTGCTCAAAGACAGAACGAAAGACACCGGCTGTTCTTTGAAAATGTTTCGGCGCAAGGACTATATCAATCTTCCTTATTTTAACCACATGCACCGCTTTCTGCCCGCGCTGATGATCCGCGAGGGCGTCCATCTTGTGCATGTCGATGTTTCGCACCGTCCCCGACAACACGGCGTTTCCAAGTACGGAAACTTTAGCCGTGCGCTTGTCGGCGTAAGCGATCTCTTGGGCGTCTGGTGGCTTCAAAAGCGGCCTTACGCCTTCCCTGAAATCAATGAAGACCTCAATTAAGGATAAAAAACATGCCTACACATATCACCCCTGAAACGCTCTGGATCATTATAGGCTTTATCGGCCAAAGCATGTTTTTCATGCGCTTCTTTGTGCAATGGCTGGCGTCTGAAAAGGCCGGGGCCAGTATTATCCCGCATGCTTTCTGGTATTTCAGCATCGGCGGCGGCATTGCCCTGTTTGCCTATGCGATTTATCGCCAAGATCCGGTTTTCATTTTGGGTCAAAGCACCGGCCTTTTGATTTATACCCGCAATCTTTTCCTCATCCGGCGCAAACACGCGGAAACCGCTGTCGCTCAATAAGTACAAGGAACCTGCCTAGTGAATTTTTCTACCATAGCCAAAAATCTGTGGCTCCCTTTTGTTATCCTCGTCCTTTTTTTAACCGCCATAGCGTTCCGGCCTTTGCTGCCGATTGATGAAACGCGCTATATGACGGTCGCGTGGGAAATGTTTTTGCGCCAAGGCTGGCTCCAGCCTTTGACGGTGAATTTTGAGCCGTATCACCACAAGCCGCCGCTGCTATTCTGGCTCATAAATCTTTCATGGTCGGTGTTCGGGATAAGCCGATGGGCGGGCCTTATCCCTATTGTGCTGTTCTCAATGGCCTGCGTCTATCTGACGGGCTTTCTCGCCGTGCGTCTTTTCCCTGAAATCCAAGACCGCCAGCGTGTCCGGCTTATCATGGCAGGCGGCATTCCGTTTATGATCTATGGCACGCTGGTCATGTTTGATTTCATGCTGTGCGCCTTCGTGCTTCTTTCCCTGATTTGCCTTTACTATTTTCGGCAGGAACGCCGCTTGCGCTATGCGCTGCTCATGGGCCTGTGCCTTGGCATGGGCGTTTTGACCAAAGGCCCGGTGGCATATCTCTATGTCTTGCCGGTCGCGCTTCTGGCCCCGTTCTGGATGAAAGAATTTTCCCGGCCCGCGCAATGGTACGGCGGTATATTGGCCGCGCTTGCCGTTTCCGCGCTGCCGGTTTTGTTCTGGCTGGTTCCCGTTCTGAAGGCGGCGGATAGCGACTTTGCGTTCTGGTTGGTCTGGAATCAGACCGCCGGACGGATAACGGGGAATTTCAATGCCTCGCATGTGCGCCCGTTCTGGTTTTACTTGCCGCTAATCCCGGTCATTTTCATGCCGTGGCTTTTCTTTCCGTCGTTCTGGCGTGGCCTGTCCCATGCCAAGGCCGGCCTGAAAGGGCATGAGGGTTTGCGCTTTCTTGCTTTCTGGCTCGTGCCAGTCGTAATCGCCTTTTCCCTAATAAGCGGGAAGCAACCGCACTATCTTGTTCCGCTGGTGCCAGGTGTCGCTATGCTTGCGGCTTATTGCCTTCAAAGGCTTGAAACGCGAACGCTGATCAATGCTTTCGCCGCCGTTCTGCTGCTTTTCGTCGGCGGGCAAATGATCGCCGCGCAAACCTTTTTCAAGCGGTACACGCTTGAGCATGTTGCGGAAATCGTGAAAACGCAGCCGACCCGCGATCTGGCCTTTGTCCGCAATTATCACGGCGAATTAGGCTTTATGGCGCGCCATGAAACGCCAGTCGATAGCTTGCAGCCCGATCAACTTGAGGCGTGGTTTGAAGCGCACCCGGACGGGTGGGCGGTCGTGCGTTTCAAGGACGACCAACCGGAAATTAAAAACCTCAAGATGATTTTCGCCCACCGCTACCGGGGTAAAAACCTTGGAGTGTTCGAGAAATGAAATGGCTATACGATAAAAAGCGGTTCCTGATTTTCAGGGACTTCAAAATCTGTCTTGCCCTCATTGTTTTGTCCGCCGTGCTGTTTTCGATCTTGGCCTTCCTCGACGTGCAGGGCTTATTACGTGATTTTGACGTTGCAGGTATGACCGCAATTTCTGATGGAAGAATTGATAAGCCGGGCTATGCCCGCTATAGCGAAATCATGCGCGATATAACCAGCCTGGGCGGAACCACGCTCATAATACTTGCGACTTCCGCCGCCGTTTTATCCTTTTTGTTGCTAGGCCAAAATGGCAAGGCAGCATTCATGACCTTGACCGTCATAACAAGTTCGATCCTTAATAACGCGCTCAAGCATTTTTTTGATTTGCCGAGACCCGGTATTTTCGCTCATGAAACGCTTGTAAGTTCCGCGACCTTTCCAAGCGGACATACTTTAACTGGCGCGGTGACGTATTTGACGATTGCCTTTCTTATCAGCCGTTTTGAAATCAAGATCCCCCTGAAATTTCTGGCTTTCTGCATTGCCATTTTGATCAGCTTTTGGGTAGGAATAAGCCGCTTGTATCTGGGCGTCCATTGGCCGAGCGATGTGATCGGCAGTTGGATTTTGGCGCTTGGCTGGTGCGCCCTGTGCTGGATGATCTGGCTTGTATGCGAAAAGGCATTTTTCCAGCGAGGACGTACCGAAAAACACCCTCCTAAAAAAGGGTAAAAAATTGACCTCAAAAAATAGAGCTATTACAATTGCTTACAGTAGAGAATTTTTATAGGATTGTGTCCGAACGCTGCACCATTTTCCTAAAGAAAATAATTCTCCACCCCACCATCAGGTTAGAAAAACCCTGTTGTTTCAAAAGGGTTTAGCCTGAAAACCGAAGACGCGCCCAGACATCAATCGGGCGTTTTCCGCCCGTTTTTCTCTCCGGAGAGCCTTTTTTCTCCAGCAACCGAAGGTGTCGCGTTTTAAAACGCCTTCGGTTTTTAGCTATAAATATTAATGACTTAGCCTAGTGCTGGGTTTTAGTTTTTTAAGGAAAAAGTGGTTGTGTATACCCAAAATTTAGCCAGAAGCTCCATAAGAAATTGAATGGGGTATTACGCCCTCAAGTCGCGACATTCGAAAACAGGTGCGACAAAAATCTTTATTTATTGATGCTGTACACCATCATTTTCGTCGCACCTTTTCTTGGTTTTTTGATTTATGTTCCTTGTTAGTTCTTCAAAAGAGTCGATAAACTCTTATCTAGATAAACAACTCATAGGAGAAATGGCCATGAAAAACAAAAAAGGTCGCCCACGTTGTAATGATGAGAACACACTGCTGGCTGTAGCCCGCAAAATTAAGGCAAATCACGGTATAACCGTTCGTAGTGCCATCGTTCAATGTCTTCCTGAGTATTCAGATGCCAATATAAGGCGTGTTCAACGTAAATGGAGAAATGAAAGCACTCATTACTTAAACAAAATTAGTAATGAAAGCCCCCGTGTGATTGATAGAACCCATATCGGAGTTCCGCGTAGCTATTTTACTGTGGCGCAGGAATTACAAGATTCTCTCGAAAGAATGACCGCCCCGATGCGTCATTTCCAAGAAATGCAGGAACGCTTGCGTATTGATATGCCAGCCATAGAAAGTGCGAAACGACTTGCGGCTGCGCTTCAACCTTCAGTAGGAATAGCCATGGAGCAATATAAATTGCTGAACATCAGAAGTCCATTTGAAGACAGTGCGCTAATGCAAGCCGTCAAAAGCCTAGAAAACATGGCAAAGCAATTTCAAATGCCTCAAATCGGCGTTTATGCTTGAAAACCTAGAGGAACGCCTTGCTAATCGCTCTTGTTAACGATCAACGCTCTTTGGCATCGCCGAAACTGAAAGGAATATGCCCTGGATGTAGGCAACCCGTGACCGCAAAATGCGGCCAGCAACGAGCATGGCATTGGGCGCATGATTCCAAAGTTGAATGCGATAGCTGGTGGGAGGAGACCGCATGGCATCGTTTCTGGAAAAGCCATTTTCCGCTGGAATGGCAGGAGGTCATCCTCTTCGATACGCAATCAGGTGAAAAGCACATTGCCGATGTGCGAACGCGCCATGGTCTTGTGATGGAATTCCAGCATTCACCACTTGATCCGCAAGAGCGCGTGGCGCGTGAGGCATTTTACAAGAATATGGTCTGGATCGTTGATGCCTCGCACCGGAAAAACGATTACAAACGCTTTGTAAAAGGCTTTCCGCAATTCAGGAAAACTCCCCAAAAAGGCGTATTTCTAGTGGCCACGCCTGATAAATGCTTTCCCGCCAATTGGATACATAGCACGAAGCCAGTCTTTTTTGACTTTAGAGGGATTGAGCCATCAGCCCCGCCGGACAATGGACGCGAGTTGCTGTGGTGTATCTTGCCGGGGCGTATTGAAGGCTTTACCGTACTCGTTGCTTTCAATCGAGGCGACCTTGTGGGAGAAACTACAGAAAATTCAGATCTGATCGAAGTTCTACAAGGGCTTTATGGCAGAGTTCGAAATTTTCTGATACCGCCTCGGCCTGTGGTGCGCCCCTTACCGCCGCCGCCTTCGCGTCCTTATTACGGTCAGAGACGTTATAGATCTAGAAGGCTTTAGCTCTTGTCATCGAGGAATAATTCTTCCGACGGCTTCCAGCCTGTTGCAAAGCTGTCTGCCCGCTTTAGCCATTCTTGAATGCGATCTTTAGGCGCACAACCCTGGCCCCAATATTCGACAAACAGTTTATCATCCAAGCGTTGTGCGGCTTCAAGCATTTCACTTTCTATGTCTTTGATGGCGCGCATGATGTAGTTGCCGCCTCTTGTCTCATCAGCCCTAAGTGCGACACTACCAGCGGAAAACAAATCTCGTGCTTGTGAGCATAAAACGCCGTGATAAGTAAGAATGTATAACACTACATCGTCATACTTATTTTTGGATCTGGAGGATTTCACAATTTGCGGGCAAAGCAATGTAGCCTCTGCCCTTAATTTCCTCTTTTCTTCCCGCCCAAGATGAATGTAGAGCCTTGCTTGCATAGGCAACGTATGTTCTTGATCAGGTTCATCCTCTAACCACCAAAGACGTTCACCCTCTTTGAGTCTACCACGCGCATATTTGCGGACATGCTTCATCTTTTCTTCGGGGCTTGAAGATTTGAAATCTTCATATTCAATTCCCATCTTAGAAAAAAGGGATTGCTTTGCACCTATCTCGACTTCAAAGCGAGGAACGTGGGAGGTTCTAACGTGCATGACCGTTTCTTCATAGCGTCCCCACCTTACTTCTGGCTGTCCGCCCATCTTCCCGAATAGAACATAGACGTATTTAACGCCTGTAACTCTTAAGCCCTCGAAAACGCTGTTGGCAACGCTGCGCCATGTATCGTTAGTTGTAAATTTTACCTCAACTCCAAACTCTCCAATGGCTATGTCAGGAAATCCATAGGGGTGAGGATCAAAGTCAATCAATATTCCCTGATCTTTTCCTGCTTCGCTTAAGACCTCGCGTACACGATTCTCAAAGGTTTTCGACTGTTCAAATACAGTTGATCGCGCTTCGGTCGTTAACCGCTGCGCGACATCTGTTAGTAATTTTTCAAAATTAACTCTGTCCAATTTACAATCTGCCGAAAAAAATACGGCAGATTGTATTACAATTGATGCTCTCTTGTCTATGGCACCCTAATTTCAGAAAGCTCTAATCAGTGCTTTTAGAAGATGTAAGGTTTGCCAGCACTGCTTTTGCTATGTGCCACGCCAAGATAGGCGGGACGGCGTTGCCAATCTGCCTTTCTGTTTCTCTCAATTTTGCGTCAAAAAGGAAATTGTCAGGGAAGGACTGAAATCTTGCAGCTTCCCGCATGGATATTCGACGCTTGAGCTTGTAGTGAAACTGGATATTGCCGTGGCACTCAGCTCTAATAGTATAGCCAGGGCGTTTTGCGATCAGTTTTCTGTTCCCTTGCTCCGCGCTTTTCGCTGCTTTGCTCCATATGTGACTAAACTCTGGGTCTTCTGCCATTTTTTCTAAATCAGAAATGGCTTCATGCGCCGTGATCCAAGACGCTTTATCGCGTTCTGCTGCAGGAGCCTCAAATTCAGGTACGCCTTTTGCTGTTCCAACGATGAAGACCCGCTCTCTGGTTTGTGGAACCCCGTAATCAGCGGCGTGATACAGTTGATAAGAAACTTTATATCCAAGGCTCTTAAAATCTTTGATTACAGTTTCAAGCGACTTTTTATTATGTTGCATCAAAAGACCTTTAACATTTTCAGCAACGAATACTTTTGGTTTTGTAAGTTTAATGGCTTCTACCATTGCTCTATAAAGACCGCTTCTTAAGCCATCTACGCCGGCACCTTTACCGTTCACGGAAATATCTTGGCATGGGAAACCACCGATCAATACATCCGTGCTTTTGGGTAATGTTTCCAATGCTTTCCAGACGTCGCCGCAAATAATATCGTGATCTAAGTTCTTTTTATACGTTCTGCATGCGGCTGCGTTGATGTCGTTCGCCCAAACAATTTCATAGGGATTCTTTTTATATTCGTTTCCGAATATCTCAAAGCCGCCTCGAAATCCTAAATCCATGCCGCCGCAGCCGGAAAACATCGATACAACTTTGAAGGTCTTATTATCGTTCTTGGCTTTAGCTTTAGAGGCTTTCTGCTTTATGGGCAGGGTGGCGAGAGGGGGGACTTCGTCATCGGCAATAATTTTTAGCATAGATTTTCTTTCAGGTTGAGAATTGGAGCATTGGTTGTTGATCCAAGAATCGATATCGCTTTTTCGGAAGCGTCTTGCGCCTCCGATTTTAAAGCCTGGGATTTGACCTTTGGATACTAGACGGTAGGTGGTTTTTTCATTGAGTTTAAGATACTCGGCAACTTCTCGAATGGTCATAATGTCGCTATGCATTTGCGCTCCTTATGGCACCAAATCATGTAAATGAGAAAATAATTGAAAAAAGTCGAAGACTCAATACGAATTCGGCGTTTTTTATATTTATATAAACTCTTTATTGTAGCAAGAGTCATTATTCTTCCCTTTCTTTGATTTTACGAATCTCTTTTCTGATCTGGGCGCGGACATTCAATTCGGCCCTTCGGTTAGTGTATTTCCCATTCATTGGCAGCACACCGCATAAGACACCGCCGATAAAGATTTTCCAGTGGCGTTTTCCCCGTTCAACTTTGTGTGGAACGGTACAATCGTTCAGTTCATTCTCTATCAGCGTGGGCAGCCTCATTTTTTACTACCACTTTGGGTTTGCCACACGATCTCGATAACAGCTTCTTCCTGTTCAAAGTCGATCCGCATGTAAACGGGCGTGGCACTGGCTATCGGCTTATTTTTTGCCAGTCGTTCAATATCCTTGCTATCGATAAAAAATGAACCATCGTCACCGCCAAATGATCGACGTTTGTTGTCCCACCATGTATCAAAGTCCAGTGTGTCGGGATTGCATTCGTTTGCATAAACAACGAAATGCTTCTCGTCCTTTTTGCGATCTTTGTTAAGGATGCCATCGGTGGTGTTTGCCATGAGGTAAACGCCTTGATCGCCTACCAACCAGAATCCTTTTCCAGTGACTTCTTCATAAAGGGTTCTCGCAGTCGTGGCGGAGTTGATTTCTTCCAGTATTTTTTCAATGCCGTTCCATGGAAAATGTAGTTTCATAAGTTAGCTCCTTCGGTTGGTGGTGAGTTAAATCCAAAATGCTGACGTTGCTCTGCCCACAGATCGGGGAATGGCCTTTGCAACTGTGAAAGAGTGAGAGACTGCGGTTGCCGTCCGTTCAAGATCGCCACGATGATGTCTGGGGCGAGCTGGGTCATGCGGACATATTTGTTGACATAGGCGGGATCGAGCTTTTGCGCTTTGCCAAGCTTGATGGAATTCAACTCGCGGTCTTTGTCCATCTTTTCAAGGAATTCGTGGCCGCGCACCAGAGCGCGTATCATGCTCTTATCAAAATGGGGCTTTCTGGCCTCCATGATGTCGCGGCCATCAGGCGCAGTGATGAATTTGCGGCCACCGCGCTTTTTAAAGGCGATGGGAATTTCAATCGTGAAAAAGCTATCGGAGTCGCTGATAGGCGTTATGCAGGTCAGATCGGAAATCAATTCCCGCAAAAGCCCGATCATACCAAGAGGCCGCAAGGTTATTTGCAGCTTGTCGGGATGCACGGTGATGCGCTCGATCAGTAAATTCATGATACGGGCTTGCTCTGCGGGGAATAATTCGTCCCACAAGATTTCAAAGTTTTTCAACGCGGCCATGATCGTGCGCTCGGATAATTCATTGTCTTGTCTGGATATGCGAACCGCCCATTCCGGCTGGACAAGGAGGCGGCGCACCTGCGAGATCACAAGATCTTCCAGCATGTGCGCGGATACGGTTTTTAAGGGGCAATGGTCGTAACTTTTCTTGACCGCCTGTGTGCTGACGTAATAGCGGTATGTCTTGTTTCCGTGTTTGGAGCCGCCGACACACATGGCATACGATTGACGCGACGGAAAAGCGTTACACTTGCAATGGCGTTGTCGATCTGGCCGCCAAGCCCCGCGACATTCTGGAAGATATGCTCTCCAGTTGCGCGGGTCTTCTGACCTATACGGGTGGAAAGTGGCGGCTCAAGGTCGGTGCCTATACCGCGCCGATGTACACGCTGGAGCCGCATCACGCACGCGAAGCCGTGATGTTGAAGCCGCACCGCTCACGCCGGAACCTGATCAACACCGTGCGCGGCGCGTTTATATCGCCCGATCATCAATGGCAACCTACCGATTATCCCGAAATCAGCAATGCCGCCTATGTGGTGCAGGACGGCGATGAACAGGCGGCGGCAACGCTGGATCTTCCATTCACGCAGTCGCCCACGATGGCGCAGCGTATAGCGATGATCGCGCTGGAACAAAACCGCAGGCAGAAACAAATTCTGTTCCCGTCCAATTTGGTGGGATTCCAGTTGGCGGCGGGCAATACCATCGCCGTCGATCTGCCGCGCTTCGGTCTGGCGGGATTGCCCTGCACGGTTACGACATGGGCGATGACGGAAGATCTGGGTGTCGATCTGACACTGGATGAAGACGGGCCTGATATTTACGAATTTTCAGCCACGGATCTGAAAAGCCTTGATAGCTCGCCGGAAGTTGTCGCGCCCAACAATGCCAGCGTGCCGCCGAGCGTACCGCAGAATATCGAAACAGAGGCCGGCGCCGATTTCATTCATCTGTCATGGACTCCCGTATCGGATAGCGATCTTCGCTACATCGAGGTTTGGGAACATGACAGCGACACGGAAGATCCTCAAGCCGATGCCTCGCGGATCATGGAAGTGTACGGCAATGAATATACGCGCACCGGACTGACAGGATCATCAACCCGTTTCTACTGGCTACGGTCAGTTGACCGCTACGGCAATAAATCAAGTTTCGCTGGCCCTGTGGAAGACACGACAAGCGGCGAAGCAGCAATCGTTCTCGTTCTGGAGTAATAGCATGACAACCACGAAAAAAATCTCCGAGCTTTCGGAGGCTGGCGACCTGTCGGGAACCGAAATGGTTCCTGTGGTACAAGAAGGCGCAACCCGCAGGACAAGCATTGCGGATATTCGCAACGGGCTTTCGGAAGATGGCCACCATCACACATTGTCAGATATTGCCGATGCCGGAACCGCCGCCGCATCCGATGTCGAGGATTTTGCGACTGCCGCGCAAGGGGAAAAGGCGGATACGGCCATCCAGCCCGAAGATCTTGGAACCGCCGCCGCCGCCGATACAGGCGATTTCGCAACGGCGGCGCAGGGCGCAAAAGCGGACAGTGCCGTCCAGCCGGAGGATCTGGGAACGGCGGCTGGTGCTGATACGGGAGATTTTGCAACGGCGGCGCAAGGCGTAAAGGCGGATAGTGCCATCCAGCCGGAAGATCTGGGTACGGCGGCCACGGCGGATACTGGTGATTTTGCCACAGCCGCGCAAGGGACAAAGGCTGATAGCGCGGTACAGCCGGAGGACTTGGCCTATCCTGGCCTGTTGAATGCCATTATCAACGGCGGTTGCCAGATCTCTCACCGCGGGCAGAAAAACTTGAGCAACGCATGGCAATACGGGCCTGTCGATTTGCTGGCTGTGAAAGCCGAAGGCACGGTGTCGGCTGGCACAATCAATCAAGTGACTTCCGCCTACAGCCTGGCAGTAACGGGCGCGGCCTGCTTTGTAGAAAATGCCACGCTGGACGCTTCCGGCACGGTGATGTTCCGCCGAAGGATTGAAGCCAGAGATGCCGCCGCCTTCTATAACAAGCCCGCGCATTTCTCGGCGCGGACATACCACGATACAGGCGCGACGCAGGATTATATTATCACCGTTCGGAAGGCGAACGCCGCCGATGATTTTTCCGGCACCACGGATATTGAATCCAACACTGTAACGGTTGCCAATGACAGCAACGCCAGTATCGCGCTCGTGGTCGCCGATATGGGTGATTGCCGGAACGGGATCGAGATTGAAGTTCTGATCGATTGCGGCGCGGTAACGTCTAAAGACTTCTTTATGGCCCAGCAGCAATTTAGTATGGGCGATACGCAGCAGCCTTTTGAATTTCGCCCTGCCGCGTTTGAAACCAAGCTGGTACACCGCTATTTGCGGCCCATAGCGGGTATTATCGGTGTGGCAAATTCTGGGAGCAATATGCAGGCGGTATTGAGTCATCCCGATATGAGGGCCGCGCCGATTTACGAAGCATTGGCCGCTCTTAACATGACGGACGGCTATACGGCTGACTTTGACCAATCAGGCCCGAACATTGCGACCATCCATGAAAACACGGCGCATGGTGGCCGCGTCGATATAGCCTTGTTTTCTGGCCTGACCTCTGGCCGCTTTCATATCCAGCGCGGGACAAGCGCAGTCGTTCTTGCGAGCGCGGAACTTTAATCGATGCCAAAGAAGATCGATAGCATTCTGACACCAGGGCAGAACGTCAACAAACTCGACTTGCGAAAATATATCGCCAGCCGCGAGATCGCCACGCCGCAGGACTACGGTGCTTATGGCGACGGCATTGTCGATGATACGGTGGCCATCAACACGGCCTTGGAGGAAAATCAGGCCGTATTCCTGCCGCCTGGAACCTATCGCATCACCGCGCCCATCGTCCTGAAATATGGTCGCAGGCTGTTCGGGGCTGGAGACGTATCAGCGATACAGGCAAGGGAAGCTCCCTACAGCGACATTGAACTGCCCGAATACCCTTCCGATTTCAACGCCATCGAAATTGTGGAGGGTTATTGCACCATTCAGGATCTCCGCATCGTCGGCGGCGCAACGGGAATCATGCTTTATGGCCGCGATAGTCCGTGCGTAAAGAACGTCATCGAGAACGTGTCGATCTGGGATTGCATCAACGGCATGACCTTTGACGGATGGGACGATACGAACAAGCCCTGTTATTGGAACAATGCCAGCCGCGTTCTGATCGCAAGACCTCAATTAAACGGGGTTCTGTTTACAATCACGCCGGGGAGTTGGGATGATCCAGACACGTTCGGGGATAGCCCTAACGCGAACAAGCTCCATGATGTCCGGGTCTATTCTTTTTTCCTGATCGGATGCTCGTATTTGAGAATAATAAGGTGGGCGCTGTTTCCTATGCGGATCTAGAGATTGGAATTGAGTCTGTCCGCTTTGTTGAAGATGGAGCAGTGCCAAGAGACGCACAAATCGTAGATCATACATGGCGGTATGTTAATAAATCTGGTGGCCCAGACCGACGTTTCAACAACAATCGCCAAATTCCAATCTGCCAATACGAAGATATGAATTTGATTAGCGCGACAGGTTTGAATGAAAGGATTGAATTTTCAAAAATCGGAAATGTGTATCAGTTTCAAGCATCGATTAGTCAATTGGCCGGCATAATTCTATCTGCAAAACCTAACCCCAAAAAAATAGGTGCAGTTTCTCAAGCATAATGTTTGAGCTACTCGGTCTGTCCTTGAATCCGGCATTCCCATGTCGGTATTGCTGGATTGTGGTATATGCTATCTTTACGGTACGGGCGTTGCTGTAAATAGGCGGTTTGCGGAGGTTTGCCACAGCGTCCACATTTTAAGTTTTCTATCGTCTCCGCAACGGTGCGCTTCGGGTGGGCTTTGAGCAGCTTTTCAGCAAGTATCAGGTCTTCCGGCCCGCAACATGAGATCGCCAGCCACGCGCCGGGGAAGTCAGACAGGGGGCGTTGACCTATGCCTTGGCAGCTCTGATATTTTTCTGGATCTGGGCAGGAATCTGACATAGAACAAAGTAAGAACAAAAAACGGGTTTTGTCGAGTCAAAAAAGCAATTTTTAGGTAAAGTGGATATGGGCGAAAAAATCTACGGTCTGGTACAGCATCCCGCGCGGGAAACGCTGGATCAGGAATACAGCGCGGTTGCGCCTTCTGGGGAATATTCAGTGGCGTTTGATGATCGAGCGTGGGGCAAGTCGACCAATCTGTTCTGCTACTTCACGGATATTACCAGTGGCCAGAAATACCGCCTGAGTGTGTTCGCCCGTCAAAATTACCGCCCGTATGACAATGGGGTTTCTTTTCGGGATGCGGTCTTTGGAAGCCGCTACAAAATTACGATTGAAGCGAGTAAGAATGGCTTGCCAAAATTCCTATCGGCTGTCATATTCCCGGCCTAGAGGAAAAAAATCCTCTTTTTATGCGGAGTATGATGGCGCACCCCGCAAAGCCAAGGTTTACTGGAGAAAATTCTCGCTCAAGGTTCCTATGGTGCACCATTTTTCAAGCAAATTACGCCCTTGCCAAAGTCGGCACTGCGGCCAGAATCTTTTCTGCCAGTTCGCCTTTGACATACGCCATTTGTAATCCTTTTGCTTTACCGACGATGTGAATGTCTCCTGAATTCAGAAGCTCCCCTCTATTGGCAAAGTCTATAAAAAATCTATTGGCTCTGTGCGTGAGTCTTCTCAGATTATTGTTTTTCTCCAGAATCTGGTCGACCATACGCATCGAGAGAAGCACGCCATGTTTGTTATGCTGGCCGTCGACAAGGGTGACGGGCACATCATGGGCGTTGATCCATTCGCGAATGAACCTGTTCTTTAGATTTGCGTAGCCAAGATGGGCGAAGTAGTTTCCGCCTTCTGCGCGCAAGAACCCTTCTGTATTCCACTCGGCCTTTTTCAATGCTTCTGCATCCGGTGCGGGTGGATTTATTACAGGATTCGGCTCGGAAAAATCCGCTATCTCCATCGCCCTTCTTGCCAGATCGCCCTGAACAAAGGCTGTCCTAGATTGGCCATAGTGGGAAATTGTATGCATGTCTTTTAGGCCCAACGAGCCGGCCATGTGTCGGAAGTTGGCAAAATATGATGAGCTTCTAAAATTCTGGACATGTATTGCCGGGTCTTCTTTCCTGAGTTGGTCGGCAATTCTCAAAGGAATGACAATGCCAAGTTCTTTTGTGCCTTCGGCTCTGATGGCTACAGGTTTATCGTTCTCCAGTATCCATTGAATCAATGGGCTCGAATTCTGGTTTGCGCCCGTGGGTGTAGCAAAAAAACGATCATTTTCTTTAGAGATAAAGTCCAGAATTCTTTCGGCGGCGGGTATTGCAGGTGGCTGGGCAGCAAACGGCGCGGCGGCAACGCCCGCTATCGCCATCATCCTGTCTGCCAATGCACCCTTTGCGTACGCCATCTTGTTGTCGCCAAGCCTGCTGAGCAGGTGCATGGCGTTCGGCGGCATCACCTGATTGCCGGTTTTCATGCTTCCAAAATAATATTCGATCGCATAATCACCGTTGTCAATATTCACATCGTCGTTCAGGAGTTTGTGGGCGATTTCCATGGGGAACAGGGCGCCCTGCCTTTGTCCTTTGATCTTGACGGTGATCGGTTTTTTGTTGTCGGCCATCCATTCTATCAGGGCGTTTGTATTTTCTTCGGCGGATAAAGATTCGATAAAAAATTGTCCGTTTTCTTCACGGATAAGATGCGACATTGGATCGGGTGAATCTTTTTTACCCTCAACGGCAGGTGCCGATGTTGCCGTTATGGCGTCCATTGTCATCTTTATCGCCCTGCCCTCCAACTCGCCCCTCACATATCCTATCTGTGGAATAGTAAAATGGCTAAGCAGATACACGGTTTGTGGGTCTGTCTCTATGTCGTAGGCGAAATGCTCGGTGATCGGATGGTTTTTGTTGCGTAGACTCCGATCCTTATCCAGCATTTTTAAAGCGATTGATCGCGGAACAAGAACGCCGTGCGGTTGTCCGTCCTTATCGACGTGCACCGGCTTTTGGTTAGCGTTCATCCACTCCATAAGGGCGTTTGAATTTTCTCCGACCAAAATGGCTATGGTGAAAAATTGGCCATCTTGTTCAACCATGAACTCGTTCACACGATTTATGGGGCCGTGCTTTTTTTCAGGAGCCGGTGGCGGAGTAGACGGTTTCTTATTGGCCCATCCTCTGACATCCTCCCAGTTGGCTACTTCTTCCGGGATTTCCGCTGCAGTCTTGAGCACATTGGCGGCATTTGCGCCCGACGGGATAAACGCGATGACGGGTGTGTTTCTCAGATTGAATACAGTGATAGCCTGGCTGTTTCTACGTGCTTCTGCATCATCAAGAAAATTTGTCAACGCATGAATCGGCGTAATTCCCAACACAGCCTCTGCATTATTTTGCAGCGGTGCTTTGGCAAGCCAGACTGGTGCCAGAAGGCCGACCATTCTCATTTGCTCGTTATAAATTATCAGTGGCTTTTTCTCACTCAAGATCCAGTCGCGGCAAAGCTGGGCGCCAACCCCCATGTCTTTTGCCGCATAGCCGTGTGAACCGCTGTTTACCTTCTTTATACGGGGGACGGGCTTTTCAGGTGGGAGTGGTTGTTTTGCTTCTTGCCGGGTGGAAGCAGCTTGCTTTTTTACGACAGGCGTTGCCGGTGGCGGTACAAAAGCTGCTGGCGTGGTTGCCTGTGTAGTATGGGTATGAGTCGGAGATGATTCAGCATAAGCAGGGTGTTTCTCTGCTTTTGGTGCAGTAACAAGAGGGGGTGGAGGCATAACAGGACGGAATGGCACGAGTACTTTAGGGACTGTAGGATGTAGCCCGACTTTTACAGAAAGAATCGTCATCAGAACCGGATTTTGCAGGTATGGTTCGCCAATTCCCTTCGCTCTATATCTGATTTTATTGGCCGCGCTATTCCGCAATTCTCTCGCCAGGCTAAGTTGAATGCCTAACGTTTCGGCCATAATGCTTAAAGGTCTTGGTTTGTCGGACAGAATTTCATCGATAATCGCCCTCTCGTTTGGATCTTCGATGTTCGTTTTGGTGGCCAGTTCCCTTAGATCGTCGATTTCATCTCTCTCTGCTGTCGGCGATGTACCGCCCGTTTTGTGATTTGCTTCTTTACCTAAGGTATCTGATATCGACATAGTTTCTTACCCCCAAAATCATACTTGAAAGTCGCAATATACAGGGTTTGCGTGGCGACGCAAGTTGCCATAACGGGTTTTGTGTTGTTTTTACTTATTCGGACCGTCTTTGGATGGCGGGAGCGGGGGCAGTGCTACAGGAACATGTTCCGGCTCGCACTCAACCGAGGATTTAAGCAGTTCCGGCCATTTTTCAACCCAGCCGCGCTCATGATCGGCGTCCTGCACCAACGTGTAGTGAACGCAGCTTGAATCTCCCATCGCCTGGCGGAAGGAATGATAAACGGATGGCGGCGTCACTTCGTCGCCCGCGCCGGTGAAATGGTGTTGCGGAATGCCCGCAATCTTGGGCGCGATATCCGGTGCCTTGATATTGTCGGGATCGAGCTTGTGGCGTTCCGCAAAAACAACATCGGGGTTCAAATTGCCCGCGACGGTGCGCAGAGAGGCGATATCTTTTCGAACCGTGGCGAGCTGTGCCGCGATGTTCGCGCCTCCGTCATAACCGATCAGGTTAAATTCGGTGATGTCATACCGCGTTTTGATTTCATCCAGCGCTTCGTTATAGGCGGCGAGCACTTCGGGCGAGAAACGCCGCGTACTCCAGAATTTTATATTGCATGTGTTCTGCGCAGCTTCTTCGAGGAACTGGCAGGGGCGGGAGATATAGACGAGGTTGTCAGCATTATCACGGGAGGCAAGGTGCAGCCCAACGGGATTCTCCGGTGTCGGGTCATCCGTGATCGTCCTATCTAGATAGGATGGCGATCCGTCGCCTTCGATGTAAAGATTGGCGGGCTGATAACGTTCATGCATGCGTTCCCACAGTTGGAAATTCATTCCGCCGGTCGAAAGACGGCGTTCCACCATGAAGGCGGGGCGGGCGATGCGTTCTGCCGCGACTTCGCGGATTTCGTTAACGGCGGTGGTGCAGGCCGCGACACCGGCGAGCAGTGCCACCACGGTCAGGGATTTCAGAATTTGTTTTTTCATGGGCTGGCTCATCCGGCTTGGAAAAGGAATCATCAATAACCCGGATAGTTTAGGCCGAATCCCTGGCTTTGGCCATGCCTAATCCGGCCTTGGGTGCCAGCCGTTCAGCCATTCTTCGAGCGGGACGACATAGGCCGGGACGCCGTTATCCTCATACCAGGAATCGATCGCAAACTGCGCGCCGTTGTCCTTTTGCGTGATGATTGCGGTCTGGTGCATCCATCCGCGGCCCGAGATGATGGGATATCGCACCTGCGGTTGTTCGATTTCATGGAAGCGCATCAACCCGCGCTGCTTGAGCATCATCATATAGATCGTCGTGTTCGTGCTTTCATCGACGCAATCGAGTTGCCCGTCGCCTGTCTGGATGAACGTGCCTTCGCGGTCATGTTCTGTGTGTGTGATCGGGCCGACAACTTCTTCAAAAACGCCGATGGTTTTGGCAATTTTTTCACGCTCTTGGGCTGCGTTCTTCGCTTTGCTTCCGAATGATTTTTCGATCTTGTTCCAGTCGGCTTTGTTTAAAGAAACATTTTTCACGACCTTGCAGCCGTAATTCTGGCAATGCGGGAAGCTTTTCGCGTCGGGCATGGAAAGTTTCTTGCTCTGCATGTAATCGGGCAGGGAAGGATAAAGTTGGCTCGCGCATCCGGGAAGGAGCAGCAGGGCGGCAAGGGCGAGAGGGCGGATAGGATTCATTCTTTGATGGTCAGTATGACGGGTGTGTGGTCGGACGGCGACTCTTCGCCGCGCGGTTCTTTGTCTATGGTGCAGGAGATGAGGCGGTCTGTCACGGGGGGCGATAAAAGAAAATGATCGATGCGGATTCCAAAATCTTTAGGCCAGCATCCGGCTTGGTAATCCCAGAATGTGTATTGATGTGTTTGTTGATTCAACGCTCTGAACGCATCGGTTAATCCGATATTTAAAAATTTGCGAAACGCCTGGCGCGTTTCGATACGGAACAACGCGTCATTTGCCCACACCGCAGGATCCCAACAATCTTTGTCTTCGGGTATGACGTTGAAGTCGCCCGTGACCAAAAACGGCACTTCGTCAACGCGTAGTTGATAAAGTCTCTGATAAAGACGTTCCATCCATTTGAGTTTGTACTCGAATTTTTCGCCGGGTACGGGATTGCCGTTGGGAAGATAAATATTGATGATGCGGAGCCCATCGTTCGTCTCGACCTCTAAATATCTCGCCTGCTCATCCGCATCATCGCCCGGCAATTTGTTCAAAATCACGGTGACGGGGGATTTCGAAAGTATGGCGACGCCGTTATACGCCTTCTGCCCGACCGCTTGAATCTGGTGTCCGTCAAATGCGTCGGCTGGGAATTCCAGCCCCTTCAGTTCCTGAAGGCATAAAATATCCGGATCGACACGTTCCAGCCACCGCCGGACATGCTCTGTCCGCGCCTTGATCGAATTGACGTTCCATGTGGCGATTTTCATACGGTTCATACTGGCATTCCCCTTCCGAGGCCGCAATCCCCCCAATCCGTCATCCCGAACGAATGTGAGGGATCTTTGGCCTATCCGTTCTATCAAGGATTCCTCACCCGTAAAGGGTTCGGAATGACGGTAGGGTAATATTGCAATCTAAACCGAAAAACTCGTGCCACAGCCGCAGGATGATTGCGCGTTGGGGTTTTGCACCTCGAAATGCGCGCCGATCAACTCGTCCGTGTAATTGATAACCGCGCCCTTCATATAGGGCAGGGAGATGTCGTCGATAATCACGCCCGCGCCGTCGCGCTCGAACAATTCGTCATCGGGCTTCACGTCTGAATCCAGCGAAAACCGATACTCAAATCCCTGGCATCCGCCGCTATCCACCATGATGCGTAGCTTGAGCGCAGGGTTATTTTCCTGCTGCTGCAAAAACTTGATCCGTTTGATCAGTCCGTCGGTGAGGGTGATGGCGCTCATTATGTCCGCTCCGCAAACCAGTTGTTGATGGCGTTCCATCCCGCACCGCATTGCGAGAAGATATTATTAGTGTAACCCGGATCGTCCCATTTGTTCATAAAGGTAATCGCTTCTTCTTGCGTGTAAAGCTTCGTGATGGGGAAACAGGATTGTCCACCCCCGCCAAAACTGCCAATCGTAAAGCCGTATTTCGCCATGGAGGGTTGCAAGCTCGCATCGGCGATGGTCCATTCCCCGTCAATCATGACTTCGGGGTAAAAATGCGTACAGGGCATATTGGCAGGTAAAAGATCCACAATCTCGGCGGGAATAAGCTTTTTATCCCAATAGGTATCGCCTATGCGCCCGCGCACGGCGTACCCTAACATCCCGAGCCTTTCTATCAATTCCATGCTTTTGAACACGCAATTATTGGCAGGAACGCCGGGGGCTAAGCACAGCCCGTATGGCCTTGCCTGAACTTCTTTGAAAATCGCAATCGCGCGGGAATGATCCATTGGACATATATATAAGGTGTCTTGTTAATCTTTTCCACCCTCATTACAATTCCCGCATGAAAGAAGTACAACAACCTTCCTATAATTATTGCGCCCTGCCGCTGGCTGCCTATGCCTGCCGTCCGGACCAATCGAAGGGCCGGATTTATGCCGAAGATGAATCGCCGACCCGCACGCCGTTTCAACGCGACCGCGACCGTATCATCCACACCTCGGCCTTTCGCCGCCTCAAAGACAAAACGCAAGTCTTCGTCTATCACGAAGGCGATCATTACCGCACACGCCTCTCGCACACGCTCGAAGTTTCGCAAATCGCTCGCAGTCTCGCCCGCGCGTTATATGTGAACGAAGATTTGGCCGAAGGCATCGCGCTCGCCCACGATCTCGGCCACACGCCCTTCGCGCACACGGGCGAGGATGTGTTGAAAGTCTGCATGGAACCGTTCGGCGGCTTCGAACATAATGATCAATCTTTGCGCGTGCTGACATGGCTGGAACGCAAATATCACCGTTGGCCGGGGCTGAACCTCACATGGGAAACGCTCGAAGGCGTGGTAAAACACAACGGCCCCGTCACTGGCGAAATTCCGGTCACACTCGCCGAAGTGCAAAAACAAACCGATCTGCGCCTAAACACTTATGCGTCCGTCGAAGCGCAGTGCGCCGCGCTGGCCGACGATATCGCCTATAATAATCACGATGTGGAAGACGGGCTTCGCGCGGGAATGTTTACGCTGGCGGATTTGGAAAAACTTACGCTGCTCGGTGAAGTCATCGGCGGCGTACGCAAATCCTATCCCGATATTTCCGAACATTACCTCATTCAGGAATCTATCCGTGAAATGATCGGCGCGATGGTGGTGGATGTGCTGGACGAGGCGAACCGCCGCTTGAAAGAATTGAACCCGTCATCCCCCGAAGATATCCGCATGGCAAAAACCGCCGTTGTTGCGTTCTCGGATGTTATGCTGCCCAAGGTCAACCAACTCCGCAAATTCTTGCTGATGCGCATGTACCGCCACGAAACCGTTTTGAAGGTGCGCGAAAAAGCCGAGCGTGTGATGAACGATTTATTCAACGGATTCCAGTCGCGTGAGAAACGTATGCCCGACCACTGGGAACAACGCGTGGAAGGGGGCGACGACACTGCCCGTGCGCGCATTGTGTGCGATTACATTGCCGGCATGACGGATCGCTACGCTATCCGCGAGCATGAACGGTTATTTGGGGTAGTTTGGGATAAATAAAAAACGCTTAGTTATATTTGGCTTCCATAGTGGCGATATAAACGGGCGGGGTTTCGTTCTCGCACCCTATATTGGATGAGCGGAATGAAGCGTTTTTATATCCTTCTACCCTTTTAAAGGCCTTCATGGCTTCTTCAAGCAGAACCCCTATATCGTCCGCATCCGCGTGCGCACGCTTTGCTTTTGTGAGGTTGAACGAAGTGCATACGCCTTCGACGTCGGTTCCCCGCATACGTGTCAGGAAAGCGCCCCAGTTATAGCGTGGGGGCGTAATGTTTCTGACCGTCATTCCTTGTTCTTTCGCAGCGTTCGGCAGCAATTTAAGAAATTCTTCAACAGCAGGAAATTTCAAGTCTTTCGGATCGAAATCTACAGCGACAAAGCCTAGTCTATTCGTATGGTATGAAATTACAGGATAGGCTTTGCCTTTCCTGATGTCGCTGGCCGTTGCCCCGCGCGCAAATGATGATGAATCTACGTCCTGAAAAATACCCTGTAGTGACAAATGAACCTTGGCCATATCAATACTCCCCACGTTGTACTCACTAACTTGCTTAGAGCCTAACCGCACCTTAGTAAAATCCTTTTTCGTTAACAAACTCTGGATTGACCATAATGCTATTCCTGAATATGGTTGGCCAAAGAGAGTAGGAGAATGAGTATGTCTGATACATTGACTGAACACTGGTATCGCGGTGTTATCTGCGGGTCTATGCCATTTAATAATAAAGACATGTTAATTACTGTTCAATTCGGGGAAAACGGTCCGAAGATGCATTGCTTTGTGCCGCAGGAAGTTTGGAAGGCAACCGGGACAGACATACTATGCAGTTCTATAGAAGTTGCATTCACGACTAGCGCGGATGAGGTAAAGCTTGGCCCCATCACTGCTTCTCAAGTCACGGACCTGCGGATTTTATCGCCTTGGGCACAGCCGGATTTTTCTATGACGCGCCAATAAGCCTATCTTGTAAGTGTGGAAAACTCCGGTTAACGCCGCTTTTGGCCCCTTTACAGCAAGGTCCTTTTTTCATAGCATCCGACTCATGGCAAGAAATTATGATGATTTTGATGAAGCGGACACGGAAGGCTTTTTCGACCAGGTCCTGAATATTGTCTCTAGCCGCAAGCGCGAATTCGCGATTGTTTCGGTCTCCGCCGCCGTGATCCTGCTGGGTCTGGTCGTGTGGGGCAGTTACCCGGACAATCAAGACAGCGCGACCGAAAGCGTGCCGATTGTGCGCGCCGATGCGGGCGATTACAAAACCACACCGGATAATCCGGGCGGCATGGAAATTCCCTATCGTGATTCCACCGTCTTCTCCTCAGTTGACGGCGTCAAAGTCGATAATGGCACCGAAAATATTCTGGCCGATGAAGGCACCGAAGAACCGCTGCCCAGATCGCAATTGTTTGCAGGTTTGAACACCGAAGGCGATCAGCCCGGCGGCGCGCCTGTATCTCCGGTATCTGAAGAAACGCCGAGCGCCGAGACGGCGGACCCTGCGCTTTCTCCTGATCAGCCCAAGGGCGAAGTCGAAGAAACAATGGCGAAGGTCGAACCCATCGAAGCACCCACCAATGATGCGATCGTGAAAGAAGCGATCGGCGTTCCCGCCGATGGCACACGTGCTGCTTCGACGCAAACGGCCGCCGCCACGCCGCCTGCCGCTGCATTGAAGACCACGGCGCCGGAAACCGAAAAACCGAAGGCTGAAAAAATAGAAAAAGCAGAAGCTGCCGCAAAGGTTGAACCCGCCGCCGGAACCACGGCCACGAAAGTCACGCCCGGCGGTTATTTTGTCCAATTGGCCTCGGTGAAATCTGCCGCTGGTGCGTCGGCTGAATATAAAAAGATACAGGCGAAGTACACAGCCTTGTCCGGCGTTGAATTCCGTACGCAAGAAGCCAATCTTGGCGCGAAGGGTGTGTTCTACCGCATACAGGCCGGACCGATGTCCAAAGAATCCGCTTCTAAAATCTGCAGCGGCATCAAGGCCAAGGGCGGTTCTTGCCTAGTGGTAGGCAAATAACAATTGTCATCCCGACTGAAGCGAAGCGGAATGGAGGGATCTATGCATGATCCATCGGCCAAAGATCCCTCGGCTACGTTCGGGATGACATTTTAAGAACGGCAATCAATGCACGTTAACCTCAAACCCGTCATCCTGTCCTGCGAAGGCCTCGTCCTTTCGGCATCCGAGAAAATATTCTTCGCGTCCTTTAAACCGTTCGGTTTCATCCTGTTCAGACGCAACATCGAAGACCGCGCCCAACTTTCCGCGCTGTGTGCTTCCTTGCGTGAAGCCGCTGGGTGGGATTGCCCGATCTTGATCGATCAGGAAGGCGGACGGGTTCGCCGCATGCGTCCGCCCGAATGGCGCGACTATCCATCCATGAAAGCGATTGGCGATACGAATGATGACGTTCTGCTGGTCAAAGCCATTCAGGGAATAGCCGATGATCTGAACGAAGTCGGTATCGATGTCGATTGCGCGCCGGTGCTCGATGTCCTGTTCGACAAAACCCATGAGGCCATCGGCGACCGTGCTTTTTCCCATGATCCCGATGTGGTGGGTCGCCTTGGCGCGCTGGCCTGTGAGACGTTTATCAACGAAGGCATCACCCCCGTCATCAAGCATATGCCGGGGCAGGGGCGCTCGACTTTGGACTCCCACCATGATCTTCCGGTGGTGTCTGCGGGGCTCACGGACCTCGAATCTATGGACTTTGCGCCCTTCCATCATGTGATAAATCAGCCCTTTTCCCACAAGGTCTGGGGCATGGTCTCGCATATTATCTACACCGCCATTGATCTGGACCACCCCGCATCTGTCTCGCCCAAAGTCACCGATATCATCCGCAATACACTGAATTTCAACGGTTTATTGCTCAGCGACGATCTGTGCATGAACGCACTCATCCGCTACGGATCTCCTGCGGATAGAGTGGCTAAAACACTGGAAGCCGGGCTCGATATCGCGCTATATTGCGCAGGCCATCTGAACGAAATGGAAGATATTGCAAAGGCTTGCCCGCCTTTGCGTGAAGAGAGTTTGAAGAGATTTGATGCAAGCCGCATTCGAAGAAGAACCGCCGCATGATTTTACTTCCATGACCCTTGGCGAAGGGGTGCATGAGGCGGATGCGTTGCTGCTGAACATCGATGGCTACGAAGGCCCCATTGACGTTCTTTTGGAAATGGCGCGCAACCAGAAGGTCGACCTTCGCGAAATCTCCATTCTCCAACTCGCCCGCCAGTATCTCGACTTCATCGAACGCGCCAAAGATTTGCGTCTTGATCTGGCCGCCGAATATCTGGTTATGGCGGCTTGGCTCGCCTACCTTAAATCCCGCCTTCTGCTCCCTCGCGAAAAAGACGAAACGGGCGAACCGTCGGGCGAAGCGATGGCCGAAGCTTTGCAATTCCAATTGCGTCGTCTGGAATCGATGCGTGAAGCCGCCGCCAAACTCATGGCCCGTCCGCAACTGGGCGTAAACATCTTCATGCGCGGCGCGCCCGAAGGTTTGCGCATCGCCTACAACGCGACCTACAAAGACACACTCTATGATCTGTTGAAGGCGTATGGCGATATTCGCCGCCGCGCGGAAAGCGCTGTCTACGAACTCCCCATTTTCAACGTGATGACAATGGAAGAGGCGATTGAGCGTATGGCGAAAATGCTCGGCAATCTTCCCAAATCCGGTTTCCAATCGGTGTGGACGACGTTGCAAAGCTTCCTGCCTGACAACATCAAAGACCCGTTGATGTTCCGCTCCGCCACGGCCTCGACCTTCACCGCTGGTCTGGAACTCGCCAAACAAGGCAAGGTTGAAATCCGTCAGGACGGTCTGTTCCGCCCGATTTACCTCCGTACCGCCAACCGCCCGCCGCTGGTGGATGAACCCAAAGATACTGAAGAAGAGAATGATGATGACACCGCAACAAACTGAACAAATGAAAGTGCTTGAGGCGATGCTGTTCGCCTCCACCGAACCGCTGACACCGCAGGCGATCCATGAACGCCTGCCGTCCGATGCAGACCTCAACGTGCTGTTGACCGAACTTCGCAACATGTATTCGGAACGCGGCATCAACCTCGTCGAAACCGGCGGTGCATGGGCGTTCCGCACCTCCAACGATGTTGCTTCCGCGCTTACGATTGAAAAGGATGTCGAGCGCCGCTTATCCCGCGCCGCGCTGGAAACGCTGGCTGTGATCGCCTATCACCAGCCGATCACCCGCGCCGAAATCGAAAATATCCGCGGCGTCGCCACGCACAAGGGCACGATCGACATGCTGCTCGAACTCGGCTGGGTCAAACCCGGCAAGCGGCGCGAAACACCGGGCCGTCCGCTGACATGGCTCACCACCAACACCTTCCTTGATCATTTCAGCCTTGGGACTATCATGGAACTGCCGGGCCTTGAGGATTTGAAAGCCGCCGGTCTTCTCGACCGCCGTCCCGCCATCGAAACCGTTCCGGATTCCCGCGATCTGTTCGATGATGGCGACAAGAGTGCGGCAGAAGTATTATCGGGTGTGCGCGATGACGGCACGGCTGCCGAAGACGATGAATTTGCAGGTTACGACGAAGAGGACGAATAAATATGGGTATCAGCATATGGCACATTCTGGTTGTTGTGCTCGTGGTGTTCTTGCTGTTTGGCAAGGGCCGCGTGTCCGGCATGATGGAAGACCTTGCCAAAGGCATCAAGAGCTTCAAAAAAGGCATGGCGGATGACGATGAAACGCCGCCGAAGAAGATCGAAAAGAAAGACGAACAGCGGTAATCACGATGCTGGTTCCACTCTCTCATTTGTCATCCCCGCTTTATGCGGGGATCCGGATGCCCGCTCAGGGCGGGCATGACAATTATGGGGGTGCGTAATGTTCGGTATCGGCTGGTCCGAAATACTGGTGATCGTCCTGATCGCCGTTCTGGTGATCGGGCCGAAGGATATTCCCAAAATCATGTATCAGGTAGGCCGTTTCGCGCGTCGCTTGCAGTACGTGAAATTCGCGATGTCCCAGCAATTTGATGACATTTTGAAAGCCGGCGATATCGAAGAACTCCGCAAAGGCGTGAATTTCGAAGCGCCCAAAACTGATGAAAAATCCGTTGATGAATTAGAATCATACCCCCCACCTAAATCCTCCCCCACAGGGGGGGAGGACTTTAAAGGCGATAAAAAGCCTTCCCCCCTTGCGGGGGAAGGTTTGGATGGGGGGGCGAAATGAACCCACAAGAACAAGCTCTTCAGACTCTCACAACGCATCTTACCGAACTGCGCAAACGCATCATGTGGTGCTTCGTCGCGATGATTATCGGCACGGTCCTTTGCTACATCTTCCGCGAACCGATTTACGGCTTCCTCGTGCAACCGCTCGCCGATGCGATGGGCGATACGGGTGGAACGCAACGCCTTATCTACACAGGCCTCACCGAAGCTTTCTTCACTTACCTGAGTGTATCCTTCTTCGCGGGCTGTTTTTTGACATTCCCGATCATCCTCACGCAAATCTGGATGTTCATCGCGCCGGGCCTTTATAAAAACGAACGCTCTGTGTTCCTGCCATATCTCGTCGCCACGCCGATCCTGTTTTTCCTCGGCGGAGCGCTCGTCTATTACATAGTCATCCCGATGGCGTGGCATTTCTTTTTGAGCTTCCAGAGCAACGGCGATGCAACCGCTTTGCCGATCCAACTCGAAGCCAGCGTTAAACAATATCTCGACCTGATCATGACGCTGATCTTTGCCTTCGGCCTGTGTTTCCAGCTTCCCGTGTTGTTGACGCTGCTGGCCCGCGCCGGAATGATTACCGCCAACACATTGCGCGGTATTCGTAAATACGCCATCGTTACCATCTTTGTTGTTGCGGCTTTCATCACGCCGCCCGATGTGTTCAGCCAGTTTGCACTCGCCATGCCGATCTGGGGCCTTTATGAGTTTTCCATTCTTCTGGTATCCCGCATGGAAAAGGCCCGTAATGCCAAAACTGTTTGATATCTACATCGATAAAGTGAAATCAGGCGGCTACGCATCCGATTCCGAACAGCAAAAATCCGTGATGGCGCTGCAAAGGCTACAAGAAGACCTACTCACCAAACGCGGATTTTTTTCGCGCAAGAAATCAATCAAGGGCGTTTACATTCATGGCGGGGTAGGGCGCGGCAAATCCATGTTGATGGATTTATTCTTCGCCAATCTGCCGAACAAAATCAAAAAACGCCGCGTTCACTTTCATGCGTTCATGATTGAAACACAAGACTGGCTGCACCGCCAGCGGCTTGACCGCCCATCAGATTCCGTTTTTATGGACTATGCCAAACATGTGGCAAATTCAGCCCGTGTGCTGTGCTTTGATGAATTTCATGTCACCGACGTTGCCGATGCGATGATCCTCTCGCGTCTCTTCACCTCCTTGTTTGATCAAGGCGTGGCCGTGGTCGCAACATCGAACTGGCCGCCAGATCGCTTGTATGAAAACGGTCTGCAACGCGAACGCTTCCTGCCCTTCATTGCCCTGGTGAAAGAAAAAATGCAGATCGTGCATCTGGATTCTGACACTGATTATCGCGACGAAGCCGTGCAGGACCTTGAAACCTATCTTTATCCGCTGAACGCCGAAACCCGCGCCAAGATCGAACGTTTTTTTCGCCATGCCTCGAACAACGCGCCTATTACCGAAGAAATCCTCCGCGTCAAAGGCCGTGACATCAAGATACAAGCAGCGGATGGTGTCGCGCGTTTCACGTTCTCGCAGCTTTGCGAACAACCGCACGGCGCGGAAGATTATTTAAAAATCGGTGAAAAATTCCATACGATCTTCTTGGAAAACATCCCGAAGATGGGCTATGACCGTAACAATGAAGTCAAACGGCTGATGACTTTGGTTGATGTTTTGTACGACACGCGCCGCCGCGTTATCTTCACGGCGGAAACCGCGCCGGAAAAACTCTATTACGATTCCAAATATGCCTACGAATTTGAGCGCACAATTTCACGACTAAAAGAAATGCAATCCTCCTCGTATCAAGAGGCGCGGTAATGGGGATATTGCAAACCCTTTTCCCGCAAAAACAAAAACACCGCCTCGATGGCGATGAAAAAGTGATCGCCGAAAACGGCAGTGAAAAAGACCGTCTGATGCTGGCGCGGGATGAAAGCACCTCTCAGGAAATCCTTTATTATCTGGCCGATAAGGACCCGTCCACCGCCGTTCGCCGCGCTGCCGCTGGCAATCCTTCCACACCGCTTCAGGCCGCGCCGATACTCGCCAAGGACAAGGACGAAGACGTCCGCCTGATCATCGCGCGGCGTCTTGTAAAAATTCTGCCGCCACTCAGCCAGGATAAATACAGCCAGTTATACGCCTTTGCCGTGCAATCGCTCGGCATGCTTGCGCTCGATGAAGTGATCAAAATTCGAAAGGCACTAACGGAAACTCTAAAAGATTACGCCGGAACGCCGCCTGCACTTGCGGCGCAACTTGCCAAAGACCTCGAACGCGAAGTTTCCGAACCTGTGTTACGCTTCTGCGCGGCACTGAGCGATGACGATCTGGTCGATATCCTGAAAACCCATCCTGCCAACTGGGCCGCAGAGGCCGTTGCAGGCCGTAAACAACTCTCGGCGCGTGTGTCAGAGGCCGTGATCGATACGGGTAATATAGTCGCCGGGAAAATATTGATCACCAACGAAGGCGCGGAAATAACGCCTGCCTTGCTTGAAATCATTGTTCTGCGTGCCCGCGAATATCCCGAATGGCACAAGCCGCTCGCGGGCCGTAAAACACTACCGCCGCTGATGGCAAGGAAACTTGCGGCTTATGTCGATAAATCAGTGCGCAAAATTTTGGCCGACCGCTCCGATCTGGATCAGGACATGATCGCCGATATTACGCGCATCATCGAACGCCGCATGGAATATGAAGATGAAAAGCGCAAAAGTTTTGATCGTTCCAATCCCATCGAACGTGCCCGCAAATTCGTCAACTCTGGTGATCTAAATGAAGAAGTGATCGCCGATGCGCTGGCCATGCGCGATCGTGAATTCGTCATAGCCGTTCTGGCGCTGCGGGCCAATGCTTCCATAAACGATGTCGAAAAGGTTTTCGATGTGAAGGCACCACGGGCCATTTGTGCCGTGTGCTGGAAGGCTGGCTTTTCCGCGCGCATGGCGCTCAAATTGCAACAGGCTCTGGGCAATATCAAACCCGCTTCGTTGATCTACCCACGCGGCGGCACCGATTATCCGCTCAAGGAAGAAGAAATGTGTGCGCAGCTCGGGGTTATCGGTATCTCTCCATAACATTTTCTCCCCAAGAGGAGAGGATTTTAAGCCCTTGTGCTGCGCTGCAAGACTGGTAAAATCCCTCCTATTGGATTCACGTTTTTAAAGGAACAATGGCATGGCACGCGCAAAAATCGGGTTGGTTGGGGCAGGGATGATCGGCGGAACGCTGGCACACCTGATCGGTTTGAAAGAACTGGGTGATATCGCGCTGGTCGACGTGGCCGATGGTATTCCGCAAGGTAAAGGTCTCGACCTCGCCGAAAGTTCGCCCGTTGAAATGTTTGATGCGAAATACATGGGCTCCACCGATTACGCAATCCTGAAAGATTCCGATGTCGTTATCGTCACCGCGGGCGTGCCGCGCAAACCAGGCATGTCCCGTGACGATCTGATCGGCATCAATTCCGGCATCATCAAAACGGCGGGCGAAGGCATAAAGAAACACGCGCCTAACGCCTTCGTTATCGTCATCACCAACCCGCTCGACGCGATGGTATCGGTGATGCAGGAAGTCACAGGCTTCAAACCCGAAAAAGTCGTCGGCATGGCGGGCGTTTTGGATAGCGCGCGTTTCCGCTACTTCCTTGCCGAAGAATTCAATGTATCGGTTGAAGACGTCACGGCTTTCGTTCTCGGCGGCCATGGTGATACGATGGTGCCGCTCACGCGCTATTCCACAGTGGCGGGCATTCCATTGCCCGATCTCGTTGCCATGGGCTGGACGACACAGGACAAACTCGACAAGATCGTACAACGCACGCGCGATGGCGGCGCCGAAATCGTCGCTCTGCTGAAAACGGGTTCTGCGTATTATGCGCCTGCTTCCTCTGCGGTCGCGATGGCTGAAAGTTACCTCAAAGACAAAAAACGCGTTCTGCCCTGCGCTGCGAAACTCAACGGCGAATACGGCATCAAGGGTCTCTATATCGGCGTTCCGGTGATCATCGGCAAAGGCGGCGTAGAGAAAATTATCGAAATCAAACTGAACGCGGACGAACAAAAAATGTTCGATCATTCTGTGAGTGCGGTGAAAGACCTCGTCGCCGCCGCGAACAAAATCGCCGCTTAGTATAATCCGCATAAAAACAAGGCCCGCGAAATGCGGGCCTTTTTACTTGTCGGAATGAAATTTATTAATGCAACGTTAGCGAAGGTGCATTTGCACTCACATTCGGGCCTTTTGGCAGATGTTCGCCAGATGCAATCACTTCTTCCGGCTTGTTATCGAATTGATCGCCAACATCCCTTTTGACTTTTTTCGTACCATCAACGCCCTGTTTGAGTTGGAAGATACAAATAAGATGACTCTTTACGCCGAGTGAAAAATTGTGGTTTTCGGAACGTTCGGTATGAAGTTTTTCTTCGCGAAGCACGCGCTCAACATCATGCACGTATTTCATGGTGATCGGATGGACGCGCATTTCGTAATCTGCTGCCATATCTTCGATCTGGCGTTCTAACGCGTCGCGCAATGCCGGGTCATGAATAGCTTCAAGTTCTTTGACTTTTGCTGCGATGATTTGCGCTTCTTGAATAAGTTTATGATACACGGGTTCAGATACCTGCATCATGTCATATATGCATTCGTTATCCTCATGCCGCTCCGGCAGTACGATATCGGCTTTGGGGCCGAATGTTTTGGTGAGCATGCTGGCGCCGGCTTTGAAGATTTCTCTTGTGACCTGGACTGCCTGGGGCAAATAATTGAGACCTTCTAAAAATGCATCGGTCATGGAAGCATTCTTCAGAAGTAAGCCGTCGTCTTTTGTGTGTTTACGACCTTGACGTTTGATAACTTTGCCGTTGTGTGTATGGAGAGGTTGGTCGCCATCGCTGGAGGCATCTTGGCCCAGGACCACGCGCATTTCTTCGTTGAACAGGTCTATGTCCTCGCGCGCCTGCGCCGCCTCTTTTGTCAGGCGTTCGGCAGGTGTTAAAAAACGGTCATCGCGCTTGTTCGACATAGGCACATACTACCCGAAAACCTGTCAAAAATCAAGAAAACTAGGGCTTTGACGTATGTTAGCCTGCTACGCGCCGGGCGCTGCGGTAAAATCCGTACGGGGGCGGGCCGCAGATGTGGCTTGCGGATTGTTGCTGTTATCGGCTTTAGGTGCTGTGGTCGCTGCCTGCCGGAATTGCGCAGTGATGGATTCACCAGACGTCAATTCGATGTCGTTATGCGATCCGATCAGCGGCGCGGCTTCCGGCGTCGGCGCGGCAGCCACAGGTGTCGCGGGTGGTGTGTTGATGTTTGCGGCCTGCGGCTCCGATGAACCGAACAGCCAGTTTTTGGCGCTGGTGAATTTACTGCTGACGAAATTCGTCGTTGAGTCCCAGGCGTTTGTCGTTGTCGTGCTTACTGTGTCGACCGCGCTGCTGATCTGATCGCCGACATAGTCCGTAGCGCCGGTAACCGATTTTTTTGCGTTTTCCCAAAGACTTGTAAATTTATCGCCGACCGAATCCCATGCTTTGGTGACACCGTTCCACACGCCGCTGGCGGCATTGCCCACACTATCAAGTGTCGAATCGTACCAGCTTTTTTCGCTAGGATCGTCAAAGGCTTCATCCATCGCAGCACCAAATTGTTCAACCGCGCGCTCTCGTTTTGTTTCCGTGCTGCTTTCGTTACCATAGGCCTCGCCTTGTGCTGTGCCTTCACCGACCTGATACAATCCTGATTTACGGCGGAGCACAGCATCCGGGTCGTCGCCATCGATGCCATTGGATTTGGGTTTGGTGCTTACGAATTCGGGGCGCGCCTCATCGCTCAGGCTTTCCTGGTTTTCGCGAAAAGCCTTTTTCGGGTCCTTTTTTATGCCTTGGGCGCGTGCCATTTAAACCCCTGGTTACTATTCAAATAATACCATTTCGTGGTTAAAGGATTCAAATTTAGGCCCTATATCCGGGGCATACGGCCAAATAGGGGTTTGCCCTTATCTTGTGCAAATGCTAAAAAACTGGGGTGATTTGCGGGTTTTCCGCTTATTTTCCAATACAATCAAAGGGTTGATCATATGAATATCCATGAATATCAGGCAAAAGAGCTTTTGGCAAAATACGGCGTGGCCGTGCCCAAGGGAATTCCGGCCATGAGTGTGGATGAAGCCGTCAAAGCGGCAGGTCAGCTTCCGGGTCCGCTCTATGTGGTCAAGGCCCAGATACATGCTGGTGGTCGCGGTGCCGGGAAATTCAAGAACAACCCGACGGGCAAAGGCGGCGTTCGCCTCTGCAAGACGAAAGATGAAGTGAGAGAAGCCGCGCAGGCGATGATGAATCAGGTTCTGGTGACCAAACAAACCGGCCCCGAAGGAAAAGAAGTTCAGCGTCTCTATGTAACCGACGGCGTAGACATTAAAAAAGAATATTACTGTTCGGTCGTTTTGGATCGTAAAACCTCACGCGTCACGTTCATGACGTCGACGGAAGGCGGTATGGACATCGAAGAAGTCGCGCACAAGCACCCGGAAAAAATCACGCGCGTAGCGATCGATCCCGCCGCCGGTTTTCAAGGTCATCACGCCCGCACGCTGGCGTTCGGTCTTGGTCTTGAAGGTGATGCGCTTAAATCCGCGCAGAAATTCTTTGCGGCACTGTACAAAGCGTTTACGGAACTGGATTGTTCCATCGTTGAAATCAATCCACTGATCGTGACGGACAAAAACGAAATCCTCGCGCTCGACGCCAAAATGAATTTCGATGAAAACGCGCTGTTCCGTCAAAAAACGGTTGCTGAAATGCGCGATGAAACCGAAGAAGACCCGAACGAAAAACTGGCGAAAGACTGGGAATTGTCATACGTCCGCATGGATGGGAATATCGGTTGTATGGTCAACGGCGCCGGTTTGGCCATGGCGACGATGGACATTATCAAACTGTATGGCGGCGAACCTGCCAACTTCCTCGATGTCGGCGGCGGCGCCACGACCGAACGCGTGACGGCGGCGTTTAAGATCATTCTGTCCGATAAAAACGTGAAGGGTGTCCTCGTCAATATCTTCGGTGGCATCATGAAATGCGACATCATTGCCAATGGTATTATCGCCGCCGCCAAGGAAGTTTCGCTCTCGGTTCCGCTCGTCGTCCGCCTTGAAGGCACGAACGTGAAGGAAGGCAAGGACATTCTGAACAATTCTGGCCTTCCTATCATTTCGGCGGATAACCTCGAAGACGCGGCCAAAAAGGTGGTCGAAGCCACGAAAAAAGCCCAAAAAGCGGCTTAAAGCCTCTTGGAACGGCTTGCTTTCACGCTCTATCTCATTATAGTGTCTGGCATCAAAAGGAGGAGCATATGGCTCAAGGAAAAGTAAAGTGGTTTAATTCACAAAAAGGTTTCGGCTTCATTCAGCCGAATGATGGTGGCCCCGATGTGTTCGTTCACATCAGCGCGGTCCAGCAATCCGGCCTCAATGGCCTGAATGAAAATCAGGCTGTCAGCTACGACATCACCGAAGAACGTGGCAAAAAAGCAGCAACAAATCTGAAAACCGTCTAACGACGGTTTTCTTCTACCCTCACCACACGAACCTTCTACGCGAAAGAGATTCACATGGCAGTCTTGGTCGGCAAAGACACGAAAGTAATTTGTCAGGGTTTTACGGGATCGCAGGGCACGTTCCATTCGGAACAGGCGATTGCCTACGGGACGAAGATGGTCGGCGGTGTTACGCCGGGCAAGGGCGGCTCGAAACACTTGAACCTTCCCGTGTTTGACACCGTTCTCGATGCCAAGAAAAAAACCGGTGCCAATGCCACCGTGATTTACGTGCCTCCGCCTTTCGCGGCTGATGCGATTTTGGAAGCAATCGATGCTGAAATGGATCTGGCCGTCTGCATCACCGAAGGAATTCCGGTTCTGGATATGGTGAAGGTAAAGCGTGCGCTTACGGGTTCTAAAACACGTCTGATCGGCCCGAACTG
>CAZIFA010000001.1:162631-261000 GCA_964539025.1 uncultured Micavibrio sp.
CCCGGTATCATCACGCCAGGCGAATGCAAGATCGGCATCATGCCCGGCCATATTCACAAACGCGGCAAGGTCGGGATCGTTTCACGTTCCGGCACGCTAACCTATGAAGCCGTTGCGCAAACGGGCGCTGTCGGCCTCGGCCAGACAACCTGCATCGGCATCGGCGGCGACCCCGTCAACGGCACGAACTTTATCGACTGCCTTGAAATGTTCTTGAAAGACGATGAAACCGAAGCAATCCTGATGATCGGTGAAATCGGCGGCACGGCGGAAATCGAAGCTGCGCAATTCTACAAAGATCACAAAAAGAAAAAACCCATCGGTGGATTTATCGCTGGCGCCACGGCACCACCCGGTAAACGCATGGGTCACGCTGGTGCTCTGATCTCCGGTGCGGATGACACCGCGCCTGCTAAGATGGAAGCCATGCGCTCCGCAGGCTTTGTCGTGTCTGACTCGCCCGCAGGTCTGGGTGATGCTGTCATGAAGGCGATGGCCGCGTAAACCCAATACTGTCATCCCGGAAATTTGCGAAGCAAATTATCCGGGATCTTAGGGAACTCATGGCATACTTTGTCTATATGATGGCCAGTAAGAAAGACGGTGTGATTTACACAGGGGTGACATCTGATCTTGTTGTACGTGATTACGAACACAAACACGGTATCAAGGCGGGTTTTACGAATAAGTATTTTGTGAAACGACTTGTATATTTTGAGAAGCATCAAGAAATGCGGGAAGCGATTAAAAAAGAAAAGCAACTGAAACGCTGGCGCCGCGCATGGAAGGTCGAGTTGATTGAGCAAGACAATCCTGAGTGGAAAGATTTAAGCGGCGGGTTATAAGATCCCGGATAAATTCTTGCAGAATTTTCCGGGATGACAGATAAGAGGAACTATGCTCGAACAGGCCGTACAATGGCTCGTACATTTTATAGAAACGCTGGGATATCCCGGCGTTTTTATCATGTCGGCGCTGGAAAGCACCTTTCTTCCCATCCCTTCCGAAGCCACGCTGATCCCCGCTGGCTACCTGATCCACCAAGGCACATGGAATGGCCCGCTGGTTTTCCTTTTGGCCGTGGCCGGAACAATGGCAGGTAGCCTCGCAAATTACGCCATCGCCTATTACGGTGGTCGCTATGTCCTGACCCGCTACGGCAAATACATGCTGATGGATGAAGCCAAGCTTGCCTATATGGAATCCTATTTCGTCAAACACGGCTCGCTCTCGATTTTTCTCGGCCGCCTCGTGCTTGGCGTGCGCCACTTCATATCCTTCCCCGCCGGACTCGCCCGCATGGATCTCAAAAAATTCTGCCTCTACACGGTGGCAGGCGGGGGACTATGGACTCTGGTGTTGCTGGTTACGGGTTATATGATCGGTGATAACAAAGAGTTGGTAATGTCTTTTCTGCCGATACTTAAGATCGGTTTTGTCCTTGGAGTCGCCGCCATCGTCGGCTGGCATATATATAAGAGCCGCCGGAACAAGGTGCATATTCCGCCCGTCTAGTACGGCAAATATTGCCATAACGCAAAAATACTACTCACCTTAAAAATCTATTAAAATTACCCATCTTCATGAAATAACTGGAAAAAATGCATTTTCCAGATGGCATTTCTCTTGCAACGCTCTGATCGGAGTAAACAACCGAATTTAGAAAATTTAGAAAGTAGGGTGAGTACCATGTTGAATTTTTTATCCGTATCGGCCGCCGTCGGCATCTTCGTTTCCGCCATCAATCTGATGTGCGCCTACACGCCGGCGACCATCATCGATCTGTTGAACATGTCTGACAAACTGTAAGAGGAAACAATGTCTTTTGATTATGATTTAAACAATGAAGCGAAGACAACCATGTACAACCTAGCCATCTTTTTGTGCGGCCTTTGCATCCTTTTGACCACCGCGCTCAATGTCGCTTTTACGATCATGCCTGAAACAATGGCCCAGGTGGTGCGCAGCCTGGTGGCATAAACCCGTTCCCCCCGGCCGCGCTCCTTCCCCCCAGGGGGCGCGGCCAAACTAAAAAGTCCCCTCGTAACCCCAAACCGTAACTTGCGGGCCCCTTAAAAAAGGGCCCGCCTTTTCACCACAAAGCCTCAAAGAACACGAAGAATCACAAAGTTTTTATATATTTCCTTTGTGATTCTTCGTGTTCTTTGAGGCTTTGTGGTTAAATTGAATCGTTCGACTGATTGCTATAGGAGCCGCCTTTTTATGGGGCAGGCTTGCAAAAAACGCTGTTGTTTTCTAGAAGGTTGGGGCTTTTTCTTTATAAGGCTTTGTCCTAAGATGCGGCCTTGAAGTAATGCTCCAAAAACCCATAGTCATAAGCAGGAGCCGCCGGTTAAACAGGCGGTCATGAAATAAGATGTCCCAGAATTTATCCTTCCTTTCCGGCGTGAATTCCGAATATATCGCGCACCTTTATTCCAGCTACCTGAAGAACCCCGGAAGCGTGGATGCGAGCTGGAAGGAATTTTTCGGCACGCTGAACGATGGCGAAGTCTCCCTCCTGCGCGAACTGCATGGCGCTTCGTGGACTCCATCCGAAAATCGCCGTGACGGCAATGGATTCGAAGTCGCGCCTGCTGCCAACGGCAATGCCAACACCCATGGCGCGCCTGTGGCAACCGGCGATGTCCGTCAGGCGGCTTTGGATTCTATCCGCGCACTGCAGTTGATCCGCGCTTACCGCGCCCGTGGCCATTTGTTGGCCAATCTCGATCCGCTCGGGCTGAAAGTCATCGATTACCACCCCGAACTCGATCCCGCGCATTACGGCTTCACCGATGCCGATAAAGGTCGCAAGATTTTCATCAATGGCGTTCTAGGTATGGATACCGCCACGCTTGATGAAATCATGACCGCGCTCAAACAAACCTATTCGGGGAATATCGGCGTTGAATTCCTGCACATGTCCGATCCTGATGAAAAACAATGGATTCAAGAACGCATCGAAGGTCCGCGTAACCAGACGGATTTCACCGTCAATGGCAAACGCGCGATCCTGCAACGTCTTACGGCGGCGGAAAACTTCGAAAAATTCCTGCACACCAAATATGTCGGCACCAAACGTTTTGGTCTGGATGGCGGTGAATCGCTGATCCCCTGCATCGAACAGATCATGAAACGCGGTGGCCAATTGGGCTTGAAAGAAATCGTAGTCGGCATGGCCCACCGTGGCCGTTTGAACGTGCTTACCAACGTGATGGGCAAACCATTTACGGCTGTGTTCTCTGAATTTCAGGGCGTCTCCGCCGTGCCGAACGATGTGCAAGGATCGGGCGACGTGAAGTACCACCTCGGCACATCCTCCGACCGCGAATTCGACGGCAACACAATCCACCTCTCGTTGACCGCCAACCCATCGCACCTCGAATGTGTCAACCCTGTCGTCATCGGCAAGGTCCGCGCCAAGCAAGCACAGCGCGGCGATGAAACCGGCACGATGGTCATGCCGATGCTGCTGCACGGCGATGCTGCCTTCGCTGGCCAAGGCGTCGTTCCCGAAACGCTGATGATGTCCGATCTTCCGGGCTATCGTATCGGCGGCACGATGCACATCGTCATCAACAACCAGATCGGATTTACCACGCGCCCCGCCTTTGCGCGCTCGGGTCCATACTGTACCGACGTTGCCAAAATGGTTGGCGCGCCGATCTTCCATGTCAATGGCGACGACCCCGAAGCCGTCGTGCATGTTGCGCGTATCGCCACCGAATACCGCCAGCAATTTAATAAGGATGTCGTGATCGATCTTTATTGCTATCGCCGCTTCGGTCACAACGAAGGCGATGAACCGGCCTTTACCCAGCCTCTGATGTACAAAAAAATCAAGGACAAGGCGACCACGCGTGAAGTCTATACCGCGCAACTGGTCAAAGAAAAAATCATCACCGATGATGAATCAAAGGCCATGTCCGATGAATTCAACAAATATCTCGAAGACGCGTTCGAAGCGACGAAGATCTACAAACCCAACAAAGCCGACTATCTCGAAGGCAAATGGACAGGCTTGAAAGTAGCCCATGGCGATGATCGTAGAGGTGATACCGCCGTTCCGCTCGATAAACTAAAACAAGTCGGCGAAGTTATTTCATCGGTCCCGTCAGGCTTTACGGCGAACCCGAAAATCGTTCGCCTACTTGAGGCGAAAAAGAAAATGTTCGAAACCGGCAAGGAAATAGATTGGGCCACCGGCGAAGCTTTGGCTTTCGGCACGTTGCTCAAAGACGGTTATGCTATTCGTCTTTCGGGGCAAGATGTCGGGCGCGGTACGTTCTCTCATCGCCACGCGATCATCTATGATCAAAACACCGAAGAAAAATATATCGCGCTCCAACATGTTGCCGAAAAACAACCGAAATTCGAAGCGCATGACTCGCCGCTCTCGGAATTCGCGGTTCTTGGCTTTGAATATGGTTACACGCTGGCCGAACCGAAAACGCTTACGCTGTGGGAAGGCCAGTTTGGCGATTTCGTCAACGGCGCACAAACCATCATCGATCAGTTTATTTCATCGGGTGAATCGAAATGGCTGCGCATGTCGGGCCTTGTCATGCTGCTCCCGCACGGTATGGAAGGGCAGGGGCCGGAACACTCATCCGCGCGCCCTGAACGCTTCTTGGAAATGTGTGCCGAAGATAACTGGCAGATCACGAATATCACGACGCCCGCGAATTACTATCACGCGCTGCGCCGCCAGATGTGCCGTGATTTTAGGAAACCTTTGATCAACATGTCGCCGAAATCGCTGCTGCGTCACAAACTCGCAGTATCCGACCTTGCCGATTTCGGCCCGGGCACCACGTTCCACCGCATCTTGTGGGACACGGATCGTGACACGCTCGCGAAACCCAAAGACATCAAACGCATCGTCATGTGCACGGGCAAAGTCTATTACGATCTCTTGCAGGAACGTCGTGAAAAGAAAATCGACAACGTTCTTTTACTTCGCGTCGAACAACTCTACCCGTTCCCGCACAAGGCGATCGCAGACGAATTGAAAAACTATCCGAACGCGGAAATCGTCTGGTGTCAGGAAGAACCGCAGAACCAGGGCTACTGGCATTTCGTCGATCGCCGTATTGAGGCTGTGCTGACCGAACTCAAACACAAGGCCGCGCGTCCGAAATTTGTCGGTCGTATCGATGCCGCCGCGCCTGCCACGGGCCTTCTCGCAAGGCATCAGGCGGAGCAGGCTAAGCTGATCAAGGAAGCGCTAACGGTCTGAAAAAACTGCTAAAAACAGACGCTTTAATTTAATTATTGCGCCTTTTGTAAAATTGTTATGAAATCACCCCTCCCACAAAGAAGGGTGATTTTTTTAGAAAGAAGGATGCGTATTATGGGTTCGCTACCAGACAATTTGAGCATTATCGAAGATATACATGATGAAAACGAATATGAGCTTTCTGCGGGTCGTATCATTCACGCGACCAACGGCGTTTATTCCGCCGATCCCCAACTGATCGTGCCGACGACGCTGGCAGGATTCCGTTTTATCGAAGAGCAAAAATTCTGCGGAAAATACAATCCATTTCTTATCGCCGTAAATTCCGATGCGAGCATGAGAGCGATCATGGCGCAAAAGGGTGAATCAGGAAAAGTGGAAAGTCAGGAAACTCGTGCTATGAAGGTTGCGTTGCCACTGGCGCAGATGGTGGGCAACCGCAGTATTTTGGTTACGTTTTTTGATGAACCGACGCCGCATGAATTATACACCCTATTAAGTGAATTTAAATTGGGGCTGGAATCGATACATAAATGGGGTTTTGGTACAAAACCCGGTGAGCCGAAAATCGTTGGCGCGGAACTTTTTAAGAATGTATATGGTTTCCCGCTGCCCAATGATATCAAACCTGTTGCCTATGACATCACGGATCGTGAAGATCAGCCGTCTGTAAAGGTTGCCAAACTAACCGAACAGTTTGGGAAACACGGCACGCCGTATCTTTCTACAGACGGAAAAATCCTCTTCCCCGTGCCGCCTGAACTGCAGCAATACACGCAGGTCGCTCTTGACGAATATCGCCAGCGTTTTATCACAACGAGCACGAACGGACTTACGATTACACACCCTGAACCAAAACTGCCGTAACCACCTGTGGTATAACAACAAATTAAATCCCCACCGTTTGCGCGGGGATTTTTTTATGGCGAAAACTTCCAAAATTTGCGAAAACAGACCTATGTCTGACGTTACTATGTGGAAAGCGCGGCACACGGATTATCGTGGTCAGGAAAAAATCGTCCAGCTCGCAAACATGCCGCTGGAAAAAGACTCTGTTTATTTTAGTCCAGGCATCGACAAAGGAAAGCTGTGTTGTGCCTATTGTAATGTCGGTGTGCATTACAACCGTGGTGCCCCATCTGTTGCGGGCACAAGTTTTTCCGGACGAGACCCGCATTTTGTCACGGACAAAGGTAAAAAACACGATGAAGGTTGTTTGTGGGAATTGCGTGATCCTTCGCAATCAATTCAAGATATAGATACGTCTAAAGGCTACCGTATACATATCAACATGCGAGCCTATCATCCTATCTTTAACCAAGCGTCTGAAGCGTATCGACAAAATAAGAATGGTATCATTAAAATTATAGATCCAAACCTTCATGGGATGGAACGTCTTGTAGTGCGTTCAGCCAAAGATTTGGTTCATTTGTTGTTAAGGGGCGAGTTTGATCGCGTCAACGACTCCCGTATTATTTTTCAAAACCGGATTATTGATTGGGAAAGATTCTGCCTGCATTATAAATATCCCGAAAGATTTGTGGAATTACTAGACCGTGTGCAACGCATGCTAAAAGGTGAACCCGTACCATATTGCCTGATAGAAATAAAAACCAAACCACATCATTTTCGGGGTTTTGAAAAAGACCGAAGAATTGGTTCGGAAGGGATATGGCTAAATGAGCCTGATTATAGAGGTGCCCGGCAGGTGATAGCTCCGTCTGTTTTTATAAACAATCATACCAACACGGGTGCTCTGGATTCATTTAGCTATGGTGAAGGCAGCTATTTTGTTATGGGGCAGGTGCGTTACAACCGTATAGAAAAAGATGATATTACTTTTCACAATTTCAACATTAGCGTAACAGATGGTACACAGGTAATAAAATGTGATCCCAGAGAAATTGCACGGATAGGTCGCGACAATGCAGCGCGACGCGAAAATCGTTCCATCAATTCACCGGCGCCATAAATGAGAATAGAAATATGAACCTCACTCTCAAAATCATCCTCGGCCTTACCGCGCTTGCCGCCGTTCTTGGTGTGATTTTCTACATCTGGATGGTCATCGCCTACACGCCGCCCAAAGCCTCCGGTCCGATGCCAGAAGAAGGCATCGTCAAACAGGGTCTGACCAACGGCGATCATCCCGGCTATTTTGGAATCGGCTGGCGCGATGATGGGGAAGGACGCGTTTATACGGTTGCTATCGGCCCACCGACTGATGATATGGGCGGTGAGAACATCATGATCGTGCGCGGTGCGCCGACCCCCATCGATATCATCGCACCGTCGCCCGGCAAAATCGCGGTCGTGTTCGATGGCAAGCTGGCGAATGGCGCGGACCGGGTGGAGATAACCGTCGATTCGAATTTCCGCGTCCCCGCCATTATAGAAATCGAAAACGGCGCGGTGATCGGCCAAAGCCGCTGAATGTCCCACTATGCTATTGATTTCCTAGGTCATTCGGGCCACATTAGGGTGAATTAACTATTCCGAAAATGTGAGCATTCTTATGGCCGAAATCAAAGTCCCGACGCTGGGCGAATCTGTTTCCGAAGCAACCGTTGCCAAGTGGCTGAAAAAAGAAGGCGATTCCGTCGCCGCCGATGAAACGATTGTCGAACTGGAAACCGACAAAGTGACGCTCGAAGTCAACGCGCCCGCCGCTGGTGTCATCTCGCGTATCATCGCGCCCGAAGGCTCGAACGTTGGGGTGGGGGCGATCCTCGGTGAAATCGGCGCTGGTTCTGCCGCGAACGATACGAAAAATGCACCGAAAGCTGATCCCATCGCGCCGCCGCCCTCTGCCCCCGTTCCCGCCGTCGCCGTACAATCCGCGCCGACCGCCTCCACATCCGCTGCGACTGATAACGGCCCCGCCGCCAATAAAATGATGGCCGAAAACAATATAAACCCTGCGTCTATCGCGGGCACGGGCAAAGATGGCCGCATCACGAAAGGCGATGTTTTGAACGCCATGGAGGCGGGTTCAACATCGCCCGCCAAACAATCGCCGCCGCCGCAAACTTCTTATCCCGCCGCGCCATCCGCGCCGCGCGATACCGGCCCGCGCGAAGAACGCGTGAAAATGACGCGCCTGCGCCAATCCATCGCAAAACGTTTGAAAGAGGCGCAGAACACTGCCGCCATGCTGACGACGTTCAACGAAGTCGATATGACGAACGTGATGGAAATGCGTAATGACTACAAAGACGCGTTCGAAAAGAAATACAAAGTAAAGCTCGGCTTTATGTCGTTTTTTGTGAAGGCCGCCGTCAACGCGCTTAAAGAATTTCCGGCTGTGAACGCCGAAATCGATGGCGATGATATCGTCTATAAAAACTTTTACGATCTGGGCGTCGCCGTTTCGACGCCGCAGGGCTTGGTCGTTCCGGTCGTCAAAGATTGCGATACCAAAAACATGGCGCAGATCGAACGCGACATCGCCGATATGGGCGCGCGCGCCAAAGACGGCAAACTGACCATCGATGAAATGAAGGGCGGTACGTTTACGATCACGAATGGCGGCATCTTCGGCTCGATGCTTTCAACGCCGATCCTCAACACACCGCAAGTTGCGATCCTTGGCATGCACAACATCGTACAGCGCCCGGTCGTCATGCCGAACGGCGAAATCAAGGCTCGCCCGATCATGTATGTCGCGATGTCCTATGACCACCGCATCATCGATGGGAAAGAAGCCGTCAGCTTCCTGGTGCGCATCAAACAGGCCATCGAAGACCCGCAGCGTCTGGTGCTGGAAATATAATTTTCTACAATGTCATCCTCCGGCTTGACCGGAGGATCCATGGATGCCCCGATCAAGTCGGGGCATGACATTTTATGGATTATGGCTGTCTTTGTGGCGCACTTCTCGTGCGTTCTTGTTCCCGCTGCTTCTCAACAATGCGTTTGATCCGTATTGCCACATCGCTATCCTGGTCAAGTTCACTGAGTTGAGTGCATCTTTTTTCCGGCTCTGCCAAATCCAGGTTCCATTCACACAGCTTATTCTCATGTCGGTCGAAAAGATATTTGATGCCGGTGTCATAGGCAATCACGGGGGAGAATCCCATATTGGCATAGACCGAATATATGCTGAATAATTTTTTGAATTCTTCTCGGCTCAAATTTGGATCGGCGAGACGGGCATTATATTTAAAAGCGTTGTCATCGTATTCTTTAAGGGCAATCTCCGGCGTAACGTCCGGCTCCTCGTTTAGAAATCTGACTTGTGCAGAAACTGTGTACATAGTGATGTATTGGCGCGTAATAAAATCACGACCGTCTTCGAAAACGGACCTTCTGCGAATAGGGTCCAGTTTGTCCTCTCTAAAATATTCCTTCTGCGCTTCCCTCTCTTTCAAAACCTCAGCCGCAATCTCCAGTCTCTCTTCACGGGACAATTGTGTTTGTGCTGGGGCTTCGGCATGAAAGGCGAATACGGCGGCTAAGCTCACGATGAGGCTGCGGACGGGCGACATGAATACTCCTGTTAGAAACGCGCCGTAGCATAGAGCCGTATCGATATTACGTCAATGCGAGGAAATATATAGGAAAATCAAAAAATTAGGCTGGTTTTACGGTTGCGTCGGTGTGTCACCCAGTTTTCCTCATAGGGCCTGTTCTCAGAATTTTAAAAACCCATGAAATCGGGGCTTTTTATTTCGAATTTTATCTATTTTTCTTCGAAAACCATCTTGTATTTTATGGAAAATTATTCAGACAGTAATGTACGAAACGTTAAAATATAAGGATTGAGGTTTTATACTTATGTTTAAATCTTTTTTAAAGAACACACACGGCGCTGTTATGCCCACATTGGCCTTGTTGCTGCCTGTCGTCATAGGCGTTGCGGGCATTGGAACGGACGTAAGTTATTGGATGATGGCGCGGCAGGATTTGCAAACGGCGGTTGATGCGGCCGCTATGGCGGGCGCATGGGAAGCGGCGCGTGGTGCCGAAAGCGGAATTATCAATGAAAATGCTGAAAAAGAGGCTGTAAAAAATAATTATATTCCAAGTATGAACGGCAATATCGCCGTTGATTATAATGAGGATGAAGATGTCGTTAATGTTACCTTGGAACAGGATTCTTTTAGCTTTTTAACAAAAGTAATTTCTACCGATCCTGTGCATATTGTGGTTACAGCTCAGGCTTCCATTTTTCCCGGTACGGATGATTTTTGCATTTTAAGCCTTGAAAATACCGAACTAGGAAGTTTGACGACATCTGGCAGTGTCGACTTGTCGATGCCGGATTGCGGCATTGCCGTGAACTCATCCAACGATAGTGCCTTTAGAGTCAATGGAAATGTGACTATTGATGTGGAAACGATATCTATCGTTGGCGGTTTAGCGGTAAGCGGGGGATCAGGGTCGGTGACGTACGATACTCTGAGTGAAAATTCAGCGCCTATACCAGACCCATATGCTAGTTACGTGCCGACTTCGGGTACGGGTTGCAATTATAACAACACAAATATTTCTGGTGGTGGCACCAAGCATCTTTATCCCGGCGTTTATTGCGGTGGTTTGCAAATACGCGGCAATAACGATGTCATCATGCATCCAGGAGTTTATACCTTTAATGGCGACGAGGTTGATATTGCCGGCGGTGGAACTTTGACGGGCGATGGTGTTAGTTGGGTTTTAACAGGATCTGGTTCGGACTATGCGACTGTTAGCATCACAGGCAATAGGGTGATAACGCTGAGCGCGCCTGATGAAGGAGAAGACAACGAAGGTATGCTGATGTGGCAGGATCCAAACGCACCTGAAAATGATGAAAACCGAATTCTGGGGACCGCTAATATCATTCTGGATGGCGTGATGTATTTTCCGGCGCAGGAACTGAATATCGGTGGTAACAGTTCCTCTGTAAGTGATGTCTGTACCAAAATTATTGCCCGGACAGTTATTTTACATGGTAACCCGTTTTTGGGTAATGACTGCTCCGATAAGCCTATGCTGCCGATTACTGCACCCAGAGTTAAATTGACAGGATAAAGAAATGAAAATGCATCTATTAGAATATTTCAAGAATGCTTCCGGTGTTGCTGCAACAGAGTTTGCTATCGTAAGCCCTGCGTTGGTCCTTTTACTTGTTGGGACAGTTGATGCAGGCTTATACATCAATGACAAAATGAAAGTTGAAAGTGCGGCGCGTACTTCTGTTGAGTATATCCTTAACCAGGAAGGTGAAGAATTTGTCATGGAAGATATCATGTCATTATTATTTGCGCCGGAGGACGAAACCGAAGGCGAAGATATGTCATGGCAGGATGATGTAACGGTTGAAACTGGATTCGTTTGTGAATGCGCGGACGGAGAAGATATAGCCTGCGATGGTGTCTGTTCAGGTGATGGTGATTACAGACGGCGTTATGTGGAGGCATCTATATCAAAGAACTACACGACTGTCTTTCCCTACCCGGGCTTGCCTGCGACAGTGGTTATTAATGGCTATGCACGCATACAAAAAGACTAAGCTGTGAAAATATCAAAATTAATACGTTCGTATCGGAGTGACCAGAGCGGAGCGACAGCGATTGAATTCTCCATCGTTTCTGTTGCCTTCTTTATGCTTATGTTCGGAATCATTCAGGCTGGCCATATGATTTGGGTTTACAATGCGGTACAAAATGCAACTGAAGTAGCATCGCGTGAAGCGCTTGTTAATGAAGATATGACCGAAGTGCAACTTGAAGATGCGGGTAAGGATGCCTTGGAGGATTATCGTGTGTCTTCGGGACCATTTTCCCTTCAAAAAAGTACAGCGACTTATGGTGGAACTGAATTTAATGAATTAAACGCCAGTTACGAATACGATCCCTTTGTCGTTGCATTCTTACCCTATGATATCGGGAATGTTACTTTCACGGTAACAGTAAGCCGCCCCCTTAACTGGGGTGATGACTAGGTATAACTGATAATTCCCGCGTCGGATATCTGCTTCATGGCTTTAAGAGCTTCCGCGTCCCGTGCCTTGGTGAGATCCCCGATAGTAATGCGCTTTATGCCTGCTCCGACGAGGTTTACTTGTTCACGGCTGGTCGGCACCTGTGAGCAGAACAAATAGTCGTCCACAAGCGTAAGCCCGTGCCGTGCCATATACATCATAATGCGGTTCACCGGCTCCTGAAAATAACTGTATTTGTCATCACGCCGCTCGATAATACTGACATCGTCCGGGTCTTCCATGGTGAAGCCCGTCACTGGATGGCCGCGTGCGATGAGGGAAAAGTACTTACCAGCTTCGTCCATTACGAAGGCCACGCTGAATTTGCGCTTTTGGTGAATCCTGAAAGCTTGCGTAAGAATTTCGCCAAACACCGCGTCGCTCGGCGCTTCGATCGGCTCTTTATATATCGGGGAATCTTCGGAAACGAAATATCCGGGTGGTGTTTCGAAAATGGGGACGAGGCGGCGGTCCTTGCGCCAAATTTCATACACGCTGATTCCTGCCTTTTCGCAAATCTGCATCGACATGGTCTGGAAATGTCCGCTGCGTCGGGCAAAGAAATCCTTTTCGAATCCTTTATGGTCTATATAGATTTTTTTGATCCCCGCCTCGGCGATATTTTTTGCGCAGTTGGGACAGAACGGATCGGTTATGGCAAGGCCAGCGCCCTCGGTGGCATGGCCTGCTGAAAGAATGCACGCAGTTTCGGCATGAACGGTGCCCGAAGAATTGCCGATATCCTGCTTCATGCCGAACGCGTTCAAAATGGCATCCGGCCAGTAATTTGTTTTCACGCTACCAAAGCCTCGCCCGAACAACGCGGCGGCCACCTTGTTTTCGGGGTGCAGGCTCCCGCCGACGATCTCGACGGCGGCCTCCATTGCATCAAAGGGATTTCCAAAAATCATAAACCGGTCAAAAACTGTCTGTAGTCGTGTTTCGGCCTTGCGCCCGTATGTGTAATTATAGCGGCTGCGCAGCGATTGCCAAGCCTTGCCGCCTTTTCTATCCCGAATCCGCGCGAAAGCCCGAAAAGGAAGCCCCCGGCAAAGGCATCGCCCGCCCCGTTTGTATCAAACACCGGGCTTGGTGGGGCGGCGGCAGGGACCAGTTGGACGCCGTTTTGATCGAAGGTAAAGACCCCGCTTGAACCGACGCTCACCGCGCCGGACTGGAATCGGTCCAGCAGGTATTTGATCGCGTCCTGCAAGTCTTCGGTCTGTGCGATGTACTTGGCTTCCTGTTCGTTGCATAAAATTATGTCGGACGTTTTGGTGAGTGCCGCTATCACACCCGGATATTTTTCCAAAACCGATAAATCGTTGGGGCTCAGCGCGACTTTCCGCCCCGCCTTGCGTGCGATGTGCGCGGCTTTTATAAAAGTCGGGCCGCCATGCGGGGAATTGAGCGCGTAGCCGTCCAGATACATGAAATTTGATTGCGCGATGCCTTCTTCGTCCAGATCGGCTTCGGACAAATCCTCCTGCACGCCGTAATATGTCGCAAAGGTTCGCTCCGTGTCCGGCGTGATGAAGGTGAAAACGCGTGTCGACCCCGCGCCGCCGGGCGCTTCGTCGGGTACGCCTTTAAAACGAATATTGCGGGCGATCATATCATCGATCAACCGCTGCCCAATCGCGTCTTTGGCGATGCGGCCCATGAACACGGCCTTGCCGTCCAGAGCAGACACACAGGACGCTACATTCGCGCCGCATCCGCCGGGAACATAATCGGGCATCAGAAGGGCCGCTTCGAGCGCGTTGGCGCGGTCCAATTCCAGATACGAACAAATGCTTTTGGGAAAATTCCAGTTGCGCAAAAACGCATCATCGACGCGCGCGACGATATCTATACAGGCGTTGCCGATGCCGCAGAAATCAAACATCAATGGATATCTAGCATTGTCTGCTATTGGGGAAAAGGCTGATATTTATGGGCGTTGGGAAAATAGTCTTTTAAGGCTGATACGTCCGCATCCGGCATCAAAAGATGTGCGGGCGGAAGTGTGCGTGCCAGTCGGCTCAGAGCCTCGCGTTTGGCCTCAAAAGTATAGTCCCACGCCCGGACATTTTGCACAAGCGCCCAGTCAAGCCCGCTGGAAAAATCGTTTGGCATGACGCGTTCATAGTCTTTTTGAACAACCAGGTTTGCATGGGCAAGTTTCGAAATAGAGGCGGGTGCAGAACGGCCTATCAACTTGATTCCATCGAGATACCTCCATATATTTTCAAGCGATTCATTCAAAAGATCGTTTTGTCTCTCGGGGGCCATATCCCTGGCGTTACTCAGGAACAGGGTTTTCGCTTCTATTTCCACTTCGCGCCTATATCCCAAGATGCGGTCCGAATGCGGATTGGTCAGGAGGCAGGCATCGGCGCAGACATGATAGCGAAACGCTGTATCGCGCTTTTCCAGGTAATGAGTGAAACCATAAGGTGCTCGTGAAGCAATACAAATACCAGAAACCCGGAAAGATTCCGGGTTTAATGTAGAGACGGATGGAACGTCACGGGAAACGGTTTGAAGAATATCTTCTTCACCGCTTCGAAGACAGCGTGATGAAACTTCCCATTCGCGGCGGAACGTCGATTTTTGTGCATCCTTAAAAGAGATATCAAAGCGTTCCAACTCATTGCCGTGTGGCAACAGGCTGATCCTGCGCCGGCGTTCCAGTCCAAGCTTCGCAACTTCGCGCGTCGGCGTGCCATCATCATTGACAGTGTCTTCGGCAAAGGAGACGAGGAAACGTCTTTCGGGAGGCTGGAGTTCTGTAATTCTTATATTGGGGTGATTGGAAAGGGCTTGGTAAAGCGTGATATGATCGGCCATATTTTCAAGAACATATCCAAATTCCGGCTCTCGCTTGGCAGGAATGCCCACCTGAATATAGTTATTCTCAAACTTCCGTGCAACATGCGCACTTATACTCATTTGTCCCGCCCCCAACGTAGGAACTCGATATTACTGCTCCCTAATAGGCGATTCTGCTGCAACGTGTCAATATAAATTACGGAAATAAAAAGCCTCTGGTTTTAGTGGAACCCTTGCGCTACATGTATTTTAACCAATTCCAAACGAAACCAAACACTTGTGGAAAAGAATATGACGGCAGGAACCTCCTATGATGTGATTGTAATCGGCGCCGGCCCCGGCGGCTATGTCTGCGCCATTCGCTGCGCGCAACTGGGCATGAAGGTCGCCTGCGTGGAGAAGGAGCCCAAGCTCGGCGGCACCTGCCTTCGCGTCGGCTGTATCCCGTCAAAGGCACTGCTGCATGCCTCCGAACGCTTCGATTCCGCCAACCATCATTTCAAGGATCTGGGCATCCAGCTTTCGGGCGTGAAGCTCGACCTGAAGGGCATGATGGGCCACAAGGAAAAAGTTGTTGCTGCCAACACATCCGGCATCGAATTCCTCTTCAAGAAAAACAAGATCGACTGGCTGAAGGGCGAGGGCAAAGTCGCGGGCAAAGGCAAAGTCACTGTCGGCGGTCAAACCTACGACACCAAAAACATTATCATCGCCACAGGCTCCGAAGTCACACCTCTGCCCGGCATCATGATCGATGAAAAACAAATCGTATCCTCAACGGGCGCGCTGGCGCTGGAAAAAGTGCCGGAAAGCATGATCGTTATCGGCGCGGGCGTCATCGGCCTTGAACTCGGTTCCGTCTGGTCGCGCCTTGGCGCCAAAGTCACTACCATCGAATATCTTGATCGCATCCTGCCCGGTATGGACAATGAAATCGCGAAAGAATCCCAGAAAATCCTGACCAAGCAGGGCCTGACCTTCAAACTTTCTTCCAAATGCACGGGCGCGACCGTCTCGAAAAAAGGTGTGGAATTGAAAGTGGAGCCCGCCGCTGGCGGTTCTGCCGAAACACTCACCGCCGAAATCGTTCTCGTCGCCGTTGGCCGCAGACCATACACGGAAGGTCTGGGTTTGAAAGAATCCGGCGTTGCACTCGATGAACGTAACCGCATCAAAACCGACGGCCACTTCAAAACCAATATCGATGGAATCTATGCTATCGGTGACGTCATCGTCGGCCCGATGCTGGCGCACAAGGCAGAAGATGAAGGCATGGCGCTCGCCGAACAACTCGCTGGCCAAAAACCACACATCGATTACAATTTAATTCCCGGCGTGGTTTATACGTATCCGGAAATTGCCACGGTCGGCAAAACCGAAGAACAATTGAAATCCGAAGGCGTTGCCTACAAGGTCGGAAAATTCCCCTTCATGGCAAACGGCCGCGCCCGCGCGATGGGCGCCACCGATGGCTTCGTGAAAATACTGGCCGATGCAAAAACCGACAAGGTTCTGGGTTGCCACATGGTCGGTCCGGAAGTCGGCACGTTGATCGCGGAAGTCGTGATTGCTATGGAGTTCGGCGCGTCTTCCGAAGATATCGCGCGCACATGCCACGCGCACCCGACGCTCGAAGAAGTGACGAAGGAAGCCGCACTCGCTGTCGCTGGCCGCCCGATTCACGTCTAGGAACGTATAACCACGCATTTATAAGTGTTTATGGCTTTGAGCACGTTGTCATGATCGCTCAGATCGAAGATACGCTGATACTTATCCGGCTTTTGATAGGGCAGGTCGAGCGTGCGAAAATCACCGCATTGCTGGGGAATTGTCTCGCTGATATAGACGGAAAAATACGGCGCGTTCTCATCCACGCCGATATTCGAAAACTGGCGAACATCGATCGTGTAATGCGCCGGGCTATTATCAACCACGTCCGCGCGCAACGGCTCGAACTCGGTCGGATCCACGGCGCTGACACCCGGCATATCGGGCGATGTTTCGCTGATCTTGGCACGACCTGCAATGGCAAGACTGCATAGGGCCACCATCATGACCGCCACGATCAGGTAATTGTTAAAACCGTTTTTCAGGCCGTCTTTATGTCGTAATGCGAAATTCATACGAAGAAAACGCGTATGGCATAAGAAAGGTTCCGCTATTTTACGAGCGTCTCGAACCCGCCATAGGAAAAGCGCTTCATATCGAACGGCATATTGCCGGGGTCGCAGGCATTGTTCATGCGCTTGTCCGCCATGACCTTTTTATTGACCGCGTTGCGGTGTTTTTTGGATTTATAGGTTATCCATGAAAAGACGACGGCTTCATTGGGCTTGGATTTGGCAATCTTGTTGAACGGCACGCCCCATTTTTGTTTCAGTTCTTCGCTGACACATTCACGGTAATCGAGTGCGCCATGATCCAGCCAGACTTTCTTGCCAAGCGTCGCCATCTTTTTATAGGCGGCAAGGTTTTTCTTCGGCACGACCAGAACAAATCCGTCGACATATTCAGCCATAATAAATCTCCTTTGAAATAATAACGATTGGAAAGTCTAATTGTTCCGTGGATGCGCGGCGCGATAGACCTTAAGCATCTCTTCGGCATTGATATCCGTATAACGCTGCGTTGTCGAGAGGGACGCATGGCCGAGCAATTCTTGAATCTCGCGCAAATTCGCGCCGTTCTGAAGCAAGTGCGTGGCAAACGAATGGCGCAGCGCGTGCGGCGTTGCTGTTTCGGGCAATCCAAGTTTGCGGCGCAAATCCCGCATCGCTTTTTGCGCCACGCCTTGGTTGAGCCGTTTGCCGTTCTTCTCCCCTACAAACAAAGGCCGCGTGCCGTCTTCGGCGTAGGGGCACGCCTCTCGGTATTCATCCAATGCTTTTTCGATCATCGGCAGTACCGGCACTTGCCGCTCTTTGCGGCCTTTACCGATGACGCGCAGGAAACCTTCGCGTGGCAAATGCACGATATCAAGGCTCAGCGCCTCATCTATCCGAAGCCCGCAGCCATAGAGCAGCGTGAACAACGCACGATCACGCAATGAAATCCAATCGCCATCACCACTATCGCTCAAAACGCTAAACGCCTGCGCTTGATGCAATGGTCTTGGGAGCTTCCTTGGCATCTTGGGCGTGCGCACGGTTTTGATCGCGGCGTTATGAGCGATGCCTTGCTTGTCCATCCACGACAGGAAATTTTTTAGGCCCGATAATGTGCGGGCACGGGACGCATTGGCCCGCCCGTCCATCGTTTGCCGCGACATCCACGCGCGAAATTCGTTTAAAGATGTCCCCGATACATCCGCAATGCTCGCCGCCCGGCCTTTATGCTTGGCCATAAACGATACGAACATCGAAAGATCGCCCGCATAGGCGCGCAGAGTGTGCTTGGAAACGTTCTTTTCAACCTTCAACCATTGCTGCCATTGGATCAGGGCATTGCCCAAATCCTTGGCGCAACATTCTAGAATTTCTGATTTTATAACCATTTAAAAACACTCTCCAACACGGGAACAGGTGAAAATCGCCCAAAGCATGAAGGCTGGAAAGATATCTACTCCCATGACAGTAAACATAGTCATAATTTTTTCAAAGGCATCGGTAGGCAGAAAGGCAATAAGTATGAAACTGGGTATAAAATATAGTAAAAAAATCCACATACCTAAGGGTTCAAAAAAAATTACGTTTTTTGAAATTTCGAAATGAAGATCGAGTGATATTAGAATTAAAGGCACCAAAAATATTGCTATGTAGTGCCATTTTGTTTTAGTGATGTCCGTTATCGGCATGATTCCTGAATCGCGGAAATCGTGAAGAAATAGATGTAAAGGATCGGCACGGCATCTATCAAAAGCCATGAAAAGAACATCGTGAATTTGCCGATCAACGTCAGCGGCGCAAGGGTTAGCAGCACCATGCTAGGCAGGAAATAGGTGAGGTAGTGCAGCGCGTGCGCGGTATAAATTCCAAAATTATCTTCAAAAATATCGAACAAAGGCCCGAACATAAAATCATGCGTGTGAAAAACCGCATCTAAAAACGCCAGCAAAATCGGGCTGATGATAAACCACGTATAAAGCCAGAAAATAAAGCGCGGGGAGTCTGTTAGGGGAGATTCAACCATGTTCTAAACTGCCTTTCTACGACGCGAGCAAGAAACGCGATCTGGTCGGTGCCTTGCCCGTCCTCGAACATCATCGGGTCGCGTGATCCGAAGGCGAGTACGGCGGGCGGCGTGTTCATCGAAATATCGACGCGGAGCAATGCTTGTGACTGGACGAGCGTATAGGCACCGCCGTAAATCACTTCGATGCCGCTGATATTGGCTTGCAGGAGGGAATTTTTCCCCGCCATCCATTTGTCGATCGTGCCGGCGGGAACCATGCGGATGCCGGATGTGTGAATATGCGGAATGTCTGTGCCATCGCTCTCCACCACCAACACGCAAATATCGGTATCGAGCATCGTCGCCATATCCATGGTGATGATCTGGATGAATTCCTCGAACGTCGCGGCTTCGAGCAGGCGCAGAATGACATTTTGAATACGCTGCTGGTTGTTCATGTTGGAACGGGCGTTGTCGATCAATTCGCGCGCCGTGCTCACGACTTTTTCTTTATCTTGTTTGAGTTTTTCGACCATGAAGGACATGAAGTCCTTCACTTTTTTGTCCGCGCCGTTTTTGGGCGGAACGAGATAGTCCACCGCGCCGGGATTTTGCTGTAAGAATTTCGGATTGGCTTTCAGGAAGGCGATGACCTCCTGTGCGCTGGGCTGTTTGCTGTCTTCTTTGCGGTCGGTCATACTCTTTGACATGAATCATTACCTTTCGCCCGATTCTATCACGGGCTGGGGCGGCCACGAATCCCTAAAATTGCTTATAGGCCATCAAAAACCCTTGCCGGATTCAATGAATTATGGATAGCTAATGTTAATAAGTCTTTCTATGTTGGGGACGTAGTGGATAGTCAGGACAGAAGATTAGAACTGAAACGGAGTTTGCTGAGTAAGCATTGGGGCACAGACAGGGCCGCCAAACTAATTGCCATTTGATCTTCCATGGCCGCGACCAGAGCGCCAGTGGTGGATGATCAGAAGCGTCTTGACCAATTTGAAAGATTCAATGGTGGCAAGCCTCAAGCCCTACGTGCTCTTAATCTGCTTGAAAACATGAACGGAAGAAATTTGGTTCACCGCGACGCCACGGAAAGCGAACAACGACGTGCCTATCTTGCGGGCAAATTGCCCGGCATTATCCTGACAACTTAAAGAATAGACTGTCCCGTCTTCTTCCAGTCATCGACGAACGTGGCAAGACCTTTATCCGTCAGCGGGTGGTTATAAAGCTGCTTGATCACGGCGGGCGGACAGGTCACGACATCCGCGCCGAGCTTGGCCGATTCAATAATGTGCACAGGGTGGCGTATGCTTGCCACCAGAACTTCGGTGTACCAGTCGGGGTAATTGGCGTAAATCTGGCAGATATCCGAAATCAATTGCATGCCATCCTGCGCGATATCATCGAGCCGTCCGACGAAAGGCGAGATAAATTTCGCACCGGCTTTTGCCGCGAGTATCGCCTGCGCGGGTGAAAAACACAGCGTCACATTCACCATCGTTCCGGCATCCGATAATTCTTTGCACACTTTCAATCCGGCGGGCGTCAACGGAACCTTCACCGCGACATTATCTGCGATGGCGGCAAGCTTTTTGCCTTCCTTGATCATCGTCTCGTAATCGGTCGATGCAACTTCGGCGCTGACCGGGCCTTCGATGATGCCGCAAATTTCTTCGATCAGGGGGATGAATTGTTTTCCTGATTTTGCGATGAGCGATGGGTTGGTTGTCACGCCGTCCAAAAGACCCGTGCTGGCAAGGTCTTTAATATCGTTGATATCGGCGGTGTCGACGAAGAATTTCATATGTGGCTCATCCCTTAAAAAGCGGTTTCACCATCCATATAGATTTGCGCGAAAAACAGCAAGAGGGCAGTCGGAATAATCACGCGGGAAAGGCGCCAATACCGGTCGGCATGGGAATCTTCCGATAAACAGGTTTTTCGGTCTTAGCTTGCATATCCGGCATAATGACGCCATCCATGATCTTAGGGAATTTTTTGGTAAAAACTGCCATGACTCGCCTAGCGCGGTCTTCTTTCAGGCCGACATAAAGCGGGTCGTCTTTAATTTTGGCAAACACTTCGGTCATCTTTGCGAAATCCGGCTGCACCGCGACGAGCTTATTCCAGTGCGAAAGCGGAATATGTACATATTTTTCGTCCGAATGATTCATCATGCTCAATGAGAAATTCCAGACTGTTGTCGCTGTCTGATGAAATTCGCAATTTGGCAACTTGAACATCATGTTGGCGGCGCGTGTCCAGGCCAATACGATATCTGTACGGTCCAATGTCGTTTTGTTCGGAAACACTTCTGATACCGCATCCGCCAGCAATCGCAACGGAATAGCGACTCTGGGTTCCGGTGTAAAAACGCCTGAAATGGCCGCGCTTAAATTTCCGATCATGCTTTCCCCCCCGATTAAAACTCTATTCCGGTAAAAAATCCCTAAAATCACTGCGTCCAGCACGCGCCATGGAGATATAGGACTCCGTGACGATGCCGATGATCATGACGCCTTGTGCAAACTCCCGCATCACGTCGGCCTTATAGCCCGGCGTTTCCGCTTTTCCGGTTGCATTGTTCCATTGAATGATATTGCTGTCCGAAAATGCGTCCGCCTCTCTTTTAAAAACATCGACGGCCTTATTGTAGGTAGATTGTGATCCGGTCAGATCTTTATAACGTTTTTGCGGTATATCGACGAAACCATCCGGGTTGATATTGCCCGGAATGGACAGACCGATTTCCATTGCCGCGTCGCCTGCGCGCAAGAACGCATCGCGTTTATGGTCTGGAACGATGGCTTCGTGCAGGAACCGTGAGATGCGTCCCCAGCCTTCCATGAATTCTTCTTCTTTAAGCGGTAGTTTATGATTGAACTGGATTCTGACGGGTGATTGGAGGATATGCACCGGGATTTTCACGCGCGGCGGCAGGATCCAGTCCGGCTCCATGATAGGGCCCAGAATATTTGCTATGTGCCTTAAACTCATAACCCCTAATCCCTTATTGTAAGGACCGTACCATATTCCCTATAGTCGGCCCTACAGTCATAGAAATTTGTTATACTTATGTCAATAAAAACCGTTTTAGTCCCGTATCCCGTGGACAAAGCTTACGATTATGACGTTCCCGAAGGCATGGATGTGCGGGACGGGGACTACGTCATCGCGCCTTTGGGGCAGAGAAATGTGCCCGGCGTTATTTGGGGCGGGGGCGGTTCTGAAAAGGTCGTGGCCGGAAAACTCAAATCCGTTTACATGAAATATGACCTGCCCGCCATGCCAGAGGCGCAGCGAAAATTTCTAGAATGGGCCGCGCATTACACCATGTCGCCGCAGGGATCGTTTTTGAAACTCTCGCTCTCTGTTCCATCCGCTCTCGAAAAACCGAAAGATATTAAGGCGTACCGCATCGCCGAAAAGTCCCCCCCCCTTGAGGGGGAGGATTTAGGTGGGGGGATTTCCCAATCATCAAGCTGGAAGTCTCTCCTTCAAAACGCCCGCGCCCTTCGCAAAAATCTGACAGATGCGGAAAAATCTCTATGGCGCAGCCTCCAACAAAAACAACTCGGCGTAAAATTCAGGCGACAGCAAAGCATCCAGCCCTACATTATAGATTTCATATGTTTTGAAAAGAAACTGATTATCGAAGTCGATGGTGGCCAGCACAATGAAAACCCAAAAGACATTGAACGCGACGCATTTTTAAAAACACAGGGCTTTACGGTTCTACGTTTCTGGAACAACGAAGTCTTGGAAAATATAGAAGGTGTGCTTGAAACGATTGTCACCACGCTAGAAGCACCCCCCCACCTAAATCCTCCCCCACAAGGGGGGAGGACTTCATCGCGGCAAAAGCCTTCCCCCCTTGTGGGGGAAGGTTTGGATGGGGGGGCAGGACTTTCTCCAGCAGCTAAGAGAGTCATGAATGTCGCCGCCGATGGCCTCGCGCGAAAACAATCCGAACTTGCGCGAGAATCCGGCTGCAGCACCTCCGTCATCAAAACGCTGGTAGAGAAGGGATATTTAAAAGAAGTCGCGCTTGCCGAACCGCCGCCCTGCCGTAATCCGGATTTGGAACGCCACGGCGCATCGCTTTCTCCGGCACAAGACAAAGCCGCAAAACACCTGATCGGCGAAGTCGAAAAAGGAATTTTCGCGGCATCATTGCTCGACGGCGTCACAGGTTCCGGAAAAACCGAAGTCTATTTCGAAGCCATCGCCGCCGCGCTTAAACAAGGCAAGCAGGCGCTCATCCTCCTTCCAGAAATCGCGCTCTCCAACGCCTTCCTTGGCCGCTTCAAGGATCGTTTCGGTTGCGCCCCCGCGCTCTGGCATTCATCACTCTCCGACCATCAACGCAAAGTCACATGGCGCGGCGTGGCATCTGGGGAAAGCCGCGTTGTCGTCGGCGCACGCTCCGCTTTGTTCCTTCCCTACAAAGACCTCGGCATCATCATCGTCGATGAAGAACATGATCCTGCGTATAAGCAGGAAGAGGGCATCATCTACAACGCGCGTGACATGGCTGTCGTGCGCGCACACATGGGCAAAATTCCTGTCGTGCTTGTTTCCGCCACACCGTCCTTGGAAACCATGCAGAATGTCTGGCTCGGCAAATACGACCATCTGCATCTGCCCGATCGCCACGGCGGCGCAGAAATGCCCGATGTTCACATCATCGATTTAAAATCCGACAAGCCGGGGAAAAATTATTTCCTCGCGCCTTCGCTCAAATCCGTCATGCACAAAACGCTAGAGGATAAGGGACAAATATTATTGTTCCTCAACCGCCGCGGCTACGCGCCGTTGACATTGTGCCGCACCTGCGGCCATCGCTTCGAATGCCCGCGCTGCACGGCATGGCTGATCGAACACAGGAAGACTGGCAAGCTTCACTGCCACCATTGCGATTACGATATGAAGATTCCGCCCGCATGTCCCAAATGCGGCGATAAGGATTCACTCGCAGCCTGCGGCCCCGGCGTCGAACGCATCATGGAAGAGGTGCGCGAAGAATTTCCGCTCGCCCGCGCCGCGATTTTATCATCCGATACAACGACCACGCATGAACAGCTCAAAAAAATGCTTGATGATATCCGCGATCACAAAATCGATATCATCATCGGCACGCAGATCATCGCGAAAGGACACCATTTCCCCAAACTTACCTGCGTCGGCGTTATCGATGCAGATTTGGGATTGTCCGGTGGCGATCTGCGCGCATCCGAACGCACGTTCCAACTACTCCATCAGGTCGCTGGCCGCGCAGGGCGTGAATCTGATAAGGGTCACGTGTACTTGCAAACCTTCAATCCGGACAATCGCGTGATGAAGGCGCTGGCGAGTAACAACCGCGATGATTTCTTGGAAGTCGAGGCCGCGCAACGCGAAGCCGCGCGCATGCCGCCCTTCACCCGTCTTGCCGGAATTATCGTCTCGGGCCGCGATGAAAGGCAAGTGATCGAGGTCTCCAAAAAACTCGGCATGTCTTCACCGCACGGTAACGGCATTCAAACGCTCGGGCCCGCCGATGCGCCGATGTATCGCTTACGCGGGAAATACCGCCGCCGTCTTCTTGTGCGCGCTGAAAAGAACATCGATATCCAGAAATCGATTGCCGTATGGCTGGACGGTGAAAAAATCCCGACCGCCGTCCGCGTCCAGATCGACATGGACCCGCAGAGCTTTTTTTAGAGCCTAAGACGGCGGCGTGACAATAAGCGTCACCTTCGGGCTGGTTCTGCTATAGCCACTTTGTGAAGCTCTATGCCAGATTGTCTCATCGAAATAACACATATGGCGTAAGGGTATGTTATAATCCGCGATATCATCTTCACGGGGCTGGGTGGCGCGATTAAATGCTTCCGTCCCGCCTGGCCCCATGATCGTATAAGACAAGCCTCTGTGTGCGTGAGGTTTAATGGGGTAGTTCGAATTGATTCTTATGCCGCTCGCGCTAATTGCATGCTCTCCCGTCATGGACACAAGGATGTCATTCATTTTATAAAAGACTGTCAGTAAGCATGAAGGAATTGATCTGTTTTTTTCATCATCTTTTAAAAAAGATGAGTTCACTTGCCACAGCTCCGTTTTTTTACCATTTCTTGTGTGTGACCAATAAAATTCATCCGTTGCGATTACAGATTCTACATACGCTGCAATTTCTGCGTTTTCTTCTGCCGTAAACGGATCAAACGGACACATCAATCCGCCCTTAACATCCTTATACAACGCAAAATCATCGATATTGTTGATTACGCCGACGCGCTCATCCAGCAGAAACCGTTTCGGTTCGGGGCGAGCGAGGGTTTCGAATGTTTTCACAGTGGCTGATGACATGGTTATACTCTTTTTCGCAAAACTAAGGCCCCAAAACCGCGAAGGAAATTCTCAAAGATTCCGGCGAACATTTTGCAATCTCAGGCGTCGGCGATTTGTGCCAGAAAAATTCCTTAAAAATGACAAGGGCACGGGCCGGAAACTGAAACGCCCGCTCGCCGTCATATCCGGTCGTCGATGCCCCTCTATGCGCATATGTCATGGCGTTACGTTCAGGGTGTAGATGGGGTTCGTCGTCTTCTGTCATGTTGATATCCATGCCTATCCCATAGGGGGCTTTTCCTACCGCTTCTGTATATTTCTGGATCAAACCTTCTTTTATAATTCTCACGGGTTCGGGCATCGCCGTATGGATGCTTTTATATTCGATGTTTGATAGCATCTCTGTCGTATCTTCTCTATTGATGCTCCAGCCACGCAGGTCGATTTGCGCGCACAATGTTTCAGGCGTCATAACGGAATGGGCGAAGTCGATGAGTTCTTTGTCTTGTTTTGGAGTCAACGGTGCCCATGGCTGAACGATGCCCCAAATCTCCTCGGACGTTTTGCGGAACAAGGACAGATTGTCCTTTGCATCCAACAGCAAAAAACGCGAACTTTCAGGCAGCCTTTGGGTCATGCCTCAGTTCCTTTTTGCATTTTCATGGCGGCTTCCTAAAATTTCAAAATGTCGCAGGTGCATAGAGAAAGTCTATTGCTGCCGTTTGTGCTTTCGGAAGAAGGGGCATGGGGACAAGGGCTTTGGAAATGGGTTCAAAAGCATTTTTTTTGTTCAAATCGACTAAGATCTCTTTTCCTGTCAAAATATGGGAATCTCCTGCAGGATTCTCGACCAGCTTTATGATAGTTGATTTTGTTCCGTCGTTTAAAACAGCATCCGATGTTACCAATTTTTTTGTGGCCACTGGCGTTATATTTTCGGGTACGATTGCATAGGTCAAGAATTTATACCCTGTGGCATTTTCGATTTGTGTGGTGGTGTCGTGAAAACGAACGCCACGAAAGGGTACCTTGTCTTCCCATTTTCCGTCTGGGTTCAAGCATGCAAAATGAAAATCCGAAATGCCTTTAACTTCCCCGATAAAAATAGCGAGGGTTCTATGGTTATTTCTTTGTTCGAAACGATTTTGCGTGATGATGATTCCATCCATTTCACAACATTCAAAAAGACGGTCTTCAAACGCTTTTCCGTGAAGGTTTTCCTGCCGTGCCTGATCCATGGTGCCGGGGCTTACTGTAACGTAAAAAAATACTTTCAATTCGGGACGCGTAGGGGATACATCGTCTATATTTAAAAACGGCGTCTTCAGGCCTATGGCGTGCTGATAACAGTTAACGCCATACAGATAATGCAGTTCGATGGGCCTTGAGGATGTGAGCTCTTGTAGCGGGCTTTTAAACATAATATGCCTCCAAAACGATTGTGTATTTATATGGAAATAAATTGAAACGTCAATAAAATTGTCAAACTCGCTATAACCTCTTGAATCTGCTATAGTTAATCTATGACCAAACCGCTCCCCCAATCGTTAACATCCTACGATTTCCTCAAATGCACCGCGCTGCTGCTGATGGTGATCGACCATATCGGTTATTACTTCTTTCCCGATGATCTGACGTGGCGGGCGGTGGGGCGTTTTTCCGCGCCGATCTGGCTGTTTCTGGTGGGTTACGCGCAAAGCCGCGATCTTTCGCCCAAACTCTGGATCGGCATGATCGTGCTGTTGTTCGCCAATTATGTGGTGGGGCAGGGAATTTTACCCATCAACATCCTCGGCACCATCATTCTGTGCCGCCTCGCGCTGGATCCTGTCATGGCGGTCATCAAACGCACGCCGGACATGATCTATCCGTTCACCGCGCTGCTGTTTTTCGCGACCTTCATAACCTTCCCGGCCTTTGAATATGGAACTTCCGCGCTGCTATTGGTCATGGTCGGTTATCTTGCGCGCAACCGCGAAGTGATGGGCTTTAACAAGGACCAGCTTTTGCAATTCGCCGGAATCGCTGTGCTCTGCTACGGTTTTTATGAGGGCGTGCTGTTCTTCTCGTTCGATATGGTGACGCGCGGGTTGGTCATTTTCGGGCTTGTGTGCTTGATGATCGCCTTAACGGGGTTCCGCCGGCGCGAATATCCGGCCCTTACCGAAAAACTGCCCGCGCCGCTCGGGGGGCTGATCCGGCTGGGCGGGCGGCGGACGCTGGAATTTTACGTCCTGCACCTGCTGATATTCAAGGCGATGGCGCTGGCCATGGGCCTTGAAGGATATGGGCTTTTTAATTTTCATATTCTATAAAAATCCTTTGCAAAATTAACCTGCTGAAAACTCCGCCATCCGGCGGTTCGCAAAGCTTGCAACGGGGGTTTGCGTATGCTATTTCAGGCGCAACTTTTGACACATTTTACCCTAAGGGACATGCGTGGCTTCTAATAATAGATCCTCAGGCACTGCCGCCTTCCGATATGCGTCCGCCCTGGTCGATTTGGCCATGGAATCGAACGCCGTTCCCCAAATCGAAAAAGACGTGGCCGAATTGCAGGCGATGATCAAATCATCGCCCGATTTGCAATCGCTCATCAAATCGCCGCTGGTGAAGGCGACCGCGCAGCAATCCGTCATGGCCGCGCTGGCCGATCAGGCGAAATTCTCGCCCCTGATGAAAAACTTCCTTTTGACGTTGGCGTCCAATCGCCGCCTGCGCGATATCGATGCGATTCTGAAGGCGGTAAATGAAAACCTGTCCGCCCGCCGTGGTGAACTTCGCGCGAAAGTCGAAAGCGCGACGGAACTTTCATCGACGCAGAAAAAAGCATTGGCGGATTCGCTCTCCAAAACAATCGGACGTCCCGTGCTGGTCGATGCTGACATCAATTCCGAACTGATCGGCGGCGTGGTCGTAACGCTGGGCTCGCTCATGATCGATGACTCGGTCAAATCGAAACTGGAACGCCTCAACCGCGCCATGAAACACAACGGCTCCAAAGCCGCGTAGATAAAAAACGAAACATAAAGATGAATAGAATTTTTAACCGCCAAGACGCCAAGATCGCCACGAATATGCACGAAACTCGTGGCGTCCGTGGTGTCGTGGCGGTTTAATCTTCTTTTTAAAATTAAAGGAAAGAAAAGAGAAAATGGAAATTAAAGCTGCAGAGATTTCACAAATCCTGAAAAAACAGATCGCTGATTTCAGCGCGCAGGCCGATGTGGCCGAGATCGGACAAGTCCTGTCCGTCGGCGACGGCGTTGCCCGCGTGTATGGCCTTGACCGCGTTCAGGCTGGTGAGATGGTGGAATTTCCCGGCGGCGTTCGCGGCATGGCGCTGAACCTTGAATCCGACAATGTCGGCGTCGTTGTGTTCGGCTCTGATCGCGCGATTAAAGAAGGCGATATCGTCAAACGTACGGGTCAGATCGTTCAGGTTCCGGTTGGCAAGGGCCTGCTTGGTCGCGTCGTTGATGGTCTTGGCAACCCGATCGACGGCAAAGGCCCAATCAAGGATGCAAAATTCTCCCGCGTTGAAATCAAAGCACCCGGCGTTATCGCCCGTAAATCCGTTCATGAACCGATGCAGACGGGCCTCAAGGCTCTCGACGCTCTCGTTCCAATCGGCCGCGGTCAGCGCGAACTGATCATCGGTGACCGTCAGACGGGTAAAACCGCTGTCGCTATCGACGCCATAATCAACCAGAAAAACGTCAACAAAGATCCTGACAAAAACAAACACATGGTTTGTATCTATGTCGCTATCGGTCAAAAACGCTCGACCGTTGCGCAACTGGTGCGCGAACTCGAAGAAAACGGTGCGATGGAATATTCCATCGTTGTGGCCGCTACCGCGTCCGATCCTGCACCGATGCAGTTCCTCGCGCCCTACACGGGCTGCGCGATGGGCGAATTCTTCCGCGACAACGGCCAGCACGCTCTGATCGTGTATGACGATCTGTCCAAACAAGCTGTCGCGTATCGCCAGATGTCACTGCTGCTGCGTCGTCCTCCGGGCCGCGAAGCCTATCCCGGCGATGTTTTCTACATTCACTCGCGCCTGCTGGAACGTGCTTGCAAGGTCAATGACTCGCTTGGCGCTGGTTCGCTCACCGCTCTGCCCGTCATCGAAACACAAGCTGGCGACGTTTCTGCTTATATCCCGACGAATGTGATTTCCATCACCGATGGCCAGATCTTCTTGGAAACGGGCTTGTTCTTCAAAGGCATCCGCCCCGCGATTAACGTCGGTCTCTCCGTATCCCGCGTTGGTTCCGCTGCCCAGATCAAGGCGATGAAGCAGGTCGCAGGTTCCATCAAACTCGAACTCGCCCAGTTCCGCGAAATGGAAGCCTTCTCGCAGTTCGCGTCCGACCTCGATGCCTCGACGCAAAAACTTCTGGCACGCGGCGCACGTTTGACCCAGCTGTTGAAACAACCGCAATACTCGCCGCTGGCCGTGGAAGAACAAGTCGTCGTGATCTACGCCGGAACCAAAGGTTATCTGGATAGCGTTGCCGTGAACGAAGTCTCGAAGTTCGAACACATGCTGCTCGACACGCTGCGCGCGAACGGCAAAGACATTCTGGATGGTATCCGTAAAGATCAAAAAATCGATGGTATCGAAGCCCGCATGAAAGAATTTTTGCAAAACTTCGTCAACAACTACGCAGGCTCTGTGAAAAAGGCTGCTTAAAAATAGGAGGCGTTAATGGCTAAGGTTAGTAAAAATGACCTGTTAGGTTCTACATCTGCAATTCGTCCCGTTTCTGCAATGAGTGTCACTGGAAAAAAGGGGGGCGAGCAAATCATAGCGATCGAGGATGACTTTTTAATTTCTGCAGAAGTTAGGGACGGCAAATTTGTGGTTACAAATATTGCTCATCCGTCGGCTCCTGCAAATCCAGCGCCAGCATTTAAAAAGGCGTAATCACCATGAGCAAAGCATTGACCGTGCAGGGGGCTATACACAACGCGGCAGAAACACCTGCCGTCGCGCTCTTGAATCTCGATGGCAAGGGCCTGCGTACTATCGAAGGCAATCTTAAAGATATTATGGCGATGGCCGAGAGTGCCGGCAAAAGTTCCTTGCACATTAAAATGGAAGGGGGCGTCGCGAACGTTTTATCCCCGTCCACGGATAATCTTGGTCACACTGCAGATAAACCTCGCGGCTGGCATGATTATCAGTTCAGCAAACGTTAAAAGAATGATTGATAAGTAGAATAAGGTAGGGGGTTGCTATGCCAGATATAACAAACAATTCATTTCCTTTTGTGGTAATGCCTTCGCCGCGTACACATGAAGAAGCGTCCGCTATAGGAGATAGGAACTGGCGCTCTTTTAAAGAAGCAGTCATGGGCTTTAATTCACTGGAAGCTGCTGACGCGGCATCTAAAATTAATAAATTTCTTTCTTCAAGGTTGCTTGGTTTGACTGCAGGACTTGTAAAATTTCAAAGAGTGCCGGAGCTTCTTGATAATTTTGCTTATGCATTAGTGGAGAATGAGAAAAGTGAAGTGCGTGTTGATCCATTAAAGGTCAAATGCGTTGTCGATATGGTTTTAAATACTCCGTTTGATGGATTGGCCGTTATATCGAAAAAAATGGCAGCTAGAATAGAATTCCAACCGGAAGCTATGGCGATGCCAAAGTATGCGGAAGGCATTTTTAGCAAAGCATTTGTCGATGCGACGGTAGGCAGCGGTCGGGGCTTTAACTGGGGTTGTTTTAAATTGCGTCATGCATTTCAAACGCCGAATGCCAGCTTGCTTGATGTAAATGAGGCGCTTGATCTTCATGATGAATTGAGTGCCATTCCTGATTTGGTGGTTGATGAGTTTGGTGAAGCAGGAATTGACGTCGCTATCCAGATGAATCGTCATTTGGCGATTGTTCAAAATATGCCAGTCCATGGGATGTAAAGGTTAGAAATGCCCAGTTTAAAAGAATATAGAAACCGCATTGTATCCGTAAAATCGACGAGGAAGATCACCTCGGCGATGAAAATGGTTGCGGCTTCCAAACTCAAACGCGCGCAGGAAAAGGCGGAAGCCTCACAACCTTATGCCCGCGCTATGGCCGAAATGATGGGCCGCGTCGCGAAAAACGTCGTCATCACTTCCGCGTCACCGAAATTGCTCGCCGGAACGGGCAAGGATGATGTGCATCTGCTCGTCGTCGTCACGTCTGATCGCGGTCTTTGCGGCGGCTTCAATGGAAACCTCGTGCGCACAGCGCGCCAGGAAATCCGCAACCTGACGGCGCAGGGCAAGAAGGTCAAACTCGTCACGGTGGGCCGTAAGGCGCGCGATCTTTTGAAACGCGACAATGCCGATAAAATCGTTCACAGCTTCGTCAATCTCGGCGGCGGCAAATCGCTTTCGTTTGCGGATTCCGATGACGTCACGCAATATGTTCTCGCTATGTTTGAAAACGGCGAATTCGATGTCGCGACGATCCTCTACAACAAATTCATTTCCGTTCTGGCGCAAAAACCGACCCTGCAACAGGTGATCCCGTTCAAGGCCGAAGAACCCAGCAGCAACGACAACAAGAAAAATCCTCTCCCCGCGAGCGGGGGGAAAGAGGGGGGAGAGGGTCTTGCGTCTCCATACTCCTTCGAACCCGACGGCGATGAAATTCTCTCGCTGCTCTTGCCACGCAATCTCGGTGTACAGATGTTCCGCGCGCTGCTGGATTCCGGCGCGGGCGAACAGGCCGCGCGTATGACCGCGATGGACAACGCCACGCGTAACGCGGGCGACATGATTAAGAAACTGACGATCCAATATAACCGGGCGCGTCAGGCTTATATTACCAAAGAACTGATTGAAATTATTTCCGGCGCTGAAGCCGTATAAGGAGAGTGTATAATGAACGGAGAAAAACTTCCCCCAAGATTAACGGATCAACATAGTGTCGCTACCAAGCAAGACAGCACTCCTGCTCCTGCGGCAACGCGTCCACGCAAGTTTCCGGGGTGGACATATAAAGACTTGCCTAACGAACCGCGAGTTGATGAAACACAATGTACACGGGTTGATCGCGCACCGATGCGTTGATCCGGAACACTATTTAAAACGAAAGAAGAAAGAAAATGTCTCAAGCAAAAGGTTACATCTCTCAGGTTCTCGGCGCTGTTGTCGACGTAACCTTTAATGAAGGCGAAGTGCCCGCGATTTTGAACGCGATCACGACACAAAACGATGGCAAAACGCTGGTTCTCGAAGTCGCACAGCACCTTGGTGAAAACACGGTCCGCGCGGTTGCTATGGACTCCACCGATGGTTTGGTCCGCGGCGCGGAAGTCACCGACACGGGCGCGACCATCTCCGTTCCGGTCGGTCCTGAAACGCTGGGCCGCATCATGGATGTTATCGGCCAGCCGATTGATGAACGCGGTCCTGTCAAAACCAAAAAACAATACGCCATTCACCGCGAAGCGCCTGCTTTCGTTGATCAGTCTTCCGAGGCTGAACAGCTTGTTACGGGTATCAAAGTCGTCGATCTTCTCTGCCCTTATCTGAAAGGCGGAAAAATTGGCCTGTTCGGCGGCGCAGGCGTTGGTAAAACGGTTACGATTCAAGAACTGATCAACAACATCGCAAAAGCCCACGGCGGCGTGTCCGTGTTCGCGGGCGTTGGCGAACGTACCCGCGAAGGGAACGATCTCTACCACGAAATGATCGACGCTGGCGTTATCAAGCTCGATGGCGAATCCAAAGTGGCGCTCGTCTACGGCCAGATGAACGAACCGCCGGGCGCTCGCGCTCGTGTGGCTCTCTCCGGCCTTTCGATGGCGGAATATTTCCGCGATGAAGAAGGGCAAGACGTTCTGTTTTTCATGGATAACGTGTTCCGTTTCACGCAGGCAGGCGCCGAAGTGTCCGCTCTGCTGGGACGCATCCCGTCCGCCGTGGGTTACCAACCGACATTGGCGACCGACATGGGTGCACTGCAAGAACGTATTACATCGACGAACAAAGGCTCGATCACATCCGTTCAGGCCGTTTACGTTCCTGCCGACGACTTGACCGACCCTGCGCCGGCCACGACCTTCGCGCACTTGGACGCGACGACCGTTCTGTCGCGTCAGATCGCGGAATTGGGCATTTACCCTGCCGTTGACCCGCTCGATTCCACCTCGCGCATTCTCGACCCCCGCGTTGTCGGTGAAGAACACTATAAATGCGCCGCCGATGTTCAACGCACGCTGCAACAATATAAAGCGCTGCAAGACATCATCGCGATCTTGGGTATGGATGAATTGTCCGAAGAAGACAAACAGGTCGTCGCCCGTGCACGTAAGATCCAGCGCTTTCTGTCGCAACCGTTCCACGTCGCCGAAGTCTTCACAGGCTCACCCGGTAAATTCGTTGAACTGGCCGACACGATCAAAGGCTTCCGCGCCATCGTCGATGGTAAATACGACCATCTTCCTGAATCGGCCTTCTACATGGTCGGCACCATCGAAGAAGCCGAAGCCAAAGCCAAGAAAATGGCGGCGGAGGCCGCATAACCACCACCCCGTCATCCCCGCTTTATGCGGGGATCCGGATGCCCGCATAAAGCGGGCATGACAAAGAGGAAAAAATGGCTGAATTGTTTGACAACGCTATGAAAGAATTCACGCGTCTTGCCACGGCAGAGGGGCTAACTGTGTCTCCCTTGGAAAACAGGCCGATATTCGGCGATGTATTTACGATCTCGGGCTATGATAAAAAACCACTACCATCCGATGATAATGTTGCTCTCTTGCGCAAACCGGGCCGTATTACCGAGGAGGTGAAATATCTGGCCGCGATGTTCGATGACGAAGAGACGGATACTGTCTGTTTGGTCGCAGACGTAACATTGCGCGGATTGTTCCAAAGTGCTGGAATTTCTGTAAAGGCCTTTGATGAACGGTATCCCGGCATGAATTTTGATGAGTGGAAACCGACAGGTCCTGCTGGTTGGTAAGAATTAGAAAGACACAAAAATGACTGAAGCAAACGCAACCACATTCAATTTCGAACTCGTCTCTCCGGAGCGCATCCTCATGTCCGAACCGGCATGGCAGGTGATCATCCCGGGTGAGGAGGGTTATTTCGGCGTCCGCGCTGGCCACATGTCGCTGATCGCCGCGATCCGTCCGGGCGTTGTCGAAGTGTATAAAAAAGAAGGTTCTGCACCAGAAAAAATCTTCATCGCGGGCGGCTTTGCCGATGTCACGGCAAAAAACTGCACGATTCTGGCCGAACAGACGATCAACATTGCGGATTTAGACCCCGCCACCATCGACCGCGAAGTCGCCGACCTGACCGAAGACATGAAGGCCGCGAACGATGCCACGCAAAAAACCTTGATCGGCAAAAAACTAAACCTCGCCATCGCCAAACAACAAGCGACGAAACAAGCAGCTTAATCCTTATATTTCAAGGCATTAGGATTTAAAATTGTAATTCCTGTACCCTATGCTAACACTATTGTACACGGATACAGGAGTTCATCATGCCGGATACAAGCATATTGCAACCAGATACATTGCAAAGAAACTATATCATCGCCGCCGTCAATGCGTCACTTACTGGCGCAAGAGAACTGCCTTTTGTCGACGAATCTCTGGAAGTGGCGAGTATTGGCAACGAACACCCTTATATCTTCGAAGTGCTGGAAATGTTCGCGGGCGGCGATGCCAAAAACCATGTTGCGATCGACATGGACGCGCAAACGCAATCCATTGGTGTCAGTATTCATGAAAAAGAGAACGAGCAAAGCAAATACAATCCTTTCGCGCGCAGGAATTTCAAAATTGAATTTTCCGCAGACGGCGGTATAACGCTGCAGGAAAATATAAGCCATGCCGAGACAAGGGATCGTCTGTTGATGCACGCCAAAGACATCATAAAAGCGAAAATGCAGCGTGTCATATCGGCAACCATGGAAATTCCAACGGAATATAAAGCCGCTTTAAAAATCGCGGCCATATTCGGCCAAGCCATGCCAAGACATCATTTGCTTGTATCCAGTCAAAGGGAAATTTTCCGACAGGAACAAAGACAGCCGGAAATGGTGTAATAAAAAGCCCCGTATTTCGCGGGGCTTTTGTTTTAGGCGGCAACCGGTTTTGGCTGCGCTTCAAGTTTGGGTTTAAATTTTTGGGCTTGTCGGATGATCTGGAGCATCACGTTTTCACGTGCATCTCTCTCTGCGAAGTGGCCGATTGCGCTGTCGCCCATGGGTGTAACGCCAACAGATCTTAGGAATTTATCTTTCATTGCCTCATCGGTCTTATAAATATTTACATCTGCAACTTTATTGTCTGCTAACGTGCGCAAAGCGGAGATACATCGGCGCGCAATCTCCAGCGCTTTTAAATTCTCATTGATTCGGATATCTACGATGGCGTGAGGAACGTAATTGCTGGAAGGTGATCCCCCTCTTAGCACGTCTTTATCCAAATCTCTAAAATATTGCACAACATTCTTGTCGTAGGATGTCTTGTTATTGTTTTCACGAGGATCGTAATTTCCTATCAAGGACTTTCCGATTTCATACCGTGTAAGTTTCTTTGAAATATTTCCCGCATGTTCTGCAACAACTTTGATAACCTCATCTATCGGAACGGGAATGGGCGCTGTGCCAAGCCTGAGTGCTCTTGGAAATTTATATTCTGTGGCGTCAAAAAATTGATCAAAATTCATGATACATATCTTTCTTACAAAGTGAGGAGTGAAGACCAAACGGTAATACGATGGCGACAGGAGTCAACGGGTTAAAAAACCGTTGTTAAACAACATGTTACGCTAGGCCAAAAATTTCCTGATTTCGTTCGCTGCTTCGGCAATGCCAACTTTACTGATCTCTACGCCATCCGGGAACGCACCGTAAAGCCGCGATGGCAACATCGAATCCAGCATCACGAACACGCCGCGATCATTCGCGCGCCTGATCAACCGCCCGAACGCCTGTTTCAATTTCAACCGCGTGATCCGCTCATCATATTGTTTTTTGCCGAACGCTTCACGCCGCGCCCGGTGCATGATCGTCGGCCTTGGCCACGGCACGCGGTCGAACACGATGAGCCGCAATGAATCTCCTGGCACATCAACGCCGTCACGCACCGCATCCGTGCCAAGCAAACACGCATTCACATCGTCGCGGAAAATATCGACCAATGTGCCGTTATCGATAGCATCCACATGTTGGGCATATAAATGCAATCCTTTATCCTCAAGCTTGGGTGCTATTTTCTCATGTACAGCCCGCAACCGCGAAATTGCGGTGAACAATCCTAATGCCCCGCCGCCCGCCGCCTCGAACAGCGTCGCGTAAGCGCTCGACACTTGGGCTAGATCATCTTTTCGTACATCATTGATAATAAAAACCTTCGTTCGCGCCGGGTAATCGAAGGGCGATTCAAACGCCTCTTGATGCACATGCGGGCTCATATGCGATAGGCCCGATAAATCCCGCGCCACGCGCCAATTTTCCTCATCGTCGTCCGTACCATCGCGCAATGTTGCCGACGTCACGGCAATACCGTGCGCGTGCGGCTTCATGCTCGCCGCGAACGGCACCATCGGGTCCACCCAATGCCGATACATCCCGACATCATACGCGCGTCCCTCTATCCGCTCTATTTCAAGCCAATCGATAAAAGATTCTCCCTCGCCCCTTTGGGGAGAGGGCAGGGGTGAGGGGGCCGCATTCAACGTATCCAGCATCCCCATCCATCCACCAAGCGTTACCGTCCGCAATCCAATCGTCGTAATCATCGCATCGATCCGCCTGCGCATATCGGCCTCAAGAGTATCTGCCTGATCGTTCAGTTTCTTGCGTAACTCGTTCGATAACGCTGTCATCGGCTGATGCAATCGCTCGAACGCTTTACGCAATTTCACCGCTGCCGGTAAAACCTCGTCTGCCAAAGGTTGCGTATCGGTTTCGAGAGAATAGGGGCCGTCCCGCCCGTCCGCCCGCGCATACACCTGTTTATAGACCGCCTGTAAAAATTCTTCCGCCTCACCCTTGGGCGCGCCGTCTTTCAATCGTGTTTGCCACCCTTCGGCCGTCAGACACCGCGAAGCTTCCAATATATCTTGCAACATGCGTTCTAAATCCACATCGCCCGCCACCGCATCGTCGGCGCGACGCTTCAATCCGCGCGCGCGGGATTTCCCGCCGCCTTCATGTCCGCGTAACCACCGCCGTAATTCATATGTTTCCAATGCTGTTAAATGCCCCGCATAGGCGCTATCGGCGGCATCGAACAAATGATGCCCTTCATCGAAAATATAATGACGCGGCAAATCCGAATCCGCGCCGGAATCCGCGGTCTGAATCATCACCAGCGCATGATTGGCGATCACGAGCTCCGCATGGCGGGATTTTCTCACTGACCGTTCTACAAAACACCGGTGATAATGATCGCACGCCGAATAAATGCACTCGCCTCTGCGGTCCGCCAATCCTGTCGTGTGTGAAAAACCAAGCAGGCCGGGAAGCCATCCAGGAAAATCACCGCCCGATAAATCACCATCGCGTGTCGCTGCCGCCCACCGCGCCATGATGCCCGCAGCGATGGCTTGATTGGCGTGTTTGGCGAGCGCCGCGCCCGTTGCGATATCCTCGAAATTCAACAAACACAAATAATTTTCGCGGCCTTTTCGAATGGCAACCTTCGCATCCTTTAAATCAGGATCGGGATAAATCCGGTTTAATTCCTGCCCGATTTGCCGCTGTAAATTTTTTGTGTAGGTCGAAATCCAAACCGTGCCTTTGTTCTTTTCCGCCCACACGGATGCAGGCGATAAATAGCCGAGTGTCTTTCCAACCCCAGTTCCTGCCTCGGCCAAGACGGCGTTCGGGCCATCCTCAGATCGCGGAACGAAAATTCCCGTCATCGCTGATGTGTATTCCATCTGCGCCGCGCGTTGTTCGGAATCGCTGCCCAATATGCCCGACAATTTTTCCCGTGCTTCTTCTCCTGTCACGGGGTGATGCGATGCGGGCGGGGGCGGCGCTTCTTCCGCCCATTCGGGAAGGGCCTTCCACACATTTAAATCCGCCTTGGAAACATAAATTTCTTTTTCATCGAACGTCTGGCCAAGCGCGCTAAAAATATACGGTGTCCACGCCCATCCGCGCCCGTTCTGCCCCATCACGCCTGCAATTTTGATCGGATCCGCACGTCCGCGCCACGGGTCTTGCTTTATGTCCGATAACAATGCGCTCGTGGCTTCCATCAACGTGAACGGATAATCTTCTGCGTTTTCAGGAATCGGAATGCCGATCGCGCGGGCCACGCCCACGGGTGTTGGTACGGCAAAAGATGCGGGCTGTACGAATGCGAATAATTCCAACACATCAAACGCCTCGATGCTGTCCAATCCCAATTTCTTGCAAGTATAAGGAGCATGACAAACGAGCACCGCTTTGCCGTGAATCGCGCGTTTCGCCGCCTCATGGCTGATCTTGCTCACTTCGCCGTCCGTGGAGAGCAGGTAAGCCGTGCGCGCGTTGACGTATAATGCCGGAATTTTCGGTATTTTTACGTTTTCGGGCTTGGCTTGGGCGGCGTTGGTTGTCATAGTTTAGGCATAGCATGGTCGCACCCCACTGTCATCCCCGCGGCCATGCAAAGCATGGCATATACAGCGGGGATCCAGAAAGACAGCGCTTCGCGCTGACATATGGATTCCCTATGTTGGTATTATGCTTCGCATAATCTAGGGAATGACAATTTGGAGCCAAACATGCCCCTGATTATCCTGCACGATCTGGACGGTGACGAAGTCATGGTCAATTCCGACACGCTGACTGCCGCCAAGCGCAAATACCCCGACGATAAATCCCAGATCACGGAGCCGTTTACGAAGCTTTATTTTATCTCCAAGGATAAGACGATGGAATCACTCGGCTTCCCGGATTCGGTGAAAGAGAGCCCGAAAGAAATCGTCTCCCTTGCGGTAAAGGCGAGCTAACGTGCCAGCAGCACATGATAAAAGAAATACTGTCCGCTTGTTGATCCGGCCGTATCCATCAGGCATCCGGCCTTTTTGCCTTTCAGCGGCACTGCTGATGCCGTGCTGTCGTCGCCTATAACGCCGGTCAGGCCTGTGTTTCCGGGCGTATATGTTCCCACGAACGGCGCTACATAGTCCTCATCCTCAGGCGGGTTGCCAGACGGGTTTGTAATGCCGAGGCGATTGTTGATGGCAAGGCATAACTCCTTGGTGAGGCCTAAAGCTATAAAACGTAATTCTGTCGTTGCGGTGGAACAGGTTGTCCCGCTGCCTGTGCCGATTCCATTCACGCACTGGCCGGAAGCGAAATGTGAGCGTGCGGCGTAGTTGCCGGTAATGGTTCGCCATGCGGCCGGAATAGTTTTATAGGTAAGGCCAGCGCCCTGCGCGCCAAACACTTCGCAGGATGCGGTGGAGTTGGGGTTTGTATAATCGGCGGGGGAACCGAAAGGCTCGCTTGCGTAATAAAAACTGATCTCGTTTTCCGAACATCCTTGTTGTGAAGCTAGAGACTGCACGGCGGCTTGCAGCCCTGATGCATACTTGAAAAGCTCCGATGCCTGAATCGATACTTGCTCGGCGCCGCCTGTATCATCGCTGGTTCCCGATGTTCGCGACATCAGGACGGTAAGACCGCCCAGAAGGAAAATGGCGATCAGGATCATAAATAAAACGTTGCCGGATTGTTTGTTTTTCATGGCTTACCGCGCAATCAGGACTTGGTAGAATATATATTTTCCGCCGTTTCCGTCGGATGCGTCCGTATCATACGCGCATCCGGCCTTTTTTCCATGGAGCGCCGCCCCATCAATATCTCCCCAATCGGCGTATGTGCCGTCATAAGGATTGTCAGGGTTGAGATTGACAGTGCTGTCGATACTGCCCTCGTTTTTCAACATCGTGTTGATGGATTGGCAGACTTCCAGTCGTAAGGCGGGCAGTAAAATTACCAATTCAGCAACATTCGTTGTGCCTATATTCCAAACGGAGTTCTTGCTGGTAAAGACATACATTTTTCGGCTGATAAAGTTGGCATTGGTGATTAGACTGTCTATCTGCGCGTTGTCTGGTGGCAATACAAAATTAATTTTTCCGCCATTGGCTCCGAACACGTCACAACTGCCATTGGCAGGCGTGCTGGCGTTGATATAGGGCGCAAAAGGGTTGGTGCCGCTGGTAACAATGGCGTCTGTTACAGCATTTCTGAAATTGAATTGATTGTCCTGGCATCCTTGTATCTTTAATGCCTTAACGGCGTTCTGCACGGCATTCGCATATTCCATGATTTCCGTGGCTGCGAGCTTCGCTGCTTCAGCCGTCGCCATGGTCGAACTTGTGCGCGATCCTTGCGACATGGCGAAACTCAACGCCCCAAACAGCGCGATCATGACGAAAAGCCATATAATTATGCTTCCCGTCTGTGCGTTTATCTTCTTTGTCATCCCCGCGGCAGGGGATGACATCCTTGATGTCACTTGATTTTTCATAGGGTAAAGTCCATAAATAAGGCAATCATTGTACCAGAATATCATGGAAAGACCGTTATGACATCCTCGAATCCGGATCGTGAAAAAGCCTTTGAATGCCGCGCCTGGCCCTTTGAAGAGGCGAAAAAGGTGCTGGCGCGCCTGAACGGCAAGCCTCCGGCCAAGGGCTACGTCCTGTTCGAAACCGGTTACGGCCCATCGGGCCTGCCGCATATCGGCACGTTTGGGGAGGTCGCCCGGACGACCATGGTGATGCGTGCGTTCAAGGCGCTTTCGGACATACCGACCAAACTTGTCTGCTTTTCCGATGACATGGACGGCCTTCGTAAAGTGCCGACGAACGTACCCAATCAGGACATGTTGGCAAAATATATCGGCATTCCTTTGACGAAAGTTCCGGACCCGTTTGGAAAATTCGAAAGCTTTGCGCACCACAACAATGCAAAACTGCGCGAATTTTTGGATGGCTTTGGCTTCGAATATGAATTCATTTCTTCCACGGAATATTACCAAAGCGGCAAAACCGATGACGGCATGCGCAAAATGCTCACCCTTCATGAAAAGGTTGTGCAGACGGTTCTGCCTCTGCTGGGCGAAGAGCGTGCCTCTAACTATTCGCCGTTCCTGCCGCTTTCACCAAAAACAGGCAAAGTTCTTCAGGTGCCGATTCTCGAAACGCACGCCGATAAAGGTACGATCGTGTTTGATGATGAAGACGGTACGCGTACCGAAGTCCCCGTCACGGGCGGCGCGGTCAAGGCGCAATGGCGTCCCGATTGGGCGCTGCATTGGTATGTGCTCGACACCGATTACGAAATGGCGGGCGAAGATCTGATCAGCTCGCGTGACATGGCTTGCCAGATTCTAAAAGTTCTGGGCAAAGAACCGCCTGCGGGTTTCCACTACAAACTTTTCTTGGATGAACAGAACCAGAAAATCTCCAAATCCAAAGGCAACGGTCTTTCTATCGAACAATGGTTGCAATACGCGCCGCACGAAAGTTTGGCCTATTACATGTATCTGCGTCCGACTTCCGGGAAAAAGCTCTATTTCGATGTAATTCCAAAGGCGGTCGATGAATATATTCAGTTCGTCAAATCCTTGCCGACGCAAACGGCCGAACAAAAATATCAAAACGCCGCATGGTTCATCCATGGCGATGACGTTGCCAAACAACAAACGCCCGTATCGTTCGCACTGCTGCTAAATCTGGCGAGCGCTTCGAATGCATTAAACGCCGATGTCATGTGGGGCTTTATCCGCCATTACAAACCGGATGCGACGCCGCAAAATTCGCCGTTCCTCGCAAGGCTTGTCGAATACGCCGTGCGGTATTACGAAGATTTCGTGCGCCCGAACAAAAAATACCGCGCGCCCGATGCCCGTGAACGCGCCGCGCTGGAAGATTTGGCGAAACGACTATCCGCTCTGCCAGCAAACGCCGATGGCGAAATGATCCAGACCGAGGTTTTCTCGGCGGGTAAGGAAAACGGATACGATAAGGAAGAACTGCGCGCGTGGTTCCAGGCGATTTACGAAGTGCTCATCGGCCAGTCGCAAGGCCCGCGCTTTGGCTCCTTCATCGAACTGTTCGGCATTCAGAACACGATTGATCTCATCAACAATGGTCTCGAAGGCAAATTTGCCAAAGCTGCATAAGGAAAAACATCATGGCTGCAAGTAAACTGGACACTATCAAAGAAGCGATTTACGAATCCATCCGCAACGACAATGACGGGCTGGATGATAACATCAAGGCGCTCAAGGAAGTCCTCAAAGAACAAGGCGTTAAGGAAACGATGTTTGAACCAACCAAACTGGTCCAGAACAATCGTCAGGGCCGCCAGATGATGAAATCCTATTTCAAAAAACGCGGCGTCATCGTGAAATTCGATAAATCTGATGGAGACGAAGATTAGCTATCCCACCAGTAAATGTTTAAAGATGGCCTTTGTTTCGGCTCTAGCCGCTGTGGCCACATTTGCGAATGGCGGCAACGTAGCGGGCACGATCTTTACCGTTGCCGCGCTGGGCCTTGTCTATCCAGAATCGCGCAAAAGACAAAATCAATGGCAAAATGACGAGACCTTTATTCACCCATTTCGTTCTGACGCGTGGAAAAGATCTCCTTAACCTCCGCCCGGTCCCGGTGGATGCAGCGTTCGATATTTATGCCCGGCACGGCAAAACGCCATCACGGCTTCACCTTCGGACAACACCCATCCGATCGACCCTTCAAAATTTTGCGCTGCGAGGCAAATGCCTAATCCAATCGTCGAGCCGCCCAGTTTCAAAAGCTGGAAATGTCGCATGCCAGGCGTCATAGCTTCTTGCTGCGTCAATCCTGTCCAGAAATCGACGCCTAAATCCATGGCGTGATATAGGACGGGGGAAACAATGGGGATGAAATACTGCGCGGCAGTGACAAAATGCTGCGCCAAATCGGGAATCGATCCCTGGTCAATCATGCTACACTCCCTGTATTCTTCTTAACTTTTTTCTTTTGAGCCTACAGGAAAAAACGCATTTTTTCAAGGATTTTTGAACCCCGAGCGTGGCAATCCCATGCCCGCCTTGCCGTATTGATCGCCCTTATTGGGTTTATATCCCTCGGACCAACTATTAACTATATCGGCAAGGACAGGGCGCTCACGCTCTTCGGGTTTTTCACTCTGCGTGCCGATGTAGATAAAGCCCGCAATATTGTCACGCTCGTCGCATCCCAGCGCCTTGCGAATGTCTTCGTTATACGCTGTCCATTCGGTAACCCAGTTGGTGCCGAACCCGAGCGCATTGGCGGCAAGGCATAAATTGTAACACGCCGCGCCGGCGCTGAGCATCTGCTCCCATTGCGGTGCCTTGCCTTCTTTGATGCGGGATATCACGGCGATCACGAGCGGCGCGCGCAAAAACCGCTCTGCCTCTAAATCTAACTTTGCAGGCGCTGCTTCCTTATCCTCAAGCAAATACGCTTTGCGCAAAAGCTCACCGAACTTCGCGCGCGCGTCCCCCTCGAACACCACAAACCACCAAGGGGCCAGCTTGTTATGATCCGGCACACGGCTCGCCACGCTCAGAATGTCCTGAATTTGCGTGTTCGTCGGTCCCGGCGCGGTTAGGTTCTTGATTGCGGTGGAACGTCTGGTTTTAAGAAAATCGATTGTGTCCATGTGCTATGAATACAACCGCGCGGGTACAAACGCAACTACGGCGCTGGTACGACAACCTGTCCGGCAGGCAGGGCCTGCATCTTCGCCATAAAGGCAGCCACAGACGGGTCTGGCGCAGGATTTGCACGTCTTGCTTTGAGTCTTTCCACATGCGCGGCGGCCTCCGTTTTCAGGCCACTGTCATGTGGCGCATAGTTGTAAACGGAAGTCATGGTGCCAAGCTGTTCTTCATGGGGACGGGTGCTGACAATGTCAAAGATTTTTGTGGTAATTTGTTTCAGAAAGGCTTCGCGATCAGATTTCGTTTTCAAATTTTTGTCGTTAAAGGCATCCCTGTATAATTCCTGCGCTTCCTGGCAACGATCAGACATTTGAACGCGATCTATGATGGAAAGTCTTTTTTTCAAAGCTTGTGTTCTTAAATCACTGTCTTCTGGTGCACGATCGTAAATATCATTCGTGACTTTATACCTGTAGCCTTCATCAGGTCCCTGATTTATACTGTCAAGGCAATCAAAAGCTATGCGCAATACCGGAAGTCTTATGCCGCTGTCTTTCGGTGCGTGATTGCACAACATAAAGGCGGCGATATGTCGGTTTCCTGCATCATGCATACCATTCATAATGGCACTGGCGGCACCAATTTTTTGTTCATCTGGAATTTCTGAACGGATCAGTTCCTTCAGAGGCCCACTCGCTTTGGAGAAATCGAGTTGCCCGCGGCTCGCCAGCTCGAATGTCTTATCTAGAAGAATCGATAATGTGTTGTTGTCGCCCATTGGTATGCTCCCTGTATGTTTATTATTGTTTTATACCAGTTATTTTTGATGAAATTTTAGTCTATGTCAAGGAATACGCTATCCACATGGAAGTACAGGAAAATTCGATGCGGCGCTAATAATTAAGCGGCGTTGAAGATAAGCGTGCTTCGAGCTTCCGGCAGTTTGATCATTCTGCCAAAACTTCTTCTTCCGGCATTCATGACGGACTCACCAAATGTAAAGCTCAATTCCGGCATATCCGGAGTCTTGCCATAAATTTTTTCATCTACGCGCGGCGATGTCGGGGTATTCATGATATCTCTTAATACTGTTGAATCCTGTTCGTGGCAATTTTGCCAGATAAACAATGACACGCGTTTTTGCAGTTCACCGCTGACCGGTGCGTGGTTGTAAATTATCTTTGCCGCCTTGTACTGGTATTTGGAATCAAGTTCCGATAAGCGCGAAAACGCGGTTTCCAGCAACGCTAATTCCGCATCATGATCTGGCTCCGTCACATAATTATAGGCAGGGTTAGCGAACTGGACAGGGCCGTTCAAATCCATATGATCTACACCATACTGATCGCGCCTGCGGTCGGCATAGGCAACGACGAGTTTAAAAACGTCCGCCGGGTCTTCCATCCGGTTGGCGACGAATTGCAGCGTGTTCCATTTTACCTGGAACGGAATCGTAGATCGTACAAGTGTGATGAGGTCCGTTTTGATAACGCTTTCGAGGCGCAGCGTGTTTACATCCGTGTATTTTCGAACGCCCACGGCGAACGAAGCCGCCTGCGCATTATCGATCCGGTTTTCCCTCACATAGGCGGGCTGCAAAAGCTCTTTAAATTTACGCATGTAAATTCCCTCAAAACCTGTCTTAAAACTCTTTGGTGCCTACGTCAACTGCGGTTTATAGCCAGTGGAACTATCAATATAGCGCTGCTTTGTATCTTTGTTTTCAGGCTCTCCGTTTTGTAGCACACGGAAATAGCCGACCAGAGCGTCTTTCAATTCCTGCTCCAGTCCGGCTTTAAAACTGATGACATCCTTGCTCTCGCAAAGACCCGCTTTGATGATTTCTGCCTGAACCTCTTCATGCTTGTCACGGAAAAGGTCATAGACGGTGCGCAACGAGTTCGCGCCATGTTTTTCACCCAACGCATCGAAATTCAGATATTGATCCTCGGTGAGAAGACCAAGACCATGCGCGTTCTCCAGCGTAATATCGCGATTGGATGCTGTATTAAACCGCAGTTGCAGCGACAATGCGAGCCTGCCGCTCGGCGTTGATTTTTGCTCCTGCTCTCTGGCTTTGGCATCCGCGCGTTTATCTGCACTTTTTCTATCCTGCTCTTGACGTACGACTTCGGCCAGAACGCGCTGGTCTTCTGCTTTACCGACAAACCTATCGCGGGTTGTATGTGCTTCACCACCGTGAAATTGCCCATCATTGCTGAAATTTGATTTTACGCCTCGTGCTGTCCGCCTTGTGCCGCGGTCGAGAATGTCCATCGTATGAAGTCTGCCATCTGCCCCGAGCTTTTCCATCTGGCCTATGACCAGGGAAGCAAGCTTTTCAGCGCTGCCGAATTTTACGATCTTGTTTATCTGTACGCCGAAATTGGGTTCGCTCGTCTTAAGAAAAAACGGCGTGTAATTCAATCGCCAGTTTAATTTTGGATCAAGACCCGTGGGCAGCAAATCTTCCCATTCGTTGAGCATCAGGTTCTTGTCATTGTTGGGAACACGCGGGCCTTTTACATACGGTGCCAGCGGCATGACGTATACGCCGATAATGGCGTCTTTCTCTTGTGCGTCGTATTTGATTTTACAGACCAGTGCGCGCATCACGGGCATGTTCTTATCGACTTTGAACTTGGCGATTGGCGTGTTGGAGCTGCCGACGACAATCTGTGCGGCTTCTTTTGGAATCGTCTGAATCCCGATCACGTCCCATTCTTTGAGGGAGCGGGGGAATTTCACCAGGTCGATAATCCGGGGGCCTTTGGCCATAGCGTCTTGATTTCCTTTGATAATTGCGTTCTTATCTTAGGGTGATTATTACCATATAAATTTATGGAAATAAAGGGAATCGCACTATGTCATTGTTTTCACAAGATTTTGTAACGGTCGCCCGGGACGGCAAAGGTCGGCTTATGGTCTCTGAAACCTCGGTGCCGGGGCTCGGGGGGATCCGTCACAAAAATCCCGGCCCCTTCGCCAAAGCGGTTGGCAAAGTCATCTTTGCAAGGAACCCGAATACCCAAACGGTCGTATTATGCCCTGCCGAAGGCACAACAGACTTTCCCTGCCGCGAAGTGCACCGCGCGCCTGCGTAATAACTACGGCGCTGCAGGGGCAGGAGGGGCTGGCAGCTTGCGCATGTCCCTTATAAACAGATCGATGCTGAGGCCGGGGTCCGGCTCTGGCGGCGGAGGTGCCTGCGGAACAAACGCGCCGAGCATGTCTTTGAGGCCTTCATTACCGCTACCATTACCAATCTCGGCGATAACGGAACGCGCGGCTTCTTCTTGTTGTTCGGAAGGCATGGCTTTGATCGTGGCGATCGTCTTTTGATCGATCTGTTCTTTAAATTTGCCTTCTTCTGGAGCATGTTTGATAATTTCACGCAAAGCGCCTAACCGTTCTCCGTCCTCGAGTGGTACGGCATCGACGCCCTTAAAGGCCTTTCGCAATGCCCGTATTCTAAGAGGCTTGTACTCATCATAGGTTGCGTTGCTGACAATCCCCATCGCGGCTTTATACAGCATTTCTGGTTTTACGTGATAAAGATCGGAAACGGATTTTGCCAAAGCTTCCCTGCTAAGCTGGCTACGATTCGGGGCCGTATTGAAAATTTTCAGTGCGGCTCCGCTGTGTTGTTCGACCGGAAGATATTTGATGTCGCCAAAGGCTTTTTGCAAAGCATCGTTTCTGCGGTTGCCGATTTTGCCGGAATCCAGGAAAACATCCATAGCTGCTTGGTAACGGCTCACCGGTCGCAGGAAATCGACGGCGTCAAAGGCCTTTTGCAAAGCCAATGCTTTAATTTGCGCGCTTCCGGCTTTGTTGTAAGCATCCATCGCCGCTTCGTATCGTTCTTCGGGCAGCGCGCTATCGGCGCGGCCTAGGAATTTTTGCGCGATTTTTGTTTTGATTTTGCTGCCTTCTGGCGCGGAATCGTAAATCGCTTCTCTTTTTCTCTCCCGCAATATATGGGCCGGCATGCGATTAACGACGGCCAGGGCCTTTTCCAGGGCTTTTATCTGAAGATCTTCGTAGCCCTTATGTGATTGCGCGTGTCCGGCAATTACCATCAGGGCATTATATTGTTGTTGCGGTTCTTTCATCGAACGGATGACGGCGAATATTTTTCGCTCCATCTTCGCCGCAAATTTTTTGTCCTTATGGATGGTTAAGCTGTAAATATTAAGCGCTGACTGATATTGCTCTTCATATTGCTGAAGGCCATCGATACTCGCCGCCGCTTTTCTTAAGGCTTTTGTTTTGGCCTTGGTGCCGGGTTTTGCCTCGTTGTATATGCGTATCGCGTTCGAATATTGGCGTTCGGCAGGCATGGCATCGACGGCGTCCAGAGCGATGCGCATGACCCGCGCCCGGACTTTAGGGTTCTTCGAGTTGCGGTGAATCTGTAGTGTGGTGCCATAATTCTCGTAGATTGGCAAATGCCTGACAGAGGCGATGGCCCATTGTTGTGCCAGCGGTTGAAGATACCTGTTTGGGATGCCTTGCGGTCTGTCGAAGAAAATCCTCGCATGGTCATGCACAAACATCGCGGCATTATATTGCCATTGTGGTTGCAGCTTCTTGATAATCGCGCGAAGCGCGGCGGTTTTTTGCGGTCTGGGAAGATTACTATATACTAACCTCTCAAGGGCTGGCTGTGCCTTTTGATAGGTGAGTTCGCCCTTCGCCGCCAGCGTATAAACTTCCATCAGTCTTGTCTGTAATATGTCGGTCGCGGCGTCCATAGGGGTACTCCTTAATATATATGTACAAAAAATGCTGTGGCAGGATTCATCGCAATTCCTGCGTTTTATGTCAATGGTTAATTCCGCGGCCCCTTGGCCTTTTTAAGCCATTGTTCTATATATGTACCCATGCGTGGCGCGGTAGAAATCAATCAGGCGGCGAGCACCCCTTTTGCGGACTCGCCCCCCTTTAAAATCAACTCGGAATTCAAACCCGCGGGCGACCAGCCGCAGGCGATAGACAAACTCGTCGAAGGCCTCGAAAACGGCCTTTCGGATCAGGTTCTCTTGGGCGTCACGGGCTCGGGCAAGACCTTCACCATGGCGCATCTGATCGAACGCACCCAGCGCCCCGCGCTCATCCTCGCACCGAACAAGACTCTGGCGGCCCAGCTTTACGGCGAAATGAAATCCTTCTTCCCCGACAACGCCGTGGAATATTTTGTCTCTTACTACGATTACTACCAACCCGAAGCTTATGTTCCGCGCACCGACACGTTCATCGAAAAAGATTCCTCAATCAATGAACAGATCGATCGCATGCGCCACGCCGCGACCCGCGCCATCTTCGAACGCAAAGACGTGATCATCGTAGCAAGCGTGTCCTGCATCTACGGTATCGGTTCCAAAGAAGACTACCAAGCCATGACCATCGACCTTAGAAAAGGCGACAGGCTGGATCGGCAAGAACTCATCTCCAAATTCGTGACCTTGCAATATAAACGCAACGACATCGCGTTCGAGCGCGGAGCGTTTCGCGTGCGCGGCGATACGGTGGAATTATTCCCGTCTCACATGGAAGATTCCGCATGGCGCTTCTCGCTGTTCGGCGATGAAATAGAAGAAATCGTCGAATTTGACGCGCTTACGGGCGAAAAACAAGCCAAACTCGAAGGCGTGCGCATCTACGCGAACTCGCACTACATCACGCCGGGCCCGACGATGGCGCAGGCGATCAAGCAAATGAAGATCGATCTGAAAGACCAGATCGCAAAATTCGAATCCGAAAATAAATTGCTGGAGGCGCAGCGGCTGAATCAGCGCACGCAATTCGATATCGAAATGTTGATGGCGACGGGCGTGTGTTCCGGCATCGAAAACTACTCGCGCTATCTGACGGGCCGCGCACCCGGCGAAGCCCCGCCGACGCTCATCGAATATCTGCCCAAAGATTGCCTGATCATCCTCGATGAATCCCATGTGATGGTGCCGCAACTCGGCGCGATGTATAAGGGCGACCGCGCGCGCAAACAAACGTTGGTCGATTACGGTTTTCGTCTTCCCGCCGCCATCGACAACCGCCCGCTGAAATTCGAAGAATTCAATTCCATGCGCGGGCAACTTGTTTATGTTTCCGCCACGCCCGGCCCGTATGAACTCGAACAAACGAACGGCGATTTCGCGGAACAAGTCGTGCGCCCCACGGGGCTGATCGATCCTCCGGTGGAAATCCGCCCGACGGAACATCAGGTCGATGATCTGATGGATGAATGCCGCAAAGTGACGGGGGCGGGCGGGCGCGTGCTGGTGACGACGCTCACCAAAAAAATGGCTGAGGCTCTGACGGAATATCTTGATGAAAACGGCGTGCGCGTGCGCTATATGCACTCGGATATCGACACGCTGGAACGCATCGAAATCATGCGCGATCTGCGCATGGGCGAATTCGACGTGCTCGTCGGCATCAACCTGCTGCGCGAAGGCCTCGACATCCCCGAATGCATGCTCGTCGCCATTTTGGATGCGGATAAGGAAGGCTATCTACGCTCACGCACCTCGCTCATTCAAACAATCGGACGCGCCGCAAGAAATGTCGATGGCCGCGTTATCTTGTACGCTGACTCCATCACCAAATCCATGCAGGCCGCGATAGACGAAACCGACCGCCGCCGCGAAAAACAGGTGATCTATAACAAAGCGAACGGAATCACGCCCGCGTCCGTGAAGAAAAATATTTCGCAAGTGCTGCACTCTGTGTTTGAACGCGCAGACCATGTGGAGGTGGAACGCTCCATCATGGGCATGGCGGAGGCAGATCAGGCGGCGTTTGATAATCCTGCCGCGTTCCAGAAACGGGTTAAACAACTTGAAAATGATATGCGCAAAGCCGCCGCCGATCTCGAATTCGAAGAAGCCGCGCGCATCCGCGATCAAATCCGCAAATTAGAGGCCGCAGATTTGGGACTCAACAGCTCCACCTCCCTATATCACCCTCTCCCCTCCGGGGAGAGGGAAGGAGTGAAGGGGAAATCCTCCAAACCCACACGGGCGGGGAAGAAACGCTAAATTATTAATCTATTTCCGGGCCAATAAAACGTCTGAGTGATGCCGTCTTCAATGTTTTCTGCGGCTCAGGATAAAAAATATCACCAACTGATTCTAGCAATTTGGCTCTTGCGTCCTTACATGTTGTTCGCGCTCTTTTGACTTCAGCTTTGGTGTATGCAGAATCTTTGCCTTCTATAACGCGTTCACAAAAATGCACTGCGGATAAATAGAGTTTTTTCTCCATTGCATGGTCTATGATACTAAAGGTCCCTTCGCAAATCCGGCGGGGATGCTGGTAGCCTTGCGTGTATCCAATCGTATAATTTGCAACATAAAAATCCCCCCCTGCAGCGAATTCTTCCGCATAACCCAGAAGTTTGGTCGATAAGGCGGCTTTTAATGGGCGTACATAGGGATCCATGCTTTCGTCACCGCCCAGATCTTCCATGATGTCATGGGTTAGGTCGTGCGTTCCTTTGGGATCTTTATGAATGGCCATGTCAAAATATTGCAGCGTTTTTGTTATGGCCATTTCTGTTTGCAGTTTTGGATTTATACATTCCGATTCAAACCATTCTGCGGCATTTCTACAGGCTGTTTTAGGATCGCGTTCTGCCACTGCATCCATTCGTGCTAAAAATTCCTGTACAACAAAATTTGGAAAAGACACACTGTTGCCGTTCTTGACGCCGATACAAACCATGGCAACATTATATCTGCCTTGTACATAGGCCTTATGTTCATTGTCTGCTGCCATATTGGCTATATATTGTTTGTACTCGTCTTTAAACACCGCAAGAAGAAGGGATTCTTCGGGGATATGCTTGTATAGAAGTGTAAAAACCTCATCCAAATCTTCAGTTTTGTACTTTTCTACGGCAGAAAATACCTCATGCCACGTGGTGACATGTTTTGGATTATTGGCATCAACCAAATCCATGAAATTGTAAAAATCGTCGCATAAGCCGCCTGAGTCAGCTGACGTGCTCTCCTCTTTCTCCATGCTCCACAAAAATTGAAACGGCTCCCCAGCCTCCAGCAATTTCACATAGCTTCTTAGTCTCGCCACGCAGGCTTCGAATTGCGGGTCAGGGGCATTAAATATTTCAACATTGGACATAGTGAACTCCTTCTTGCTGTGAAGAGGAGATAATCATATTTGTCAATTATGTCAATAACTAACATTGTTTGTCTTTTTACAACCTGCTTGCAGACCTTAATTTCTGCCGCTTTTGCACCGCTTCGTCCCCATGCTACACTTCCCCCACCATTAGGGGGAAACTCATGCGGATTTTACTGGCCTTGGCGTTCTTACTCGCGTTTTCGACTTCTGCGTATGCGCAAGGGAATACGATCACTGTGGTGGGCGATGACGGCACCGTGACGTCGATCGATATCGGGCCATCGCCTCTGGAGCCTCAAGGGGCACCCGAAAATAAATCCGTCAGGATTTCGCCGCCTGTCGTTGTCGAGCCGGCCCCTGTGGTGGAACCCGCAAAAGAGCCAGCGAAAAAACCTGCCGCGCCAAAACAAGCGACCAAAAAAGAAGTAAAAAAATCCCCGGCCAAAAAAGAAGTGAAAAAAGCAGCCGCGCCGAAAAAGAAAAAAGCTTCGCAAAAACCCAAACAAAAAGCCAAAAAGAAACAGGCCGCGCCCGCTGCTGCGCCAGAAAAAACTCCTCCGCGTCCAACTGCTGCGCCATTACAGCACGGGCTGGGCGCACAGATGACCCCCGATGATGCGATCCGCATTGCGCTCGATGCCGCGCCGCCCGCGCGCTCGGTCAACGCCTATCCAGTCAATTACAAAGGCCTTCATGCCTACCAAGTCGTGTTCGACACCGAAGACGGAAAGCGCTCCGTGTTTATCGACCGCGAAACTGGCAAGCTGGTGAAATAACAAAAAACCCGCCATCCGGCGGGTTTTTTAATCAACAATTCTTATTGCATCCCGCCGGGGCCGTCATTGCCGCCGTTGCGGCGAATGCTGCTGAAAATATCGTTGAAATCGAGCGCGGCTTTTTTGCTGAGCGACATGATCGTTCTTTTCACGACGGCAACGGCAAGCGCTTCATCCGAAGTTAGGAAATTAACCGTGCAAAGTTTTATTTGTTCGCCGGCAAAGATAGAAATTTGTACAGCTTTGTTTTTTTCATCAGATTGATATTTAGCTTCCACTATTTCGCTCATATCAAAAGTGCTATGCAATCTCTTCTTTATATAAAAATATACAGGCTCCGCTGGTTCATCGTTTGAAAGAACTTGTTCGTCTGGCGTTTTTTTTATTTCTAGGATGAAGTTTTTTTCCAGCTCTTCCAGAAATTTTTCATACATGGCTTTTTGTGCGGCAACGGCGTCTATGTTCCCGGTGGCATCGCTGAAAATTTTCTGAAACTTTGCTTTTTTATGGGGCGGCAACATCATTTCGATCATGAACCGTTTTTGCTCATCTTCGCGTGACGGTTCTTTGCTGCCTTGATATCGAACGCTCATTTTTGGGTCGAGTTCGCCCGTTGGCTGCACGATGCAGAATGTCGTGTCTATAAGAGTTCCGTGCTTGTCTGTATTTAATTTAATGTACATCAGGTTGTCCCTTTTTGTTTCGTTATGAAAATAAACAAAAAGTAAACATCCGTCAACAAAATCATATTAACTTATTGAAATAACAATAAAAAATAGACGGTGCCAAACTGTGCTATACTGGTTCCTGATCGGGGAATTTCCATTCTCAAAAAAACCATCACTTACTTCGGCAATGTCTGGAATCTGGCTTTTGGTTCTATTCTGATGTTTGTCGTGCTGGCGCTGCTCGGGTCATGGGCCACGCAAAACACGGATGTCATCACCATTTTGGCGGATTCCACCATTCTGATTTTGGTCACGCTGGCGGCTTACGCGTTTTTGCTGGCGTTTCTTGTGTCGGATTACCAGAAGGAAAAATGGTTCAAGACAAAGCATGTGTTGAATCTCGCCCGCCTTGCCTTCACGCCCATTATGGCGGCGATCCTTTATTTTTTTGGCTAAGCCGCGCAACGCGCACGGGGCGTGCTATACTCGCACCAGATCGGATCATTCATGCGTTTCAGACGTTCAACGCCCAGCTACTCCACCTTCGTGGGGCATTTCACCTATGAGGTGAGGGGCGGGCTTGTCTACGCGCTCAAAACACCGTTCAGCGCAGGCTCGGACAAACCAGACTATGAAATTCGTGATTCCTATCTTTTTCGCACGCGCAATCATCCTGCGGGCTACAGTGAATTTGCCGATTACCAAATGCGTGAAGAAAAATTATATCGCATGCCCACCCATCATTGGGGACCCAAGACCCAGCCGGATTATGATATCGTGCTCTGATATATTTCGTTTTCTTGCGGTTTGGGGGGATCCGTGCTATGATAGGCCCATCAACGCCACTCTTGCGCCCGCTTTTCAGCGGGCTTTTTTGTGTCCGGCATAGCCCCCGGGCGACGCCGAATTGTTGCCATAAACCAATTAATTCTGACCAAAATTAACGAAAAAAACCGGTTAATTTTGGTCAATTCGTGAAACAGCGTGAAACACGCAAAAGGAGAAATTATGGGCTATCAAATAACCGTTCCTATTTATGAAATGAAAACCAATTTGTCCCGTTATATACGGGCCTTAAGCCGCGGAGATTGTGACATTGTCATTATAAAACGCCACGGGCGCGGTGTTGCCGCCCTTATCTCATTGGTGGATACAAACAAACCCGCGCGTGAACCGCAATGCAAAGAAGACATCGCCATGCGCAGCCGCGCCAGATGGGTGGAAACGGGCGTTCGTTCCCGCCGCGTGCCCGGCTAGTTTTTTAAAATTTCTGGTTGGCTAACCAAAATTAACCTTTTGCACCGTTATTATTGACATAACCTTATAAAAGGCCTACAGCGTGTGGCGGCGTTTTTCAGGGGGTTTCAATGCGTCATTTGTTTAATGCGGTCATGGATGTGTATGAACTGCGCTATGCCGCCGATACATTTAACAATCGGCTCAACCGCTTGAGCAAGGAAATGAACAAGAGCGTCACCGGCACGCGCCTTGCCATCGATATGTTCGCGCCTAACGGCGAATATGAAGAGATTCCAAATTCCTGGGACAAATTTATCGATCGCCTGGATTTCTGTGCGGGCAACATGGGCGGATATATAAAAGGGAATGCCGTAACCCAAAGGGCCGACATTCAGACCTGTGTTGAAATCAGCGAACGCGCCCGCGCGCTGACCGAAGCTTGGGATGACAGCGTTTTTATTGGACGCAACCTGATCCGCGGCTGTTACAAGACATTCAAAGTCAGAGAAACCCTGCGTGAAACCGTTTTGGCTAGCGTCGTACATTTTGTCGACAAGGACGGCATGCGTTACGCCCTACTGCGCAGCCGTGAATTTGGTTTTGCCACGCGGGTTGCACTCAAACCGGTCGCGCCCGGCGCGAACATGGGTTGACCAAAACTGCGTCCTGCGTAGCCTTTTGGCGAAGCAGGATTAATTGTTTTTAAGCGAAGGTTGGATTTCGTGTAGATTCCGATCCCATACCGACCGCTCTTCGTAAGCCATTCAAAGCCGATGAAGCCCATGACTGTGAATTATTAGGTTCCGGTGTGGGCTCCAAGGGTTGATAGTATTCCTGCAACGTTTTGCAATCTTCCAATGGCGGAATGCCATATTTTTTACAAATCTGATCCAGCAAAAACCGGTCTTGATCGAGCAGTTTTGGTTCTTGGAAGAACAGAGGTTCCATTACATTATGACCGAAACTGTTTGGACCGATGCCGTGATTGCCGATCTGCCACAAATCTTGATCATCCGCTCTAATATATATGCGCTTTGTTTCGCAGTTACCGATGCGCGTTTCTATGACTCGTTGATATTCTTCCAACGCGGATCGCTGATATCCATGCTCGAATGTTGTCATGTATTGGGAGTTTTTTATTTTTGACAGGGACATAAGCGCGGTGCACACAGCCCTGTCCAACATATTTGGGTACATATTTTTAGTGGCTTCAAAATCCGCAGCGCTGACAAGATCGTATTCCGTAAGCTCGCGAATGGCGGGATATTTATCAGCCAGGAGCGCTGTACCCATGCCTTGAACTCTGTACGCATCTTTTTCAGATACTACAGCGACTTGCATCCATGAAACGGGATGAAGAATGACGTTTGTTGTGGGGTTGTACGGGCTATGTCTCATCACGGGCGCGCAGTAATTTTGTCCGACATGTCCCCCTTCATGTAAAATAGAGCTGCAAAGAATAAGTACGTGCTGCAACTGAAATTTTTCAAGATCTATCAGGCGCAAGGGATTAATACCCATAGTGTTAATGAAGCCATTGCTTGTGTGATAGGCGCCGTATGACGCAAGCGTTTCTTTCGCGAGGGATGGATCTGCCTGAACCTTGCAGCCGGATTCATGAAGTATATTGAGAAATGTCTGTCCAAAGCCCGGTGTTTCGCGATGACCTATCGAGGCAATGATTTCATATGCGTCCGCCATCCGAAGTTTGAGAAGCGGATTCCACTTCTCATTTATGCGGTCTTGGAGCCTTTGTCTTTCTTTTTCCATTGCTATGATGTCTGCGACTATGGCCTCGGTGCTTCCGGGCAAAGGACGGCTGCTTTCGCCGAACGCAGCATGCATTGCAGATTCTGGATTACCGATATCTAACACTCACAACCCCGGTGTGATGTTCATTAGCACCACATCTAAAGAGCCTAATACAGGGCTATACGGCCCTGTTAGAAAAAAGATACGTTTTCCACAGGGTGGGCGCAGCTTTATGATTTGCGGGCATAAAAAAACGGACGAAAATTTCGTCCGTTTTATATCGATCTAAAAAAATCGAAAAGGGTATTAGCCAGCCACTTGAATGTTAACGGCTGCTGCTTTGCCTTTTTTAGGGTCGTTCTGAATGTCGTAAGACACTTTCTGACCTTCGTTCAGGCCGCGCAGGCCCGATTTTTCAACGGCGGATACGTGAACGAATACGTCCGCGCCGCCATCGTCGGGCTGAATAAAGCCATAGCCTTTTTGAGAGTTGAACCATTTTACGGTACCGGTAGCCATATGCGTAGTCTCCTTGGTCGTTTGTAAAAGTAACAGGTTGCCACACCGTGTGGTTCCCTGAAGTCGTCTGATTTCGGCTTGTTGAGCTGTAGTAACCCTGGTCAAACCGACTTTTACTAACGTTAGGATGGTGCCGTCGTCGTAAAAAAGGTCGTTGCTTTAGAGTTCGATATCAAACAGTCAGATGTTGCCCCTATTTTCTGCGGCTGGTCAAGGTAATTCACGATTCTTGACATTTTCATAATAATAAAATACGGTCTGCCTATGTCCAAGGCGCTGTTATTAATCGATGTTCAAAACCACTGGAGTTCGGTCAATCCGAAAACCACGCAGGCAATACGCGAGGCTTTGCCTTGGATGCGCCGCCTAATGCCGGTGATCTGGGTTTTTAACGACAGCTTTAAAGCTCATAAGCATCCTTATGAAATTCCATGCAAAAATTTATCACATAAATTTGAAGAGGCGATGCATCCAGCGATCGCGCCAGATGCGGCCGATGTGGCGTTTATGAAAACAGGACGGGATGTTTTTGCCAGCACGCCTTATATAACAAATTATCTGTGTCGACGTGGCATTACCGAGCCTACGTTTGGCGGCTTCATGGCCAATCGTTGCGTGGCGCACTCGGCGGAAGGCGCGGCAATGAACGGATTTAAACCATCGATCTGGTTATCATTGACGGCGGACTACGAGGATCAGCTAAATATGAGTCCGATTGAGTGTGATGATGTTTCGTTTCTAGATGTGGGCGATCTTGAACGCTTGAAAAATCAGGCTCTTACTCTTCAACCTTAAGATGATAGTTCCGGCGTTCCCATATCGTCGTCAGATAGGTGGCGTGGGGCATGAAACGGAATAGTTGATAGGCCAACGGCATGCGCGCGGAATGATCCGGCGTGTTCGGATGCGAAGCTGTCTTTTTTAAATTTTTATAGCCTGTTACGGGTCGATTATCATTCGACAGATTATATAGCTCCGCCATTTTAACTTCTGCGTGTTCTTGGGCCTTTTTGCGCAGCGCGAGCGAAAGCGTGCTAGCGCACGATGTTTTGCCAAGCGCGCGCACCATCGCCTTGTATCCGCCCTTCGGAAATTCACGGCGGACCAGATCGTCGAGCCAGTACCACGCCGTCTGCGGCATGGAAACGATGGCGTAATCGGATTTCAGGGCCGGGAGGCGGAAGATGCGGGTTTCTGTGGCGTTCATGCGAAAGGAATCCTTGGCTGGTGATCGTAAGTCCATGCTGCCATTTCGCCGGGTTCGAATGCAAATTTGGGGGAGGGGTGCAATTTACACCCTTTTTGTCACCCCCGCGAAGGCGGGGGTCTGGCCTATAAAACGTGCGCAGCTTCTTCGCTGCGCTCTTCCCGGATCCCCGACGTTAGTGCCTGCCTTCCGTCTTCGCCCTGTGGGCTTCGCCGGACAGAGACGGCATGCCTCGGGGATGACAAGGAGGAGGGGTAGACATTTATCCACAGGTCGGATAAAGTTATCAACAGTCGCGTCCCCTGTGTTCGTTTCAGAACGTTTTATCTTATCCTTAGTGAGTGCGGAGAGAATATGAAAAGCTTTCGTCAGGCATTGATTGCCCTTTGCGGTGTGTCCACTCTATCGCTGGCCGCGTGCGGCGAAGGCTGGGAAATGGTCGAATTCAGAGGACAGGTGCCCTATGTCGAAGAACGCACCGCCGGGCCCGGCGTAGCCTATGTCCGCGCCCACATGATGCCGAGCAAGAGCGTTGTTTTACCTGCCGAAACGGTGGTTGAAGATGCAGCGCCCATCTTCAACAAGAAGATGCAGAAAAAATAGAATTTTTCAGCTTCCTGCGACACTTGTCTAAAATTCGATGCAATTTCGAAACGATAGATATGGATTTTTCGCCCGTAATTAATTAACATAATAATTGTTGGGTCGTCCTTCCTTCGCCAGATCCGCATCATGAAAAAAATCAGACCCGGCGAACCAAGAACATAATTTAAAAATCACGGACTACCCGCAAAACAAGGGCCGAACAGGGGCCGAATGAAAGGTGGGAGCCATGTCTGTGGATGCAGAAACTTATATCGTCATATCATTGATGTTCGCCGTGTTCGCCGCCGTCGCGGCCGTGGGCACCAGCGTTGTATTGGGCGCGGGGTTCGAACGGCTTCGCGCGGGGTTTGAAGTTGTCCGCCGCCAGAGCGGGTTCTTCGCCGATGCGATTTACAAGTTGGATCAGCGCACGCAAAAGCTGGATGAAGACGCAGCCAAACTTAAGGGAACCGTCTATAGCATGAGTGATCGCGTCGAACGGGTCGAAAAAACTACGAGCTTCCTCGCCGACGAGATCAATTCGATGGAACAGCGCATCCTGCAAGGAACGCCTGTGCAGCCGGAACAGCCGATCCTGCGCCAGCCTATCCGTATGAGCGCAGTGCATATTCCTACGGCTGAACCAAGGCAGCAGGGCTGGATCATCCCGCCGCCTGCTATCGAGCAGACGATACAGCCAAGTCTGGCTTCAGACCTGTTCCGGGATTATCCTGAAGAAGCGCCCGCAAGTTCTGACCACGGCAATCTGATGGCCGAGGAAATGATTGGCGAGCCGCAGGATACACCGGAAGGGTTTACGACGTTATTGTCCCGCTACTTCACCGGGGAAAGCTCGGGTGGCAGCAAAGGGGTCGTGTATCACTGATGATAAGAACCTCATAAGGGATGATGAAAAGCGGGGCCGTTACGGGCTCCGTTTTTCGTTGTCTGTCTGCATTTTGGAAATAAGACATCATTAATGCGTATGGCTTCATATTGGGCCAAAATATCAAGAGACCGCATATGATTCTGCCCGCCATGAGAACGCGCAACAAATTTATCCTCGCGCTTTTATCCGCCACGGTCCTGACGACCGCGCCGACATTTGCTCGTGCGCAAATTTCTTTAGACACTATTGGACTTGCGCCGAATACTGGCCAAGGCAGCATCGTAAGGTTTTCTGACGATGGTGATGCCGTGCTCGCTTATGGCGACAATGGCGGCGGTGCAGAATATTATCTCCTGGAAAACAGTATTTGGACTGCGGTAGGTTTCCTGCCCGGTGGCAGCTATAGCACAGCCTATGACATTTCAGGCGACGGCACGACCATTGTCGGTATGAGTGAAAATAACAGCGGTGATCAGGAAGCTTTCGCATGGCAAAACGGCGTCATGACAGGATTGGGCGATCTTGCGGGCGGCGCATTTTCCAGCACCGCTTATGGCGTGAATACCGACGGCAGCGTTATCGTGGGCACCAGCGAAAGCGCGAACGGTTCTTTTGAAGCTTTCCGTTGGGAATCCGGCGTCATGACAGGATTGGGTGATCTCGTCGGCGGTTTGTTCTCCAGCACGGCGACTGACGTGAGTGACGATGGCAGCGTTGTGGTTGGATATGGCAACGGCGTAAACGGTTTCGAGGCCTTCCGATGGGTCGGCGGGGTTATGACAGGACTTGGCGATTTTGCCGGGGGTCTAACGCAAAGTAGTGCGCAGGCCGTTAACGCCGACGGCAGTGTCGTAGTAGGTTACGGTGAAAGCGCCAATGGAACCGAAGCTTACCGCTGGACACAGGCTGGCGGCATGGTTGCACTGGGCGATCTAGCCGGTGGTACTTTTGCCAGCGAAGCACGCGGCGTCAATGCCGATGGCACCGTCGTTGTTGGTTATAGTGATGCCGGCACAAATTCAGCGTTTTACTGGACACAGGCCGATGGCATGCAAAGCATTGCCCAAATGTTAATCGACGGAGGCGTCGATATGACAGGATGGGATTTACAAAACGCAGCGGACGTAAGCGCGGATGGCAATATAGTCACCGGCAGTGGCGCGCTGAATGCCGTGGATATGGGCTGGATCGCAAACCTTGCGACAGGCGGTGTAACGACACCCGAGGCTCTGGCGCAGGGATTTGTTTCCGCCGGCGTTCCGGCGCAGCAGGCGCAATCGGCAGCGGTTGGTTCGATAGGCCAGTCTTTGTTCGCGGCGACGAATGCTTTTAGTTCTATTAATACGGCATCAAATTATTCAATGGTAATCCCGGAAACCGATGAAGGGTTGGGCGCGATCAATCCTGCCGCTGGCGGTCCTTCTGTCACCGATCCGCAATGGGGAGTCTATGCAGTCGGTTCATTCGGCATAGGACAAGATAATGATTCCGATAACTGGGGCCTGAACGGCACGACCGGTGTCGTGATGCAGATCGATGATGAACTTGCGATCGGCGGTGGCGTGATCGGCAGCACAGGACGAACCGACTTGGCTATGGGCGGTGAAAGTTCCTTGAAATCTATCGGCGGATCGATGATCGCGGCCTATGAAGCGCCGGAAGGTCTTAGGTTATATGGTTCGGCGTTTGCGGCCTATCTCGATGTCGATATTGATCGCCATTACATGAATGGTGCCGGGATCGACGAATCGCATGGCGAGACGGATGGTATCGGCTATGGCGCGGCCGTGCGCGGGGGATGGGAATTTCCGATAGTTTCCGATTTTTCAATTATGCCTTATGGCGAATTGCAAGCGTCCAAGACCAAGTTGGATGGGTATACAGAAACAAATGGTCCATTCCCGGCGGCGTTCGGCGATCAGGATTCCAGACAACTAACCTCCCGCATCGGCGCGCAGGTTAATCATCAACTGACCGATGCACTTAAGCTTGGCATACGAGCGGCATGGGCGCATAGAATCACGGACGATCAATCGGCCTTAAGCGTTTCAACGACAGGCTTCACCGGAACCATGGGTTCTGAAAAAGGTGATCGTAACTGGGCCGAAGGCGCAATCAGCGCCGGATGGCAGGTGACGTCCGCCACCAGCCTGTCCGCAGAACTGACGGGCCGGACCGGTAAGACGCAGGAACCCGTCGGCACGCTGACCATGGGTATACAGGTTAAGTTTTAGCCGTTTTCCAAACAAAAGATGACAGACGCCCTCGGATCAAGGTAAAGTAATACCTTGAGTTGAATTGTCTTTTTCAATTTATAGGCACGCATATCGATGTGGTTTTTCCTCTGGTTCCTGCTCTCGGCTATCCTGATCGGGGCCACGCTCTGGTCGTTAAAAATCCTGCTCACGCAAAAAAAGGCGTGGGAGGTGTATGCCAAATCGAAAAATTTCACCTACCAGCCCGGCACGTTCATGGGCCCCGCGGAGATGAGCGGCGTCATCGGCGATTACAAACTTTCCTTTTTTACGGGTGAGCGCCAAGGCGCGGATGTTCGTACGCGCCGCTTTGTAACAGTGGTGGAAATCGTTCTGGGAGAAGGTCTGGTCGATGGTGCGGTATTGGGCACGCAGGAGATGCTGCCCTTCATGCAGAGCCTCGATCGTCTGCATCCGTTTCAGATTGAGGGACCAGGATGGGAAGCGGGCCTGTTCGCCTTTATCAAGAATGATGAAGCGGTGAAAGCCTATTTGACGCCAGAGCGTGTTGAGGTTTTGTCCAACATCCTGAAAACCCGTAACGCCGATGCGGTTATCGTATTTCATGACAGGGAGTTGGTTGTGCGGCTGGAGACCCCGGACCCGATGCAGGACGCGCAAAAGATCGACAAGATCATCACGCGCGTCATGGGGTTGTGCGACAAGCTGCGCATCACGCCCGAACAGCGCAAGGAATATGCGGCGCTGATCGCAGATTGAATATAAATCTTTATCTCAATGTACCGCTGTTGGAAGCGAGCAGACGCCGGGCCAATTCAACCGTTGCCGCTGTCCATAAAAACGTGCCGCGTTCCGATACGTTTATGTCATAACCATTGACGACATGCACTTCGGCATTGCCGTCGATGACATTGTATTTCTCGTACAGGCTGCCTTGCGTTTCCATGACTTTTACGGTCAGGTCGATATATTTTTGGGCGATACGATGGGCATCGTCTGAGTAGCCGTAACGCGCAAGGCTGCTGAACGCAAAATATTGCAAAGGCGGCCAGCCGTAAGGGTAATCCCACTGACTTCCGCTGACCTCCGTCGACGTTACGATGCCGTGCGGCGTTTCAAGTTGTTCCAGCGCATGTGCGACCAGCTTTTTGATTTTATCCTGATCTTTGTCCGGATCGTACAACCCGGCCCATAGAGGATAAAACAGTGTCGCGAACGGTTTCGTGTTCAAGCGTTTGCGCACGAAATCGTAATCGAGATACGCGCCAGTTTCTTCATGATACATCAACGCGTCCATCTGCTTTTTGCGTGCGGCGGCGGTTTTAAGCCATTTGTCGTGATCAGCATCGAGGCCGAGGATAGTCGCGATTTCCGCCATGTCCGTTTCCATGCGATAGACCAGCGAATTCAGGCAGGCCGTCGCATGGAACATACAACGTAGGGCACCATATCCCCAATGGCCTGTAGGGTCGAGCCCCGCCGCACGCATGGAGCGATTGGCACGGTGATAGAGCGGGGTGAGCGTGTCCGTGTCGGTATCCAAGAACAGTGCTGCATCTTCCTGATCATCCGTCGAGGTGGCGTTGAATTTATAAAACTCATGAGCGTGGTGGAAGTGGCCTTGTTCGCTAGAGACAACCTCCGGCGCGGGATCGGTCCCTTCGTCCCAATACCGGGACAGGCCCGTATCGCCCGCAAGGCGGTCGCCGGATGTCCAGTAGGTGTGGAATGTAATCAAATGGCGATAAGCAATTTCCAGCCAGTCACGCGCATCGCGGTACAAATGATCCGGATCAAAATCGGACCATGGGCGTTGTTGCGTGCCTTCCCACAGGCGCAGCACCATCACCGACAGCATCGGCGGCTGCGAGCGTGAAAGATAGTAAGTGCGATTGGCGTTGAGAACCTTACCATAGGCCTTGATTTGGTAGATTTGATTGTCGATCTGTTCGCGGATCAGTTTAGGGTGGGAATCCGCCCAGGCGAAAACCGGAAAAGCCGTGTCCCAGCCATACATTTCCTGAAAACGTCCGCCTGGGACCAAATAAGGGAACGGCAAATAGAGCAGGCCATGCTCGGCGTTCGGACTGTAGAATGGCGTGTGATCGAAATTTTCAGGCAACATGATCAACTGGTCGGGATTGCTGACGGTTTTTCTAGCCTTTACAAAATCGGCTTCGGGCACATAAACCGGCGGCAGCTTGCCATCCAGTTTTGGATCCCCTGACGATTTGCAAAGATCTTTGCGCACCAGAATGTTCGGCGTGTCTTCCACCGTCTGTAACAAGTCTTTGATCATGGTCACACACACCCGTGCAAAAGCACTATGTTAAAAACAGCGTTATATAGGAACAGGCTATAAACTGACAAGGCTTTAACAATTTACTTCATGGTTTTTCTGTGGAAGCATGAGGCATGGAATTCCCGATTTGGGCCGTTTTCGGCCTTACTGCCGCCAGTCTATCCGCCATTTTCATGCTGATTCAAGAACGGCTGAAAATAGACGGATTCGCCATGGCGTTCTGGAACAAGGTCGGCTGCGCCGTTTTAATGCTGCCCGCCGTGTTTTATGTGGGGTTCCCGGACAACTGGCTTTTCTACGCCATTCTTTTTGGTACGGCGCTTTTGTGGGTGGTTAGCGATGTTCACTTTTTCGGGGCCATTTCAAAGGTCGGCGCAGGAACCGTTTCGCGCATATTGCCGGTGTCGATCATCATTACGTTTTTCTTGTGGTTCATATTCGATCCGGCGTTGTTGCAAAAATATTTGAGCGAACCTATTAAGAGTGTTTTATTGCTTGTGACATTGTGCGGCTCGGTTTTCTTTGCCACGCGCCTGCGTCATTGCAAAATATCGTGGCAGGCCGTCAGGATTTTATGGTTTGTAATCGTAGCCTCCGTTATCGGGCCTATCATGATGAAGCTGATTGCGCGTCAAACCGAAATCGAAAAAGTCCCGTTTGCTTCGGTTTTTTGTGAAGCGTTGTTTATGATCGCTTGCTGGCTCATCTGGTATTTCATCAAAAAACCAATTCCCAAAGAAGTGTTGTTTTCAAAAGACGCGGCGAAAGCGGGGATATTGATTGGTTTTATTTCAGGTTTGGTGGTGGCGGCGAATTATGCCGCCATGGCTTTTGTGGACAACCCCGCTCTGGTCCCTGCTGTAAAATTCACCGACACGATGATCATCCTGATCGCCTATAAAGTCATAGGACGTAAGGAAGACGCGGATGTTATTTCCGGCCTCGGCATCGTCGCCTGCGCTGCGGTGATTATACTGCTGAAATCGTGGTAGAGTGATTAGAATGCCAAGCTGGGTTCAGATCCGATATCTAAATTCTCATAGCGATCCACAATATAGCCGCGTTTCGTAAGATCACCACGAATGGCAGTTTCTTCAGTTTCAGGAACGGCAAAACAGGCAATTTCACTGCCGTCTTTAAGGAGGGTCATATTTGCGTTGTCCCTAAAAACTTTTGAAAGCAGGGGCAGACTGTAACGGTTAGCATAATTGACCTTATTCCAATCAACGCTAACACTGATCGCCGTTTCGCCGGGTAAAGGTTCATTATAAGGCGCCATCTTATAGCCAAGCTGTCGGATATAAACGAATGTTTCTTCTTCCTTATTGGCTGGAATTTCAAAGATTGCGGCAAACGGGCCATATTCTTCAAGACGCTTCATATGCGCGACATCTTTGAAAACATCCGCAACGGCTTGTTGTCCTGTGTGATGAGTTGTTGCGGTAACAAGAATTCTAAGGGTATTTGCGGCGGTGATATCACTCATATTACTCTCCTTGGTATAAAACTTTAAGCCGCGACGCGCAGTTTGACGATCTTGTCGGGGTTTTCGGGCGGTTCGCCTTTTTCGATTTTATCAACGAATTCCATGCCGGACGTCACTTGGCCCCAGACCGTGTATTGACGGTTTAAGAATCCGCAATCATCGAAACAGATAAACCATTGCGAGTTGGCGGAATCCGGATCGGATGTGCGCGCCGCACCGATAGTGCCGCGCACGAACGGGATTTTGTTGAATTCGGCAGGTAAATCGGGAAGGTCTGAGCCGCCCGTGCCTGTGCCGGTAGGATCGCCTGTCTGCGCCATGAAACCGTCGATGACGCGGTGGAAGATGATGCCATCGTAAAAACCGTCTGTGGCCAATGCCTTGATCCGTTCGACATGTTTGGGCGCGACATCGGGAAACAATTGAATGACGACGCGTCCGTCTTTCAAATCCAGATGCAGCGTGTTTTGTGGGTCGATCTCAGACATTTTACTTCTCCTAAAACTTTTAAACTACAGAGTACGCAGGAATAAACAGAGTTTGTTTTTAACACGAAGCATACGAAGCAGGCACGAAGAACACAAAGAATGATAATTAAAACTTCGTGGTCTTCAATAACCTTCTCTTATCTTCGTGTTAAGATTCCTCTGCGCTCTCTGTGCGCTCTGTAGTTTTATTAAATATTATTGTGCAGCAGGCGCAGCCGTTTTATCAGCGTCCGCGGCGAGTTGCATTTTTACGATTTTATCCGGGCTGGCTGGCGGTTCGCCGCGCTGGATTTTATCAACGAATTCCATGCCGGAAACAACCTGACCCCAGACTGTGTATTGGCCGGTGAGCGGGCCGCAGCCGTCATAGCAGATGAAGAATTGCGAGTTGGCGGAATCTGGCGAAGCGGAGCGCGCCGCGCCGACTGTGCCGCGATTGAATGTGTATTGGCTGAATTCAGCTTTCAGATCGGGGAGGTCGGAACCGCCCGTGCCTGTGCCTGTCGGATCGCCCGTTTGCGCCATGAAACCGTCGATGACGCGGTGGAAGACGATGCCGTCATAGAAACCTTTTTTTGTCAGTTCCTTGATGCGTGCGACATGATTGGGCGCGAGATCAGGTTTCAGTGCGATGACAACGCGACCATCTTTGAGGTCAATATACAGCGTGTTGTTCGGGTCGAGATCGGCTGCGCGCACGGGGGCGGCGAGCAAGCATAAACCAGTGATAAGCAGGGCAAGAGTCTTCAACATTGTTTTGTCCTTCAAAGGGGGTTGAGTGCTGTGACGGTTGCACAGCATAAGGGCAAAGGCAAGGGGGCAGGGAGGAGTTATCCTAAAGCGTCAGGGTTCTGCAGGTCTGTGTGGCGCAGGTGTTGCAATCATTGTCACAAGAGCCGATCATTGGCTGAGATTCTGGTTCGGCTTCCGCTTCCCGCAATCCCATATCGACGATGTTCTGGCGAATGTCATCGATACATTGGCCGCAACGGTCAGATTTGTACACGCTGTTGGTGGCAACAAATACAATTTTGGCCGCCGCCTTTAATGATTTAGCGTTGCGAATGGCTTCTGCATTCGCTTCGATCACTTCTTTAATTGCCGCCTCGTTCTGGTCGGTGCAGATACATACACGCATAGATGATTATTCCGCCGCAATCGTTTCGGTTTCGGTGAGTTCCGGAAGGTCTTCTTTCAACCTTTGAACGCCGAGCGCGGATTGGTGATCGACGATCATGGATTTGAGCGTACACATGCACGAACCGCAATTCGGGCCGGTGCCGGAGCAGGCTTTGTAAATCTGCGCGGGCGTGTTGCGGATGTCGGGATTGTCGAGCGCTTTCTTGACATCCTTATCCGAAAACGGATTGCACAGGCAGACATACATGGTGTGAAAGTCCTTAGCTGGCGGTTAATGAGAATAATTCTCACTCACTAACCTTAAGCGAAACTGAAAACCATTCGCAAGTAGAAAATGAGAGTTGTTCTCAAATATCGTTTGCTGTGCTATAACCCGTAATTAATCATGCGAAATCAACGATATATAGAACCCGAGGACCCGGGGCCGCACTGGAAAAAGCTCTTTGATATCGATGAGCTGGAGGCCCTTATGCAAGGAACGGCGCGGGCGGGTTTGCCGATATCTTATTCCGAAGCGCTGGATTGTCTGGGCTATGCGTTTTCACGGCCCAAGATGCGGGCGTTGTGTGTCGCGCTCGGCGAAGTCGATCGCCGCGCCGCGAAGAAAAAACAACCCGAACTCGCCGTGCTCGTCGTGCGCGCGTCGGATAAAATTCCGGGACAGGGATGGTGGGTTGAACGCAATGATCCCAACTACAAAGGCCAGTGGGAAGGCCCCAAGGCAGAGAAATATATCAAAGACCTTCAGGCGAAGGCCTTTGCGTATTGGGTGGGCCGTTAACTTTTGGAATATCCTTGCCATGCGTGCGGGCGACTGATATTCATTTTTTCATAAAATAGGTTTTTTTTATGAACACAACCACGCGCAACAATTATCGTGATGCAGAGGCGATCCTGCTCGACAGGCATAAGGCCTATTATTTTAATGGGCCTTGGCTTAACAACAAAGGAGAGAAACGCGAACCCGGAGTGGAAGCCGCGCTGATCGATATTCTTCTAAGTCATGACAACGAAGGTGACCGGGTTATTTTGACCGGTCATTTCCCCGAAACGGCCAAGCGCCTGCGCGATCGCCTGAACCATATTCGTGAGCATACGGACCCGTATTATTTCCGCGAGGAAGTTGAAAAACATAGAAGGCAGCATGAGAGATGGGATGCGGCAGGGTATAACTACAAAGAGCATGATCCCCTCATCGCGTCGTTGTGGCCAGAGGAGGTGGACAATGCGCCGCCGCAATTCGAACTATTGAATTCCGCTCTAGCTAGCCTAGCACATATAAGAACTTTGCATCCTAATCTCAGGCAGATTCCATGGTTTGAGGATAAGGATGAGAGCTATATCAATATGCTGGCGCAGGCAGGCATTGAACGTATCGATGACAAGATCAGCCAAAAAGGAAAAGACGCGCTGTCTCTTAAAAAAGATTTTGTATTAGCACGCTATTATAACGAAAGAGAATGTGTGAGCGATGAACCGTATTTCATCGAGTCCTTGCCGCTGCTTCGTGAAACCCAGCGCGACGAAATAGCCAGATTGGTTAGCACTTTACTCGCTTCGCGCGAAGACATAAATGAAATACCAGAAAAGTTTGCGCACCTGCGTTCCCTTGCGGATGAATACGAGAAACGCCACGCATCCATGTTGCGGGAAGTTCCGTCGCTGGAACAAAAGATTTTGGAATGGGGTGCATTCCAGCAACCGCCGAGCGATCGGTTTAAGCAATCCGACGCATTCGAAAAATTTTCCCGCATCGGTATGTTCGTTCAGCCGGAGTTTTTAGAGATGGTGAAGCGCATCATTACCGATAGATACGCGGAGTTTGAAAAAGAGAAGTGGCCCGGTGTCTCATCCTCCGCCGCTCATTTCGTTCCAGCATAGAAAAACCCCGCCGAAGTTGATTTAGGCGGGGTTTTTTCAGTCTCGATTTTATTACGGCTGCTGATCGAACGAGTCCGAGTTGAGCTGGATGTATTTTTCGAGGCCCATCGTTTCGATCATTTTCAATTGCGTGTTCAGATGGTCTTCGTGACCTTCTTCATCGGCCAGGATTTTGATGAACAAGTCACGCGTGACGTAATCGCCCACGGCTTCCGCTTCTTTAATCCCGGTGCGGTAATTGGCGATGCCTTCTTGTTCGATCTTCAGATCGCCCTTGATGACTTCCTCGACATTTTCGCCGATATAGAGCTTGCCGAGTTCTTGCAGGTTGGGCAGGCCTTCGAGCAGCAGGATGCGTTTGATCAAAAGGTCCGCGTGTTGCATCTCTTCGATAGATTCCTTGTATTCATGTTTGCCCATTTTTGTGACGCCCCAGTCATCGAGCATGCGGGCGTGCAGGAAATATTGGTTGATGGCCGTTAGTTCACCCTTGAGCGCGAGGTTGAGGCGTTTCAAAACTTGATCGTTGCCTTTCATGGCGTGTCTCCTGATTTAAAATTCTTATTTCGAAAACAAATATAGGGCGGTTTTTGTTCCGTGAACAGGGGCTAACGCATTGTATTTGTGAGAATGAGTTTCATTAAAGCTAAGCTGCGAGCGCCTTATCGATAATCTTGCCGACATGTTTGATATAATCGTCATAGGTGAAGATTTTTTCAAGGTCCGCCGCTTTGATTTTCGCGGTGACGTCGGCGTCGGCCTTTAGGAATTCCAGCAGCGATTTTTTACCGCGCGATTCCCACACCTGCATCGCGTTGCGCTGGACGATGCGGTAGGCGTCTTCGCGGGCGATACCGGCTTGGGTGAGTGCCAGCAATGTTTTCTGGCTGAACACAAGCCCGCCCATTTTTTCGAGGTTGTCTTTCATCGTGTCGGGATAGACGAGCAGTTTTTCAATGACACCGGCGAGGCGTGCTAATGCAAAATCCAGAGCGATGCAGGCATCGGGCGCCATGATGCGTTCGACGGAAGAATGCGAAATATCGCGTTCATGCCACAGCGCGACGTTTTCGAGGGCTGGCGTTACGGCGGCGCGCACAACACGGGCAAGGCCCGTGAGGTTTTCGGTCAGGATAGGGTTGCGTTTGTGCGGCATGGCCGATGAGCCTTTTTGGCCCGGTGAAAAAAACTCTTCCGCCTCGCGCACTTCGGTGCGTTGCAGGTGGCGGATTTCGATGGAGAGGTTTTCGATGGAGCTTGCGATCACGCCGAGCGTGGCAAAGAACATCGCGTGGCGGTCGCGCGGGATGACTTGTGTGGAGATTTCTTCGGTGGCAAGACCGAGTTTGTTTGCGACGTAATCCTGCACGGCGGGATCAACGGTGGCGAAGGTGCCGACCGCGCCGGAAATGGAACAGACGGCAATTTCCTTGCGCGCGTTGAGTAAACGTTCTTTGGCACGTTTGAAGGCAGTGTAGTGGCCCGCGAGTTTGAACCCAAATGTCGTGGGCTCGGCGTGAATGCCGTGGGAGCGACCGATGCACAGCGTGTTTTTGTGTTCGAGCGAACGTTTTTTGAGCGCGGCGAGAACGGCGTCGAGGTCTTTGAGCAGAATGTCGGCGGCTTGGGTTAGTTGTACGGAAAAGGCTGTATCGATGACGTCAGAGCTCGTCATGCCTTGGTGGACGTAGCGGGAATCCTCGCCGACATATTCGGCAACGGATGTGAGGAACGCGATAACATCGTGTTTGACTTCGCGTTCGATTTCGTCGATGCGGGCGATGTCGAAATTGCCGCGTTCGCGCAAAGATTTCGCGACTGATTTGGGCACCGTCCCCATCTCGCCCATCTTCTCGGCGGCAAGCGTTTCGATTTCCAGCCAGATTTTAAAGCGGTTCTCGGCTTCAAATATGGCGGCCATGTCGGGGCGGGTGTAACGGGGGATCATCCTAAAATCCTTGTAAAAGAAAATCGATGGAATCGATAATCGTAAAATGGTCGTCTTTCAAGCTACCCGCCTTTTTTCCAAGGTTTGAAATATGAATGGAAGCCATATCCGGAGTCATAAGCAAGTATTTTTTGCCCTTGATAGTTACGGTTGGTTTTAGGCGATCCCCGCTTTCTTTGCTGTTTTTGGAATAGGGACGCAAGGGAATAACGATACGGGTTTTTAAATGCTCAAAAAAATCCGCCTGCACATCCAGTACATAAGGCGTGTGGGCAGGATTGTATTCGTAAAAATCGAATCTTGCCACGTTCTAGTCCATCCAGCGCGCTTTTATCAATACACCTTCGCGGTCTACCCGCTCGTTGTGCGCCTCAATGGCACCCCAGTTTTCTTTAAGCCAAGCCTCTTCCTTGGCCTTTTTCACGGCGGCGGCGAGGGCGGTTTCCGATACTTCAGAAGCGTTTATTCCATAAACCCTTGATTCCGCAATAATATCTTCCCTGATGGACATATTGACGGGCTTTCGCCGGAGTTTCTTTTTATCCACATCTTTCATACGCATATTATATGCGCATATTATATGGAAGATCAAGTTTTAATTGGGTGGCAATGGAATTTGTCTGGACTTCACACAGAGCATGATCGTGCCACGGGGCCGGGCGCACGGGCTTCGAAAATGGCGACCATGTCAGGGCGGGTATAACGGGGGATCATAGTAATTCCATACAGTTTTTGTTTGCGGGCATGTATTTTTTTGCTGTTGTATGTATAACTGAAAATACGCTTTGTACAGCATTATTTGGATCAAAAATAACAGCTACGAACTCGCCATCATCGCCCATACCGTATTTCCTAAAATTGCTAATATCCCATTCCTGCCCATCTAGCGTAGTAACGACCTTATCGCTTTTAATCCTAATTGAATAAGAACTAGTGAAGCAGATGCGCGTGGCACTACGTTCAGTGATAATTTTTTTTAGTTTATAATCGCTAATTTTGTATTGAACTGCATAGAACGCCCACACGGAGAATAGCAATATAATGGGTACTAGAATAAGTCCGGTTAAGGTGATTAAAATATTTTTCATCACATCAACCCCAGCGTTTTAAAACTCGTCGTCCCGCCGCGGGAAACGATCAGGTGGTCGTGGATGATGATGCCGAATGGCGCTGCCGCTGCGCAGATTTGTTTCGTCATGTCGATATCGGCGCGGGAAGGGGTGGAATCGCCGCTCGGGTGGTTGTGAACGAGGATCAATGCCGTCGCGCCGAGCTCTAACGCGCGTTTCATAATTTCGCGCGGATAGGCGGGCGTGTGATCGACCGTGCCGGATTGCTGAATCTCATCGGCGATCAGTTCGTTTTTCTTGTTCAGGAACAGCAGGCGGAAATGCTCCTTTTTCTCATGCGCCATGGTGGCGTGAAGATAATCGAGCAGGCGCTGCCATGAATTTAAAATCGGCCGGCTCGCCATATCTTGTTTCAGCAGCCGGAGGCCTGCCGCCTGAACGGTTTTGATCGCGATGGCGGTGACTTCGGAAATGCCTTCGACGCCTTCGAGTTCCGCCTGCGACGCGTTGAGCACGCCCGCCAGATTGTGAAACCGTGCGATTAAAATCTTGGCGATGGGTTTGACGTCGCGGCGCGGAATGGCCATGAACAGCAGCAATTCCAGAAGTTCGTAATCGGGCAGGGCGTCCGGCGCGGCGAGGAAGCGTTCGCGCAACCGGTCGCGGTGGCCGGTATAATGCGGTTTGTCTGGCTCTGGCTTTTTGGCGGGTTCCATAAAGGGTTTTTAGCATTAACCAATTGCCTTGGAAACAGCCATTCGTTCCCCGTTCCATTAAAAAACGCCGCAGGCTGCAGGCACTGAGGCGTTCGGTCTTCTTCTTGTAGTGTAGGGCTGTGATTACATCACGAGCGTATATTGCTTGTGCAACATAGGATCGCGGTTCGGGTTGCAGGTGATTTCACCACCGCCATCACCACCACCTCCACCGCCGCCAGTGTCGCCACCGCCACCGACATCCGGGCCGCCGCCTCCGAAGAACGAGGTTTTTGCAGGCGCGGGCGAAGGCGCAGTGTCATTGCCCGGAGGCGTGTTGAACGCGTTCAACAGCATATAGGTTGGCAGGACACCATCGTCCGAGCCGCCATTATCGCGTCTGTTCACCGGCGTTCCGCCGAAAGACGTGGGGCGTGCCGCCGATCGTTCGACAGGCTTAGGTTGTTCGGTTGTGGTGGATTTGGCTTTAGGTTGGTTTTCATTGGACGTAGAAAGCCCGATGAAACGTCTTAGACGTTCTAGCATTTAGTTCTCCCTGTTAAAGTTTTTTATAGTCTTTTTTAGTTGATGTGAGCATACGCACAAAACGCGTTTGTGTCAATAGGCATAGGCTTTTTGGCGGATTTGTGCGGCGTGCGCGGGTGTTTTACGCGTAAGGCGGTTTGGTTAATCCGGTCGGAGAATTGGTAAAAATTTCGAATCCGGTTTCGGTGACGGCGAGCGAGTGTTCGAATTGCGCAGACAAGGATCGATCACGCGTTACTGCCGTCCATCCGTCCGATAAAACTTTCGTCGCATAATGACCCGCGTTGATCATCGGTTCGATGGTGAAGAACATGCCGGGTTCCAGCACGGTGCCTTCGCCGGGGCGTCCGAAATGCACGACGCTTGGGGCTTCGTGGAAATTGCGGCCGAGGCCGTGGCCGGAAAAATCGCGCACCACGGAAAAACGATTTGCTTCGGCGAGGGATTGAATCGCATGGCCGACATCGCCGAGCGTTGCGCCGGGTTTTACCGCTTCGATGCCGCGCATCATGCAATCGTACGTAACATCGACCAATTTTTTTGCCTTCACGGAAATCTTGTCGCCGACGAAAAACATGCGCGATGTATCGCCGTACCACCCGTCCAGAATGCAGGTGACGTCGATATTCACGATATCGCCGTTGGCGAGTTTTTTGTCTTTGGCGGGAATGCCGTGGCAGACCACGTGGTTGATCGAGATACAGCAGGATTTGGGATAGCCCTTATAGCCCAGCGTCGCCGGGATAGCGCCGTTCTTGGTCGTGAACAATTCGATCATTTTATCAAGATCATCCGTGACCGCGCCCGGCACCACATGTGGGGTAATCATATCCAGCGTGGCGGCGGCCAGAGCGCCGGCACGGCGCATCCCCTCGAAATCGGGTTCGGGGTGGAGTTCTATGCCTTCATCGCTGTAAGCTGCTTTGGCCATTGTATTTTTAACCTTTTAAACCTTGTAGTGTTATGGACGATCCCCTATATCCATACAATATAATTCTAAAAGAAGCTTATAATAGGGTTATGATCTCTTCCAGCCAAAAAGACACCTATAGCGTCGCGCTTATTATCGTGGGCAACGAAATCCTGTCGGGCCGCACGCAGGACGCCAATACCGCGTGGATCGCCGAAAACCTGAACGCCATGGGGATTGTCTTGCATCAGGTGCGCGTTGTGCCGGATATAGAAGCCGAAATCATCACCGCCGTGCATGAATTGCGGGGCAAGGTGGATTACGTGTTCACGACGGGCGGCATAGGCCCGACCCATGACGATATCACCACCGAAAGCATTGCGAAGGCCTTTAACGCGCCGCTGGAACTGCATCCCGAAGCCTATGACATTCTGGTTCGTCATTACGGCGATGAAAAACTGGTAACCGCGCCGCGCAAGAAAATGGCGATGATTCCAAAGGGGGCCAGCCTGATCAACAACCCCGTTTCCGGCGCGCCGGGGTTTCAGATTGAAAACGTGTTCGTGATGGCGGGCGTGCCGCGCATCATGCAGGCGATGTTCGACGATGTGAAAATGCGGCTGTCGCGTGGCAAGCCGATGCTTTCGAATACGATTGCCTGCTCGCTCGCCGAAAGCACGGTGGCCGAACCGCTCTCGGCGCTGCAGGATAAATATCCGGGCGTGAGTATCGGCAGCTATCCGCATTTTCGCGGCGGCATTTTGGGCCTGTCTCTGGTGCTTCGTTCGATTGATGATAATACGCTCGATGCCGCAACACGTGAGGTGATTGCGATGATCTCTGGGCTAGGCGGTGAACCGAACGCGCTGTCGATACAGTCTTCAGAGAAAATTGTTACGGGGTAACTGTGGCTGCGCCACGCGAAGCCCATAAGGGCGAAGCGTGGTGCGGGTAGCCGGAATCGAACCGGCACGGGATTGCTCCCTCAGGATTTTAAGTCCTGTGCGTCTACCAGTTCCGCCATACCCGCGAACCAGCCGCCCGAGATAACCATATCAAATCCTTCAAGACAAGTTGCTCCTGAGGCATATCTGCCCTAAATATCTGTATATGAGTGTAAATTCCCTCGATCGCGGGGCGGAGCTTATCCGCAACTACGCCAAAACCCTCCCGGAAAAACCCGGGGTCTACCGCATGCTGAACGAAAAGGGCGATGTCCTTTACGTGGGGAAGGCGCGCGCGCTCAAAAAACGTGTCGTGACCTATAGCCATGTCATGAAGCTGCCCAACCGTTTGAAACGCATGGTGGCCGAAACCGTGTCGATGGAATTCATCACGACGAATTCGGAAGTCGAAGCTCTGTTGCTTGAATCCAACATGATCAAGAAGCTTCGCCCGCCGTTCAATATCCTGCTCAAGGACGATAAGAGTTTTCCTTATATCCTGTTCACGTCCGATCATCCGTTCCCGCAGGTGCAAAAGCACCGCGGCGCGCGGAGCGGGAAGGGGGAGTATTTCGGACCCTTCGCAAGCGTTGGTGCGGTTAATCATACGATCGATATGCTCCAGCGGATTTTCAAGCTGCGCAATTGTTCGGATTCGTACTTTGCCGCGAGAAAACGCCCCTGTCTGCAATACCACATCAAGCGCTGTACCGCCCCATGCGTGGGAAAAATCAGTGAAGAGGATTATCAGAAGAACGCGGAGCAGGCGCGGTTGTTCTTAACGGGCGATTCCCGTGCGATTCAAAAGGAATTTCAGGAAATGATGGAGGCTGCGTCCGATGACATGGATTTCGAACTTGCCGCCGAATACCGCGACCGTATCCGCGCGTTGGCCGCTGTGCAAAGCCATCAGGATATCAATGTCGAAGGCATGCGCGATGCCGATGTCATTGCCTATTACCAGCGCGAGGGGAAAACCTGTATTCAGGTGTTTTTCTTTCGCGGCGGTCAAAACTTCGGCAATCGCGCCTACTTTCCCAAGCATGACAAGGACGACATACCCGAAGATATTCTGTCCGATTTCATGGCGCAGTTTTATGATGGAAAGCCTGTGCCGCCGGAAATTATGGTGAGTTGCCCTCCATCGGAACTCGATCTACTGCAAGAAGCATTTTCCCAAAAGGAAAATCGCAAGATCAGTATTTCAACGCCCGTACGCGGACAACGCAAACGCCTGATCGATTTTGTAGAAAAGAACGCGAAAGAGGCGCTGGAGCGTCACCTCCTCGAACGCAAGGGTGAGAACGAATTGCTCGAAGGCGTGGCGAAATTGTTCGGCATGGAATCCACGCCCGAACGGATAGAAATCTACGATAACTCTCACATCTCCGGCACCAACATGGTTGGTGGGATGGTGGTTGCGGGCATGGAAGGTTTCAGGAAAGCCGCGTACCGTAAATTCAATATCCGCATCGCCGAGAAAGCCGATGATTATGGCATGATGCGTGAGGTGATGACGCGGCGTTTTGGCCGTGCGCTCAAAGAAGAGGTTGATAAGGAATCCGATGAATGGCCGGATTTATTGCTGATCGATGGCGGGCTTGGGCAATTCAACGCGGTGAAAGAGGTCCTGACCGAAATGGGTGTGTGGGACGATCTGATGGTCGTTTCCATCGCCAAGGGGCCGGACCGGAACGCGGGGCGGGAACAGTTCTTTATGGATGGGCGCGATCCGTTCCAACTGCCCGTCAACGACGCCGTCCTGCATTATTTACAAAGATTAAGGGATGAGGCGCATAGATTTGCCATCGGCGCGCATCGTAAACGCCGGAGCATGGATATTACCAAGAACCCGCTGGATGAAATCGCCGGGATCGGCGCAGCCCGTAAAAAAGCACTGCTCCACCATTTCGGCTCAGCCAAGGCGATCAAATCCGCCGGGGTGGAAGATCTTTTGAAGGTGGAAGGGATCAGCCGCGCGCAGGCGGAGAAAATCTTCGCGTTTTTCAACGAGTGACCCGTAAAATTATTGACATAATTCACAATGCTTTGTAGAGCTAGAACATAATGTTTGAGCCATTAGAAACTCATCGAATGATTTTGCGCGGATATCGTGAAAGCGATATTCCGCAAATGGCTGCCCGACTGCAAGATCTTCATCATTTCCACATGACAGAAGCGTTCGCTTTGGAGCAGGTCCATAAAGATTTTGCTGGCGGTAGTTCAGGGCGTATGGCGATAGGACTTTTTAAACGTAAAGATAACGCAACTTTGATCGGTGAAGTGCAGGCATCCAGAGTAGGCGCTGATACGTGGTCCTTGAATTACCATACGCGCAGCGCTTTTGCGGGTCAGGGGTATATGCGTGAAGGGCTTGAAGCCCTTTTTCCATTGTTTCGCGATACGCTTAAAGCTCAATTCTTAAGAGCGAGCGTAAGCGATGACACTGAGGCCAAAGAGGCTTCTATTCGCCTCTTGGAAAACACGGGCTTCGTGCGTGGTGAGTATCGGCGCGGTTCCACGATTTTTTGCAAAACCCTTTGATAAAATCTTCGCCTTTTTCAATGAATAACCAAGCGGCGCTTATCTAAAATCAAAGCGCTAAAATTCGGCGTGCATCGGGTTCAATATCTTCAATCCGGGATGCACTTATTCACATTTGCATATGGGGTAATATTCTATATAGATCAATGCATTAACAAATTTCTGTTAGTAAGTCGTTTAGCGGGTTGTGCGGTCAAAACCCGCATGTTAGCGTCACCTTATCAATCATTGTTGAAGGCTTGGGGGACACGCTGCACCGGCGGGTTCGGCCTGATGGTTGGAATTATTACGGAGCAAGAGAAGCATGTTTCACAGAACGAATAACGGACCCGATCTTCCAAAAAACCCAGCTGAAGAAGCCCAAGAACCTCAAGAACAGGCCTCTTTCCAGTATCAGGCAAAGGTGATCGAACAATCGGCCGTTGAGCGTTATGCCAGAAACGAAGCGGTACAGGCAGCCGTTAAAGCCCCCCCTGCAAACCAAAGCCAGCCATTGACCGAGAACCAGTTTTATGTTTATGAATCGACTTTCTACCAAGAAGAAAAGGACACTCAAATGACCCCCGCTGACCAAGACAACAAATCCGAGTCCAAGGAACAGGGCTCTGCACCTTCCCGTATAGACATTCCCGGCGGCGTCTTTTCCCGTCCGGGCCAGCCGCCTATAGCAGGCCGCGTACCAGGCGCATATCCGGGCGCATACCCCGGCGCAGCCGCGTTCGGCCAAGGCCCTGCCTCTGCTAACGACCCTGCTTCGGGCCGCAAACTCTACATCGGCCAAGGCATAACGCTTTCGGGCGAAATCGAATCTTGCGATCACCTCGTGGTTGAAGGCACGGTTGAAGCAGCCCTCAAAGGCGCTTCGGTTCTCGAAATCGCAGAAGCCGGTGCTTACTTCGGCACGGTTGATATTGATGAAGCAACGATCGCTGGCCGCTTTGAAGGTGACTTGACGGTTCGCGGACGCCTGACGGTGAAAGCTTCCGGTTCGATCACGGGATCTATCACCTACAAAGAACTCGCAATCGAAGCTGGTTCGAACATCGATGGTAAACTCTCGCCGCTGGATGCGAAATCTGCTGGCGGTCGTAAATCGGAATCCAAAACCACCCGCAAGTCGAATGACTACGGCGCCGAACTTCCGTTCGAAGGCAAAGCCGTCGCTGCCGAGTAATCGGATATAGATTTTCCTAGGGATTAACCGGGCGAAAGCCCGGTTTTTTCATGCTCCATTGTCATTGCAGTAAATAATAACTGTCATCCTCCGGCTCGACCGGAGGATCCAGAGCCATATGCGCCATTGTATGGATCCCCCGATCAAGTCGGGGGATGACATTGTGAGAAATATTACGCTTTGGTCTTATCCTTGAACGCGCATAAATCCCGCACGATACATTCGGGGCAACCGGGTTTGCGGGCAAGGCAAGTGTAACGCCCATGCAGGATCAACCAATGATGCGCATGCATCTTGAATTCGTTCGGCACAACGCGTTCTAACTTCGCTTCGACTTCATCGGGATTTTTTCCGGGCGCTAGCCCTGTGCGGTTGCTCACGCGAAAAATATGCGTATCCACCGCCATCGTCGGTTGACCGAACGCCATGTTCAAAATCACGTTCGCAGTTTTTCGCCCGACGCCGGGAAGTTTCACCAACGCATCACGATCGGCGGGAACTTCACCGCCATATTGTTCGATCAGGATTTTCGAAAGCGCGAGGACATTCTTTGCTTTCGTGTTGAACAGCCCGATTGTTTTTATATGTTCGCGGATTTTATCTTCGCCGAGTTTAACCATCTTCTCCGGCGTGTCTGCTTTGGCGAAGAGGGTGGGCGTTGCTTTATTGACGCTCTTGTCCGTCGCCTGCGCGGACAATGCGACGGCGACGAGCAGCGTGAATGGATTGGTCCATTCCAATTCGCCCTTCGGATGCGGATTGGCGGCGCGCATCCGCGTAAAAAACTCGACGATCTTGTCTTTGGTCATGGTTTGTTGTACCCCGCTAAGTCTTTGGAATAAAGCGTAAATCCCACGCTTTTTGGAAATTACCTTGCCATAAATGAAGGCCCGTGCCAGATTTCACCCATAAAAAGACGCGTAATCAGAGGGATTTATGAGAGTTAAAAAGGCGGCCGCGACAGCGGGCTTACTAGCGGTCAGTGTAGTATCATCATCAGCGTACGCCCAGCAACGTGGCGTTGAAACCTATAATCCGCACGATCTTTTTAGTGAAAAGCCGATCCATGGTATCTGCAGTTACGAATTACAGACATGCTTTTATGAATTCGCGCGAGGCAAAGGCGTTGACGGAGACATAGTAAAAAAAGGTGCTTATGATTATCGCCTCGGCTACGCTTGTTACGGGGTAGCGGAAAGCAAAGGCTTTCAAGGAAAAGAATTTGAGAAAATGGAACGGCTCAACGAAGGTTGCTGGCCAATGGGGAATCCGTGGAAGGGAACGCCCGTCATCAGTTTTTCCAAGGCGTTTGATGAAGTAGCACATAATATTGAAGAAGATGCCGAAAACGGTGTAGCTGCTGAAGTGGTTTGGGGCAGAACCGATGACCGTTATTTCGCGCATTCGCGCATTTGGAATGCAAATACAAATACAGTTACATTGGAAATGGAAATCGGACGGCATGCCGGCAATGACAGACCCAATGTTGAGGCTGTGTTTGGTTACGATATCGAATATTCAAAATCTGACTTCAGTGCCATTGCCATGCGCAATATAGATTTGAAATAAGATTAAACCCCCAAAACATCCCGCATGGTGTAAAGCCCAGCGGGTTTTTTATTGAGCCATTGCGCGGCTTGCAGCGCGCCGCGTGCGAACAGCGCACGGTCGGTGGCTTTGTGGCCGATCTCAACACGTTCGCCCATGCCAAAGAACGTGACCATGTGTTCGCCCACGACATCGCCGCCGCGATTGACGCCAAAGCCTATATCGCCTTCTTTGCGTTTGCCGCCCCGGTCAGTTACGAAGGCACCCGCGCCGCGGCCTTTTTGCGCGGCTTTGCCAAGCGCAAGCGCAGTGCCGGAGGGGGAATCGATCTTGTTCTTGTGATGCGATTCAAATATCTCGATATCCCACATAGGGCCGAGTTTCGCCGCCGCCTGTTCAACGAGCGCCAGCAGCATATTCACGCCGACGCTCATATTCGCGGCGTAGACGATTGCGCATTTCTGCGCCGCTTCGCGTAATTCTTCTTCTTGCGATGCGTTGAGGCCCGTTGTGCCGATCACCAGCGCTTTGCCCGATTGCTTTGCGGCTGCGATAGCAGCCATGGTTCCTTGCGGTACGGTGAAATCGATCACGCAATCGGAATAGCTGAACAAGTCGGCGAGATCGAAATACACGGGAAAGTCACCCGTGGTTTTGATATCGCGGCTGCTCCCGCCAGCCAGTTCAAGGCCCTTCCACGCGCCGGATTGCAATTCCTTCACCAGCAATTGCCCGACGCGTCCGCTATATCCCGCTATACCTATTTTCATGTCTCTTTCCTGACCAACATTAACTTTTGTCTAGTTCGTTCCGCGTCTTTTGAAGCGCGGCGCGGCAATCCATTAGTTCGTTTGCCGGATTTTGGTAGTCTAGCGCAGGATTCCCCCGCCAAAAAGGCATGATTAGGCGTTGCGCGTTTTGCGGGTGAAGAGTGATCATTCCGTATTATATGAATTAATTCCTAATATGTCAAGACTATTTATCGCGGATCGCGACCGAGAGGCGGATGGTGCAGTTCATCTTGCCTTCGTCATTATAAGTGTCGATTTGCCAAAGATGCATGGTGCGGCCGCGATGTAATGATTTGCAGATGCCGGTGACTTTGCCGGATGTAACAGGGCGCAGATGGTGCGCGTGAATTTCGATGCCCACGGCCATTTGTTTGTCCGTATCGATGCACATCCATGCGGCGACGGAGCCAAGCGTTTCGGCCAGAACGCAGGAGGCGCCGCCGTGCAGAATGCCGAACGGCTGTATCGTGCGGTGATCGACGGGCATGGTTGCAGTCAGTGTATCTTCGCCGATTTCGGTGAATTTTATATCGAGGACCTTGTTCACGTTGTCCTTATGGATTCCGCGATAATTATTCAGGTCGTCGAGTGTGTAGGGTTTTGTCCAGATCATGGTGAAGTTTAGAACATACACACCTTAATGTCATCCCCCGACTTGATCGGGGGATCCATACCATGGTGCTTACTATACTGGATCCTCCGGTCAAGCCGGAGGATGACATTGGAAGTTAGTTTTTCAGGTCAGACCAGATATCCTTCATCTTCGACATGAAAGAAGAAGATTCCGGGGAGTGGCCGCCTTTGTCGCCGCCCAAATCTTCGGCCAGTTTTTTGAGCAGGTCTTTTTGTTTGCCGTTAAGATTCACTGGCGTTTCAACAAAGATTTCGATGTAAAGATCACCGAACGATTCCGAACGCATGATGTTCATGCCTTTGCTTTTCAGACGGAATTGTTGACCAGTCTGTGTTCCGGGCGGAATTTTGACGTTGTTGCGTGAGCCATCGATGCTCGGCACTTCCAGATCGCCTCCGAGCGTTGCCGTCGTCATCGGGATCGGCACGCGGCAGAAAAGATTTGCGCCATCGCGACGGAATAATTTATGCGGTTTGATTGCAACCAAAACGTAAAGATCGCCGGAAGGACCACCGCGCATACCAGCTTCGCCTTCGCCCGCAAGACGGATGCGGCGACCGCTATCGATGCCGCTTGGTATTTGAACTTTGAGTGTTTTTTCTTTTCTTATGCGGCCAGAGCCGGAGCATTTCTTGCAAGGGTCTTTGATAACCGAGCCAGTGCCGCCGCAAGTCGAACAGGTGCGTTCGATCGTAAAAAAACCTTGCTGCGCCCGCATGCGGCCAGAGCCATGGCAAGTGGGGCATTCTTCTGCCCCTTTGCCGGATTCCGTGCCGTTGCCATGACATTTATCGCACGTATCGTTAATGGGAATTTTGATTGTGGCTTCTTTGCCTTTGAACGCGTCTTCAAGCGTGATTTCCATCGTGTACTGGATGTCGGAACCGCGCATGTTGGCGGATCGTCCGCCACCGCCGCGCGCGCCCATCATATCGCCAAACATGTCTTCGAAAATGTCGGAGAAATTGCCGAAGCCCGCACCGCCCATGCCGCCGGGATTGAACCCGCCGCCACCGCCGCCCATTGAGCCATCGAACGCGGATTTGCCGAAACGATCATAGGCTGCGCGTTTTTGTTCATCCTTTAGGATGTCATAGGCTTCGTTGATTTCCTTAAATTTGGCTTCGGCTTCTTTGTTGTCTTTATTCTGGTCCGGATGATATTTCATCGCGAGTTTGCGATAGGCTTTTTTAATATCCTCCGCAGACGCTCTCTTATCGACGCCCAATAATTCGTAAAAATCCTGTGCCATAGCTTAAACAATCTACTGTCATCTTGAGCGAAGCGAAAGATCTCATTGTAACTTATGAGATACTTCGTCGCTTCGCTCCTCAGTATGACAATTTAGGGATTAGTTTTTCTTGTCTTCATCGACTTCGGTAAAGTCAGCGTCGATGACATCATCACCGCCTGCCGATTTCGGCGCATCGCCTTGCGGCGCGGCGTTGTCAGGCGTACCAGCCTGATCTTCCTGCGCTTTGCGGTATGCCATTTCACCGATTTTCATCGAAGCCTGCATCAGGGCCGTGGTCTTGGCCTCGATAGCGGATTTGTCTTCAGAATCCATAGCGGAACGAAGATCGGCCATCGCGTCCTCTGCGGCCTTGCGGTCGCCATCGGCCACTTGTGATCCTAAATCCTTGATGGATTTTTCCGTCTGGTGGATCAGGGATTCAGCCTGGTTTTTCGCTTCGATGATTTCGCGTTTCTTTTTGTCTTCGTCGGCGTGGCTTTCCGCATCCTTGACCATTTTGTCGATGTCGGCATCGGATAAACCGCCGGAAGCCTGGATACGGATTTGTTGTTCCTTGCTCGTGGCTTTGTCTTTGGCCGTTACATGCACGATGCCGTTGGCGTCGATGTCGAACGTGACTTCGATTTGCGGCACGCTGCGCGGGGCAGGAGGGATGCCGACGAGATCGAACTGACCGAGCAGTTTGTTATCCGCCGCCATTTCACGTTCGCCTTGGAACACGCGGATCGTCACCGCCGACTGATTATCTTCAGCCGTCGAGAAGGTCTGCGATTTTTTCGTCGGGATCGTGGTGTTGCGATCGATCAAACGTGTAAAGATACCGCCCAGCGTTTCGATACCCAAGGATAGCGGGGTAACATCGAGCAGCAGAACATCTTTAACATCGCCGCGCAAAACGCCGCCCTGAATCGCCGCGCCATCGGCCACGACTTCATCGGGGTTTACGCCTTTGTGCGGCTCTTTGCCAAAGAATTCTTTTACGACTTCGACGATTTTTGGCATGCGGGTCATACCGCCAACCATAACGACATCGTCGATGTCCGAAGGTTTTACGCCTGCATCTTTCAACGCGGCTTTCAGCGGGCCTGTGGTTTTTTTGATCAGATCGTCGACCAGCGCTTCGAGTTTGGCGCGGGTGAGTTTGATGTTGAGGTGTTTGGGGCCGTTCGCATCCGCCGTGATAAAGGGCAGGTTGACGTCGGTCGCTTGCGAGCTTGAGAGTTCGATTTTAGCTTTTTCTGCGGCTTCTTTCAGACGCTGCAACGCGAGTTTGTCATTGCGCAGGTCGATCGCCTGCTCTTTTTTGAATTCATCGGCGAGGTAATCGATGATACGTGCGTCGAAATCTTCACCGCCGAGGAACGTATCGCCGTTGGTGGATTTCACTTCGAATACGCCATCGCCGATTTCAAGAACGGATACGTCAAATGTACCGCCGCCGAGATCGTACACGACAATCGTGCCGGTGGATTTTTTATCAAGACCATAGGCAAGCGCGGCTGCTGTTGGTTCGTTGATGATACGCAGGACTTCGAGGCCCGCGATTTTACCGGCGTCTTTGGTCGCCTGACGTTGCGAGTCGTTGAAGTAAGCAGGGACGGTGATAACAGCCTGTTCGACTTTTTCGCCGAGGAAGCTTTCCGCCGTCTCTTTCATTTTTTGCAAGATCATGGCGGAGATCTGCGCCGGGGATTTTTTCTCACCGTCGATTTCAACCCATGCGTCGCCGCCATCGGATTTCACGATTTTGAACGGCGCGGTTTTGATCATTTTCTGTACTTCGGCATCGTCGTAACGACGGCCGATCAAACGCTTTACGGCGTAGATTGTGTTTTCGGGGTTCGTGACCGCCTGACGTTTCGCGGGCTGGCCGACAAGGCGTTCGCCGTCTTTGGTAAAGGCCACCATGGAAGGCGTGGTACGCGCGCCTTCGGAGTTTTCGATCACCCGCGATTCTTTTCCGTCGATGACGGCGACGCAGGAGTTCGTTGTACCAAGGTCAATTCCAATTACTTTGCTCATTTTCTACCTCTTCATATTGGCAAATTTTCGGGGCTTGCCCGATTAGTGCAGCACAAGCCCACCATTTCCATAGACCGCGCTTTGCGGCTATTAACTTTTATATAGCATACCGCCGCCCAAATGCGAGTCCGGAAACGCAAATTTAAGTGCCTGTATTCAGGCCACTTTTTTGCGGTTCTTGTTGCTTGTACGAAGCAGGCGGCCCAATGGATCATCAATGTTTGACATAATCTAAAAATTCACTATTCTGTGCGCCTGAAAAATACAGGTTTATGGCCATGGCAAGAGAACCGGCGGGTTTTGAAATAGCATTCAGGAGAGCCACGCGTAAAGCGGAAGCTTCGTTGCGCACGAGCCCGCATAAAGAACCGGAGTTTGATCAAAAACTGACGGAGGCTAGCCACTGCATCCACAGGTTTCTCAATGATGCGCGTAAAACAGGTTCAATCGACGATTATGAATCATATTATATGGCGATGAAACCGGGAGTGCCGGAATCTAAAAAATTTACGATCATGGGTGCCATGAGCGAGGAACGGTATCAGAACAGAAAGAGACAGCCGAAGGATTTCTTTATCTATCTCGAACTGGACCGCGCGGGTGATTTGCGATTGAAATTTCAACCAACCACAGGGCTGCCAATGGCGATCATGACCCGACATTTTAGAAAAGAGCGTAGGCCTGCCCATATGTATACACTCAGACAAGGTGTGCCTTTTAATAACTATGCTTCACAAAAAGGGCGCGAGACTTTGGTCGTGATTGCAAACGCACTGGCCTATAGCAGTGTGGAATTCAGGCAGGCGGCAAGACGCTTAGAAGCGCGAATGGCGCCTTAAAGCCCTGCCGCTTGTTCGAGGTAGTGGCTGCCGATGCCAAAAGCGTTTTTGGCGGCCGCGATTTTCGGAAGGATAGCGTCGTTTTTGCCTTTGCCGGTTTTGGACGCGACGATCAAAACGTTTTTGGGCGTGTGTTCGGTGGCGATGAATTCGAACACTTTTACGTTATACCCGAAATATTCGAGGATGAGTGCGCGAAGCCCGTCCGTCACCATTTCCGCCTGACGTTCGAGGAAGATGCCGTGGCGTAATAGGAAGTCATCGCCGGATTTTTTGGAAGCTTCCATTTCACGGCGGATTTGTTTGTGACAGCATGGCGCAACGACGATCAATTCCGCGCCTGCCTTGATGCCCTTGGCAATCGCATCGTCGGTGGCGGTATCGCACGCATGCAGCGCGATCAGGACATCCGCGTCGCTGGCGTCATAGCTTTCGATCGTACCTTGAGTGAAGGAAAGATTTGTGAAATCCGCCTTGGCGGCGATTTTCGTGCATAAATCGACCATATCTTCGCGGTATTCCACACCCGTAACGTGCGGCGCGAAGCCCTGCGATGTCAGATAATCGTACAGCGCGAAGGTGAGGTAACCCTTGCCCGAACCCATATCGACGATTTTTGCGGGCTTCTTGATTAGGCCGGAAAGTATTTCGACATATTTGTCGATCTGGCGGTATTTGTCCTGCGCGGATTTGAGAACGGCGCCGGATGCGTCGGTGATGCCAAGATCGTGCAGATATGGCTTGATCGCCACGAGGCGTTTCTTTTCGCGGTCATGGGCGAGGGAAGGTTTTTCTTTTGTGGTCGCGGGCGATTTTTTAATCTTGCCGTTATCGGATGTTAAATCGAATTCCGTGGTGAACAAATTCGCCGTTTTGAATTCGGATGCGAGCGCTTTTTCGATGCGCTCGATCCCGTCTTCGATGTCGTAGTTTTTGACGATATCGCGGGTTTTGTGGGTGTAGGTAAAGCTGAGCTTTTCCGCGCCCTTGATCAGGATTTTTTTAACCGTGATTTTTTTGAGGTCTTCGCTCCCCACGTAATGGCCGAGCGTGAGTTTGACGAAAATGCCATCATCGAGCGCGCTGCGGGCGGAGACCAGAAAGGGGGTTCTTAAAGCCATGGGATGTTATAGAATGGCGGGGCGGGTTTGTAAAAGGGCATTGCATGGCAAAAAAGACGATTAGCGGGGGCGTGGTGCATGATCTTCCGGCGGATTTGAAGAAGGTTCTGCTCGCGCATGCGAAAATGCTCGAAGCGTGGGAGGATATCACGCCGCTCGCCCGCAATGAATTTATCTGCTGGATCGAGGACGCGAAAAAGCCGGAGACGAGGGCGAAGAGAATTAACGTTGCCCGCTCGAAATTAGAGGCCGGGGAGCGACGCCCGTGTTGCTGGCCGGGGTGTAGGCATAGGTGATTAATGTTTAGCGAAGATGTTGGTCCCAGCCGCCGACAAACGGTCTGCCATATATAAAGTTATGCATGTACTGGTTCTCTGACAAGCGGCCTGCCACCTCGGTCACGGCTAACGATCCTTATGGTGCCGCCGCTGGCAACATAGTCGCGCTCCAACTCCACTTGCCGAATGGATCTATCCATTTCTCTTTGATAATCCTCAACGCGAGGTTTAATGCGCTGCATGTGTCCTATCACATCATTGGCAAAATCAACAAGGCTGGAGGGCGGCGGATTGTCACTTGGGACCCTCGGGTCGTAATATGTTTGCAAGACGTCGATAGCATACTTTGCGGCATTGGTGGCTCTATGCCATCTGCTTGTAAAGCTGTTCCATTCACCGAAAGCCCGTTGCATGCTGCCTTGTACGCAGCGTACATCTCTAATCAGTGCTTGCGAACAAGCGCTGCCTTCAAAATGTTTCATGAGATCAATCACTATGTCATCTGCCATGGCTAGCAATAAGTAGGGCTTTGATTCATGCCGCGAACAAATGGTCTGCCATATTGATCGTGGTTCGTGATTTTTTTTGTACCATTGCTTGCAATGAAATCGCGTTCCATTTCCAGCATTTCGATTAATTTGCTCATCTCTTCCTCCCACATCCCTGCACGAGACTTGAGTTGCTGAATATGTTCAATCACATCATTGGCAAAATTGATCAGATGGGAAGGGGGCGGGTTATTCTCCAAAGCATTCGGAGTGAAATATTTTTGTAGGATTTCAATAGTGCCATTTACAGCATATTCAGCTCTGCTATGTCTGCTATTAGCGTTGTTCCATTGGTTGCAGGATATTTGCATCCACTTTTCTACATATTCTACATCCTCAATCATTGATTCAGGTGCGTTGGCACGATCTGTGAAATGCTTCATAAGATCAATCGTAATTTCTTTAGCCATGGCCGCCCCTTTCAAGTATCCATAAGTATGCTCTTTCGCAATTATTTGTCAAGGCTTGAGATCAAATTCAGTTTGAGTATGAGGCCAATTTATGGGCATTGACTGCCCGTAAAGAGGGCGACGCAACACTGCTTCCATTTGTTTTGGGAGGTTATCAGCAATAAGTTGATCTACTTTTGTAGAAAGATTTTTGACAGATGGGTTCTGTCGCGCCGCATACATATGTTTCTCAAGATTTTGTATTATCTTTTCATGCTTGCCCGCTTGGTCCGCTCCTCTTAAATATATGGATAGTTGGGCTTTGTGGTTTTGTAAATTGTTGTAGCCTAGAGTGCTATCAATGAAATTGCTTCTTGAGGTGATATCACCCATGTGAGACTCGCAAGTAATAACTTCCTCGCCGTCTATGAAAAGCATTAATTTGTTGTCAAATTGAGCAGGGCTTTCGATCACAGTGCCTTTCGACGGAAATTTGTTTTTCTCCTCTTGTCGCATCATTACAGCGCTCAAGGCCGTACGAATTGTGCAGATTTCTTGAAAAAGTTTTTTATCTTTTCTGCTTAATCGGCTGGCAAAAATCCGATCCTCTTCTTTTTCTTTTTCTGCCCCTATAAGCTTTGCAGCTTCTGCGTACTTATTTTTTGTTTCTGTTCCGAGGATGTAGGTCAGTTGCTGTTTAGCCAATTCAAAAATACGTTTTATATCTTTGGGATTTTTATCTTTATTAAATTTTTCAAGCGCGGTCCTGAAATCACCCAATGCATCTTCATCAATAGCCCGACTTATAAATTCTTCCATAAGAGGCCTATTCAGCAGTAAATTTAGCGCATCGGGCGCGCGAGTATAGCGGCGTGCTGCTAGCTCTAAGCTTCGGGCTTTGTTATAAGTAACAATGACCATTTCAGGCCCGCCATCAGGCGAGTCACTTCCAAATTTATCATATAATGTCTGGCGAAATTCGTATTGAAATCGAGGCGTTCCAAGTGTCCCAAATTGGGTAAAGGGTATGACCAATATAGCTTGCTTTTTAACACTTTGTAGTCGTTCCGTGAGATATGAAAGCATCTCAGGAAAGTCACCAATTCGTTCTGTGCCAGCGGCGCCGCTTTCAATGTCACGAACTGTGCGGTTCGCGCGGGTCATGGTGTTTCCTAGCTGAGCAAAGTAGCGAGCTTCATGAGCGTTCGTTTCCGTGTTTGTAATAAGGCCTTGCAACAATTGACCTTGTTCATCAGCATCGCGTAACTGCTTCCATGTAAATGCTAGTGCAGCGAGCGTTATAAGATCTGCGATGGTGCCGATGTTTTTTAAAACCTTATCCCACCAATCTTCGCTGTCTTTGATTGCTTTGGCCACTGTATCAGGTTGCTTCTGGAGGGTGTCTTCTACGGAGTTCTGTTGCATCCGTATATCACGCAACTCATTCAAGATATCTTCTGACGGGACAGGGGAGTCCTCCAGATATTTCATGATTGTCTCTTCAAGACTGTCTTGTTTTTTCAAAACATCGCGAAGTAATTGCTCAATCTCATCTTCTTTACTGGCTTTTTTAGCATCATTGGTTGTCTGTGGTTGAGCGGGGGCGAGAGGTTGTGTCTGATTTTTCTTCAGTTCTGCTTCGATAGTGTTTTGCTTTGCGCGTAGTTCGCGCAGTATTTTAAGAATTTCATCTTCTTTTGTGGGCGTATGTTTGGTGGGCTTATCGGTGTTCGCCGGTATTTGCAGTTGCTGGGGAGCTGCGGGATCGCGTGGTTGTTGCTGGCCTTCCTGCGTCAAGGCGCAAGAGGATGTGCCCATTGCCACCGCGAGGGTGATGCCTGTTTTTGCAATGAATTGCCGCGTTATACTCATTATACGCTCTCCGTGTAGAAGGGGCGTTTATAGCATATTTTTGGATAATATGTAAATAAAAGAATATAAATTATATGGCGGAGAAGGGGCGGAATTACTTTGGCTACGCCAAAGTTGCAAACGCTAAGCTCTCTTCGTTCGCTAAGCTTTTTGTGAACCCGGGTGGCCCAAATCTACCACCTTTCCACCATTTAAAAAGCCCCCGTAAAGGGGGCCGTTTAAATGGCGGAGAAGGGGGGATTTGAACCCCCGATGGGCTTTCACCCATGCCGCATTTCGAGTGCGGTACAATCAACCACTCTGCCACTTCTCCGCGAAGCCTTTGTCTTTTTGCCCTGTGCTGCGTTGCCCGGCGGTCTCGCCGTGCTCACGTATAAAAATACGCTCCGCGCGGCTCGCCTTGGTCGCCTAGCACAGGCCAAAAACCCTGTGGCTTTGGGGTTTATATAGGAAGGTTTACGGATTGGCAACCTTGGCGCAGAGGGTTTCGATCAGCCGTTCCTGGCCCATAGCATCGGTCAGTTTCTTGCGTTTGGCGGTCTGGACGTAAAAGCTGTCGATGGCCCGCAGCCCTTGCGTGTTAATCTTTGCCGCCCTGATATCCAGCCCCTGATCCCGGAAGGTGCAGGCGATATCATAGAGCAGCCCGTGGCGGTCCCGAGTTTCGACCTCTACCACCGTGTCGGTGCCGCTGGCCTCATTGTTAAGCCGGATTTTGGGCGGAATATCAAAGACGAGGTCTTTTTTCGAAAACGGTTTACGGTGCGCCGCGATTTTTTCATCGATATCGAGCGTGCCGTTCAGTGCGGCCAAAATCGATTGGCGTATATCGTCCTGCCTGTGTTCCTTGGTGAAGGGAAGCCCGCTCGCGTTCTGGATGATAAAACGGTCCACGGCATAGCGCGTGGATTTTGGCTCATTCACCGTGTTGATATAGGCGCGCATAATGCTCGCCCCTTCCGCCGACAACGCGCCGCAAAGCGTAGCGAACAGGCCGGGGCGATCCGGCGTGTAGACGATCACGACCGTCGCCGATTGATGTTCGTCATGATCGATGGAGATGCGCGTATCGCCTTGTTTGAGATCGTACGGCAGCGTGACTTCGGCCACCATGCCTGGTTCTTCGCCTTGCATCAATGCGCGGGTTTTTAAATATAATTCTTCGAGCAGGCGCGCTTTCCACGCCGTCCAACGCCCCGGGCCTACGCCCATGATATCCGCCGTGGTCAGCACGAAGAGCATGTCGAGTCGTTCGGGCGTGCGCATCCGCGCCGAAAAATCAGCGATGGTTTTGGGATCGTTCATATTGCGGCGGAACGCGGTGTCGGACATCAATAAATGTTCATGCACGAGCCATGAGACAAGATCGGTTTGTTCCCCGTCCAATCCGAACCGTGGGCAAAGCGAGAGAGCGAGTTCCGCACCGAGTTCCGCATGCTTGCCGCCGCGGCCTTTGCAGATGTCATGCAAGAACAGCGCGACGAACTGCGCCGTGCGGTCCTTGATCGTGGCCGCGACATCGGAAGCTATGGGCGCTTCGTCTTTGAGAGCGCCGTCTTCGAGTTTGTGCATTAAATCGATGCAGCGGATCGTGTGTTCATCGACCGTGAAATAATGATACCGATCGAATTGCATCAGCGCGATGATCTTGCCGAAATCAGGCACGAATTTGCCGAGAACGCCGGATTCATTCATACGTCTTAAAGTGAGCGCGGCGTTTTTCTTCGAGGTCAGTATTTCGAGAAAAAGCTTGTTGGCTTCTGCATCCTCGCGCATCGCATCGTCTATGCGGCGCAAGTTGCGGGTAATGTCTTTGAGCGCGAAGGGGTGGATGTCCTTGCCCGTTTCTTCATGCGCGCGGAACAGGCGAAGCATATCGATGGGCCGGTTTTTGAGATCTTGTGCAAAGACCAGACGGTTATCCAATGTTTCAAAGCCGGAATAACATTCGCCTTTCACGGGCGCGTCCGTTTCCTCATGTTCGATGGCGGCGCAGAGGATGCGGGTTAAATCGCCGATATCGCGGGTGATCAGAAAGTAGTGTTTCATGAAACGTTCGACGGATTTGGCTGTGCGGCGGGATTTATATCCCAGACGTTCGGCCAGATCAGATTGAATGTCGAAATGCAGCCGTTCTTCGGCGCGGCCCGCGATTTCATGCAAATGGCAGCGTACGTTAAGCAAAAACGCATGCGAGCGTTTGAATTTTGCGGCCTCCGCCGTGTTCAAAATACCAAGTCCGACCAGATCATCGAGGCGTTTTGCGCCATACAACACATCAGTGATCCAGAGCAGCGTCTGGAAATCGCGCAACCCGCCTTTGCCCTCCTTGATGTTGGGTTCCAGCACATAGCGCGTGTCGCCGTAACGATTATGCCGTTCGTCACGTTCGATCAGCTTGTCACGGAAGAAAGCGAGTTTTTCAGGCTTGGATAGCAGCAGCGTGGTTTCTTTTTGCAAATTTTCCGCGATGGCGCGATCACCGAACAATAGGCGGGAATCCAAAAGGCTTGTTAATATCTTGCTGTCTTTTTTGGCAAGGGTCAGGCAGTCATTCATCGAACGCACGGAATGGCCGACCTTTAACCCTTTGTCCCACAGCGCGTAGAGGAATTTTTCGATTCCGGCCTTTTCGCCCGCATCGGCCTCTTGGGGCGTGAAGAACATCAAATCAATATCGGAATAGGGGCAAAGTTCCCGCCGCCCGTAGCCGCCCAGCGCGAATAAGCACAGGCCGGGCGTGTCCTTGAACATTGTTCCGGCCAGTTCGCGCAGGGTTTCATCCATTAAATCGCTGTGGGCGTGGCAGAAAGCCGGGCCGGAAAGAGCCCTCGACACAAGTTTATCAAACAAGGGATTCGTGGTGGATACGGCAGGTTTTCGGTCTGGAGCAGACATGAATCCTACTGTATAAAGAGTCTATGGATTTGCAAGCGGCATTCACGGTTTTTATGGCGGTTCTGGCATTGGCGATGAAGCCGGGGCCGGGGATGATGGCGATTATGTCACGCACGTTATCGCAAGGCATGAAAGCCTGTTTCGTTTTTATGACCGGATTTTGCATCGTTTGCATGGTGTATTTATCGCTGGTTCTCGCGGGGCTTAAATTCGCGCATGATGATTTGCTGTTTATTTCGATCCTGCTAAAGGCGCTTGCCGCCGTGTACCTAATTTATATTGGTCTTAAGGGGCTGCAAAATCTCGATGTCGATCTGACCCTGCGCGAATATAAACAGGAAAGCCTGTTCGAAACTTTTACGGGCGCGATCATGCTGACCATCGCCAACCCGCTGATCATTTTATTCTATGGCGGATTGCTTCCCACCGTCATTGATATCCCGACCTTAACGCTCGCCGACGGGATCATCATCGGCGCTATCATCTGTTTCGTAGAAACGGGTGTGGCGGTGGCATATTGCCTGCCTGTCGCGTTATCGCGCAGCGTGATTTCCGGCAAGATGATGCGCAACATCAATCTGACGTCTAGCATCGTCATGATCTTGGTCGGTCTGGTAATCGGTTATTCCGCGATGCCGGCGAAAGATTTGTTATCGGTCTTTCAGGGATAGTGATTTCAAGCGATACAGCGCTTCGAGCGCGTCTTTGGGCGATAGCGCATCGGGATCTATTTCATTCAGTTCTTCTTCAACTTTTGATGGTTTGGTCGCGGCCTTTTGCGGCGCGGTCTGGAACAGGGGCAGATCATCGGCAAGACGCGTGAGCGCGCCGGAATGTTCGCCCTTATTCAACAGCTCCAGAACCTGCTGCGCGCGGTCGATGACATTCGTGGGCAAGCCAGCCAGCCTTGCGACGTGGATGCCGTAGGACCTATCCGCCGCGCCGGGTTTCACGGCGTGCATGAAAATAATGTCATCGTTCCATTCGCGCACCTGCATCGAATAACAGGCCAGCGACGAAAGGCGGGATTTCAGGTTTGTGAGTTCATGGTAGTGCGTGGCGAAAATGCTCCGGCACTGACAGGCATCGTGCAATTGTTCGACACAGGCCCATGCGATGGAGAGTCCGTCATAAGTCGCCGTGCCGCGCCCGATTTCATCGAGGATGACGAGGGAACGGTTTGTGGCTTGGTTTAAGATCGTCGCGGTTTCCACCATCTCGACCATGAAGGTGGAACGACCACGGGCGAGATCATCCGATGCGCCGACACGAGAGAAGCATTTATCGACGACGCCTATCTTGGCCGATGCAGCGGGTACGTAAGAACCCATTTGCGCCAAGATCACGATCAGCGCGTTCTGACGTAAGAAGGTCGATTTACCTGCCATGTTCGGCCCTGTGAGTAGCCACAGCCTTTGCCCGGGGTCGAGCGAGCAATCATTAGGCACGAACGGCGTTCCGGTCTTTTGCAACGAGGCTTCGACAACCGGGTGGCGTCCGCCTTCGATGGTGAAGGCGAAGCTTTCTTCCATTTGTGGTCGTACGTAATTGCATTGAACGGCGAGTTCTGCCAAGGACAATGCGACATCCAATTCCGCGCCCGCGCGGGCGATGTTGCCGAGCGCGTCCGATTGCGCCGCGACTTCTTGTAAAAATTGCGCGAAGAAACGTTGTTCCAGCGCGAGGGATTTTTCCGCCGCCGATGCGATGTCGCGTTCCAGCTCCGACAATTCCGGCGTCGTAAAGCGCGCGTTGTTGGCGAGCGTCTGACGGTGGATGTAGGGATTGGAATGGTCGTCCTTTTTCACCATCATCCGGTCTGCATGGCGCGAGGGAACTTCGATATAATAACCGAGCACGTTGTTGTATGCGATTTTGAGCAGGTTGATATCGGTGTGCTCGCGGTATTTGGCCTGTAATTGCGCGATCAGGCGTTTGCTTTCATCGCGTAAGGACCGCAGATGATCGAGATCGGGGGCGTAGCCGTCGCGGATAAACCCGCCTTCGCGGTCCATCATGGGGAGTGTGTCATCGAGTGCGGATGTCAAAGTATCGCGTAAGGTTTGCAGGGCATTTTCAACCTTGAACTGGCCCGCGAAATATTCACACACCGGATTGCCCGCAGAAATCAGGATGGCGCGCAGCGTTTCTGCGAGTGTGAGCGCATCCCGCACGCCGCCCAGATCGCGAGGGCCGCCGCGACCGATGGTGAGGCGGGAAAGGGCGCGTTCAAGGTCTGGCAACTGGCGCAAATAATTGCGCAGGTTTTCGCGCAAGGCGCTGGCATCGACGAAGGTTTCCACCTGATCGTGCCGTGCGGTGATGTCGGATAAAGTTGTCAGCGGCGCAGATAAACGTGTTTGTAACAATCTCGCGCCCGCGCCTGTGACGGTGCGGTCTATTGTTTCCAGCAAACTGCCTTTGCGTTCGCCTGTTTGCGTGCGAGTGAGTTCTAAGGAGCGGCGTGTGGCCGGATCTATCTCCATCACCGCGCCGAACGTGATGCGGCGAGGGCGGGCGATATGCGGCATCTTGCCTTTTTGTGTGCGGTTCACATAGTCGATCAGCGCGCCTGCAGCGGATGTTTCTGCGCGGGAGAGGGAGCCGAACGATTCAATCGTGCCGACACCGAACACGGATTCCAGACGTTTTTGCGCGTTCTGGGAATCGAACAAGGAGGAAGGTTGTGGTGTGAGGATGTTTCTTTGCTGGGCGAAAATTTCTTGCGCGGCAAGGCGGTCCTGCAACAAGATTTCAGAAGGCCCGATGCGGTCCAGCGCCGCGCCGATCTGGTCGCGTTCCGCCGCTTGTACGAGGAATTCACCTGTTGAGAGATCAAGCCATGACAAGCCGAACGCGCCCGCGGTTTCGCACACACAAGCGAGGTAATTGTTTTCGCGTGCGTTCAGTAATGTATCTTCCGTCAGCGTGCCTTGCGTCACAACGCGGATCACATCGCGATTGACGAGCGCTTTATACCCGCCGCGCTTTTTGGCTTGTTCCGGCGTTTCGGTTTGTTCGCAGATCGCGACGCGATAGCCGGAACGGATCAGTTTGGCCAGATACGGCTCGTAACTGTGAAACGGCACGCCGCACATCGGGATTTCATCGCCCTGGTTCTTGCCGCGTTTGGTGAGTGTGATATCGAGACATTCGGAGGCTTTGATAGCGTCATCGAAAAACATCTCGTAAAAATCGCCCATGCGGTAGAAGAGGAGGGTGTCGGGGTACTGCGCTTTCAACGCATGATACTGCGCCATCATCGGCGTATGGCCTTCGGTGGCAAAATCTTCGGATGTTTTTAGCGCAGGCTGGTTCATAAATCCTACTTGTCATTCTGAGCCGCAGGCGAAGAATCTCATGAGATCCTTCGCTTCGCTCAGGATGACAGAAACTACTCAGCGGCGTTTTTCACGACGTCCGGCTTGAAAAAATCGGCGATGCGTTGCGCAAGCTGCCTTGCCACATCGTCCTTGCCCATTCTGGGCCATTCTTCAACCGTGCCGGATGCCACGAAATATACCTGATTTTCATCGCTTCCGAAGGCGGGATTTGCGGTGGATATGGAGTTAGCCACAATCCAGTCGCAGCCTTTGCGCGCCAATTTCGCCTTGGCGTTTTCGACCACATTGTCGGTTTCGGCGGCAAAGCCGATCACGAGGCGCGGGCGTGTGGATGATGCTGGGGATGATAGTGTGGATAAGATATCAGGTGTTTGCACGAAATTGAGGCTGAGCTTCTCACCCGTTTTCTTCATCTTTTTGCCCGATGCGCTTTCGACCGCCCAATCGGCTACGGCGGCGTTGGCGATGAAGATATCGGCGGGCAGGGACGATTGCACCGCGCCCAGCATTTCATTTGTGCTTTCGACGCGAATGGTTTTGATGCCTTTAGGATCGGGCAGGGAGGTTGGGCCGGAGACGAGCGTGACGTGCGCGCCGAGTGCAGTCAAAGCTTTCGCAATCGCGTAGCCTTGCTTGCCGGACGAGCGGTTGGAAATATAGCGCACGGGGTCGATCACTTCCTGCGTCGGGCCTGCGGTGACGATGGCGCGAAGCCCTGCGAGGGATTTAGGCTGGAAATGACCTTGCACAGCCTTGAAGATATCGTCCGGCTCGACCATGCGGCCCGCGCCTGTTTCGCCGCAGGCCATCGCACCAACGGCGGGGCCGAGGATCGTGATATCGCTGCGCTTGGATAACGTCTTGATGTTCTCTTGCGTAGACTCATTGCCCCACATCTCGCCATTCATGGCGGGACAGACGATGACGGGCTTGTTTTTCGCGAGCAACGTCGCGGAGGCGAGATCGTCTGCAATCCCATGCACCATCTTCGCCATCAAATTCGCGGTGGCGGGCGCAACGACGATCAGGTCTGTGTCGCGGGTCAGGTAGATATGATCCATCGGTTGTTTCGGATCGAACAATTCCGTGCGCAATCCTTCGTCGGTCAGCGATTGAATGCTGAGCGGCGTAATAAACTCCTCCGCATTCTTCGTCATGATCGCGGCGACCTTCGCTCCGTCCTTCTTCAAAAGGCTTATGATCGCGGGCGTTTTAACCGCCGCGATCCCGCCGGAAATAATAAGAAGTATGCTTTTATCTTTGAGCATTTTATCCTTCGTTGTCATTCTGAGCGTAGCGAAGAATCTCTGTTTCGAGATCCTTCGGGCTGCGCCCTCAGGATGACACCATAATGAATATAAAAGAAAAGCCCCGCCTTTAAAGGGCAGGGCTGATCTTATTAGGTCATCCGAAAAAACGCGAGTGATTACTCGGCTTTCGGTGCTTCTTCCGTAGCGTCTTTTGCTGCATCTGCATCGGCAGCGGCTGCGCTTGCTTCAACATCGGCTGCATCTTTTGCAGCTTCGGCTGTTGCATCAGCGGCGTCTTTTGCAGC
>CAZIFA010000001.1:261100-586954 GCA_964539025.1 uncultured Micavibrio sp.
CATCGGCTGCATCTTTTGCAGCTTCGGCTGTTGCATCAGCGGCGTCTTTTGCAGCGTCAGCTGTTGCATCGGCAGTGTCTTTAGCGGCTTCGGCGGTTGCGTCAGCGGCTTCTTTTGCTGCTTCGGCTGCTTGCTCTTCCGTCAGGGCCGGGGCATCGGTCGCTGCGGCTTCAGCAGGAGCTTCGCCCGACGCAGGCTCAACAGCCGTGATGTCGGAAGATGCGTCTTGTTTGTTGTAGATAACTTGCATTGCTGCGATACCTGCGAACAGGACAACGGCGGCGAATACAACGGATTTTACGATGTTGTTCATTAGTCTTTCCCTTCAAAGTTTAAAAAAATACGATATTCACCCACTCGGTGCTTTTTCGCGCACGCTTCATTAGGATGAAACCGTAATGAAAGCAATGGGAAAGGTTATAAAAAAGCCTGGCTCAAAGATCAAGCTCTTTTTGCATAAAGCCGTTAAATTTTAACGCCTTCATGGATGGCGACGACCCCCAAAGTCAGGTTTTCGAAGCGGCAACGGCGGAAACCCGCCATTTCCATGCGTTTGAGCAGGTCCTTCTGAGACGGGAATTTGCGAATGCTTTCAACGAGGTATTGATAGCTATCGCGGTCCTTGGCGACCAATTCGCCCATTTTGGGGATCAGGCGGTAGGAATAGGTGTCATAAATCCTGGCCAAAAACGGTTCATGAACCTTGGAGAATTCCAGGCAGTAAAACCGCCCGCCGGGCTTTAAAACCCGCAAAGCCTCGGTCAGGGCTGTGTCTATGTGCGTGACGTTGCGAAGGCCAAAAGCGATGGTGTAAACATCCGCGCTTTCGTCGGGTAGGGGCAGGCTCTCTGCGTTGCCCGTGACCCATTTGAAATCGTTGCCAAAGCCTTTGTCGATGGCGCGGTCACGGCCCACGGCGAGCATTTCGGTGTTGAGGTCGCACAGCGTGATATCGCAATCAGGGCCGATCTTCTTGCGAATTCTAAACGCGATATCGCCGGTGCCGCCCGCAACATCGAGGTAGGATAGGCCAGCACGGGGGCGGATTTTACGCACCAGATGATCTTTCCACAAACGATGCAACCCGCCTGACATTAAATCGTTCATGATGTCGTAATTGGAGGCGACGGAATCGAACACGCCGATGACCTTTTGGGTCTTTTGATCGGGGGTTACGGCTTCGGTGCCGAACCAGTTCTTTTCGGGATTGGATTGGGTCATGGGGACTTATGTAGGACGGTCACAGTCTTTTGTAAATCGTCATTGCGAGGAGGCCGCAGGCCGACGCGGCAATCCAGCCTTCGATGTATCCGAACCATTGTAAGCTGGATTGCTTCGTCACTTCGTTCCTCGCAATGACGGGAAATCTTGAATTTTCTGCTAAATATGGTAATGTTACGGCACTCAACCGCGACCATGGCAAGATGTGCGCTTTCACAAAGGAGATAAGCTATGGTTAAAGCATACAGTTACAAAATTTTCGGTTCAAACGGCGCTTTTAGTTTAGAAAGTTATGCCACTCGCGAATATATCAAAAGCCGCTCTTCATACATGGAGATTATTGAAACTTCAGAAATTGAAATGGAAATTTCTAAGTTCGATGAGCAGGGCAAAGAGATAAAATAGCAGCCTAAATCCTTCTCTTTTTTAATAAATACCATTTCGTCATTATGGCTTCGCGGCTATAACCATCCCATGAAACTGATAAAAGCCATGGCAACGGTTGGAGGATTGACGGGCGTGTCCCGTATCCTAGGATTTATCCGCGACGTTCTGACCGCCATCATTCTGGGCGCGGGGCCGCTGGCCGATGCGTTTATCGTGGCGCTCAAGCTTCCCAATTTCTTTCGCCGCGTAACGGCGGAGGGCGCATTCTCGGTATCCTTCGTGCCGATGTATTCGGCCAAGCTGGAAAAAGACGGCGAAAAAGCCGCCGACGCGTTCGCGTCCAACGCCTTTGCCGTGATGATCGTTCTGCTCGCGCCGTTCACGCTGGTCTGTATCGCCGCGATGCCGCTGATCATCCATCTTCTCGCGCCGGGGTTCGCCGTGGGGGAGGAGCGGTACATTCTCGCCGTCGAAATGACGCGTGTGACATTCCCGTATCTGCTGTTGATCTCGCTCACAGCGCTGCTCGGCGGGGTTTTGAACGCACATGAAAAATTCGTGCCCTTCGCCGCCGCGCCGATTGTTTTCAACCTCACGCTGATCGCTGCGCTGTATTTCGCGACACCATACCTTGAATCCGGCGGGCATGCGCTGTCATGGGGTTTGTTTGCGGCGGGCATTCTGCAATTCGTCGGCCTGCTGTATTTCGTGAAGAAAATGAAAATCGGCATAAGGTTTCAAAGGCCAAAATTCGATGCCGACATCAAAAAGCTTTTCAAACTGATGGGGCCGGGCGTTATCGGCGCTGGCGTCGTGCATATCAATTTGTTCGCAGACGTTATAATCGCCTCGACGCTGGCGACGGGTTCAATCTCCTATCTTTATTACGCGGACCGTTTGAACCAGTTGCCGCTCGGCATGGTGGGGATCGCGGTGGGAACGGCGCTGCTCCCTATGCTCTCCAAAGCCATGGCAGGGGATAATACGATCGAGGCAAAACACCTGTTCAACCGCGCGTTGGAAGTTTGTTTGATCCTTGCGCTGCCCGCAGGTGTGGCGATGGCGTGTGTCGCGTTGCCGATAATCAAGGCGTTATTCGAATACGGCAATTTCGATGCGGAAGATTCCCGCATCACGGCGTGGGTGTTGTCGGGATACGCGATCGGCGTTCCGGCCTATGTCGCCAGCAAGGTTTTTGCCACGACCTATTACGCCCAGCACGACACCAAAACGCCCGTCAAAATGTCGGTGATTTCGGCGCTGCTCAACATCGCGCTGGCGTTAATCTTTATCCAGTTCATGGGCGTGGCGGGGATAGCGCTTTCGACCGGCCTGTGCGGCTGGGTGCAATTTATCTTGCTCAAACGCGGCCTGAAAAGCGTGGAAACGGCGCGGTTTGACGAGCGTTTCAAGCGCAATACGCCAAAAATTATCGTTTCTTCTTGCCTGATGGCGTGCGTTTTGTTATTGGTGGCTTATTACGGAAGCGAATATTTTTATGGTTCAAAATTCGAAAAAATCGCTGCTCTCTCTGTGCTGGTGGCCTCTGGCCTAGCCACATATTCTTGCGCCATCTTCGGATCGGGCGCTATCACAATCAAAGATCTCAAAAAATTATTCGTAAGGAAAAAAGGCACCCAAGTGTCATCCCCGTCCAGCGAGGCATAGCCGAGCGCCGAACGGGGAACCAGTACAAAAAGTGCGGCGCTAGCGCCGCTACATTGTGGATCCCCGCTGTTTAAATCTGCCTGCGGCAGATCGCGGGGATGACAACGAGGGGGTTATTAGATAAGGAAGAAACATGAAACGCATATTTTCGGGCATGCAGCCCACAAACCGTTTAACCATCGGCAACTATCTGGGCGCTTTGCGCAACTGGGTCAAGATGCAAGACGAACCCGGCTCGCAATGTATCTATTGCGTGGTCGATCTTCACGCCAACACGACGGGATATAATCCTGATACGCTGAAAAACTCGACCCGCGAAGTCGCGGCCGCGTATATTGCCGCTGGCGTCGATCCCAAACGTTCGATCATCTTCGCGCAAAGTTCTGTGGCGGGACACGCGCAGCTTGGCTGGATGTTATCCTGCATCACGCCGCTCGGCTGGTTGAACCGCATGACTCAGTTCAAGGACAAGGCGGGTAAGGACAAGGAAAAAGCCTCTGCCGGTCTTTACACCTATCCCACGCTGATGGCCGCTGACGTGTTGCTCTACCATGCGACGCATGTGCCGGTCGGCGATGACCAGAAACAGCATGTCGAACTGATGCGCGACATTGCTATTTCGTTCAACCAGCATGTCGCGAAGAAGGACTTCTTCCCGCTACCTGAGCCTGTGATTATGGGTGAGGCGACGCGCGTTATGTCGCTGCGCGATGGTACGCAAAAGATGAGCAAGTCCGCCGAAAGCGATATGACGCGGATAAACCTCACCGACGATGCCGAAACGATTGCGAATAAAATCAAGAAGGCGAAGACGGATGCGGGGAATGTTCCATCATCGGAAAGTGAATTTGAAGGCCGCCCAGAAGCCAAAAACCTAATCACGATCTACGCGGCTCTGGCCGAAATATCGAAGGAAAAGGTTATGGCGGAATATGGCGGTCAGCAATTTTCGGCGTTCAAAAACGCGCTGTCTGATCTGACGGTTGCCAAGATGGGCCCGATCACGAACCGGATGCGGGAATTGATGTCGGATACGGCTGAAATTGATCGTATTCTGACCGATAGCGCCGACAAGGCCAACGCGATTGCCGAGCCTGTCTTAAAAGAAGCCATGGACATTATGGGTTTCTGGTCCCGTTAATTTACCTGTCATCCCGACCGGACCCCGGCGAAAGCCGGGGGTAGTGGAGGGATCTTTGGCCTATCCGTTCTGCCAAAGATCCCTCGGCTTCGCTCGGGATGACAAAAATTGGGGAATTTGTATATGAACGACGTTTTGCCTTATGAATCTATTGTACCCCCCTATAGCCAAGGTATAATCGATTCATGATGCTTCGCTTTTTCATATTCATTGCCGTCCTCGCTCTCCCGACCGTCGCCCGCGCCGATTACTTCGTCTGGCAGGATGAGAAAACTGGTCTGTCGCTGACATTCCCGGACACGTGGAAGATGCAAAACAACGCTGGCGACGACACGATTGTCACGGTCGCGGGGCCGGGCGATACCGAACAACCCGTCTGCCGCGTCGATGTGCGCAATGACGGGCGTTACACGATCTTCCCCGCGCGGTACGGCGATGCGATTCAAAAAGTCGCGGTGAGCAAGGAATTCTGGGACAAGTATCTAGGCCAGTATAGCGGTTATAACCTTGGCACGATGTATGACGGGTCGGGGCTTGGCCGCTGGTTCGCCAGTTTCGCCATGGCATCGTACAAGCGCGATTTCGGATCGGTGATCCAGCAACGCCGCGCCATCATGTTCGCCTCGCTCTATTACGATAAGCTTTATGTCGTTGAATGCTCCGCGCTGGCCCATGGGTATGAGCGCTGGGAAGCCGATTTCAAAGGCATCATCAAGAGCATCGATTTCAAAAAAGCCTTCCACGAGTTGCCCACGGGCGAATACGCCAACTTCCTGAAAGGCTCCGAGATGTATTTCTGGAGCCAGACGGGGCCGGAGGGGACAGTAGGGTACTAATTCTGGTTAATATTCCAAAAGCTAGCACGCATAAATTTTCTTGACCTTGCATGTGTTATGTAATACTAAGCGCGGCATGAAAATACCCGTCTTGAGCAATTTATTTAAAGCATTGGCCGAAAAGTTCGCAGAGCCTTTGATTCCTCTGTCTCTGGTGCAGCAGGCGCGAGAGATCGAAAATAGCTTTCGTGCTTATGAAGCTATTGGCGCTGGAAAAATGGGACAGGGGTTTTCTGTATCTTCACACATGTATCACCCATCAACACATTCATTTTTTGATATACCGCTTGCTGCCATAACTTTAGATTACGGTCCTCTTCACAATATGACTGATGGGATCAGTCCTATGGAAGTTTTTGAACAACACGTTGAGGACATGTTGGCGCGGCCAAAGAATTCCGTCACCGTATATGCCTATATGTATCAAGGAAAAGTTCAATTTAACGTGGCAAAGCACTTGATTGGTGAAATGGTAGAGCAGTTTAAAACATCAGATATTGAAGATATAAAGAAGGTTACCCGACACTTTACAGGTGAAATGTGTCCTGAAATTATTGGTCTCATTCTAAGTAGCAGTCAAGCAAGACGAAATGAGGTTGCCGCGCGTGGCGAAATAACAGCGGCCACAGTTCTTCCATTCAAACCCAAGGGACCGGACACTCCTCGCAATGGCGGTTGAGGGGTGACAAAATACTGTAATTGCTGCATTCTTGTAGCGTGCAGATATATCTTCCCATTGCCGAAATGTCCGTTCCCGCCGAGAGCCTCGCGTTCCTCGGCGTCGCGGTCGGTTTTTTATCCGGCGTGTTCGGGGTGGGCGGCGGCTTCCTCGCCACGCCGTTCTTGTTGTTCATGGGTATTCCGCCCGCCGTCGCCGTGGGAACGCAGGCGAACCAGTTGATCGCGACATCGGTCACGGGCGTGCTCGGCCACTGGCGCAAGGGCAATGTCGATATCCATCTGGGTTCGATCATGCTGATCGGCGGTATGGTGGGGGCCATCATCGGGATTTTCATCTTCCGGCTGCTTCACCATATCGGTCAGATCGATTTGTTCATCGCGCTGTCCTACGTCATTTTGCTGGGCAGTATCGGCGTGATGATGTTGATCGAAAGCGTGATGTCGTTGTTCAACAAGGCGAAGATCACCGAGGACGTGCAGAGCCTCGCGCAAAAAGAATTCTTCCGCAATCTTCCTTATAAAATGCGCTTTCTTAAATCGCGCCTTTATATCTCTGCGCTGCTGCCCATCGGCGTCGGTTTTATCGGCGGGTTGATGATTTCCGTGCTCGGGATTGGCGGCGGGTTCATCATGGTTCCCGCGATGATTTACGTTCTGGGCATGCCGAGCCTGCTCGTAGCCGGAACATCGCTCTTCCAGATCATCTTTATTTCCGCCTTTGCCTGTATCTTGCACGCGGTGACCAACGGCACGGTCGATGTCATGCTGGCGCTCATCATGATGGCGGGTGGGGTGATCGGCGCGCAGATCGGCGTTAGGCTGGCGAGGCGTATCAAGGGCGCGCCCGCGCGTATCGCTCTGGCCCTGATAATCGTCGGCGTGTGCATTCGTATGATCGGCACGTTGTTTATCCAGCCCGACGATATCTTCACACTGGATATTTATTCATGAGGGTTTTGTTCGCGGCATTGCTTATCATGTTGTTCGCCGCGCCCGCGCTGGCGGAAACCAAAGCCATGTCCATTGAACTGGCCGATGACCGGGTGGATATTTCAACCGGGTTCGATGGATCGAATATTACATTGTTCGGCACGATCGCGGCGGATGATGCCGATTTGATCGTCACGCTCAAAGGCCCCGAACACACGATGAAAGTGCGCCGTAAGGGCCGCGTGCTGGGCGCATGGATGAACAACAGGATAATCGAATTCCGCCGTGTGCCGAGCTATTACGATTACGCCACGACGATGAGCGAGGGTGAGATGGCGACACATTCGCCATTGCTCAAGGACAATGAAGTCGGCGTCGATAATCTGGGCTTTTATCCCGAAGATGATAAGGAAGAGGCGGAAACGTTAGGTCTGTTCCGTGATGCGTTGATCCGCAATATGCAAGAGCGCGGTTTTTATCCGCTCAAAGCCCACGAGCCTGAATTCGTCAATACGCATTTCTTCAAAACGAAATTTGATCTGCCGCCCGGCGTGCCGACGGGGCTGTATAAAGTCGAAGCGGTTCTGGTGAAGGGCGGTTCCGTTCTGGCCAAGGAATCCAAAACTTTGCATGTCGGGCAAGTCGGGTTTAACGCGCGGGTTTATCTGTTCGCGCAAGATCATTCGTTCCTCTATGGTTTATTTGCCGTCGTCCTGGCCCTTGTCTGCGGCTGGTCGGCGTTTACGTTCTTGAGAAGGGATTGACTTATATGACCCAGAACCCAACCATCATCGACGCCGAATTCACAGCGCCTAAACAGGGGCGCAAAGGCGATGGCGGCACGTATCTTGTTGTCGCGGATGATTCCGAAGAATTCAAAACCGCGCTGCGTTATGCGTGCTTTGCCGCGCGCAGCCATCGCGGGCGCCTAGGCATTCTGCACATCATGGAAAATCAGGATTTCGAACATTGGGGCGCGGTCGAAAATCGTATGAAAAAGGAACTGCGCGAACAGGCCGAAAAATATGTCTGGACCATCGCCAAGACCGCCAACGACATTAACGGCATTATTCCGTCTTTGTATATCGCGCAGGGCGAACCGGGCGAAGCGTTGATGCAGACGATCGATCAGGATCATCACATCGTACAGTTGATTTTGGGCGGGCATGGCCACACGCCGGGGCCGCTGGTGAGCTTTTGCATCGGCAAGGGTCTGGAGCGCCTGAAGGTCCCTGTTGTCGTCGTTCCGGCGCATATAAAAGAGTTTTCTTAAACTCTTCAGCGTTACCCCGGCTTTCGCGTGTCTTTCCCGATGTTGCTGACTACAATCGATCCATTCCAGCGGCAGCCCTTGGCGCGCTTATCTTCTGAAAATTCAAAGTCCTTGAGCAAATCATCCATGGAGTTTTCCAGTGCAGCAAGCGTGTCCGGGGAGCAATTGAACGCAATGGCAAGCGCGCCGCCTAAGCCCACCATAACATCGGGTGTTTCACTGCGGAACTGTATAAATCGCCGGAGCCGCCCGGCAATATCCTCGCCGAACGCCAGATTGTTTTCTCTGGAACGCAGGTTCGGATATTGCCGTTCGAATTTATCCACTGTCTCTACCGTGAAAAGCTCGCGAAGCATAGGCAACGTGGGTAAGGGCAAGAAATATTTGTATCCATTGGTCATGTGATGAACTCCTTAATTGAATTTATGGAGAGTAGGGGTTTAGTATCGGACCGGATGCGAAGGATGCAATCGGCAGGTGTTTCCATGATGCGCCTTGCTTAACGTGTTCGTCCGCGAGTTTGAGGTCTTCGAATATCCCCTCCAGCGACGCTTTTAACTTTTCCATTACCTGCGGGCGGCACCGAAATTCGAGGGTTACATGCATTGGTCCGAAAAGATCCTGGATGATTTCGCGCCCCACGCGAGAATCTTCACCCTCTTGTTCAAGGAACGCGCGCACCCGGTCTTTCATGACGTCCATGAATACGCTGTAGTCGTGATTCATGGCTTCCATCGAGGATGGGGCAAGAAGCAGTTTGAATTCATGGGAATTGGGGATGGTTATGCCGTAAATGGCGGCGTCTTTGAAATGCTGGTTTAACGGGGTGATTTTATCCATTTGATTTCTCCTTTTCTGATACAGGAGTTTTTTAGCGGGTTTTTATCGATATAAAAAATACCATTTAAATATTTAATTGATATGTTATAAGTATCATATGGAATTGCGGCATTTACGGTATTTCGTGGCGGTGGCGGAGGAGATGAATATTCATCGTGCCGCCAAGCGCTTGAATATTTCACAGCCGCCCTTGAGCCTGAGCATCCAACAACTGGAAAAAGAAATAGGGGCGGCGCTGTTCACACGCGAGGGGCGGGGAATTCAGATAACGCGGGCGGGCGAAGCGTACTTGGTCCGCGCTCGAAAAATTCTTTTTGATGCCAAGGAGGCGGCGGACGAGGCGCGTCAGACGGAGCTGGGTCTGATCGGTACGCTGAGCATCGGATTCGTGAGTTCCAGTATTTCCGGGATCCTGCAAAATACTGTCGCGGCCCATAAGAAAAAATACCCGAATGTGGCGTTGAACATGAAGCAATCGGTCAACAGCCGTATGCACAGGCAGATTCAGAGCGGCGATATCGATTTGGGGATTGTTCGCTTGCCTGAAGATATCCCATCTCATATTGCCATCGAGGAAATAAAGCGTGAATCATGGCTCGTTGCCTTGCCCAAAGGGCACAGGCTTATTGCCAAGGCCGCCATATCGATCAAGGATCTTGATGGTGAACCTCTTATTTTTTATCCGCGCCACAACAGCCCCGCGGGCTATGTCGATGTTATGGAGTTGTTCAAAGCCAACGGTATTGAACCTTATATCGTGCAAGAAGCCATGGAGCAGATGACGATAGCCGGATTGGTGGCTAGCGGCATGGGTGTGGGGATCGTACCGGAATGCATGGCGCAGATCAAAATTCCCAACGTCGTTCACAGGCCGTTGAAAAACACCAAAAACCGTACAGGCTTTGCCTTCATTCATCGCGGAGAGGATGACGTTTTGGTCAAAAACTTTATCAAGGAAGCAAAAGCGCTAGGCTGATTTATCCACCTGATGATCGCTGCCCGATCCGCCCTTGGAGATTCCGACTTTGGCGGCGCGGAGGAGGCGGTCGTGGAGGACATAGCCAGCCTCTACCACTTGAATCACGATTCCGCCGGGTTTGCCGGGGACGGGCGCCTCGAACATCACTTCGTGATAATTCGGGTTGAAGGTTTCGTCCATCGGCTCGATCTTTTTGATGCCGTGCTTTTCGAATGATTTGAGAAGATTAGCGTCCATCGCTTCCAGCCCTTCGATGATCGAAGCGATGCGCGGATCGTCATGCAATTCTTGCGGGATGGCGGCGAGCGCGCGGTGGAAATTGTCCGAAAAATCGAGCAGATCTTTGGCGAACGAGGTCACGGCGAATTTGCCAGCGTCCTCGCGATCCTTCACAGCGCGTCGGCGCGTGTTTTCAGCATCTGCCAGCGCGCGCATCATTTTGTCTTTCGCATCGGCGATTTCGGCTTCGAGCCCTGCGATGCGTGCGGCGGCAAAGTCGGAAGGCGCCGGCGTGGAAGAAGCCTCTGCCTGATCGGCTTGCGTTTCAGGGGTAATGTCCGGCGTTTCTTCCGGTTTCTGGTTCGGATCGGTGGTCATGATGTTTGTCTTACTCTTATAGCTGTGTGCCGGGGCGTGTCACATAGACACCCAGTTCCACCGGCGTTGTCGTGCGGCCGTTCGGACCGTCATGGGGACGGTTCACCGAAATCTTGCCGATCTCGGCATAGCCGTCTTTGCCAATCTGGTCAACGATATGGCCGTTCTGATCATAGAAATAATACGTTGCCATGCCATTTCCAGCCCAATTCGCGGGCGCGGTGGGGTTGGTGGGGGTGAGGGCGCGGGTTTGCGCGAATTTCACGATTTCGGCTGTCAGATCTTCGCCGGGAATTGCCATCGGCACTTGCAGCGCGACGGTTTTGTCGGAGGCGAAGGAGTAAATCAGACGGTCTTTGAGCGGGCCAGACATATTCTGCGCCTTGAAGATCAGCATACTGGTGGGAATGAGTTCGAGATGGTGTTCATCTAAAATGACGCGATACATATCGCTGGCCATTTCCGTCGAGAAACGAATTTCCTGCGTGCCGCGTTCCATCAGGTCTTTTTTCGAAAGCACCATCAGCGCGCTCGACATTTTGTTTTGCGTGTCGCATTTGCGAAGGGCGGCGGAACCTTCGGGCGCAACACGGCGGTATTTTTTCACCTTGATGTCCAGATAATGCGGTTCGGTAAATTTCGCTTCGTATTCGAGCGGCGTTAACGTGTAACAGCCAGAGATCATATCAGGCACCGCCATCTGGATGCCGAACTGGTTATCATCCATGTACGGATAATGAACCAGATTTACCTGCACGGTTTCGGGCTTGATAAAGCCCTTGTCCGCCAAGCTTGCTTTTTGCGCGCTGCGAATACTTTCGGCGGCCTCATTCACCACGCCTGTATAGGTCGGGTCATAGGTCATGGATTCGGGCAAGTCTTCATCTTCGGCGCGGGCGGCGGGCGCGGCGGCGGTCAGGGACATCAGGCAAAGGGCGATGGCAAGAAATCTGATCAAGGTGGTTACTCCGTTTGTAAAAGAATACAGACATTGCAACGGAAGGGCAATTCGTCCGGCGGGTTATCCTTGGGAAAGCTTGCGGATATTGCGGGAAATCATTTCGGCCATGAAGTTCACGGACGGGATTATTTTTGCATAATTAAGGTGGGTCGGGCCTATGACGCCGACCGCGCCGACGAACGATCCTTTGCCGTTGCGGTAGGGGCTTAGGATCAGCGCGTGGTCAGAGCCTATGGGGTTTTCGGAGCCGATAAAAATCTTAACACCGTCTGCCTGCCCGGCTTCATCGAGCAATTTCGAAACAGTTTCCTTGGCTTCGAGCTGTTCCATGAGAATTCGGATGCGATCCAGATTCTGCAATGAGTTTTGATCCAGCAGGTTGGAGGTGCCGCGCACGATCAGAGTGCCATCGCCCGCCTGCGTCGCCAGCCCGTCTTCAATGATGCTGGTCATCAACGTGCCAAGCTCATCGCGGCGCAGGCCGATCTCGGCTTTTAAGGCATCACGCATCTCAGAAAATGTTTTGCCGTAAAGGCGTTCGGATAAAAAGTTGCTGGCCTGCTTTAAAATATCGGGCGTTGTCCCGGGCGGCAATTCCATCAGCCGGTTTTCGACCATCCCGTCTTCGGGAACGATCACGGCGAGCGCCCGGGTCGGGTTGAGGGAAACGAATTCTATGTGACGAACCGCTTTGTCCGCCTTGGGTGCGACGACCAGACTGGCGCTGCGCGAAAGACCCGAAAGCATCCGCCCCGCCTGTTCCAGCATATCGGGCACGGAACCTGATTCCTGATATTGCGATTCCAGCGCCCGCTGCTCGGCCTCGCTCAACGTGCCGATCTCCAGAATCCCGTCGACGAAATAGCGCAGACCCCTTGTGCTCGGCATGCGTCCGGCGGAGGAGTGCTGTGCTTCCAGAAGACCAAGATCCATCAGGTCGGCCATGACATTGCGGATGGTCGCGGGCGAAAGGTCGAAATGGCGCGAAATAACGCGGGATCCCACGGGTTCGCCGTTGGCTATATAATTTTCCACGACATGGCGAAAGATATCCCTCGCGCGGTCATCCAGAGTGGTATAAGACACTACCGTTTTCATAAGCGATAATATATAGATACCCTTCTAACAAAGGAAGAGAGAAACAATGACCCGCCCATCCGGCCGCGCGCCGAGCGAACTTCGCCAGATTGAGATTATCCCCGGCTATTCCAAACATGCCGAAGGGTCCTGCTTTGTGAAATTCGGGAATACCCATGTCTTATGCACCGCGAGCGTGGAAGAAAAGCTTCCCGGCTGGATGAAAGGTCTGGGCAAAGGATGGGTCACCGCCGAATACGGCATGCTCCCCCGTTCGACGCACCAGCGCATGGACCGCGAAGCGGCGAAGGGTAAACAATCGGGCCGTACACAGGAAATTCAACGTCTGGTCGGACGTGCGCTCCGCGCTGTTGTCGATCTTCCCGGTCTTGGCGAACGCCAGATCAAAATCGATTGCGATGTTATTCAGGCCGATGGCGGCACGCGCACGGCATCCGTCACGGGCGGCTATGTCGCGATGGTCGAGGCGATGAAGCATCTGGTTAAACTTGGCCTGATCCCGAAAATCCCACTGACCGATTCCATTGCGGCGATTTCGTGCGGCATTCATGAAGGTGTTGCCGTGCTTGATCTGGATTACGTGGAAGATAGCGCTGCCGACACAGATGCGAACTTCGTTATCACGGGCAAAGGCGGCATCGTCGAAATTCAAGGCACGGCGGAAAAAGACCCGTTCTCTCAGGAACAATTCCTCACCTTGCTCAATCTCGCACGCAAGGGCTGCGATGAGTTGAAGGTGATTCAAAAGGCGGCGCTGGGTCAATGATCAAAACGCTCGTTCTTGCATCTCACAACAAAGGCAAACTCAAAGAGTTTGATACTCTTTTGAAAAGCCTAGTCGGGGAAGTAAAATCTGCTGCTGAACTGGGTCTGATAGAACCGGAAGAAATCGGGACCACATTTCTTGAAAACGCGACTATGAAGGCCGTGACGGCAATGAAGGCCTGCGGCCTGCCGTGCCTGTCTGACGATTCCGGTCTGTCGGTCAACGCGCTGAACGGCGATCCCGGCGTTTATTCCGCCGATTGGGCTGGACCCGACAAGGATTTCAAAAAGGCGATGGGCATGATCCATGAACGGCTGGCCAATGCCGCCGACCGTTCCGCTTATTTCACCTCTGTCCTCGTTCTGGCGTACCCCGATGGGCGAATTGAACACTTCGAAGGTAGCGTCAACGGCCAGATTGCATGGCCGCCGCGCGGGGTTGAGGGCTTTGGATATGACCCTATATTCGTACCGGAAAAGTATGATAAGAGTTTTGGTGAAATGAGCGCGGATGAAAAACACAAAATTTCACATCGCGCCAGAGCCGTTGAAAAATTCATAACCTATCTAAAAGGAGAAAAATCATGAGTGGCATCGCAAGAAAAGCAAAAGCAATCTGGAAGGGTTCGGGCAAAGAAGGCAAAGGCACACTGGACACGCAAAGCGGCGTTCTGAAGAATCAGCAATATGCCGCCAATTCCCGTTTCGAAAACGGCATCGGCACGAACCCTGAAGAATTGCTCGCCGCTGCACATGCGGGCTGCTTTACGATGGCTCTGGCCTTTGGTTTGGGCAAGGCGGGTTTTACGGCGGATGAACTGACGACCGATTGCGCCGTCACGGTTGCGCCCGATGGCGCCGGTTTCACCATCACGAAATCGGAACTCACACTCAGCGCAAAAATCCCGAACATCACGCAAGCGCAGTTCGATGAAATTGCGGCTGGCGCAAAAGCAGGCTGCCCGGTTTCGAAGCTCTACAAGTGTGAAATCACACTGAACGCCACGCTGGCTGGCCAGAGCAAGGCTGCTTAAAAAAACAATCACCCTCTCCCCCACGGGGAGAGGGAAGGGGTGAGGGGGAATGGATAAAACTTTCGAAATTATATCCCCCTCACCCAAACCCTCTCCCCAAAGGGGCGAGGGCTTTGGCGTTTACGTCCATTGGCCGTTCTGCGCTTCCAAATGCCCGTATTGCGATTTCAATTCGCATGTTGTCGAGACCATCGATCATGAGGCTTGGCGCAAGGCTTATACGTCCGAAATTTCATATTACGCCGATCTAACCAAAGACCGCACGGTGACGTCGGTGTTTTTCGGCGGCGGCACGCCATCCTTGATGGAGCCGAAGACGGTCGAGAGCATCATCAGCGATATCCAAAAAAACTGGCGCATATCGAACGATTGCGAAATCACGCTGGAGGCGAACCCGACTTCTGTCGAGATCGAGAAATTCAGATCGTTTCGACAGGCGGGCGTGAACCGCGTATCTATCGGCGTACAATCTTTGAAGGAACAGGATTTATCGTTTCTTGGACGCAAGCACGATGCAGAGCAGGCGCGGCATGCCATCGACACGGCGGCAGACGTCTTTGACCGTTATTCTTTCGATTTGATTTATGCGCGACCCGAGCAAACCGTAAAAGAATGGGAGGCAGAATTGCGCGAGGCTTTAACGCTGTGTCGCGATCATTTGTCGCTGTACCAACTCACTATCGAAAAAGGCACGCCGTTCTATATGCAGCACGAGCGCGGCGATTTCAAAATTCCGGATGAAGAACTCGCGGGTGATTTGTATGAGGTAACGCAGGATATTCTGGAAGCCGAGGGCATGCGCGCCTACGAAGTTTCCAACCATGCGAGGGGCGGCAAAGAATCCACGCACAATTTAACCTACTGGCGCTACACCGATTATGTCGGCATCGGCCCCGGCGCGCACGGGCGCATTACAGTGGATGGCGTCAAGCAGGCGACGCGCGGCCATCGGGCGCCAGATATATGGCTGGACAAGGTCGCGGTGCAAAATCACGGCGGACATGAATTCGAAGCGTTATCGCACAAGGATCGTTTTGTTGAATGCCTGATGATGGGCCTGCGTCTCGAAGAAGGTATTCCTGTTGCGCGATTGGAATCTGAAGGCGGCAAAAAATTCACAGACCTCATCGATCCCAAAAAAATAGAAGCCCTTCGTGGGGAAGGGCTTCTGGAATTCGATGGTCAGACCTTGCGGGCGACAAAGCAAGGCCTGCAAAGATTAAACGGCGTTTTGTCTTATCTGTTGTGACTTATCGCCGTGCTTGCGGTCCTTTAGGAACCGGCGTCGCTACGATGGTATATCCGTCTCTGCCCACGGCAGAACCTTGTATATAAAGACCTCCCTCACGCGCATAGGGGCCAACAAATCTAAAACTCAGGCCATCGTTTTTATTGATTGCATCAAGGGCGTGCGCGGTTGCTTTTGTCAACGATTCTGCATCTTCTTTGTTACCTGTAAAACCAGTAAATGCTAGAACAAGGCCACCATTGTCGGGATCTTTTTCACTTTGAAAACTTCCCAATTTATAATCGCAGTCACAGGCGCTGGCTCTAAATTGGTCAGCCATCACTCTGGGCTGTAAGGTATCAACCGCACCAAGAAAAGTTACAATAAGTTCTGTCATAGCATACCCCACATAAGATTATGGAACATTGCACGCTGTGGATTTTCCGTCAATTGTAATTTTTTAACGCGCTATAGGAGTGCCTGTTGCCGCGCCCGCCGCTGGCTGTACATTCATCAGGCTGCCGAAATCCGTGCCGTTCAGCGTGACGTTGCCGTCTTTGCCGAATACGACATCATACGACTTGCTTGCCGCATCGCCCTGAACCGGACGGCCCATGCCGGACACAGCGCTCACGCCCAAGATGCCTTGCAACAGTTTGGCGCGAACATTCGGGCTTGCCGTGATCATCGCCTGTTGCAATTGCGCGTTCATGGAATCCAGCCCCTTGATATTCGCCATCACACGCTCGGGCGCGCCGAACAGGAACGAGAACACGTTGTAGAAATCGGGATAGCCGCCTTGCGGACGGTTCTTCACCTGTTCTTTTGTCATCGCCGTTTTGGCGGCGCGATCCGCGATGTTGGTGTTGAGCGTGATTTCGGGGAGCGTTCCCTTAAACGTTGTCGTGGCGTCGTAGAAGGAAATATTGTTCAACGTCGCTTTGGCCGAGCCTGTATAGGCTTCCGGATCTTTTTCGGTGAGCAGGGACGAGAAGTTCAACGCGCCCACCGTTGCCGTGCTCTGGTCGATCAGGTTGTTCAGGCGGATATTGCCGAGATTGGCGTTGAGCGAGGTGAAATGGCCGAGCTTTTCATTCCATGTGCCGGATGCCGTTTGCGTTCCGATATCGGTTCTGAATTGTTCGGCGCCGCCAACATTGAAACTGCTGATCGGCGTGGGCAGGGCGACGGACACTTTCCAGTCATTTGCGCCATCGGGTGTTGCGTTCACCGCCACCATGCCGATTTCGGATCTAATACCTTCCGCGTCCGTATAGGTAATGTGGGGAAGGGTCAGCGCGTAATAGCCGCTGGCTTTTTCCACCGTGATCGCGCCCTTGGTGTCGAGGCGGCAGCCGTTTTTCAGCGCCATGGCCTTTTGGTTTTCGAGAAATCCTTCGATCTGGCCTTTGAGGATTTGTGCTCTAGCATCGGTTTCGGGCGTCATTTGCGCGAAAGCCTGCGGGGCGAAGAGGAGCATCAGGAGGGCAAGAAGGGCGAAATGTTTCATAATCTAAATCCTTTAATCTATGAGCCAACGATGGCACGGCGGCCCGGTTCCCGAATATTACGGGGAAATATGCCTTCTTTATGGCCTTAACTGTTTGAAATTGCAACTTTGTGGCGTTACATAACTCTTATGAATGTCACAAACAGCGCGGTAAAGACGGAAGGGCGGGTCACGGCTGTCCTCGGGCCTACCAACACGGGGAAAACCCACTTTGCCATCGAACAGATGCTGAGCTTTCAGACCGGGTGCATCGGTTTCCCGCTGCGCCTGCTCGCGCGTGAAAATTATGATCGCGTGTGCGAGAAAAAGGGCAAGGCCAATGTCGCACTGGTGACGGGTGAGGAAAAGATTATCCCGCCGAATGCAAAATATTTCCTCTGCACCGTGGAATCCATGCCGATCGAACAGAGTTTCGAATTTCTGGCCATTGATGAAATTCAGCTGTGCGCCGATCCAGACCGCGGCCATATCTTCACTGATCGCCTTCTTCGCGCGCGGGGAACAGAGGCGACGATGTTCATGGGATCGGACACTATCAGCCATATCCTGCACAATCTTGTGCCGCATATTGAGATTGTCACACGGCCGCGTCTGTCGGTTCTGGAATATACCGGCTTTAAAAAACTCACGCGTCTCAATAAACGCACGGCCATTGTCGCGTTTTCCATCGATGATGTCTATGCGATTGCGGATTTAATCCGTCGTCAGCGCGGCGGCACGGCGGTTGTGCTCGGCGCACTTTCCCCACGTACCCGCAATGCGCAGGTGGAGATGTATCAATCGGGCGAAGTCGATTTCATGGTGGCGACGGATGCTATCGGCATGGGCCTCAACATGGATATCGATCATGTCGCGCTCGCCGCCACACGCAAATATGACGGCGAAAAACCCCGTCCGCTCACCACGGCGGAATTGGCGCAGATCGCTGGCCGTGCCGGGCGCTATAAAAAAGACGGCACATTCGGCGTGACGGGCAATGTCAAAGACCTCGATCCCGATGTCGTGGGCGCCATCGAAAAACACGAATTTGATTCATTGCAGAATATTCACTGGCGCAATTCTAATCTCGATTACCATTCACCGCTGGCATTGCTCCGTTCCTTGGAACGATCCTCCGGTAAATCCATGCTGCAAAAGGGCCGCCCGTCGGATGATTATCTGACGCTTGCCCATGTGATTGATCGTGACGATATCCTCGCGCTGGCCGATGGTGAATTCGCGGTGAAGCTTCTTTGGGATGTCTGCCAAATCCCGGATTTCAGGAAAACCCTCACCGAAACGCATCAGGAGTTGGTGGCCGAAATTTACAGGCACTTGCGCGAAGATGAAACCGTTCTGCCCGAAGACTGGATGGAAGATCATATTAGAAAACTGGATTCCATCGAGGGCGATGTCGACACATTAATGGCCCGCATCGCGCATGTGCGGACATGGACCTATGTTACGCACCGCGCCGACTGGGTGGCCGACCCCGATCATTGGCGCGGCCGCACGCTCAAAATTGAAGACAAACTGTCCGATGCCCTGCATGAGGCGTTAACAAAGCGGTTCGTGGATAAGCGTTCGACCGTCCTTCTGGGCGCGATGGAAGAGGGGACAACCCTTCTGGCGGGCATTAAAAAGGACGGCGAAGTGGTCGTGGAAGGCCAGAGAGTGGGCCAATTGAAGGGTTTTCGCTTTTATCCGGACGAGACTTCGGGTAGAGAAGAGTTCAAAGCAATCATGACCGCCGCCAGACAGGCGCTGAAACCGGAAATAGGAAACCGACTTTCTATGATTTTGAAGTCCGAAGACAAACAATTCAAACTCGCCGATGATGGCAAGATTTTGTGGCAGGCCGATGCGACGAACCCACTGTCCGGCGAGCCGGTCGGACGCATCAAAAAAGGCGATCTGCTGTTAAAGCCGCGCGCGGATGTGACAGATTCAAATCTGCTCGATGGACAGGATAAAAACGCCATTGGCGAAAAACTTCAGGAATGGCTCGACCGTCATATTCACTTCTCGTTGGAACCGTTGTTTAAACTTACGGGCGGCGATGATCTGAACGCACAGGCACGCGGTATCGCGTTCCAGTTGCAGGAAGCGCTAGGCATTTTGCCTCGTTCGAACCTCGAAGATTTGATCGCAGGTCTAGATGAAGAAGGCCGTAAAGCGCTTCGTGCTCGCAAGGTTCGTATGGGTCCGCTGCTGGTGTTCCTTCCTGAACTAAACAAACCCGCCGCCGTGCGTCTGCGCGCGATTTTGCTGACGTTGTGGCAGGGAAAAGAACTACCTGCCGATGTGCCCAAAGACGGCATCGTCTCTTTCACGGTTGCCGATAAAAATGTCGATGCGGATTATTACCGTTCCATCGGTTACCCGGTTTACGGCCCGCGCTCGATCCGCGTCGATATGCTGGATCGCGTTGTCTGCGCTGTCTATGACGGCGCGAAAGACGGGCAATTCAAGGCCGAACATAAAATGGCCGAATGGCTTGGCTCGAACATTCTCGATCTGTATGCCGTGCTGGAGGCCATGGGTCACAAGATGATTCATGATCCCGCTACTGAAAAAGCTTCTACAGTGTCATCCCCCGACTTGATCGGGGGATCCACGGAATCTGCACCGGTGGCTCTGGATTCTCCGGTCAAGCCGGAGGATGACAAGGCGGTGGTTGCGGAAATCAAAGCCAAGCCGGAACTCGCCACCTTCCGCCTGAAACGCGGCAAAGCAAATGCAGAGCGCAAGCCGCGCCCGGAAAGATTTGAAAAATCCGATAAAAAAGAAAAGAAATTCTCGAAAGATAAAAAGCCGTTCAATGAACGCAAAAAGGACGACAAGAAATTTTCTAAGAAGAAAGAGGGCGGACGTCCTAAGAGCGAAGATCGTGATGACAGGGAAGACCGCGTTTATTCGAGCAAGCCGCAAAAATTCGAGGATTCACCCTTCGCGATTTTGCAAAACATGAAACTCAGTAATGAGAAGAAATCCTAAATCGTCATCCCGAACGCGAAGCGGAGGGATCTTGGGCTTGTCCGCTTTGCCAAAGATTCCTCACCCTAAAGGGTTCGGAATGACGTTATTGTGTATACTGCTTTCTGTGCTTCCCGCTCACGCGCAGGAAGATTCCGCAGGCCTATTTTCCGCCGCTTATTTGCACGAGCTTTGCAGGAGCGATCCAAAAGGCAAGGAAGTGGTGAAGGGCGGACATACCGCCTGTCAGGCTTATATCGCGGGCGTTATCGATTATCACAAACTGATGAAATCGCTGGGCACCGCGCCGCTGATCGATTTTTGCGTGCCCAACAAGGAATCGATGAGGCGTCTGCAGAATATCGTCTGGGTCTATTTGGCCAAAAACCCGCAGCACGGGGAATTTCTGGCATCACCTGCTGTAACACTCGCGCTCTATGAATATTATCCCTGCCGCGTGCCTAAAAAATCAGGGCGAAAACACTAAATATTTAAAAGAATGCCCAGAATTATAATTTGCGGCAAGGTCACAAGCGGTAAGAAGAGGGCAATCTTCCATGATTTTGTTGCCTCACGCATTACCATGATTTCCGTGTAATCCGTCGAAACCCCCGCCATCAGGAAGGCAAAGGCATTTCCGGGTGCGGAGGCACGCGTGACAAGGTCGGCGGCGATGGGTGATGATCCTTCGGAGCAAACTTCTAAAACTGTGGCGAAGAACACGGTGGCCAGCATGCCAAGCGCGGTCGGTCCGAAATATTCCGAAAAGGTTTCTGGATCAAAAAATACGCGTAAAAGCGAAGCCAGCACAATCCCGAACAACAGCCAGCGCACAACCATCTTGGAATCCGTCAGTCCACCTTTGAGCATGTTCGCGATCAGGTTTTTATTCCATGTAACCTGCTTCAATTGCTTTTTTGCCTCGGGGAAAAATTCAAATCCTTCGGGCATGTCGAACGCGTTGGGATTGGCCGGTAAAACCTTGCGTCCAACAAGCCAGTCGAAAATCAGGCCGGAAATAAACGCGATTACGGCGGACAGGACGATAAATACCAACGTTAGTTTCAACCCGATCATCGCAATCAGGATAAATGTCAGGGATATTGAATTCCACGGAGAAGCGATCAGGAACGCCATGACTTGTCCGATACTGGCGCCGCGCTGGTAAATTTTCGTGCCGATCATCAAAATGCCGTGATTGCACAGATCGAGTAAAACGCCGGCGAGCATCGCGCGAACAATGCCGTTCGCGCCTTTTTTGTTTCCCAGTGCAGACATAACAAATTCACGCGGAATATTGGAGAGCAATGCGAGGAAGAAAATGCCAAGCAGGACACCCCACCATGTCGCATTCACGAACTCATGGATGGAATGAATGTAGGTGTGCAGCCATTCCGGCCCTGTGTCGAAGCCAAGCATAAAATATAAAAGATAGGGAATGATGATTAACGGCGCGCAGACAAGCATCATCCAGTCACGCCCTTTGGCGTGATTGTGACAATCATGTTCATTTTTGGCGCAACAGGATTTAGTCATCGTATTTTTTGAACAGTTCTTTGAGTTCGTCGATTTTTTCTTTGATTTCGGCATCGCTGCCGCCGCTCAAACCTTCGGCAACGCAGTGATTCAAATGTCGCTCCAGAATGCTCGCTTCCAATCCCTTAATAGCAGAGCGGATGGCGCGGAGTTGGATCAGGATTTCGGGGCAATGCCGATCCTCCTCGATCATCTTTTTGATACCTGACATCTGGCCGATCACGCGGTTGACGCGCGGCATGTCTTTCGTGTGATGCGGAATTTCATGGCTCATAAATTCATAATATACCCCTAGGGGGTATATGCACAAGGAAAAAATGGAACTAAAAGCCCTTTCATGCTTAGGTGGCTTTCGAAAGGGGAAAACCATGAAAAAACTGATTTTGATGATTGTAATGCTGATGAGCGTGTCTGGTTCCGCGATGGCTGAACGTCAGGTCTATTCACCCTATCCCCAGCCGAGCTTCGCCAATGATCCACAAGGGCAGCAGTTAGTCTATCAGCAACGCCAGACGCCCAACAATTATATGGTCTATCCCGGTCGCGAGCGATATGGCCAGAATTACGGATCGATCCCGCGCCATCCTGGCGATTATCGCGACGCGGTCGACCGCGGCACATGGACGGGCGGCGGCGTGCCCGCGCGGCGTTCGTTCGATATCCGCTAAGTTATACGCTCGGAACCTGCTTTGAGGGTTGCCCTCAAACTTGACGCAACAGCCTTCTGCCCGCATTATATTCTTATCTGCCTTTATCGAAAAAAGGCGTAAACCACCATGCTAAGAATCGCGCGCGCATGATCAAGAAATTAAAGATCGTCCAGTTCGTCATCATTGACAGGCTGGATCTCGATTTCGATAAGGGTCTGACGATCCTGACGGGGGAAACCGGCGCGGGTAAATCGATTTTGCTCGACGCGACCGGATTGATGCTGGGTGAGCCCGCCGATTTCGATGCCATTCGCACAGGGTCCGAACAATCGGTGATCGAAGCTTTGTTCGCCCCGCCGCCCAATCATCCGGTGTGGAAATTTCTGACCAACGAAGGTCTGGTCGATGGATCGCAGCAGCCGTTCACGGTTCAGCGCACGCTCAAACGTCCCGATCAGGATGAAATCATTATCAACGGCAAAAAAGTCGATGCCGAGCTTTTGAAAAAGATGGGCGCGTATCTGGTCGAAATTCACGGCCAGTTCGCCAACCAGACCCTTCTTGCGCCATCGAACCAGTTGACGCTGCTCGATCTGTCCGGTGCGTTCCCGCCCGAAATTTTCAAGAATGTATCCGATGCCCTGCATGAAGTGCATCGATACACGCGCGAACTTGAAGAAGAAAATGAATTTCAGGCCAAGCACAAGCGCGAAGCGCCCAAGATTGAAGAAATCGTAGGCCGCTTTGAACGCGTCGGCATGAAGATGGGCTTTATCGAAGAAGTCATGACCGAACATGCGCGCCTTCGCACCGCCAAAGATACGTCCGATGCATTTCAAGATATTCTGGCGCAGTTGATCGCCGCCAACGGCGTCGTGATGGGGTTGCAATCGGCCGTGAATGTTCTGGAGCGTCACAAAGCGACGCTCGATGCTGATCGTATGGAAGATTTGAACGAATTTCTTTATACTGCGCTCGATCATTCCCGCGCGGCTGTGAAAGAGATGCGCGATCTCGCGCCATTGTATGACATCGATACTGCGCCCTTGCTGCGGTATGAAGATATTATCGCGACGCTCAAACAGATCGCCAAGGAATCCCGTCTGAAATTCGAAGATCTGGATGCGTATTACACGGAGATGGCGACAAAGCGATCCCGCATTCGCAATGCCCGCCAGCGCCTTGCCGAATTGCAGGATTTGCTAATCAAGGCAAAGAACAATTACCGCCATCATGCGGGCATCCTCACCGAAAAACGCCGCGCGGCAGGCAAAGCGCTGGGCGAGGCGGTCAATGCTGAATTGCCGCCGCTCAAACTGCCCAAGGCGGAATTCCAGGTGGTGGTCGAAGATCGTCCCAATTTGCCATGGACAGAACTGGGCCTGAACGAAGTTATCTTCATGGCGCGTATGAACCCAGGTCAGTCTTTCAGCCCCGTGGCCGATACGGCATCGGGTGGGGAATTGGCGCGTTTGATTTTGGCGCTCAAGGTAGTCGTGCAGCGCGTGCAGACGATCCCATCGCTTATCTTCGACGAGGTCGATACGGGTATCGGCGGCGCTGCTGCGGCTGCTGTGGGTGAACGTATCGCGCTTCTGGCCGAAAAAACGCAAGTCATGGCGATCACGCACAGCCCGCAGGTTGCGGCCAGAAACGACCAGCACCTGCATGTCAGCAAGAAAACCGATGGTGTTACCACAACGTCTATCGTGCGCAAACTCACGCTGGAAGAAAGTACGGATGAAATTTCGCGTATGCTCGCGGGTGATGAAATCACGCCGGAATCGCATGCCGCCGCGAAAAAACTTATCGACGAAGCGAAGCTTGCCGGGACAAGGCGCCGCAATCCTCCTCCGCCACCACCCGAACCGCCACAACAAATTTCCGAAAACCCCGCATAGAGCGGGGTTTTTTATTCCCATTTTCCCGCCACTTCAGGCCATTTTCCGGCCCCCCGATTGCATGGAATCCCCCTGAGTACGCTTAACCCCACGGAAGGATTCCAGTGGTCACGAATGTAGGAAACATAGGCAAAGCCGCGCAAAACGTGGCTTTGCAGGCACTTGAAAAAACGGCAGGGCAACTTGGCGTTGCTTATCTGCGTCCTAACGCCGGGCAAAAAATGCACGGCAAAAAACGACGACGAAGGCGTCGCTATGCCCGACCGAAAAAAGAACGGAGTGGAACATGGATGGCATCCGCCTTGCATGTCTACGCCTCTGAGTACGCTTTAACTCCACGGAAGGATTCCAGTGGCTAACAATGTAGGAAGCATTATCGGCAGTGCCCAACGGGCACAGCTACTGAGCATGCAAAAAACGGCAAGGCAACTTGACGTTACTTCCTTGCGTCTTGCGACTGGGCAAAAAGTATCTAGTGCGCTCGATAATGCCGACAGTTTCTTCCTAGCGCGCTCTTTACGGAATAAAGCAGCGGACTTATCGCGCCTGCTGGACGGCATTGGCCAGAATATCCGCGTGATCGAAGAAGCCGACCACGGCATCAAAGCCGATCTGAAAATTCTCGATCTGGCCGAAAGCTATCTGAAGGATATTGAAGAGAAATATCAAAACGGCGAAATAGGGACAATTACCGGAATCCCGGCCAATGAAACCCATATCACCTTCCTGCCCAACGGCGTGGGTGTGACCCAATATATTGCGGGGCAGGACCAACCGGCCACAGGCCCGATGACGACGACTTCGAGCAGCCTCACGCTCGCCGGCAGTTTGTGGAAACGCAAACTGGTCAATTACGACATCACGCCCAATACGGTTCTGATCTTTGATTACAGAAGCACGCGCCAGCCGGAAATTTCCGCCATCGGTTTCGATGACGACACGGACTACACGAATGATGACAACCGCTTCTTCTTGTACGGCACGCAGGTTGGCGGCGTAACGACCGTCGAACCGACCCCGATATACCTCTATCCGGGCGGCAGCGTGAACTACCATTACGAAATTCCGGTCGGCACGTACTTTACGGGCACGTTCTCGCATATGACGTTCATCAATGACGATGATGCTCCGCCGCGTGGTAACGCGACGTTTAGAAACATCATCTTGCGCGAAGGCCCTCAACAGGCCGCTCCGATTACGAATGACACGGCTGCGTTTGATGCGGGCTATGCCCAGATCATCGATCAGTTAGACCAGATCGCCAGAGATGCGCATTACCGAGGCGTCAATCTGCTCAAGGGCGATGATATGACGACCGTTTTCAATGAAGACCGATCGAGCACGTTAGTATCCAAAGGTATCATGGCGACGGTCGCCGGTCTGGGTCTCGAAAAATCCAAACTCGACAGCCTTGAATCCGTTCAGGCGAAACTATCGCAAATTCGCGCCGCCCGTGCCGTTCTGCGCGCATACGGCTCGACGCTTACGACGAATATGAATGTCATCCAGATCCGGCATGATTTTGTGAAGGATCAGATCAACACCCGTCAAGCTGGCGCGGATAAACTAACCCTCGCCGACCTGAACGAAGAAGGCGTCAATATCCTCGCCCTGCAAACCGCGCAGCAACTGCAAACGGCTATGATGGCGATGAGACCGAATACGGTGTTGGATATGTTGGCTTAGTGCAGAAAAAAATATAATATAAACCTATGAAACCTAAAAAAACATTACCATCAAAGAAGATTTGGCTATTAGAAAAAAGTATAAAAGGAAGAAGAAGTAATCTTCTTTTGGAAGGCAAGCCCTTTTCAACGATTATTACGCGCATAACATCTGAGGCAAAAATTATAAAAATCAGACGTGAAAAAGCAGGAAAAAAAGCTGATAAAAATTATAAAAAGTCTAATCGTTATCGAGTTTCCATTGTTATAAAAGTTAAACCGGAAACAGTCGATCTCTTTCATAATGGCCGATCTGGATATAGAGCACAATACTATCAAAATACAAAGCAAGGTGAAGAGTGCAACCGTGCAGCGGTAAATGAAATTATATTGTTTTTAAAACATCAGTTAGAAATTAATCGTACATATCACTGTCCAAAAACCTGTCCTTGGTGGTGGGTAGAAAAATCACTTTCAAGTAAAGATACGAAGTTGTGGATACATCAAGGCGTGTGGCTTAGAAAGGGGAAAAAGGCATCGTGTAATTTGAAGGTAGAGAGATGGTTAAATCACATCGGATCGTCAGGAAGAGAATCTAAACTAGCAAAATGGTCTCGTTTGACTCCGAATGATGAAAATAAAATTCAAATCAAAGGCGGTTGGGTAACTAGAGAGGGAAAAAATCTTAAGAATTTGAAGCTAGCTCGTAGTTTTGAAATTTACAATTATGGATTTACTTAAAAATGGTCGGGGCAAGAGGATTCGAACCTCCGGCCTCTACGTCCCGAACGTAGCGCAATAGGGCGCAGTGTCTTCGCCACTGCTGTACCAAGCTGAGCTATTCAATCAATAAAAGTCAATGAAAACAGCCTGTTTTCGACTTCCTCTATATCACGGCAGATTCTTCGAGGGCAAAGGACGAGTTGAAAAGCAGAATGATGTTTGAGTTTCAAAGGCTGTATAGACAAGAGATCAAAGTAGATCAGAAACCAGAGTTCACTATGTATGAAGGGATCAAGGGAATAGAAGACCGTACAGGTAACTTCAATCCAGAGACTTTATTCAATGAAGAAGAATATAAGGGCTATGAATTACGATGGAGCCGTTGGCTGGAGCGCAGACAGACACAAGGGTATTAGATTATATCAATATCAGTATTACCCTGTAACCATTACTAAGAAGACTTTTCAGCCAGCCTGAGCGTATTTCCGGTACTATGGTACTGCAGAGTAAGGTAATTATGAATTTATTATCAATAAATCAATGAGTTAGCATCTAAAATCAGGTTTTTGCGAAACTGGGCTTATTGCCCGAATAAATCATTCGGCGACAGGCGGTAATCGCCCCGGCATTTCCGTTCCAGATACAGTGGCTTTGCCAGCGCAACCGGGATGTTTATGCGCTGCTCCTGTGACAGCTTCTCAGGGCTGTATAGAAAATCCTGAAACTCCCTGATCGTGACTTCCGGGATAAGTGTTACATCCTCCCCGGACAGCTTCACAAAATAATCCGCAAGCTGCTGCCTTGGCATAGCCAGTATTTCTTCCTGCGCCTGATTGAACAGGTGGGATTGAGCATCCTCAGACGCCATCAACCTTTTAATAACCTGATCCATTTTTCCTGCCCGCTCCAAGTGACGGTATTTCAACGCCACGAAATAATCCCAGTGCTTTCCATCGGCTTGCCAGCGTGTATAGCCATCATCATAAACGAGTACAAAGTTTTCTCTGTCCTGCGGAAGAACGCCTATATGAGTATAGGGCGAACCCATTGATACTGCATCAAGCTGAGAAGGCATAAAAAGATCGTGCAGTTTCAGGGTTACAGGATGTTCGTGCATATCAGGTTGTCTTTCGCTCAGTTCCAACCGCTCTCCTGTGGTGATAGTTCCTGCTTTTGCCTTTGCTACAAGTTTATTTCTTTTCTCTATGCGTGACCTTATTTGCATCTCATCCGTTGCAGAAAATTCCTTGACAAGCGAAAGGACAAAATCAGTTTTATCGGAAACATTTCCACACTCTTGCTGTTTCGTTACCCATGCCATCATATAAAGTTGAAAATTTTTCTGCCGTTCCTGTTCGTGCTTGGCTAATTCCTTATATGCCTCAAATGCTGAAATGGACCCAACTCCAGTCACAATCAGAACAATGATTATCAGTGTGAGTTTTGTTTTCTGAAACTTCATGCCCTATACGTCTCGACTTCTATTCCGCGCTTCTTGATAACCACCGTGTCTCTATATCGTTCTAAAACACTTCTTAGCGTGTGATTTTGGAGTGTCTTGGTTGAAGTGGGTAGATCGCCCCTGTCTGCTTTTGTTTCCATGTGCCGCGCCCATTGCTCGGCATCGATTTTTAGATGGAAAGTTTTGGAGAGAGTTGGGAAGCCTTTACGTCTTACTTGAGCGCGGTATTTTCCGTCCCGTTTAAGAATAGTCGCCATGAGTTTTCAGTCCTATTGCACCGAGGTTGCACCGGATGAAATTCATTGAAGTTGCTGATTGTTTTTCCTTCGGATAACCCACTGAATTAGAAGGGCTATTATGGTCGGGGCAAGAGGATTCGAACCTCCGGCCTCTACGTCCCGAACGTAGCGCTCTACCAAGCTGAGCTATGCCCCGACGGCTGGGAATTTCCCGTTTATAAGGGAAAAGGGGCGGATTTGTCCAGCCCATCCTGTCACCGCTGTCCCCGCCTACGCGGGGACAGGCTGCGGCGGGGGTCTGGCAATAAAAACATGTGCGGCAAAGCCGCACGCTTCCCGGATCCCCGACATTAGTGCCTGCCTTCGGCAGGCCTCGGGGATGACAATTATACGTTAAAACTCCCGGGTAACCGTAAAAAGCGCGAGGTCATCGAGCGTGGCGCGGAACGGGGAATCCGGCCCTTCGGCCAATGCTTCCCGGGCTTTTTGTGCGTAGGAGCGGGCGAGGTCGAGGCCTTTTTTTAACGCCCCGTGACGGTTCAAAATCGCCTGTGCGCGGACGAGATCACTATCATTTTGTTCACGGGCCGAAAGCGTGCGGACCCAAAATTCCCGCTCTTCCGCGTTCGCGGATTGCAGCGCGAAGATAATCGGTGCGGTCATTTTGCCTTCGCGAAAATCATCGCCCACTTCCTTGCCGATTTTTTCTGATGTCGAGGCGTAATCTAAAACATCATCGGCGATCTGGAACGCGATGCCGAGATTCATCCCGTATTCGCACATGATTTTGGCGGCGTTGCGATCATCGTTCGAAATCAGCGGGCCGACTTCGCACGCGGCCGCAAACAAAGCCGCTGTCTTGCCCTTAATCACATCAAGATATTGTTCAATCGTTGTATCGATATTGCCCTGAATGGATAATTGCAGCACTTCGCCTTGCGCGATAATCGCGGCGGCGTCGGATAAAACTTTGAGCACGTGCAGATTGCCGTCTTCGACCATCAATTGAAACGCGCGGGAGAACAGGAAATCTCCGACCAGAACGCTCGCTTCATTGCCGAACACCGCGTTGGCGGATTTTTGTCCGCGGCGCTCGTCACTGTCATCTACCACATCGTCATGAAGTAACGTGGCGGTATGAATAAATTCCACGGCGGTCGCGAGGCGATGCGCACGCACCATATCACCGCCATACATCGCGGTCGCCGCGAGCGTCATCAGGGGGCGAATGCGCTTGCCGCCCGCCGCGATCAAATACCCCGCCAATTGCGGAATCATCGGCACGGGGGAATCCATCCGCGCCACGATCATCGCGTTTACGGCCTTCATATCGTCCGAAAGCAGGGATTGGAGCGTATCAAGCGGGCTTTCGCTTGTATTTTGGGGTTTTATGCGGTTTAACGCTGTCATAGACTTGAATTAGACCAGTGAAAGGCCCACGGCAAGAGCTTTTATGCCAGCAGACCCTATAGAAATCCACGTTCTAAGCCATAAGGTGCGGTTGTTACAGCCTGAAAACGGTTTCCGCACGTCGCTGGATTCCGTGTTTTTGGGCGCGGCCTGTCCAGCGAAAGAGGGCAGTCGTATTCTCGATTTGGGTAGCGGCGTCGGTGGCGCGGCGTTTTGTTTGTTGTGGCGCGTGGCAAATACGCATGTCACGGGCGTGGAAATTCAGGCCACGCATGTTGAACTCGCAACACAGAATATCACGCTAAATGATATGAGCGACCGTGCAGAGTTTATCTGTGCTGATGTTACGCAATACAATACTGACAAGCCGTTCGATCATGTTATCTGCAATCCGCCGTATCTAGAGGCGGGCACTTACACGCCTTCGCCATCCGAAGAACGCGCGATGGCGCTCGGCCATGACGGGCGGGAGTTAACTATCAAAGACTGGATCGATGCCGCTTTTCGCAATTTGAAATCCGGCGGCTCTCTCACCATGATTCACCGCGCGGATATGAGCGATAAAATCATCGCAGGTCTGGGCAAACGGTTTGGCGCGGTTGAAATTATTCCGCTTTATCCGAAAACTGGGCAGGAGGCTAAACGCGTTATCATCCGCGCCATAAAAGACCGTAAAACGCCTGCGCGGCTTCATGCAGGCCTGATATTGCATGAAGAATCCGGTGCCTATACCAAGCGCGCCGATGCCATCTTGCGCGATGGTGTCGCGATTGAGTAAGCTTTCCCCCATGATCGAAATTCGCGAAGCAAAACGGGAAGACATTCCCGCTTTCTATGAACTCTATAAAAAAATTGGCAAAAAAGATGACGGATATTTCGAACATGCGTTTGAGGCGGGTGCAATTCCGGTCATGGCGTTTGAGGATGGAAAATTCTGCGCCTTTTGTCTGCTCAACTGGACACCGCGTTACAGCCTCTATCGCCGCTTGGGAATACCGGAAATTCAAGATTTAAACGTCCTTCCTAAATATCGTCGTCGCGGCATCGCAACAAAACTCATCGCGTGGTGCGAAGATGCTGCGCGTGCGAAAAAATGCGAATTGATGGGCATGGCTGTCGGTCTGACCAAGGATTACGGCCCCGCGCAGGTCTTATATATCAAGCTTGGGTACATGCCGGACGGCAACGGAATCACGTATGATCGTGAGGGTGTAAAGCACGGCACGACCTATCCGATGGACGATAATATGTCATTGATGCTGGTGCGTCCGCTATAACCTTTCTTCGTATATTTTAACTTTTAGAATCGCTATGATCTGCCAAACAAAATAGACGGTGGAGACGCGACATGGCGCAATGGGTTTACAGTTTTTCATCCGGTGGCAAGCCGCCCGCGAATGCAAAAAATCTTCTAGGCGGAAAAGGTGCGAACCTTGCTGAAATGGTTTCGCTCGGGCTTCCCGTTCCGCCGGGTTTCACCATCACCACCGAAGTCTGCACTTATTATTACGGGCATCAGCAATCCTATCCAAAAGAATTGAAGGATCAGGTTTTAAAATCCGTGCAGGGAATCGAAAAAGGCGTCGGCGCAAAATTTGGCGATGCCAAAAATCCGCTGCTGGTGTCTGTTCGTTCCGGCGCCCGCGTATCCATGCCCGGTATGATGGACACAGTGCTAAATCTCGGTCTTAATGATAAAACAGTGGAGGGGCTCGCCGCGCGCTCCGGCGATGAACGCTTCGCATGGGATTCCTATCGCCGCTTTATCCAGATGTTCGGCAACGTCGTGCTTGGCCTGGATCATCATGATTTCGAGGATATTCTTGAACAGCACAAGCGCGATGCTGACGTGCGCGAGGATACAAAAATTACAGCGTCTCGCTGGAAAGATGTCGTGCGCGATTATAAGGCGATGATTCTGGAGCGCTTGGGACAGGATTTTCCGCAAGATGTGAACGAGCAACTTTGGGGCGCGATCGGTGCCGTGTTCGGCTCGTGGCAATCTTCGCGCGCCAACACGTACCGCCGCATTCACGATATACCTGATGATTGGGGTACGGCGGTGACGGTTCAAGCGATGGTCTTCGGCAATATGGGCGATGATTGTGCCACGGGTGTTGCGTTTACGCGTGATCCTTCGACCGGCGAAAATTATTTCTACGGTGAATATCTGGTGAATGCGCAAGGCGAGGATGTAGTTGCCGGGATCCGCACGCCGCAATCGCTTACCATCAAGGGTCGTGAGAAGGAAGGGAGTGACTTGTCGAGCATGGAAGAAACCATGCCTTCCGTGTTCAAGCAATTGAACGATGTGCGCATAAAGCTCGAAAAACATTATCGCGATATGCAAGATATCGAATTTACCGTGCAGAAAAGCAAGCTCTATATGCTCCAAACCCGCAACGGTAAACGCACTGCCGCCGCCGCGCTCAAGATCGCCGTAGACATGGCAAATGAAAAAGTGATTACGGTGGAAGAGGGGCTGCTTCGTATCGAACCACAGGCGCTGGACCAACTCCTTCATCCAACGCTTGATCCTATGGCGCACAAACAAATTATCGCCAAGGGCCTTCCAGCTTCGCCCGGCGCAGCCTCCGGCGAAATCGTGTTCTCCTCGGATCGCGCCGAAGAGTTGGCCAAGGCGGGCAAAAAAGTCATTCTTTGCCGCATTGAAACATCACCCGAAGACATTCACGGCATGCACGCCGCCGCCGGAATTCTTACCACGCGCGGAGGGATGACTTCTCACGCCGCCGTTGTTGCGCGCGGCATGGGCCGTGCCTGCGTTGCGGGCGCGGGATCCATCTCCATCGATTATAAACGCAAAGTCATGATCATCATGGGTACCGATATTCCCGAAGGCGATGTCATCACCATCGATGGCGGCACGGGCGAAGTGATGCTCGGCGCGGTAGCGACAGTGCAGCCGCAACTTTCGGGCGATTTTGCCACGATCATGGGTTGGGCGGACAAGGCACGGCGCATGGGTGTGCGCGCCAATGCCGAAACACCGCTGGATGCGCAAACCGCGCGTAAATTTGGTGCCGAAGGAATCGGTCTTTGTCGTACCGAACACATGTTCTTCGAACCATCGCGCATCCAAAATGTTCGTGAAATGATCTTTGCTGAAAACGAAGAGGCCCGTCGTGCTGCGCTCGCCGAATTATTACCCGCGCAACGTGGTGATTTCGTCAAACTGTTTCAGATTATGAAGGGGCTTCCCGTTACCATCCGTTTTCTCGATCCACCGTTGCACGAATTTATGCCGCACGGGGAATCCGAAATCGCACAATTTTCGAAAAGCGCTAATCTCGATGAAACACTCGTCCGTCGTCGCTTCGCCGAATTGTCCGAAGCTAATCCGATGCTGGGCCATCGCGGCTGCCGTCTCGGCATCACCTATCCGGAAATTTACGAGATGCAGGCACAGGCCGTATTCGAGGCCGCGCTCGAATGCGATGTTACGCCCGAAATTATGATCCCACTGGTCGCAACGGGCAAAGAATTATCTATCCTCAAGACGCTTGTCGATAAAACCGCGCAAACCGTGTTTGAAAAAGCAAAAAAGAAAATAAACTACAGCGTCGGCACGATGATTGAACTTCCTCGCGCCGCATTGATGGCGGGTGAAATTGCGGATGATGCCGATTTCTTTAGCTTTGGCACCAACGATCTGACGCAAACCACGCTTGGCCTATCACGCGATGACTCCGCGCGTTTTATGCCCACCTATCTGGGCAAAGGCATTTTCGAAAAAGACCCGTTTGTGACGATTGATTGTGCTGGTGTAGGGCTTCTGGTTGCCAAAGCCGTCGTCGATGGCCGCATGGCAAAACCAAAACTGAAACTCGGCATTTGCGGTGAACATGGCGGCGATCCCGCATCCATCGCGTTCTTCGAGCAAGTAGGGCTGGATTATGTGTCCTGCTCGCCATACCGCGTGCCGATTGCACGCCTTGCGGCGGCGCAGGCGACGCTCCGTGCGACGGCAGACAAAAAATTTAAGAAGGCCTCATAAATAGGATTTTATTGTCTTTAAAAATTTTGCGGGGTCATCATCGCCGATGGCGCGGTGAATGACATTCATGCCGGCCGACTTCGCACTTTGTACGCCTTTCGGATCATCCTCAATGGCCAAACAATCTTCTGAATCGACGGGGCGGTTGATGATCTGCCGCATGCGCGTGATGCCAGCCAGATATGGCGCAGGGTCAGGCTTGCGCCCCTCGTAATCCTCGATGCATAAAATAAATTTAAACCGCCGCGCAAGGTCTTTGCCCTTCAACGCCGACATCACAGATCTTGTTCGCCCGTTCGATATCACGCACATAGGAACGTTAGCATCATCGAACAGTTTCAGTGCATCGAGTACGCCGCTGCGAATTTCGATCTTATCGATATGCCGGAAATACCATGAATCGATTTCATCCAAATACTGCGCCCGCGAGACTTTCAAACCCAGTTCGGCCTTGAGCCAATCCCAATTCTGGCTGCCGTTGTTGGTATAAATACGTTCTTTCCACTTCTCCTCAAGCGCAATGCCGTGGGTCTTGAGCGTCTCCAGATGTTTTTTCCAGTGATGTTCATATGTGTTGACCAACGTATTGTCCGAATCCCAGAAAACATATTTTACAGGCATGTCGATTCCCCATCCTTCAACAAAGCGATCCCGATATCGCCGCAACTGGATCGCATCGACCCGCCGTTCGGCAAATCCGAAAAAGGGACGAGTGCATCGCCGCTAAGCGTCACGGTGTATAAATGGCGTTTGGCGAGTCCGCGATATTTCATCCGTGCGGTCAGCTCTTGTCCCATATAACAACCCTTGTCCCAATCGATGCCGTTGAGCTTGTCGATATGGCATTCGAGCAGCGTCGAACTTTCAATCTTCATATCGCGACTGCCATCGGGAATGCAGAGCTCTATGCGCAAGCGGTCCCATGCTTCGAATGGCTGTTCTTCCAAATCCGGTTTGATGAAACTTCTGTATCCGAGTGATGTATGACGAGGGTCGATCATTTTCCCCTCACCGGGTTTCGCCTGCGGCTCAACCACCCTCTCCCCATTGGGGAGAGGGAAGGGGTGAGGAGGCTGTAAAATTGCATACACTGGATGATGTTTCTCCACCGACAATTGCACCTTCGCGCGCAATCTGAATTTCAACAGCCGTTCGTATAAATCCTTCGCCCGCTCTCCGCCCTCGCAATCGAGCAGCAAAAACCCGTCGCCTTCGTGAATAAAAAAATCATGCAGGAATTTCCCCTGCGGCGTAAGAAGGCAGGAATAAAGAATGCGCCCCGGAGCGGCCTTCATGATGTCGTTGGAAATCAGCCCCTGAAGGAAGCTCTTACGGTCCTCTCCTTCGATATGGATGAGGCCGCGATTTTTAAGGCTGACATAGAATGGTTTTGACATAGGCATAGGATATACGTCTAATACCCCTCATGAAAATACTCTTTATCACCGCAACACGGCTGGGCGATGCGATTTTGAGCACGGGATTGCTCGATCACATGCTCAAAACATGGCCGGAAGCCCGCGTCACGGTCGCCTGCGGCCCGTTGCCGGTGAGTATTTTTGAAGGTTTTCCCAATGTCGAACGAGTTATCCCCTTAAAGAAAAAGCCTCGCTCCGGCCATTGGGTTGATCTGTGGAAGACCGTGATAGGGACGAAATGGGATATTGTGGTTGACCTGCGCAATTCCGCTGTCTCGCGTCTGATCTTCGCCAAAAAACGTTACGTGTTTGGTGCGCGCAAAGGCGAAGCGCTGCATAAGGTCGAGCAGGCCGCCTATCTGATGCGTCTGGAAGAAGCGCCCGCGCCAAAGCTGTATTTCACGAACGCGCAGATGGCATTCGCGAAAAATCTTATCCCTGCGGTCGGCCCTGTGATCGCCGTGGGACCAAGCGCCAACTGGATCGGCAAGACATGGCCTGCGGGCAATTTCATAGAAGTGCTGAACTGGTTGACATCGGATGACGGCCCTATGCCGCGCGCCCGTGTCGCCGTTTTCGCCGCGCCAGGGGAAGAAGCGCAGGCGCGTCCTGTGCTGGAAGCTATCCCGGAATCCCGCCGCATCGATGTGATTGCAAAAGGAACGCCGGGCGAAGCCGCCGCCGCGATTTCCTTATGTGATTTTTACATTGGCAACGATTCCGGCCTGATGCATGCCGCCGCTGCTGCGGGAGTTCCGACCCTCGGCCTGTTCGGCCCTAGCTATCCGCATCTTTATGCGCCGTGGGGTGATCACACAGGTTATGTCTGCACGCCGCAGACCTATGATGAATTGATTGATTTTGAAGGTTATGATCCGAAAACATTGGACCGCAGTTTGATGACGGAACTAAAATCCGCCGATGTTATTAACATAATTGAGAATTTTGAACCGTTGCACGCGCGCATGGCAAATTACGTCGCGACGACACACAAATTCGGCGAAGGCAAATAATCTCTAATTATTGATATGGGTTCCGGGCGAACTGGTTTCGTAAGCGTCGGCTTTTTTCTGGGCCTCGACTTTTTTGCCGTAGTCGGTTTGGTATTTATAACCATACAGCGTTTCCAGATATTCCTTGCGGGATTTGTCGGCCTGCTCATAGGGCAGGTTTTCAACGCGTTCCCATCCCTTATATCCCATGCAGCCTTCGAAATCCGTGTAGTTGAAATGTTCGGAATATAGGTGTCCATCGCGTTTTGGCGTGTCCCAATCGGCGAGGCGTCCTTCGGCGGATTCTGCCCTACGCACTTGTCCTTGCTTGGTGTCAGCAGGGATAGCCTCGCGCAGCGGGCCAAGGCGTTCCAACTCGTCAATCTCGGTTACGCAATTCGCTATGTCTTGATGCAGCGTTTGTTGTGCCTTGGGGCCGCGCAGATAGAGCGCTGAACTGGCGTTCTTGCGTTGCCAGTATTGGGCCTCTTCCAGCCTCGCCGGCATATTGCAGGCGGTCAGAGCCAGCGTCGAAAAGGCCAAGAGGAAGGCGATATGTTTTTTCGTGTTCATTCCAATACCCAAAAGCGAATCTTGTTTGTGCAATTAAACCATATCCAACAAGGCGTTTGAAAGTCCTTACGGGGCTTTCATCCACCATGTTTCCAGAACCGTGCCGTACAGTGGCATATTGGCCGGATGGGCCAGTGGTTTCCAGTACGCCACATAGTCCTGCGGGTTGTAATAAAGCGGGATCATATAGCTTCCCGCCATCAGGGCTTTGTCCAGCGCGCGGACCTTGCCCACCAATTCTTCCCGCGTTTTTGCCGTGGCGATGGACTTGCTTAACAGATCGATATTTTTATCGCAAATTCCGGCGTAATTCCAACGGGAGGGGGAATTCGCGGCCTCACAGCTCCAGTACAGATATTGCTCGGTGCCCGGCGATAGAGTGGACATCCAGTAATACAACGTCATGTCGAAATTATATTCGTTCAGCCGTCCCAAAAACGCGGCTGAATCCAGAACCCGGACATTGGGTGTGATGCCCATGCGCTTGAGGGAGCGTACGAACGACAGCGCGATTTTTTCGTTGCCCGGATCGTCCAGCATGATTTCGAACGTAAACGGCTTTCCGGTTTTTTCGTTCACCCGCACACCGTTCTTGATGATCCATCCGGCTTCTTTCAGGAGAGCATCGGCCTTGAGCATATTACTGCGCTTTTGCTCCGGCGTTTTGTTTTCAATCGGCTGCGGCGTATCGGTCGCGGCCAGATCGGTGTTGGGGTAATAGCTGTTAATGCGTTTATACAGCCCGTGATACAGATTTTGGTTCACCCATTCGAAATCGAACATCAGGTTCAGCGCCTGCCGTACGCGGATATCGGTAAAGGGTTCTTTGCGCGTATTGAAAATAAATCCGCGAACGCGGTCGGGGCGTCCGTGGCTTAACGGCTCTTTCACCACACGCCCGTCTTTTATTGCTGGAAAATCGTAACCGGACTTCCACAATCCTGCGTCCCACTCACGGCGCAAATTCAGATCGCCGGATTTGAACGATTCAAACGCCACGGAATCATCGCGATAATAATCGTAAACCACCCGGTCGAAATTGAAATGGCCGCGGTTGGGCATCAAATCCGCTGCCCAGTAATCTTTCACTTTCTCGTAAATTACCCGGCGCCCTGGTTCGATAGTTTTGATTTTATAGGCGCCGTTCGATAAAAACGGCGTCAGCGTCGTCTCGTCGAATTTCTTACCCGTCCAATAGGTTTTCGACAAAACCGGCATCAACGTCAAAATCATCACCGTTTCGCGATCACGTTCGGGGCCTAACGTAAATTTGATCGTGCTCGCATCCGGCTTTTCAACCTTCGTCACCATCTTGTAGATGCGCCGCATATTCGGGCGACCCATTTCCTTCAACGTATTAAACGTGAATTCCACATCATCCGCCGTAATCGGCGATCCATCATGAAACTTTGCCTTGGGATTCAGGTGAAAAGAAATCCACGATCTATCGGCCGGAACATCCACACTTTGCGCGATCATCGGATACATGGTGAACGGCTCATCCCACACGCGAACCATCAACCTATCGGTCACAAGATCCATACCCTGTGCCGCCTTGCCCTTGATGTTGTAGGGATTGACGGTATCGAAGCTACCGATGGCCGCTTGTTTGAGCGTCCCGCCCTTGGGCGCCTTCGGGTTGGCGTAATCCAGATGCGCTGCGTCCGGCCCATATTTGGGGGTTCCGGTCATGGCAAGCCCATAAAGTGTTTCCGCTTTGGCGCAAACAGGCTGTAAAGTAAGGGCGAGTAGGGTAATCAGCAGGAATTTCATGTTTAAACGATTAGCGCAGAAACTGCGCCCCGGCAATCCAGTGTATGTTGACAGGATAAGGATAGAGTATGGCGAAATCCTGTCACAGGGGGATTGCGATTCTATCCTCTTTTTCATGCAGCCTTCCTTGAAATGGGGTGGGGGACTCAACCGCGCCGTCCTGTCCATGGCGGGTGTGCAACTCGACCATTATATCCTCTCGCATGTGACGACGCCCCAGAGCGGCGAAGTCTATGCCTTGCCCGCCTTTCATACGCCCTACAAAACCTTATTCATGGCCATACTGGCCGATTGGGACGGTGGTAACGGGTTTGAAGAGCGTGATCTTTTGAATTGTTATCGTGGCGCTATTGAAAAGGCGGAACAGTTAGGCGTTCGCAGTATCGCGATTCCCGCGCTGGGCCGCGATAAGCGGGATTTTCCGCACATACGCTTTGCGCGGGTGGCGTTGCAGGGTATTCTGGAACGGCTGGACCCGAGACTCGATTTCGTCAAGATAGTCTGTATCGACCGGACGATGATGACGACTTATCAGGGCCAGCTTGAAAAATTCAGACGAAAGAACGGTTCATGATAAATATATACAAAGTCGAAGACGATCATTTAAAACAACTCGATACACTCCCGGAAATAGATCTGGCGAACGATGTCGTATGGATAGATATGGTTTCACCGACTGTCGAGGAAGATCGCGCCGCCGAAGCTTTTCTTCAACTCTCCGTTCCAACCAAAGAGGATATGGAAGAGATTGAGCTTTCCGCGCGGTTGTATGACGAAGCCGGTGCGGAATACATGACCATGCTGGCGGTCTCACGTGTGCATGTCGATGAACCGTCCAAATCTCCGGTCACATTTATCTTGCACAAAAACGTGCTTATCACAGTGCGCTACAGTGAATTTCTGTCTTTTTCGCAATATCTCCAGCGTGCCAAAAAGCGAAATGGGGTGTTGATTGCCTCTGCGCAGGGGCTGATGCTCGATATCATTGAATCTTTTACCAACCGCATTGCGGACTCGCTCGAAGAATTGGGCGGCGAAATAGACGCCATTTCTTATGATATTTTCCGTTCGAAAAAAATCAGTGCGCAAAAAAAGAATGTGTTGATGCAGATATCGATCCGCAAAATAGGCGCGAAGGGCGATCTGCTCGGTATGCTTCGTGAATCGCTGACCAGCATATCGCGCCTGACCCTGCATCATAGCGGTCATGTGCCTGAAACAACATCCAAACCGATCCGCCATAAAATTGCGATGTTAAGCCGCGATGTGGCTTCGCTGAACGATCATGCTGGTTTCTTGTCGAATAAAATGAATTTCTTGCTGGATGCCACGTTGGGTATGATTAATCTGGAACAGAACCAGATCATCAAAATTTTCTCGATTGCGGCTGTTGCTTTCCTGCCGCCGACTTTGGTGGCGTCCGTCTATGGCATGAATTTTCATCACATGCCCGAACTCGACTGGCCGTTCGGATATCCCGTGGCTGTCGGGCTGATGATTATCTCGGCGCTGGTTCCGCTCTATTACTTCAAAAAACGCGGCTGGCTCTAGGCCGCCTTGCGTGGAATAAGCGTCGATAACTGCACCTGCGGTCTTGGGCCGATATGCGAGATCACTTCCGCCGCCGCGATGGATGCCAACTTTCCACACTGCGCCATGTTCATGCCTTCAGTATAGCCAAACAGGAACCCGGCGGCATAGGCATCGCCAGCACCTGTCGTATCGACCACTTTGGCAACCGGTTCGGCGTTGATACGCGTAACGCTATCCCCGCGAATGATGACTGATCCTTTTTCACTCAAGGTTATAGCCGCAATCTCGCATTTGTCTTTAAGAACGGGAATGGCGTCCTTGTAGTCGGAGACTTCATAGAGTGCCTTGATCTCTTCTTCGTTCGCGAAAAGGATATCGACATTATTTTCGACCAGCGTTTTGAACGCCGCGCGGTGGCGATTGACGCAGAAAGAATCCGAAAGGGTGAGGGAAACTTTACGCCCCGCCTCGTGTGCTATCTTTGCGGCTTTGTAGAATGCTTCCATCGCCAGCGGCGGATCGAACAGATAGCCTTCGAGATATGTGACCGCCGCGCCAGCAATCGTCACCCCGTCTATATCGTCCGGGGAAAGTTCAACGGCCGCGCCCAAAAACGTGTTCATGGTGCGCTCTCCGTCTGGTGTTATAAGGATCATGCACCGCCCTGTTTGCGTTCCGCTGATAACTGGCGGTGTTGTGTGAGAAACGCCTATCGCGCGCAGGTCGTGGCGGAAGACTTCGCCGAGTTGGTCTTTGCCCACTTTGCCGATATATGCGCCAATGCCGCCGAACGAGGCGAAGCACGCCATCGTGTTGCCTGCGGAACCGCCAGAAACTTCCGTTGCGGGTCCCATCGCGTCATAAAGCTGTATGGCCCGCTCCGCGTTAATAAGATTCATCGCGCCGCGCGCCATGCCGTGGGCGGCGGCCTGTCCGGCAATAAAATCTTCGGTGGCGGGCGCTAAAACATCCACCAGAGCATTACCGATACTGACAAGGCCGTATGTGGTTTTGGTCATAGACTTATATCTTTCAATTGCAATTACATCTTTGTGCCAGTATCTCTATAGAAACCTTACGGAAAGGCAACCCCCATGGTGGCGAAATCCAAGGCAAAAAAGCCCAAAGCAGCGGTTCCGGAGAAATACTTAAAAGAGCGCGTGATCGATGCTGCGCTCGATCTGGCCGCCCGCATGCCGTGGGATGCCATCACCATGACCGATATAGCGGACAAAACGCATACGAGTTTGGCTGAACTGTCGGACATTTTCGATGACAAGATCGAGATACTCATTGCCTATGGCAAAAGGATCGACAAAAAGGTTCTGGCCATTCATGCCCACCCGGACCCGTCTTCGCCCGAGCGCGACCGCTTGTTCGAAATCTTGATGGAACGGTTCGATATCCTGAACGACAACCGCGAGGCTGTGGTTTCGATTCTCAAATCTTTTACCCTCGATCCCAAGCAGGCGGTGATAAGCCTGCCGCATCTGGGCCGGTCGATGGCATGGATGCTGGAGGCTGCGGGCATAGATGCAAACGGCATCAAAGGTGCGGTGAAAGTCACCGGATTAACAATAGTTTATTTCAATGCGCTATACCATTGGATGAAAGATGATTCCGGTGATCTTCCCAAAACCATGGCGGCGCTGGATCGCGGATTGGGCCGTGCCGAACAGGTTGTAAACAGTTTCATGCTATAGCCTGATCCGGCTCGACTTTATCGGCGGATGTGCGATGATGATCGCCCAATAAGAAGCGGATTAACGCCATGATTATCGTTTTCGGTTCCATCAATATGGATGTTCACATGCGGGTAAAGGATTTCCCCCGCCCCGGTGAAACCGTTCTTTCCCCCAGCTATGAAATGTCGCCCGGCGGCAAAGGCGCGAACCAGGCGCTGGCCTGTGCGCGCGGCGGCGTGAAAACCGCGCTGGTGAGCAAGGTCGGCGATGATGGCATGGGTACGCGCATCTTGAACAATCTGCGCCGCAACGAGGTAATGACCTCGGGCGTTGCGACCTCTGACATGTTGCCCACGGGCATGGCGTTCGTGACGGGCAATGCGAAGGGTGAGAATCAGATCATCGTTGCATCGGGTGCGAATGGGGATTTGTCCGCCGCGCAGGTTCCGGACGAAGTGCTGAAAGAGGGCAATATTCTTCTTTTACAAATGGAAGTGCCGTTGCAGGAAAATATCAATCTGATGGAACGCGCCCAGAAAAACGGCACGAAAGTTATTTTGAATCTGGCACCTGCCTTTCACATCCCGCAAAAGGCGCTGGATCTGGTGGATTGCCTGATCGTCAATGAACTGGAGGCGCGCATGATCGCCGAAGTCACCGGCGTCAACCCGCAACAGGATTTGATGGTCATCGCTCGCGCGCTGGCGGCAAAAGGTAAGCTCGATTGCATCATCACGCTGGGCGAAAAAGGTTCGATCGCCGCGGGCGATAACGGCGCGGCATGGCGTGTGCCCGCGCTTGCAATTCCTGAGGTCGTCGATACGACAGGGGCGGGAGATTGTTATTGCGGAACCATCGCCGCCGCGCTTCATAACAAGCTGGCGTTGGGTTCGGCCATGCGTCGTGCCGCCGTTGCTTCAAGCCTGAGTTGCATGAAAAAAGGCGCGCAGGATTCGTACCCCTTTATCGCCGAAGTTGAAGAAGCGCTCGAAACTTTCCCGCAAGCGCAGGCTTGTTAAGATTGTTCAGTTTGTATTAAGCGAATAAATTGACGTTGCCGCCGCGGCTTGCGTCGATTGTTGCCATCAGCATGTCGGCAACCTGCTGCTGCGTCTCGAACGAACGCTTGAGCGCCGAAAGGGCGACACTTTGCTGGACCATAGCCATTTGCATGGCGATTGCGGCGGGCATCATATCCATAGGAGGATCATACCATGTGGCATCATTGCGCCGCTACCAAAAAAACCTAATGCTGAATATTGTAACGGGCATAGTAACGCAGGCAGGCATTGTGCAATTCCTGTGTCAGAACATAGCCTTCCTTGCCGCCGTTGCCGGTTAATTTCTTGTTAAGTATGATTTTGAGAACTCTTATATAAACCCCTAAAATATCAAGAAAATCATCGTCCAGTTTATTCACGATTTCGAGAAAGCGGAGCATGACATCCGAAACCATGGAAATCAGTTGGTAATGAAACATGCTGCCGTTGGCCTTGAGTTGCATGACGATGTTCAGGATTCTAGCCAAGATTTTGTCCGGATCGCCCGCCTTTTTATCAATATCCGAGCGGATGAATTCCAGGTCTTCAAGAAATTTGCGGGCAAAGGGCGCGAAATCGACCGGATTGCTTTCGATGTAATCCTGGCATTTTTTGATTATGTGGCCCGGAATGCCGCCTTCGCCGACCTTTTGTTTTAAGGCGTTGTTTGGTATATGAAAGGCGGGAGATTTTTTGCGGCTCATGTGATTATCTTGCTCTATCATAGTTTTTTAAGATCGTCCTGCAGGCTGCGGAGAACGAAATCGACTTCCATGTCTTCGGGCCAGTCTCCGGAATTTTTGTCCGCGCTGCCTCGGCGGTCGTTACCTGTGAAGGTGAAATTCTTGCGCCGCCTGCGGTCGGGCCCGAAAAACTCACCGGTATCAACGAACTGGCGGGGTTTTTCGATGATCTGCACGATGCGGGCATACAGATCCCGCGCGGAATAAGGTTTCATCAGGAATTCGGTGACGCCGGTGTCGCGGGCGTTTTCGACCCTCGCCCGGTCGGAATAGCCGGTCATCAAGATGATGGGTACGAATTGGTCGGGTGAATCCTCGTTCTTGCGGATCATGCGGATCAAATCGATTCCATCCAGCGGTTCCATCAGCCAGTCCGTTATCACAAGATCATGTTTATGTTGCTGGAACATCTTGTACCCTTCGTCAACGCCCCTGGCCCCGTGAATGGTCTGAAAGCCGAACATGTGGAGCATCGAGGTGGTCAGCGCCAGCATGGGCTGCATATCCTCGACGATCAGTATTCTCACCTGTGTTAAATCATACGGCATAGGAACTTACTGGGAACGGAATAAACCTGTCGTCTTCCAGAATCACATTTTTCAAGGCTGACCACAACCACTAAACGCGATTGTGGCTATTTCCGTATCCAGCATTGGCAAAAAGACGGTTTGGGCGTAGTTTATAGGGAATCAGAAACATGGTTGGGGCAGTTATATGGAGCTTAGGGGATTAGTGCCATGGACCAGAACAGAATTATCATGAATTTCTCGGCGCCGCCGAGCAGCGACGATGTGGAAACCATCGCCAAGCAGTTGCTGGACTCTTTGCCTGAAGAAATTCTCGAATATTGTGAGTCTCTGGCCATAGAGGTTGCGGATTTTCCCGATGAAGCCACGCAGACCGAAATGGAACTGGATGACCCGTATGAACTCGTCGCGCTATATCGCAGCGGTAAGGAAATATCGCCGGGTGTAGAACGTAAAGTTGCGAACGACGATGATGTCTTAATCCTCTTCCGCCGTCCTATCCTTGAAATGTGGTGTGATACTGAAGACGACCTAACCAACCTGATCCGCGATGTGATGATCGAAGAACTGGCCCAGAATTTCGATTTCTCCGAAGATGAGATCGAGGAGATGACCGCTCGCCATCATCAGGGGATGCTTTAGGCCGCCAGCCCGCGCTGCATAAACTCTGCCATGCGTTTTACAAAACCCGCCGGATCGTTCACCGGCTCGCCCTGAATAATCCGTGCCTGATCGTATAAAAGATGCGCTGCATCTTTAAGGGCAGAAGCATCCTTGTTTGCCTGCGCTAGGCCTGCGAGTTTTTGGATCAGTGCATGCCGGTCGTTGATCTCAAGAATTTTCTTGTTCACGACAGGGTCGTAATTTTGCTGAATTTTCAAAACCCGCTCTATATGCATATCGACGCCTGCATCGTCCGCGATCAGGCAGACGGGGGAGTCGGTCAAGCGTTTTGAAATTCGTACCTGCTTCACTTCTTTCTTCAATTCCTCACTCAATACGCCCAAAAGTGCAGCGATAGAAGTTTGTTCCTCCTCGGTCGGCTTTTCCGGTTTTTGCGCGGATTCGAATTTATCGAGATCGATCGAGCCTTTGGTCACGGATACGAATTTCTTGCCCTGATACTCACCGGCCTGTTGCAGCCAGAAGGAATCGATCGTATCTGACAGGAACAAAACTTCGAGTCCGCGTGATTTAAAACCTTCGAGTTGCGGCGAGCGTTCGATGCTCTCCAAATTCTCGCCCAGAATATAATAAATCTCGTTCTGCCCGTCCTTCATGCGCGAAATATACTCTTCGAGCGAAGTCAGGGTGCGGTTTCTATTAGTGGAAAAGAATCGGCATATTTTGAAAATATCGTCGCGGTGCTCAATGGCGTCATACAAACCTTCCTTGATCACCATGCCGAATTGATACCAGAAAGTTTCATACTGAACGCTGTCTTTTTCCGCCGTTGCGGCAAGGTCTGATAGAATGCGTTTCGTCACGCCCGTGCGGATGCGCGTAACGACCGGATTGTTCTGAAGCATCTCGCGGCTGATATTGAGCGGTAAATCTTCGGAATCGATCACGCCGCGCACGAAACGCAGCCACGGATAAATAAGATTGCTGACCTCGCTGGTGATAAACACCCGGCGAACATACAATCGCACGGCGTGCTTGCGGCCCGGATCATACAAATCCCATGGCCGCATGGTGGGGATGAATAGCAGCGCGGTGTATTCGATCTTACCTTCCGCGCGCCAGTGACTGGTCATCAACGGTTCATCGAACACATGGCCGATATGGTGATAAAATTCGGTATATTGCTCGGTCGTGATCTCGTTTTTCGGGCGCATCCACAGTGCCGAGGCGGCGTTAATCTGTTTTTCTTCCGCACCGACGAACACCGGCACGGCTATATGGTCGGAATAGGCGAGGATGATCTGCTTGATGCGATCATCGAGCAGGAAATCATGTGCATCGTCTTTCATGAACAGCGTGATGCGCGTCCCGCGTGATTTGATCTTTGTGGCTTCTTCGTCTGTGGCTTCACGGACTGTGTAACCGGAACGCCCGTCCGATTCCCAATGCCATGTTTCGCTATCGCCTGCTTTGCGGGAAATCACTTCGACTTTGCTTGCCACCATAAAGCTCGCATAAAAACCCACGCCGAACTGACCGATGAGGTTCAATGCACCTTTGTCCGCGCCCGCATTTTTGACGGCGTCCACCATCGCCGCTGTGCCGGACCTTGCAATTGTGCCCAGATGGTCAATCAGATCGGCGCGGTTCATGCCGATGCCATTGTCTTCGATGGTCAGGGAGGTGGTATTTTTATCCACACTCACTTTGATTTTGAAATCCGCATCGCCCGCGGTGAGGCCGGGATTTTGTAGCGATTCATAGCGCAGTTTATCGCACGCATCCGCCGCGTTGGAAATCAACTCGCGCAGATAAACGTCGCGGTTGGTGTAGAGCGCATTTGCGACGATATCGAGCAATCTCGATACATCTGTGCCGAAGCTCAGTTGTTCTTCACTCATTAACTTTTCTCCATCATGCAACCGAAAATGAAATGGTTGGTGTTTGATTTATTGCAACTTCTCGCTCTACTTGCTTGTTCATATTTTTTGCATCTTTGAAATTTACGCTTCGCATTTCTGCGCGGGTTTGCAAGTTTTTGTCATCGATTGTTAAGTGAATAATCAAATCACAGGGCAATACCACTGTTCCGAAAACTGGCTGACCCGGCGTTATGATTACGTATTTTCTGGCCAATTCAATCATTTTCTGCCCTATCGCAGGTGTCCATGGCGTTTGGCATACATAATCCCGTTCTTCCGGTGTCAGCTTAGGAAAGACGAGTGCATCCATATCCAACGCTTCAGGAATGAATTGCAAAAGTGTTGTCTTGCCCGTGCACGTGCCGCCAACAACACAAATTCTGCGATCTTTATGCTCGTTAAACAGTCTTAGAAGTCTTTGTGCGGTCTCGTTCATATACCCCGGATTTCATCTGATAGGATGACAATTTTACGGATAAATCATATGTGTCTTCCATCCGCCTTTTCCATTGGGCGTGAAGACGTGACGACGGTGCAACCTGAATTCCCCATCGATCCAGAATTCGATTTTATCGGGCAAAACGCGAAAGCCTTTCCAATAGGGCGGGCGGGGGATAGCCTCGACGCCTTCGAATTTTTTCTCATAAAACGCCACTGCGTCCTGCAAATCCGAAAACTGGGGCAACTCACGCGATTGTTGCGACGCCCATGAGCCGAGCCTGCTGATCCTCGGGCGTGAATTGTAATAAGCATCGGACTCGGCTTCCGTAACCATCTCAACCTTGCCCTCAATACGCACCTGCCTGCGCAGGGTTTTCCAATGAAAGCACAGCGCGGCATAGGGGTTGCTCGCCAGATCATCACCCTTGCGGCTCTCGGCATTGGTGTAGAAGACAAACCCGCGTGCATCCAGCCCGTTAAGTAAAACCATCCTGTTGGAGGGGCGGCCTTGTCCGTCCGCCGTGGCGAGGCACATGGCGTTGGGATCGTTGATTTCTGCGGCTTTTGCCTCTTCCAGCCACGCCGCGAAGGTTCTATAAGGGTCGTCCGTATAAAGAGTGGGAGCTGCGTTCATATTAGTGTTTCAAATGTGTCAAACTAGACCTTGTTTTGGACGAAATTGGAACCTAATGTAAGGCTATTGGTTAGAATCGCAAGAAAAGGATTAAAGCGATCATGAAAAAAACTATTTTAACTTTGGTAATAATGTCTACGGCGGCGCTCGCGGGCTGTAACACACTTAATGGCGCAGGCAACAAACAATTAATCGGCGGCGGTACTGGCGCGGTTGTCGGCGGTCTTTTAGGATCTCAGGTGGGCGGTGGTTCTGGCCGTCTGTGGGCCACGGGCGCGGGCGTTCTTCTGGGCGCACTGGCCGGTTCCGAAATCGGTTCCTCGCTGGATAAGGCTGACCAGATGTACGCACAACAGGCAAACCAACGTGCATATTCTGCACCTGTCGGTGAAACCATCCGCTGGAACAATCCGGAATCTGGCAACTACGGCACGGTCACGCCGACCCGTTCGGGCGTTGATAATGGCGGCCGTGTTTGCCGTGAATACAGCCAGACGATCTATGTCGGCGGTAAACAGCAATCAGGTTACGGCACGGCGTGCCAGCAATCCGATGGTTCGTGGAAAGTCATCAACTAATCATCATATGAATTTGAAAAAGGCCGATAGAAATATCGGCCTTTTTTATTTGTGTCTTTATTTCGTGCGGTCGTCGTCGTTCTTGCCCTGATTTTGCTGCTCGCGGCGCATGCGTTCCATCATTGCATGGCGTACCGCGGCATTCGATCCGCCGCCCAGAGAAAGTCCGGGTGCGGTAATTTGCGGCGCGGCGGGCGCGGCCTTGGGCGCTGGTGCGGATGGGGTTGGCGATGCCGGGGTCGATGCTGCGGGACGCAGGGCCAGATCGTTCGCGGCTTCCAGTTTGCGGATATAATTGGGGTCTTTCATCGTGACGCGGATTGAACCCAGCACCGATGCGAATGCTTCGTTGCCGTTGCAGATTTCGGCGACGTTACCGAGCGTCGCGCCAAAGCCTGTGCGTTTCTGTTCGACAATGCCTTCGCCGATTTTTTTGAGGGATTCCCATGTCGGGATGTCTCTTGTGCCTTCAAATTCAAGGCGCGCCGCGACGATGGGTGAAGCCCCGGATGATAACGCGTTGTCGAAGGCGCGTGCGGCGGATTGCAGCGCGTTGGCGCACCATCCCAGAATATTCCCATCGGCTAGGCTTTCATTCTGTTCGTTGGCGGCGAGGATGAGCGGCTGACCGCTTTCTTCCTTGACGCCGCGTGCGACAGCATCTTCGAAGGTTTTTTCCACCATCTCGCGGTGCAGAACGTAATTTTGTTCGTGGTTGGCAAAGGCGTTGTAGAGATTGCCGAGTTGTGCGGCGGGCAGGGGTGTTACACCCGTGATATCGGCGACCAGATGCGCGGTCGCACGCACGAACGGGTCCTCGCTGGTGAATATCGCGCCGCCCAAGATCGTTTCTTTTTCCATGTTCCGCCATGCCATGTCCTGCGCGGGTTCGGAAAAACCCCACCACTGGCGGATGCTCTTATCATCGAACGTACGGCCTATTTCCTGCGCCATCTGGCGGGCGTAGGTCATGTATTTGTTACGCGGCGGCTTGAGTGCAAGCAATTCCTCATACGCGTATTTTGCCGATTCCATGGCGATGACGTAAGGATAATCTTCGGCGCGCCTTGCATAGACCGGCAGGATGGAATCCATTGCGCGCTGTGATGCCAGAACGTCCAGCGCGTCTTCCTCGCCTTGCAGGCTGCTCATCACGCCGGAAAAAACATCGGATTGAAGATTGAGGCGCGCCATGTTCATCGGGGATCGTTTTGGAATCATCGGGCCCGATCTGAACTTCGCGGCATATTCGGGACGCTGGCGAATTTCGATCAGGTCGATGGCGTGCCAGACCAGGTGATAAACCGCGCGGCGCATATCTTTGGGGCTGTCGAATTCGTCGGTGTTGACGTTGAACAGGGCGAGGATGGAATCGCTCGAACTTAAGCCCAGCCACTTCACTTGGTGATGGATGGCCATGCCGAGGAAGCTGGACAATTCCCGGCTGTTGTTTTTTTCGAGGATGCCTTGCGCGATTTTCCCGGCGCTGTGTTTGGCCAGCTCGTGTTCGCTGGTCGTCACGACTTCGTGGAAACGGCCCCCTTCGTGCGGGATGAACATGAGTTGCAGGTTCGGGTAAAGTTCCCGAACCTGATGGATCGCCAGGTTGCAGATATCCTGCAATATGCCGAGTTTAATACCCATAACGCCTTTACGCGCCCCCAATTCTACAGCTAAAATTTTAGGGGATTTAGGTTAATAAACCCTCAATAAACCCGGCGGTTTTGAGGGATTCCGCCGTTTGCTCTGGACGGACAGGCGGAAATGTGTAGGATGCGAAACCACGCATACAAGAGGAAAAAATGACGGAAAGCGCGAAAAACTGGCTGGCGGGGAAAAAAGGCGTGATTATGGGGGTCGCGAACGACCGTTCCATCGCCTGGGGTATTTCCAAGGCCGCACATGAGGCAGGTGCGCAGCTAGCATTCACCTATCAGGGCGAGGCGCTGGAAAAACGTGTCAAACCGCTGGCCGAAAGCATCGGTTCGGACATCGTCCTGCCCTGTGATGTCACCAATATGGATTCCGTGGCTCAGGCCTTTGAAACGATTGGTAAAAAATGGGGCCAGATCGACTTCGTCGTCCACGCTATCGCCTTTTCGGACAAAAACGAACTGGACGGGCTGTATCTGGATACGACCCGTGAGAATTTCCTCAAAACCATGGATATCTCGGTTTTCTCCTTCACCGCCGTAGCACAAAAAGCTGCGCCGCTGATGAAAGAAGGCGGCAGCCTTTTGACTCTCACATATTACGGTGCGGAACGCGTGATGCCGCATTACAACGTCATGGGCGTCGCCAAGGCTGCGCTTGAGGCATCGGTGCGCTACCTCGCCAACGACCTTGGCCCGCGCAATATCCGCGTCAATGCGATTTCCGCTGGGCCTATCAAAACGCTGGCCGCGTCTGGCATCGGTGATTTCCGCTATATCCTGAAATGGAACGAACTCAATTCTCCGCTCCGCCGCAACGTCACGATCGATGATGTTGGTCGTTCGGGATTGTTCTTGTTATCCGATCTCGGCTCGGGCGTGACGGGCGAAGTGCTGCATGTCGATTCCGGTTACCACACGGTCGGTATGTGTAACGTCGATTCCGCCGGCGAAACCGCCGAACTCCTGCGCTCGATTGCGCCCAAGGATACGGACAAGGCTGCGTGAGGCCATGTCAGGAAACCGTTTCGGAACACTCTTTCAATATCAATCCTTCGGCGAAAGTCATGGCCCTGCCATCGGCTGCGTTGTCGATGGCGTGCCGCCACGCATTGATCTGACCGAAGCCGAGATCCAGAAATATCTCGACCGCCGCAAACCGGGGCAGAGCAAATTCACCACGCAACGTCAGGAAGCCGACGAAGTCAAAATCCTGTCCGGCGTGTTCGAAGGCAAAACGACGGGAACGCCCATCGGTCTTCTGATCGAAAACACCGATGCGCGCTCAAAAGATTACGGCGACATCGCACAAAAATTCCGCCCCGGCCATGCCGATTACACCTATGACGCCAAATACGGCATCCGTGATTATCGCGGCGGCGGTAGATCATCCGCCCGTGAAACCGCGATGCGCGTTGCCGCCGGCGCGATTGCCCGTAAAATTCTCACCCACGCGCTCGGCGATAAAGTCACCATTCGCGGTGCGGTCGTGCAGATCGGTCCTCACAAAATCAATCGCGACAATTGGGACTGGGCGCAAGTCGATCAAAATCCACTCTGGGTGCCGGACGCGAAATCCGTTCCGATGCTCGAAGAATTTCTTGATGGCAAACGCAAAGACGGATCAAGCGCAGGTGCCATCATCGAAGTCGTCGCGAGCGGAATTCCCGCCGGTCTCGGCGCGCCTGTCTACGACAAACTCGATGCCGACATCGCCAAGGCGATGATGTCGATTAACGCGACTAAAGCCGTCGAAATCGGCGCTGGTTTCGATGCTGCCGAACTTGGCGGTGAACAAAACGCCGATCAAATTCGTATGAAAGACGGCACACCGTTTTTCCTTTCGAACAACGCGGGCGGAATCTTGGGCGGTATCTCGTCCGGGCAGGATATCGTTTGTCGCATAGCCTTCAAACCGACCAGCTCGATTTTAACGCCCGTAAACACCATCGACAAATCCGGCAATGAAACCGAAATACTCACCAAAGGCCGTCACGATCCCTGCGTCGGCCTTCGCGGCACACCTGTCTGCGAGGCCATGATGGCCTGTGTCTTGGCCGATCATTGGCTGCGGCACAAGGCGCAGAATCTATAAGAACAGTATTCTCTTGCTGTCCCGGCAGGACTAGAATTACCGGGCATTTAAAGGAAAATCCCGATGATCAAACGCCGCATGTCTTCGTTCTTTTACCACGCCCCCAGACAGGACGCCGCAAACACGCCGCCTAGGCATTCTTCGGGTGTGCTTGGCTTTGCGGGCCGGGCGCTGAAAAAATTCTGCTTCTTTGTCGGCGCGCTGGTCGTGTTCTCGATTTTTATGGGGCTTTTGTCCGCGGCGTTCTTTTCACGCGGTAGCGGCTCTCTGCCCGATGACATGATCCTCGTCCTCAATGTCACCGATCCGATAGGTGAAACGGAACATGCGCGATCTTTCGCCGATCCGTTCGCTGCCGCAGGAATTACCATTGGCGACCTCATCGAAACGCTGGACAAGGCGCGAAAGGATGACCGCGTGCGCGGTCTACTGGTCAGCCTCGACAATGCGGGGATGGAACTTGCACATATTCAAGAATTGCGCGATGCGGTAAAACGCTTCCGCGCCTCAGGAAAATTCGCGCATATATACACCGCGTCCTTCGCCGATCTGGGCAGCGGTATCGGCGCGTATTATCTGGCATCCGCCTTTGATGAAATCTGGATGCAGCCTGTGGGTTTTGTCAGTATCACGGGATTGTCGCTGGAAATGCCGTTTGCGCGCGATGTACTGGACAAGGTCGGGGCCAATCCGGAATTTTTACACCGCGAAGAATATAAGTCCGCGATGGAAAATATGACAAGCAATCATATGAGCGCACCGAACCGTGAGGCGATGCAATCAGTCCTCGATGATTTTTCGACGAAAATATTTACCGATATCGCAAAGGACCGGGGTTTAACGCGCGCGGCGTTGCAGACCCAGCTTGATAAGGGTTTGATCACGGGCGAAACCGCGCTGAAATCCGGTCTGATCACCAATCTCGATTACGGCGATGTTCTGATCCGCGATGTGCGCACGAAAATCAACGGTGAAAAGGGACTGGAAAAGCCGCCGCTGGTCGCAGTCGAAGACTATTATATGGCGACTGCGGATCATGAAAGAAAACGTGGCGGTAATGTCGCCCTCGTGCGTATTGCAGGCGAAATCGTCCCCGGCAGCGATCCGGAGCCCGGCTACGCGACGGGCGATTATATCGCCAATGCCATCATGGATGCCGCCGATGATGAAGCGATCAAAGTCATCGTCATGCGCGTCGATTCTCCGGGCGGTTCGCCATCCGCCTCGGAAACTATTCGCCGTTCCATCGTCTATGCAAAAGAAAAGGGCAAAAAAATTCTAGTGTCCATGGGACCCGTGGCTGCGTCGGGCGGTTACTGGATCGTCGTCGATGCCGATAAAATTTTTGCCATGCCTTCGACCCTGACAGGCTCAATCGGCGTTATCATGGGCAAATTCGATATCAGCGGCGTGTGGAAAAAGATCGGTGTTAATTGGGACGCACTAACATGGGGACAGAATGCTCGCATGTGGTCGGCGAACAAACCACTGAGTAAGAGTGAATTGGAAGTCTTGAACATCGCTATCGACGATACCTATGCTTCTTTTATCGGACGTGTTGCGGAGGGGCGTAAAATGACGAAAGAAGAAGTCCGTGCTGTCGCCAAAGGACGTCCGTGGACGGGCACGCAGGCGAAAAAGAACGGGCTGATCGATGAAATAGGCGGGCTTGATGTTGCGCTCGATTATGCCGCGAAGCTTGTCGGCGCACCTTCGCGCGAGGCGCTGAAAATCCGTGAAATTCCCGAACCGCTAACACCGCTCGAACAACTTGCGCATATGTTGAACCAGCAGGTGCTGCTTGGCCAGTATCCGGGTGAAGGATCTGCAATGATGAAAGCTATCGCGCCTTTGCTCCGGCAGCAAGATGTGATGGAACGCATTGGCCCTGTGCAGGCCTATGATATGTCGCTGCCAAGGGTGCGTTGATTATTCCCACGCGCTGGATAAAGCGATATCGCTCTTGATTACGGGGTAAATGCGCCCGGCGAAATCCGTGTAATTCATGATGATCTGCTCGGGGCTTTGCCCTTTTTCGAGAATGGCGACGGAGGCTTTAAGCCCGTAAGCGAACGGAATGACTTTTGCGGGCAGGATATCATTGGCCGCGAGCGCCGCGATAACATCCTTGTGCCGATCGCCGATATACCAGATCACATCGTCCACCGTAACGGGTTCCTTGAGATCGCGTAGGGCGCGGAGGATCGGATCGGGATGCGGTTTTGATCGCTGAATATCCTCACGGAAAATCTGCGCGCTGAAGAACTCAGACAAATTGAATTTCATCAGGATATCATGACCGTACCCCTTGCCGAGCCCGTTGCTGACGATGCCGATCGGGATTTTTTCATCGCGCAATAGGTTGAGCACCGCATAAATACCGGGGCAGGGCTGTACAATCTGGTCCACCTCCTTGCGACGGAATTTATGCAACGCACGGTGGACGAGCAGGCGCGGTTTTTTGATCTGGTCGACGCTGAAATCCGGGTGGGGCTTTTTCTTGTAAAACCATGATGCAATTTTGAATCCGGCATCGTCTAAAAATTCGAGCACGCCGAGCATGCGCGGATTGATGTGACGGACCGTGGTGCCGTCCATGTCGAAAAGAACGATGGTCGGTTTTTCAAGTTTCATATGGGTTTATGCTAGGCGGTCAGGGCCGTTTTTACAATATGCTTTGCCGTCAATCCGGCGGTTTCATACTGTTTTTCGGGCGAATCGTGGTCCTGAAACACATCGGGCAGGTGCATGGTGCGGACTTTCAGCGTGCCGCCATCCAGCAACCCTTCTCTGGCGAGGAATTGTAGAACGAACGCGCCGAACCCGCCCGCCGATCCTTCTTCAAGGATGATCAATTTTTCATGGTTTTTGGCCAAGGAACGAATCAATGCTTCGTCGAGAGGCTTGGCAAAACGTGCATCCGCCACCGTGACAGAGATATTCTTGGTTGCCAGCATGTCTGCAGCCATCAGCGATTCATTGAGGCGTGTGCCATAGCTGAGCAGGGCAATCTGGCTGCCTTCACGTACTATACGGCCTTTGCCGATCTCTAATATCTTGCCTTCTTCCGGCATATCGACGCCCACGCCTTCGCCGCGTGGATAACGGAATGCAATCGGCCCTTCATCATATGCGGCGGCGGTTGCCACCATATGCATAAGTTCCGCTTCATCCGAAGGAGCCATCAAAACAAAATTTGGTAAGCATCCTAAATACGCCACATCGAACGATCCGGCATGCGTTGCGCCGTCCGCGCCGACAAGACCTGCGCGGTCCATCGCGAAACGCACGGGAAGGTTTTGAATCGCAACGTCATGCACGACCTGGTCATACGCGCGTTGCAGGAACGTCGAATAAATAGTCGTAAACGGTTTGTATCCTTCACACGCCAATCCGGCGGCAAACGTCACCGCATGCTGTTCCGCAATTCCTACATCGAACATCCGCTCCGGAAATTCATACCCGAACAAATCGAGTCCCGTGCCCGATGGCATCGCGGCGGTGATGGCGACGATCTTCTCGTCTTTGCGCGCTTCTTTGATCAACGATTGTGCATAAACTTTGGTGTAGGATGGCGCATTGGATTTTGCTTTGTACTGATCGCCTGTCACGACATCGAATTTGCTTACGCCGTGCATCTTGTCCGATGAACTCTCGGCGGGCGCGTAGCCTTTGCCCTTTTTCGTGATTGCATGGATCAGGACGGGGCCTTCATGACGCGTATCGCGCATGTTTTTCAGGATGGAGACGAGCTGCTCGAGGTTATGCCCGTCGACAGGGCCGATATAGTAAAACCCCATCTCTTCGAACATCGTGCCACCGCCAAGCGCCGCGCGCGCTGTCTCTTCGGCGCGTTTGGCCGCGTTTTTGATCGGCGTGGGCAGCATGTTCGCGACGCGTTTGGCGACATCGCGTGCGCCCATATAAGGCTTGGACGAAACCAATCCGGTTAGGTATTTGCTCATCGCGCCCACGGGCGGCGCAATCGACATATTATTGTCGTTCAGGATAACGATCATCCGGCTTTTCAATGCGCCCGCATTGTTCATCGCCTCATACGCCATGCCCGCCGACATCGATCCATCGCCGATCACCGCGATCACGTGATTGTCGCGGCCATCGAGGTCACGCGCCACGGCCATGCCAAGCCCTGCGGAAATCGATGTCGAAGAATGTGCCGCGCCGAACGGGTCGTATTCGCTCTCGGACCGTTTGGTGAATCCGGACAACCCGCCGCCCATGCGTAATGTGCGGATGCGGTTGCGGCGGCCTGTCAAAATTTTATGCGGATACGCTTGATGCCCGACATCCCAAATTAAACGATCATCCGGTGTATTGAACACCGCGTGAATAGCGACCGTCAATTCGACAACACCGAGGCCCGCGCCCAGATGCCCGCCCGTGACGGACACTGCGTCGATCGTCTCTGCGCGCAGTTCGTCTGTGACCTGTTGCAATTCTTCCATCGACAGCCCACGCAGATCGGCGGGGTCCGCGATCCGGTCGAGAAGGGGGTACTTCCCTCTCCCAACAATGTCATCCTCCGGCTTGACCGGAGGATCCATGGCTAGGCGCGGTTTTGAAGAATTCGTCATAAAGGTCTTTCCACGCGGGATTATTCTTTTCTATCAGTTCGATCTTCCACTGGCGATTCCAGTGCTTTAAACGCTTCTCTCTTTTAATAGCATTTTCAGGATCGTCAAATATTTCATAATGCACAAGTCGGTTAACGGCGTATTTTTCGGCAAAACCACCAGTTTCTGCCACTTTATGCTCCCATAACCGGCGGTCCAAATCGGACGTTACCCCGACATAAAGGGTGCCGTTGAAGCCGTTGGCCAGAATGTAAACAAAGTAGTTTTTCATGGCATTTTTATGGATCCTCCGGTCAAGCCGGAGGATGACAATGAAGAATAATCACTTCTTCGGAAAGCAATGCGCGAACGCATCCGGCACTTTGCAAGGGATTACCTCGATTTTGTCCCAGACTTTCCCCGCGACGTAAGGCTCGCGCTTTAACCATTCGTCGAGCGCGGCGCGGTCCGGGAAATCCATGACCATGGCCGACCCGTACATTTTCCCTGCATCGTTGAGCATAGCAACGCCGATCAACTGTTCACCCTTGGCCACGGCATCCGCGCAGCCCTTGAGATGCGCTTCGCGGTTTGCCATGCGGCGATCAAGCGCTCCTTCGTCGGTTCCATCGGTGCCGATGACAAGGAATTGCATTATGAACGTCTTTGCAGAACGTAGCGGGCGAGTTCTTCGAGCATGTCGGCGCGGCCGTTGAACACTTTCAAATGGCCAATCGCCTGATCGACGAGCATCTGCGCGCGCGATTTGGCTTCGGTTTTTCCCATCGTCGATACGAAAGTGGATTTACCGGCCTTCTCATCCTGATTGGCGGGCTTGCCTGTTACGCCCGCGGGCGCTTCGACGTCGAGAATATCGTCCGTCACCTGAAAGGCGAGCCCGAGATCGAACGCGTAATTGTTGAGTGCGCGTTTGTGAACATCGTCGGCCTTGCCGAGAATCGCCCCGGCTTCGCATGCGAAGGACATTAACTTTCCTGTCTTCATCCGCTGCATGCGGGAAATCGTTCCAAGGTCAAATTCCTGATCTTCGCCGATGAGATCGAGCATTTGACCGCCAACCATCCCTTGCGGACCCGAAGCTTCGGCAAGTTTACGCACTAGTTCAACGCGTACATGCGGATCGGAATGCGTATCACGGTCGGCCAGAGTTTCAAACGCCAACGTCAACAACGCATCGCCCGCGAGAATGGCGGTCGCTTCATCATAACGAATGTGTACGGTCGGAACGCCGCGGCGTAAATCGGAATTGTCCATCGCTGGCAAATCGTCATGGATCAATGAATAACAATGCAAAAATTCCACGGCGGCGGCGGCGCGGCGGGCGCGGGCGGGGTCGACGTTGAACAGCTTGGCCGATTGCATCACCATGAACGGGCGCAGGCGTTTACCGCCCGACAGAACACCGTGGCGCATCGCCTCATACAAACGATCTTCGGCCAAATCAGTCTGGGGCAGCAGGCGCGAGATGGTTTTGTTAACGCCGACGACGCATTCTTCTAAGGCTTCTTGCAGCGCGTCCGACGCTTCTCTTGGTGATGGTGCCATCTCTTAAATTCTCTTTCGTGATTATTCTTTGACGTCGAACGGTTCGGCCTTGGCCTTGCCGTCTGGTGACAGGGTAATTTTCTCGATCTTGAAACGGGCCTCGGCCAGCTTCTTTTCGCAATGGGTTTTAAGGGCAATCCCGCGCTCATAGGCGGTGATCGACTCATCGAGGGGGGCTTTGCCGGATTCCAGCGAACGCACGATATCCTCGAGTTCGGTCAAAGCCTTCTCAAAGCTAAGGTTTTCAAGGGGTTGCGTCTGCGCCACGATCCGCTTTTCCTAAATGTTTCAAATGATTATGCAGGGGCGAACTATAGGCCAGTTACGCCAAATGTGCAAGGCAGAGCCATGGTCTTTGCAAAACAATCGGGGGGTGAAAAAGGGTATAATAGGTAAATAGATAAAACCGTAAAAGAGGGAGCTTAAACATGGTACAGAACCAGCAAACTGGGCAGACGACCAACTTATCGGCCCTGACACTGAACAACTGGCAATGGAACCGCGCCTGGTCTGAAAAACATACGCAAGATGTTAATCGCGGCATTATGCGCCGCCAGTTCGCGCATTAAGATAGCTATCTTCTAAAATTGTCATCCTCCGGCTTGACCGGAGGATCCAGTCTGGATTCCCCGATCAAGTCGGGGAATGACATTGTGGTGGATTACAGGTTCGCCAACGCCTTCAAATGCGCCGCCACCGACGATTTCAACGCTTCCAAATTATACCCGCCTTCCAGAACCGATATAACCCGGCCTTGCGCCGAGGTGTCCGCAATTTCACAAAGCTTCTCCGTTACCCACGCAAAATCCTCGTCCTCCCAGTTGAGCTGGGCGAGGGGGTCTAACCTGTGAGCATCGAATCCGGCGGAGATCATCAAAAGGTCAGGCGCAAACCGGGTCAACGCCGGAAAAACTTTTTTGGTGTAAAGACTTCGCAGCTCTTCCGATCCTGAATTGGGAGGCAGCGTAAAGTTCATAACACTTTCTTCATTGTCATCTTCCAACCCCGTCATAGGCCATAACGGATATTGATGCGTGGAGATAAAGAAGATCGATCCGTCATGCGCGCGCGTCATCGCGTCCGTGCCGTTACCGTGATGCACATCGAAATCGACGATGGCGACCTTTTTGATGCCGTGCGTCTTCTGTGCGCGTCTTGCGCCAAGGAAAATATTGTTGAACAGGCAAAACCCCATCGATGTCGATGGCTCCGCATGATGCCCCGGCGGGCGCATCGCGCAGAACGCGCGGGTGGTTTTTCCGCTCGCCACATCATCGATGGCAGATAACACCGCGCCGGTTGCATGCATCGCCGCATTCCACGATCCGGGGGAGACGATGGTGTCAGCATCGATCTGGCTGTGGCCAGATCCCGGGATGGAATCCTTGATATGCTCGATATAATTCAGCGGATGGCCGAGCAGAAGATCATTCTCCGTCGCGGGCTTTACCTCGCCGCGCGGCAGGTCCAAAAACGGCTTTTCATTGATAAGCGCTTGAATGACGGCGAGGCGGTCCGCCCGTTCCGGGTGGGAAAAGCCCGTATCGTGTTTTAAGCCGGATTCATGGGTGTACAAGGTGGTTTTCATGAGGCTATCATGCCCTTCGGACAATAACTTGCAACCCCTGTTTCATATGGCCTCGGGCATTCATTCAACCATTCGATCCTTAAAGACCCGCCTGAGCCTGCGCTGGGTGCCTAAATGGCATGAGGCGTTTTCGGACCCGAATGGCGGATTTTACGAACGTCTGGGTAAAGGATTCAAACCTGTTTCAACCGGCCAGCGCCGCTTGGTGACGCAATGCCGCCAGCTTTCGATCTACAGCCATTATTCCTATAGCTGTAACAAAAACTTTTCGGGGAATCTTAAAGACAAATTCGAATTCATCCTGAATCGCTATCATGATCCGGTAACGCATCTTTGGCATTTTTCGCTGGATGATACGGGCAATGTGAAAGACAAAACTTGCGATCTCTACGCGCTCTCTTTCGTGATATTTTCTTTCGCGCATTACTACAAAGCCACGGGCGATGACCGTGCCAAGCAAGCGGCGCGGAACGTGCTTAGCCTGATCGACAATGAATTCCGTTTTCAGGATGTACCCGGATTTGCCGAAGCGCTTGATGAACGTGGCCAGCCATTCCCGGTTATGCGCCGCCAAAACCCGCATATGCATCTTCTCGAAGCTTGCCTGTTCGCCAAAGAAATTTTCGGCGATATGGCCTATGAACAAATGGCTGATGAAATGGTCGCGCTCTTTCAAAATCATTTCTTAAAGGATGTTCTGGTCGAATTTTTCACACACGATCTGCGTCCCGATCCGGAAAAAGGCGATCAACTCGAACCCGGCCATTATTTTGAATGGGTTTGGCTGCTCAAAAAACATGCGGCGCTAAAAAAGGCTCCCTCGCTGCACGATCCGCTCTGTCAGAAACTGCTCGATTGGGCCAACCGCAACGGCTGGGATGACACGTATGGTGGAATTTACGACACGGTATCCTCCGGCGGGCGTGTGCTGGCCGATACCAAAAGAATCTGGCCGTTCTGCGAAGCGCTTAAGGCCAACGCACTGATGCTGAACACAGTACAGGATCGTCAGGCGATCAAAGACCGCATGACCGATATGGTCACAGTGTTTAGGGATAAATATATATCGGAACGCGGTTTCTGGGTCGAATGGCTCAACCGCGACTTATCGCCTGCCGCCGATTACATGCCCGGCACCACGCCGTATCATGTTTATTTCGGCATCATGGAAACATGGGAAGTTATTTCCGCGCGCGGAGAAAGTGTTTCACTGGTGGCATCACTGGAAGAAGCGCTCTATGGTCTGCGCCGTTCAGTATCCAATGTTGTAAAAGCCATCAAAACATAACGATGTCATCCCCGCGGCATCCTGCGAAGCAGGATCAGCACGGCGGGGATCCGGAAAGCCAGACCCCCGTACAAGGCGGGGGTGACAATTAATTTTTGTATCTTGCTGGCGGCGTCTGCATATCGGCGGAGGCAAGCCGTTGATTATAGGCGAGTTGCTCTTGCGTTAATTGTAATCCCACGATCACCGTATAATTCTGCCCGTTCGCCGGATCAGGGTAGGGCATGTTCTGGAAGATGCTCTCGGTCTGGTTGATGTCGTTTTGCTTTGATCCATACGCAACCGAGGCTGCGAATATTTCCTTTGAAACGACATTGCCCTGCGCATCCGTCACGGCGACGAAATACGGATAGGCGAAGCTAGGTTTGTCGCCCGGCTGTGGCCGTGCTTTTGGCCCGGTCTTGCCGTACAGCGCAATATCGATCTGCATCACCAGCTTACCATCTTCGACGCGGCAGGTATTTTGCACGTCCTGAATCGTCACTTCGGAAACCACCATATTGTCGCCCGTCTTTTGCGGATCATAAAAATCGACGAGATGTTTTAAATCTGGCCGCAGCGCCACGGCGGGACAGGTGCCGTCATACACGGGTAGCTGTTTTTTGGCTTCTTTGACTGGGTCGACGATCCGGGCGACGGAATCTGTGATGGTATTATAACCGCTGACGATGTCTTCTTTAAGCCCCTCAAAGGTCGAACAGCCGGAAACGGCCAGCGCGCAGGCGAAAATAAGGGCGGAAGGGCAAAATCTCATAATCAAAGGATAGGGCAAGGCTTTTGGCCTGACAAGCCTTGCCTTTGGGGATCCCGACCCGCTATAAACCCCCTATGGAAAAACGGCCCCTGACCATCGTTCTTTCGGCCCCGCGCGGCTTTTGCGCCGGGGTGGACCGCGCTATCCAGATCGTTGAAAAGGCGATCGAAAAATACGGCGCGCCGGTCTATGTCCGCCATGAAATCGTCCATAACAAATTCGTCGTGGATTCGCTGCGCGAACAAGGTGCGGTGTTCGTCGAAGAACTCTCTGAAATCCCCGATGACGGCCGCCCGGTAATTTTCTCCGCCCACGGCGTACCCAAAGCGGTTCCCTCCGAGGCAAAATCCCGCGAGATGTTTTTCATCGACGCAACCTGCCCGTTGGTGAGCAAGGTGCATAAGGAAGCCGAAAAACATCACGAACTCGGCCGCCAGATTATTTTGATCGGTCATGCGGGCCACCCCGAAGTGATCGGCACGATGGGGCAATTGCCCGCTGATGCCGTCGTTCTCGTTGAAACCGTCGCCGATGTAGAAAAACTCACCGTCGCCAATGATGCCAATCTCGCCTTCTGCACGCAAACAACTTTGTCGGTCGATGACACTGCCGATGTCGTCGCCGGGCTGAAACAAAAATTCCCGTCCATTATCGGTCCCGGAAAAGAAGATATCTGCTATGCCACCACCAATCGTCAGGAAGCCGTGAAGGCGATCGCGCCGCGCTGCGATGCGCTGATGGTGATCGGCGCGCCGAACTCCTCCAACTCCAACCGCCTTGTCGAAGTCGGCGTGGCTTATGGATGCGAAAAAGCAATCCTTGTGCAACGTGCGTCGGAAATCGACTGGAAATGGCTCGATGGGATCAACACGCTGGGTCTGACCGCCGGCGCTTCCGCTCCCGATATCCTGATCGACGAAGTAATCGCCGCCGCCAAAGAACGTTTCACCGTGACGGTCGAAGAAGTCGCCATCACCCAAGAAAACGTTGTCTTCAACATTCCCCGTATTCTTCGTGATGCTGAAGAGCGCGCGGCCTAATTTATTGATTTTACGCTATAAATTGAATTATATTGACATAATTAAATATTAAAAGCACTATATACCCGCAATAAATGGAGACAATAATGTCCAATAAACCAAAAATTGAATTTGAAGAAAATTATCTAACCACAGCAGCAGGGCTTAGTTCTGCAATTCCTGCATTTGTTGGAATGTATACGCAAGTCTGGGGCGCGCTTGATAACCTTGTCGATCCTGCCGTGAATGGTTTTTTCGGTGCCATTGGCATACCGGTAACTGGCAGTTGGGCCTTGGGTCCGGCTGCAACTCTTAGCGTAGCCGCTCTGAGTTTCTGTCTGGCTTCAAGAGGATGCGCCGCAGTCAAGGGCTATTACCATGTTGTGGAACCCGAGGCCAATGCGCCGTCGGCCCCCGCGCCAACGCAAGGCTAAAACTCGTGTAAAATCCCGCAAGATCGCGGGATTTTTTATGCCCTCTTGTGTTATGACTCTGTATGGCCGTTTTTACCCCCGTATCAGCGCAAGACCTGCAAGGGTTTTTAAACTCTTATAACCTTGGCGCGCTTATATCGCATGAGGGGATAGAGGCTGGGGTCTCCAACACCAATTATTTTATCACCACGGACAAGGGCCGTTACATTCTCACATTGTTCGAACCACGTCGCGTCCGCGCCGAAGATGTGCCGTTCTTCATGGATTACACAATCCATCTGGAACAAAACGGTGTGCCATGCCCACAAACGCTGTTACAAAAGAACGGCGCAACCCTTGGCAATTTGTGCAATCGCCCTGCTGCCATCTTCTCTATTCTCGAAGGCGATAACGGCAATTCCGGCATGCTCGACGCCGATCTGTGCGAACAGGCGGGCGAGTTGCTGGCGCGCATGCATATCGCCGCGCAAAGTTTTAAAAAATTTTCGCCCAACCATTTCGGCATGAAACGCTGGCAGGACTGGCTGACGGTGATGGCTGGTGACATGAACAACATCGCACCCGGCCTTTTTAAATTCGCTGCCGGTGAGTTGGACTGGATCGTATATCGCTGGCCGGCGAACCTCCCCTCGGGCGCCATCCACGCCGACTTCTTTCCTGATAATGTGTTTTTCAAGGATGGCAAAGTTAGCGGTGTCATAGATTTCCATTTCGTCTGTACTGATTTATTCGCCTATGATCTCGCCATTGCGCTTAACGCTTGGTCTTTTGATACGAAGAACGAATTTCGCCCCGAACGAATGGAAGCGATGATGCGTGGCTATAATTCATTGCGCCCCTTATCGCAGGCAGAGATGAATGCTCTGCCTGTTTTGTTGCGCGCGGCCTCATTGCGCTTTCTGCTTTCGCGTGTGGAAGAAAAACTGAACTGGAAACCGGATGATTTCATGAAGCCGCACGACCCGATGGTGTTTGAAAAACGCCTTCGCCATTTTCAGACGATGGAAAGGCTGACCGCATGAAGGTTGAAATATTTACCGATGGCGCGTGTTCCGGCAATCCCGGCCCCGGCGGTTGGGCCGCGCTGCTGCGTTACAAGGGCGTGGAAAAAGAACTGTCCGGTGGTGAGAAAGAAACCACCAACAATCGCATGGAAATGATGGCGGTGATCGAAGGTCTCGCTGCTTTAAAGAAACATAGTAAGGTCGATCTGTACACCGACTCGCAATATGTGCAGCGGGGTGTGACGGAATGGTTGGAAGGATGGAAGGCCAAAGGTTGGCCCTCCCGCATCAAGAATCAGGATTTATGGCTTCGAATCGATTCGGAAATTTCGAAGCATAATGTCACTTTCCACTGGGTGCGCGGCCATAATGGGCATGATGACAACGAGCGTGTGGATAAGTTGGCAGTTGCCGCGATTCCAAAACGTTAGCGGGTCTTCTTCAAGTCATATCTAGCTGAATTTGCGACCTTTTGCGGGAACCTTTAAGATTCCATTAATGTTTGCTGCTCAGAGTTTACTTATACGCAAACACAAGGAGGTCCGCCATGACGCTAGAGACCACGCTTAAAGCAAACGACAATAAAACATGCCTGCTTGCCGAAAACATATTGTTGCCTCTGCCGCCGCTCGAAGTTAGAGATGCCATCGACATGGAAATCTACAACAAATTCATGCGCCATGTCCGCCTCGTGCCCAACAGCCGTCCTGAAATAAAAATCCTGTCCGCCATCCAATTCACGTCCGACATGATGGATTTGAACGATGCCATCGTCGCCAAAACGCTGGCGGATATGGGCCTTCGCGCGCCGCGCAAAGCCTTCCCCGAATCCTATCTCGAGCATGTGGATCGTACCCTCATGCGCTCGGGTTGGGATGTCGGCGGACCGTGCGTGTCTTCGGTGGAAATGAAACGCCATTGGGATGAAATCGGCGAAGATAAATTCGCGGCGTTCAGACGGGAATACTCGCTGGTGAATGTGCCGGTGACGGTTTAAGTGCGCAATTACTCCCTCGCCCCTTTGGGGAGAGGGCTTCAGAGCTAAACGAAAATCTTACCTTCAAGGAACGTCAACGCCTTGCCGCCGATCTGAACGCGGTCGCCTTTTAGTTCGCAGTAAAGCGTGCCGCCGCGGGGCGATAGCTGTTTGGCCACCATCTTTGTCTTGCCCAGACGTTCCGCCCAAAAAGGGATCAGGTTGCAATGGGTGGAACCCGTGACGGGGTCTTCCTCGATGCCGTCGCCCGCGCAAAAGAAACGGCTGACGAAATCGCATCCGTCTTCCGGCGATGCTTCGGCGGTGACGAGCGTGAATTTGCCGCCTTGCCCTAGAATTTTATAATCCGGATTCATATCGCGGATGGTTTTGCTGTCGGGATAGACGAGCATATAATCCCGGCTGACATAAATTTCCAATGGCTGCGCACCAAGCCCTTGCGCGATACAGGCGGGAATATCCTTGATCGGTTGCGGCGGACGGCTGGGAAAATCCAGATAGAGCATGTCGCCTTTACGCTCGACACTCAAATCACCCACCTGCCGCGTTTTGAATTTAACCGTATCGCCCTTATGTCCCAGATGATTGAAAATCACATGGGAAGAAGCAAGGGTCGCATGACCGCATAAATCGATCTCTGACATCGGCGTGAACCATGTGATATCGTAATAATCACCGCGCGGCACGATAAACGCGGTCTCGGATAAATTGTTTTCCATCGCGATTTTTTGCATCAGATCATTGGGAAGCCATTCGTTGAGAACCACCACGGCGGCGGGGTTGCCCTTGAACAGGGCATCCGTGAATGCATCAACCTGATAAATCGGAAACGACCTAGTCATTATACTGAATCTTGCCTTTGTCTTGCATATTGTTGGGTTTGTATTGCGGAATTTCGCCATTTTCGCCGGGCAGCATCGGATCGCCATCTTCGCCGCCGCCGATCAAACGACCGAGTAAGTCCTGAAAGCTGAAGTCAGACGATACGCTCATCACGTCATAGTATTTTTTAGCGGGCTTGGCGCTCGCTGTCGTCATGATTTCGCGCCACACGGGGGCGGGGACGAGGCCGCCTGTCACGCGCTTCATCGGTGAATTGTCGTCGTTGCCGAACCAAACGGCGGCGGCATAGGTGTTTGTGAAACCAATGAACCACGCGTCACGGAAATCCTGTGACGTTCCGGTTTTTCCGGCGGCGGTGTAGGGGCCTTGCGCCGCCTGTCCGGTGCCGTACTGCACGACGGATTGCATCATGCCGGTGATCTGGGAAACATAGCCGCGACTGACAACCTGCCTCGCCGAACGTTCTTTTGGTTGTTCATAGAGGAGCTTGCCCTCGCTGTCATGAACGCTGACGATGGCAAAAGGTTCGACCGCCACGCCACCGCGCCCGATCGTCGCATAGGCGGTTGCCATCTCCAACATTGAAACTCCGGAAGCGCCGAGCGCCAAGGATAAATTCGGTTCCAGATCGGATGTAATGCCAAGGCGTCTTGCAAGGCCGATAACTTCCTGCGGTCCTATATCTTGCATCAATTGTACGGATACGGTGTTGAGCGAGCGGGTGAGCGCCTCGGTCAGCGAAACCTCGCCGTAATATTCGCCGCCGTAATTCTTGGGCGTGTAACCGTTGATCGAAATTGGTGCGTCCATGATGATCGAATTGGGGTTCCATCCATGTTCCAGCGCGCTCAGATAAACTATCGGCTTAAAGGACGAACCGGGAGAACGCAGCGCGTTCGTCACGCGATTATATTCGGATAAATCGTAATCGCGTCCGCCGACCATAGCGACGATGGCACCATCAAGACCAAGCACAACCGCTGCGCCTTGGGAAAGTTTATATGTATCGGCATAGGTGAGAACGGCTTTGGTGATCGCGGCTTCGGCGGTAGATTGAATATCACGATCCAGCGTGGTCTCTACGACGATATCTTCCTTAGGCAGGCCGATAATGCCCTCAACCTGCGAGACGATGTAATCGGTGTAATAGCGCAGAGTGTCGCCAGAAGACGGTTTGCGCGGTGGCGAAGGCGGCATCTTGTCGAGTTTTTTAAATTCTGCTTCTTCCAAGAACCCGGCATCTTCCATCGCGGCTAAAACGACGCGCGTTCGCTGCGCCGACAGGCTGGGGTTGGAGGAGGGGGAATAACGCGAAGGCGCTTTGAGCAATCCTGCAATCGTCGCCGCCTCGCGGATGGTGAGTTGTTTGGCGGGCTTGTTGAAATACACGCGGGCCGCTGCATCGATTCCATAAGCACCCGCGCCTAGATACACCCGGTTTAAATACGCGCTCAGGATTTCATCCTTGGTCAGCTTCGTCTCAAGCCATATGGCGAGCATAGCTTCCTGAATCTTCCGCTTCAATGTCCGCTCGCGCGATAAGAACAGGTTCTTGGCAAGCTGCTGCGTTATCGTCGATCCACCCTGCACGAACCCGCCGTGGAGGATGTTGACGCCGAACGCGCGTATAATGCCGAGCGGGTCTAGCCCGAAATGGTAGTAAAAACGCCTGTCTTCGGTTGCGAGAATCGCTTGCGCCACATGCGGCGGTAGGTCTTTGACGTTGACGGTCTCGCCCTTGATATCGCCATACCGGTCTATGATCGTGCCGTCATTGGCCTTGATCGTGATGGTCGGCCGGCGTTCAAAAATCATCTGTTCTGTGATGTCGGGCAATTCACGCGCGAACCATGCCAGCGTCAGACCGAGGACGAGGGCCGCCCACAAACCCGCCACGAACACCCATTTGATCGTTCCGCCGATAAATCCCATGCCGCTCTCTTGCTTCTTCTTTTTCTTCTTTGTTGTCTTGGGCATGGCTTCTAGGTCCGGAAAATGGTGGAAGTATGACAATCTATTGAGATTTAAAGGAAAATGTCGTTTTTCTCAACGATTAAAGCGTTGGTTTACAGTAAAAATACCGTTGCTAGCCCTAAAAACGCGAAGAAACCCACCACGTCGGTTACGGTCGTCAGGAAGATCGACGATGAAATGGCGGGGTCTTGTCCGAACCGGTTCAGAACAATAGGGATGCCTGCGCCGAACAATCCCGCGCAGATAAGGTTGATGACCATCGCCATGGCGATGACGATTCCGAGTGTTTGATTGTCGAACCAGAACGCGGCGATGCAGCCTATCAACACCGCGAACACGCATCCGTTGATCAATCCGACCAATCCTTCTTTCATAACCGCTCGCATAGAGTTAGCGCTCGACAATTCCCGCATAGCGATAGCGCGTACAGCCACGGCAAGCGCTTGCGTGCCCGCATTGCCGCCCATCCCGGCGACGATGGGCATGAGGGCTGCAAGCGCCACGACCTTTTCAATGGTTGCGCCGAACATCGAAACAACACCCGCCGCCATGAACGCGGTTACAAGGTTGACGATCAGCCAGCGCGAGCGCGAATAGCTTGTTTGCAGAACCGCGCTGTACAAATCGCTTTCCTCAACCCCTGCAAGTTTGAGTATGTCTTCCTGTGCTTCTTCGTCGATAACGTCCAAAACGTCGTCGATGGTGATCACACCGATAAGCCGTCCGTCTTCGTCCACGACAGGCGCGGAACCCAAATCTTCGCGGCGGAATAAGTGTGCGACTTCTTCCTGGTCCATCGTGGCGGGGACGAGGTGGATGCTTTCACGCGTCAGTTCGTTGATTTTTTCGGATCGCTTGGCGCGGATGAGTTTGCTCAGCGGAATTTCGCCCACCACGTGATAATAAGGGTCAATGACGATCAGATCGTAAAACTCATCGGGCAACTCTTCGCTCGCGGCTCGCATATAATCGATGGTTTTTCCCACCGTCCAGAATTGAGGGATAGCCACATATTCCCGCTGCATCAATCGGCCTGCGGATTCTTCGGGGTAATTCAAACCCTCTTCCATGGCAACGCGGTTTTTGGCCGAAAGATTTCTTAAAATCTCTTTTTGAAAGGCCGGATCGAGATCGATGATCAAATCCAGCGCGTCGTCCGATTCCAATTCGGCGATGATCCGTGCCACCGCGACGGGCGGCATGTCCGATAAAATCACTTCACGCAATTCGGGGTCGAGGTGCGAATAGACAGGCGGGTCGATCAGATCAGCGTATTTGTCGAGGAATATCTGACGGCGTTCGCGGTCGATTTTGTGAAACAGTTCGGCAATATCGGCTTCGCTCAGATCGTAGAGAAGGGTTCGTAAGGTTTCAACGTCATCTTCTTCGAGCGCGCGTCCGATATCGGCAATAATATGATCGTTCAACGAGAAGCCGTCTTCAGCAACTTCTTCGAGTATTTCGGCCGTGGTCTCTGGGCCCTTTTCGTTGATCGAAGAGGGCGGAAGTATCTCGGTCATAATCGTCTTCCGCAGGCATGTTAAATTCTATCGTTGAGAAGCTTCCGGCCCTGACCGCCTAACAAAACGGACTGGTCTTGTTTCAAGTTTATCGTCCGAAGACCCGGATGTAATACGGCCTTCACGAAGCGCAACGTATTCGTGCTGCTCTAACATTCTTGCAGTGCTGGTGATAGAGCATGTCCAGCTCTCTTTTAACTTTATTGTTTTTAGCAAAGGATAGTCTTGAGTTCTTTCCGCAGGGCCGATAAGCGCGTCGGACAAAGAGCCTTCGATAACCTCCGTGGGAGGAACGACCCATTCCCCGTTGTATTTTCCTTCGAGGACAAATTCACGAAAAGAGCCGTCGCTATATGAGTAATCGTCGGGGCGCTGAAATTCGGGGGCGGGTCGACGGAACCCGTCATGACCATGAAAGCCCTTCAAGTGCGCTATACGTTTAAATGCTTCGGCAAGCGTTCCTTTGAATGGCTGGCCGTTCTTATCGGTCAAATTTTCTGGCGCAGCATACATATCGAAAAGCAGGACAGGCCCTTTCATGTGCTTTTGCTTGTATTTAGGATTGCTCCAGAGATATCCGATGCCGAAATAAATGCCTTCTTCGGGCACCGGCGTTCCAAGATCATGAGACAAACGTTTTTCTGCTGGGCTCAATCGCCGTAAGGCAGCACCTTTTTCTGACCTCAGGGTGCCTGATAGTTTTAGAAGTTCTTCCGATTCAGGTCGCAGGTCAGGAAGGGCCTCCCAAAGTTTTGAAACAAGAGTGGGGTCGTTATTCGCAGTGGCGTACTTTGATGTGGCCGCAATTGCACGGAGAATCTCCATCTTAAATTCCCAGCCGCGCGTTTTAATGGACTTGATCGCTGCTTCTATATCTTCCGGGGTTTCGATCGGCTTATGGGCTGGTTTTGCTGCTTGCGGCATGTACAGAACTCCTTAATTATTATTTCTTACCTGTCTGCTCGTCCTGATACGCCTGTACCGCAACCGATGCGATGGCCGACACGTTCAAGATACCGCGCGTCGTGACCGATGACGTTAGGATATACGAAGGGATCGAAACGCCCAAGAGCATAGGGCCGATTGGGATGGCTTCTCCCAGAACTTTTATCAGGTTGAAGGAGATATTGGCCGCTTCGAGGTTTGGCATGATCAACAAATTCGCTTCGCCCTTAAGGGTCGAATTGGGCATAAGGTTCTTACGAATGGTCTCCGACAGCGCCGTGTCAGCATGCATTTCCCCATCGACTTCAAGGCTCGGGTCGCGCTGTTTGATATCGATCGTGGCCGAGCGCATTTTGCACGCGCTGCCGCCCTGATGCGATCCGAAATTGGAATAGGAGAGAAGGGCCACTTTCGGAATGATCCCGAAACGACGGATTTCCTCTGCGGCCATCAACGTCATTTCCGATATTTGCGAAATGCTGGGGTCCGGGTTTACATGTGTGTCACAGATAAAGAAAATTCCCTTGGGGAGAAGAAGCGCACGCAAGGCTGCTGCGGTTTCAACGCCGGGCTTGAGGCCGATAATATCGACCACATGCTTCATATGGTCCTTGAAATCGCCGACCGTGCCGCAGACGATGGAATCTGCTTGGCCTAATTTTACCATCAGCGCGCCGATGATCGTCGTGTTGGTACGGACTTGGAGTTTGGCGACGGCGGGTGTGACGCCGCGGCGTTCCATGATTTTGTGATAGGTTTCCCAGTAGGATTTGTAGCGTGGGTCGTCCTGCGGATCGACGAGATCGAAATCCTTGCCTTCGACCATGCGAAGACGCAGGCGTTTAATGCGTGTCATCACAACTTCGCGGCGGCCTATCACGATAGGCTGGGCCACTTTTTCATCTAGCACCATCTGGATGGCACGAAGAACATGATCTTCCTCGCCTTCGCAATATACGATGCGCTTGGGGTTGTTCTTGGCGTAATTGAACAGCGGGCGCATGACCATGGTCGAACGCGCGTTGTTCTGTTGCAGCTTCTCCTTATATGCATTCCAATCCTTAATGGGACGCACGGCGACGCCGGAATCCATCGCGGCTTTGGCGACAGCCATAGGCAGATCGATGATCAAACGCGGATCGAATGGTTTTGGGATCATGTAGGTAGGGCCGAATTCCAGAGACTCGCCCGGATAGGCGGCGATGACCTCATCGGTTGCTTCGCGGCGGGCGAGGGCGGCGATGGCTTTCACGCACGCGATTTTCATTTCTTCGTTGATCGCTGTCGCGCCGACATCGAGCGCACCTCTGAAGATGAACGGGAAGCACAGAACATTGTTCACCTGATTGGGGTAATCGGAACGTCCCGTGCAGATGATCGCATCGGGTTTACCTTTGAGCGCTTCGGATGGCATGATTTCCGGCGTGGGGTTGGAGAGCGCCATGATCAACGGCGCATCCGCCATTTTCTTGACCTGCTCGGAATTCAAAACATTCGGCCCCGAAAGTCCGAGGAATAAATCCGCGCCTTCGAGCGCGTCTTCAAGCGTTCTCGCATTCGTCTGGTTGGCAAATTTTTCCTTATACGGGTCCATGCCCTCCTTGCGACCTTTATAGATAACGCCTTTACGATCGCAGACGATGATGTTGTCTTTGGGCAATCCCAAAGCGTGCAGAAGATGCAGGCAGGCCAATGCCGATGCGCCCGCGCCGTTGGCGACAAGCTTCACATCCGTAATCTTGCGGCCTTTCAATTCCAGCCAGTTCAAAAACGCAGCAGAAACAATAATCGCCGTGCCGTGCTGGTCGTCATGGAAGACCGGAATTTTCATGCGCTCGCGCAATCTACGCTCGATCTCAAAACATTCCGGCGCCTTGATGTCTTCAAGATTAATTCCGCCGAAGCTCGGCTCCATGCGCGCAACGCATTCGACAAACGCATCGATCCCTTTTTCATCGATCTCGATATCGAAGGAATCGATATTCGCGAATTTCTTGAACAGGACGGATTTACCTTCCATCACTGGCTTCGATGCTAGCGCGCCGATATCGCCAAGGCCTAGCACGGCGGTGCCGTTCGAAATAACCGCGACGATATTCCCGCGCGATGTGTAATCGAGCGCTTTGAGTGGATCTTTTTCAATCTCGAGGCAGGGAATGGCAACGCCCGGTGAATAGGCGAGGGACAAATCCCGCTGTGTCGCGAGCGACGTTGTCGGCTTGATCGAAATTTTTCCGGGCGTGGGAAGCCTATGGTAATCGAGAGCGGCTTCGCGGAGTTCGTCGTCGGACATGATGATGCCTTTGATAAGAAATTAATATAACCCGCCCTTCTTCGAAGAAGAAGGATGGTGCGCCCAAGAAGACTCGAACTTCCACGGGATTTCTCCCACAGCGACCTCAACGCTGCGCGTCTACCAATTCCGCCATGGGCGCGGTTTTGTCTTTTAAGACAGAGGTTTCCTATCAAACCGCGAGGGGTGGGGCAAGCCATTCCCTCGCTGCGATGCAAGATATCTAGAGAAACAGAGCAGGGGCGTCAACGATTAATGAAAATATTAAAAATTAACGTCATCCCGAGCGAATCCGAGGGATCTTTAGTCTATCCGTTCTGTCATAGATTCCTCACCCTAAAGGGTTCGGAATGACGAGGAAGGGTAAGGTGACAATAACAGACCGATGCGCTAAATACCCTCCCATGGAAATCCGCACCTCCCAGACCCCAGTCGAATATCCCGTGGCCTTGCAGGTCATGGAAGACCGCGTGGCTGCCATCAAGGAGGGCGAGAAGGAGGAGCTATTATGGCTTCTCGAACATCCACCCCTCTACACAGGCGGGACGAGCGCGAAGCCAGCCGACCTTCTCGATGCCCGTTTCCCGGTTTTCGAAACCGGACGGGGCGGGGAATACACCTATCACGGGCCGGGTCAGCGCGTGGGCTATGTGATGTTAAATCTAAAAAATCGCCAACAAGATCCTGATATAAAAAAATATGTCTGCGGTTTAGAAGAATGGATGATCCGCTCTCTGGCGCATTTCGATGTCAAAGGTGAACGGCGTAAAGGCAGGGTGGGTATCTGGGTTGTCACGCCCTCGGGCGAAAAGAAAATCGCCGCCATCGGCGTGCGCATCCGCCACTGGGTGACTTACCATGGTGTCTCCGTGAACCTGAACCCCGACCTGTCGCATTTTAAGGGCATCGTCCCCTGCGGAATCAGTGAGTTCGGGGTAACGTCGCTTCATGATCTGGGCAAAAAAATAACCATGGTCGATCTGGATCGCGCCATGGTTACGGAATTTGATAAAGTCTTTGGGCCTACCGCGTAGGGGCCGGGGCGGCTTGTCGCGACAAGGAAAATTCCCGCGCCTTCTGTATAATTTCCGACGTGATTTTGTCCTTATTCGCCTTTGTGAGTCTTTCCAACTCTTCCAATGCGGCTTTATGTTCTTCCACAACGCCGACTTTCACCTGAATCCAGTGAGGTTCGTGTGCACGGTAATCAAGACGGGCCAACCCTTTAAACATGCCGGCCACAATGACGGTTCCCGCTTCTCGGCTTTCAACAAAAGCTGCGATGTTGGGTTTCAAATCTCTCGCACCCGTTGAAGGCGCGCCTGTAACAAAGCATGGCAGGCCAAATTCAGAACCGATGCCGCGCGAATTCCATGCGGCGCCGTCACTCCAATCCATTTTCAAGTCTCTAGATGCACTCATTTTATCTAACTCCATTTATTGAAACTAAACCTGTTTAGCATAAAACCCTTCGTTTGCCATATTTTTATTGTCTGGTTTTCATCACCCGGCATCCATGCTATATTCTTATGACAACATATAACAAGGGAGGAAACCATGTCGCTGACCATTCTTCTGAACGCCGCCGTTTACGGCATGAGAACAAAAGACCGTTTGCACCTTTTACTTCCAAGAGATAGGGAAGATGTTCTTCAGGCAATGGACAATTCTGATTGCGACTGTCTTCCATCAATAAGAATCGCAAAGGATTGGCTTAACGTCGCTGTTTCCACCTGTCATCTCGAACGTCTCGAAGATAGGGCCGTCGTGGCGGAATTTGAAACCAGGTTCGCCGCCATTCCGCTTCATACAGGTAATGAACCGGACTGGGAACCTCACGACTGGCAGCCTTTATTAAACGCTGCTTAATCCGCCGCCATGGGCAATGATTGTGCCTCGACATAGCTCGCGCAGAACCGAACCAATTTCTCAATATCGCTTTGCATTTTCTTGAAATTGGCTGATTTTTTGTACGTGTCTTCATCCATATAAAGACTGCGTGCGATCTCGATCTGCAATGAATGACGACCCGTTGACGGGCTCGAATATCGCCGCACCAGCTCGACCCCCTTATACGGGTCATTGATGCTGACCTTATACCCAAGCCCTTTTAAAAAATCCCGCACCGCATGGGTGAACCCGATATCGCACGACGTTCCGTCGCGATCCCCCAACACAAAATCCGCGGATTTGAGCGGTGTCGCGCGGAACGTGTGGGTTTCTTGCGTCGGCATCGAATGGCAATTGACGTGCCAGACCTGCCCGAACGTATAATGCGCGTCTTCGATCAGTTTTTCGAGCGCCGCGTGATAGGGGTGATAACAATTTTCAATCCGGGCCTTTATTTCTGCGGCTTTCAGCGGACGGTTGTATAGCGGCACACCGGGGCGGACGAGCCTTCGGATCAGGCCAATTCCTGCGTGGGATCTTGCGGTTGCATTGATTTCTTCAGGCCAGATATCTTCTAATAAATCGACATCGATATCCCGCTCGCAGCGGTTCACGTCAATGTAAGAACGGGGGAAATCGGCGCAGAGCAACGCCGCACCCATGGCCGGACCGCAGGCGAACAATTCATCGACATACTTGTCTTCGGCCTTTTCCAGAACGGTAAAATCACAGGCATAATCGAAGTCGGCGGGGTAAATCACGCCGCTATGCGGGGAATCCAGCACCAGCGGCACCGGGTTTTCCGGCTTTATTAACGTGTAAATCCCTTGGACAGATTCCTTTTGCAAAGGCCGTATTCCTTTATATAGTCTGCACTGTCATCCTGAGCGTACGCGAAGGATCTCATGGGAGTATGCGTAAATTTATGAGATTCTTCAATCGCTTCGCTCTTTCAGAATGACATCATAAGGTTAGAATAGTTTTAAGGAAATATAAATGCACGATATCAAGGCCATTCGCCAGGACCCTGCCGCTTTCGATAAAGCCATGGCCCGTCGCAAGCTGCCGCCTCAAAGCCCGGCCCTCCTGAAACTGGATGAAGAACGCCGCGCCGTGCAGACGGAATTGCAGACACTGCAAAACACCCGCAACGAAAAATCGAAACAGATCGGCGTGATCAAAGGCCAAAAGGGTGATGCCACCGCCCTGATGGATGAAGTCAACGCGCTCAAAAACCGGATGACCGAACTCGAAACCCGTGAAGCGACGCTGGCGGAATCCCTGAACCAACATCTGGCGAGCCTGCCAAACGTTCAGGCGCTGGATATTCCGGATGGTGATGGCGAAGAACAAAACGTCGAAATCCGCAAAGTGGGCGAACCCAAACGCCAGAACGAAAAAATCCCCGAACATTCCGATATCGGCGAAGCTTTGGGCATGATGGATTTTGAAACCGCCGCCAAAATGTCCGGCAGTCGTTTCGTCCTCATGCATTCCGGTCTTGCCCGCCTCGAACGTGCGCTGGCGCAATTCATGCTGGATACGCACACGCTGGAACACGGCTACACCGAAGTCTCGCCGCCCTTGATGGTCAACGATAAAACCATGTTCGGCACGGGCCAGCTTCCCAAATTCGAAGACGACCAGTTCCGCACCACGCGCGGCGACTGGCTGATCCCGACGGCGGAAGTGCCGATGACCAACATCGTCGCCGATGAAATCGTCGACGAAGAATCCCTGCCGCGCCGCTATACCGCTTTCACGCCGTGTTTCCGTCAGGAAGCAGGGGCGGCAGGCAAAGACACCAAGGGCATGATCCGCCAGCATCAATTCTACAAAGTCGAAATGGTCTCGATCACGAAACCAGAAGACTCTGAGGCAGAACATCTGCGGATGACGCAATGCGCCGAAAATATTTTGAAAAAACTAGAACTGCCATTCCGCACGATCGTCCTTTGCACGGGCGATGCGGGTTTCGGTTCCTACAAAACTTACGACATCGAAGTCTGGCTACCGGGGCAGCAACGCTACCGCGAAATTTCATCCTGTTCGAACTGCGGCGATTTCCAAGCCCGCCGCATGAACGCGCGCTGCCGTACCAAGACCGATAAAAACACCCGCTTTGTTCACACGCTGAATGGCTCGGGCCTCGCCGTGGGTCGCGCCCTCATTGCCGTGCTGGAAAATTACTACGACCCGACGGACGGCGGCGTGTTTGTACCGACCGTCCTCAAACCCTATATGGGCGGGCTGGAGAAAATAACCAAGAAACAATAACTCCCTCTCCATGTCCCCCTTACTATTGTCATCCTCCGGCTTGACCGGAGGATCCATGGATTCCCCGATCAAGTCGGGGAATGACACCGTAAGTAAATGTTAACCCTCTCCCTATGGGAGAGGACTTTTATTGGGGTATAAATATCCATAACGTCTGTGGATAAGTCTTGAGAATACCCCCGAATTGAATCACAATGGCCTTGCGGCGCGTCGCCCGCAATCGAAAGACCATACCTTGTCATTCATGACCGAAAAAAAGAAAGAGCTCTTGCGTATTCTGCGGGAGCAAACCGGGATTCGGGACGAGCGCGTTCTCACCGCGATTGATTCCGTTCCGCGTGATCGTTTCATGATGGAACATATCCGTCACCGCGCGTGGGAAGATATCGCGCTCCCCATCGAAGAAGGGCAGACGATTTCGCAACCTTCCGTCGTCGCCGTGATGACGCAATCGCTCGAACTCACCGACCGTCATAAGGTCTTGGAAATTGGCACGGGATCTGGTTATCAGGCCGCGATCCTTTCGAAACTTTGCCGCCGCGTTTACACGATCGAACGCCACAAGCCCCTGCTCGATGTTGCCGAACGACTCTTTCACGAATTTCACCTTCGCAATGTCACGACAATCTGCGCCGATGGCATGCGCGGCTGGCCGCGTATTCACGGGATAGATCAGCATCCGTTTGATCGTGTTATCGTCACTTGCGCCGCCGAAACCGCGCCACCGCCCGCGCTTATTGATCAGCTTTGCGTTGGCGGTTTAATGGTCATTCCTATCGGCCCGCCCGGCGAACAAATGCTTCGTCGCTACAGAAAAGATTCCGAAGAAACTTACTCGTATCGCAACATCATGCCTGTTCGCTTTGTACCGCTGCTCCCTCATGTTAACACCGGATACAAGAAGAGGGAGGCGAGAGAGGTGGAGGTGGCGTGATGCGCAAATTTTCCGCCGCGACGCTTATCTCAACGCTTCTTCTATCCGCTTGTTTAACCCCCACCGGAAAACAGCAGCCCGTCGAAGTCGTCACCTATGGCGCAAAAGCAGGCGCCGGAACAACGGGCATGCACACCGTGCTTGGCGGCGATACGGTTTATACGGTCTCACAACAATATAATTTGCCGCTGCGGGAGATAATATCTCTCAATCATCTCTCCGCGCCTTATCATCTGCAATCGGGCTTTCGTTTAAAGCTTCCACCGCCCAATGAATATACGGTACGCCAAGGCGACACGCTGAACGGCATCTCGCGGCTGTTCAATGTGAGCGTGAGCGAAATGGCGAAGATCAATGATCTTTCCGCGCCTTACACGCTCGATAATGGACGCGTGCTTCGTATGCCCGCGCCGCAACCAAAACTCGATGATGAATTTGCGACGAACGCGCCGCCTATGACTTTCACGACGACCGAACTTGAATCCGCCGTGCCGCTCAAACCCGGCGTGGTGGAATCCGAAGTGCTCGCACCATCGCCCGGTATGACACAGCAGGCGAGCGCGGCAACGCAAACGCTTGGTGGCTATCCGCCGCAACCGGTTGCAACCGCCGCGCCCGCGCAGGTTCAAAAAGTTTCCGCTGCTACGCCTTCCATCGCACCGAAAATTCCGCCGCGCACAGGCAGCGGACGTTTCATGCGCCCCATCGATGGCAAAGTCATTTCCAGCTACGGCCCCAAACCCGACGGTCTGCATAACGATGGGATCAACATCAAGGCGCCGCGCGGTACGGCTGTGCGCTCTGCTGAAAACGGCGTCGTCGCTTATGTGGGATCGGATATGCAAGGCTACGGCAATCTTGTGCTGATCCGCCACCAAGATCGCTGGATGACGGCTTACGCGCATATGGATAAAATGCTGGTGAAAAAAGGCGATGTCGTCAAAGCGGGGCAGAGCATCGGCACGGTCGGTTCGACGGGCGGCGTCGATTCACCGCAACTCCACTTCGAAGTGCGCAAAGGCACCGAAGCGAAAGACCCGAATAGTTATTTATAGTTATAGCTACGAAGACACGAAAATTTAAAAAAACTGTCATCCTGAGCGCAGCGAAGGATCTCATGAGATCCTTCAGTCGCTAAAGCTCCTTCAGGATGACATAGTATTTTTTTTCGTGGTTTTTAGAGTTACCCAATTCTCTTCTTCTGCTTGCCCGCCACATGCTGGATAAACTGCCATGCAACGCGGCCAGATCTGTTGCCGCGCGTGCGGAACCATTCGATGGCCTCGGCCTCTTCGAATTTCAATCCGTATTCCTTGGCGTATCCAGAAATCATCGCCAGATAATCGTCCTGCGAACACGGATAAAATCCGAGCCACAACCCGAACCGATCCGATAACGACACTTTCTCCTCGACGCTTTCGCCCGGATGAATGGATGTCCCGCGCTCATTCTCGATCATCTGGCGTGAAATCAGATGGCGCCTGTTCGACGTCGCATAAAAAATCACGTTCTCGGGTCGGCCTTCGACGCCGCCTTCCAAAACCGCCTTCAACGATTTGTAATGATAATCCTGTTCTTCGAACGACAAATCGTCGCAAAACAAAATAAAACGAAACTCCTTCGCCGCGCGCAAAATATCGAGGAGAAGGGGCAGCGTGCCGATATCTTCTCGGTGAATTTCAATCAGTTTCAACGGATGCGATTTCGCAAGCTCCGCATGCGCTGCCTTAACGAGCGATGATTTGCCCATACCGCGTGCGCCCCAGAGCAGCACATTGTTTGCGGCATATCCGCTCGCAAACTGGCGCGTGTTTTCGATCAGCGTCTCGATCTGCGGGCCGATCCCGACCAGAAGAGAGAGGGGTAGGGCGTGACATTCGATCACGGGTTTTGCAGTGCGGCTCGCCGCCTGCCAAACCCAGATGCTCGACTGGCTGAAATCCGCCATTTTGGCCGTGCCTGTGCTGGACCCGGCTTCGAGCGCCACGGCCACGCGTTCCATAAGCTTTTCAAGGGTTTTGAGCTGTTGATCGTCCATCTTTCGCACTTGCCTTTGTATGTCTGGACGTTATAGTCGCCCTGAATTGTCATCCCCTTGGTGAGGCGGCTTGCCGCCGAACACTAACGAAGGGGATCCAGAAAAGACAGCGGCTTTGCCGCTGACATATGGATCCCCGCTGTGCCAGCGCGTTTCACGCGCGCCGCGGGGATGACTTTGATGGTTATTTTCACCACATTTTGAAGTAAAAAGGAATAAATGAATATGCTGATTTCCCAAGCCCTTGCAGCGGACGCCTCCGCCCCGGCCGAAACCACGGCTGAAACCGCTGTACCCGGCGCAATGCCTGCCCCGGACACAAGCGCGGTCGTAATCCAGAATGTCGGTATGATCGTTCTTTTGGTTGTGATGTTCTATTTCCTTTTGATCCGCCCGCAACAAAAGCGCTTCAAGGAACACAAGGAAATGGTCGATGCGCTGAAGGTCGGCGACAAGGTTTATGTCGGCGGTCTTGTTGGTACGGTTTCGAATCTTACCAGCAAAGAGGAAATCGCGGTTGATCTTGGCAACGGCACGAAAGTTACGGCGCTGCGTTCTTACGTTCAAACGCCGACGCCGCTGGTGGCCGATAAAAAATCCGTAAAGAAGTAGTATCCGCCTATGCTCCAGATACCAAAATGGCAGCGCATCCTGATTATCGGCGTGGTGTTGCTGTCGATTCTCTACAGTGCACCCAATTTTGTTCCTAAGGAGCATCAGGCGCAAATTCTGGGCAGCCTGCCGTCCTTCCTGCCACACAAGACCGTCAATCTCGGCCTCGATCTTCAGGGCGGATCGCACATCTTGCTTCAGGTCGATCTGAACTCGGTAACCAAACAACGCTCCGATGATCTTGTTTCTTCTCTGCGCCCCGCGCTGCGCGATCAAAAAGTCGGATATAAACGTCTGGCCGTCATTCCGGGCGGGGGTGTTCGCGTTACGTTGCGTGAACCTACTGACGCCGATGCAGTGACCAAGGCTATCCGCGTACTGGATAATACGTTGAGCGTTTCGACCAAAGACGGTGTTGTTGAGGGTGTTTTTTCCGAAGCCGGTATCAAGACGGTGAAAGAAGAAGTTCTTTCGCAATCCATCGAAATCGTCCGCCGCCGTATCGATGAAACTGGAACGAATGAGCCGATCATCCAGCGTCAGGGTGAGGACCGCATTGTTGTCCAGTTGCCGGGGCTTGATGACCCGGACCGCGTTAAACAACTGCTCGGCAAAACCGCCAAACTTTCTTTCCACCTCGTCAATATGGAGGTTGGTAATTCCGATGTGAAGACGTCAGGCGGCGATATGATCCTGCCGATGCAGGAACGCCCCGGTGAAACGCTGGCCGTGCAACGTCAGGCGCAAATAACCGGTGACATGCTGGTGAACGCTGCTTATGCGCCGGATCAAAATGGCGCGGCGGCTGTATCTTTCCGTTTCAACCCGATAGGGACAAAAAAATTCTGCGATCTGTCGCGTGAAAACGTGAACAAGCTTTTTGCCATCGTACTAGATAGCGTTGTCATTTCCGCGCCTGTGATCCGTGAACCTATCTGCGGGGGATCTGGTCAGATTTCCGGTAACTTTACGGTCAAGGAAGCCAATGATCTTGCGATCCTACTACGCGCTGGCGCTCTGCCTGCGCCGCTACATATAATTGAAGAGCGCACGGTCGGCCCGTCCCTTGGTGCGGACTCCATAAAAGCAGGGAAGGAAGCCGCGTTGTTAGGCTTGGCGCTCGTATTTATCCTGATGATCGGCTCCTATTCATTGTTCGGCGTGTTTTCCTGTATCGGCATGATTGTTAACCTCGCCATCTGTTTCGCGTTTTTGTCGGTTTTGCAGGCAACGCTGACAATGCCCGGCATTGCGGGCCTTGTTCTTACAGTTTGTATGTCGGTGGATGCCAACGTGCTGATCTATGAACGCATCCGTGAGGAACTGCGCGATGGCCGCTCGCCGATCTCCGCCATTGACAACGGATTCCGTATCGCGTTCGGCACCATTCTGGATTCAAACCTAACCGCGCTTTTTGCCTCGCTGATCCTGTTCTCGTTCGGCACGGGTCCCATCAAGGGATTCGCCGTTACGACGGCTATCGGCGTAGTCGCGTCCTTCTTCACCGCCATCTCGGTCGTTCGTTTAATGGTCGTATGGTGGGTAGGGCGGCGTAAGTTGATGGCGTTGCCGGTGTAGAGGAATAAAATCATGTGGACAGGCATTAAAGTAGTACCCGACAACACTAAAATCGATTTTATCGGCTCGCGTTATATCGGCTTTGCCGTGACGGGGATCATGATTATCGGCGCAATCGTCCTGCTGGCGACCAAGGGTCTGAATTACGGCATTGATTTCACGGGCGGAACGCTTATCGAAATTTCGACGCAAAAGACGCCTGATATCGTCAAATTGCGCGAAGATCTGAACAATCTCAATCTTGAGGATATTTCTATTCAGGAATTTGGCGCGCCGACCAATCTTCTGATCCGCGTGCCGGGACAGGGGGATGACCCCGAAGTACAAAAGGCCGCTATTGAAAAGGTGAAGGCTGAAATCGAAAAGGCCCATTCCGATGTCGATTACCGTCGCGTCGAATTTGTCGGTCCGCAGGTTGGCAAGGAACTTAAAGTGAAAGGCGTGTATGCCGTCGTTTTCGCCTTATTGGGGATCATGGCCTATGTCTGGTTCCGCTTCGAATGGCAATTCGGTCTGGCCGCTGTCGTTTCTCTGGTTCACGACGTGTTCGCCGTTCTCGGTTTTATGGTGATTACGGGTCGCACGTTCGATTTGTCAACGCTTGCCGCCGTGCTTATGGTCGCAGGTTTTTCGATCAATGATACGGTCGTTATCTTCGACCGTATTCGTGAGATGATGCGTAAATACCGCAAAAAGCCGCTCGCCGAAGTCTGCAATATGGCGATCAATGAGACGCTGTCCCGCACCGTGATGACCTCTATGCTCACGCTTCTGGCGCTGATCTCCCTTTGGGTGTTTGGCGGCGAAGTGATCCGCGGCTTTGTTGACGCGCTGCTGTTCGGCTTTGTGGTCGGCACCTATTCGTCGATTTATGTGGCTGCGGCATTGCTTCTCTATCTGGGTTTGCGCCCGGCTTATGAGGAAAAACCGGCCTAAACCATTGTCTTTTGGGCAAAAGGCTTCTACTTTTAAGCCTGTCCGCAATTGAAGGAGATTCACGATGTCCCGCATTTCAAAATCGATCCTGCTGACGGGTTTGTCCGTATTGGCTCTGGGTGCCTGTTCGTCCGACAAGGGTCCTGGCGATCTTGGCTCAAAAGATGACATCGTGGTTCGCAACAACGGCATGCCCGGCGCGCAGCAACAGGCGGCGAAGGCCGAAGGTGAAGATTTTACTTCTACGGTGGAACAGGCTGAAGCTGCCCCGGCGCCGGAAGTTACGAGCGCCGAGCCACTTCCCGATAATTCTCCCGCGACGAAAGAGGCGGTCGAACAACAACAGGCCACAAACGCACCACTGCAAAGCACACCTGCTACGACAACCGCACCCGCCGCCACGGAACCCGCGCCTGCCGTTATTCCGCCGACGCCGCAATCCGCACCATCTGCTACTGCTCCGGCCCCGGTGGCGCAAGCACCCGCGCAAGTCGCGACACAGGTTCCGGCTCCCGTTACTACGACGGAACCGGAACCTGCAACGCTTGCGCCCGGCGTGAAATATCCGCTTGATCCGAACGCGCCGTATTCGCCCAAGGCCGTTGCCGCCGCGAACGCAGCCGCTACGACCACTGCCGCAACCGCGCCTGCCGCTGGTGTGCCGAACATGACCGATCCCGCGACCATCAAAGCCGCGCAGACAGCATTGAAGGCAAAAGGCGGCTACAGTGGCGCTGAATCCGGTGAAATCGATGCGAACTTCCTCAACGCGCTCACGGTCTATCAAGGCCAGAACGGGCTGGCGCAAGGCGGTCTGAATGAAGACACGCTGCGCAACCTCGGCGTTATTCAGTAAGGGCCCATCATGGACGTTACGCCCTTAATTCCCGAAGGTCGCCAGATCATACAGGGTTATCGTGCGGGCGCGTTCAAGGTCAGCGGCCAATCTTATGACTGCCCGATCATCGTTATGCCCACGCAAACCAAAATCTGGTCCGCACCCGAAAATTTTTCCGCACTGGGTGAAACTGATTTTGCGGCGCTAACCGAACAATCAAACGATATCGATGTTGTCTTGCTCGGCTCCGGCTCTCGCGGTGAATTTTTTCCGCCCAAATTGCGCGCCGCGCTGAAAGATAAAGGCCTGATCGTTGAAACCATGGATACCGGCGCGGCCTGCCGCACGTATAATGTATTGATGGCAGAAGGCCGCAGGGTCGCTGCGGCGCTACTGCCGATCTAACAAACAACTCCCTCTCCTTCGGGAGAGGGTAGGGGTGAGGGGCTGCAGAGTCCGTAACCCCTCACCTAAATCCTCTCCCAAGGGAGAGGACTTCAGAAAGGAAGAACGAACATGATGGAACTCCTCTACAGCCCTGAAGCCTGGGCCAGTTTGCTTACCTTGACGGTTCTTGAAATCGTTCTCGGCATCGACAACATTATTTTTATTTCCATCGTGGCGTCGCGCCTGCCAAAGGCTCAGCAGGCGAAGGCCCGCACCATCGGCCTGATGCTCGCGCTTGTGATGCGCATCATTCTGCTGATGCTGATTTTCTGGATCGCACATTTGACCGATCCGTTGTTCGCGGTTCTGGGCAATGAAATTTCATGGCGCGATATCATTCTCATTGGCGGGGGTCTTTTCTTGTTGGTTAAAGGAACCATGGAAATACACCACACGGTGGAAGGCGGCGATGCGGATACGGCCAGTCTGAAAAAGGTTACGTTCGGCGCGGTGCTGGCACAAATCATGGTGCTCGACATCGTCTTCAGTCTGGATTCCGTTATCACCGCCATTGGCATGGCGGATGAACGCGCCATCATGATCGCGGCGGTGGTCATCGCCATCGGCGTCATGCTGTTCGCCGCCAAACCGGTATCCGACTTCGTCAACGCGCACCCGACGGTGAAAATGCTGGCGCTTTCGTTCCTGCTGCTCGTCGGTATGGCGCTGATCGCGGATGGCTTCGATGTTCACATCCCGCGCGGCTATCTCTATTTCGCGGTGGCTTTCTCGCTCGGCGTCGAATGCCTGAACCTTTGGATGCGCAAGAAAAAGAAACACTAACCAAAAAGGCCGGAAATTCCGGCCTTTTTTATGCCTATAAATCAACCACTTGTGTGTTGGCCATTGTATGGTTTCCGATGCTTGTGTAAAACAGGATAGGATTTTAATAAGGAGTATTTCATGGGTATCAAACAAACACTGGCCGTTATCGGCCTCTCTACTTTCGCTTTTTCTTCCGCCGCTGAGGCGCAATCAAATCGTGCGCAAACGCCGGAGCACTGTATGACAGGCGTTTTAAATATAGCCGTTGTGGCCGAAAAACTGTTTGCACAACCGCTCGACAAATGGGATGGGCAGTTCCTCTCTTCGATCGGTCAGAAAAATATCGATGGTCTAATTTATAAGGCAAACACATCTTTGCAAAGGGACTTCGTAGTAGACATCAGGAGGGTGGGTGACAGAATTTATAAAGGCAAGATGTATGATTTTGACTGGAAATCTTTAAAAGATAAAACACATTTTTCCCTTCATGATACGCTTGTGCTGGCTCAACAAAACAATTGGAACATGAATACTTGGCACTCAAAAGCATATGCTGCTTCTGTGATGCATACAGGAAAGATCATAGAAAAGCTGACTACTACGCCGCAAGCACAGCTGGGTTTTTGCCCGACAATCACTACTCCAGTTCTTACGCAGTAACAAAAAGGCCGGAAATTCCGGCCTTTTATATTTCCCCTTTTTTGTCATCCTTCCACCAATGTCATCCCGAGCGACTTGTCCGCCGTAGCCTTGGCGAAGGCGGAAGCCGAGGGATCTATGGCAGATGGATCATGTAAAGATCTCTCCACTACGCTTTGCTCCGGTCGGGATGACATGTTGGGGGAAAATTCGTGCCTTCATGGTGGGTATTAACCAACGACCCATTGCCCAAACATATGTAAAGTTATAATCTTGGGGCAGAGATAAGGGGGACCATCATGAAAAATCTCAACGAACTTTTGCTCGAAGACACACCGTTGCAACCGGCCGCCGAAACATCGCGCCAGCCTTGGTATTTTCTGGCGAGCGTGCTGATCGGCGTCACAATCTGCGTGCCGGTGTTTGTTATGGGCGCACAGCTCAGCCAGCAACTGCCTTATCCGAATTTTGTTTTCGCCGCGCTCGCGGGCGGGGTTCTCGCGACCATCATTGCTTGCGCCACGGGTATAGTCGGGCAAAGAAGCGGTCTTCCCACCGCGATGCTTGCGAAAATCGCGTTCGGTTCCAAAGGATACATCCTCGCCAACCTTGCAATGGCGATCACGGCTATCGGCTGGTTTGGAATTCAAACCAGCGTGTTCGGTAATGCGTTTGTGAGTCTGTCGGGGCAGGTTTGGGGCATCACCATGAATCCGGTCGTTGTCATGGTCATCTCCGGCCTTGTCATGTCGACAACCGCGATCATCGGCTTCCGTGGCCTCGGAAAACTCAGCTACCTCGCCGTGCCGCTGCTCGTTGTCCTGCTGCTCCTGCCTTTATATATCTTCTATCAGGATGGAAAACTGGTCGGCGTCACGGGCTTCGCGCCAAAAGAAACGACGCTGGCGTTCGGCACAATGGTGGCTATTGTCGCGGGCGCATATTCCTTTGCCTGCACGATGCCCGATGTCACGCGCTTTATGCGCTCTACGCGTGCCACGATAGGTGGGATGATTGCTAACTTTACGCTGGCTTATCCACTGCTGCTCATCCTCACCGGAACCGCCGCTATCGCGTCGGGCAATGGCGACTACATGCAGATCATGATCAATCTTGGCTTTGGCAGTCTGGCCATTGTCGTTTTGTTCTTGGCGACATGGACGACGAACGACACCAATGTTTATTCCGGTGCGCTGTCGGCGAATTTGTTTTTGCCAAAAATCAAACGCTGGAAAATCGCGGCGGCTGTCGGCATTTTGGGCACGCTCTTTGCCGTGCTCGGCATCTTCGAACATTTCATGAGCTGGCTGATTTTTACGGGCAATCTCTTCGCACCGATGGCAGGGGTTTACGTGGCCGATTACTGGCTGAACAAGGATCGCTATGCAAAACTTGATTCCATTCCATCGTTCCGCGTTCCGCAAATATGCTCATGGCTGATCGGGCTGGGCGTTGGGATATGCACGACAGGTGCGGACAATATGGGGTTGGAGTTATTTTCGCTTACCACCATCCCTATGCTCGATGCGTTGCTTTGCGCTGCAGTGATCCAGTTGGTTCTGCATAAGATTGTGAAATAACGGCCTTACTGTCATCCCGGAAGCTATGTCGAACTGCCGAAGGCATAGTGAGACTTGCTATCCGGGATCTTCTGCCCGCTTTAATAAGATCCCGGATCGCGCTTCGCTTGTCCGGGATGACAACAGACGGATTCTATGTTAGAATACCTTCATCAACACCACATCCGCGCCTGACAGTTAATTCTGACCAGAATTAACTTTTTAGCGTGGTTAATTTTGGTCAATTCGTGAAACGTTTCACTACGAAAAAAGCCCCTAAGGGAGGGGCTTTTTTAAAAAATCTGGTTGGCTAACCAAAATTAACTTTTGTTAAGCTGCCCCCTTTAGGCTGCAACTTTCATCGGGCCTTTTTCATACAACTCGGCTACGTAATCCCAGTTAATCAGGGAATCGACGAATGCCTCAAGGTATTTCGGGCGGGCGTTGCGGTAGTCTATATAATAAGAGTGTTCCCAAACATCGACGCCGAGCAGGGCAGTTTTGCCTAGCACAACAGGGTTTTCACCGTTCGGTGTTTTGACGATCTCGAGCTTGCCGCTGGCATTATCCATCGCGAGCCAAGCCCAGCCGGAACCGAACTGCGTCGTGCCCGCCTCGATGAATTTCTTTTTAAAGCCTTCAAACCCTTCAAGGTCTTTGGAAATTTGCGCTTCCAGCTTGCCGGGGATTTTGGAGCCGCCGCCGCCTTTCTTCATCCAGTGCCAGAAATGGATATGGTTGAAATGCTGGCCAAGTTGATTAAACAGGCCCGCTTTGGATTTGTCCTTGAACGCCGCAACCATCGCCTCTTCGAGGCTCAGTTTTTCGAGGCCCGTGCCCGCGATCAACTCGTTCGCTTTGGTGACATAGGCCTGGTGGTGTTTGTCATGGTGGAATTCCAGCGTCTCGGCGCTCATATATGGTGCTAGCGCGTCATAGGAATAGGGGAGTTTGGGGAGTTCGAAAGCCATAAAAATCTCCTGCTTTAATATGTGGTCTTAAAATGCTAATGCCTAACCTATAGCTTTTGTTCAATTTCTCAAGGATGGATCGTGGTGGAACCCGCATCTTTTCTGGCCTCGGACCTCAAAAAATCCGACCCGGACCGCTACCTGTTAAGCCTTTTTGCCCCGGCCGCTGTGCGGCCCGCTTTGTGGGTGCTATTTTTGTTCAATCACGAGTTGGTCAGAAATCGCTCGATGGTTTCCGAAACACGGCTTGGCCTGATCCGCCTGCAATGGTGGCGTGATGAGTTGACCAAAATTTACGATGGCGGCGCCGGTGGACAGATTCCGATTTTATCCACACTCGCGCCGCTCATCCATAACGGCACTTTGCCGTTTGAATATTTCGAAGCGCTGTTATACGCCCGCGAATTTGATCTGGAAGATGTCGCGCCCGCAAATTTTGAAGGTCTGAAAAACTATTGCGACTTTACGACGACGCCTTTAAGCCGTCTAGCGCTCAAAATAGTTGGAGAATCGGCAAATGATGATGAAATTCGACAAATATCGACGAATTTCGGGCTTTTTGAAGCGATACGCAATGTTCCATTATTGCTCTCGCAAGGAAGATGTTTGCTTCCACAAGACATGTTGAATGAGAAAAATCTAACATCAAAAAAAATAATAGATTTCAATTATAAAACAGAGATCGTTGAGATTTTACAGTTAATGCATGCAAAAATTGAATCGTATCGGAAGCCTGATTCTGCCTATCTTTCACGTATGCAAAGAATGACGTTTATCTATCTGGATCGATTTGAAAAAAATGGTATGAATGTATTTATGCCCATAATGCAGACGCCGCCACCATTTTTGGCGCTGCGCATGATGTTTTAAAACCATAACTCTCTTTGATAAGAAAATTTTTCAATTTTCAACGCATCGCAAATTGCATGATGCATTTTCGTGTCATGCGTGACGCAATTTGCGCGTGAATGTCGTCGTCAAATTTAAGGAATGGAGGTATCGGAATCTAATTTCGATACGCTGCGCCCGATGTCATGGCGCATCACGCGGCCCGCGCTTGCTTGAACCCATTGAGCCATTGATCGATGTCATTGAGCGCGCGCAGCGACATCATCTTTTTCTTCTCGCGGGCCTTGTCTTTGCCTTTGATACCGACCGGGTCGGCGATGGGCGGGAACAATCCGAAATTGACGTTCATCGGCTGAAACGTATCCGCATTGCCGCCGCCCGTGATGTGCGAAATGATCGATCCCATCGCGGTGGTGACAGGTGGCGCGGAGATCGATATACCAAGCCTTTCGCATGCAGCAAAACGTCCTGCCATCAATCCGACGGCGGCGGATTCGACATATCCCTCGCAGCCTGTGATCTGCCCTGCGAAACGGATGCGCGGCATCGCTTTTAATTGCAACATTCCGTTCAAAAGACGCGGGGAATTGATGAAGGTGTTCCGGTGCAATCCACCAAGTCGCGCGAACTCCGCATTCTGCAGGCCGGGGATCAGGCGCAAGACGCGCGTCTGTTCACCGTATTTCATTTTGGTCTGGAAGCCGACCATGTTGTAAAGCGTGCCGAGCGCGTTGTCCTGGCGAAGTTGGACTACGGCGTAAGGTTGTTTTCCGGAAGTTGGATCGATAAGCCCGACCGGTTTCATCGGTCCATAGCGTAGCGTATCTACGCCACGTGATGCCATGACCTCGATCGGCATGCACCCTTCGAAGTAGGGCGTGTTGGTTTCCCATTCTTTAAACTCTGTTTTCTCTGCTGCCAAAAGTTCATTGATAAACAGTAGGTACTGATCTTTTGTGAACGGACAGTTGATGTAATCAGATCCCGTGCCAGCCGGCCCACTTTTATCGTAACGCGACTGCATCCATGCCGTATCGAAATCGATACTGTCCTTATGGATGATAGGAGCGATTGCATCGAAGAAGGCGAGCTGTTCTTCGCCGCCTATCTCACGTATGCGCATCGCGAGTTCATTTGATGTCAAAGGGCCTGTTGCGATGATGACACTATCCCAGTCATCGGGTGGAAAATCGATATGTTCACGTCGTATCGTTATCAGGGGATGACTCGTGAGTTTCTCTGTGACTTTGGCTGAAAATATGTCGCGATCCACGGCGAGTGCTCCGCCCGCGGGCACGGCGGCTTTATCGCCTTCGGAGAGGATCAGAGATTCGCTACGGCGCATCTCCTCGTGCAACAAGCCGACCGCATTGTAATGCATGTCATCGGAACGAAAAGAGTTGGAGCAGACCAGTTCTGCGCACCCATCGGTCTTGTGTGCGTCGGTCATGCGTCCGCCACTTTCGCCGCGCATCTCGTGCAGGACGACAGGCACGCCCATCTGGGCAACTTGCCATGCGGCTTCGGATCCCGCGAGTCCGGCGCCGATAATATGAATAGGTTTCAAGCTCATGGCAGGTTTATCTCAAATTTGGATGAGAAAATCTACCCCTGAAAAGGAGTGTTTTTGGCTGGAAAGGCAAAGAAAACCAAGCATATTTCGATACGATCGTTTGGGATAAGTCGAAATCTGACCCGTTTCGAAAATCAGGCGCGCGGAGCGTCAGTCCGTAAACTCTTCCATGTCAGGGACGCGGGAGAAGGCGATCTTTGTTCCCACATGACCAGCCAGTGTCTGCGGAACGATGCCCAGCGATACGGCGTCGTTCTTGTATTTCTTGTTCAGCTTTTCCATGGCGTCAGAAAGAGATTCTCGCCGCCCCATAATTTTCTTGGTTTCGGCGATTTCCGTGTTGAACAAATCGTCGGTGATCGCGCCGTTCTTTTGCAGATCGTGCAGCACAATCGAGACCTTCTTGAACAGCATTTGCCGCGGCATTTGTTCTGGCGCACGGCCAAAATATTCGTATGTCATTGTCGCCCACATATCGTCCAGATTCTGCATGAAAGTGAAAAAATCCTGCGCAGCAAAGAAGCGTAAATCGCCCGTCCATTTGCGCCCGTCGAGCAGGCGAACGCCCAGTGATAATGCGCCCGCGTGGAACTCTTTTCGCCGCAATCTCATCGCGGCTTTGAACAACAACCGCCGCGTCATCAGCCGCGCTTTTTCCGGCACGCGCATATCGGGGTCGAGCACACGGGAATGGCCGACCATGCAGGGGTTCGTTTCGAGATGCGGAATGTCATATCCATGCAGCCAGTACCAGAATTTCTCGCCGCCAACGCTGCCCCAGATGGCCCGGGCTTGTTTGGGTGTTGTGCACCACAAATCTTCTATGCTGCGAATGTGGCCCTTATAAAGCCGCTCTTCCATGCGCACATTGATGCCCGGCAGGTCGGTGAGGTTTAAATCGAACAACCGCCCCGGCAAGTCTTCCGGGCGCAGCAAAACGAGGCCGTCAGGTTTTTGCATATCGGTCGCCACCTTGGCCAAAAACGAATTGGGCGCAATCCCGATGGAACAATTGATGGCGGGGCCGACATCTTTCCAGATTTGCCGCTTGATCCTGTTGGCGAGAGCTATGGCGTTGTCTGGTTCTTTTTCGCGGCCCATCAAATCGCAGTGGAATTCGTCGATCGACCAGATTTTCGTGATCGGCACATGCTTATCCGTCGCCTCTAAAATCCTGTGGTGATATTGCGTGTAGATATCGTGGCGGGCGAGGACGAGTCGAAGGTGAGGGCACATGCGCTTGGCATCGTAAATCTTCGTGCCTGTGCGGACGCCGTAAGCTTTGGCCTCATAGCTGGCCGCAATCGCGCAGGTCGCATCCGTCATCATCGGCACCACGGCCACGGGCTTGCCGCGCAGTTCGGGCCGCTCGTTTTGTTCGACGCTGGCGAAATAACTGTTCAGGTCTAGGAACAGCGTGCCGAGTCCTATCTCTTCAGGTTTTCGCAATACGCTCACGCCGCCTCCATATGTTCTTGTTTTGTTCTACATCTTTTTAGGATCAAATGCAAGGCGAGAAGGGAATTTTAAGCGGCGATCTTGTAAGATGGGCAAAGAAGAGGGGATTCCATGGGCATAAGCGATAGCCGGTTTAACATGTGGCGGGCGGTGGTGGCGATGATCCATGCCGATAATGTCGTTCAACCTCATGAGATCAATTTCATCGTCGAGAACACGAAAAACCTGCCGATGAGCATCGCACAAGCCGTGCAGCTCGCCGAAGATGCGCGCTCGCCTTTTGATATAGGCAAGGCCTATGACGGGATAACCAATCCGCGCGACAAGGAAGATTTTTTTCGTTTCGCCCGCGCCATCGCGTGGTCGGACGGTGATTTCGATGCGCGGGAGCAGGACTTCCTGAATCGCATATCGGCCACGAAGGCTGATCGTGAGATCATGGAACATGCTGTGAAAATCTTCGACGACATGCCATCGGAAGAACGCACGCTTAAATCCGTGCTTTCAAACCTGCTGTCCAGAGCGGCTTAAGGGAAAATACGCATTCCGCCGATTGAGGCGAGATCATAGGGAATAATATCTTCGGTGAGCGGGCTGGCCGGATAGGCCCTGCCATCGAACGTCAGCAAGACATTCTGGTCGGCGTTGTTCGTGCCCGATACGCGCACGCCGATATCATCCCAGCCGTTGGTTCTTGTTTCGCCGATCACGAGCGGCCCGCGAATGCGTTCCGTGCGGGACATCATCCTGAAATCTTGATCGCCCGCTTCGAACACGGCGAGTGTGCAACCGCCCCACCCGCACCAATAGCTGTGGGGGAGGTTGAACAGCACCAGTCCTTCGCGCCGCCCGTCGCCGTTCAGATCTGCGCGGACATATTCATACTGCGAGTTTTTCGGGCCTTTTTGTTCATCGAGATATTGATTGATGGACGCGACCAGCGCGGAATCTGGCGGGTCGGATGCCATCGGGAACATATCGGGGACCGAAGTCGCCAATTCTTCCCGCCCCGTGCCGCCACAGGCAGCCAGGGAAGGAAGAACCAGCGCCGCTATCGCGGCTAGAAGAAGTTTGCTTTTCACATGAACCCAAAGAAAAGGAAGAAACCAGCGAACGCCGAATCGACATAGAAAACTAGGGAAATTGTGGGGAGAGTCTGGCCGTTAATCCAGCAACGGGGGCTGTTTGTCCACAGTGGTGTTTTGGTGACAAGGAACTTTTTTAATCACGACGTCATCCCCTCATTCCTAAACTGTCATCCCGGAAAATTCCGAAGGAATTTATCCGGGATCGTATGCAGATTTTGAGATGAATATCCCGGATAGCAAGTCTTGCTAAGGGCCTACGGCCCTAGCTCGACATAACTTCCGGGATGACATGGCGGCGCGTTATAGCCCGGTTTTGGGGATATAGGTGCAGGTGGTCGTAGAGCCATCCTTGCGGATGATCATGGCGTCGATGCCTTTGTTCCAATAGCTGATGTCCGAATTGCCGTATTTGATTCCGGACGCGGTTTCGATCCGGTTAAGCTCATAGCTCTTGTCCTCGAAGGTCAGCTTTGCCTCGGACGGGGAATAGAGGGTCACTTGCGCCGGAATATTGCCCGCGCAATTCATCGGCTGTGGCGTGACCGGGGCTTTGCTGTATTTTGTTCCGCCACATCCGCCCAGAAGGAGGGTTAGGGTCAGCAGGGTCAAAATTGGCGCAACGGCAATTTTTGTCATATCATGCTTTCCAGCGGAGGGTCGGTTCACGCGCCGCTTTTACCTCATCGAGGCGACGCGCTGGGGCCGACTGTGGGTAACTATGAAACTTATCCACATCTCCGGACCGGACATCGGAGGCGATCTTTTTCATGACCCGGATGAACCGATCCAGTGACTCTTTGCTCTCGGTCTCGGTGGGTTCGATCAGCATGGCGCCCTGAACCACCAGCGGGAAGTAAACGGTCATGGGGTGGAAGCCGAATTCAATGAGTGTCTTGGCGATATCAAGTGTGGTTACGCCGACGTCTTTTTGCGTCTTGTCGGTGAGCAGGCATTCATGCATGCAAGGCCCGGCATAGGGGACGTTATAATCCTGTTTTAATTGCGAAAGTATGTAATTGGCGTTGAGCACCGCGTCCTCGGAAACCTGACGAAGTCCATCCGACCCATGGGACATCATATAAGTCAGTGCACGGATATGCATGCCGAACTGGCCTTGGAAGCCCTTGATACGGCCGCAAGCACTGCTTCGCTCCGAATTTTCTTCTAAACGATACGATCCGTTTTCGTATAAAACGACAGGATTTGGCACGAAAGGTTGAAGCTCTTTTGTGACGCAGATGGGTCCGGAGCCGGGGCCACCGCCGCCATGGGGGGTCGAAAACGTCTTGTGCAAATTGATGTGCATCACGTCAACGCCAAAGTCAGCGGGTCTGATTTTCCCGACCAGGGCATTGAAATTTGCCCCGTCACAATAGAAGTATCCGCCCGCGTCATGAAGCAGTTTTGAGATGGTTTGGATGTCACTTTCAAACAGGCCGCAGGTGTTCGGGTTGGTCACCATCATGCCCGCGACATCCTTGCCATCGCCGAGCGCCGTCTTGAAAGCCTCGACCGTAACGCGCCCTGTGGCCTGCGTCGGGATGACCCGAAGTTCGAACCCGCACATGGCGGCGGTGGCTGGGTTGGTGCCGTGCGCCGAGTCAGGGACGAGGATCACGCGTTTGTGCTTGTTGCCCTTCATCTCATGGGCGCGGGCGATGGTCATGATGCCAGCCAGTTCGCCATGGGCTCCCGCAGCAGGGGTGAGGCAAACGCCGGGAAGTCCGGTCAATTCCGAGAGCCAGCCTTGCAGTTCGAACATCACTTTGAGCGCGCCCTGAACGGTGGAGGCCGGCTGCAACGGGTGGATCTGCCCAAAGCCGGGAAGTCTTGCTATCTTCTCGTTCAGCCGCGGATTATGCTTCATGGTGCATGAGCCGAGCGGGAAGAATCCTGAATCGATGGAATAGTTCTTGGTGGACAGGCGCACGAAATGGCGCACCACTTCGGGCTCGCTCACTTGCGCAAGGCCGACAGAGTCACGCGCCTTCTGACCCGTGCGAAGGGCTGTGTTCTTTGGCTTGGGTAGATCGACCCCTGGATGATCCGAGCGGCCTTTTTCCCAGAGCAGGTTCTCGTCGTAATGTAGGCCGCGGTTCAAATCCATTTTCGGTTCACTCTTAACATCGTTGGCGGGCGTGTTGAGGGCTGGCTTGGTCATGCAATCACCGCTGTCAACGCGGCGGCAAAGGCCGCGATATCCTCATCGCTCGTGACTTCGGTCGCGCAGACGACGATCTTGTCCTTACCGGATGGATAGCCAGCAATAATCCCTTTGTCTGCCAGTTGCTGCACGATTTTTGCGGCATCTTTTGGTACCGCAATCGTAAATTCATTGAAGAAGCTTTGGTTTTCGATCTTCACACCCGGCACTTTCGCCAAGGCATCGGCCAGCGCGCAAGCGCGTTCATGGTTGAGACGGGCAAGCGTCTTGAACCCGTCTTCGCCAAGAAGCGCCATGTGGACGGTGAAGGCGAGGGCGCAAAGCCCTTGGTTTGTGCAGATGTTCGAGGTCGCCTTTTCGCGGCGGATATGCTGCTCGCGGGTCGAAAGTGTGAGCACGAAACCGCGATTGCCATCGGCATCGACAGTGAGGCCACACAAGCGACCCGGCATTTGACGGATGAATTTTTCACGGGCGGCAAAGAAGCCCAGATGCGGTCCGCCGTAAGACATGGCCACACCAATCGATTGCGCCTCGCCGCAGACGATGTCCGCCTCGACAGGCGCGGGGAGCAGACCCAAGGACAGGATTTCATTGACGACGACGATCAGCAGCGCGCCGGTCTCATCGCACTTCTTGCGCCAGTCGGCGTAGGCGTGAACATTGCCGTAAAAGTCCGGCGATTGCACAATGACGCAGGCGGTCTTGTCATCGAGCGCGCCATCATGTGCGGAATGTTCGGCCCCGATATTGTTCAGGTATGAATTTAAAACCTCGTGATAATGCGGGTGGATGGCCGATCCGTAGACGACTTTGCTGCGTTTCATGATGCGCATCGCCATCAGGGCCGCTTCCGCCATCGCGGTGGCTCCATCGTAAAGGGATGCGTTCGCAACTTCCTGTCCCGTGAGTAGCGCGATCATCGATTGGTATTCATAGATCACCTGCAGCGTGCCTTGTGCAATTTCCGGCTGGTAGGGTGTGTAGGCCGTGAGGAATTCGCTGCGCTGGATAATGTAATCGACGGTGCTCGGCACATGGTGGAAATAGCATCCCGCGCCAAGGAAGAACGGCCCAGCGCCCGCCGCTTGGTTCATGTTGGCATAGCCCGCAAGTTTACGCTCGATCTCGAGTTCGCCCATATGGGCGGGGAGGTTGGCGAGGCCCTTCATAAACGCGGATTTGGGAACGTCTTTGTATAGATCGTCCACTGATGCCGCGCCGATTTGCTGCAGCATATCTTTGCGGTTTTGCGCGGTGAGGGCCAGATATCTCATTAGCTCAAACTCTCCGTGAATTTCTCGTACGCCGCTTGATCCATCAGGCCTTCGGCCTCTGCGGGTGAGGACATCTTCACTTTGATGATCCAGCCCTTGTTGAGGTCCTCTTTCAGATCATCCAAATTGTCCTGAAGATTATCGTTGACCGCAACAATCTCGCCGGAGACGGGCGTGTAGATTTCGGAAGCCGCCTTGACGCTCTCGACCACGGCGAAATTATCGCCCTTTTTCACCTTGCGGCCGTTTTCCGGTAATTCCAGATAAACGAGGTCGCCCAGCGCGTGGCGGGCATAGGTCGTGATGCCGATCCAGGCCGTGTCGCCCTCGACTTTGATCCATTCGTGGTCGTTTGTGTATTTTACGTTGCTCATTCTTTTTACTCCTAATCTTCTGAGTGTCATCCCCCGACTTGATCGGGGGATCCATTCTTATTGCGCCCTTTTCATGGATCCTCCGGTCGAGCCGGAGGATGACATTGCAGGGGTGGTTTTTTTCGTGCGGGGCTGTACGAACGGCATGGCCGCCAAAACGCCCTTGATATCCCGGCCGCGCACGCGAACCAGAATTTCATCCCCGATTTTTCCTAGCTTGCTATCAACATAACCTTGGCCGATAGAGGCGTTCAAGGTCGGCGAGAAGCCGCCCGAGGTTAAATCCCCAAGTTTTTGCCCCGACGTTGAATAGATTTCCGCGCCTTCGCGGGCCACGCCTTTGTCGGTTAGTTTTATCCCAACTCTCAAACGTGACGGGCCGCTGGCGAGTTGCGCGCGGATGGGTTTCGATCCCACATAACCATCGCGGTCCTTGCCCATGACCCACACGAGATCGGCCTCGACAGGCGATGTGTCGGCGTTGATGTCATGACCATAGAGCGGATAGCCCATTTCGAGGCGCAATGAATCCCGCGCGGCTAATCCGATCGGTTTCACATCCTTATGCTGCACGAATTGATCCCAGATTGCTGCGGCTTTATCATTAGGAACGCTGATTTCAAAGCCGTCTTCACCGGTGTAGCCGAGGCGCGAGATGAAATACCATCCTTCTTGCATGATACGCATGTAGCCCAGATTTGCTGCATCGATTTTCAACACATCGCGCAGCACGGATTCCGCCTTTGGCCCCTGCAGCGCGAGAAGGGCGCGGTCATCCAGAATTTTGAAATCAAGGCCTGCGTCAAGATTGCTGCGGAACCATGCAATATCCTTGTCCTTGCATCCGGCATTGATTACGGCGAAAAACTTGTTATCCGAAAGCCGCGTGATGATCAGGTCATCGATGATCCCGCCTTGCTCATTGGTCAGCACGGAATATTTGGCAACGCCATGCCCGAGTTTGGAAATTGCCGATGGCGTGAGCTTTTCCCAGAACGCGGCGGCGCCTGTGCCTTCGAGCGTGACTTGCCCCATATGCGAGACATCGAAAATCCCGCAATGCTCGCGCGTCCAGTTATGTTCGGTCAAAACGCCGGCCTCATACTGGATGGGCATATCGTATCCGGCGAATTCGGCCATTTTGGCTTTAAGGGTCAAGTGATTGGAATGTAACGGTGTTTTCAGCACGGTCTTGCCTTTCTATGGCCATTCTCTATATTGTTCGTTAAGGCATTGGATGTAGAATTGTTACCATGCCAGACACCAGTTTTTAAAAGGAGAGACGTTAATGTCCACAGACACGAAAAAACCCTCAACGGATAAAAAAGACGAAGGCACCAAAAAAGGCAGCGGCGGATGCGGCAGCCATGGTTGCGGTTGCGGCCATTAAGCGCTTCGCTTTCACATAAGTTCAAAACCCCGCTTCACGGCGGGGTTTTTTTTATGGAGATGTCTTTAGTCCGAAATAATGGGGATTATATCGGGGTATCGGCGCAAACTGCAGGCCAGACGTGTCGGATGGACCCATGGGCGCAACAACAGCGAGTGTGCGTAAACTCTTGATCATTTCAGTCGCGATCTTTTTTTCACTCCCCTCATAGTTTTTGAAATTCCGTATAAAGTGATCGGCCAAGCCGTTGTAATTTCTTTCGGGTAGCATTTCGGGTTCGTGTTTACGAATTCTGTTTTTGAGAGCATCAATCCCACTGGTATCGAACATCTGGAGTTGAGCGGCAATCGACCATATCTGTTCTTGGGTATGTGGCACCTTGTTGCCGTTCATTTTAAATTCCCTTACCGCAAGGTCGATGGCTAGGAAGGTTCCATAGTATTTTTCAGCCATACCGGGGTAAAGCGTATAAACGGCGCGCATTGATCGAATCAGAGAAAGAAACTCCAGCGTCTTTCCAATGTTCCCGCTTTCCTTAAGCAAGAGCGTCGCAGCCGCGTAGTCAGCCCGGACTTCGTTCAATCCCATGCAGTGCCCCAACTCGTGGTGGCGGATGAGCTTTACAAATTCGGAACCATATTCGCGAGGCAAATATACAGTGCGCTCGCTTTGTTGTTCTATTCCCAGCCACGATTTCGTCCATGCCTGTCCGTCATGCACGGTGGGGAGCAAGACTACAGTGCAAAACGGGCTGGCATCCCGCACCAAATTTTCCAGGTTTGGATTGTTCAGGGATATCGCCATCGGACCTATGAATTTCGATACCCAATTTTCGCCTTCCTTTACAGAATTGCGTTGGTAGGGATAGGTGGCGAAATGCTGATAACCCGTGGAGGGACTATAGGCACTCATGACATTCATGGCGAAGTAGTGGGGATTGCCGATTCCTTTTGCTGCAAGGTGATCGAGTAATTGATTGTCCATTCCATTGGTGCTTTTATGCTGTTCCCATCCGGCAGCGGTTTTCATTTTCTTTTGCCAATACGCGTCCCAACGTTCATTGGTGATAATGACAACTTTCGATTCCTGTCCCTTTGCGTTGCGCAGCACCAGAAATTCGGTCAATGCGGCCACATCTTCCTGGGTTACGTCGTCGGCGATGATGTCGGGGGGATGCGCGTTGACGGTGGCCGGCGATGACATCATCGCAAACGCGGCGGTGAGGGCGGGGGCGACGGCGAGACGCATGCTCATGGCGCAGGCCCTTGTACAATGCTCCCTAGGAAACGAAACCCATCCACCATCGTGGCCGCGACTTCTTTTCGCGGGCCGTGTTCCATGGAGATTGCTTCCTTGCTTAAAAACTCTGCCATGCCATTAAAATTACGATGGCGGACGAGGTCTTTTTGTACGCGGAAGGTTCTCAAAAGATCGGCGACATGTTCTGCGCCGAAATTGGGCCGTTCCAATGCTTCGGACCATATTTCCTCTGCGCTTTGCGGGATCGTCTTTTTTATCTTGAAATCCTTTATAACGCGGTCGATCGCCAAGAGTGTTCCATGATAATCACGGTTTATTTGCCCGAAAGAGTCCATGGTCCGGACCGCCTTCATAAGTTCAAGGAAGGCAAGTGCCTTGGCTTTGTCCGGATGCCGTTTCAGCAATAGTTTTGCCGCAACTTTATCGGCCTGTTGTTCGTTCGCCCCCATGCAATGCGCCAGTTCGTGATCGCGCGTAAATTCAAAAATTTCTTTCTCGAAATTATGTGGGATTTTCCAGTGGCGCTTGTCTTCATCCATGCGAACAAAATTCTTGGCCCATTGCTGGGTTTCATAGACGCTTGCCAACTGCGTGACGGTGCATTCTGGCGATGGTATAGGCTTTGCGGCCCAGATATTCTGCCATATGTTTTCAGACACGGCGGTGGCGGGCAGTTGTATTTCGGCGTGAATATAGGGCCGGAAACCTTCGATAATATCTTTGGCTGTTTTGTTGGCGCTCGCTTTGTCAAAGCCGTTGTGTTTTAGATGGTTGGCAACGTGCGAGTGGAGCATGGATTCAAGACGATCGCCCTTGTAACCTTTGCCCTTGGCTCTTTTTTCAAAAAAGGATTCAAATGACTCATTATAGACAATGGTGGCGCGCGAGCTTTGCCCCTGCGCGTTGTACAATGTATGGATTTCCGCCAGTTTTTCTACGGGGTCATTATGCTGCTCTTGTAAGTCGCAGCCGGTGATTGCGAACGCGGCGGTGAGTGCGAGAGTGGCTTTCATGGTGTCACCGGCAATGTAATGTCTAACGTAAATACGCGTGGCTTCCATAGCGTCCTAACCCTAGGCAGGTCTTCGACAATCCTGCTGAGGCGGTCAGCGCCGTCAGCCAGTGTCCGTGCCGTTATTATCTGGGCGTCGGTTTTTAAACCGGATGTGATACCGCGAAGGAGAGCAGCCATGCCAGCATGATCTCTTGATATAACGATATTGTCCCCCTTCATTCTCTCTAAAATAGGCTGCATATTGTCGGCATAAGCGGGATGTCTGTCGAGCGCCTGCGTCCATATCTGCGTACGGGTCAACGGGATGCGGCCATATGCCTTGAATTCCTCAATGGCCGAATTGATAGCCATGACGGTGCCGTAATAGGGCTTTTGTTTTTCAGCTATCCCATAGATCGCTGTGGCGCCCCTGATCGCCATGATGATTTTGGCGAATTGCAGCGTTCTTTCCTTATCGGGATTTTCCAGCAGCATCAGTTTTACGGCGATCATATCCGCCTGCGTTTCATCCGCGCCCATACAATGGGCGAATTCATGGTAGCGGATGAACTGGATGAAATCGTCTTTGAATTCCATCGGCGGTGTTATTTTGCGTGTGTCGTCATCGTGGTGCAAAAACGCTTTGATCCACGCTTCGCCGTTGTGACTTCTGGATAGGTAGGAAACGACACATTTTGCCGAAACCCTGTTTTTTTCTGCTTGAAATCTGATGGCAATCGGGCCGACTTCATGATCGAAATCTTTTACCCTGTATAGCGGTGCGCGGTTGCCTTCCTTGTAATGTTTCGAGCTATAATTTTTGGAAACCACTTGGATTAAATCCGGGGTGTTCAATAAGCCAAAGCTTGTTTTTTGCAATTGGCTCTGTAATTCCATCTGGAGATCGAAATCGTCGCGCTCCGCATTGGTGCCCCAATTGCCGCGGCTGGCGATCTTGCCTTTTTTGTAATCGTCTATCTCTTCGTTATAGATTTCGGCGATATGGGACGTATGGCCATAAGAGTTTTGGAGTATTGTAATTTTATTGATAAGTGTTTTGCCGTTGTTCTGACGTTCTGCGGCGTTTGGCTGATCGGAGGCAGGTGAGCATGCCGAAAGTCCCGCCGCAGCAACGAGCGGAACGACGGGTGCAAAACTTACATATCTGAACATATCCCCCAACATAGCCGGACTATAGCAAAGCCATTTATTAAGGAAAAGAGGATTTGGGGCCGATCAGGATGCCGCTGCTAGAGGTCATCAGCTATTGATATGAAGCCACGGGCGCTGTTTGCCGAGAAGCCGGGCTGCCTACTTCTGTGGCGGATTTAACGCGCAGAAGAACCGTTTTGGCATCCGTTTTCCAAGCGGGCTTCTCCTTATCCTGATCGAGAAGGAGTATTCTAAGCCGTTCCGCTTCATCAGTGGCTGCCGAAATTTCTTCCTTCTTGGGGGCGGGGGCCGTAACCTGTGCATACGCCATCTCAATGCCTGCGCGGAAACTATGACGCTTTTCTACCGGTGTTACTATAAAGGCATTGACCAAGGCTGTGGTAATGTCGCAAATCGGTGCGGATCGTGCACAGTATCCTTCAATCTGCCGGAGCATCCATGCGGCAAAATTGCCTGCATCCTTGTTTTTCATGAAACATGACATGTCCACAATGTCGTTTGTTCTTGCGAATGCACTTAGATCTATTTCTTTTCTCATTTTACTTTTCCTTCTTTTAAACGTTATGCAGGCCACGAGCCATACGGATCGTGAAAAATTTTCCGGGATGTTCAACGGCTTCGATGTCCTGGGCCAGCTTTCTCAGCGCCATAACGCCTTTTGCATGTGTGAATGGGTGAAGCATGGTTATCGCCTGAAGGCATCCGCGCCGGAAATTGGGGCGAGCTTCCATGTGAACATCGTTTTTAAAGACGCTAGATAAGAATTCATGGATATTGCTGGAACCTAAATCTGTTTCGCAGGCTTCTTTGGCTGTATCGAAAAGCCATTGCGCAAATACATCTTCACTTTGTTCGCGGGATCTAATTTTTTCATAGGAAAGTTCGCGTTTTACATCGTAGGTGAAATAGTGCATAGGCGATTTAAGTCTTTCAGCAAAGTTGCCGAAGTTCTTTTCAGCAATAACATCGACGGCGCCCACGGCTTTGATATGGGCGCATAGACGCATGATGGATGTCGCAATCTGCGCGTCCTGATTGTTGTAAAAATTCAGGCTGATCAAGGCTTCGAAACATCCATCCCGGAAGGCATCGCGGCTTTCAACGGGGAGTGCTTCATAGGCATCGGCCAAATTGTCCTCGATCGTTGTGTCGCGCAGGTCGATTTTATGGACGATTTCTTCTTCGGGAAAAGCGCGGCGACCTTTTCCTTCTAATAAATATTCTCTCAAGCCGCGAAGCAGCCATTGGGCGTGTTCTTCGGCGGTGCGGTCGCGCAGCGGCTTGATAGTAGAAGATTCTTTGTGTTGCAGTGTCAAGTTTGCAGTCATAATTACACTCTTTTCTAAGTTGTTTTATTATTGTGGCAACATCGTAGGGCCGCTTGCAGTAACTTCTCGCCTCTCTTGTCCTAGCTCCATTTTATAAACTTCTTGTTTATGTTCTTCGTTACGCGCACTGCGAACGAAAGGTGACCAGAAAAACACACCCGTCTGGCGAACCTTGAAATGTCCTCTAACGAGGGCGGCGGCCATTTCACGGGCGGCTTCTGTTGCGGACATTCCTCCACGTATTACGCGGGCAATGTCAAAACGAATTGTGTTTAATGAAACCTTTTCTTCTTTTCCGTTTTTGCGGCGTTTTCGGTTGATTTTCTCAAAATCATCTTCGGGAGGTTCTACCTTTAGAATTTTGGAGCGGCTGTTTAACAGAAAAAGCGCGCTTAGTGCTGGCACACAAATGCGATTCACATAGCCAGCGGGGCCTTCAGGTTCATATCTTCGTGGAGATAAGCTGACCAGCCGTTGATTAACCATGCGAAAGCCATCGGGTGTAACCACTGTGTGATATGCCCCATCTTCATAAAGTGGCATATGGTTAGTTGTTGCGAACGATTGAGCGTATTTAATATGCATCCCATCGTCTTGCTTTTTAATTAGCCAACCAACTCTTAGGCTGTCCCCGGGTAAAGAAAATTCTATCCATGTTGGATTGTGCGGAGGTTCGGCAAATTTGAGGGCTTTAAGTATAGTTTCCTCTGGTGTTTTGTTCATTTTTTGTATCGCATCAGCTACGTTCTGATCTATCGTAAAACGTATTGCTTTTTTGACATCGGGGGCAAGTAAACACACGTCCTTAAGCATGCCGACGGCGTGCATAAGAGAATCACCAGCTTGGTCGCGATTCACTTTGTCTTTTACAGCATGCAGAAACATCTCAGCAAAGCGGTATTTAGTTGCTTCTTCCTTAATGGAAAGATTATACGCCGTATCGATGATTGCCTGCGCTAAAGAACCCATGCTTTAACTCCCAGCCGGTACGCCAAAAAGGTCGTAATCGTCGGCGTCTTCAATGGTGGCTTTAATGATGTCGCCTTGTTTTAGATGGCCGGCATCGCGCAGGTAAACTTTGCCGTCGATCTCTGGCGCGTCGCCTTCGGAGCGCGCGTCCGCGCCGCCGTCTTCGCCGATTTCATCGATGATAACGTTGATGGTTTTGCCGACTTTCTTTTGCAGCTTGTCGGCGCTGATCTTTTGCTGGACGGCCATGAAGCGTTCGAAGCGTTCTTCGGTCACTTCTTTGGGCACTTGCAACTCAATCTCGTTCGATTTTGCGCCCGCAACAGGTTCGTATTTGAATGCGCCGACGCGGTCGAGCTGCACTTCTTCGAGCCAGTCCAGCATATACTGGAAATGCTCTTCGGTTTCACCGGGATGGCCGACGATGAAGGAGGATCGGATGGTGAGATCGGGGCACATCACGCGCCAGTTCTTGATGCGCTCGACCGTTTTTTCCTGATGCGCGGGGCGGCGCATGAGTTTCAACACTTCCGGGTGTGCGTGCTGGAACGGGATGTCGATATAGGGCAGGATTTTGCCTTCGTTCATCAGCGGGATGGCTTTATCGACATGCGGGTAGGGGTAGACGTAGTGCAGACGCACCCAGATACCGAGTTCGCCCAGCGCTTCGCATAGATCTTGAAACTTCGTCGCCCACTTCTTGCCCTTCCATCCGAATTCCTGATATTTCAGGTCGACGCCGTACGCCGACGTATCTTGTGAAATCACGAGCAGTTCTTTGACGCCCGCGCGTGCGAGGTTCTCGGCTTCGGCGATCACATGATGGATCGGGCGCGAAACCAGATCGCCGCGCAAGGACGGGATGATGCAGAACGAACAGCGGTTATTGCATCCTTCGGAGATTTTCAGATACGCGTAATGGCGCGGCGTGAGTTTCAATCCTTCGGGCGGGACGAGGTCCATAAACGGATCGTGCAGCGGCGGCACGGCGTCGTGTACGGCATTCACAACCTGTTCATACTGATGCGCGCCGGTGACGGCCAGCACATCGGGGAACTTGTTCATGATGAATTCGGGTTCTTTACCCATGCAGCCCGTGACGATGACACGGCCGTTTTGTTTCATCGCCGTGCCGATGGCATCCAGCGATTCTTCCTTGGCGGAATCGAGGAACCCGCACGTGTTTACGATGACGACATCCGCGTCATCGTATTTGCCCGACATTTCGTAACCCTCGGACCGCAGCTTGGTCAAAATCCGTTCGGAATCGACCAATGCCTTGGGGCAGCCGAGGCTTATCATGCCTATCTTGGGGGAGGGTTTATGGGCAGTGTCTTTCATGGCGCGGACCATACAGGAATCCGGGGTTTTTTGGCGAGGAAAATCGCATGTAAGCGTGGGGTGGGGGTTGTGTCGCGATTTATCAGTTCGTTTTGCCGGTTTTTTCGGGCCTCCGTGCTTAAGCAAAAACTTAAGTTGTTGATTTTCCATGAAGTCTGTTCAGTTCGTTCCGCGGAATTTGAAACGCGCGGGTGGTTTTGGTCAGGATTAACCGAATTTGTCATGCCCGCCTTGTGTGGGCATCCGGTTTGCCGGATCCCCGCCGTTGGTGTCCTGCTTCGCAGGACCGCGGGGATGACAGCGTGGTGGGTGTGGGTTTGGAAGGCGGGTTGTGAAAACATCACCCAATATAGGATTATATTCATAATTTGTCAAGGCTATGCGTTCCACGGCCTTGGATTTTGCTTTTGTTAAGACTTGCATGGTATTTTTGTTATGAAAATAATATATATAAGGCAAGGAGGAGTGCATTATGCCTAATGATATTGAAACCAATGTTAATCTTAGGGGCTCGTTTCAGGGCGTTGCATCTCTGCCTCCTGCCACTCCTCTCCCTATTTTTCAGGGGCCAGATGGGAATCCTTTGTCGCTAGATTCCAATCTTAAAGGATCAGGTTTGTTCGGTCCCGGCGGACGTCGCTGATAGGATCGCTAGAATCTTTTTAAGCAAAGAATTGCCATCCTGTCGGGATGGCAATTTTGTTTATTGGGCGGCTGCAGGCGCTTGCGCCTTCATCGGAATGACATCGGTGTTTTCCGCCCAGCCGCCACCCAGCGCTTTGTACAGATCGACGGACGCAGCGAGGCGATCATTCTTCGTCTGGATGTAAGTGTCTTCGGCGGCGAGCATTGTGCGGCGCGCATCGAGCAGCGTCTGGAAGTCGATAGAGCCGACATCATATTGCTGTTTGGATAAATCATACGCTTTCTTGGCTTCGTTCATCGCGGTTTCGAGCGATGTTTCGCGGCTCTGCGATGTTTTTACGCCAGCCAGCGCATCTTCGACATCTTTGAACGATGTTAAAATTGTCTTGCGGTAGTTCTCAACAAGCTCAGCTTTACGCGCCTTGGTGTAATCAAGATTGCCTTCGAGCAATCCGCCCTTGAAGATCGGCGCGACGAGACCCGACAAAAGCGAGATTGTCGTGGTCGCGGGATCGCCGATGGGCGTGGCCGCTATGCCAAGATCAAGCCCGATATTGAGTTGCGGGAAAAAGGCCGCGCGCGCCGCGCCGATATCGGCGTTGGCGGCTTTCAAATTCGCTTCGGCGCTGCGTATATCCGGGCGGCGTTCCAATAACGATGAGGGCTGGCCCGGCGCGACTTGCGGCACAGGCAGCGTGCGTAAATCTTTGCCTGCGATTTGCAGAGAAGAGGGCGCTTTGCCGACGAGAACGGCGAGTGCGCTTCTTGCGACTTTCAAGCGTAATTCCATCGCGGCGCGGGCGGCTTCGGAACTGGCCAGATAGGATTTTTGTTGGGAGACATCGAGCGCTGTGGTGGCGCCTGCATCAAAACGCGCCTGAACGATGCGCAGGAGTTCTTTCGAACTTTCCAAATTCTGGTCGGCGATTTTCAAACGTTCTTCGAGGTTAAGGACGTTAAAATAGCCTTTGGCCGTATCGCTCATCACCACCAGAGCGGTGGCATCACGCGAAAACTCGCTGGCCTCAAGATCGGCTTCATCGGAAGCGATTTCCGCGCGGTTCATGCCGAACAGATCGAGTTCATACCCGACGGATAAGCCCGCGTTATACGTGGTGTCGGATGTGTCGTTGGCCCTTGGCACGTTGATTTTGTTATAGCCCGCGTTGCCCGAAGCATCGATGGAGGGCAGGAGTTGCGCGCCGGAACTGCGCAGGATTGCGCGGGCTTGTTCCACGCGCTGAATCGCCGCGCCGAGATCGTTATTTTTCGCGAGCGCTTCGCTCATCAGCGTGTTTAGTTCCGCGCTGTTAAAACTCTTCCACCAATCCTTGGCGATCTGAGTCGGTTCGGACGCCGAAGACTCGCTCCAGCCCGCCGGGACATCGGCGCTTGGGCGTTCGTAATCTGGGATCATAGAGCAGCCCGAGAGCAGGGCCGCGAACAGAATTGGGTAAATAAGTCTTTGTTTTGTCATCTTAATCTTTCGAAAGGGACAGGTCTTTCGCGCCTTATGTTGGAGCACAATACACGAATTTCTGAGATTGAAATAGACCGTTCGGTCAAAAAACCAGACCCTGGTGTGCATTTTTCTTTGTACGGGGGAGAAGGGGGATTCCTTTCCCCGATATCTGTCATCCTGGCGAGGGCCGTGATTGTCCAAACCATAATTTAACACGAAGCACACGAAGATTATTAAAAAGCTTTGTGATTTTCATGGTCTTCATGTACTTCGTGTTAAAATTCAATTGCAGGCACAGTCCCAAGGGAACGAATGGGTATAATCCTTGATTTTTAAGGACCATCGTCCTAGATATCCCTCATGTTCATCCAGACCGAAAACACGCCAAACCCATCGACCGTGAAATTCATTCCGGGCGTTACCGTCATGGAGTCCGGCGTGGCCGAATTTATGGACGAAGTTTCGGCCAAAAAATCACCGCTGGCGATGCGCATCTTTGCGATCAACGGTGTGCAGAGCGTGTTCTTCGGCAATGATTTTGTTTCGGTCACGAAAAACGACCGGATTCAATGGACCGATCTGAAAGCGCCGATTTTGGCCGCCGTCATGCAACACTTCACGATGAAGGAACCGTTGTTCCGCGAAGGCCACGCCCAAAACGCCAATGACGATCTGCTGGATGAAATTTCAAAACAGATCAAGGAACTGATCGATAAACGCGTGCGTCCGGCTGTCGCCATGGATGGCGGCGATATCGTGTTTGAAAAATTCGAACAGGGAATTGTTTACTTAAAAATGCACGGCGCGTGCTCTGGCTGCCCGTCTTCTACTGTGACGCTCAAGAACGGTGTTGAAAATATGCTCCGCCATTACGTGCCCGAAGTTCTCGAAGTCCGCCAGTCGGTGGAGTAACCAGCACTGTCATCCCGACTGAAGCGAAGCGGAATGGAGGGATCTTTGACAGATCGGTTAGACCAAAGATCCCTCGACTTCGCTCGGGATGACAATTTTGGGATTTACTCAACAGAAATAGAATCTGATTCATCCACCGCGTGCTGTGCGGTGGTTTTTTCGTCTTTTGGCTGCGCAGCCTCAAGCAAATCCTGCGGTACGGTGTAAAGCACGCCGAACCAGCGCCAGCGCGATTCTTCACCCGCCGCCATGGTGACGGGCAGAGTGCAATTTATGCGCGGACGGTCTTCGTTGAACGGTTTTTCGAGCCGCAGTTCAACACGATTGTTCAATATTTCCAGTTTCGGTTTCTCATCGCTCGATGAAAAACACGAAATGGATTTAAGCGATTTGGCCATTGTGTCCGGCACTGTGAATCCTATTGCAGGCGTGAGCGTCGCCAGATGCGGATCATCGGGCGAAATATCTTTTACAGGGAAGGGGAGCGCGTTTGCTGCCATCTGGAATCGTTCCAGATCGGCATAACGTTCGGTGATCGTAAAGCGCGGCAGCGCGTAACGGTTATCCCCCGCATAGGCCACGCCCGATTGCTGGCCGAACGCGGCCTTGAAACCCATATCATGGATGATTTTTTCGTATGCTGCGTTGTAATCGCCGAACGGATAGGCGAACAACGTAACATCGATGCCCAGATTTTTACGGATGACGGCAACGGAATTGTTGATCTGGCGTTTGATTTCGTCTTCGTTGCCATCCGTCAGGCGGCTATAGCTCGCCGGATGCAGGCCAAAACTCACCAGCGGATTGCGTTTGAGGCTGCGCAGATCATCCCAATTCATATATCCGCCCGATCCGATTTTATCGGCGGGAATAAACACGGTGAAAGGCAGGTCTTTATCTTCCAGCCACGGTTTGGCGGTGCTCAAAACGGTTTTGTCCGCGCCATCGAACGTGATCGCCACTGTGCGGACCGGAAGGGTTTTACCGGATGCAAAAGCGTCAACGATCTCACCAAGGGGGCGAACGCTGTAGCCGCCTTCCGAAAGTTCGCCCAGATGCTCTGCGAATTGTTGTTCGGTCACGCTGCCCGACGGGTTGTCGTCATTGCCAACCGCGAAATAGGCAAAGATCACGGCGGCTTTGTCGTCGTAATCCGTTGCTTGCGCATAGGCAGGCCCGCAAAGTGCGAGGGCGGCGGTCAACGCCAGTCCGAAGCGGGCCAGTTTTGAATGGGAATTGGATATGGGGAACATAACGGGAAACTAGCGCATCCAATGGTTAAAAACCAGAGGAAAAGGGCTCGATTTTTCCTTTCTGTCATCCCGAGCGAAGTCGAGGGATCTATGGCGGAGCGGATAGGCCAAAGATCCCTCCATTCCGCTTCGCTTCAGTCGGGATGACAGGATAGAGAGTATTGATCTGGAATGCAGAAGATTTAAGTAGTATGACGGTTGAAACAAAAATGAGGGATTCCCTATGCCGGACGGCACAAAACTGGACCAAAACGCGCTTGATACGCTGTTTTTCAACGCCCGCACCTATAATGGCTGGCAGGACAAAGACGTGCCGGATTCTCTGGTAAAACAGATTTTCGATACGATGAAATGGGGGCCGACGAGCGCCAATTGCTGCCCGCTTCGCATCGTGTTCGTGCGCACGAAAGAGGCAAAAGAAAAACTCAAACCGCTTCTCGCCAAGGGCAATCAGGAAAAAACCATGGAAGCGCCTGTGGTGGCGCTGTTCGCCATGGATCGCCAGTTTTATAAATATGCAGGGAAATTAGCGCCGCACGTAAATGTCGAGGCATGGTATGGCGGCAAGGATGAAGCCAACAAAGAAACAGCAAACCTGAACGGCACGCTGGAGGCCGGGTATTTTATTCTGGCCGCGCGTGCGCTGGGTCTAGATTGCGGGCCGATGTCAGGGATCAATAGAGAAGGCATTAAAGACGCATTCTTCCCCGATCTTGATGGCGAAGTGAAATTCGTCTGCTCGCTTGGTTACGGAAGACCGGAAACATTGCATCCGCGTGCCCAGCGTCTTGATTTCGATGAGGCGTGCAAGATTGTCTGATTTTTCCAAACCTGTTCTGGCGTTCGATTCTGCGCTCGGTGGTTGCATTGCTGCGGTGATCAATCCTGCGATGGGTACAAGTTTTGCTCGTTCCATCGCCACTGAACGCGAGCAGGCGGTAAAATTGGTGCCGATGATTCAAGATGTGATGGCGGAAGCAGGAATTAAGCCTGCCGATCTTGGCTTGATCGTCACCACCGTTGGGCCGGGGTCTTTCACGGGCCTTCGTATCAGTCTTTCGACCGCACGCGCTATGGGCCTTGCGCTCGGCATTCCGGTGCAGGGCATGGGCACGTTTGAAATCATGCAGAAATCCTGCCGCCCGAAAACAGAATCGCTCATCGTACTCGAAAGCAAGCGCACCGATTATTACGTGCGGGCGTTCGATGGACACGGCAATGCGATGGGCGAGGCTGAATGTCTTGAGGCCGATGCCATCGTTCCGTTGGCGAAGGGGAAGATAATTTGCAGCGATGCGCTGGAACGTCTGCGTGATGAAACCGGGGAATCGTTTGACGCTATCGAGCGGTATTTGCTCGATCCCGTGGTGCTGACGCAAGCCGGTCTCGCTCAATTCCTGAAAAACGGCCAAAAGGCGGAAAAACCCGAGCCGTGCTATATGCGCGGGGCGGATGTTTCCTTGTCCACCAAAGTCCAGCGGGAAATAAGCAACCTTCCGCAGTGATTTCCGCCTACTGTCATCCCCGAGGTTTCGCAAAGCGGAACACCAACATCGGGGATCCAGAAAAGAGCGCAGCAAAGCTGCGCACATAATGTTAACTGGACCCCCGCCTTCGCGGGGGTGACAGTGGGGTGGGGACAGTAATTCTTGGGTATTTTACAGTAAATTTACTTGATATTATTGGTTTAGGGGGTATTTTTATCCTGTATATATGCCCACGATTACTGGAGATGACTTATGCCCGATCAAACAACCCATTCCGATCTTCTGGCCCTGACCACAGAGATCGTGTCCTCGCACGTTGCCAACAACACGGTGCCGCAGACCGATATTGCGGGCCTCATCGAACAGGTTTTCCGTACGCTCTCTAATCTGGGCAGCGGCGGCATGCCGATCTCGGGTGATCGCCCGCAGCCCGCCGTGCCGGTGAAAAAATCGGTGACGCCTGATTTCATTGTCTGTCTTGAAGATGGCAAAAAACTCAAGATGCTCAAGCGCCACCTGAAAACGGCGTATGACATGACGCCCGAAGAATACCGTGAACGCTGGGGCCTGCCATCCGATTACCCGATGGTGGCTCCGAACTACGCCAAGCAACGCTCTCGCCTCGCCAAAGACATCGGTCTTGGCACCACGAGCAAGGTGAAGAAGTAGGGTTTTGATAGAAAGACTTGCGTTTTCTGTCAAATGCACTTAGTAAAAAGTCATGGCAAAAGCTGGCGTTAAGAACGAATTCGCTCAAAACTCTGAGCCGGAAGATTCTGCGGAACTGACCCGCCGGGCGCGTGAAATCGTTTCCAGTCCTGATGTTAGGGAGCTGATCAGGTCCAAGGGCGGTGTTACTGCGCTCATGATGGCTATTTGCGAGGCGTATGCACGAGCTGTATCGGCTCCATCTATGCCGGTGATATTAGTCAAATCAAGTGATCAACGTGCGGATAGTCCGGCAAACAATAATGTTGGCGATGGTCAACTCCCTCCTAAATATACCGAGAGAACGGGCGAGGATTTAAAGCTAAGTGCGATTGAATTCACGCGCCTCTACTATGGTGCGGCGATTGATCGGGGGGATATTCCGAACATGGAGACCTTGCGTAAAATTGATCTTGATCTTGCTCGTGCGGTTCATAAGTTTCGAGCCAATCACAAGGTGAGCCGGGGTGATATGGTTGCAATCCATAAAATGCCACCGTCACGAAGGTCTGAAGGAGATGTAATCGAAGCCAAAGCTCAAGAAGGCCAGCCTTTGACTCCGGAGGAAGCATATCGTTTAGGAAATCGCCTACGCTATCGCGAGCGAACAGGACAACCGTCACCGCCGTAAATTATAAGGCAATACGCTAATTCCCTTACCGTCATTGCGAGGAACGCAGTGACGAAGCAATCCAGCCTTCGATATATCGGAACCACTGCAGGATGGATTGCCGCGTCGGCCTTCGGCCTCCTCGCAATGACGGGTTGGGAGATAAGGGCTAATCCAGATTGAACCAGTCGGCGGTGATGTATTCGCCCTGATGGCCGTCATAATCCATGAAATAGACGCTCTTTGCGCCGCTGGGCCATGTATGTTCCAGTGGCTGTAAACCTGCGGATTTAATCAATTCGACGTAATGATCATATTCTTCGGGTGCGATCTGAAAGGCGAAATGCAGATGCTGCGCGCCGCGCCCACCATGAATGCCGATCTTGCCTTTTTCCCAAAGCCCGAAAGCTGATCCGTCCTTTAAAACAAAGGCTGTGACGCGTCCGGATTCCTCATCCCCCCATCGGGAAATTTTTTCATGGGGAATGAGTTTCGAATACAGAGCGAACGATTTTTCAAGATCGGTGACCTCTATATGGGTTTCAACCAAACGGAGCGACATGGGAATTTCCTTTCGTTGCTGATACGGAGCTGGGCAGCCGTTGGATCATATTATAATTTTGTCATCCTCCGGCTTGACCGGAGGATCCAGAGCCGCTGGCACCATTGTATGGATCCCCCGATCAAGTCGGGGGATGACATTGTAGGGTTGAAAGTCTAAAATTTATTTCGACAGTTCCTTGCTACGCGCCGTGGCCTTTGCAACCGCTTCGTTTAGCAGCGATTGAAAACGCCCGTCCATAAGGATAGAAAGCGCGGCTTCGGTTGTGCCTTTGGGGCTGGTGACGTTTTCACGCAGTTTTGCGGCGGGTAGGGTTGCTTCGTTTTCTGCCAACGCAGCGGCCCCGATAACAGTTTGCCGTGCGAGTGTCATGGACAGGCTTTTGTCCAATCCCGCTTTTACGCCCGCTTCGGCTAACGCTTCGATCAAATAGAACACGTAAGCAGGGCCGCTGCCGGATACTGCCGTAACGGCGTCTAGCACGCCTTCATCCTTCGTCCATTCCACTTTGCCCATGGCACCGAGAAGCGCGTTCGCAATGGCTTGCACGCGTTCGTCCGTGTTCGGCGTGGCGCACGCTACGGTGATGCCCTTGCCTATGGATGCTGGCGTGTTGGGCATGGAACGGATGATCGGGCGGCCAGCGCCTAGGCGGTTTTTGAACGACGCAATCGTTTGCCCAGCCGCGATGGATAAGACAGGGAGGTTGGATGGGATAGCGCTCGAAATTTTCGCACAAAATTCTTCCATGATCTGTGGTTTGATCGCGACGACGAGCAAATCCCATCCTGCGGCTTTCGCGGCGAACGCGGCTTCGTCCTTGCAGTATTCAATTTTTTCTTCGAGCGCCAATTCCGGCGGCAATCCGTTCGGGTCGAGAATATCGATATGCGCAACCAATTTTGCCGCGAGCCAGCCGCGCACCATGGCTGATCCCATCTTGCCGCATCCGCCGAGGCCGATTTTGTAGGAGTTACTCATTATTTTGCACCATTGTCATCCTGAGCGCAGCGAAGGATCCCCTGAGATCCTTCAGTCGCCTGCGGCTCCTTCAGGATGACAGGAATAGAATTACGACTCCCCAGCCGCGGGCATAAGCGCGAGGGTCATATCCGCGCTTTGCGGTAAGCCGCGTGAAAGCATGTCGAACACGGGGAAGAAGCGTTCGCATTCGGCGAGCGCGATATCGACGAGGTCTTCGATATGTTCGGCGCCCGATGTCTGCGTCTGGCCACGGAATAACGTCGTGTGGCGGAAGCAGGGGATAGAGGTATTTTCGCGGAAATCGAAATGGCCGAGCCATAGGCCCGAATTGATCGAGGTCATCGTGCGCGCGGCCTCATCCATCGCCTTGGTGTGAACATCCATATCGTACTGGCAGCAAAACTGCATGGCGCTGTATTCTTCTTGCCAGTGGAAAAACAGTTTGTATTCACCCATTTTGCCGGCGATCTGAACGGTTAGTTCATCCTCGGTCATGCGATCGAAAATCCAGTCGTTGGCGCAGAGAATCTCTTCGACGGAATCCAGCGGATTGCTGACATCTTCGAAAATTTCGTTTTCTGTGGCGACTTCTCTCATTTCTTCTTTTTCCCAGTCTTTTTGGTAGTTTTTTTCGCCGGTGCGGGTTTTTTACCCGATAGCGCATCGACCTTTTTCTGCAATTCTCTCACCCGCATTTCCAGCCGGTCGAAATCTTCGCGCGGGACGAGGTCCATACGCGCGGCCATTTCCTCAAACCGGGTTTTTATGTCGGCCAGAATCTGCTCGCGCAGACCCGAAAACACGTTCATTGCGCCGCCCGCGACGCGGGAAAGATCATCGAAAATGCGGGGGTCTGGTTTCATCGACTCGTCATCCGGTTCAAAGGTCCGGGTTTTGTAACACCGGGGTCAGAGTCGGGGCAACGATGGCGTGAAATAGTTGTACACATATCCACCGATGGATTGGGTTTAGAGATATTTAACCGGAATCGTCATTTCGGCCATCTCTCCCTTTCGTCATCCCGAACGTATGTGAGGGATCTTTGGCCTATCCGTTCCACCAAAGATTCCTCACCCTAAAGGGTTCGGAATGACGTGGGAGAGGATTCGGGATGATGAAAGAGGGGGGATGGATTGTTAAGAAAAACCCTGTAAACTAGGACGGGTAAAAGGAGCATTTCCATGATTGTCGTAACAGGTGGCGCGGGCTTTATAGGGTCCAATCTCGTGGCGGGGCTCGAAGCCCATGGCCTGAGCGATATCGTAATCTCCGACACGCTAGGCACCGAAGATAAATGGCGGAACGTGGCCAAGCGCGAAATCCGCGATGTGGTGCATCCCGACCGCCTGTTCGATTACCTGAACAGCCACACGAGCGAAGTTAAGATGATCTATCATATCGGCGCCATATCCTCGACGACGGAAAACGACGCTGACCTGATTATGGACACCAACTTCGTGCTCTCGCGCCGCCTTTGGAAATGGTGCTGGAAGAACAATGTTCGATTCGTTTACGCATCATCCGCCGCAACATACGGCGATGGTCATCACGGTTTCAACGACGATCAGAGCATCGAGGGCCTCAAACACCTTATGCCGCTCAACCCCTATGGCTGGTCCAAACATGTGTTCGACCGCCGCATCGCGCGCGTTGTCGAAACCAAATCCGAACCGTTGCCGCCGCAATGGGCTGGCCTGAAATTCTTCAACGTTTACGGCCCCAACGAATATCACAAGGGCGACCAGATGAGTGTTGTCTGCAAACTCTTCCCGCAAGTTCAGGCGGGGGCGGCGGCCAGATTGTTCAAATCCCACCACCCCGATTATCAGGACGGCGGACAGCTTCGCGATTTCGTGTGGGTAGGCGATGTGGTCGATGTCATGGTCTGGCTCTACGATAACCCGAACGTGAACGGGATATTCAATGTCGGGTCGGGCAAGGCGCGGTCTTTCAAGGATCTGGCCGAAGCGACCTTCAAGGCGGCGGGCAAGGCCCCCAAAATCAACTATATCGACATGCCCGAAACGCTGCGTGAGAAGTATCAATATTATACGCAGGCCGATATGACCAAGCTCCGCGCCGCAGGGTATGACAAACCCTTCACCGAACTTGAGGCTGGCATCACGAAATACGTGAAGGATTACCTCGCGAAGAGCGATCCGTATCGCTAAACGCTGTCATCCCCGCGGCATGCGCGAAGCGCATTAGCACGGCGGGGATCCGGAAAAAACCGGATGCCCGCACAAGGCGGGCATGACAGGTCTGATAGGATGACAAGTGCGGGAAACTGCTCTATACTCCTCCCATGCTATTCGATTACGAACTCGTGGGCCCTTTTCTAAAGGGCTTTTTGCTTATGGCCTCGGTGATCTTCGCCGTCGGGCCGCAAAACGCCATGCTGATCCGCTGCGGTCTGCGTGGCGATCATCCGTTTCTGGTCGCGTCTATCTTTATGCTGTGCGATTTTTTACTGATCACGCTGGGCGTTATCGGCATCGGCCAGTTCGTCGTGAAAATCCTCTGGCTGCGCTATATCATCGTCTATGGCGGCGCGGTGTTCCTGCTCTGGTTCGCGGGAAAGGCTTTTCTATCCGCATGGAAAGGCGGGCACAGCATGGCAGACGTTGCGGACGCTCCGTTACGCGGCACGCTTATCGCCACCGCCTTTGCCATCAGCCTGCTCAACCCCGGCGCGATCATCGACACGGTCGTGATTATCGGATCGGTTTCCAGTAAATACCCGCTGATGGAAGGGATCGCTTTTGGATTGGGCGCGCAGGCGTTTTCGACGGTCTTTTTCTTCGCGCTGGCGGCGTTTACCAAAAAACTCGCGCCGCAGTTGAAAAACCCCAATGTCTGGCGGGTCATAGATGGGTGCGTCGGCCTTATCACCGTATGGATCGGACTGCATCTTTTATTCTTCGAATTTTGATATATAGTCCGCCCCATGGCACTGACATTTCCGAACATAGATCCTGTGGCGATTGCCATAGGCCCCTTGCAAATCCGCTGGTACGCGCTGGCCTATCTGACGGGCATCTTGCTCGGCTGGGCTTACGCGCTTTACATCGTCAAAAAAGACGAAGGGAAGGGCCTGCGCCCGAACCGCGCCGACATTGATGATTACCTGCCCTTTGCCGTGCTGGGCGTGATCCTCGGCGGGCGGCTCGGTTATATCTTGTTTTACCAACCGGCATACTATCTCGCGCACCCAGCCGAAATGCTGCAGATCTGGAACGGCGGCATGTCCTTCCACGGCGGTGTTCTGGGCGTGGTGATTTCGGTGATCGCTTACACAATGATCCGCAAGATTCCGACGCTGCGGCTGGGTGATCTTTTTGCAGTTTGCTGCACCATCGGATTGTTCTTCGGACGCCTCGCGAACTTCATCAATGCTGAGCTTTTCGGCCGCACAACAGACGCAGCATGGGGCATGGTGTTTCCGGGCGGCGGCGATCTGCCGCGCCATCCCAGCCAGCTTTACGAAGCCGCGCTCGAAGGTGTTCTGCTTTTCATCATCCTGAGCCTGCTCATCCATAAAGAAAGCATCCGCAATCGCCCCGGCATTATTATAGGCGCATTCATGATCGGCTATGGACTGTGCCGCATGTTCATCGAGAATTTTCGCGAACCTGATTCGTATCTCGGTTTTGTTGCTGGATCGCTCACGATGGGACAGATTTTGTGCATCCCGATGATATTGATCGGCGCTGGATTTATCACTTACGCATTAAAGTCCTCTCCCCAGCGGGGAGAGGATTTAGGTGAGGGGGAAAAAGCTTGAGTGTGGACCCCCTCACCCCAACCCTCTCCCCAGAGGGGCGAGGGAGTCCGCTTCTTGACATCATCCGCCGCCGCATCGAAAGCGATGGCCCGATGAACCTTGGCGAATACATGGCGCTGTGCCTAGGCCATCCCAAACACGGTTACTACATGACGCGTGATCCGTTGGGCGCAGCGGGCGATTTCACGACGTCGCCGGAGATATCGCAGCTGTTCGGCGAAATGATCGGCGCTTGGCTTGCCGACATGTGGATAAAAATGGGAAAGCCGCCCGAATGCATCCTCCTCGAATGCGGACCGGGCAGGGGAACGCTGATGGCCGACATCATGCGGGCGACCAAAGGCGTCGCTGGCTTCCATTCGGCGATGAAAATCCACCTGATGGAGATGAGTCCGGTATTACGAAACAGGCAGTCCGAGGTTTTGGCAAATTATGAGACGCGGTGGATCGATGATCTAAATGCCCTGAATTCTGCCATTCCTGTTCTCATTATCGGCAATGAATTTCTCGATGCGCTGCCCGTTCGCCAGCTTGAGCGAAAAGGCGGGAAATGGTTTGAGCGGGTGGTCGGGTTAGCGCCCGATAATTCGCTACAGATCGGCTTGAAAGAGGCCGATTTTACCCTCATGGAGCGTTTACAATCACTTCATATTTCGCTTGAAGAAGGCGATGTTTTTGAAATTTCACCGATATTAAACCAATTTATTAATTTTGTGGATAATCTGTTGAAAAAACAATCAGGTGCGGCGTTATTTGTAGATTACGGACATGCAAAAACAGCCGCAGGAGAAACGCTACAAGCGGTACGCAGTCACCGTTTCGTTAAGATCACCGATACGCCGGGTTTTTGCGACTTAACAGCGCATATCGACTTCGAAAACATCGCACACATCGCTAAAACGGATGGAATTACTGTCCATGGCCCCGTCACGCAAGCTGCGTTTTTGCGCGAACTGGGTATTGAATATCGCGCGCAGAAGCTCATTCAAACGCTGCAACCGAATGCATCGAACGTCTGCGGTGTCAATGAACCGCAAATTGAGGCCATAAAATCAGGTCTAAACCGCCTTATCGATACGCAGCAGATGGGAATCCTGTTCAAGGTTTTGGCTCTGTGTCATGATCCGAAAATCATTCCAGCGGGGTTTTCATGAAAGTCTTTAAAGACAATGCTTTTACCGCTGCTTGCGCCGATAAGGTGTCATATGGATTCTATGGCCGCACGGGGGGCGTGAGCGAAGGGGTCTATGCATCACTCAACTGCGGCACGGGCTCGGATGACAATCAAAAACATGTTGCGCAAAACCGCAGCATGATCGCACAAGACCTCGATATTGCAGACGGTAAGATTTCATCCTTGTGGCAATGTCATTCCGCCATATGTTTATCAATAAATACGCATGTTTCTGAAGGTGAGGCGAGACCACAAGCCGATGCGCTGGTCACCGATAAACCCGGCCTGTGTATCTCTGTTCTGACCGCCGATTGCGGGCCCGTGCTTTTCACTGCACAAAAACAAGATGGTGCACCAATAATCGGCGCGGCGCATGCAGGGTGGGGTGGGGCGCTGGGCGGCATCCTCGAAGACACTGTCGCAAAAATGGTGCAACTTGGTGCAGGGCTTGAAACCATCAAAGCCTGCCTTGGCCCCTGCATCATGCAAGGGTCATACGAGGTGACGCAAACCTTCTCCGAACCATTCCTTGCCAAACATGGCGAGGCTGAACATTTCTTCAAATCGGCCCGCAAACCGGGTCATCTGATGTTCGACCTGCCGGGCTATATCGCCATGCGTCTGGCTATGGCGGGGGTGCGACAAGTCTCGTTAATGGGGATCGACACCTACAAGGATGAGGAAAATTGCTTCAGTTTCCGCCGCGCCACCCATAGGGGAGAGCCGGATTACGGTCGCCAGATGTCGGCGATTGTTATTAACAAATAACCCACCCCGTCATCCCGGCGAAAGCCGGGATCCATACAACTTATTTAAACTACAGAGGGCGCAGAGATAAACAGGGTTTTATATAATTTCTCTGCGAAACTCTGTGTTCCTCTGCGCTCTCTGCGTTTAAACCTTTTATGGTTCGGCTAGGCGCTATGGGTCCCGGCTTTCGCCGGGATGACAGTAAAGGTTAATGCGGGATAGAAATTGGACTGCGCAGAATCAGGTTGATTTAGACCCTTCGGTTTTTCTATAGTCCGGAAACAACCAATTATAAGTTTCTGGAAAAGACAGATGATCATCATCGCCGGCAATTCCAACCGTCCCCTGACCGAGGCGATTTCGAGCTATCTGGGGGTTCCCGTTGCCAAGGCGAGCATCCGCCGTTTTTCCGATATGGAAGTCTTCGTAGAGATCATGGACAACGTGCGCGGCGAGGACGTGTTTGTTGTCCAATCCACGTCGTACCCCGCGAACGACAACCTCATGGAATTGCTGATCACCATCGATGCGTTGAAGCGCGGCTCGGCGAGACGCATCACCGCCGTGATCCCGTATTTCGGTTATGCACGCCAAGACCGCAAAACAGGCGGCCGTACGCCGATCTCCGCCAAGCTGGTCGCTAACATGATCACGGCGGCGGGCGCGGATCGCGTTCTGACACTGGAACTGCACGCGGGGCAGATTCAAGGATTCTTCGATATTCCGACCGACAACCTGCATGTCGCGCCGGTGTTCTTTCCGCACATGGAAAAGCTCTTCAAGTCGGAAAACACAGTCATGGTATCCCCAGATGTCGGCGGCGTTATGCGCGCTCGCGCCATGGCCAAAAAACTCAACACCGATCTTGCCATCATCGACAAGCGCCGCGAGAAAGCGGGGGTGTCCGAAGTCATGAACATCATCGGCGAGGTTGCAGGCATGGATTGCATTCTGGTCGATGACATCGTCGATTCCGCCGGAACCTTGTGTAACGCTGCCGTCGCCCTGCGCGATGCGGGCGCGAAATCCATTCATGCCTATATCGTTCACGGGGTTTTGTCCGGCGGCGCTGTGGCGCGGATCACGTCATCCCCCATCGAAAAACTGGTGATAACGAATTCGATTGCTGCGCCTGAGGCTGTGCGTATGTGCGCACAGATCGAACAACTTTCCATCGCGCCCCTGATGGGCGAAGCCATGAAGCGGATCAGCGAGGAAAGATCAATTTCTGCATTGTTTAGTTAACGAAATTATGTACGAGACGTATCGCGAAACATATGAGGATTACTCGACCCACGGCCTCATGAATCGGGCCGAAACGTTCCGCGCCCATCTGGCGGCGGCGAATGTGGACGATAACTCATACGGACAGATCAGGCGGCGGCAGGCACGGCCAGGAGCTTCCCGCACTGTAGTCTCTTCTGACGATGGCGGAACGGTCCGCCTCGACTTCTCCTATCAGGCCCGTGCAAAAGAGATTCTGAATGATATGCACGATATCGACAGCGTCATCGACGAAGGCTGGCGCCGTATTGACAAAGAACAAGAATATGTTGCCCCTTTTGCGAGCCTGCTCATTCATCTGGAGCGGGAGGCACGGCAGTGCCTCGATCTGCGTCTTGGCAGGAATTTGTCCAGTACGGGCGATTTTTCGCGCATGTCCACCGCCATAACCCGCGATTTCCGGCCCTGATCGCCTGATTGAAGCTTACTGCGGGCCGTGTGCGCCGGGATTGTTATCTTTCCCAAGTGTTTTTCTAAGCAATTCATTACTCTTTTGAGAGGCGATAGACAGTCCTATAAAGAATACGGCGCTAGCCAAATTGAAGAACATACTTGTTCTGTAGGAAGTAGCGACTTCCTCGGTGTGTTTTCCCATGCAGGCAATAACCTGTGGTGGAAAGTGCTTGTTATAGACTGCAATCTTGGCATCCAAATCTTGATCCCGCGTAATCTTTAGTGCATCTGCAAGGCCTTGTTTATCTTTAATGCAATACATTGCGGTTACGCTCATATTGTCTATGGCGCGATATGTATTTCTGAAGAGTGGGTATCCAAGTCCAACACCTCTGTCTTCTGATAAATCCACCATGAGGCCAACTGGATCGCGGGAATTTTTCTCATATATGGCGGCGGTACGATCAAAATCGTTCTTCGTCATATAGTCCCCAACCGCATCACCCAGATAATAGGCGCCGAGGCCTATCCATACGTATTTAAGTTTGCTGCTAACATTTAAAACGAGTTCGGGAAACTGGTTTGTATTGGTTTTGGACACGATCAATATACTCCTCTGTTACCTTTTGGGGTTTATATAAATCGGTTGAATTTATGTCAATTATTAAAATCTATATGGCCATTTTCCTTGCAAAGCCGCTCTTTTTAAGCTTTATTGCCCCCCAGATGACCAGCACCCCTGGAGGCTGGCATTTAACCATTTGAAAATAAAGGAAACCTAACCATGACAAAGCACTACGCACTGTCAGCGGAACAACGGGAACGAGCAGGTAAAGGGGTCGCTCGTACACTCCGCCGCGAAAACAAGATCCCCGCCGTCGTCTATGGCGACAACAAGGAAGCCGAAAACATTGCTCTTCCGGTCAAGGAAGTGACACTGGAATATCACAAGGGCCACATGCTCACGAACCTGTGCGACCTTGAGATTAACGGCAAGAAGCAACTCGTTCTGGTCCGCGATGTCCAACTGCACCCGGTCAATGACCGTGTTCAGCATGTCGATTTCATGCGTGTTACGCCCAAAACGACGATCACGGTTCACGTTCCTGTGAACTTCCTGAACGAAGACACATGCCCCGGTATCAAGGCAGGTGGTTCGCTCACGGTTGTTCGTCACGATGTCGAACTGATCTGCAAAGCCACGGAAATTCCGGAAGCTATCGATGTTGATCTGGCTGGCCTCGAAATCGGCGATGCCGTGAAACTGGCCGATGCCAAACTTCCTGCTGGCGTTAAATCCGCTTCCACGGGCAAAAAAGACGTGACGATCGCCACGATCGCCGCGCCGCGTATGTTGCTCGAAGAAGAAGATGCTCTGAACGCTGAAAAAGCAGCCGCAGCAGCCGAAGCAGAAGCAGCCGCCGCAGCCGAAGCAGCTGCAGCAGGTGGCGATGCCGCCGCCGCTGGTGCCGCACCCGCCAAAGAAGGCGACAAGAAGTAAGGGATGGATATTGGAGGACTGGAGGATTAGATGATTGGAATTTTCAAAAGATTTTTTCCGATCTCTGCTTCTTCCAATCCTCCAGTCCTCCAATCTTCCAGTCCTCCAATGTGGATACTTGTAGGCCTCGGCAATCCGGGCAACGAATACCAGAACAACAGGCATAATATCGGCTTCATGGCGGTGGATGAAATTGCCAGCGAATACGGCTTTGCGCCGTTCAAATCCAAGTTCGAGGGCGAAATCACCGAAGGCCGCATCGGCGATGAGAAGGCTGTCCTCGTTAAACCGATGACCTATATGAATCTCTCCGGCCAATGCGTACAGAAAGTCGCGCGCTTTTATAAAGTCACACCCAATCGCATCATCGCATTTCATGATGAAATCGAATTGCCGCCTTTCAAGATGCGCACGAAAAAAGGCGGCGGCCATGCTGGCCATAACGGGCTCAAATCCATGGATGCGTGCCTGAACTCACAAGATTACTGGCGCGTGCGCCTTGGCGTAGGTCGTCCAGAAGGTGAGAAAGCGCAGATGGACGTTGCCGATTACGTGCTCGGTAACTTCACCAAGGCGGATGCGGGTTGGGTGAAAGACCTGATAAAAGCTGTTTCCGCCAATATCGGCCTGCTGCTCAAGGGTGGCGATTCTGAATTCATGAACAAAGTTACGATGGCAACACGTACAAAACAATAACTGTCATCCTGAGGGCGTAGCCCGAAGGATCTCATTGGAACGGTCCATAAGAGATTCTTCGCTTCGCTCAGAATGACACCGGAGAATTAGGAGAACTAAAAATGGGTATTAACTGCGGTATTGTTGGCATGCCGAACGTTGGGAAATCGACGCTGTTCAACGCGCTGACGGCAACGCAAGCCGCGCAGGCGGCAAACTTCCCGTTCTGCACGATCGAGCCGAACAAAGGCATCGTGGCACTCCCCGATGTGCGTCTTGATACGATTGCCAACATCGGTAAATCCGCCAAGATCGTCCCGACGCAGCTTGAATTCGTCGATATCGCGGGCCTCGTAAAGGGCGCATCCAAAGGCGAAGGCCTCGGCAACCAGTTCCTCGCCAACATCCGCGAAACGGACGCGATCATCCATGTCGTGCGCTGCTTTGAAAACGGCGATATCACGCACGTGGAAGGCTCCGTCGACCCGCTGCGCGATGCTGAAATCATCGACACCGAATTGATGTTGGCCGATCTGGAATCGATCAGCAAGCAAACCGACAATCTTGCCAAAAAAGCCAAGGGCGCGGATAAGGAAGCCAAGGCGCAGCTTGATTTTTATCTGAAGGTGAAAGCCGCGCTGGAGCAGGGCAAGCCTGCACGCTCCGTTGCGCCTGCCGATCCGGAAGAACAGCGCTTTATGAAGCTCGCACAGCTGATGACGGCAAAGCCGATCCTTTACGTCTGCAACGTCAACGAAGAAGACGCCGCGACGGGCAATGACTTCACCAAAAAAGTCGATGCGATGGCGAAAGCGCAAGGCACGAAAGCCGTTGTTATTTCCGCCGCCATCGAATCCGAAATCGCACAGCTCGGAACCGATGCAGAGAAAAAAGAATTCCTCGAAACGCTATCATTAACCGAACCCGGCTTGAACAAAATCATCCGCGCCGCGTTCGAAGTTCTGGGTCTGCAAACCTATTTCACCGTCGGCCCGAAAGAGGCGCGGGCATGGACTATCCGCAAAGGCGCGAAGGGCCCCGAAGCCGCTGGCGTAATCCACACCGATTTTGAAAAAGGCTTCATCCGCGCCGAAGTCATGAACTATGACGATTACGTCGCGCTCAAAAGCGAACAAGCGGTCAAAGAAGCCGGAAAATACCGCTCAGAAGGTAAAGAATACGTGGTCAAGGACGGGGATATTATCCTGTTCCGCTTCAATAACTAACCCCCTATAACGCCTTCTCCCACAATGTCATCCCCCGACTTGATCGGGGGATCCATAAAATGGTGCAGATGTCTCTGGATCCTCCGGTCAAGCCGGAGGATGACAAATGAGGATTAATACAATGTTCGCCGCCTAACCAAACACATCACGATAAACGCTGTGTTGAGAAAGAAATTCACGCCCGGATAAAGGGCCGTGTTCCATGTCACGTTTTCCAGCGCAAGCAACGACAATCCCAATTTCGCGCTGCCGAGGGCATAGGCTGTCATATTTTCCTGCTGCGGTTTGTGCCATGATTTACGCACGGTCGGATAAAACGCCACGAGCTCTATAGTTGTCACCATGATCACGGAAACCAGCGGGTCTTTCATCAAAAGCCATGGAACGATGGCGGCCAGAGAGGCGAAGAGCGCGATCTTGTCGCCGCGCGTGATATTTTTCTCTCCCCATTTTAGCGCCAGCAACGCCGTCGTCAGGCAGGCGAGGGTTGTGAGCGTCGAAGCCCATGCGCCTGGGCCTGCCTTGTCGTGAAACTGCCCTGAAAGCGCAATCGCGCTTAAAATAAACCAGACGAAATGCGTGTAGAAATGCGGTTTAGTCTGGCCGCGAAGGATGGATGTTATATAAATCGCGACGCCGACAAAGCCGATAATGGTGGCGCTGGCGCCCAGAATTTCTTTGCTCAAAAACTCCATAACGTCAATCATAGGTGCAAGACAGTATGAGTTCCAGCAGCAAATGGAAGCCCATGATCGTCATCCCGAACGCGAAGCGGAGGGATCTATGGCCTATCCGTTCCGGTGAAGATTCCTCACCCTAAAGGGTTCGGAATGACGGGTAATGGAAAAATGACGGTATAGGTTTAGCCCATTCCGACGGGGCCGCGCGGGGAGAGATTGTTGTGGGCCAAAGCCGGGGCAGGGGCGGATTGTTCGACGTCGGGCTCGTCAGCGCCTAACGTGAACGTGTTGTCGCCCGTGTCCGGTATATCGTTGCCTGCGGCTGCGACTTCGAATTTCTCGCGCACCGGCGGAGTTTCTCCAATTTCAACGCCACCTTCAGAACTAAAATCATGTTCGTGCGAGATACTGGGTGTGAAGACGGCGACGGTCGCTATTTCGCCGCCAACTTTTCCTACGCTTGCCAGAAAATTCTTATCATTGCGCTTGTCCGCCATTTTTGTGAGGTCGTCGGCATCGAATTTGCCATCGTTGTTGCCTGCGAATTTATCCAGCAACAGCTTTTCGGGCTCCGTCAGAGTCTGCCCGCGCGCAAGCTTTTCTTGCGCGATAATATACGGGTCTCTGCGATCAGTTTCCAAACTCATAAATCTATTGTATCGAAAACGGTTTAACGGATGCAAAAAGCGGCCCGAAGGCCGCTAAAATCTGCCGTTTATGACTGATTAACGCATGCTCAGGCGGAAGACGAAACTCATGCCCTTCACGATGGCGGATGCCGCCTCTTTCAGGGGTTCGATTCCTATTCCTCCCAGCCCCAGCGTGAGGGTATTCGCTTTCTCGTCCTCTTTTTCCTTCTCCTTGCGCTTTGCAGCGTCTGAGAAAACGGAACCACCGATAGGCTTGGCGGGGCGAGGGATGAACACTCCGCCAACCGATGAGAAAAGATGCGGGGCGACGCCGCTGAACAAATCGTCGAGGGCTGTCCAGCCGCCTGTGTCTTTGTCTTTAGGTACAGCTTTTTGCGGGTCCAGTTCTTCCTTGGTGATGACGCCGTCGCCGTCCCCGCCAATGCTGTGTTCGAAGGTAACTGTTTCCTGAAAGGTCATGTAACCGCCCCTGTTGAATTTGTCACGAACCATGATGGATCGGGCGGCCGGGTCGAGTTGGTAGAAATGCGCAGGATTATCCTCGAATTTCCGGCGCTCCAACTCAGACGCACTATGCGGGCTATGGCTCATACACATGATTATACAAAAAACAGGCCTATAAACACAAAAACGGCCCCGAAGGGCCGCGTTTTTCTTTGTTATTTCAATGGGGTGCTACATAGGGTCGCTGAGCAGTTTCATAAATACTTTGGCAGCGGCGGTTTGTGCCGAGGTTACGGACGGTTTTGGTTTAGATGCGTCTTTATCGGGAAGAAGGCTTTTGATTCCAGCAACGCCCATGGCCATGCCGATCAATTCTACGGCGGCTGCCTTGAAATTTTTATCTTTCAGTTTGTCTTCAAAATGTTGGAGCGCTGCAAGTTCTTCTCCGCTCATCTGGCCGTCGATTTTAACGTTATATCCAGCGCCCGCGAGAAGGGCTTCGAGCTTTATGGTTTCGCTTCCGAACGGCATCTGGCCCGACTGAGCAAGATTGATGATGCATTTGATCTGAAGATCGGGGGGCAGAAGGCGCAGAAGATTCACATTGGTATAAACTTCCGGGTCTTCCGGATTGAGCTTCGTAAGATCGATATCGTTTGTGCCGGGTATTTTTTGAACCATCACTATGCCGCCTTTAATAGGGTTGCAGGGTATTCTACGCGAACCAACGGGGAAAAGATACGTCCCGATCTTCTTTTAAGCGGTGTAAATCAGTTGCCCGACGCGCACGAGTCCCGTTTCCGCGCGTGGAGCGGCTTTGGGAATCTCATACGAGTAATAGCCGTAGCGCTTGTTCTCTGGCGGAGTTGCAAAGACGGTTTTATCACTGGCGGCAAGCGCTGCCTTCGTAACTTTGGTGAAGCTGGATTGCATACTGCGCTCCGATGCCTTTCCTGTGGGATCTAGCGCCGCAAAGCCCGCGCCTGCGCGTTCGAGTTGCTGTCTGACGAGTTTGCCGAGATATGTAACTGTCTTCTGGGGCAGTTGCGTTCCATCTTTCAAAATATTGAAATGATCGCGGGCGTCCATAATGCACATGCGGATAAAGTTTAGCCTGAAGGCCTCGTGGATATCGCTATCGCTGCTATTGCCTGTGGGGTCGAGCGCGCTGGGCGGCTGGCCACCGGCCTTTATCTGGCGCAGGATCAGTCCTACGCGGCGCATGGCCATGGTTTCATCCATCGCTTCGGGCCAGGCCATAAATTCCGCGAAACTATTTTGTGCAGAAACGACGTTCCATTGTTTGGCAAGCGCATCCAGATATTCGCCCGTCTGTTCGTTGCTGCGTCTGCTTAACGGGTCGAGATCGGAAAGTTGTTTGCCCATGTTTTGAACGCGCTCGATGATTTTGCGGCGGCGTAAATCGATGGCGAGTTCATCCACAAAGCCTTGCGGTTTTTCGAACGCGCGAAAAGCATCGACGATTTCAGCCCATCTTTTATCATATGTGCCGCTGGGAAGAGGGTAATGCCCGCGCGGCCAGCTTGCGCCTCCGGATAATGCGTTTGTTTCCGCAGCTATCGTAACGTGGCGAAGCTTGGTGCGCATATATTCTTCGGATGCTATGCCCGTGGGGTCGAGCGCGTTTAGCCCTGCGCCTGCACGCTTTAACAGTTCGGGGATAGTCCTGTTGAAATATGCGATCTCTTCCCTGTGTCTGGGTGTGCTTGTGTCTTGCAGCACGTCGAAAAGCGAGCGGGCGTAGAGAACACGCAGGCGATTGCGATTTTCCTCGATTATTTCATCGACATGGACAAGGCTGTTGTAACGTGTGCCAGCAGGGGCGAGTAGTGATCTTTCCTTGCTACCCTGTAAGGTAATTCGAGCATATAATCTTGGTAAGCGTTTGAGGATTTCGGCTCCGCCCTGTTCGATTTGATCGTAGATTCTTTTTTCGCGCCGGGTGATTTCGGTGTCGTCCATGGCCGCGGTCGTCGATATGAAGTCCTTAAAATCGTTTTGCGCGGAAACGACGTTCCATTCTCTGGCAAGCTGCGCCATATAGACGACTATCGCGCCGGGGTCGCGCCCGAGCGTTGGGTCGAGGTCGGTAATCTCGTGCCCTAAAAGACGGATGTTCGTATAATCCCTTCCACTGGCATAGGCGCGTTTTTCAAATTGGTCGTGGCGTACATCAACCACGCTCGCGGCGACGATGCCTGCGGGCTGTGAGAAAGCGCTGAATTGGGAAACAAGCGCGCGCCATGCGCGGCGTCTCGACGCTTCGATTAACTCGCCAGCCCTGTGATCTTTATGCAGGGCTTCTTCCGCGGGGGTAAATTTAATAGCACTATCCATGGCCGGGAATTTAGCACGCCATGTGCTTATGTCAATAACCTTGTCAGCCATAGTTTTAGGCCGCTTTTGCCTGTTTTGAACGGACCAGCGCCTCATACGCATCGCGCAATTGCCGCGTGACGGGGCCGACTTTGTATTCGGTGGAATCGATCTTGCCGACGGCGGTGACTTCGGCGGCGGTGCCGGTCAGGAATACTTCATCGGCTTTGTGCAATTCTTCGGGTTTGATTTGCGTTTCTTCCAAGGGGAGGCCGAGTTCTTTGGCAAGGCCGATCACCGTCTGGCGGGTAAGGCCGTTGAGAAAGCAATCCGGCACAGGCGTTTTGATCTTGCCGTCCTTGACCATGAACAAATTCGCGCCCGTGGCTTCGGCGACGAGGCCGCGATAATCGAGCATCAACGCATCGGTATAACCCGCATGCTCCGCCGCGTGTTTCGACATGGTGTGTGTCGCGTACAAACAAGACGCCTTGCTCTTGGTCGGCGCGGTATCTGGCATCGGCGCGCGCCATTTTGCGGTTTGCAGCGATATGCCGCGTTCGCGCATCTCTGGGGAAAAATAGCTCGGCCATTCCCAGCACGCGATGGCAACATGGGTGAGGGTGGCCTGCGCCGAAATTCCCATCTGTTCCGATCCGCGCCACGCGACGGGGCGGATATAAGCGTCTTTGAGTTTGTTGGCGGCGAGGATTTCTTCTTTCGCTGCGTTAATCTGGTCCGCCGTCATCGTCATTTTCATGTCGATGAAATGGGCGGAGCGGATCAGGCGCTCGGAATGTTCTTGTGATTTGAAGATATGCCCCGAATAGCAGCGCTCGCCCTCGAAGATGGCAGAGGCATAGTGCAGCCCGTGGGTCAGGATATGGATGTTCGCCTCGCGCCAGGGGACGATCTTTCCATCGATCCAGATAAGCCCGTCGCGGTCTGAAAATGCCTGTGCCATTTATATCATCCGTTCTTGTAAATGTTAGCTCTTCATATTTCGGGAAATTGGGTCCAATTGCAAGACCCCCCACCTAAATCCTCCCCCGCAAGGGGGGAGGACTTCAGAGGAGGTAAAGCCTTCCCCCCTTGTGGGGGAAGGTTTGGATGGGGGGTATGGATAGTTGCCGTCCCACCTTATAAACCCCCATTGACAAACGCCCGCCACAGTTGTTCTGTAAATGCTTTCCACCACCCCTTATAGATTAGTGAGTAAGCTATGTTAACCGTCGAGCAGCTACGTCAAAAAAATCCCGGACTGGACATCTTTGGATATGAGAGCACAGAAACGACCGAGCAGGCCGCTGCGCTCATTCTTTATTATTTTGAAAGTGAGCGGGAGCGTCAATCGTTTTTGAATCAGCCGGTCCTGATAAGAAATCAAGATCATTCGTCCTATGCCCTCCACAATAGCGGGCGGACGATCGGTGAGGTAGCGGGCTTGTTCCAGTACAAACCCGATCTGGCATGGGCTGGGTTCGATATGATTATGAAGTCCATCGAGGACCCGAAGGCGCTGACGCTGGAAGATGCCTCCTACCTTCTGGCGGTCGCAACGCCCATGCATGAAGGGCTGGAAACGCCTGCCATGGCGAAAGTCTTCCTTGAATACGCCGAAACGATAATGGATTCCGGAACGCTGGCTCCCCTCGACCCGATTGAGGTAGACATGCGAAGCGTGCCGCTGAACGTGATGTATGTTCAAGCTGCCTGCGGTTGGTTGTCTAGGTATCTCGCCGATCCGGGCGTGGTAAAAGATGAAAACCATGCAAGGCGTACCGTTCAATTGGCGCAACGCTTTTTGAAGTATTGCCCCAGTGATGAAAATTCCGCATTGCGTGTTTTAGATCGCAACGCGGATGACGTGCAGGTGCGAATGGCTGCGCCTGATATACAGAAGGCATGGCTGAACAACGTTGTAAGAAAGGCAGGATATGCGTTCCCGGATGGGAAGCTCAACCCGGAATGGAAATCCTCTCTTCAAAAGTACGGAAACCCAAACAACGAGGCCGAATTCATTGCTGCAGTACTGAAGACGGAAAGCTGGTTACGTAAACGTCACCCCCGCATTTATCCCGGCGGCGACCTCGTTCCCGCCGTGGAATATAAACCGCAGGGCGTGGCTTAAACTTGCAGGAAATACCCAAAAGCTGGAAACCACGGATCGATTGGCTGAAAGCTCAGGCGGACAAGGCCTATGGATGGAATTTAAGGCTGGGCTATTACGAGGTACGCAATCGCTGGTATCCGCCTGTTACCGTGCCTGCCTCCTACAATCTGCGCAAGGCGTTCGACCACCAGCACCTGTGGAAGAAAAACTTTCCCAATCTCGAACATAATCTGATGATGAAGGCGTGGCCGCGCCTGATGCCGCAAACGCGCGATAAAATCGGCAATTTTTTCAAAGGCTGTAACATTGACCATTTCGAACTGCTCGATCATGGCGGCCGCGCCATGGTCTTCCGTGCGATGAATGAGAAGGGGCGTATTCGCATCGCGCGTCTGGAAGCGGATCATCCTAATCGCAGCACGCGCCCGCTCCATCGCACCGTTCTTCCGGCCTATATGAGCAACGAACACAGGCTCGATGAGTATGAGCGCATCAAACTCGAAGTTTTAGCCGAGGTGGTGCCGTTGCACAAACTCCCGGGCAGGCCACCATCCACAGCGGAACAAACTCTGCGTGATAGTTTTCATGATGCGGTTACGGATATATCCACGGGTACAAATCTGACTTACGACGAAACCATGTTCGATCAGGATACCAGCCCGCAAAACGTGGCGCTGCTGCCCGATGGAAGGATCGCCACGATGGACCCTGAGTTCGTATACGGTGATGAGGCGCGGATGGGACACAGCCTCCTTGCACAACAATTCAAGCCGCGTAACTGGGGGCTTATAGCCGCCCAGAAGCTGGTTTATGGCCCGACGCCCGATAGGGTCTTCTTTTAACGAAGTTGCGGGAAATGGCCGTTCCTGATAGGTATTGCGTATGACCGGGCCGCAAAAATTGCAGGATATTCAATCTCTTCCCCACATTCTGGTGGTGGATGACGATGACCGCATCCGCTCTCTCGTGTCCCGCTATTTAAACGAACACGGATTTTTGTCTTTCACGGCGGGCAACGCTGCCGAAGCCAAAGAGATTTTGGAGATCGGTATGTTCGACGCGCTGGTGCTCGATGTCATGATGCCGGGCCAGACGGGCCGTGAACTCACCGCCGAACTGCGCAAGCAAAGCGATATCCCTGTTTTGCTGCTCACCGCCATGGGTGAGGTCGAAGACCGCGTGGGCGGCCTGCAATCGGGCGCGGACGATTATCTGACCAAACCGTTCGATCCGCGAGAGCTTGTGCTGCGCTTGCAAGCCATCCTGCGCCGCCGCCCGCAAGAAAAGGGTGCTTCGAAAACCTATCGCATCGGCCGCTGGTTTTACGATCCGCTGGTGCCTGAGTTGCGTGACGGCAATGAATCCGCGCGCTTGACCGATGTCGAGGCGAACCTGCTCAAAGCCCTTATCCGCAAACCGGGCACAGTTCTATCCCGCGACGACCTTGCCGAACTATGCGGCGTCGATGCGGGCGAGCGCACCATCGATGTTCAGGTCACGAGGCTTCGCCGGAAATTAGAGGAAGATTCCAAGATCCCGCGCTATCTTCAGACCGTGCGCGGCAAGGGTTATTTGCTGCGCGCCGAGGAAACGGAATGAAGTTTTTATCGTCCATCAAATCTTCGATCAAGGGCCTGCTGCCGCGCACGCTGATGGCGCGCTCGCTGCTCATTCTTGTTACGCCGATCTTCCTTGTTCAGATTATTACTGTTTATATCTTCTTCGATCGCCACTGGCAGAAGATGGGCGATCGTCTGGCCTATGCTATTGCAGGCGAAATATCCATGATCGCAAACGAAATAGAGAAGAATGATGCGCCCGAACGGGTGGAAGCCATTCAGGACGGCACGAAAGTCCTTGATTTTCGTATGAATTACAAGCCGGGTGCGAACCTTGGTGGAAGATATAACGATCCGCGCCGCGGCATTCAAAACGCGGCGAGCCGTGAAAATATTATCGCGGAAACGCTTTCCAGCGCATTCGATAAACAACTGCGCCGTCCCTATAACATTCGCGTTGATCGCGATGAAAAATGGGTCGTTATCACCGTGCAGCTTGAAAAAGGCGTGCTGACGGCCTCGGTGCCAGAACGCCGCATTTTCTCATCCTCGGGCTATATCGTGCTGCTCTGGATGGCAGGCTCGTCGATCATCCTGTTGATCATCGCGACGTTGTTCATGCGCAACCAGATCAGGCCCATCCGTCGCCTTGCCGTTGCGGCGGAACGCTTCGGCAAGGGGCGGGACGTACCCTTCTTCAAGGTCGAGGGTGCGCGTGAAGTCCGGCAAGCCGCCCGCGCCTTTATCGAAATGAAAGATCGCCTGCAACGCCAGATACAGCAACGCACGGCAATGCTGGCAGGCGTTTCCCACGATCTTCGTACGCCGTTGACCCGCATGAAGCTGCAACTGGAAATGATGGGCGATGCTGCGGATGTGAAAGACTTAAAAAACGATCTTGCCGACATGGAAAAGATGATCGGAGCCTATCTCGATTTCGCGCGCGGTGAGGGCGGGGAAGAGCCTGTGCGCACCGATCTCAAAGCCCTGATCGAACAGGTGGCCCGCACCCTCAACCGCGATGAGAAAAAAGTGCACACGGATATTGCCGACAATATGGTCTTGCCGCTGCGTCCTGTGGCGTTTGAACGCTGCATCGTCAACGTCCTTGGCAACGCCCTGAAATACGGTTCGCTGGCATGGGTGTCCGTGCGCAAGTTCGGGGAGAACATAGAAATTTGTGTCGATGACAACGGCCCCGGCATTCCCAAGGGTCAGTACGAAGATGTGTTCAAACCCTTTTTCCGGGGGGAATCTTCCCGCAACAGCAAGACTGGTGGCGTGGGGCTCGGCCTTCCTATTGTGCAGGATATCGTGCTCGCCCACGGTGGCCAAGTCTGGCTTGACGCCAGCCCCAAGGGCGGCCTGCGGGTGGTAATCGACCTTCCCCTCTAGAGCAACTCCACATTGTCATCCCGAGCGAAGTCGAGGGATCTTTGGCCCAACCGATCTGCCAAAGATCCCTCCATTTCGCTTCGCTTCAGTCGGGATGACAATGGCGATTTAATACAGCCTTCCACCCAACGGCACGTCTTTGTCGGGCACAACCAGCGTCACATTACCGTCCGCATCCGGAAAACCCAGCACCAGAATCTCCGACATATACTTGCCGATCTGCTTGGGCGGGAAATTGACGATTGCTGCAACCAGACGGCCTTTCAGTGTTTCGTGCGTATAATTTTGCGTCACCTGCGCCGAAGTCTTTTTGACCCCGATCTCCGGTCCAAAATCGACGAACAATTTAAAGGCCGGGCGGCGTGCTTCGGGGAAATCCTGCACGTCGATGATGCGCCCGACGCGGATATCCACTTTTTCAAAATCACTATATTCAATCGTTCCTGTCATGTCTTTCCTCATGAAAAAGGCCGCTCACTGGCGGCTTCTCCTGTTGTCACCCCCGCGAAGGAGGGGGTCTGGCTTATAAAACGTGCGCAGCCTCGCTGCGCTCTTTTCTGGATCCCCGACGTTAGTGCCTGCCTTGCGGCCAGGCCTCGGGGATGACAAAAAAATAAAGGCCCTTATTTCCTGTTGATTTCGCTCATCGATGCAGCGGCTCGCTGGTTGATGATTTCGGCGGCATCGGTCACGCATTTGCGGCACAATTCTACCAGTTCTTGCGAATTCTGGATCGATCTTTCATAGTTGGACTGGATGATGCCGGGCAGTTTGGCCAGCTTGGCTTCAGCTGTTTCTTCGGCCAGTGTTTCACGGGCGATGCCGGAATTATCCTGCACAAATTGGGATACCATTTCGGCCTGGCGCTTGGCCATTTCCTGCCATCCTTGCATGGCGCATTTGTTAGCCTCGGTCAGCGCCTGCATATTTTTACGCTGCGCTTCCATTACGGCCTTGAAATCGAACGGATAGGAAGAGGGCAAGTTGCCCAGCATTTCCTTGAATGTCTGTTGCATGTCGCTGAAAAAATTTTCTGCGGAATTTTTTTGCTGCATCTCGGAAGCTCCCTGAATTTTGCCTGATCACTCAAACTATGTTTTTTGTGCATCAGGGTCAAGGGAATAGAACCCGGAATTATTGCATATGCAATCGTATGCGATATTCAACATATGCATAACAAAGCCGAATTTTTCAATAATACCCCCAGCGTCATCCCGGAAGCTATGTCGAGCTTAAGCCGCAAGGCTTTAGCGAGATTTGCTATCCGGGATCTTTGGGCTGCACGAATAAGATCCCGGATAAATTCCTTTCGGAATTTTCCGGGATGACATTGAAATAAGGGCAAAATTAGTAAAAATTTAACCTGTTTTGGGCATTGTGTACGGTGGAGAAGAATCTTTTTTCTTTTCGGGGAGCCGTGTCTAAAATCCATGTCGTTCATAGGAAACAATAATCGTGAAGTAGCGGCCGACGCCTTGAAAGCCAAGGCGAAGGGCGGCGGCTGGCTGTCCGGCAACATGGCGCAGGTCATGGTGTTCCTGAACGGTCTGATCTTGACCTTCACGGCTTTCGCGACGCTCAACGTCTTTATCAATCAGATCGTGACCGAAGGCGTGAACCTCTTATCCTATGAAACCAAAGAACATTTTGTCGAACGTTTTGATAATCTGGAAAGAGGGATCGGTGTCGCGTCCTCGCTGGTGACGTTGCCGGGTAAACCGGCTGCTGCGGATATTCTGACCAATTTTGGAGAAAGCTTTTCCTATAAAGAATTTTACGAAAGTATCGTCTGGTTGGAATGGATGTCCGAAGGGCAATATGCCGCGCATGTGATGCTGACTCCCAATACTGACGGCGTGGCAGGCGATCTCCATAAATACGTGATCCAGACGCTCGATAAATCCATGGGCACAGTGCAGCTTATGACCGCCATGCCCGGTATGGTCGCGCGCAGCGGCGAAAGCGATTATCCCCTGATCCTGGCAAAATCCGTCCGCCGCGGCGATGGCAACGCGGACATTGTTTATGGCGTGACAGGGATTGGCAACGTCATCTCGCCCGGCTTTCTGGATAGCCGCAAGACGATCCGCGGGCTTTCAGCAGCGTTCGATAAAAAGAATATCGGTCTGTATAAATATATGCGCGAAGGGGCAGAGGATGTCGGCGAGGAAAATATATTCAGCCGCGGGTTCCAATTATCGCTGGGCGGCAAGCCCGTTGCGCTGTCTGTTCAGGTCAATCTCAGCCACCGCGAGATATTCCTAAAGAAAATCCCGCTGCTGATGATGCTGTTTGGGATCACGCTGACCTTTATCGGGACATTGTATGTCCGCAATAACCAGAAACAATCCCAGCGTCTGGCCATCATCAACATGGAACTGGCTCAGAAGAACGACGAGTTGAACCACGAAGTAGTCGAACGCGAAAAACTCTATCAGGCGCTACAGCGGAACGAAAAAGAAAATCGCGCCGTGATCGATGCCGTAAGCGATATTATCTTTGAAACCTCGACAGACGGGCAAATCCTCTTCCTCAATGAAACATGGCAAAAGATCACTGGATTCTCCGCCGAACGCTCGCTGGGCCGCAATCTGTTCGACCTTCTTTATATGCAAGATCAGTCGGAACAGCGCAGCAATTTTGCCCAGCTCGTCAAGGGCAAGAAACATTCCTACCGCGCCTTTACGCGTCTTCGCACGGCGGATGGTAATTTCCGCGCGGTCGAATTGGCTGTCTCTATGTTGCGTCAGGATGAAAATAAAGATCTGCGCGTCGTCGGCACGATCACGGACGTGGAAGAACGCCGCCGCGCCGAACGAGCCTTATCCGAAGCTGAAAAGAAATATCGCGCCATCGTGGAAAACGCCGCCGCCGGTATCTATCAGGTCACGCCCGAAGGGGTTTACCTGTCCGCCAACCCCGCGCTGGCCGGTATTCTGGGCTATAATTCTGCCGAACAGATTTTGCGCGATGTGCGTAACGCCAACACCGATATCTATTACAATGGGCGCGAGAGGGAGCGCCAACTGCGTGATGCCGTGCGTTCCGGTTCCGTCAACGCCGAATGTCAGGTCCGTCGTCAGGACGGCAAGATCATCTGGGTGCATGAGTCCTTACGTGCCGTGAAGGATGATGAAGACCAACTCATCTTCTTCGAAGGCAGCATGGAAGACATCACCCAGCGTAAGGAAACCGAAATCGCGCTGCGCGAAGCGAAGGTCCAGTCCGATCTGGCCTACCGCGCGAAATCCGAATTTCTCGCCAATATGTCGCACGAGCTTCGTACGCCGCTTAACGCCATTATCGGTTTTTCGGATATCATAAACACACAAGCATTCGGCCCGGTTGGTCGCCCGGAATATCTGGAATATGCCCGCGACATCAACGAAAGCGGCAAACGCCTGCTGCATGTCATCAACGACATCCTCGACGTTTCGCGCATCGAGGCTGGTGATCGCCAGCTCAACGAAGGCGTGGTTGATCTGCATAAAATCGTGCTGGCGAGCCTCGAAATGCTGGCGCCCAAGATCGAAGCGAACCGCATGACTATCTCAAACCGCGTCACGCCCGATACGACGAAAATCATCGGTGAAAGCCACGGTATCAAACAGATGCTTATCAACCTTCTATCCAACGCGGTGAAATTTACGGCCGAAGGCGGGCGCATTTCCATCGGCGCGGAACTCGATGATTACGGACAGATGCATGTCACCGTGACCGATACGGGTATTGGCCTGACCGATGAAGAAATCGAAAAAGCGCTCTCGCCGTTCGGTCAGGTGGACGCCGCGCTGAACAAGAGCGAGTCCGGCACGGGCCTTGGTCTGACGCTGGTGCAATCCTTGATGTCGCTCCACGGCGGCTCGTTCGAATTGTTTTCGCAAAAAGGTATCGGCACCACGGCGACCCTGATCTTCCCACCCAAACGCGTTTCGCAATCGCCCGTCAAAACCCCGGAAAAAGTTTAAACTCAATGTTGTCATCCTGAGCGCAGCGAAGGATCTCCTGAGATCCTTCAGTCGCTATGCTCCTTCAGGATGACAACGGAGAGTTACGAGTGCATCTCTGCCAATATCTCTTCCGCATCTTCCAATGACAGGTTCAGCGCCTTTTGCGCTATATCGAACCCGAAACCCGCACGGGCGAGGGCAGCGAGTTCCTTATTCCGGTCCGCATCCTGCTTTCGAAAAGCGCCCAGCCGTTTGCGACGCGTCAGCAGCACGGCTGCGGCAAGATCGGGGTTCGTAATGCCGGTATCCCCGTCATAGGCCCGCAGAACCTCCAGAATACGCGCCTGCTCCATGCCCTTTTGCCCGAGCTTGGATAATATCGCCTGTGTCGAAAGGCCCCTGCGGCGCAGGGAATTGATCATCCCCGATAAATACGCGTCGTCGTTGAGCAGCCCCATCCGCACGAATTGCGTGATGGTCGCCTTGAGAAACCCCAAACACTCTTCCCTGCTTTGTTCCTTATGGTAATTGCAGGATTTATCGATCTTGCGCCCCATGATCCGTTTGAAATGCGGCGTGCTGGCCGGGAATCGCTGCAGATATGCAAGGCCGGAATTATAGAGATATTTTTCCGTGATTTTCTTCGGGGGCTTTTTCTCATGGCGAGGCTTGCCGCGCTTGATATTTTCCGGCTCTGCCATATCTTGGCTCATACTGTTTTCTCGCATAAATCAGATCCGGATCAAATAATGAAACAAAGTGATTTTATACCAATCGGCGCCGAACTCAAACCGCGCGTTATCCCGCCCGTTAACATGATCGGCCTCAAAACCCTGGTCGGCAAGGAAGTAGGGCGGTTTTTGAACGTTTATACGCAAACCATCGTCGCGCCGGTGGTCACGATGATCTTGTATTACGCGGTCTTCGCGCTGGCGTTCGGCGGCATTGCCAAGACGATTGGCGATGGCATTCCATACCTGACCTTTCTGGCCCCCGGCCTGATCATGATGACGATGGTGCAGAACGCCTTTTCCAACACATCTTCTTCCATTGTCATCGCCAAGGTGCAAGGGAACATTGTCGATGTCCTGATGCCGCCGATTTCGCCCGGCGAATTTTTCATCGGCTATATGACGGGCGGCGTGCTGCGCGGCCTGATGGTCGGTGTGGCCTGTGCGGTGGTTGTCTGGCTTACCATGGGTATGCAGATTCATTCCATCGGCGCGATTGTCCTGTTTGCGGTTCTGGGCAATATGATGCTCTCCAACCTCGGCCTTGCGACGGGGATATGGTCTGAAAAATTTGATCATATCGCCGCCGTGACCAATTTCATCGTCACACCGATGACGTTTTTGTCCGGCACGTTTTATTCCGCCGAACAATTGCCGGGCATCTGGAACACGCTGGTCCATTACAACCCGTTCTTTTACATGATTGATGGGTTCCGCTACGGCTTTATCGGCCACGCGGACGGCAATTTAATGGCGGGCGCGATAGTGCTGATTGTGATCAACGTGCTGCTGGCCATTCTGACCTACCGCATGGTCAAGACGGGCTACAATATCAAGAGTTAATATGGACGATAACTTTGTAAAATCATTCCAGCTGGAAACATCGCATATTCGCGGGCGCATTGTGCGTCTGGGTGGCGCGCTGGATGAAATTCTATCGGCGCATGATTACCCCGAAGATGTTTTGCATCTGACGGGGGAAACGCTGGTGCTCGGCGCGCTGTTATCTTCGATGCTCAAATACGAAGGCATCTTCACGCTCCAGACGACGGGTGAGGGGCCGGTGACTATGTTGGTCGCGGATATGACCAGCGATGGCAAGGTTCGCGCCTGCGCCGCCTTCAGGAAAGAACAGCTCGACAAAGCGCAATACAAAAAAGACCGCGCCGAACTTCTGGGCAAGGGTTACATGGCATTCACGGTCGATCAGGGTGAATTTACTGATCGCTATCAGGGCATCGTAGAATTAAAACCGGAATCTCTGTTGACCAGCGTCCAACATTACTTCACCCAATCCGAACAGATCGCGACAGGCATCATGATGGCGGTGGGAAAGCGGGACGGAAAATGGCGCGCGACCGGTATCATGGTGCAACAGATGCCCGAAGACACGGTTACCTATAACAAAGATCAAAGCAACGTGAACGAAGATGACTGGCGGCGCGCGATGGTGCTGCTCGGCAGCGTCAAGGAAGACGAATTGCTTGATCCGAACCTTTCGGGCGATGATTTGCTGTTCCGCCTGTTCCATGAAGAAGGCGTGCGCACGTTCGAAACCCATCCGCTCACCCATGTCTGCCGTTGCAGCCCGGATCGCGTCAAAAATATTCTTACAACCATGTCGGATGAAGATGTCGCGGACATCACGGTGAACGGAAAAATCGTTATGACCTGTGAATTTTGCAGTAAGGATTATATATTGGACCCGACTGATATAAAAACCAAGAATTAAAAAATTCAACGCGGAGACACGGAAGCACGAAGTTTTTTTTGATAATTTACACTCCCCTGTAATGTCATCCCGAGCGAAGTCGAGGGATCTTTGACAGATCGATCTTTTAAAGATCCCTCCATTCCGCTTCGCTCCAGTCGGGATGACAGGTTAGGAAAAACTCCGTATCTCCGGACCTCCGCGTTAAATTTTTTTTAATTCGTGTCCATTCGTGGTAAAACTTTGAAAAGGAGCCGTATCATGAAAAAACAACTGATGACCGCCGCTGCTATTGCCATTCTCGCCGTTACGGGCTGCGCCGCCGGGGAGGGTATGCCATCGCCGAAACTGACCTTCGCCAATTACCAGCCGGTCAGATTGAACGTCAAATCGGCGGATGTTGTTGAAAATTATTCCAACGTGAATGATCCGCAGGATGTATCGAGCCAGTTCGTTGTAACGCCTGTCGAGGCTGTAAAACGTTACGCCGCGCGGCGCTTTGCCGCGAGCGGTTCTGGCACGGGCCAGTTCACGATTGAAATCACCGATTCCCGCGTTCACCTGCGTCAGATCAAACAGGACAGCAAGGTTCTGGCCGCGATGGATGCAGGCACGGAAGATGAATACCATGTTTGGCTTGCTTTGCGCGTGACGCCGCAACCGGATGGGTTCAACGGTCGCATGGGCGCGACGACCATCAAGATGGATCGCACGCTCGTCATGCGCTCTTCCGTGTCGCTGGCGGAACGTGAGTTAAAACAAGTGCAGTTTCTTGAACAACTGATCGCCGATCTTGATGTGAAGATCAATGACACGATCCACGCCACTCCTGCGATTTTGAGGTAGTATCCGCGTCCTTGGTGTCATCCTGAGCGCAGCGAAGGATCTCATGAGATCCTTCAGTCGCGATACTCGCTCCTTCAGGATGACATCGGGTGGATTTCGTGCTATACTCATTCCATCAACATCACATCTGCGCCTGACAGTTAATTCTGACCAGAATTAACTTTTTAGCGTGGTTAATTTTGGTCAATTCGTGAAACGTTTCACTACAAAAAATCCCCCTGGGGCTTTTTAAAAATCTGGTTGGCTAACCAAAATTAACTTTTAACCTTTTATAATCCTCTGCGCCCCACCGATGTCATCCCCCGACTTGATCGGGGGATCCATAGAATGGTGCAAGCGGCTCTGGATCCTCCGGTCAAGCCGGAGGATGACAGTGATGGAATTTGGAATGACAGTGCAGAATAAAAAAACGGGGCGCAACCGGCCCCGTTTTAATTTGTTTATCGGAAAATCCTTACTGGAAGGAAATCTGGGCGCGGCGGTTGGCCGGTTCGCGAACATTATCCGGCGTTTCGACCAGGCGTTCGTCTTCGCCGCGTGTGCCGACGTTGATCATGCTGGCGTTAATACCGCGCTGGACGAGGGCGTCACGCACGGCGTTGGCTCGGCGCATGCCGAGTTTCTGGTTGTATTCTTCCGAACCCGAACGGTCGGCGTGGCCGATGATGTTGATGGCGTTCAGGCTACGCTTGGAAACTTCACCGGCAACGGCATCCAGAACGCTTTGCGCGCCGGGGCCGAGTGTCGATTCATCCCAGTCGAAGAACACAAGATACATCGCGTTTTCGATAGCCATCGGCGCGTTCGGATTCACATCCAGCGGGTTGGTTGCGGCAACAGGAGCGGCAGGCGGAGCGGCCGGCATTGCGCCTTCGAGTTGTTGCAAGGCTGCGAGGAATTCGCGTTTGCATTTGTTGATGTCATCAGGCTGGAAGTTTTCTTCCTGCTGTTCCATCCAGCAATCATAACGCGATTGTGCGATGGCGGAGACATCCGGATACATTTCGCGAGAACCCAGATCGAACATCGCCACCATGCGGGAACGGCCGACGGAAAGTTCTTCCATATTTTCAGGCTGGATATTCCAGTCGCCGAGCGGTTCGGGCATCACGACATCGCCGCGGGCCGAAGCGAGGCCTTTGCGCGCGAAGTGGATCGCGTCTGCATGGTCCATCTGGTCTTTTTCGGATTCAACGAAGTCGCGATATTCGGAGGTCAATTTTTGCGTGAACGGGCTGCCGACGGCTTGGGATTCTTTCAGCGCGTCTACTTCTTCGAATTTGTTGAAATCGCAAGCGCCGAGGGCCATAACACCGGCCACGATCATCAGTCCGCGCATAATCTGCATTGAAAACTCCTAAATCTCTTTGAATGGATAAGCCGGATATAGAGCCGGGCAAGTCTTGTTTTTTATAACTAACCAGCGGGCAAAGTAAAGGGATATGGCTCAAAAACAGCAAATTAACCGGTTAATTTTTGTTAATAGTTTCAGGCTTTCCGCTTTTTTTTTGGGATCGTGGAACATCCTGTTGAAAACATGCGTTCGTACTTTTCCCTTAAACAGGGCCGTAATTATATTTGACATAGCGACGCTGGCGTCATAGTTTCCGGGCGGATTAAAATTTGGATGGGTGTCATGAATATCACGGACGAGCAGTTAAAGGTTATATTTGAAAAAGCAACATGGGTTCCGGTCATTCCCTTGAAGAATGAAATGAAAGGGGAGCGATGGGGCGAATATCATCAAAGATTGGATGCATCTGCTCCAGAAGATCGCACCACGTGGGCGTGGCATGTTTCTGATCCCGAAAAAAATCTTCAAGTTCCTATTGTAGACCAGAATGCTGTAATGGCTATGTTGCAAGCAGCAGATATCGATCCTTTGGTTGTTGTAAATAGCGTGATGTTTGGCGGCAATGATGCCGGATTTATCATGATTTCGAAGGGTGATGTCGGGGAATTTAACCGGCTTAAAGCCAGATATGGCGCACTTGAACCGAAGGCATAAGCGGGATAAGCCTTGTATAAGCTTGTTGAAAACCGGTCATTTCGCTTTGGTCTTTGATAAGAATCTACTAAAACATTGACATTCATTAGCGCCTGCGTATTATCCGCGCGCTCTAACCAATCTTGACATAAGAGATGCCGCCTAAAGGCATACTTTTCTAAGGTGTAATAAAGGGAATAAACATGGCCAAAACACTGCAATCACAAAAAATTGCTGTCCTCATTTCTAACGGGTTCAACGAAGTAGACTTCCTCCAAATTCAACGCGCGATGATCGACCAAGGTGCAGCCTTGCGCATCGTTTCCACCGATTCCGGCCTTGTAAACGGCTGGGACGGCAAAGGCTGGGGCCATAATTTCGCTATCGACGCGCCGCTGAACAGCGCGCTGGGCATTGATTATGACGCCGTTATCATTCCGGGCGGTCAACGCAGCCTTGATAAACTCAAGCTTACCGCGCATTCCCGCCGTTTTATCGGCAGTTTTATCGCCGCTATGAAGCCGGTTATCTGCATGGGTGACGCTGTCCAGCTTCTGGCCCACACGGATCATCTGAACAGCAAGACTGTTTCCGGCCCTGAATCCAAAAAGGGCATGGCCGAAACAGCCGGTGCCACTTGGTCCAATGACGCATTGGCAACCGACGGGCTGCTCTTGACGGGCGATACCGAAGGCGACAAAATCGCTTCGTTCGTGGCTGCCGCCGTCGATATGATGGTCCAGAACGCTTCATCCCTGAAGCAGGCCGCCTGATTTAAAGGTTGATCTACAATGAAGGCTGAAATTGAATCCGTGGTAGGGGAAGTCCAGGAAACGCTGACCCTGCTGAGGAGGCATCTTTGACTGGGATTCCGCGCTCAAAAAGCTGGATGACCTGAATAAATCGGCCGAAGACCCCAATCTCTGGAACAATCCGGAAAAAGCCCAAGTGGTTATGAAAGAGCGCAACGCGCTCGACGGCCAGATCACCAAAATCCGCCATATAGAGACCACGCTGAACGACAATATCGAACTCATCGCCATGGGCGAGGAGGAGAGTGACGCCGCTGTAATTTTGGAAGCGGAAAACACCCTGCGCAAACTCCATGTCGAGGCGCAGAAGTACCAGCTTGAGAGCCTCCTTTCCGGCGAAGCGGATATGAATGACGCTTATCTGGAAATTAATTCGGGGGCTGGCGGCACGGAATCCCAAGACTGGGCGCAAATTCTTCTGCGCATGTATTCCCGCTGGGCAGAGCGACGCGGATTCAGCGTTCAACTGCTCGATAGAAGCGACGGTGAAGAAGCTGGAATTAAATCCGCTACGATACGTATTAATGGAGAAAGGGCGTACGGATGGCTGAAAACCGAGAGTGGCGTCCATCGCCTTGTCCGGATTTCACCGTTCGATTCCGCCGCCCGCCGCCACACGTCTTTTGCCTCTGTCGGGGTGTCTCCGGTTATCGATGATACGATCGCTATCGAATTGAATCCCTCTGATTTGCGGGTGGATACCTACCGTTCGAGCGGTGCGGGCGGGCAGCACGTCAATGTCACCGATTCCGCGGTCCGGATTACCCATATTCCGACCGGGATTTTCGTCGCCTGCCAGACTGAACGATCCCAGCACCAGAACCGCGCCAACGCCATGTCGCTTTTGAAAGCCCGTTTGTATGAGGCGGAATTGCGCAAGCGGGAAGAGGCGGCCAACGCCAACCAGGCGGAAAAAACCGATATCGGCTGGGGTCACCAGATTAGATCCTACGTTCTACAGCCTTACCAAATGATCAAGGATCTTCGGACGGGGACGGAGAATACCAATTCGCAGGCCGTGCTCGATGGCGATATCGACCTGTTCCTCGAAAGCTCGCTTTCACACCGTCTTGGCATCAGCGACAAGCAGAATAAGCAGGGGTAACGCCTTGTCGTCATCCCGGCAAAAGCCGGGATCCATAAGATGTTTTTTAAACTACAGAGGGCGCAGAGATAAACAGGGTTTTATATATAATTTCTCTGCGTTCCCTGCGCACTCTGTAGTTAACCCTTCGTGGTTCGGATAATCACTATGGGTCCCGGCTTTCGCCGGGATGGCGGGTAGGGGGAGGATAAAAACCTTGAAACTGATCACTACGCGCTTGCACGCCGCTGTTCATGCCCTTATTGTCGATTTATTCCAAACCGTAAATATAACCGGGGTTCGCGATTTTCCATGCCGATGACTCTCAAAGCCCATGTTTCCCGCAGCGTTGTTCTGGCCGCGCTTGCCGCTGCCGCGTTGACCTCCGTACCTGCGTTCGCGCAATCTGCCGATAAGCCGTTCTTCGTACCCGCATCCGCATGGACCGTCGGAAGCACCCAGTTGTCCAATGTCCGTGGGCTTAAATCGTTGAACCTGCCCTGCGTTTTGTCGAACGAATACGATAACGGCTATGTCGTGCGCTTTTCGGGCGGCGGCGGACAACTGCTCGCCCTAGCCATCGATTTCCGTCAGGACGTGTTCACGCAAGGCAAGAAATACGATGCGATGCTTACAATCGGCGATGCTTACGTGAAGCAGGTCAGTGCATCGGCTTTTACGACCAGCACGTTGATTTTCAATCTGCGTCCGCTGGATAATTTCTACAGCATCGTCAAAAACGGCGGCGAGATGGAATTGAATATCGACGGCAACGATATGCGCTTCGATCTGGGCAAGCTTGCCGGGTCTTTCGATGAACTCGAAGGCTGCTATGCGGGTGGCAAGGCCGAGCAGATAAAACCGATCACCGATGGTGTGCGTTCTGCCGCTGTTCCAGAGGTTGAGCAGGTTGCCGCAAATGATACGCCGACGCCGATGCCGCAATCTTTCGATGAGATTGTGAAAAATGCCGATGGCGATAAAGTCACGCCGCGCGCCAACTCGCTTTCCCGCGCCGATAACACGCCCATGCCTTTGTTGCGTGAGGCGTCAAGAACGGCCATAGCACCGCAAACCCAGCAATGGGGCGCGAAGGCGGGTGAGGATATCAGGACTGTGTTGAACCGCTGGTCGGATCGCGCCGGGTATGATCTGCAATGGCAATCCGATCAGAACGGCGCGGTGGTTCAGGATGTCAATATTGCAGGCACTTTCGAAGAAGCCGTGAGCCAGTTGATGGCCGAGAACAGCGCCGTTATGGGCATCGATGCGCATATGCAGACCGCGCAGGGCAACAAGGATTTGGGCCCAAAAACAAACTCATTCGCACCTGTTCCGCGCGGGCCTGCCGTTCAGGCCGCGATCCCGGCGGCGTATGACAGTTGGAACGCCGCGCAAGGTGCGAGCGTCAAGAGCGTGCTCGATCAATGGGCCGCGAAAGCCGGTGTTGCCATCGTATGGCAAACGCCCGTGATGTTCCCGGTCAAATCCGCCGTAAACATGTCAGGTAGTTTTGAAGAAGCCGTGCAGGCGCTTTTGGACCAGTATATGGACGATTCGAAACGTCCTCTGGCACAGTTGAACACCGACCCGGAAACCGGGGTTCGTACCTTGATGATGGAGATCGGGACCGCCGGTTAAAAATCGCGGCGGATAAGCCGGGATTACAAGGGGATTTTCTTAAAAACATGCTTTGCCAAAGCTCCGCGACCTTGTATGTTTTGGGGTGAATTTCTATGCTCTGAATTTGTATTTTCCATTGGCAGGACTTAAAACCATGCGCATGAATAAATATCTCGCCTCCACGCTGTTTACAGGATTGTTCGTCACGGCCACTTTTCTACCCCCGGCCATGGGACAAGAACAATCGCTCCAGCCGCAGGGTGCATGGGCGCTGACCAAGATTGACCGTTCGGCGCAGGGTGGCACGTCTTACTGCACTTTATCCCGCCGTTATGACGATGGTATTGTCCTCAGCCTGGGCCGCAACCAGACCGAAGAATATTCGCTAGCCATAGACTTCCAGAAACCCGTGTTCACCAAAGACAAATCGCTCAAAATCAACCTTCAGCCTGGGCCGGGCCAGATCCGCGCCTATGACATGATGCCATCATCGGAAAAGGCCGTGGTCGTGCGTCTTGGCTGGGACACCGGGTTTTTCGATTCCCTGAACCAGTCGCAGCAGATGAAGGTCAAGATCGCCGACAAGGGATATTCCTTTGCCATGCCGGAAATTGCCAAGGGGCAGGATGATCTGGAAGGATGCATGGAAGGGTTGCAGGCCGCAGGCAAAGGCAATGCCAAAACGGCCCAGACCAAAGATGTTTTGAACGCACAGGCGGGTTCGACGACCAAGGAATTCGATGCAGGCAAAGTAGGCGAGAAAACAGCTTCTGCCGCAGCATTGCCGAGCCCCGCGTCCATCGAGGCACAAAAAGAGCAAGTGGCGCAGCAGGAAAAAACCATCCTGAAGGAATTCGCCGAGAGCATTAAGTCGCAGGAACCGTCCCTGAACAATGACGATGGCGCGCCGCGCCGCAACTTTGCGACCAAGGGTGATGACAAAGGCGATGAGAAAAAGGCGGTGCAGGTTGCTGACGCCGTAAAGGCCAAAGCGCCGATGCCGGGGCAGGCTGTGCAGCAGCCTGAACTCGTCAAACGCCCGCCGCCTGTGCCCGTGCCGACAGTGCCCGCGCCTGTGATTGCGGCAAAGGCACCTGTTGCCGCACCGATTGTAAAAGAACCTGAAATCGCCGCCAAGCTGGCCGCAACATCACCCGCCGCCGAATTTAAACGCGCCGAGGAAGATCAGAGGGCGCTACAAAAAGCCGATGCTGAACTTAAGGCCGCGCAGGCCCGCATGAACCAGATTGCCGCGGAGAACGAGGCGCTGAAGGCAAAGGCCGCAGCACCCACACCAGATATGCAAAAACAGATCGCGGCGATGCAGGCCGAAAAAATCGCTTTGCAACAAAAGCTCGATCAAGCGCAGCAGGAAAAAGACAAGCTCGCCAAGCCTGAGGATGTGGCCGCCGCGCAAGCAAAGGCCAAAGAGCTGGAAATCAAAAATGCCCAGTTGGAAGACAGTTTGCGCAAATCACAGGTGCGCATCGCCGAGGCCGCCGTCAACACCGAAACAAAATCGCTGCGCAGGGTTGCCGAACTTGAAACCAGGCTGGAAGCCGCGCAAAAAGACAACACGGCGCTGGCCAGGCAACTGGACAGTTTCAAGTTGCAGCAAGAAGACAAGAGCGTAGCCCTTGTTGCGGGCGATTGGGATTTGGAGAAGGCGACCAAACGTTATAACGAAGCCGAACGCGAAATTCGCCGCATCGCGCTGCAACTGGAGCAGGCGCGCACAAACTGTAACCGTGAAAAGGCCGAAATCGAACAGATGCTGTTCGACCCGGCGGTTACCGACAAGCAGCAGATCGAACGTTTAACGTCGCTGGAAGATCAACTTGAGGGAGCGCGGGCGGAAATTGCCGCGCTGAAAGCCCAGCCCATGCAGCAGGGGACGGCTTCCACGCAGGAAGTGGCTACGCTACGCGAGCAGAACAAGGCTTTGAGCGATACGCTCGCCGCGAAGGAAAAGGCCCTGATCGATGCGAAGGTGGCGCAGCTTAAAGGCGCCAATCCCAAACAGGCTGCGGATCTTCAGGCCATGATCTCTTCGGTCAAGAACGACAATGCGATGCTGAACGACCAGAACATCGTGCTGCGCGCCGAAGCCGACAAGCTACGGCTGCAACTGGTGGATGCAACAAGCAACGGATCGACCCGCGCCGACAAGGTTGCGAGCATCCAGCTTGAAAATGAAAGCCTGAAACGCCAGGCCGAAACGAAAGACACACAGACCGCGACCTATCAGAACCAGCTTGCGTTGCTGCAACAAGAGAATGCTCAGCTCAAAAACCGCCTGAGCGTCGCTGACAGCGGAAGGGGCCGCAGCACGGAAGAAGTGGGGCAGTTGACCCGTCAGATACAGACGCTACAAAATCAGGTGTCAGGCCAGCAGACGGAAAAACAATCCATGGATATGGCTTCGGCGGCCCGCGCCTATAACAATATCACGCCTGCTGCGGGAAGTTACGCGACCCCATCGGTTCCGCCGGTGCAGGCACAGCCGATTGCGGCGGCTGCGTCGGGTGCCGCCGCCATGGCCGGGTATGACAAGAGCAGTGTGCAGAGCCTGCTGCAAAAATCCGGCTTGAATGTAAGTGGTATGTCCACGACCTCGAAAGGTTTTTCTGGCGCGGATAATTTCAGTTGGACCGAAGGCGGCAACGTAAGAGGTCTCGCCTCTATCAAGATGCTGAAAGGCGCTACGCTCGATGCAATGACGGAGCAGTATATAGCCTATCAAAGGAGCCAGTGTTCGGGCGATTTCGCCTCCATGCCGTCGCCCAGCGGTTCGTCCAGACGCATGGCGCTGTATGAAATGGCTTGTGTAAACCCGAACGGTCAGAGCCGTTCCGCCTCACTGCTGTTCTTCGAAGATCAGGGCCGTTTCATCGCCATTTCGAACGAAACCGAAGCCGCCGACATGGACATCGCCATGGATAGCCGGGACAAGATCGCAGGATTTGTAAGAGGTCTTTAATTTCCCATTAATGTCATCCTCCGGCTTGACCGGAGGATCCAGAGTCGCTGGCACCATTTTTTATGGATCCCCCGATCAAGTCGGGGGATGACAACCGGGGGTATAATGGAAGCCAAGAAAAAACCCCGCTGATTCTAGCGGGGTTTTTCACATCCCTAGGAGGGGTGATTATTTATCGTCCTTGCCGGGGCCGCTGAAGGGGCGGAACATGCGCATGGCATTTTCGAACATAGCCATGTTCTGCTTGTTGATTTCCTCAAGGTTGGGGACCGGGAACATGCCTTCCATCGACTTATTGATGTGGGCGCGCATTTGTTCCTGATTCTGGGCGAATGCCTGGATCGTGTGTTCCAGATAGTTTGGAACAAGCGGGCCGAGATTGTCGCCGTAGAAACCGATCAATTGACGCAGGAAGTTGATCGGCAGAAGGCTCTGGCCTTCGTGGCTTTCCTGATCGACGATGATCTGGGTCAGGACCGAGCGGGTGAGGTCGTCGCCCGTCTTCGCATCATAAACCACGAAGTCGTGGCCTTCTTTGACCATTTCGCACAAATCTTCGAGCGTCACATAGGAGCTGCGGCCTGTGTCATAGAGTCGGCGGTTAGCGTACTTTTTGATGACCGTCGGTTCATCAGACTTTCTTTTGGCAGTGGCCATTGGCACTTCCTCCGTTTAAGTATGCTGCGTGTGTTATTAACCTTTATTATGCACAAATTTATATTGCAAGGCAAAATAAATCGTATGCTGCCATTCCTTGCAATTTTTGTGCTATAAGAAATGCACCATGCGCAGCGGACCTAAACCCTTGCCATTTCAGCTAGGAATGGCCTCCATCGCTTCCGCCGGACTGGCCGGCGGGGCAGTTTTTACCGACTCTACGCTGCAGGACTTTTTCAAGGGTATCCAAAAATACCAAGCCCACCCGTTCAAGCGGGAAATGCAGGGTCTACCCGTGGTTTGGGAGGCGGGGGAGGCGCGGCTGTTTTCTGCACAACAAGACACATCTATATATAAGACGCCGGTGGTTCTTATTCCTTCGATGGTGAATGGGTCGGAGATACTGGATTTGCTGCCCGATCGGTCCTTGCTGCGCTGGCTTGCGGCACAGGGGTTCGATGCGTATTTGCTGGATTGGGGGCAACCCGCAGCGGATGCTGGGCAGGAAGATGTCGATACCGCAATGGCACAGCGGCTGATCCCGGCCATTGAAAGTCTGGGCAAACCTGTGCTGCTTTTGGGTTATTGCATGGGCGGGCTTTTTGCGGCGGCCACCTCTATGTTGCGGCCCGATCTGGTGCGGGGGATTTTGCTGCTGGCGACCCCCTGGAATTTCCATGATGAAAAACAAAGCCTGAAGGCGCGGCTTTCGCTGATGAAGCCGATGGCCATCCCCTATATGAAGCAATATGGTCGCTTGCCCGAAAGCTGGATGCAGGCCGTGTTCTCAACTCTGGACCCCGAGGGCAGCATCAAGAAGTTTGCATCATTCGCAGGGATGCAAGATGGCGATCCGCGCGAGGCTATTTTTATTGCGGTCGAAGACTGGCTCAATGAAGGGCTGGATCTACCCGCCGGTATTGCACGCACCTGCATGGATGAATGGTATGAGCAAAATCTCCCGTTTCTGGGCGAATGGCAAGTCGGGGGTAAAACCATCCGGGCGCAGGATATAAAAGTGCCGACTTTCGTGGTCGCGGCAAAAGAGGACCGGATTGTGCCCGTGGATTCCGCGCTGGGATTTGCGCAGCAACGCACCAAATGCGAGCGTCTTGTTGCAGCCACGGGCCATGTGGGCCTGATCGCGGGTCGCGGTGCCGTGGAAGATATCTGGCAACCCATGGCAAAATGGTTTGCAGCGCAGCAGTAACACCCATCAAAATAATGCATGACATGCCTTGAAATCTGCGGACGCAGGCCATATTGTCCTGTCGCATCTTTTAAATGATTCCCCAAGGAGCTTTTCATGTCCGATCCCATCGTCATCGTTGCCGCCAAGCGCACAGCCATAGGCACATTCGGCGGGGCTTTTTCCAACGTTCCGGCGCATGATCTGGGCACCAATGTCATCAAGGCGGTTTTGAATGATGCGGGCGTCAAGGCGGAAGAGGTGGATGATGTCCTTCTGGGGCAGGTCCTCACTGCGACACAGGGGCAAAATCCTGCCCGCCGCGCCGCCATCAACGCAGGCATCCCCAAGGAACGCACGGCCATGACGATCAATCAGGTTTGCGGATCGGGCCTTCGCGCCGTTGCGTTGGGCGCACAGGCGATTTTGTGCGGCGATGCCGATATCGTCGTTGCGGGTGGGCAAGAGAATATGACCCTTTCACCCCATGCCATGAGCCTTCGCGCCGGAACCAAAATGGGCAACGCCGAGTTTATCGATACGATGATTACGGATGGTCTGTGGGATGCGTTCAATGGATACCATATGGGTATCACCGCGGAGAATATTGCAGAGAAGTTTTCGATCTCCCGCCAGCAGCAAGATGAGTTCGCGGCCACATCGCAGCAACGCGCGGAGGCCGCGATCAAGGCGGGTAAGTTCAAGGCCGAAATTTCTCCCGTCATTGTGAAGGTCAAGAAGGATGAGGTTTCAATCGAAAAAGATGAATTCCCGCGCGAGGGCGTGACCGCCGAAGGTCTAGCCAAACTGAAACCCGCCTTCAAGGGTGATGGCACGGTTACGGCCGCTAATGCATCGGGTCTGAACGATGGTGCGGCAGCCGTTCTTTTGATGCGCGAAAATGAGGCCAAGAAACGCGGCCTGAAACCGTTTGCGCGGATCAAATCGTGGGCCACTGTCGGCGTCGACCCGGCTGTCATGGGAACGGGTCCGATCCCTGCATCAAAAAAGGCGTTGGAGAAAGCCGGTTGGAAAGTTTCCGATCTAGATCTGGTCGAATCGAACGAAGCATTTGCGGCGCAGGCATGCTGCGTTTTAAAAGAGCTGCAACTTGATGCAGCAAAGGTCAATGTGAATGGCGGCGCGATTGCGTTGGGTCATCCGATCGGCGCATCTGGTGCCCGCGTGCTGGTCACGTTGCTGCATGAAATGGCGCGCCGCAAAGCGCAAAAAGGGCTTGTGACTTTGTGCATTGGGGGCGGCATGGGCGTGGCCATGTGCGTGGAGCGCGATGCGGCGGGTCAGTGGAAAGAGGTAGCGTAAGAATATGAGTAAGGGTGTCGCTATTGTCACGGGCGGAACGCGCGGGATCGGGCTTGAAATCACGCGCGGATTAATGCGCGAGGGGTATATGGTTGCCGCCGTTTATTACGGCAATGACGATGCCGCGAAAGATTGCGAAATGCGGACCGGGGCCAAGGCCTATAAATTTGATGTCGCGAATTTCGATTCGTGTCAAAAAGGGTGCGCGGAAATAGAACAGAGCATGGGCGATATCACGCTTCTGGTGAACAATGCGGGCGTGACCAAGGACGCAGTGCTGCACAAAATGGCTCCGGAAGTCTGGCACAATGTCGTTGAAACGAACCTGACTTCGTGCTTTTCCATGTGCCGCGCCGTGATCAACGGGATGCGCGAACGCGGTTTTGGGCGCATCGTCAATATCAGTTCCATCAACGGGCAAAAGGGCCAGTTTGGCCAGACAAATTATTCCGCGGCCAAGGCGGGTATTCTGGGGTTCACCAAGGCACTGGCGCTGGAGAGCGCCGCGAAAGGGATCACGGTTAACGCGATCTGCCCAGGCTATATCGAAACCGATATGACGGCGGCGATGAAACCCGAGGTTTTAGATTCCATCGTGCGTCAGATTCCGGCGGCCCGGATGGGTACGCCCAAGGAAGTCGCCGACATCGTCATTTTTCTTGCCAGCGACAAGGCCGGGTTCATCAACGGCGCGACGATAACCGCGAACGGCGGCCAGTATATGGTTTGATCCGATGTATCGCGGATTATCCTGATTTGAATTTTCTCCCGTTTGATCGGTTCGAAGGATCGGCTATACTGACAAGCATGGACCGTCGCAATATGCCCCCCGTTCTCGAACGCCGCTTTGTCGCCAAGGATGAAATTATCATCAAGGAAGGCGAATTCGGCCAGCAGGCCTATCTGATTCAATCGGGCGAAGTTGTCGTCTATCTGGGCAAGGAGGGGCAGGAGGTGGAACTGGCGCGTCTGGGACCGGGTCAGTTCGTCGGGGAGATGGCTTTTATCTTCGACGGGCCGCGCACCGCGAGCGTCAAGGCCCTGATGAATTGCAACCTGATTATCGTCAGCCGTACGCAGTTCGAGGAAAAGTTGCGCGGTTCCGACGCCACCGTGCGGGCCATCGTCCAGATGCTTTCCAGACGCATTATCGATTCAAACAACGCGCTGATGAACAAGAAGTCTGATTTCAAGGATTTGAAGGAATCAGCGCAGCAGGTCTACGAAAATATTTCCGTAAAGTTAAGTCAAACTCAGCGCCGTAATCTAGAAAACACGGTTCTTCCGCATCTTCAGGCTCTACTGGAATCCATCGATACGTTCACAGAGCGCTATGGTGAGCAGGGTGAGTGATTTTTCCGCGTAAACTTATCGGAATTATTTGAGATGGCGCATATTCAGGCTATATAAAACCTGAAGTCTAATTTTATTCATATCCGTCATTATATTTGGAGACAGCATGAAACGCGTTCTGCCCGCCATTCTCGGCCTTGTGGTTCTTTTGGGTATCGGCCTTGTGGTCGGTCCATCCTTTATGGATTGGAACAAATACAAACCGCAGATCATCGAACAGGCCAAAAGCGCGGCGGGATATGACGTTGCCATTGAGGGGGATTTGAGCTTATCGCTCATCCCAACCCCGCAATTAAAGATCGAAGGCCTTACGGTGAAGGCGCCGCGTGGGAAAGAACCCAACCTGCTCACCATGAAGCAGGCGAATGTGAGCGTGAAGTTTTTTCCGCTGATTTCCGGGGCTGTTGTGGTAGATACGGTCCGGCTCGTAAATCCTGATATCAAGCTGGAAGTTCTGGCCGACGGTTCGAATTCATGGATGTCTGACAAGTTTTTGACCGACAAGGAAGCGCCTTCTGACAATGGCGCGGGTGGTGATGTCCAGCCTTCCAAGCAAACAAAGGTATCGCTCGACAAAGTTATCATTGAGAATGGACGCGTATCGTATCTGGATCGCCGTTCAGGCAAGGAACAGCTTGCCGAAAACATAAATCTCGATCTGAAAGCCGACAGTCTGCAAGGCCCTTTTACGGCGGGCGGTTCATTGCTTTATGGCGGCAAGACGATGGAAATCGACCTGAAAACGAAACGTGCCGATGGGGATAAAAAAGAGATTCCAGCCGATCTGGAGATCAGTTTGCCGGAGATGAACGCCGGGGTCGCGTTCAACGGTATCATCGCTATGGACCCTATGGAAATTCAGGGCAAGTTGGAAGTTCACGCTGATAATCTGGCCTCTGTGCTGGCGCTGGGCGGTGGCGAAGGATCGCCTGCTTTGATGCGCAAGCTGGCTTTTTCCGGTCTTGTGACGGCCAATGAAGACCGGTTCAAATCCGAAGAAGTAGACATCACCTTCGGCGATGCCAAGGGCAAGGGCAACATCGAGGTGGCCAACTTAAAGACCCAAAGCCCGGTGAAATTTGAGGCCGATATGGCCTTTGCAGGTATTCTCAATCTCGACCATCTGGCTCCGGCTAAAGACAAGGGCAAGGAAGAGCGGGTGGAGGAGAAAGTCGCCAAGGGTGAGAAATTGACCCCGTCCAAAGGCGGTTTTCTGCCTGAGAGCCTGAGCCTGCCATTCCCTATCGATGGCACGCTGAAAATCACCGCCGATGGCATTCAAAGCGGCGGCCAGACCTATAAGGGCGTCGTTGCGAATATCAGCAAATCGGCCTCGGCGTTTGACATCACCGCCAAGGCCATGGACATACCCGGCAAGACTGCGATCGAGGGCAAGGCCGCGCTGCGCTATGCGTCATCCTCGCAATCGGGCGAGAAAGGCATGACTTATGCCGACCCGTCCGTGACCTTTGCTGCGACCGGAACGTCGGAACAATTACCGACCCTGCTGCGGGCCTTCGCGGGCGGCGGCGATAACAAGGCGCTGGAAATCTGGAAAGCGGGTCAGTTCGACCTGACCGGCACGGTGGACCCGTCCACGATCAAGGTCGCTAACAGCACTTTGAAGCTCGACCAGACCTCCATCGCGCTTAATGCATCTTATAAACCGAAAGGTTCGGGCGGGCGTCCGGACATCATGATCGATATGACGACCGACACGGTGGACATCGATTATATCCAGAGTCGTTTGAACGGCCAGAACAAGCAGGCGGTGCAAAAAGATGCTGCAGCAAAAACCGATGTGAAGAAGGCGCTGGAGCCGGTGCGCAGTTTTTCGATTCCGGTCAATCTGACCTTCGATATCAGCGCACAAAAAGCCGTTTTCAATGCGCAGCAAATCACCGGTATCCGCATCAAGGGTAAGGCTTCGGGCGAGAGCCTGAACCTCGATGTTGCCTCGGCACAGGATTATATGGGTGCCGCCGCATCCTTACGTGGCGAGGTGGCCAACCTGAAGGATTTATCGGGTATAGATTTGAAGTTCTACGGTAAGACGGATAACCTCAAATCCCTGATGCAATCCTTCAAAATGGACACATCAAAACTGCCGCAGACGATCAGCACGGCAGAGGCGAATATTGCGGCGAAGGGGCAGGCCGACAAGCTGGTCTTTGATGCAAAAATATCCGCCCTGAACGGCGAGCTGAACGCGGCGGGCGATATGGCCGGCTTGCTCGATAAGCCCGCTTTCAGCAACCTGACCATAGGCGCTTCCCACCCCAATCTGGTCAAGGCGATCCAGATCATGAATCCGACCTTTACCGGCGGCGCGGGTTTGGAACAACCCTTTGCCTTTAACGCCAAGGCCGTCAATAACGGCAATGTCTATGATCTATCCGGCATGAAGGCGAGCCTCGGCAAGGCGACGATCAACGGCGATCTGAAGATCGATAACAGCGGCAAAATCCCGTCTGTTACGGGCACGGTTCAGGCCGGAACCATCCCGCTTGACGATCTTTTGGGTGCAAAAAATGGTGCAGCAAAACCGGGCGGCGGCGGTTCATCCGGCGCAGCATCAGGCGATGCGGCCAGCGGCAAATGGTCGCGCACCACGATCGAAACCGGGTGGATGCACACGATCAACCTGGACCTTGGCCTGTCCGCACAATCTATAACCTATGGCGGGTGGAATTTCACCAAGCCGAGCACGAAGATCACGCTTAAGGATGGCAACCTTACGGTCGATAATTTGCAATCCAGCCTGTTCGGCGGGAACGCCAATCTGAGCGCCAAGGTGGTTGACCCGGTCGATCCGAAACAACCGCTTTCGCTGGCCGTCCAGAGCAAGATGACCAATGTTGCGCTGGAGCCCCTGATGTTCGCCCTATCCGGGTCGAACCGCCTCAAAGCCACCGGCGATGTATCGCTTGATTTTGACGTGCGTTCGACGGGGCTTTCGTCCCACGCGTTGGTCAGTGACCTGAACGGCAAGGCGAATGTGAACGGCAAGGACGTGATCCTGAAAGGGTTCGATCTGGCCCAGATCGGCTTGGCCTTCGTCGACACCGGCAAACCGATGGACCGCCTTGGCAGTATCCTGACCGGGGCCACGGCGGGGGGCGAGACCCGCTTCGATACTGTCGATGGTGCCTATGACATTCAGCAGGGTATTGTGCGCATCTCAAGCATGGCGCTTGACGGACCCGCAGCAAACATCAAATCGACCGGGTCGGCCAATCTGCCGCTCTGGACCATCGATACGATCCATACCATCACCCTGAAACAGGCGAAGGAAGCGGGTGCGTTCGATGTGGCGATCAAAGGCCCGTTAAGCAACCCCGGCAACACATTTGGTAAGGGGATATTCAATGATGTACTGACCCGCCGCCTGCAGCAAAAGGCGGTTGAAAAACTGCCCGATCTGTTGGGCAAGGATCTGGGCGGCAAACTGGAAAAACTTGGCATTCTGCCTGGCAAGCAAGCACCCGCACCAGCGCCTGCGGCAGACCCGAATGCTGCGGCACCTGCGGCGCAACCCGCGCAGCAGCCCGTACCAGAGCCGCAGCAAGAACCAAAGTCGCTGGAGGACCAGATCAAGGATGATCCGGCGGCGGCGATGCAGGGTATTTTGAAATCACTGGGTCAGTAATCAATCCTGCAATTGTTGCAGAACGTATAACCGAAGGGCGCTGGATAGATTGGTCCCGCGCCTTTCGTCTATGTCGGTGATCAGGGCGGCGAGAGAGCGGTCTTCGGTTTTGGCGAGGGTTCTCAGAGCTTTCCAGAATGGCTCCTCAAGGCTGACGCTCGTCGTATGCCCCGCGATGCTCACGGAGCGTTTGACGATCTTTGAGGAGAGGATGTCGCCCATTAATCTTTGGGGTGGATCATGTCTTCGGGTTTGACCCACTGGTCATATTGGTCAGAGGTCAGGAGGCCTAGCTCGATCCCGGCCTCACGCAGCGACTTGCCTTCCTTGTTCGCCTTCTTCGCGATCTTGGCGGCATTGTCATATCCTATATGCGGGTTCAGCGCCGTGACCAGCATCAGGGAGTTTTCCATCAGGTATTTGATGCGCTCATGGTTCGGTTCTATCCCTACGAGGCAGCGGTCCGTGAACGAGCGGCAGCCGCCCGCGATCAGTTCGATGGATTGCAGCACGTTGTAGATGATGACCGGTTTGAACACGTTGAGTTCAAAATGTCCGTTCGATCCCGCAACCGTCACCGCAACATGGTTGCCCATGACCTGCGCGCAAATCATGGTCAGCGCCTCGCACTGGGTCGGGTTGACCTTGCCGGGCATGATGGATGAGCCTGGCTCGTTTTCGGGGAGCAGCAACTCGCCGATCCCGGACCGCGGGCCTGAACCCATGAGGCGGATATCGTTCGCGATCTTCATCAAGGATACTGCCAGAACATTGAGGGCGCCGGATAGCTCGACCAGCGCGTCATGGCTCGCCAGGGCTTCGAATTTGTTCTCGGCGGTAACGAATTTCAGGCCGGTAATCTGCGATACTTCCGCAGCAAATTTCTCGGCAAAACCGATCTTGCAGTTGATGCCGGTGCCGACCGCCGTGCCGCCTTGGGCCAGTTGCATGATACGGGGCAGGGTGTTTTTGATGCGCTCGATACCGAACTTGATTTGCGCAGCATAGCCGGAGAATTCCTGACCCAATGTCAGGGGCGTTGCATCTTGTAAATGGGTGCGGCCGTTCTTGACGATCTTGGCGAATTCCTTGGCTTTTGCGGCGAGGGCCGAGTGCAGCATTTCGAGGTTGGGGATCAGGTCATGATGCACCATTTCACCCGTCGCGATATGCATCACGGTGGGGAAAGAGTCGTTCGATGACTGGCCCATATTCACATGGTCATTGGGGTGCACGGGCGTCTTGCCGCCGCGTTTGCCAGAGAGGATTTCGTTGGCCCGGCCCGCGATGACTTCGTTGGCGTTCATGTTGGTTTGCGTGCCTGAGCCCGTCTGCCAGACGGAGAGGGGAAACTGGTCGGCCAGCGTGCCATCGATGACCTCATCCGCCGCCTGCACAATGGCGTTGCCGAGTTTGGCATCCAGAACCTTAAGCGTCATGTTTGTTGCAGCAGAAGCCTTCTTCTGGACGCCCAGGGCGCGCACGAGCGCAGCAGGCATCTTCTCGGTGCCGATATCGAAGTTCTGTAAGGATCGCTGCGTCTGCGCGCCCCAGAAAGCGTCTGCGGGCACTTCGATCTCGCCAAAGGAATCCGTTTCGATGCGGGTGGCTTTGTTTTCGGTCATTTTTGCGGGTTTCATCGGTCTATTCTTCGCTATTTTCTAATGGTTTCAGGAGGTTCACATGGCCCATTTTGCGGCCGGGGCGGGCTTCCATCTTACCATAGAGATGGACGCATGCATTGCTCATTTCATAGTAGGCAGGGAGTTTTTTTACGTCATCGCCGATCAGGTTCACCATGGTCACGTCGCTATGTTGCTGCGGGGTCAAAATAGGCATGCCGCAGACCGCGCGCACATGCTGCTCGAACTGTGACACGTTGCAGCCATCCATGGTCCAGTGACCTGAGTTATGTGTGCGGGGCGCAATCTCATTTGCGATCAATTTGCCGTCCTGCGTAACGAACAATTCGAGCGCAAGAACGCCGACGAGGTTCACGGCTTTGGCCAACGTCACCGCCATCTCGGTCGCGTGGCGGGCGAGCAGGTCCGGGATAGGGGCAGGGGCGATACTTTCGGACAGAATATGATCGCGGTGATTGTTCAGCGTGACGGGGAAGGCTTCGCATTTTCCGAAAACATCGCGAGCGACGACAATTGAAGCTTCATAAGCAAAATCAATGATGCCTTCTATAACAGCTTCATCAGTGGCTAATTTAGACCAAGATTGTGAGACGTCGTTTTTAATATCATGTTTTATTTGACCTTTTCCGTCATAACCGAAACGTGCCGTCTTTATGATGCATTTTGAAGCTTTCCAGCGCATCATGACTTCGGTTATGTCATTGGCGGAATGGCAGGGTGCCCAAGGGGCTGTCTCTATACCGATATCGTTCAAAAACTTCTTTTCTTTCAACCGGTTCTGCGAAGCTTCCAGCAGCTTGTCATCGGGATATACAGGCTTTATCCCCTGTAAAAATATAACAGTTTCAATGGGTATGTTCTCAAATTCATAAGAAATTACATCAACAGATTTCGCAAATGCTTTGAGTGCGTTCTGATCTTCGTATTGCGCGCAAGTAAACAGGTCTGTCACCTGCGAAGCCGGGCAATTTTCCTCCGGACAGTAGATATGTGTGCGAATTCCAAGCCTGCTCGCTGCCATCGCGGACATGCGACCGAGCTGGCCGCCGCCGAGGATACCCAAAGTTTTGATTTCCATTTTCATGGCAGTGGTTTAACCATTTTGTTTCACGTGAAAGACGAGGCAGAATATAGGTTTCGGCGCGGTAAACAACTCGCCTGTGGAAAAGTAATCCACATTTCCACAGGTGCAAAGACCCTTTTTGCACCTATTTGCGCCGTTTTGCATCAGGTGATTTTATGGATTGTGGATAAAACGCAGGTTATCCACAGACTGGGGATAAAAGACGATGCGTTAATCTTTGGGTGCGTCGGCGACCTGATCGGTCGTGTTTTTACGGTGGGCTTCCAAGCGCGCCATGATTGCCTCATCAGAGATTCCAAGGATCGCGGTGGCCAAAAGAGCCGCGTTTTTAGCGCCAGCCTCACCAATCGCCAGGGTTCCCACGGGTACGCCGCCGGGCATTTGCACGATAGAAAGCAGGGAATCCATGCCTTTGAGGGCCTTTGTCTTGATGGGGACTCCCAATACGGGCAAGGGACACCATGCCGCCACCATGCCGGGCAGGGCGACCGCACCACCGGCCCCGGCGATGATAATCTTCAATCCACGGCCCTTTGCGCTTAAAGCATAATCCCTCATGCGCTCCGGCGTTCGGTGTGCTGACACGATTTTGACCTCATGAGGAATTTGAAGTTCATGCAGTAAATCATGGCAAATCTTCATAGTTTCCCAGTCTGACTGGGAGCCCATGATAATTCCAACTAAGGGTCTTGGATCGCTATGCGTCATTATGAACCTCTACTGAACCGGCCCGCGCTTCACGCGATGATATCGGGCAGGATATCGCTTTTAAGTTTGGTGATTTGGTCTTTGATAGCCAGCTTCTTTTTCTTGAGCCGCTGAATGGTCAAAAGATCGACCGGCGGTGTGTGCACCAGCCGGTCAATTTCCTGATCAAGGTCTCTGTGCTCGCGTTCAAGGTCCGCGAGCTTTTCTTGCAGATCTGTAATGTCTTCCATTTAAATCAGTGGCTAACCGTAAATTTTGAGTTTTTAAGTATAACAGCCTTTTTCGGTTTTGATAAGAAAAAGAATGTGTTGGAGGGTTGTTTGGGTGAAAAATCCTTTTGCATCCTTGCCTGATTGGTCTAAAACAATTGAAAAAATCTTATAATTCCAAGGTATCTTTCATGACCAAGAAAATCGGTATTCTGACGAGCGGCGGCGATTGTGCGGGCCTGAACGCGGTTATCCGCGCGGCGGTTTATAAGGCCGACCTGCTGGGCTGGCAGGTTTACGGCATTCTGGACGGTACGGCCGGGCTTTTACAAAAAGAGCCGCAATACCGGATTCTCACCCCGGGCGACATGGACACCAACGTCCTGCGCATGGGCGGCACGATCCTTGGCACGACCAATAAAGGAAACCCGTTCGCGTTTCCGATGCCCGACGGTACGGTGAAAGACCGCAGCGAAGAGATCATCGGCAATTTTAGAAAGCTCGGCCTGGAAGCCATCATCGGCATAGGCGGCGACGGATCGTTTGCGATCTTGCGCAGGCTCACACAGCAGGGCGGCATTAAAATGGTTGGTATTCCCAAAACCATCGACAACGATCTGGGCAAGACCGAACGTGCCGTCGGGTTCGACACGGCAGTGGCCGTTGCGACCGAAGCGCTGGACCGTCTGCAACCGACGGCGGCTTCGCATGATCGTGTGATGATTTTGGAAGTGATGGGCCGCGATGCCGGGCACATCGCCCTGACATCCGGCATCGCCGGTGGGGCCGATGTCATTCTGATCCCCGAAATTCCGTACAAGATCGAACATGTCGCGGCGAAGATCAAACGCGTCAAAGATTCAGGGCGTAACTTCGCGCTGGTCGTCGTATCCGAAGCCGTGAAAACCCCGGGCGGTGAAAAATTTGAGATCACCTATCACAATGGCGAGAAGCGCTACGGCGGCATCGGCAATTACCTCGCCGGAAAAATTTCAGAAACCACGGGGTTCGAAAGCCGCGTTACGGTTCTAGGGCATGTCCAGCGCGGCGCGCCGCCGACTCACAATGACCGCCTTCTGGCGTCGGCCTTTGGCGTCCGGGCTGTCGACCTTATCAATGAAGGCAAGTTTGACCGGATGGTCGCCTGGCAGAACCGTAAACTGGTGGATTATCCGATAGAGGAATGCATCGCCGCCTATGAGGCGATCAACCCCAATGATACGCTGGTCCATACGGCCCGGGGATTGGGAATTTCCCTCGGGGATCAATAACGGGATATCATAACAGCCATGGATTACATCCGGCAGTCACTGGGCGAAGACGAAGAACTGGTGCATGTGGCGCATTTCCACTGGATGTACACGTTATCGGCGGCGCTCAATATTTTCTTCGGCATCACGCTTTCGGTCGGCCTGATCGTCGGGTCCATTCTGCTGGAACCGATGCTTCCCAATTTTTTTAAATTAGATGTGCCGCGCGGCGCGGGATGGCTGGACCTGGTACGTGCTGTGCATCCGGGGGTCAAGATCATCGCCTTTCTGGTTCTGGCGATGGGGTTGTATCGTTACGCCCATATGATGGTTATCAAGGTGACGACGGAAATCGCCATCACCAATAAACGTCTTGTTTATAAGCGCGGTCTTGTTGCGCGTTATGTCGGCGAAATGAACATCGACCGCATCGAAGGGGTCAACGTGCTTCAGGGATTCTGGGGGCGCATTTTCAATTTCGGGCGGATCATGGTGCGCGGCATGGGCGTGGGCGAAGTCGTCTTGCCGCCAATCGAAGACCCGATAAAATTCCGCAGGGCCATCGAAAAGGCAAGGAGCGTCTAGGATGAAACAGGCATTGGGCGGGTCGGTGAATGGTGAAGCGGATATTTTGAAACTGGCGGGCATCACGCTGGCCGAAGATGAAAAAATCATTTCGTTTGCCCGCATCCATGGCGCGATTTACTGGAAGGCTGTCGGGGTTTTGATCTTCGCGTTATGGCTCGCTCTGGGCGTTACCGTAACTTTGGGCATGTTCTTTTTATTCGTCGGCGGGGTGATGCTGGTTCTGGCGCATTTGGCCCGTCACTTCCTGATTTTGGCGGCGACAAACAAACGCATTTTCGTGCGCAGCGGATTTTTCTATGCCGATATGATCGAGCTTCGTTACGCGCAGGTGGAAAGTATTGAGCTTGGTATCATGCCGAGCGGTCAGGTTTTCGGTTACGGCAGTGTGATCCTGACGGGGACGGGTCAGCGGCGCATTATCGTGCCATTTGTCGCAAACGCGATCCAATTCCGATCCAAAGTGAACGAAATCCTTGTTAATAAATAGGCTGAATTCTTATTTTGACATAACCTTTACGAGGTCTTATAAACCCCTTCAGATGGAAAGGGATTATTTTTTATGTACACTGAAAAACAACTGCACATTCTACTCACACCGGTTAGCTTGCTTGGCCTTCCCGCACTGACGGAGAGTCGTCTTTACGGTCATCGTATTCGTAACGTTGCGACACTCCTGACTTACCACAAAAGGGAGCTTGCTAAGATGTATGCTATAGGGAGTGGGGGATTAAAGAGCATTACCAAAGCCGTTGAAGGACTGGGTTTTAAAGTAGGAGAGCTTGAATCCTATGGCCAGTACATTCACGGGTCCACGGATTTGATTAAAACGCTGCGGAATTTAAATTTAATTACCCCATCGACAGAGACGAGCCAGTCGCCTGTGGAGCAATGGTTTCGTGCAATATTGCCGGAAAAACTGCGCGACGGTCGTTTGACACCCGAATTTCTGCAACGCGTTCTGGCGGACCCAACGGTGCAGAAAAAAGTAAGCAATGTTGTTACAACGGCCGCTGAAAGAGGGCTGGGCTTACATAAGAAATAAGTGCTGCTTTCCCGTCCTTGTCAAAGCGGCGTTCGTCGCTTAAAAACCTATGTCGATAACAAGGAAATAAAAACATGCGCAAAAATCCATTCAAAAACGGCAAGTGGGATAAAACCAATTTGGTGTCGCGGTACGTGACCGAAGGGCCTAAGAGCGCACCGCACCGGGCCTATTATTATGCAATGGGGATGACAGAAGAGGAAATCCACCAGCCTTTAGTCGGCGTTGCCACATGCTGGAACGAAGCTGCGCCATGCAACATCGCATTATCGCGTCAGGCACAGGCCGTGAAGAAGGGCGTGGTCGAAGGTTTGGGCTCTCCGCGCGAATTTACGACAATTACGGTGACTGATGGGATAGCCATGGGGCATGAGGGGATGAGATCATCCCTGCCGTCCCGCGAGGCGATTGCCGATACCGTTGAGCTCACGATGCGCGGCCATTGTTATGACGCGCTGGTCGGTCTGGCGGGTTGCGATAAATCGCTGCCCGGGATGATGATGGCGATGATCCGGCTTAACGTTCCTTCTGTCTTTATGTATGGCGGATCGATCCTGCCCGGCAAATTCAGGGGTCAGGATGTGACGATCATCGATGTGTTCGAGGGCGTCGGCAAGCATGCCACAGGGGAGTTTTCTGACAAAGACCTACATGAAATGGAGTGTGCGGCGTGTCCCAGCGCCGGTGCATGCGGCGGTCAGTTTACCGCCAACACGATGGCTTGTGTGAGCGAGGCGATTGGTCTCGCGTTGCCCGGGTCAGCCGGAGCGCCTGCACCATATACAACCCGAGATGAATATGCGGCGGCATCGGGTAGGGCTGTGATGGAATTGCTAAAAACCGGGATACGCCCGCGCGACATCGTGACCCGGAAAAGCCTCGAAAATGCGGCGATGGTGGTGGCGGCCACGGGCGGTTCCACGAACGCTGCTTTGCACCTTCCGGCGATGGCGCATGAGGCAGGGATCGAATTCGACTTATTCGATGTTTGTGACATTATGAGAAAGACTCCCTACATCGCCGATATGAAGCCGGGTGGCAAATATGTCGCCAAGGATATGTTTGAAGCAGGCGGCGTTTCCGTCGTTTTGAAGGAACTGCTTAAGGGCGGCTACCTGCACGGTGATTGCATCACCGTGACCGGAAAGACGATCGAGCAGAACCTATCTGACACGGTTCTGACACCGGGTCAGGATGTCATCTACAGCATATCCACACCCTTATCCACAACGGGGGGCGTGGTGGGTCTGAAGGGCAATCTTGCACCGGACGGCGCGGTGGTGAAGATCGCCGGAATGAAGGAATTGACCTTCGAAGGACCCGCCAGATGCTTCGATTCGGAGCAGGAATGCTTCAATGCGATCCAGGCGCGTCAATATAGGGAAGGTGACGTTCTTATCATCCGATACGAGGGACCGAAGGGCGGACCGGGCATGCGCGAGATGTTATCCACAACCGGCGCATTATACGGTCAGGGGATGGGCGGGAAGGTCGCATTGATCACCGATGGACGGTTCTCGGGTGGCACACGCGGATTCTGCATCGGACATGTCGGACCGGAAGCGGCGGTAGGCGGGCCCATCGGTTTGCTCAAGGACGGTGACATAATTCGCATCGATGCAGGGGCGGGGACACTTGACGTAAAACTTTCCGACGCTGAACTTGCCGAACGCAAGAAGGCATGGAAGCCGAAGGAACATCTCTATGGCGCTGGTGCAATCTGGAAATATGCCCAGCAGGTGGGGCCCGCGCGTACCGGTGCGGTGACCCATCCGGGGGGCAAGGGCGAAAAACACGTTTTCGTCGATTTATAAAGAAAAGCGGGGTTCATCCCCGCTTTTTTATATTTATCCAATTTGTCACCCCCGCGAAGGCGGGGGCCCAGTCCATAATACGTGCGCAGCGAAGCTGCGCTCTTCTCGGATCCCCGACGTTAATGCCTGCCTGCGGCAGGCCTCGGGGATGACAGAGGCTAGGGTTTTGTATTCTCAATCATTTTTTAACCAAGATGGCCGATACTGGGGGCTGGAGAACCTTTTCATATTTAAAGCCATAGCCATGCCAAAGCATATTCGGGTTTCATTGAGAGCAGTCTGTTTCTTTCCGCTGGCAGTCGCCGTAGCGGGGGTGCTCCTGATGTCACCCGTGTTTTCACAGCCGCAGGCTTTAAGCACGGGTTTGCCGGGCGCGGAGAAATTCTACAGCGCCGATCTTGCATCTTATTATGAGACTCGTGACCTGCGCCTTATATGGATACGTGGTGGCGGTTCATTCCAGCCTCGCGTCGAAGGGGCGATCAGAATTCTGGAAGATTCCTGGACCCATGGTCTGAACCCCAGCCGATACCGCATCGACGAGATCAAGGCCCTTTTAAATAATATCAACGCGGGCAACCGTCTGGAACTCGACCTCATCGTTTCCGACGCGATCGTCCGCTATGCTCACGATCTGACTGGAATGCGCGGCGAGCAACGCAGCGCCGACCGTATGATTCAATATTGGCGCAAGCCGCTTCAGACTGCCGAGATATTGACGATGATCGGCAGTGGTGCAGACCCCATCGCGCCGGTGCGTGATCTTGAACCAGCAAACTTGCTCTATCAATCCTTGCGCACGGAGCTGATGCGTCTTGTTGCCCTGCCGACCGAAAAAGATTTCAAGCCGATTACGATGCAAGGCACGATCAAACCCGGCAAATCTTACAAACAAATTCCGGCCATCCGTGCGAAAATGGGTTTGCCTGCCAAAGAAGACAAAACCGCCGACATATATGATGAAGCGTTGGCCGTGGAAGTTATCAGGCTTCAGAAAACCTATGGTCTTGAGACAGACGGCGTGATCGGTTCACGCACGCTGGAACAGATCAACATGACGAATGAAGATAAAATCTGGCAGATCGTCACCAACATGGAACGTCTGCGTTGGATTTCACAAGGACGCCCGGACCGTTACATTCTGGTCAACATTCCATCCGCCAGCCTCTGGGCCGTCGATGGCGGGGAAGTGAAACTGGAAATGCCGGTTATTGTCGGAAAGACGGCGCGCCCGACCTACAGTTTTAAAACGGAAATCACAGGCGTGCGGTTCAATCCAAACTGGACCGTGCCGCCGACGATCAAGAACAAAGACTTCCTGCCACAACTCAGGGCGGACCCGATGGCGCTCGCCAAGCGCGGCATCCGCATCACGCAGAACGGGCGGGAGATCGATCCTGCATCCGTAGACTGGAGCAATATGGGTTCGCGCGGTCTGGCCAATGTCAGCATGGTTCAAAATCCGGGTGACGATAATCCGCTGGGTAAAGTCCGCGTCATCATGGAAAACCCGTACAACATCTATCTGCACGATACCAACCACCGCGAGTTGTTCGAGAAAAACGAACGTAACCTTAGCTCAGGTTGTGTGCGCGTATCGCAACCGGAAAAACTCGCCGATTTCATCCTGAACAAAAATAAGGAATGGAGTTGGGAGGGTATGGAAAAGATGATCGAATCGGGCCGTATGCGCGATGTGCCTGTCGAAGAAAAAATCCCCGTTTTCATCACATATCAGACCGTCTGGCTCGATACGGACGGACGACTCGTTTACGGCCGTGATGTGTATGGACAGGACAAAAAACTGGCTAATATGTTGAAAAACGCCGGTGCGATCCATCTTCCGCAACCATCTGAAAAATCTGAAATTTCCTTGTAGTTTGAAAGCGTTGAAGAACGCGGTGCTTTAAGGTATATTGGTTAAAGTCATTTTTGTCTTTGCCAGAACCCGCCTACCTGCTAAAAAGCAACTCTTCGAAAGCCTAGGCTTTCACAAACAACAAAGAGGTTACATGACTTCCCAGACAAAAAGCGATTCCGCTCAATCAACGAGCCGTCGCAAATTTCTTGGATTTGGTGCGCTTGCTTTAGGTTCTCTCGCTGCGACGACTATCGCAAATCCTGCATCTGCCGCTATCTTCAGCCGTAGCACCCAGTTCGATGGTGCTCGTAAAATTTCTTTCCGCAACTCGCACACCGGCGAAACTTTCTCCGGCGTTTATCGGGTTGGCGATAAATACCTTCCCGATGCGTTCGACCGCATCAATATCGTTCTGCGTGATTTCAGATCGAACGAAATGTTCCCCATCGACCCACGTGTGATGGATATCATTTATTCTGTCCATGAAATGACCAGACACACGGACCCTTATGAAATTCTGTCGGGTTACCGCTGTCCAAAAACCAATGCGGGCCTGCGCAGCCATGGCGAAGGCGTGGCGAAAAACTCGCTGCACATGACGGGTCAGGCTATCGACCTGCGTCTGCCGGGTTTCAGCACCAAGCAGATCAAGTCGCTGGCGGTCTCTCTCAAGGCTGGCGGTGTGGGCTATTATCCCAAGAGCGATTTCGTTCACATGGACTCCGGCGACGTCCGCACTTGGTAGTATAGCGTTTTACGCAAAACATCTTTATAAGAGCCTGATATATATCAGGCTCTTTTGTTTTGAGCGGAAAGTGAACCGTTTATGATCCTCGTCGCCCTTGGCGCTAACCTGCCCAGCCGTTTTGGAACGCCCGCACAAACTCTCTATGCGGCGTTGAAGGCGATGGCGCAGGTTGAGATTTGGCCGGTGCAGATTTCGCGCGTTTGGAAGACGGCACCAGTGCCATTTGTGGAGGGCGACCCGTGGTATCACAACGCCGTGTGCGCGGTGGATACGGATTTTGAGCCGCAGGAACTGCTTGCGGCATTGCTTTCCATCGAAGAGGATTTTGGCCGTATGCGGACTGTAAAGAATGCGCCGCGATTGCTCGATCTTGATCTTATCGCGTATGACGATGAACTTATAAGCGATAAAGATTTGATTGTGCCGCATCCAAGAATGCATGAACGCGCGTTCGTCCTCATGCCGATGTCGGACATCGTGGACGAATGGGTTCATCCGGAGATCAAAAAGACATTGGAAGATATGATCGCGGCGTTGCCTGCTGATCAAAAAGCAGAACCGATTGAGGATGGATGGAATGAATGATCCGTTTTTGAATGCGTCTGACCCGGTTTTGATGGGGATCATCAATGTCACGCCCGACAGTTTTTCAGATGGCGGCGAATTTTTTAATATTAATAAGGCGATCGTGCACGGCCTTAAACTAAAAGAAGAAGGCGCGCATATACTTGATATAGGCGGGGAGTCCACGCGCCCCGGCGCCGCGCCGATTACGGTGGAAGAGGAATTGCGTCGGGTGTTGCCCGTGATCGAAGCGCTAAAAAATTGCGGCGTGATGATTTCGATTGATACGCGTCATGCGACTGTTATGAGGGCGGCTGTCGATGCAGGCGCTTCGATGGTGAATGATGTGAGCGCGCTCACCCATGATCCGGACGCCGTGAAATTTGTTGCCGATGCAGGTGTTCATGTGTGCCTTATGCATATGAAGGGTGATCCACGCACGATGCAGGTTGAGCCGACTTATGATGACGTCTTTGCCGAAGTTTATGCCTATCTGGAAAATAGGATGGAAGCTTGCGTGAGGGCGGGCGTGAAGCAGGCGCGGATTATGATCGATCCAGGAATTGGTTTCGGTAAAAACTTAGAACATAATTTGATCTTATTGAATCAGATTGATAAATTTCAATCGTTTGGCGTACCCGTAATGCTCGGCGTGTCGCGAAAAAGTTTCATTGAAAGGGTCGTGCCGAGCGCGACAAAAGGGCATCGTTTGCCAGGATCAATTGCCGCGTGTCTGGCGGCCTATGATCGGGGCATTCGCCATTTCCGGGTGCATGATGTTGCGGAAACGGCGCAGGCGCTCAATATCTATAAGGCAATCGGTTAGAGTTTTTTTATGATCCACGGGAATTCGGCGTTCGCGGGGTCCGGGATGAAATGGTGCAGGGAACAATTTTCAATACCGAAAATTGGGCTTTTATAAATAGCACCGAATGCACGGAACACGCCGCCATGGCAGACGATCATCACCGGGCCGGGATGCGTGTTGACGAATTTTGTGATCGCGGTTCTGACCCGTTCATGGAACGCGGCGTGGGTTTCGCCGTTCGGTGGATCTATACCATCGCGCGTCGGCTGGCGCGTCTGTTCCCACGGTTTTCCTTCCCAATCGCCGTAATGCTGCTCGGCGATCATCGGGTCTTCGAACATTTCAACGTTCAAAACTTCATTGAGAATTTTGGCGGTGTTCCGCGCGCGCTGTAAATGGCTGTGGACGAGGACGGACGGTTTGATCTCCAGTGTTTTGACGATTTCTGCGGCTGCTCTGGCTTGCTCAATGCCCTTATCGGTCAGCGGCACATCGACATGGCCCGAGGCGAATTGGCCCAGATTGGCCGTGCTTTCGCCGTGGCGGATCATATAAAAAGGAATGGCTGGGAGCATGATGGTCGGTGCGGCTTTCAAGTTAGGGTTACGTAGGCTACACATATTCCATGGAACAATGGCGCGATCAAGGATTTGTCTTAAGTGTTCGCCCGCACGGCGAGGGCGGCGCGATTGTGGCCGTTCTGACCGAGGAACACGGGCGGCATGCGGGATATGTACACGGTGCGCAATCGACGAAGAAACGCGCGATGTTAGAACCCGGCACGCTGGTTTCCATCGAATGGAAATCGCGGGTTGCGGATAATCTGGGGAGCATGGCGTTGGAGCAGGAGGCGGGGTTGCCGCACGGGATCATGGATGACCCGCTGCGTTTGGGTGCGTTGTTGTCTGCCTGTGCGTTGTGTGATTCCGCACTGCCTGAGCGCGAAGGGCATTCCGGATTGTTTTACGGATTCAAAACCATGATGGAGATGATGGAACAGGATATCTGGGGCGCGGCCTACGTGTTCTGGGAGATCGCGTTGTTGAAAGAGCTCGGCTTTGGATTGGATTTAACCAAGTGCGCTGGAGGGGGTGATGCGAAAACGCTCGCCTATGTGTCGCCAAAATCGGGTCGCGCGGTCAGTTACGCGGCGGGGGAGATATATAAAGAGAAATTGCTCGAACTGCCGTCTTTCCTAAAACCCAATGGCGGGCCTCTTGAACCCGAGGAAGTGATGAAGGGTTTAAAGATGACCGGGCATTTCCTCGAACATTGGGTTTATGCGCACCATACCAAGGGCGTGCCAGAGCCGAGACTGCGGTTTGAAGAGCGGTTCGGTAAAAATTTGACATAATTATTTTATTCCTTTAAAAGGGCGGGCTCATAAAGGAGAGGAACAATCATGCCCCGTCTGGTTAATTTTGTGAAAAGCGAGCCTTTCAAGCCAGTTGCTTTGGCGCATCAACGATTTGGGTTCAACGAGATTGAGCTGTGGCAGCGCCGTTTTGAAGAAGACAAATATCTGCAATGGCGGCATCATCAGTTTGAAACAATTGCTGTGCCCGGTGTACCCCCCCAAATATTCCAGCAGGCGATGAACCAAGCGTTCAAATGGCTTTCCGATCATACAACAGGCCCGTGGCACTGGATGGAGGCAGAAACCGACAAGGGCGGCTTTGCTGTAAAAGTGCATATTGAACGAATTTCGGATCAGCGGGCGTTTCAGGATAAGCACAAGCCTTTATTCACATATAAAAAAGATACGAAAGAACAGCTCGCTCATCTTGCGGTTATTAACAATGTCCTGCCGCAACGTATAAGCGTCAATCAATGGTGCCGGGAGCATGACCTGAAAGTCACATTTGGTACAAAAGCCGGATGTGTCGAGGTTGAGGCGGACACACAAGAAAAGGCCGAAGCATTTATGGCGGCATGGGGCGATCAGTTCAAATCGATATTAACCGATGACAATCCGGCAAAATTCAAAAGAGCATGCTTTGCCGCCGGCATACTGCGTGCCAAGCCTGTGGTTATCCCGGCTGACTTCATGGCCTATTTACGCGGGGAATGTGATTTTTCGGCGGTAAGAACGCTTCCCAAGCCAAACGGCGTCTTGCCTCAATTGGAAATGGCCTGTAAATAAGGCCCATGGCCAAAAAGACGACAACGAAGACATTCGAGCCCAAAATCGTTGATGAGGGGATCTCCAAGATCCTGTCCGAACGCTACCTTTCGTATGCGCTTTCCACCATTATGTCCCGATCCTTGCCCGATGTGCGCGACGGGATGAAGCCCGTGCATCGCCGTGTTCTTTACGCGATGTACCAGTTGCAGCTCAACCCCACGACCCCGCCGAAAAAATCCGCCCGCGTCGTCGGCGATGTCATCGGTAAATACCACCCGCACGGCGATTCTTCCGTTTACGATGCGATGGTTCGCCTCGCGCAGGATTTCTCGGTTCGTTATCCGCTGATCGATGGTCAGGGGAACTTCGGGAACATCGACGGTGATAATGCGGCCGCGATGCGTTACACCGAAGCGCGGATGACGGCTGTTGCCGCGCTGTTGCTCGAAGGCATTAATGAAGACTCGGTTGATTTCCGTCCGACCTATGATGGTTCCGAAAGCGAGCCTGTTGTTCTGCCCGGTGGCTTTCCCAATTTGCTGGCCAATGGATCGAGCGGAATTGCCGTTGGTATGGCAACCAACATTCCGCCGTTCAACGTCGCCGAGATGTGCGATGCGATGCTCGCGATGCTCGATGGTCAGGTTTCCGATAAGGAGCTTGTGAAGTTTATGCCCGGTCCGGATTTCCCGACGGGCGGGATTCTAGTTGAGAGCAAGGAAAGCGTCACTGAATCCTACCGTACAGGCAAAGGCAGCTTCCGCCTGCGCGCGAAATGGGAGAAGGAAGAGTTCAAGGGCGGATCGTACCAGATCATCGTCACCGAGATTCCGTATCAGGTTCAAAAATCCAAACTCATCGAGCGTCTGGCCGAGTTGATTACCGAGAAAAAGGTGCAGCAGCTCGATGATGTCCGTGATGAATCGACCGAAGATGTGCGCATCGTTCTGGTGCCAAAATCGCGCAATATCGAACCGGAATTGCTCATGGAAATGCTGTTCCGTAATTCCGATCTGGAAACCAAGTTTTCCATGAACATGAACGTGCTGGATGGCGGCCTAGTGCCAAAAGTCATGCCGCTGCGCGATGTTATGCAGGCATGGCTCAACCATCAGCAAGTAGTTCTGGTCCGCAGATCACAGCACCGACTCGAAAAAGTCCTGCATCGTTTGGAAGTTTTAGCCGGTTACCTGATCGTCTATCTGAATATCGACGAAGTCATCAAAATCATCCGCAATTCGGATGAACCAAAGCCTGCCTTGATGAAGAAATTCAAGCTGACCGAAGTTCAAGCGGAAGCCGTTCTGAATATCCGTCTGCGTTCCTTGGCTAAGCTGGAAGAAATCGAGATCAAGCGCGAGCATGACGCGCTGACCGAAGAAAAAGACCAACTGGAAAAACTGATTAAATCCGAAGCGCGTCAATGGACGCAGATCAAAAAGCAGATCGCGAATATTCAAACGCTGTTCGGCAAGACCACGCTGCTCGGCAAACGCCGCACGCTGGTCGGCAAGGCCGCGATTGCACCCGTCATCGAAAATCTCGAAGAGATGTTGGTCGAAAAGGAACCGATCACGGTTATCTGTTCGGCCAAGGGATGGATCCGCGCGATGAAAGGCCATGAGGTCGACCGCAAGGAATTGAAATACAAGGATGGCGACCGCGAAGGATTCGTCTTCCCGGCCATGACCAACGATAAAATCCTGATCTTCGGATCGAACGGCGTGTTTTACACGATTGGCGGTGACAAATTGCCACCGGGCCGTGGCTTTGGTGAACCTGTGCGTTTGATGGTCGATCTGCCCAACGATGCCGACATCGTCGATGTCGAAATCTTCAACCCGGATGTGCGCATGGTCGTGGCATCGGATGAGGGGCGCGGCTTTATCGTGAAGATGGCCGATGTCCTTGCCCAGACGAAAAAGGGCAAGCAGGTTCTCAATGTTGATGGCAAGGATGAAGCCAAGCTTTGCCGCGTCATCAATGAGGGCGACGATCACATCGCCGTGATCGGCAAGAACCGCAAGATGCTGATCTTCCTGCTCGAAGCTTTGCCCGAAATGGCACGTGGCAAAGGCGTGGCGTTACAAAAATATAAAGACGGCGGATTGTCCGACCTGAAAACCTTTAACTGGAAGCAAGGTCTGAGCTATAAATACGGCACAGGCGAAACCACGGTCAGCAACGCCAAAGAATGGCTCGGCAATCGTGCCGATGCGGGCAAACTTCCACCCAACGGGTTCCCGAAAAACGCGAAGTTCTCCTGATGTGTTACGACACAATCATTGTCGGGGCGGGGATTTGTGGTCTCACCGCCGCGATCGAACTTGCCGCCAAAGGCCAGCACGTTCTGATGCTCGAAGCGCAGGATTATATAGGCGGCCGAATGAAATCCATCCCTGTTGGCGACGGACTTTATTTTAATGAAGGCGCGCACTGGTTTCATGGCGGCGATATTAACCCGTTCTATCAATGGGCAAGGGCGCGGTATGATCTTGGCCCGATAATCGAAGATAAGGGCGCCGTTTCCCGCAGGGTTTCTCTCGAGGGACGGGATGTAACGCGTGAATTCCTGGCCGTGGCAAAGGAATTCGACGATATTGCCGGGAAACGGATGATGGAATCCGGCGATGATTTTTCCATGGCGAACATCGCCCGTGACATGCATTTGCAATATGCGGATGTCTTTGTAAAATTTAGAGCCCAGCTGTGGATGGCCGGCGATAACCCTGCGGAAATCGCTGTGCGTGGAATATACGAAGATCCGCTTGGTGCCGGCGGATGGCAATTGGCCAAGGGCATGTCGCATTTGATCGACCAGATGACGGCGGAGGCGCGTGGATTGGGTGTGGTTATCCGAACTGAAGCAGAGGTTGTTTCGGCTTTGACTTCCGATGGCGGTGCCCATGTTCAAACGGCGGATGGAACTTTGCTAGAAGCAAAAATCGCGTTAGTAACCGTGCCGATCGGCGCGCTTAAAGAAAAAACTATTGCGTTTGATCGGGATATGCAAAACCAGCTTGATGAACCTTTGGGAGGCATGGAAATGGGAGCTTTTTATAAGGCGGCTTTGCGGGTGTATGACGATTATTTCACGAAGGCAGGTATTCCTGTCGATAGCCCTGTCTGGTCGATAGATAAGAATGCTTTGAAGTTTGTTCATGCGCATACGGCAGGCAAGCCGATCATCACGGTATTCACGGGTGGAATGCAGGCTCGCATGATGGAAGGCTGGGACAAGGAGCGTGTGCGGGACTTCGCGTTAGAGGCGATCACGCAAACGCCGTTCTTCCCGGGAATTGAGGGGCATATCGTGGGTGGACCGATCACGACATCATGGTGGTCCAATCGTTCTACGCGTGGGGCATATTCCCTGAAAAAACCGGATTGCAAAAAATCGGACCCGATCCGCTCTGGTAATATTGTCGTCGCGGGTGAAGCGTGGCTCAAAAGCGCAAAAGAAAGTCCCGGCCAGATGGCGGGTGCGTGGAAGTCCGCGCAAAAGGCGGTTGCTCTGATATTGGCTTAAGGGAAATTAACGTTGCCTTCGGATCGGCGATAGAGCGGGTCTTTGGAGGCGCGCTCTTTTTCCTGCGCTGCCTTCGTGCTCATATTCGCGCCGACCTGCGTGACCAGTTCCTCACGAAGAAGAATGATGCTGATACGGCGGTTTTGTGCGTCGTTCGGGTTAGCCACGATCAGGTGATCTTTGTCCGCCTTGCCGAGCACGTTGTTGACGCGACTTTCGGGTAGGCCAGCCGCAATCAGCACACGGCGCGAAGCGTTGGCGCGATCTGCGGACAATTCCCAGTTGGTGTAATCGTTGCCTTTGGAATAGGGAACGCCGTCTGTGTGGCCGCGCACGGAAATTTCGTTGGGCATCTTGCGGATGACTTCGGAGACTTTCGTCAGCAGTTTTTGCGTGCGTTCATACATGGCTGCCGAACCTGATGGGAACATGGGCTTGCCGTCCTGATCGATGATTTGAATGCGCAACCCTTCGGGGGTCATATCCATTTTTAACGCCTTTGCGAGTTCCTGCATTTCTGCGTTCTCTTTCATAGAGTCCTTGATGGCGCTCTCGGCCTTCTTGAAGTTCTCTTCCTCGCGCTTTTTCTGTTCTTCCTTGAATTGCTCATCGGTGATGGCATCCTGGCCGGGGCGGAGCGCGGCATCTTCGGGCGTTTGTTCGGCGACGGGCTGGACGTCCTTGACCATCGCACCTTCCTGGCTGATCGACAGACCGCCGAGCATGCCGTTTGCGCCGCTGATATTTGCCGCGATTTTGGGCGAAGGATCGAAAAAATTGGCGATACCTTCTTTTTGTTCTTTGGTGGTGACGTTGAGCAGCCAGAGCAAAAGGAAGAACGCCATCATGGCCGTCACGAAGTCGGCATACGCGACTTTCCACGCGCCGCCATGGTGCCTACCCCCGACGATTTTTTTCTTTTTGATAACGATAGGTCTGAGCTCGTCCTGTTTTTCGCCTTTGCCTTTTGTCATGTGCGCCTATCCTTTACGCGGATGGGCTGGGCAGTGCGTTCAGTTTTTCTTCCAGCTCTAAAAAGGTCGGTTGGACATCGTGGGGTAGAAACTTGCGGGCGAATTCAACGGCGACCTGCGGCGCGCAGCCATTCAGGAATGCGATCACACCGACTTTCAGCGCCTTGTAATACATGACTTCGGTCGCCGCATAGGTGGTCATGGCGCCAGCGATCGGGCCGACCATCCCGTAAGCGAGCCACACGCCAAGGAACGTACCCACGAGCGCACCGCCGATCATCTTACCCAGAATTTCGGGCGGTTCGGTGATGGACGACATTGTCTTGATAACGCCCAGAACGGCGGCCACGATGCCGAGCGCCGGAATACCGTCCGCCATGGTCTGCATAGCGTGACCCGGATGACTTTCATGTTCCTTGATGGTTTCGATCTCTTCATCCATCAGCGCTTCGATCGTCAGAGGGTTTTCATTGCCCAGCGAGATGATGCGCAGGTAATCGCATAAAAACGTTACGGCGTGATGATTGTTATGGAAGGTCGGGAATTGCTTGAAAAGTTCAGATTCATGCGGATTTTCTATGTGTTGTTCCATCGCAAGCCAGCCTTTGGTGCGAGCCAGCTTGAACGTCATGTACAACATTGAAAGCATTTCAATATAGTCTTCTTTCGTATAGGCGCCCGCTTTTTTCAGCGCTTTGAAATAGCTCAGCGTATGTTTCAAGGCGCTGGGCGAGTTTGCCACAATGAAGGCGCATATGGCGCAGCCCATGATGATGATGAATTCGCCCGGCATGGCGGGCAGAATTGCGTGTGTAATAACGCTGAGCCCCTTTTCGAAGCCGGCGGCGACCATAAGACCGCCGAACGTGCATACTAGAACAAGGACTAGACCCGCGAATTTCATGAGATAAGAATTTCCTAATTAGAGAAAAAGCTAAGAAAAGAGTACCCTGAAACTGGTAAACAGAAAGTTACCGCGCAAACCGATTGTCGCTGGTTTTTGATGAAGGTTCAAGCGTTTGAGATGGATGTGTGTCCAATAAATGGGGGCGAATCGCGTTTTAGAGCGATATCGGCGTCCCGTTTTTCAGATAACGTGCCACATCGGCCCCGGCATAGGTCAGAATCATGTCGGCCCCGGCGCGTTTGAAGGCCAAAAGGCTCTCCATCATTGCGTCGTGATAGTTGAGCGCGCCTGCCTGTGCCGCGAAGCGAAGCATGGCGTACTCACCGCTCACCTGATAGGCGGCGAGTGGTAGGTCGGTCTGCTGGCGAAGCTTTGCCAGAATATCGAGATAGGCCATGCCGGGTTTGATCATCAGAATGTCCGCGCCTTCGCGTTCGTCTAATAGTGCATCGCGCAGGGCTTCGCGGCTGTTGGCCGGGTCCATCTGATATGTTTTGCGGTCTTTGCGGACGTTCGGAATCTGGCCGAGCGCGCAACCCGCAGCGTCACGGAACGGGCCATAGAAACAGGAGGCGAATTTGGCGGCATAGGCCATGATCGGAATGTGGGAGAAGCCCGTGACGTCGAGCGTATGGCGGATCGCGGAGACTTGTCCGTCCATCATGCCCGAGGGCGCGATGATATCGGCGCCGGCTTCGCAGGCTATGACCGATTGCATGGCGATGTTGTAAACCGTACGGTCGTTATCAACATCACCTGCGGCACAGAGCGGGCCGCAATGGCCGTGATCGGTGTATTCGCAAAAACAGATATCGGCGATGACGGAAATTTCCGGCGCGGCGTTTTTAGCGCGGTTGATCATACGGGCGAGAAGGCCGTTCGGGTCCATGGAATCAGACCCCGTGTGATCTTTGTTGTGCGAGACGCCGAACAGCATAATTCCCTTAACGCCGGAAGCGGCGACTTCTTTCACTTTAGCTTCGAGCGATTTTTCGGTCTCGCGGAAAATGCCGGGCATGGAATCCAGCGGCAGGCGCTCGGTGATATTTTCTTCGACGAAAAGAGGGACAATCAGATCGTTCGCTGTGACGGAATTTTCGCGCACCATGTCGCGGATGCTTTCGGTGCGGCGCAGGCGGCGCATACGAACATGCGGGAAACGGTCAGAAGAGAGGCTGTTGAGCTTCATTTGGTCGAAATGCGTTTTGCCCTGTTCAGGCACGGCTTCGGTGATGGAATGTTTCAGGTTCTTGATTGTTTTTGAATCGCTCATGAATAGCCGCCTTGGTTTTTTTGTTTTTCCTATGCCTATTCGGCCCAAATGTAAACAGTTTCAGGCCCGTTGAGAGTCGTTTTCAGTGGGTGACGGCACAGCTTTTTATGGCAGTTGCGGCAGCGGCAAGGATTGGTTAAGATTCGAGGCGTATTCTTGGTGATCGGCCACTCGGCCTTTCATGTTTTCATAATTGGAGATTCCTTTGTCGACACCGTATTTCGAAGCCATTCAACTGATCGAACGCTTGCACCGTTATTTCCTCGACGTGGTGAAGGTGGAACTGGACCGCAAAGCGATTCAGGACATCAACAACGTTCAGGCGATGATTCTTTATAATATCGGCCATGACGAAATGACGGTCGGTGAATTGACGCTACGCGGTTATTACCTTGGCTCGAACGTTTCGTACAACGTCAAGAAAATGGGCGAGAACGGCTATATCGAACAGGAACGCTCTGTGCACGACAAACGCTCGATCCGCGTGAAATTGTCCGCCAAAGGCAAGGAAACCTATAAGCTTCTGGCCGACATGTTCCACAAACATGAAGACAAGATCAAAGGCACGGAATTGTCGGATGATCGTATGAACGAAGCCATCAAGACCATGAAGATGTTCGAACGTTTCTGGACGTCCCAGTCCCAGTTCACGGGCCTCGCCTCGTTGGACGACGAAGAATAGTTAATCATTGACATAATTATAAAAACATGCCACTTGCTACATCAATAATGTAGCAAGGAGTTTGGTATGGATTGGCAAGATTTACGTCAAAAACTTTTGATGCCTGTTCGTGAAGTTAGGAAGCCTAGGGAGACGAGGCATGCTAAGGCAGCAGGCGCGCTCCTTGAAAGTGGGGTTGTTTTTATCGGGGAGTTGTACCTTCGCGACTTCTCTAAATTAAATGCAGAGATGCTTCGCTTGCCCGATGTCGGTCCCATTGCGTTGTCGGTAATTCCAAGATTTTTGCAAGAAAACAATCTGGCGCACCCTATATTAAGCGAATCAATTGTGCGCCCTGAACCCGCGTATGTCCTTAAAGCCGATAAGCACGATGTAGAAGAATATTACAACGTCAATCTTATTCGGGATCATGGAAAGGCAAGGCAAATTGCCAAATATTTTGCATCCGAAGAATTTAAGGGTTACCAAAAACGTTTTGAAGAATTTTTGGATACGCAAAAGCAATTTTTTATGAAGGCAGCTTTAAGTGCCGCCGCTGTAAATAGTATAGATGCCTTTCCCGTTGATGGTGGTTCACAACAAGGAAGTGCAGTTCCTGTTCGCATCGTAAGGCATTTTATATCCGCGCAATATGCGGTGATGAATGAACGCACGATCGATGAATTTGCCGCAGAAATAGGGCAGGAGCCGGATGTGGTGGCTGCCGGTGAGACGCTTGCGCTGGTTACGACCGAATTGTTCCAGATTGAACTGAAGAATCTTTTCAATCACGGCAGCGGGTTTTTTCCCGCAGACAAGCCAAAGGATTCGATACAGATGACCGAGATTGCCAAAGATCTCCTTCCGGGGAATGAGACCGGGTGGCAGCAGCGGTTACTCCCGGATTCATGGACAAGTCTTTGGAACAATCTGATACGCGCACCGGAATTTGGTGAAGCGTATTCAAAACTGAAGAAGGCAGTGGTAACTGCAACGCCCGTCGTTATGAAACGATCGTATGGATTGGATTTGGGAGTGCTGGATAAATCCGGCGGTCCAGGCTAAAATGCCGAGTGGCCTGTCTGCGCTTTTCCTAAAATGAGCGCGTGAACGTCATGCGTGCCTTCATAGGTGTTGACCGCTTCGAGGTTCATCATATGACGCACCACATGATATTCATCGGCGATGCCGTTGCCGCCGAGCATGTCGCGCGCTTCTCTGGCAATCGCCAGCGCCTTGCCGCAATTGTTCCGCTTCATCATTGAAATCGCTTCGGGCGCGGCGCGGTCTTCGTCTTTTAGGCGACCAAGGCGATATGCGCCGTGCAGACCCAGCGTGATTTCGGTCTGCATGTCGGCGAGTTTCTTTTGTATTAGCTGTTGCGCCGCGAGCGGTTTGCCGAAGATAACGCGGTCCATCACGTATTCAAGCGCGCGGTGCCAGCAATCTTCTGCCGCGCCGATTGCACCCCATGAAATGCCGTAGCGCGCGGAATTCAGACACATCATCGGTCCTTTGAGGGATTTTACGTCCGGTAGGCGGTTTTCTTCGGGTACAAACACGTCATCGAGCATAATTCCGCCCGTAACGGAGGCGCGGAGCGAGAATTTACCTTCGATCTTGGGTGTTTCGACGCCTTTCATGCCGCGTTCGAGGATAAATCCGTTGATTTCACCATCATTTGTGCGTGCCCATACCACCATTACGTCGGCAATCGGCGAATTCGTGATCCATTGTTTCGATCCATTCAGCGTGAAGCCGCCCTGAACCTTTTTTGCATTGGTTTTCATCGCGGATGGGTCGGAGCCGCCATCGGGTTCGGTCAATCCAAAACATCCGATCTTTTTGCCAGAGGCCAGATCAGGAAGGTATTTTTGCTTTTGTGACTCTGACCCGAATGTGTGGATCGGGTACATCACCAAAGACGATTGAACCGAAAGTGCGGAGCGGTATCCGGAATCAACGCGTTCCATTTCTCTGGCGATCAGGCCATAGGCGACTTGGGAGACGCCGGAACAGCCGTATCCTGTGAGCGTTGCGCCCAGAAGTCCGAGCGATCCCATCTCCTGCATAATGCCTTTGTCGAATTTTTCATGACGGTTGGCCTCGATGACGCCGGGCAAAAGGCGGCTTTGCGCAAAATCGCGGGCTGTGTCGCGGATCATGCGTTCGTCATCGCTCAAAAGCTCATCGAGGAGGAGGGGGTCTTGCCAGTCAAAGGATGCACGGTCAGCCATGGCTTATTTTACCACTAAGAACACTAAGCACACTAAGAAAAAATAATAAAAAACTTAGTGACCTTAGTGAACTTAGTGGTTAAAAAACTATTATGGATGAGATACTTAAAGGCAGAGAAGTTATCTTCGAATTATACACGGTCGGGGCCTATACAAAGGCCACGGCCATAGATGTGGCCAGCATGACCGAGGCTTCGACGCAGGGGCCTGCCGGGGCGTCCGACGCGGTTTTACAAGAAGCGGCCATGCGCAAACTGGAGTTCGTGATGCGCAAGAAGGGCTTGATTGAGTAGCGCGGAATCCTTATACAAAAGCATGACAATCAAGCTTGCTATCGCCAGCGACCACGCGGGTTTCGCGCTTAAAGAGCACATCAAAAAGAACTTCAAGGCCGTACCTGTGGAATGGGTCGATTTGGGGACGAATTCAACGGATTCCGTCGATTATCCCGATTTCGGCAAGAAAATCGCCGATGCTGTGGCCAAGGGCGAATTCGAAAAAGGTGTGGCCATTTGCGGGTCGGGGATCGGCATTTCCATCGCCTGTAACCGCAACCCAAAAATCCGCGCCGCGCTGTGCAGCGATTCGACCATGGCGCGCCTGTCGCGTCTTCACAACAACGCGAACATTTTGTGCATGGGTGAGCGCCTCACGGGAACCGAGGTCGCGCTGGATGTGGTGAAAGCATTTTTGGAAACGGAATTTGAGGGCGGGCGTCATACGACCCGCGTGGATAAATTAGGCAATTGTTAGAAAGAAGGGTGACCCATGGGTAATGCAGCGGAGAAAATGATGAACGATAATGGATTTTTTACAGCCAATTTGAAGGACGTAGATCCTGATCTTTACAAAGCGATGCAAGCAGAGCTGGCGCGTCAACAGGATCAGATTGAACTCATCGCGTCGGAAAACATCGTCTCGAAGGCGGTGCTTCAAGCGCAAGGATCGGCCCTGACCAACAAATACGCCGAAGGTTATCCCGGCAAACGCTATTACCAAGGATGCGAGCATGTCGATGTGACGGAGCAGGTTGCGATTGATCGTCTGTGCAAACTCTTCGGCTGCAAATTCGCCAACGTCCAGCCGCATTCCGGGGCGAACGCCAATATGGCAGTGTTCATGGCGTTGCTGAAACCCGGCGATACGTTCCTTGGCATGGATCTGGGCCATGGCGGCCATTTGACCCATGGTTCGCTCGCGAACTTTTCGGGCAAATGGTTCAACGTCGTGTCATACGGCATCAATGATCAGGGGTTGATAGATTACGACAACGTTGAAAAACTGGCCGTTGAAAACAAACCGAAAATGATCATCGCCGGTGCATCGGCCTATGCACGGGTCATCGACTTTAAACGTCTGCGCGAAATCGCTGATAAGGTTGGTGCTTTTCTGTTTGCCGATGTGGCGCATTATGCGGGTCTTATCGTCGGCGGATCGTATCCGAACGCGTTCCCGCATGCACATATCGTGACGACCACCACGCATAAGACTTTGCGCGGCCCACGCGGCGGCGCGATCATGACGAACGACGAAGACCTCGCCAAGAAAATCAATTCTGCCGTGTTCCCAGGATTGCAAGGTGGCCCGCTCGAACATGTCATCGCGGCAAAAGCCGTGGCGTTTGGCGAAGCGCTGAAACCCGATTTCAAAACTTACGCGAAAGCGGTTGTCGATAACGCGCGCGTTCTGGCCGACACGTTGAAAGCGGGCGGGCTTGATATCGTTTCCGGCGGAACCGACTGCCATATGATGCTGGTTGATCTGCGCCCGAAAGGTTTGACGGGCAAAGCCGCCGACCTCGCGTTGGAGCATGCCGGTATCACATGCAACAAGAACGCGGTGCCGAACGATCCGGAAAAACCGATGGTGACTTCGGGTATTCGCCTTGGCACACCCGCCGGAACGACACGCGGTTTCGGCCCTGCCGAATGGAAAGAAATCGGCAAGCTGATCCTCGAAGTGCTTGATGGTCTGAAAGCCAACGGTCCGGATGGCAATGCGGCGGTGGAGAGGGCTGTGAAAGCAAAAGTGAAAGCTCTTTGCGCCCGCTTCCCGATTTATAACAACGCGAGCGCGGTTTAAAATAGGAAAACTTAATGATTGAAATAAAGGAGTCGGAGGCAGTCGCAGATAAGATTTTTAATGAATTAAAATCTTATAACGATCAATTCGAGCCAAAAGTCAATTACGAGAAAGTCGCTTTTTATGTCGAAGAGGATGGAGAATTTATAGGCGGCGTTGAAGGTTACGCTGCGTGGAATATTTTTGAAATATCCAACATCATTGTTTTGAAAAGAAAGCAGGGTATTGGTACGAAACTCATACAAAGAGTTGAGAGCTATGCTCGGCAAAAGAAGCTGAATAAATTGATGGCATTTACTTTAGATTTTCAGGCGCCGGAATTTTATAAAAAACAGGGATTTGAAACAATTGCGATTGTACCCAATTTTGCCGGAGAACATGCCTGCCATTATCTAATGAAGAGGATATGAATAGTGCGCTGCCCATTTTGCGGACATGAAGAAACACAGGTAAAGGATTCGCGGCCCTCGGACGATGGCGGTTCAATCCGCCGCCGCCGTTCGTGCCCGTCCTGCGGCGGACGATTCACAACGTTTGAACGTATCCAGCTTCGTGACCTGATTGTCATCAAATCGGGCGACCGCCGCCAGCCTCTGGACCGTGAAAAAATTCTGCGGTCCATGAATGTGGCCTTGCGCAAACGTCCCATCGATCCGGAGAAAATTGAAAAATCCGTGAATGGCATCGTGCGCCAGTTGGAAAGCTATGGTGAGCCGGAAATTCCAGCGCGCGAAATCGGCAGCCTTGTCATGAAGGCTCTTATTGAATTGGATATCGTCGGATATATCCGTTACGCATCTGTCTATAAGGATTTCCGTGAACCGGAAGATTTCAACGCCTTCGTGCAGGAAATCGAAGAATTACAGACCGAAAAGAAAAAGAGAGTTGCGGAGTAATGTTCACTGGTATCGTTCAGGGCGTAGGTGAAATTGTTTCTATCGATGATCACGCCGCGCTCCGCACATTCGAGATAGAATTTCCAAAAGGATTTTGTGAAGGGCTTGTCATCGGCGCCAGCGTGTCGGTTGACGGTGTCTGCCTGACGGTTGTCAAAATCATTTCCCCGATGCGGGCATCTTTTGATGTCATGCATCAGACACTGAAAGTTACAACGCTGGGGGATTATGCCAAAGGTCAGCGCATTAATATCGAACGTGCTGCGAAAGAGGGCGCGGAGATAGGCGGGCATCCATTGTCGGGCCATGTCGATTTTGCGGCTAAGGTTGACACGGTAACCGTGATGGATGGCAATAAGGTGATCCGTTTTGCCGTGCCGCCGGAGTTTGTTCGCTATATCTTTCCCAAGGGCTATATCGCCGTGAATGGCTGCAGCCTGACCATTTCCGATGCGGATCGAGAAGCGAACTGGTTCGAAGTCTGGCTGATCCCCGAAACGCGCCGTGTGACGACGTTCGAAGAGAAAAACGTCGGCGATAAGGTTAACGTCGAAATCGACCGCCAGACGCAGATCATCGTTGATACGGTTCGCGACACGGTTCGCGAACTTATGGCGAAGCCCTAATTTTTTTTAATTGTCATCCCCCGACTTGATCGGGGGATCCATGGATTCTCCGGTCAAGCCGGAGAATGACGGTTGTTTATAATATTCCGCATTGCTATATTGCCGTCAGTTCTCAGGGCGGGGCGCAATTCCCCACCGGCGGTATAGCCCGCGAGCGATTATTCATCGCATGATCCGGTGTAACTCCGGGGCCGACGGTATAGTCCGGATGAAAGAGAATGTGAAAGTGCTCCGCACCCTTCGTGCGGGGGTATTCATGTTTTCCTCTGATTTTGTGAAAACCAAAACCAAGGAAAGAACCAATGACCAACTCCATCCATGCAACCGAACGCGTCGCGTTCATTCAGGCAAACTGGCACTCCGATATCATCGAGCAAGGACGCAAAACCTTCATCGAAGATATGAAGAAGGCGGGCTTCCCCGAAAGCAACATCGACATCTACGAAGTGCCCGGCAGCCTCGAAATTCCATTGCAGGCAAAACTTCTCGCGCAGTCCGGAAAATACAACGCCATCGCCTGCGGCGGCTTTATCGTCAATGGCGGCATCTATCGTCATGAATTCGTGACAACGGCCGTGATCGACGGGATTATGCGCGTGTCGCTCGACACCGAAGTGCCCGTGCTGTCGATGATCTTGACGCCGATCAATTTCCACGAGCACGAACAGCACCACAAATTCTTCTTCGAGCATTTCAAGACAAAGGGGCGTGAACTGGCAAGCGCCTGCCTGAAAACGCTTGAAAATATGCGCGCGCTGAAGGTCACGAAGAGGGCAGCATAGCCGATTTTTCTTGATCTGGATGGGTCAGTCATGGTCTTTACAGGTCCATGACACAGGCCGCTCAGAAACCATCTGCTACCGCCAAACGCAACGCCGCGCGCCTTATGGCCGTGCAGGCGGTGTATCAGATGGCCGTGAACAAGAAAGAAGCGGCGTTCGTCATCGATGAATATCTGAAATTGCGCCAGAACATGGAATTTGAAGGGGAGACGATGGTCGAACCCGATGAGTCGCTGTTCCGGGATATCGTTCTGGGTCTGAACGGGCGTATCGAGGATGTTGCCGGGATCGTCGCCGCCAACCGATCCGTCAAGGAGGATCGTGCGCCCCAGAATGAACCGCTTTTGCAGGCGATTCTGCTTTGTGGTGCTTATGAGCTTCTATCCCATCAAGATATTGATTTTCCTATAATAATTTCCAGCTATGTGGATGTCGCCAAGGCCTTTTTTTCGGGTCATGAACCATCTTTGGTCAATGGCATTCTGGATTCTGTACGTAAAGTAACCCGTTGATAACCATTATAAATTCCAATTAATTACTTTTTGTTAATATGTTGCGCTGTAACATATATAGATAATCTTGTTTGGGTAACGGGTTAGGGTCCATATTTTATGAAAATGGCAATTATCGCTTTGGTCGCGATCCTTATGCTGGGCGCGGGTGCCGCAGGTGCCTACTTCTACTTCGACAAGCCTGCCGAAGCCGCAGCCGGCCCTATGGATGAGTTAGCCAAAGCCGAACATGAAGCAAAAGTCGAGGAGGCCGCCGAGGGCGCGGTTGCGCTCGAGCAGTTTGTCCAGCTTGATCCGCTGACACTGCCAGTGATCGGTGAACGTGGCATAACTCAGACGATCAGCATCGTTATCTCCCTTGAAGTGGCCGACGAAGCCGCAGCAGCAGAAGTCAAACGCTTATCGCCGCGCCTTCAGGATGCCTATATCCAGGATATGTATGGCGCGCTGAATCGTAAAACCGCGATGGAAAACGGCGTCCTTCAGGTTGGACCGATCAAGGAGCGCCTGAATAAAATCAGCGCGCGGGTGCTTGGTGAGAATGTAGTGAACGATGTTCTCTTGCAGATCGTTTCACAACGTCGCGTATGACATAATATATTAATTTTTGTAAGATTGGTTAAGCCGGATCGTTTGAATCCGGCTTTTTTATTGCCCCTAATGTCTTGCCAAGCCTTTGAAAATTGTGCAGTCTTTGGCCGCTATTGTAACCACCCAAACAAGTAAGGGGATTTAACAAGAATGGAACTTTATCTAATAATTGCCTGCTGTGTCATGGCCGCGCTCGTGTTCGCGCAGTTGTGGACGCACGGCGTGATGAATATGAGCGCCGGAAATGAAAAGATGCAAAGCATCGCCGCCGCCATTCAAGAAGGCGCGAAAGCTTACCTCAATCGCCAGTACACGACGATCGCCATTGTCGGCGCTGTTGTTGCCGCTGGTCTTCACATGCTTCTGGGTGGACATGTTGCCATAGGATTTATCATCGGTGCGGTGCTTTCGGGCGCAACCGGATATCTGGGCATGTTTGTTTCCGTCCGCGCGAACGTCCGCACGGCGCAAGCTGCGACGAATGGTCTGGACACAGCGCTCAACGTCGCGTTCCGTTCCGGCGCGATCACGGGCTTGCTCGTTGTCGGTCTCGGCCTCGCAGGCGTTGCCGGTTACTACTGGTATCTGAGCGAGCATATGGGTTCCGACCTGCGTCATTCCCTCGAAGGCCTCGTGGCTCTGGGCTTCGGCGCATCGCTGATTTCCATCTTCGCGCGTCTGGGCGGCGGTATCTTCACGAAAGGTGCTGACGTTGGTGCCGACCTCGTGGGTAAAGTCGAAGCAGGCATCCCCGAAGATGATCCAAGAAACCCTGCCGTTATCGCAGACAACGTTGGCGACAACGTGGGCGATTGTGCCGGTATGGCCGCGGACTTGTTCGAAACCTATGCCGTGACGATCGTCGCGACCATGCTGATCGCATCTTCGGTGTTCGTTGCTGCAACGGCCCAGACTGTCGTCATGCTGCCGCTGTTGATCGGCGCGTTGTGCATAGTAGGCTCTATTGCCGGTGTGTATTTCGTTCGCCTCGGCAAAAACAAGAACATCATGGGCGCTCTCTATCGCGGCTTTATCGCCAGCGCCCTGTTCTCGCTCGCGCTGGTGACGGTCATGTTCTCGAACTTCGGCTTTGATACTGTTCTGCAACTCGCAGGAGACAAAGATGCCGGAACCATTTCGATGCAATCTTTGTATTACTGCGTTCTCGTCGGCCTCGGCCTTACGGCTGCTCTGGTCTACGTGACGGAATATTACACAGGCACAGAACACCGTCCGGTGAAAGTCGTTGCCAAGGCATCCGAAACGGGCCACGGCACGAACGTCATCCAGGGTCTGGCAGTATCGATGGAAGCAACGGCTCTGCCCGTGATCCTGATCTGCGTTGCGATCTATCTCGCATTCTCGTTCGCGGGATTATTCGGTATCGCTATGGCCGCAACGACGATGCTCTCCATGGCCGGTATGGTCGTGGCGCTTGATGCTTACGGTCCTGTGACCGATAACGCAGGCGGTATTGCCGAAATGTCGAACATGCCAAAAGACATCCGTGTCACCACGGACGCTCTGGACGCTGTTGGCAACACGACGAAAGCCGTCACCAAAGGCTACGCCATCGGCTCTGCCGGTCTGGCCGCGCTAGTCCTCTTCGCCGCTTACACCGAAGAGATCAAACACTACTTGCCACAGTTCAAGGACATCCAGTTCGAATTGACCAATCCGTATGTCGTGATCGGTCTGTTCCTGGGCGGTCTGCTTCCCTACCTGTTCGGCGCGATGTCTATGACGGCCGTTGGCCGCGCGGCGGCATCGGTCGTGGTGGAAGTGCGTCGCCAGTTCCGCGAAATCCCCGGCATCATGGAAGGCAAAGCCAAGCCCGAATACGGCACGGCTGTTGACCTTCTGACGCAGGCGGCGATCAAGGAAATGGTTGTACCGTCCTTACTCCCGGTTCTCGCTCCGATCGTTCTGTTCGGTGTGGTCTATCACTTATCGGGTGAATGGGTTGCATCGTTTCAGGCACTGGGCGCGATGCTGCTTGGAACCATCGTGACGGGTCTGTTCGTCGCTATCTCGATGACCTCGGGTGGCGGCGCATGGGACAACGCCAAGAAATACATCGAAGAAGGCCATCATGGCGGCAAGGGCTCTGACGCCCACAAAGCTGCTGTGACGGGCGACACGGTCGGCGATCCCTACAAGGACACTGCCGGTCCTGCCGTCAACCCGCTGATCAAGATCGCCAACATCGTGGCCATCCTGATCGTTGCGATTGCGGCCAAGTTTATTGCCGGTTGATGTCATCCTGAGCGAAGCGAAGGATCTCAAGAGATTCTTCGCCTGTGGCTCAGAATGACAAGAGAATTGAAAAGCCCCGCTGTTAAAGGCGGGGCTTTTTTATGATGTCATTCCCCGACTTGATCGGGGAATCCAGACTGGATCCTCCGGTCAAGCCGGAGGATGACAATATGAGAGAATCTCGTCGACAACGACGGCGAGCGGTGCAGTGGCGTCGATGACGACACCGCATTTCGGGATATCTTCTTTCGTTCGATGCAATCGTGCAACGAGCGCCTTTTCTTCCGGCTTTCCGCCGAAGTCTGTCGGGTCCAGCGCCACGCGCTCATCCATTCGCCGAAACAATTCATTAACGTCGCGGACTTCAAGAATAAAAACGCCGTCAAATAAATCAATAAAGTGATGGAAATTTCTGGAGCCGCCGCAAAAGAAAGAGATTGGTCTGCTGTGATCGGCGATCACGGATTTGACTTTGCCTATATCCCAGAGCAGATGCTCCTGCCGCCATATGGCCTTGTCAATTTCGTTCTCGTGGACAGGTTCAACCAACGGCTCACCCGTCTTTGGATCGCCCCGATACTTTAACTCCCGGTCACCATGAATGACGTGGTATCCGCGCCGCTGTAGTTCTTCAGCCACCGTGGTTTTGCCGGTGCCGGAAACGCCTTCGATTAAATAGTTTTTGACGCCCATTATATTACCCTACGGAGGAATTGCTTTGTGTCAACGTAAAGGTTGGCAGCAGGTCCATTCTTATGTATGGGTTAGCGCATGGCAGATGTATCTCTGAAAATCACGGATATCGGCTCCAATGGCGATGGGATTGCGCGGCTGGAGTCCGGCGAGGTCGTGTTCGTGCCGTTCGCGGCGACGGGCGATATCGTTATGGCGGATGTCGTTAAAGACAATGACGGGGTCAATCGCGCGAAGATCAATTCCATCCTTTTGAAGTCGCCGGATCGCGCCACGCCGCCATGCAGGCATTTCGGCATCTGTGGTGGTTGCGCGCTACAGCACCTTAATGCGTCCGCGTATCAGTCTTTCAAAATGGGGCATGTTTTATCCGCACTGGAAAAGGCGCATATCGAGACGCCCGAAGAAATCAATTCGGTGTTTATTACGGATCACACGCGCCGCCGCGCGAACTTTGCCGCCCGCATCGTGAAGGGCAAGGCGATGATCGGATTTCACGAACGCAAATCTGCCAATATCCGCGATGTGCCGGATTGCCTGCTGATCACCGAGGATGTGCGCACCGTGATGGAAAAGATCAGGCCATTTCTGCCGGACATTGTGGGCGAGGGGAATAAGATCGATATCTTGATCCAGTGCGTTGAAGGTGAGAGTGAAATCGGCCTGACTGGCAAGGTTGCATCGGGTTGGGAGGCGCAGCAGGCGCTCTCTGACGCGCTGCGCGCCTGCGATGCATCGCGCATTTCCGTTCGTGCCCGTGATTTTGAGGCTTACGAAACCCTGCTGGATGCAAAGCCGTTCTACAAACGCTTTGGCGATCTGACGATCAATCTTGCGCCCGGCGCGTTCCTGCAACCCAGTGCAGAAGGGGAGCAGGCGCTGGTGCAATCGGTGGTGCAGGAGATCGGCAATGCTAGTAAGATCGCCGATCTGTTCTGCGGCAATGGCACGTTCACGGGATCGGTGATAAACGGGCGTGAAGTCATCGCCGTCGATTCCGCAGGTGATGCGATTGCGTCTCTCAGTGCCGCAGGCGTCAATGCGGTTCAGCGCAACCTGTTCAAGGAGCCGATGAACGAGGCCGAGTTGTCAGGATGCGATGTTGTCATTCTCGATCCGCCGAGGGCCGGTGCATCGACGCAATGCGCGCGTCTCGCTTACAGCGATGTGTCCAAGATCGTCTATGTGTCCTGCAATCCTCAGAGCTTTGCGAAGGATGCCGCTGCGTTGATCGAGGGTGGGTATGCATTGCGGAGGTTGACCATCGTGGATCAGTTCATATGGTCCACGCACACGGAGCTTGTCGGCTTGTTCGAGCGATCCTAGCGATTACCCGCAGTGGATGCAGCGCTTTCCTTGGGCTTGTTGAAACGTCCGACATTGCCGAGCAGTTGTTGCATGACGGTGATTTCATTGCCGCTGGTTGGCGTTTTGCGACGGACATGCGGCACGTCGATGTTTTCCGCATCCACCTTGTCGATGGCTTCGACGACACCTTCCTGATTGAAGGCGACGACGACGATTTTCTTATCGATGACCTTGGGATCGAATATCCCGGTCTTTTCGGTTTTCTGGCCGATGTAATACCAGACATTGTCATCAAACGGCGCCACCGTGGTCGGCGAACCCATCGATTGCAGGACACTGGTCCGCGTGCTCACGCCCGGAACGATTTCGGCCATCCGGAAGTCTTCCACGATATTGCCGCGCGTTGCCTGCGTCGGCGTACAGGCGGTCAGTGCAAGGAGCAGTGATGCCAGAAGACCTATACGTTTCATCAGCGTCCGCCCGTCGTTGAAAGCTGGTCGGAGACAATGCCGCTGATGGATTTACCGCGACCGCCATTGTTGAAAGAGTTGTTTAGCTGGTATGGTGCGCTCGGGCTATCTTCCCTGATGCGATCCTGTCGTTCGCAATCGAGACCGCACAGAATGCCCGATCCTTTATATCTATCGTTTCCAAATCTGGGTGTGGCGTTATCATCTCTTCTTGCGTTGCTGAAACTGGGTTTGCGGGAATTGTCTTCGGCGTCCCTGAAGGTGGACCTGAACCCATATCTGTCCTCCTGCGCGCTGGCGGGCAGGGCGGCGAAGCCGGTGCATGTTAGTATCAATGTCAATAAGGTGATGCTTTTCCACATGGGCCGTATTTTCTGTTTTTCCGCCATTTAAGTCAATTGTAATTCCCGCGCGGACTTATTATATGTATATCCCGATGATGAGATGGTTTCAGGACAGGAAGAGCCGCAAGGAAGCCGCCGCGCGCCTTTATGACACGGTGGTGGCGCAATCGCGGCTGCCTGTGTTTTATGATCGGTTTGGCATCGCCGACACGATTGACGGGCGGTTCGATTTGATCATCCTGCATGTCTTTTTGATGGTGAATCGTATGGGCCAACTGGGACCGGGCGGGCGCAAGTTGTCGCAAGCGTTGTTCGATCGCATGTTCAAGACGATGGAGCCATCCTTGCGTGAGATGGGCATCGGCGATTTGGGCATCCCCAAGCACATGAAGAAGATGATGAAGGCGTTCAACGGGCGTCTGCATGTCTATCACGATGCGTTTGAGAGTGGTGCGGATTTGCAAAGTGCGATTGCCCGCAATATCTATCGTACGGACACGCTTTCAAACGACAGCGCCGAGATGACGCGTTATGCGCTGGCGAGCCGTGATGCGTTCGCGGGTCTGGCCCTGAACGATTTTTTGAATGGCGCGGTGTCTTTCCCGGATATCGCGTTTGAATATAGGGAGGCGGCCCGTGCCTAAGAACTATAAAGATGGGGGAAAGACCGAGTGGTCTTATCTCATCAATATCGATGATGTTCGAAGCGATCCGAAGACCTTCACGTTCAAGCCTTCGGAGCGTGAGCGCATCGATGTGGCAAGACGGCTCGGCCTGATTTCCATCGAGAGCGCGGAAGCGAGCGTGACGTTGCAGCGCGCGAGCGGCGGCGTGATCCATGCGATGGGCGTCATCCGTGCCGACGTGACCCAGAATTGCGTCGTCACCATGGCGCCGTTGCCCGTGCATATTGAGGACGAATTTGAAGGATGGTATGGCAACAAGGACCAAGCCGTATCGTTCGCCAAGGCGCGCAATGAGCGCGAGGTCAAATTGTCGCAGGCCGAGATCGAGATTCTGGAAGAGAGCGTCGATCCCGAGCCGGTCGTGAACGGCAAGATCGATATCGGCGAGTTGGCGACCCAGTATCTGAGCCTCGCGCTCGACCCGTATCCGCATTCCGAAGGGGCGACGTATGAGTTCGGCCCGCCCGATGAGAAGAAGGGCGAGGGAGCCAAACTTCGCAAAAGCCCGTTCGAGGCGCTCAAGGACTGGAAAGAGAAGCGGTAGGGTATTTTCCCGAATACTGTTTTGTTCAGTTCGTTCCACGGAATTTGAAAGTGCGGGGTGAATTTGTCTAGTTCGTTTTGCGTGGATTTTTTCACGGCGCGGTAAATTTTGGTCAGAATTAACTACTCTGTTGTCATCCCCGAGGCCTGCCGCAGGCAGGCACAAACGTCGGGGATCCAGAAAGAGCGCGGCTTTGCCGCGCACGTTTTTATGGACTGGACCCCCGCCTACGCGGGGGTGACAAGAGGGAGTGCGGGGGTGACAGGGGTGGGAATAACGTTGGGTCCGGGCGGTTGTAAAGGGCATTTTGTATTATAGGAATTAATTCATAATTTGTCAAGAAATTTGCTGGTTCGCCCCGGTTTTTAATGTTTTCCTTGCTTTGGGGCCGGATTTTCGTTATCACCACCTCCAGAATTCAAATTAAGGATTAAGACCATGGCCGTACCAAAGCGAAAAACCAGCAAATCCAAGCGCAATATGCGCCGTTCTCACCATGCGCTGACCGCGACAAACTGGAGCGAAGATGCGAAATCCGGCGAACCTGTTCGCCGTCACCATGTTGACCTGAAATCCGGCACTTACAAAGGCCGTCAGGTTCTGGAAGCCCGCGACTAATTGACAAACCCCATTCAAGCTGCGAGTTTTGGTTTAACTTAACCAGGCTCGCAGTTTTTATTTATCCAAACCCTCATGACATATAGCCAGACGATTGCCCTAGACGCGATGGGCGGGGACCACGGGCCGGACGTTATCGTTCCTGGCGCGGCGCAGGCTTTGGAAAAAATCAGCGGTACGAAATTTATTTTCTTTGGCGATGAGAGCAAAATCGCGCCTGTATTGGCCAGATATTCCGCGCTCAAGGTCGTGAGCGAGATCGTTCACACCGATAAGAAGATTTCCAGTTCCGATGGCATTTCTGCCGCGATCCGCGCGAGCAAGGATTCATCCATGCGTCTGGCTATCGAGGCGGTCAAAGAAGGCCGCGCTGGATCGGTGGTAAGCGCAGGCAACACAGGCGCGTTGATGGCGCTCTCGAAAATGATTTTAAAAACACTGCCCGGCATTGATCGCCCGGCGATTGCCAGCATGATGCCGAACGCGAACGGATCGAGCGTGATGTTAGATCTTGGCGCGAACCTCGAATGCGATGCGCAGGTGTTGGTGCAGTTCGCGCTGCTCGGCGCGGTGTATGCGCGCGTGGTGCGCGATGTTCCGGTTCCGACGGTGGGGATTTTAAATGTCGGCACCGAAGAATTGAAAGGCCATGAAGAAGTGCGCGAGGCGGCGGCGATTTTGTCGTCGATAAAATTCCACGGCAAATATCATGGCTTTGTCGAAGGCACGGATATCACCAAGGGCACGGTCGATGTGATCGTCACCGACGGGTTCTCCGGCAATATCGCGCTCAAAACCGCCGAGGGCGTCGGCAAGCTGACATCGCAGTTTTTGAAAGATGCGTTTAAATCGGGACCGCTTGCTATGTTGGGATATTTCCTGGCCAGTGGTGCGATGAAGAAATTGAAGGGTCGGCTTGATCCCGCGAAATATAATGGCGGCATGTTTTTGGGCCTCGATGGTGTTGCGGTGAAAAGCCACGGCAGTTCCAATATCGATGGCACGGAGAATGCCATTTTGGTTGCGGCCAACCTCGTCCATAACGGATTCAACAAGCGCGTCGCGGCGGAGATTCAAGAAGTCATGGCGCAAGGCGCGCTGCAAAAGCAACCAGAGGCGGCCGCGCAATGAGCATCCGTAAAGCGTATATATCAGGCACGGGATCGTACCTGCCGGAACGCATCCTGACCAACAAGGACCTCGAAAAAATGGTCGATACCACCGATGAGTGGATCGTCCAGAGAAGCGGCATCAAGGAACGCCGCATTGCAGACAAAGACGAGATGACATCCGATATGGCGATTGCGGCGGCCAAGCGCGCGATGGAAGCCGCCAGCATTACGCCGGACCGGATCAACGCGATTATCGTTGCCACCACGACGCCGGATTCGACGTTTCCGTCCGTTGCTGTAAAAGTGCAAGCGGCGCTGGGTATCGCGCCGTGCCCTGCGTTCGATGTTCAGGCCGTGTGCAGCGGGTTTGTGTATGCGCTTTCGGCCGCCAATGCGTTTATCCAGAACGGCACGGCGAGTTGCGTTCTTGTGATCGGCGCGGAGAAAATGTCTTCTATTGTTGACTGGAATGATCGTACGACCTGCGTTTTGTTTGCGGACGGTGCGGGTGCGGTCATTCTCGAAGATCGCGATGCGCAGCCGGATGAGGGTCTGGGCGGGCAGGGGATACATTCGACGCATATGTATGCGGATGGAAGTCAAAGCGATTTGTTGTTCTGTGATCGCGGCGCATCGGTCAAGATGGAAGGCAAGGAAGTTTTCAAATACGCGGTCAAATATCTGGCCGAAATCGTTTCCGAAGTTCTGGCGCAAAATCGCATTCATCCGGACGCTATCGATTGGCTTGTCCCGCATCAGGCGAATATCCGCATCATCGAATCGACGGCCAAGAAGCTCGACATGAGCATGGAAAAAGTTGTCGTGACGATTGATCGGCATGGGAACACCTCTGCCGCTTCCATTCCCCTCGCGCTCGACGAAGCGGTACGGGACGGTAGAATCAAACGGGGGCAGATGCTCCTTTTAGAAGCAATGGGCGGCGGTTTGACCTGGGGCGCGGCGTTGCTGCGGTATTAACCAGTTTTCCTATATTTCTTGACTATTTTTTCATAATTCTGTAATCAGGCCCCATGCACGATTATAGAACACATGCCTTTCGGCGCTTTTGGACGATGCAAGGACTGCAGAGTAGAGCCATTATTGCGATGAATAATGCGCTCAAGGCAGAAAAATTTTCTATTTATGAGATGGATCAGGAAATATTGGATGACCTGATTGATTTTCATCCTAATTTTGCACATTCGATTCAAAAATGCCGCCGCACTGCAGATGCTATCGCTGAAGTGATCGAGAAGCTCGGTGGCGAGCCGGATGTTCCTACTAAAAAACAAACCATTCGAAGTATTTTCAGTTCAGAGACCAAAAATATCGCAACAAGACCGTTATCGGATCTGGAAGCAAAATATTCTGACCTTAGAATTTTGCAAAAGAAACAAGCGCTCATGCTGGCGTTGCACATTACGGCAGAATATATCTATCAGGCCAGTGAAGTTAACGTGCCTGTTCCTGAAGCGCATAAACACGCCGAGCTTTTTTTAGGAGGTATAACTAAAGGTGTTTTAGGCTCTGCGCCGCATCTTTTTTTTGAAATGAAAACCGGATTTATACGTAATGCCTTGTTGCGCGATGAGGATATGCTTCTCTTCTTGCAAGACGATCATATTCCACCGGAAAGATATGACGAAATACCGCCACTTTTTGAGCGGCACACCAAAATGGTTGAAGTCAATCTTAAGAAAGCGTTCGGAATAACGCTGGCAAACAGCCCGCCTGTTCTAATAAAAGATTTGGGCGGCCCAACGATTTATGGCCGGGCGTATAGCAAGAATACTTCGCTTTTAACCGAGATATATAAAAGGGAGGAAGCGAGGAGATTGGAAGAAAACCCTTATTCAATCGGGATCTCACCAGCAGCATTAGAAAAGGGGCCGAGTTTTGCTTACCTTGCTCATGCGCATGAACTGACCCATGTCATGGATTTTGAAATAATGCATAAGCTGGCGCGACATGAGCTCGATATTGAACCGCGTGATTCGCACAACGATGGCTTTAGCGGTTATCTGAAATTCACCGCTAATTATTACGAAGATCAAAGAGAGCTGCTTTTTCTGCAAGGCACGTACCGTTCGTTTCTTCCCTATAATCTCTTCCCGGCAGAACGTATGGTTTGGGATCAACATGCGCATATTGAAAAATTTGTCAAAGACGCTGCAGACGATTATCGCGAGAAAGTACTCCGCTGCCCGGTCAACACGACTGTAAACCGGGTAACATTAGCCGCCATATCCGCCCTGTCCGCGCCGTTGCCCAGAATCTAGCTATTAGCCGAAGATTGAGGTTTTAAAAGGGGTTTCGGGCGTTTTTTTGGCTGGACCCCCGCCTTCGCGGGGGTGACAGGAGAGGGGTGGACAATTTCCGCCCCTTTTTATTGACCCTTTGATTTCAAAGGGTTATAATGGGACATACCCAATGAAAGGATGCCCGCCATGAGCGAACGCACACTGACAAGAGCCGATTTGGCCGAATCTGTTTATGAACAGGTCGGGCTTTCGCGCAACGAATCCTCCGACCTCGTCGAACAGGTCTTAGATGAAGTCATGAACGCATTGATTTCTGGGGAAAACGTTAAGTTGTCCTCATTCGGCAGCTTTGCGATCCGCGAAAAAGGTGAAAGGATCGGTCGTAACCCCAAAACGGGTGTTGAAGTTCCGATTACGCCGCGACGCGTTCTGGTATTCAGAGCAAGCCACGTTCTGAAAGACAGGATCAGCAAAGGGGCGTAACCCTTTAAGATAACCTGTCTATTTTCGAAAGTGGTAATATGAGCAACCTGGCCGTACAAAACACCTCCTTCGACGGAGAAGAGTTCGTCTCCCCAAAAGCTACGCCGATCGCGCCGCAAAGCGATGCGAAGGCCCCCAAAAAAGCGCAAGGCGCATTCCGCACGATTTCCGAAGTCGCGGATGAGCTTGATGTTCCGCAGCATGTCCTGCGTTTTTGGGAAACCAAGTTTTCTCAAGTAAAGCCACTGAAACGCGGCGGAGGCCGTCGTTATTACCGTCCTGAAGATGTTTCTCTGCTCAAACACATTCATAATCTTCTGTACACCGAAGGGTACACGATCAAGGGCGTTCAAAAGCTTTTGAAAGGCCAAGGCAAAAACCAGATTGCGGCGCAAGTTGCGGCAGAAGAGCAAGCCGAAGCCGCTGGCGTCAATCAACCCAAGGCGCAAGTCGAAGGCAAGGTTTCGTTCGAGAAGCAGGGTAAAGTTTACAATCTGTCCGAACATCAGCGTTCCGCGCTCGAAGATATGCTGGATGAATTGAAAGCGCTCCGCGCGCTCTTCCCGGAAGAAGCGGCTTAATTTTCAGTCAATGTCATTCTCCGGCTTGGCCGGGGAATCCATGGATCCCCCGATCAAGTCGGGGGATGACTGTTTGTGGGGCTGTTGGAAATGATTGTTTAAAACGCAAAGTTACGCAAAGTAGAATTTTAAAACCACAAAGGTCACAAAGTTTAAACAAAGTTATTATCAAGAAAACTTTGTCTTCCTTTGTTTTACTTTGTGGTTCAATTAAAATGCCTGCGGCGCTTATACCAATCTGTCATCCCGAGCGAAGTCGAGGGATCTTTGGCTTTTACCGGAAATACATAGATCCCTCCACTACCCCCGGCTTTCGCCGGGGTCCGGTCGGGATGACAAGTAGGAGAATAGTGTGTAGGAAATTACTTCCCGTTTTTCTTTAGCCAGTCTTTCATAAAGGCGATTTCTTTTTCCTGCGCGATGATGATGTCATCGGCGAGTTTTTGCAGTTCAGGGTCTTTGCCGTGTTCTTTCAATATTTTCGCCATGTCGATCGCGCCTTGATGGTGCGGGATCATGCCTTTGACGAAATCGACATCAGCGTTCCCCGACGCTTCGATCATCATATCTTTATGCATTTTTTCCATCGCGGGGGCGTATATATCCGTCGGCGCAGCGTGATGGCCCGTATGGTTTTGTTCGGCCAGAACGGGCAGGGCGATGGTGAGAAAGGCGAGAGAAGTAAGGGCGAGAATGAATTTCATGGGGGACTCCGTTTGATATTGCAAGGACAGTAGGCGGGCAAGATGTGGCGAATTTATGTCGAAAAGCCGTGAAATTGCATAATTACGTGTTTGATCTTGATGGGCGAGCGCGGTACTAATGATTATTCATTTCAAAAGGGGATATTCATGCGCGCATTGGCAAAACACGGGCTGTTTCTACTGGCCCTGATTTTCATGTTCTTTATTCCGACCAGCGCAAGCGCGGAGACGTCATTCGAGCGCGTCATCAAGACAAACACGATCCGGTGCAGTTATTCCGTGTGGTATCCCGAAATGATCATGGACCCGAACACCAAGGCGTTGTCGGGTTATGCGTATGATGTGATGGAAGCCGTTGGTAAGGTACTCAATTTAAAAATCGAATGGGTGGAAGAAGTGGGGCCTGGTGTCGCGCATCAGGGGCTGGCCACCAAACGCTATGATATTGCCTGCAACGGTTTCTGGGGACCGCCCGGTAGAGAGAAGACGGCCTTTTTCTCCAGGCCGTTTGCGTATTTTCCGTTATTCGCAGTAACAAGCGGTGATTTGAAAGGGCCAGCGGATAGTTTCGAATGGCTTAATTCGGAAAAATACAAGCTCGCCGTTTTCCGTGGAACAGTCGAAGACATCATTGTCTCGACAAACTTTCCAAAAGCGCAGGCGCTGGACGCCATGGAGCTTTCGACCGACGGCAATATTTTAATGGATATTGTCACGGGCAAGACGGATTTCGCCATATCCAGTTATACGGCCGTGGAAAGATTTCAAAAGGACAACCCCGGCAGCAAGCTGACCATCATCAAAAAGCCGATGATGACAGCTCCCTCATCTTTTCTGATCGCCAACGACGATTTCCGCCTCACGCACATGATCGATAATACCATCGCCTATTTGTTGGAATCGGGCGAAATCGACCGGATTATGAGCAAATACATGAGCAAAGAGGGCGTAGAGTGGATTAATCCGCCCAGGCCAAGCGGTCAAAATTAAGATTTTAAGCGAAAAGGTTGATTTCGGGGGAAAAGTTGGCTATCACCTTTCCCAGTCGGGGTGTGGCGCAGCCTGGTAGCGCACTTGCATGGGGTGCAAGGGGTCGCAAGTTCAAATCTTGTCACCCCGACCATTTAAAACAGGAGTCCTTTCAAGGGCTTACTGGTTTTAAAAATTCACGAAAATGGCCTGATCGAAACGACCTGCTGCAATCTAGCTGCAACGGGGTACAAGATCATGGCCACTATCCTTAAAAGGAACGGCAAGTTCCAAGTCCAAGTTCGTCGCAAAGGCTTTCCTGTTACCTGTAGAACCTTCCATCTCCGGTCCGATGCTATTGAATGGGCGAGGCACATGGAGACAAAAGCGGACAGGGGCGATTTGCCAACCTCCAGGAAGGCTCTGGATGTTATAAAACTTCGAGATATTCTCAATCGGTATCTAACAGAGGTTACGGCTCTTAAACGAAGCGCTGACAATGAAGCGGCTTTGTTAAAGGCATTTCTTCGCCAGCCTTTGGCTGATCTGGCATTATCCAAGTTGACGACAAGCCACTTTCAAATTTATCGGGAGAAGAGGCTTAAGAAGGTCAAAAACGGCACGGCGAATCGTGAAATGAGTATTATCAAACACGCTCTTGACCTAGCCGAGCGGGAATGGGGTGTTCCAATCGCTGTCAATCCGATCACAAAGCTTAAAAAGCTAAAGGTTAGTAACGCGAGAACGCGCAGGCTGAACGACGAAGAATATCAGGTTTTGATTGGAAATATTGAATGCTGTCGGAACCCTCATCTTATTAGCCTTATTAAGTTTGCTGTTGAGACAGGTATGAGAAGAGGGGAAATGTTGCGCATAGAGTGGCCGGATATAAATTTTCAGGCCAAGACATTGCATATCCCGATCACTAAAAACGGTCACTCAAGGGTAATTCCTTTAACCTCCAAAGCCGTACAAATTCTCAGTGCATTGTTTACCAGTGATAACGCGCAAAGACCATTTCCTATCTCTGATAATGCTGCCAAGCTTTGTTGGCAGAGGCTTCTTAAACGTTGCAAGATTGACGATCTGCACTTCCATGATCTTAGGCACGAGGCTATTAGCAGATTTTTTGAGAAGGGCCTTTCTGTACCCGAAGTGGCTCTGATTTCAGGTCATCGAGATTTTCGGATGTTGTTTCGGTACACGCACATGAATGCAGAAAGTATAGCAAAAAAGTTAGATTGATTGGCTGAATCTAAAATTATATGTACAGCCTTTTCAAACTGCGCTCGCCCGTGGCGAATTCCTTTATACCAACACAACCATAAGAAAAGTTCAAGGCTTGCATTTAAGTTATACATTGGCACCATCAAGTACATATAACATTGCTGAAGAGCTTGGAGAGTGTTGATGAAAGGTTTTAGTATAAAAGCAACTTTCTTAACATTATTAATTTTTCTTTCTCCTTTTTCTTTTGCCTATGCAGCGACTTCCTATCCAGAAAAAGAAATGACGCCGCACTTACTGTCTCTATGTGAAGAGGCGCTTAATGGCTCAGATGAGGAAATAGAGCAGGGTTATTGCTATGGGATGCTTAAAGGATATGTGTCTGGCTATGAGATAGGCGGGTTTGTGGCAATTTCTTCGCTAAAAGATCCTAAGGAACAGTCGGCATTAGAACAATCTCTGCGGCAAAAGCTGTGCCTCACAAAGAATATTACTTCTCGTCAGTTAATTACTGAATTTGTTGGTGCGTTGCGAAAGCGCATGCAAGGCCCAAACTCTGAATTTGTTGAACAGCAACTTGGCAAGTATGAAATCTATGAGTTTTTTTCTAGCTATAGCTGTCGTTAATAACCACAATTTTAAAAAGGTGTGAGAGTGAGTGCGTAGACGGCATCTTTTTATATTGAAGCATTTATAATGGCGCTTATAGAACAAAAATAGGTGAGGGCATATCTCGACGTTATCCTTAAGTCATAGGGTAAGAGGCTCGCATACTCCTATATATGACTGTTAGGCCATGCCTTGTATTATATTTATCTAATATTTCTAGTCAGGGCAGGTATACCAAGAAGATTTGTTGATAGCCTTTAACTTAGTGCTTTTTAAATAGACATCTTTTATAAATTATGCAATTAATATTTTAATTAATAATTTTTATATGCTATCTATGTGCCTAAAGAGTGCTTAATTATAGTTTTGAATACTCGAATGCGCGTGGGGTTCAATTTTTCTAGCATTGCTTCGTAGCATTTTGATAGAGCATTAAACACTAAAATACAAGAAAACTTGTTGTTAAATTTATGATGCTGTGTTCTTAATTTATATCTGGTTTAAAAAAGTTAGTTTCGCTGATTGTTGCATTTCATATTTGGGGCTTATGGATCATTCGAAGATCGAGGGAGGATAGACAAAATTACGGTTTCACTTTTGCCGTATATCAATAGATTAAGTGCATAGAAAACATTATTGGAGGCTTTTAAAATGCCGTTTGTAACACAACTAGATCAAAAACCGATGAGAATCATAGATCAAGAAAGGGAGGCCGTCGTCTACAGGGCGGGCGGAACTGGCGGATCATCTGAAAATTTAGAAGTCTTTGAGCTTCATTGGCGAAACCAGAAAACAGTATGCATTGTTGAGCCCAAGATTCTTAATAAAGATGAGGTTATTTACTCTATTCGTCAGCTAACAATTCCGGACTCTCTAAAGGAGAGCCAAGATGAAATTGTGCAGCTTATATCTGATGCGCTCGATGCCTATGGCTATGGTTGGCGTCGAGATTTTGTAAGTAAGCTATCAGTAATACTTTCTCCAAAATTCGTTGTCCTATCAATTTGATATAAATACCTGCTTTCTTGCCAAAAGGAGAATAATAATGGTGGATGCAAATATTACCACGCTAGAACAAGCGTTGGAATTCCTTGACCAAAATTCAAATATAAGCGTCCAAGATTTGCAGACATTGGTTCGGCAAATGCAAACTAACGAGGGTGGTCTGTCCACTTTGCTTTATAATGGGAAAACTGTCTTAAGCAACGGTGATGAGATATTTTCATGGCAAATAGCAGAAAGTTTAGGGGCGCAAGAAGGTTCTATATTCAAAACTTTTGATCAGACTGATGCTGGAAAGCTCTTAAAACATGATGATTTTACTTTAGCTTTAAATTTGGCCGCAGGATCTCCAGAAAATTCGCTAATTATTACGCAAGGGTTAACTAACGATATTTCTAAAAATATTGCTGAAACAGCCGTAGGTTCAGTTCGGACGATTACGGGCGGAACGCTTAATCTTAACGATGTTGACATAAACAGTGCGTATTTTCAAAAAGAGCTTCCCACACTTCTAAGAAATACAAATGTTACTGACATTGATGGCTACCTTAGGGCTGACTTAGTAAATCTATATCAAAACTTAAGTGGAAAAAGCATAAGCGATCCCAATCTGGATTTTAATGCTTTAAAGCAACTTCAACATGACACTATCGCTCAGGCATCCTTAAGCAAAACTCTTTCGGGATTAAGCTACGAAGTCGATTCAAATGGCCATCCCCTCCCGGGTTCAGGTGGCAAGTTGAATAATGTCTACACTTCGGCTGGATTTATGGAGGGAACGACCGGCACGCCGCATGCGCCTGCATCTGGAGCTAATGTATCCAAGTTTAGTGAAATGACTGATATGTCGCACTATGCCGATTTTGGCAAGGCGACCGGTATAGCTTTAGATCTTCTGCATAAGGTCGGGATCGGTGCGACTTTATTGGGCGTATATCTCACGGCAAATGAAGCCCAAGCCGCCGTTGAAGCGGGGCATCCAGAAAAAGCAGCAGAAATTATTGCCAAATTCGTTGGGGAGAATGTCGGCGGGACTGTTATAGGTTTGGGTATAACAGCTTTGGCCGCGCCGTTAGTGGCGGGAACTACGGGAGTGGCTGCTGTAATGGGGGCCGTTTTGGTTGGTGGCCTTTCCTTTGCGGGCGGCTATTTTGGTGGTCAAGCCAGTGGTGAAATTTCTGCCGCCACTATGAGAGAGGTCATCAAGGCAAGCAAGGATCTGGGTATCATCAATAATGATATTATTTCCAATTATGACGAGGCTATAGAAGATCCGCGAGATGCATTATCTTCGCTATCATCTACGCAAAAAGCAGGACTTGCTCCGCTATTGTCGTCGTATGGGCAAGACTTCCTACTAGGAAGTGGTTTATCAAGCGGAGGAACAGTCGTTTTGCCTCAAGAGCTGGCTGCAAATGCAGGCATTCCGAATATTGATGTGGCAAAGGCACTCCCTGCAAATAGCTGGCTGAATGACAGGGCGGTCGCGTATGGAGATGGCTCGCTAGCTTATTTTCTAAAAAATAACGATGTAATTATTTATAACTATGGGCCGTCTTTGCCGGATTATGTTCATGTTGGCCGTTTTAAAATGACTATTGAGACCCCTGATGGTCATAGTAGTACGGGTACTTTCTACGACTATGTAGACCAAAATGGATACGTCGTTCACGGAACGGCTGTTGATAGCTATTTCAACTTTAGTACTAATTTTGTTGGCCGTTTTTTAACCACTGCCCCCGCTTCCGGAGGCACTGAATGGCTAAATGGTGGGGCCATAATAGGAAATAATTATGATGGTTATATGTCGACCAGTGTGCTCAATGGCAACGGTTATCGTAATACCATTCCTTCCGGTATTGTAACGGATTTTTTTAGACCGGGTGCGGGAACACTCTGGGACGACTTTTCAAATTTTCTGGGTTTGGGAACAGCGGCGAATACTGTGGCGCAAGGTTTGTTTAATGCAGGCACAATATTTCTGGGTTTTGTAGCCGGGGGACCTATCGGAGCGGCTATTTCCGTCATGGCCAATATCTTTGCCGGGGCTTTTTCTTGGACCAACTTGGATCCTGTAGTAATCGATATTGATGGAGATGGAATACATCTTATTCAGTTCGAAAAATCCAATGCATTATTCGATATTGACAATGACGGTCTAAAGGAAAGCACTGGTTGGGTATCGCCCGGCGATGGCATATTGGTGCGTGACCTCAACAATGATGGCAAGATTAATGATATTTCTGAGACATTTTCAGAGTATTACAATGATCAAACTTATGCTGATGGACTATCTGCATTAAAAACCTTGGATTCTAATAACGATAACTTTTTTACATCTGCGGATTCTGCATATTCATCATTAAGAATTTGGCAAGATATAGATGGGGATGGAGAAACAGACAGCGGAGAATTAAAGACATTAAGCGCTCTTGGAATTACATCTATTAACCTTAATAAAAAAATTGAAACCAGATATGAAATTGATGGAAATGCAATTTTAAGCAGCACTACCGCAACTATCAATGGTCAGACCCGTGATGTTGTCTCTGCAAATTTTACCGCCAATCCAGTTGGGTATGAGTGGAATACAGTATCAAACGGTATCGAAATTATTACAGAAGACAATGCAGGAAAAATTCTTCTGCTTCAAAATACAACCGGAAGCACAATAAATCTGTCTTCGCTCGATGTAGAGGCAGTGCATGGTAATATCGGTAACGATGTTTTAATAGGAGATGCAGACAATAACTGGATTATAGGCGGCGCAGGAAACGATTCCCTTATAGGAGGTGCAGGTGATGACCTTTTAGTTATCGATTATGAAGATGATTTATCAGAGGTTGATGCAGGTGATGGTTTTGATATTGTACAGGTTAGTGGGAACGAATCTGTAAATATTAACTTGCGTGATATTAATGCCGAGGTTGCCATCGGTGGAGATGGCGATGATGTATTAATCGGCGGAAGCCTTTCTAATGTATTTATTATGGGTGGAAATGGTGACGATTTTATTACAGGTGGTGCCGCTGATGATGCGCTTTCCGGAGAGGATGGAAATGATTTTATTGACGGACAGAGAGGTGATGACGTCATTCGAGGTCACAGGGGAGAGGATGTTCTTTACGGATATGACGGCGAAGATTATTTAGACGGCGGCATAGACGATGATGTTCTTTATGGAGGAGCAGGAGAGGACCTTTTAATAGGCGGACAAGGCAATGACGTTATGTATGGTGATGCTGCATACGATGTTGCTCAATACACGGGAGATTACGATGAGTATAAAATAACATTCTTATCCGGTGGAAAAATACAGATTCAAGACAAAGTTGCTGGGCGAGATGGTACTGATACCTTATATGACGTCGAAGCTCTCAATTTTAGAAACATCACAGAAGTAAAATTGGACAACCCATCTCCTAGAACCGTTAATGATGTCATAGCAGTTTCGGGAACAGGTCCATACACTATTTCTAAATCGTCATTAGTGGCTAATGATGTTGATTTTCAGAGCGATACAATTTCCGTCAGGGCTGTATTAAGTGCTGTGGGTGGGGCTGTAAGTATGAGCGGTTCCAATATTATCTTTACTCCAGATCCTGCTTATGTGGGCGTAAGGTCATTCCATTATAAAATACAGGATAGCCAGAATCATCTAGGAGCAAAAGCATACGATCCTTATTATGGGACGGATGAGGAAATGACTGGTACTGTCTTTTTAAAAGAAGCCAGCCATCCCAATGATCCTGACTTTTATGAACAATGGTTCTTAAGCGAGGCAAATATTTTACCTGTTTGGAAAGATTATACAGGGCAAGGAATTAAAGTTGGGGTCTTTGAAGAGGGGGTTATGGATGGAAAGCATGTTGATTTAATCAACAATGTAACCCAAGCCACTATCGATGGTACGAATTATAATGAGGTATCTTCTCATAAAACATTGGTAGCAGGGATTATCGGCGCATCTAAAAATAATGTTGGTGGGGTTGGAGTTGCCTACGATACGCTAATCGCCGATGAAAGAATGGGAGATTTTGATAGTCCAAACTACGAAGACTGGTTTATGGATTACAATATATTTTATGATTCTAATACCGGTGTAACTTCATATGATCCATTAAATGAGTTTAGTTCAATTTTAAATTTTCAAAATTACGATATTGTTAATAATAGTTGGCGAATTTTAAGCCCATTTTTTGGTAATTTTTACTGGGCGGAAGATTACAGTGAAATACTGCTCGAAAATGAACAAGAAGCCTTAAACTTTTCTGTTCCATACGAAGCGGCTGCAAAAGATGGGCGTGATGGGCTTGGTACAATTATAGTTTCTGGCGCTGGTAATGATCGTACTTCTGGCGATGATACCAACCTTACCAATCAAACAAATAATCGTTTTACAATTACGGTAGGAGCAATTAATAAAGTTGCAGATTTATCTTCATTAGAACATCAAATATCCGCTTTTAGTACACCGGGATCATCCGTATTAATTTCTGCGCCAGGATCTAATATTACGTCCACATCTACATTGGTGGAGAACGCAAATGGATCAACGTATGGGAACGCTTATGAAACCGTAGCGGGGACTTCTTTTGCTACCCCAGTTGTAAGCGGGATAATAGCTTTAATGCTGGAAGCTAATTCAAATCTGGGCTATCGCGATGTTCAGGAAATTATTACCTATACTGCTCAAACTGTAGATGACAGTAATACGACATGGCAAATTAATGGTGCAACAAATTGGAATGGTGGTGGGCTTCATTATAGCCACGACTATGGATATGGAGGTATTGACGCATTAGCTGCCGTACGGCTCGCCGAAACTTGGAATAATCAACAAGTTTATGCTAATACGCAAAATAAATCATACATTGCAACGCAATCAAATCTTTCTATTACTGATAATGCTACAACATACGCTACTTTCGTCACTCCCTCCGCTGATGAAATTTTAGATATTGAACATATAACTGTTGAGCTAGCTATTGTACATACAAGGCTTTCCGATCTTGTTATTACGCTTATTTCACCCGATGGCACTGAAGCTAAAATTTTGAATCATGCACCTATAGGCGATACTCACGATCTTATGGGAGTTAATCTTACCGAAGAAGGAATTTTACATTATGGATTTGGTAATGTAACTGCATTAAATGAAAAAACTACTGGCACGTGGACATTAAAAATTCAGGACACTGTGTCAGGAGAGACAGGAACGCTTAAAAATTGGGCGCTTCACTTCTATGGAAGTGCGTCCTCAGATGATAATACTTATATTTATACTAATGAATATACCACTCTTACAGATACCTCGCGTCGTACACTAGATGATAGCAATGGCGATGATACTATTAATCTTTCAGCAGTAACGGGAAATGTTAGCATCAACCTAACTGCCGGTTCTTCTTCGTCAATAGCTGGCACGGCATTCACAATATCATCTTCAACTTCTATCGAGCGTCTGATAGCTGGTGACGGAAATGACACCCTGACTGGTAACGCGCAAAATAACTTTATCTATGGTGGACGAGGTAATGACACAATCTCAGGCGGAAATGGAAATGACTGGCTTGTAGGAACCTCCGGCAACGATAGTTTAACAGGTGGGTCCGGAACTGATAAATTTGTTGTTAGAAATGGTGATGTTGGTACTCAAACTATTGCAGACTTTAATATTACAGATGATTTGCTGATTTTATCAGGTTTTGAAACCTTACATTCCAAAGCTGATTTAACAATTTCTCTTTCGGGGTCTAATACGCAAATACAATTGCCAAATGGACAATTGCTAATTCTCAATGGCATAAATCCAAGTAATTTAACGGATGGCCATTTCTTATTTAAAGATGGTTTTTATGTGAACGATGCCGCTTTATCAAATGAAATATATAGCGGCACAAATGGCAATGATACGAAAACGGCTTCCGGTTCTAATCCTTACATTATGTATGGTAAGTCAGGAAATGATACGTTAACGGGCGGAGGTGGTGCGGATACTATCTATGGTGATGCTGGCACCGATACCCTTGATGGAGGTTTAGGTGGTGACACGATCTACGGTGGAAATGATGAAAATTATCTTTATGGAGGTGGCGGCAGTGACACGCTCCATCTAAATGATGGTTTAAATCATGCCTTTGGGGGAACTGGTAGTGATATTTTTGTCGTACATAAGGACTTGGTTGATAATGGGCGCATTCAGATAACGAACGGCGGAATAAGCGCATTTTTTAATGACGTTATTGATGACTTCGATTTGGCTAATGACAAAATTGATTTAAGCAATTTTAGTCAATTGTCGCAACTGTCTGACCTCAGATTGAGTAGTTTCAATTTAAATGGCACCAATTACTTACGCGTATATATGGGCCAAAATTTTACTGATCAGCAAATTACCCTAAAAGGAATAAGTTCTTCTTCACTTGTAAATGGTCACTTCATTTTTGCTGATGGAGAAAGCGCTGTGCCGGTTTTACCAGCCCCAATTAAAGCGAATAGCGATAGCTTTTCTGGTCAGGAGGATGGCTCTATATCTTTTACAGTGGCTGATATTGTTACAAATGATCAGAGCACTGCATTAATAGGGACGCCTATTTATAATAAGATTATAAACGCTCCTCAGCATGGAGCTTTAACTTACGATGGTGCAGGAAATTTCTTATACAACCCTAATCAGAATTATCATGGAACAGATACTGCTACATATGAAATTAAAGATATTTATGGAGAGACTGCAACATCAATTATAAACTTCAATATTGCCTCGGTTAATGACGCACCGGTTGCAAATAATAATGCATGGGTAACTTATAAGAATTCTCCCATAACAATTAATGTACTATCAAATGATCTAGATGTTGATAATGACTTTCTCAACGTATTGTCTGCATCGCATGGCTCGTACGGAAGTGTGGTTATCAATGAAGACGGTACTTTAACTTATACGCCTTCAATGAATTTTATGGGGCTTGATAGTTTTACGTATAGCATAACAGATGGCAATGGTGGAACCAGCAACACAGCAACTATTAATATCACTGTTAATAATCCTGACGAACTCTTTACCGCGACTTTTGTAGATAACTATTTTGACGGTGGTAGTGGAATAGACACGGTTACTTATGCTAATGCCTCTGCAGCCGTCACGATTAACCTGGCGCAAACAACGGTACAGACGACCGGTGGATCTGGATCTGACATATTGCTGAACATGGAAAATGTTGTTGGATCTTCTTACAATGACACTTTGGTGGGAAATACCGCAAATAACATTTTATACGGCGGCAATGGCAACGATATAATTGCCGGAGGGGTTGGAAACGACACTCTTGAAGGCGGCATTGGTGATGACACTTACTATTTCACATCTGGTACGGATGCCATTAATGAAACCAGCGGTAGTGACGTTCTTGAGATTGACGTGGGCGTTACCGATCCTGGCCAGGTTTCATTTCTTAGATTTACAAGCGCTTTGGGTGATTTGACGGTTCATATCACCAACGTGGCGGAGACAGAAGTGCTCGGTGATATAAAAATCACCGGACATTTTTTACACGAAAATTACCAAGTGGAACAAATTCGTTATGCGCCGGGCTGGGGGTTGGCCGATCTAACCCAGACGCGTGTCTTTACTGTGAGCGATACTGTTATGAACGATATTATCTATGGTGTTGACTATTACTTGTCAGGCAGCGCTGCGCATGAAGATGATACGTTCTTTGGCAATATTACAAATGATTATATTGCCTCTGGAGAAGGTCTAGATACAATTTTTGCAGGAGATGGCGACGATATCATCTACAGCGAAGGCGATAATGATTACATCGAAGCCGAAGACGGAAACGATATACTAAATGGCGGCACTGGAAACGATTGGCTCGATGGCGGCAGTGGAAATGATCAACTTGTAGGTTATACAGGTGATGATACCGTAATCGGCGGTACAGGCGATGATGCTTATATTTATACGTCCGGACTAGATCTTCTATTCGAAGAGGGCGGAACAGATGTTCTAAAAATTACAGGATCCACCACCATCAATGATATTACAGTCAGTGATTTAAATTCTTTAGACACAAAAGTTACTATGAATTCAGGTGTTAATGAGATTCAAATTCTTTATCAAAGATTCCATAGCGATAACGCCATTGAAATGATTAGTTTCGAAGATGGTTTCTACACCACTTTAACAAACTACAACTCATGGAATACTGGTGATGGCGCTGGTAACACTCTCAACGGTACGTCTGGTTCAGATACGATCATAGGAAAATCTGGAGCAGACACCTTAAGCGGAGCAGCCGGAATTGACTATATTCATGGTGGGTCCGATATAGATACCATTTATGGCGGGGCAGGAGATGATGTGTTGCATGGTGGTTCAGAAGGAGACTTCCTCTACGGGCAAGATGATGCAGATATAATCTTTGGGGGTGCTGGCGGAGACTGGATAGAAGGAGGCAATGGCATAGATGTCATTCGTGGCGGTGATGGAGATGACTCTCTTTTAGGTCAGGATGGAAATGACATTCTCTATGGAGATGCCGGGGTTGATGGTTTCCTGGGAGGCAATGGCGCAGATACCTTTGGTTTCCTGCAATCTTCCGCATTCAATGCTGTTGACACAATCTATGACTTTAATTTGACGGATGGAGATAAAATCAATATTGCTGATGTGCTTCAGGACTATGATCCACTCAGTGATCTGATAACCGATTTCGTTGAAATCACCACCAGTGGGTCAAATAGCCTTCTCAAGATCGATGTTGATGGTACTGCTGGCGGTAGCAACTTTGTTCAGATTGCCACTATCGTTGGAGTAACATCTTTGACGGATGTATCGGCATTGGAAACATCAGGAACTTTGATTGCATAAAATACGTTCAGAAAATTTATAATAGATCCTGATCGGTATTTTGATAGTTAATTTTCTATTAATAAATATTGCTCGACCTGTTTTAGGGGCATACATCAAAAATATATTGCGGCAAAGATTCATGTAGTGATACATTGAGTATGTAGGCGGTGGCCATAGTCACTCAGGGGTTTATCCCATGCCTAGCAATATGAGATATAAAATCACAAAAATTTGAATTCATGCGTCCCCGAAGTGCCGGAGGGTGTCGTTTATTCGCGGCTTTTCGCTGTGTGTCCGGCTTTTTTAACCTGCTCTTTGGAGAACTCTAAATGAATACCAATACTAATTTTTCTACCAGCCATCTGATTGATCGCCCGCAAATGATGTTAGACGAAGCCCTTTATATGGCCGCATACATGAAAAAGCCCATTTTTCCTGTCAGTTCACAACCCGGCAGTAAAAAGCCGCTTGTCGCCGGAGGATTTAAGGCTGCTACAACCGATCCCGAAATAATCCAACAATGGTTTGGCCAAACTTATCGAGGGGCTATGATCGGTCTGCCTACAGGTCAAATAACAGGTCTTCTTGCTATCGATGTTGATATGAAGAATGGAAAAGACGGCCTTCAATCTCTTCGTATCTGGGAGGATGAGAACGGAGTATTGCCGGATACTCTCACCGTCAAAACGCCTACGGGTGGTTACCATTTAATATACGAACTTCCAGAAGGAGTTCATATCCCTTGTGGCGTGTCGGTCTTGGGTGAGGGTATAGATATTCGTGCAGACGGTGGATATGTCGTTGCGCTAGGCTCTATTAATGAGGCATGGGAAAGTTACAGTTTTGATTCTGAAGAATATGTACCTGTTTCTCAAGCTCCGCAGTTTCTTTTAAACTTTCTAGTATCTAAAAAATTTAAGAAAGAACCCATTGTTATAGATGGAGTTATTCCTGAAGGTCGTCGTAACAGTAGCTTGTTCAGATTTTTAAGCAGTTGTTATGGTTTGGGCATGACTTCTCGTGATCTGTTAGAGAGGATCGCGCAAACTATCAACCCTATACTATGTAAGCCCCCTATGTCCGAAGAAGAGGTGAGCCGAATTGTCGAAAGCGTTTTTAGATATGAACCTTCATATTCTTTTGATGCTATGGGTAATGCTGACCGTTTTGCAGACAGGTATTGTGACTTTGTAAAGTGTATCAATGGAAAAGATTGGTTTGTTTATGACAGCGGTATTTATGTGCCCGATGTCACAAAACAGACTAACGAAATGGCAAAGGTAATAGCCAGAGATATTGAGGCTGAAGCAAAGCACGCTATGGCTGCGCCGGACAATTGTTTGGATGATGATATAAAGAAGGCTTTAAACAAGCTAGCAAAGACTACGAAAAACAGTCCTTTGACTATGCTTCCATTAGCGGCAAGTGACCCCCGTATATCTATTGATCCCAAGCTGTACGACCAAGAGCCTCATTTTCTAAATTGCAAGAACTGTATTGTCGATCTGAATACGGGAGAGCGTTTGGACCATGATCCCAAATTCCTTATGACACGCCAATGCAATGCAAATTTTGATACGAACGCAAAAACTGAAAGATGGAATGCATTTTTGTCTTATGCGATGGAAGAAGACCAGGAAATGGTAAATTTCTTAGCTAGATTATACGGCGGTGTCGGCTTATATGGAGGAAATCCGGATCATGTAATGGCGATTATTTTTGGCCATGGTCGTAATGGCAAATCTATCTTTATTGAAGCACTGCGCTATGTAATGGGGTCCTATTCTGATGTTATACGTCAGGAAGTGCTTATGGCCCGAACAACTCAAAATATAGGCCATGATATTGCAGATTTAAAAGGGGCGCGATTTCTTTCTGCAAGCGAAACACCGCCGGGCGCTAGATTAAACGGGTCGGTAATTAAACACCTTACAGGCGGCGATATGATGAAAGGTCGTCATATTTATCAGAATTCCGTGACGTTTCCTTGTGAAGGACTTATTAGCCTCGTAACGAATTGGGAGCCTGAAATTGAGGCAGGGGATGCCGCCCTGAAAGCGCGCCTACTTTTTATCAAGTTTGGGCGTGTTGTGCCTAAGGAAAAACAAAATGTACGCTTGGCTGATGAGTTGAAGCAGGAAGCTGACGGAATTTTGGCGTGGTTGGTTCGGGGTCGTTTGGACTATTTAAAACAGGGCCTGAATGTTCCTCAACGAGTGTGGGATGAAACACGGCAATACAATACAGATATGGATTCTTTCGAGAATTTTATTACTTCGGAATGTATTCTTGATCCTTTAGTGAAAGAACAAGCTAAAGATATATATAACAGATATAGAAATTGCCTTGTGACGCAATGGGAAGGCAAGAATATGCTTACTGAAGTTAAGTTTTATAAATTACTGGAGAGAAGCTTTCCTAAAAAGAAAGTGAATGGAAAATCTTATTATCATGGGATTAAATTGATTCCTACAAACTAAGTTTCTGTTGGGTGGCAGAGGGTGTAGAGGGTTTCTCCCCCTCTGCACTTTTTATTTTATTTATATATTTTTAAAAATTCTAATAATTAGAAAAAACCATCTACACCCTCTACGAAATTACGCCCCTTTAAAAAGTGTTGTTTGGATGGATTCATATATGAGAGAATGGATGTAGTAATTATTAGAGCGCAGGAAAGCTTATGCCTAAAATAGATTCCCACAATTTGAATGCTGATTGGAGCCAATACGAGCGCAGGCCACCATGGGGATATGTTACGAGCGCAGAACTAGCCGAGGTTCTCGGAGTTCATATTCAAACAATATCCAATTGGAAGTTGCGCGGGATTCTGCCTGAGCCGGATCGGTTAAAAGGCAATAGGAACCGATACCGCATATCGGCTATAAAATCATGGCTTGAAGCCAGAGATGAGTCTTCTGTGACCTGGGATTGGATAAGAAGGTACTTGCCTGCTTCGGTTAAGAACCTAGAGGAAGCGGAGTACCTTGTTCAATATTGTTACAGTATTTTTGAAGTAGAACGCGCCTAAATCTTTCATTTGACGCTGGAATCGTAGTGGCTTAATCTCAAGCCCAGTCAACCAAGGGTGTTGGCTGGGGCTTTGTAACCTCTAACTGAGGCGGCTGACATCAGCCGCAATGATGTCGCTTCTCGGCCTATGGCCGGGGGCGGCGCTCATGTCCAAGTCGCTTGCGGCCAAAAGGTGCTGGCTGCACCTCAGTGCGGTTACAAACTCCCGGCCACCAGAAGCCCTGCTGGTGGCTTTTTGTTTTTTTGCAATTTGGGAGAAAGAATATGAGTGAAACTATCAATAGTGATCCGGTTATTTCAACAGCACGAATTTTCGCGGGATTCTGTAGCTTTCTCTTCCCTGGATTGGGGCAACTGCTTTTAGATCAAATAAAGTTTGCGACCCTTTGTTTTTGCCTTTCTGTACCGGTATGGTTCGTTGCAAGTTTTTTGATCGCTTTAGGGTTGGATGATTCTTCGCAACTTATTCTCTTTCTGGGGATTGTAATGGCTTTAAGCCCCAATGTCGTTTCTGCATATTTTGCAGCAAATGGTCATAAATCTAAAATGACTCAAATCACCTTAGATAGAAATGCTGATATGGGTCCGGATGATAAGCAAAAGTTCGGTTTTGAAGATTATGCCTCCTACCAAAACTGGTGCGTAGAAAATGGCAATGAGCCTATGTCACCTAAGCAGTTTGATGATACTTTTGGAAAAAATTGAAACGGTTCTTTAAAAGCAAACGATTCACGCACTCTCTGGGGTGGAATGAGCCTTTTTGACAAGCATGGCCGCAGAAAAACATACCACCCTTATTCTTGGGCAGGACTGATTCACTAAAAATGGCGGCAACGTTCCGGCTGCAGCCACGCTGCAGCGGTTGATGGATGGCTTGCGATTACATATTGAGGGTGTGGGCGGGATCTGATATAAAAGAGATCGAATAAGTAGGTTGTTTTTACAGCTTATTTTCGTAATGGGTTGCGTCCTTTAAAGTCAGTGTTGGTCTTGCGGGACCTGTGGCTGACTTGCATGGGGTGCAAGGGGTCGCAAGTTCAAATCTTGTCACCCCGACCATCCGCCTTCGCTTCGCTACGGCGTGATTAACGCCGGAGCGTTAGAGAAGCGGATGTCACGCCGAAACGTAGTGAAGGCGGACTTCATGAAATATGTTTATATGCTGAACAGCATCAATCATCCCGATAGATATTACACCGGCTGCACTCTCGATCTAAAAAGACGCATCGAAGAACACAATGCAGGCGAATCCAGTCATACCCGCAAATTTATTCAGTGGAAGCTTGTTGGCTATTTAGCCTTCGATGATTACGAAAAGGCGGATAAATTTGAAGCCTATTTAAAGACAGCTTCGGGAAGAAGTTTTGCCAAACGCCATTTTTAGTTCGATTGGCAAAATAAGCCTTAAAACTCATGGTTTAGGCATAGCATAAGAGGGGCCTTTACCCTTATAATTCAACACCATGGTTTATACCGAAATTATTATCATTTTTATCCTGCTTTTGATTAACGCCTATTTTGCGCTGTCGGAAATCGCCATCGTGTCCGCCAGCAAGCCGATGCTCAAACATATGGCAAAGCAGGGGAACAAGAAGGCCGAGATCGCTCTGTCGCTGGCGGAAAATCCCGGGCGGTTTTTATCGACTGTGCAAGTCGGCATTACATCTGTCGGGATTCTGGCGGGAGCCTACGGCGGCGCGACGATTGCCGAAAAGATCGCGCCAAAGCTCGATGAATTTGCGTTTATCAATCCGTATGGCGAGAGCGTGGCCGTCGCCATCATCGTCACGGCTATAACATATTTTTCCGTCGTCATCGGCGAATTGATACCCAAGCGCGTGGGGCTTCGTCACGCAGAGAAGATTGCAACGATGGTGGCGCGTCCTATGGTGGCGTTGTCATGGATCGCGCATCCGATCGTCGTCGTGCTGGAAGTGTCGGGCAATATCCTGATGAAAATCATGGGTATCTTCAACGATAGCGCAGATGAGGTCAGTGAGGAAGAATTCAAGGCGATTTTGAGCGAGGGCGCGGACAGCGGCGTGATAGAGAAGAGCGAACATGAGATGCTTCAGCGCGTCATCCGCCTTGACGACCGCGACGTTAAATCGATCATGACGCACAGAACCGAAGTTGTGTTTATCGATATCAACGACACGGTCGACGAAATTCGCAAGAAAGTGCATGAGGCGGGCCATTCAAGATATCCCGTCGTTGACGGCAACCCGGATGAGCTCAAAGGAATCGTGCAGGCAAAGGAGTTGCTCGACACAGCGTTGACCACCGCAGGGGAGTTGAATGTTCTTTCGCATGTGAAGGACGTGATGATTTTGCCGGAAAGCGCGTCGTGTTTGCAGGCGCTCGAAAGCTTCAAGAAAAACCACATCAACCTGATCGTGATCGTCGATGAATATGGCAGCACGCAGGGAATCGTGACGCATTCGGATATTCTTGAGGCCATCGTCGGCGTTCTGCCATCGAACTATGATCATGATGATCAATTGAAGATCACGCAGCGGTCCGATGGATCGTGGCTGGTGGATGGACGCACGCCGATTGAGGAAATTCACTTATCCATCGGGCTCGATCAGATCAGTGCGGACGAGGATTTCGACACGATCGCAGGTTACGTTCTGGAACATCTGCGCCGCACGCCCAAGGAAGGCGCGCGGTTCGAGGCGTTCAATCACCGTTTCGAAATCGTCGATATGGATGGGCATCGGATTGATAAAATTTTGATTATGAAGATTGCGCCATCGGCGGAAGATATAGATTAAGCCTTTGTTTTAGCCTTAAATTAATATCTTTACATAATTTTATTGGCTGTGCTACGGTGCCGTTCATGTTCGAACACCGTGTACAAAAGCTGTTATATCCCCATGGCAAAACGATTGCCGACACGGCCATTTTCATGCCGCAGACGATGCGCGATGGGCTTCATAAATTATTTTCATTCGCGCCTAGCGGTGATTGGGATTTAGAAGGCGATGCCTTCTTAAAGGGCTTTCGTGAGTTTGGCGAACATGTTCAAGAACAAAATCTTTGCCGTATTTCGCGGTATTTTTACAACGAAGCTTTGGGCGATGGATCTTTCCTAGAAGCGATAACGCCTATCGATAAGGCATTGGAAACCGCCTATTTCATAAACGATCAGTTGTCGGACAATCCGGAAATCAGAACCATCGTTCCCGTCGGCATCAAACATGCCGTTGAAACGCACGATCCACGCAAGGATGATCTTCAAAGAGTTGAAGATAGGGATACGTTGGGATGGTTCGATCTGGAAGGCCCGGCCATGATTTTCTTTAACAGCGGCAGTCTGGGCAGAAAAGTCGGCTATGTGTTCGACTTAATAGATCTCCCATGCGTCGATGAAAATTTGAATTATGTGATGCGCTCAGGGCGAACAGTCTCTGAGCAAGTCAAAAAGATGGAGCTTCTGGCACAGGCGTGGAAGACGAATGTTGTATGCAAAAAGGCCAATGACTTTGAGATTAAGGTGACGCCATCGCTTGAGGTCATCCGCACACCAGTCGCGTCGTATGTCGGGCCGTAATTATTTCAATTAGAAAATAGTGATTCCTCTTGTCATCCCGAGCGTAGTCGAGGGATCTTTTCAAACAGGCGAGGGCATAGATCCCTCCACTGTCCCCGGCTTTCGCCGGGGTTCGGTCGGGATGACGTTCAGGTTCTGGCGGCCACGAGTTTCATTATAAACCAACGGGTTAGGCGCAAAATGGTGCGCGGCCATATACGGTATTATAATACCATACCCATAAAGTGCTGTTTTTCATTGACGAAAAGGGGCGGCATAGCGCATAACACCGCCAGCATTTAACAAAAGGAAACCTACCAATGACATACTCCGCAAAAGCGGCAGATATTCAAAAGGACTGGACCCTGATCGACGCCGAAGGTGTTGTTCTGGGACGTCTGGCCTCGATTATCGCCCTGCGTCTGCGCGGCAAACACAAGCCGACCTACACGCAACACATGGATGATGGCGATAATGTCGTCGTGATCAACGCCGAAAAAGTCCGCATCACAGGCAACAAAGCCAATGCCGATATTTTCTACTGGCACACCGGTTATCCCGGCGGCATCAAGGGCAAATCCAAAGGCGAAATCCTGGAAGGCAAATATCCTGAACGCGTGATCGAAAAAGCCGTTGAGCGTATGCTCCCGGAAGGTCCGCTGGGCCGTCAGCAACTCAGAAACCTAAAAGTTTACGCAGGCACGGCTCATCCGCATGAAGCGCAATCGCCCAAGACACTGGACGTTGCCGGCATGAACAAAAAGAATAAGAGAGACTAATCATGGCTAAAAAAGAAGCAGCAGTACAAGACCTCTCGGATCTCGGCGCAGCCACAACGGCAACCGAAGCAAAAGCACGTGAGGCAAAAACGGATGCGCAGGGTCGTTCATACGGCACGGGCCGCCGGAAAGAATCCGTTGCACGCGTTTGGGTAAAACGCGGCAAAGGCAAGATAATCGTCAACGGCAAGCCGCAAGAACAATATTTCGGCCGCCAGACGCACTTGCTCGTTCTGAACCAGCCGTTCCTCGTCGCGAACCGCGTCGGTGAATTCGATGTCGAATGCACGGTTGTCGGTGGTGGTTTGTCCGGTCAGGCCGGCGCTATCCGTCACGGCATTTCCCGCGCGCTCGACAGTTTCGAACCCGCGCTGCACACGCCGCTCAAAAAAGCGGGCTTCCTGACGCGCGATAGCCGTCAGGTCGAGCGTAAAAAGGTCGGCCGTCACAAGGCTCGTCGTTCCAAGCAGTGGGCGAAGCGTTAATCCGATTTGTCATGCCCGCGAAGGCGGGCATCCGGAAAGAAATCATGTCAGCGGGCCCAAAATGGCCCGCTGTCTTTTTATGCCAGACCCCCGCCTGCGCGGGGGTGACAAGGAAGCGGCGGGGGTGACAAGGAGGAGGCGGAGGTGACAGTGTTAAGACTGGTTTTTTTTGGCGTGGTTGTAAGGAAACGCCTATGGTTTTTGTAGAAACGCTTGGGGATTCGCATGAATAAATTGGGTGCCTGTGTCGTAGTTTTTACGATAGTGAGTGTGAGCACAGTGGGTGGTTTGGATTCTGGTTTCCCGAAAGAAACGCAAGACGCGACCAGATGGGTTCAAGACAAGGTTTATAAAGCAACTCGCCCTGTGGCCGGCAATGCTCTCATTGAATGGAGCGCCGAGTGGCGACGCAATCACGAGCCAGTGGTGATCTCGCCATAGCCATTCCGGCTTTAACCATTTTTTCCTTTATATTTTAGAGGGCTGGCCCCGCTACGTCGGCATTTTTGACATAATCATTAAATCTCTGTAAGGTTAGGGCAGGTAAATAACGGAGGGTTTTATGAAGCTACCATTCAGTAGAGCTGTTGTTACTGGTGTTGCTGGTGTTGCGGCACTGGGTATAGGCTTGGGTGCTGCTTACCTAGACACGGCTAAGGATCATATCTTGCGTACGCCTTTCAAAGAGAGTGCTCTTGGAAAAGTCTTTCAGTTCGGCGAAGGGTATGTCGCTTTTTGGGATTCGTTTCTGCGTGTAGCAAAAGAGCGTGGAGAAATCAGCGGTTCGCCAGAAATATATAAGCCGAAAGAAGGGCCTCAACAAATAGGGCCGCGATAACTTTCAAGAAGGCGCCCTTCGCGGGCGCTTTTTAGTTATCAGGGAAATATCATGCACCGCGGTTATATAGCATCAGGCATCGAGGTTGACGCGAAACTGCTGGCGCAAAAGATGCGCGGGTTTGTCAAGGTTATCGCCGCATATAATCAAGACATCATAGACCGTACGGAAAAGCAGACATCGTTGTTTCGTGAAGTGGCAAAGCCACAGGTTGTCGTGTTGAGTCAAATCGTCGAACGATTCCAACTCACCGATGAGAACAGCATTCTGGACGAGCTGCACCAGTTATACCGTCATTACAATCTTTCACAGGAAAACCGGGGGCAGTCGTTTCATGGCAATCTGACCAGAGGGCAAAGCGCGCGGTTTGCCGCGCTCGTCAACCAAACTTACAGCGATAGCAGACCCGCCGATTTTATCGCGCGGAGACACGCGACCGACCGGGCGCATGAGGTGATGTTAAATTTCATCGAGACGGCGGCGTTGCACGCGCGGGGTTCCTTTGGATGCGGTGTCGAACTTCGTGAGCTTATGGCCGTGCTGTTCCATCATGGGGAAGCGCAAAGGACCGGGCGAGGCCTCGACAAAGTGGTTCAATTTCCGTTTGATAGAAAATAAGGCTTATTACCATATTGAAATTTTTAAAAACCAGCTTAAGGTCAGGCTGGTTTTTTAATGGAAGGATTTTTTCATGCAATATTCAAAACTCGGTTCCAGCGGATTGAAAATATCACGCGTGTGTCTGGGCACCATGACATGGGGCAAGCAGAACACGGAAGACCAAGGCCATGAGCAGATGGATTATGCGGTGGAGCAGGGGATTAATTTCTTTGATACCGCAGAGATGTACGCCGTGCCGCCATCCGCCGAAACATATGGCAAGACCGAAGAAATCATCGGCACGTGGTTTAAGAAGAGCGGTAAGCGCAAGGACATTATTCTGGCCAGCAAGGTGGCGGGGCCGGGCAATGCGTGGATACGCGATGGGAAGTCAAAGCTCGATGCCAAGAACATCGCGCTGGCCATCGATGCTTCGTTGAGACGGCTTCAGACGGATTATATGGATTTGTACCAGTTGCACTGGCCTAGCCGACCGTATCCGCATTTTGGCAAGAACAATGCGGGCGAGATGGATTTTACGGCAGTTGACGCCGCGCGCGAGGTTGATGAATTTATTGACGTGCTCGAAGCGCTCGACGAGGCGGTGAAGGCGGGAAAAATCCGTTATGTGGGTTTGTCCAATGACACTGCGTGGGGGATTATGAAGTATCTGGCTCTCGCCGAAAAATACGGATATCCGCGCATGGCATCCATGCAGGTGGAGTTTAATCTGCTCCGGCGCAGCGATGATCCGTATGTCGCGGAAGTTTGCGCGATGGAAGGTGTGGCGTATCTGCCGTGGTCACCGCTGGCGGGCGGTATGCTGACAGGGAAATATCTGAACGGCGCGCGGCCAAAAGGTTCGCGCTGGTCTATAGATTCGCGCCCGCCGTTTCGTGATACACCGGAAGCCAATCAGGCCGTGAAGGATTATATCGCGATTGCGCAAAAATACGGGATGGATGTGTGCCAGATGGCGCTCAAATTCTGTGACAAGCAAAGTTTTGTGACGTCCACCATCATCGGCGCGACGAGCATGGAGCAGTTGAAGAGCAATATCGCGGCGTTTGATCTCGATCTATCGCCGGAAATAATGACGGATATAGACGCGGTATATCGGAAGTTTCCGATTCCTTATTAATGTCATCTCCACCTTGTGCGGGGATCCGGATGTCCGCATAAAGCGGGCATGACAATGACGGGATTAAAGGTTAAACTTCTGCCATGACCGGACTTATTCTCCCCTATAAAGGCATTATGCCGAAAATTCACAAGAGCGTGTTCGTTGCGCCGAACGCGTGCATCGCGGGCGATGTCGAGATCGACGAGAATTCATCAATCTGGTTCGGTGTGCAGATGCGCGGCGATGTGCATGAAATCCGCATCGGCAAGAGGACGAATATTCAAGATGGAGCAATCTTGCATGTCACGCGTAACGTTTCGGGATGTTATATCGGGGACAACGTGACGGTGGGACATATGGCGCTGCTGCATGCCTGTGTGGTTGAGAGCGATGCGTTTATCGGCATGGGTGCGATCGTGCTCGACGAGGCCGTGATCGAAAGCGGTGCGATGGTAGCGGCTGGGGCAGTAGTAACGCCGAAGAAACGTGTTCCAAAAGGTGAATTGTGGGCGGGCAATCCTGCGCGTAAGATGCGCGATTTAACGCAGGCCGATCTGGATTTCTTCCCGGTGTCTGCGGATAATTACGTGCGGCTGTCGAAGGAATATTCGTAGTGTTACGCCGAAATGCTAAGGCCGTTCGGGCGTTTTAAAATACGTTCATTCAGATATTCTGCAATGCCTTCACGGTGCTCTTGCGGGAGCCTGTACCATACATTGAAATAACGCGGTACTGTTTGAGTTTCCAGCGTCATGAAGCGGGGGCCGTGCACCCTTATATTAACCTGTGATTCCAGATCGGCTCTGCGGGCGGCCTCACGGTACCATTGTTCGATTTGTCCCACGGCACTGTCGTTTACGCAGGCAAATTCCTGCCCAATGCGCACATTCACGTTTTTAGTGGTATCAAGCTCGCTGTGCCAGAGAAGCCCATAATGCCGGACATCCATCGGTGATTTAAAATATATTTCGAATCCTTCGTGGCCTTTTTTCCAGTTGGCAATGACTTTGAAATCGCGCGCGTCTATCAGATGTAAGAGACGCAGTATAGCTTGTTTTTGCTGATCGCGTTCAAGAGGGTCTGAAACCTTCTCATTGAGCCTATACGGGTACAAGGCTTTGCTATAGTCGGACACGAGTTGCAAGGGCGGTTGCGGTAACGACATAATAAACTCCAAGGCCACCATATAGCCCCGGTGCTTAGGTTATGTCAACGCCTTCAGTACATAGTTGCCGGGGGCTGGTTCTATTATATCCTTTGGTTCGCGGGGCGTCACTTTGGAACCTGCGTAATCCACAATCCAGTTTTGCCAGTCGGTCCACCAACTGCCTTTTGATTCACTGGCATGTTCCAGCCATTTTTCGGGCGATGGCGTGTCTTCGGACGACGACCAGTAGCAGTATTTGTTCGCGGCGGGCGGATTGACGACGCCCGCGACGTGGCCCGATGCCGAGAGCGTAAATTTTTTGGGACCTGTAAAAGCGGAATAGCCGGAATATGTAGCTTTCCACGGCGCGATATGATCTTCGCGGGTGGAGAGAAAATAGGCGGGGGTTTCTATATCGCGTATGTCGATCTTCACGCCTTCGATTTCCAGTCCTTCGGGTTTGATCAAGCGGTTTTCAAGATACATATTGCGAAGATAAAAAGAATGCATGGCGCAGGGCATGTTGGTGGAATCTTCGTTCCAGTAAAGAAGATCGAACGGGAACGGTTCGCGGCCCAGAAGGTAGTTGTTAATGACGAACGACCAGATCATGTCGTTCGCGCGCAGGATCGAAAACGCCTTTTGCAGGTAATCGCCTTCGAGAACACCGTGTTCTTCCATGGTCTTTTCCACGGATTCTATCTGTGCCCTATCGGTGAAGAGGCGAAGCTCACCCGAATTTTCGAAATCGATCAGCGTCGTCAGGAAGGTGATGGAGTTCACCATATCCTGCCTGCCTTTGGCTTTCAGCCATGCGAGCGTGATCGCCATAAGCGTGCCGCCGATGCAATAGGCCATGACGTTGGTCGATTTTTCGCCGGTGATTTTTTGAATCTGTTCGAGGGATTCGATCACGCCTTCATGCATGTAGTCGCCGAAATTCTTGTCGGCCAGTGAAGAGTCGGGATTAACCCATGAAACCATGAAGACGGTGTGGCCTTGATCCACGAGATATTTTACCAATGAGTTTTCCGGGCGAAGATCGAGAATATAATATTTATTGATCCATGGCGGGACGATGAGCAGTGGGGCTTTATAAACCTTGTCCGTTGTGGGCGCGTATTGGATCAATTGCATCAAATCGTTTTGATAGACGATTGCGCCTTTGGTAACGGCGATATTCTTGCCGGGTTTAAAGGCTTTGTAATTGGTCGTGCTGATTTTCAGTTCACCGTGGCCGCGTTCCATGTCTTCGATCAGATTTTCAAGGCCGAGGACAAGGTTTTCGCCGCCGGTGCGGATTGTTTCGCGCAACACGTCAGGATTGGTGAGAACGAAATTGGTGGGCGCCATCGCATCGGCGAATTGACGTGTGTAAAAGTCGATTTGATCGACCATTTCAGGTTTCAGCCCCTCGGTTGAGCGGACGACATGGTGCATCCAGCCCGATGTCATCAGGTAGGACTGCTTAATGAAATCGAACAGGACGTTTTCGTTCCATTCTTCGGAGCGAAAACGGCGATCACCGGGTTCGGGTTTGTAGATATCGTCGATTTTCTGGCCGTTCAGTTTTTGAAACGTGTTCTGCCAGAGATTGGCCCATTGCGACCAGTATTCGAATTGCAATTCGGCCAAGCGGCGCGGATTGCTCATCAGCACGGCCATGAAGGAGGTAAAGCGTTCCTGCAGTTCCATGAGCGGGTCTAACGCCTGAATGGTGACGTCCCTACCGCGCCGTTCCAAGTAATCCTGAATCAGTGGAATGGAGCGCTCCATGGCGTCGCTGAGCGCATGGGTCAGGACGACGGGGTCGATCGCCAGTTTTGATTCCTTAACCTTTTGACCGGAATCGTGTTTTTTCCGGGATGCCGATGCAGCCATGACTATATTTAAATCCAATAAGTTAGGGGAGTTACTTCAAGTGACCAGCACTTTGCCGTAAGCAGAGGATAAATGCAAATGAAATGCTTTCTTACCTTTTGTCACCCCCGCGAAGGCGGGGGTCCAGTCCATAATACGTGCGCGGCTTTGCCGCGCTCTTCCTGGATCCCCGACGTTAGTGCCTGCCTTACGGCAGGCCTCGGGGATGACATGGGTTGTTGGGGAGAGGGAGGGAAATCCATAAATATGGGGAAGGCGTGGGTTCGGCTTCTTGCGCGCCTTGGTATTTTCGGACAGGATGGGCGCGAAATTCCTGATGTTCGAAAGGTGTGCCCGTGAGAGTTTTCGCAAGACTATGTCTGGTCGTGTTGGCCGTTCTGCCGTTGCTTAGCGCCTGTGAGACGGTTGAAGAATGGACGGCGGGCGACCAGTATGAGGTGGAGGGTACGCCGCCTGTTCCCGTGAATGACCGCCTTGGCAGCGCGCCCGGCGTTCGCCCCGTGCCGGAATTTCCCGTGCCGGGTGACCGCGATTTGAAGATCATGACCAGCAAGCTTTCGGGTGGATCGGTTGAAATTTATGATCTGGATGGTGCGACCAGCATGGGTGCGCCTGTGGTATCCGCTGCGCCGGATTATGCCGGCATTCCAATGGCGACCGATCCGCGTGTGACAGTGTATCCGATTGACGGCTATGCAGCGTATCCCGGTGAGATGCGCCCCGATATGCCAATGCAACTGGCGCCGCAAAATTCATGGCCAAATTCGGTTCTGCCCGTCGGCAATGCGGGCATGACGCCCGCACCGGGCGGCGATGAACGTATGGGGATAGAGGGCGGCAAGCTTGTTTCCCGTTCCGGAACCGCTGTATCGAACATCTACTTTCCGTACGGATCGGCAAGGTTGGACGGCGCGGATAGAGGTGTTTTGAATGAAGTTGCCGAAACGGCGAAATTCGCGCCAGTGGGCCGCGTCAGCGTCGAAGGCCATGCCAGCGCGCAGACGCAAACGAACGATCCGGTGAGGGCAAAAATTCTCAACCTTAAAGAATCCATGAACCGCGCGACGGAAGTGTCGTCGCAGCTCATCCAAAAAGGCGTTCCGGCGGAAAAAATAAAAACCGTCGGATGGGGCGATACGAATTCTTCGGGATCCGAAGCGTCGCGCCGCCGCGTCGACATTTACACAGCAGGACCGTAATCCATGGTCGATAGTTTGCGCATAGGTATCGCCGGACTGGGCACGGTGGGTGCCGGGGTTCTGCGTATCCTCCAAACCCATGGCGATGATATTGCACGCCGCGCGGGCCGCGCGATTAGCGTATCTGCGATCAATGCACGAGATTCCAAAAAGAAGCGCGATGTCGATGTTTCCAAATATCGCTGGGTGGCCGATCCTATCGCGATGGCGAGCGATCCGGGAATCGATGTCGTCGTTGAGTTGATCGGCGGCGATGAAGGCACGGCGCGGGAGTTGGTTGAAAAATCACTTAAGAACAAAAAACATGTCGTAACCGCCAACAAGGCATTGCTGGCCAAGCATGGGTTGGCGTTGGCGAAGCTTGCCGAAGACAACGGCGTGAGTTTGAATTTCGAAGCGTCCGTCGCGGGCGGCATCCCGATCATCAAGGCGCTGCGCGAAGGGTTCGCCGGTAACAAGATTAGCGGGATTTTTGGAATACTGAACGGAACTTGCAATTACATACTGAGCGAAATGCGCACGACCAAGCGCGATTTTGCGGAAGTGTTGAAAGAAGCGCAGGCGAAAGGTTATGCCGAGGCAGACCCGACTTTCGATGTAGACGGGATAGACGCTGCGCACAAGCTGACCATTCTTTCGGCGCTGGCTTATGGCGTTAAACCGGATTTCGGTGCGGTCGATATTACAGGCATCCGCAAAATCACTTCACGCGATATCGAATTTGCCGATGAACTCGGATACCGCATCAAGTTGCTTGGCATTGCACGCGACATTGGCGGACGGATTGCGCAAAGTCTTGAGCCGTGTCTTGTGCCAATTGATAGCGCGCTGGGTTCCGTTGAGGGCGTCTTCAACGCCGTGTTCGTCGAAGGGGATTTTATCGATCGCGCGATGTTAGAAGGACGCGGCGCGGGGCAGGGGCCGACGGCGAGCGCCGTGATGGCCGATCTGATCGATCTTGCGCGTGGATATCAGTTGCCTCCGTTCGGTATTACCACGAAAGATTTGAAATCCGCGAAATGGGCGGGGTCAGAAGATATTGTCAGCAGCCAGTATGTTCATTTAATCGTCACCGATGAACCGGGTGTGATTGCGGATGTATCGGCGATCTTGCGCGATTTCAAAATTTCGATTGAATCCATGCTCCAGCGTGGGCGCGATCCGGGGCAGCCTGTGTCGGTCGTTATCACCACACATGATTGCTCACTCAAAGCGATACGCGGCGCGGCGGAGAAAATCGGCAAGCTCAAGGCTATCGCGCAAGCGCCGACGATTTTACGCATCGAGCAATTTTGATGAGCATGCAACTTCCCCCTGCCAGACATCTCAAGCCCGGTGATTTGCTGGTCGAGCAGGGCGAGCCCGCCATGGAAGCTTACCTGATCATGGATGGCATGGCCGAAGTGTTTTTGAAGGGCACCAAGATCGCTGAAGTGGGCGAGGGAGATATCGTGGGTGAGGCGGCTTTGTTCAAAGGTTCGGATTACGGGGCGAGCGTACGGGCCGCGAGCGACTTGACTGTACAACCGATTACGCCCGCCATTCTCGATGACAAGATAAAGGGCTGTGACCCGATGTTAAGAGCGTTGATCAGAATGATGATGATCCGTTTACGCCGGACCAATGAGGCATTGGCAGGATAATATATATGGAAAACGTGCCGGTGGACGGGATTGAACCGCCGACCTTTGGTTTACAAAACCACTGCACTACCGCTGTGCTACACCGGCTTTTCACGTTTTCAGAGGGTTTTGATAAACTAAAACCCATCATTAGTAAACTCTCAAACTTTTACCAAATTCTTAAGAATTATTTGCGTGGAAGCCGGGTTGAGGTTGCCCTATCCTGTTCTTTGTTGATTCCAAGTCAGGATTTGTTTCATGTCGGTTGAAAAACGCACGACAACGCAGGCCATTTCCGTGGAGGATTTTTCCATGGACCGCAACCTTGCGTTAGAGGCCGTACGGGTGACAGAAGCCGCTGCGCTGGCGGCATCGAAAACAGTCGGGCGCGGCGATGAGACGGCGGCAGATGCGGCGGCGGTCGATGCTATGCGAGAAGCGCTCAACACATTATCCATGCAAGGCACGGTCGTGATCGGCGAGGGCGAGCGCGACGAAGCGCCGATGCTCTATATCGGTGAAAAGGTCGGCAACGGCACGGGACCTGTGCTCGATATCGCGCTCGATCCGCTCGAAGGCACGTCGATTACGGCGAAGGGCGGGCAGAATGCGCTCGCGGTTCTGGCGATGACTGACAAGGGCGGGTTTTTGAACGCGCCGGATGTGTATATGAGGAAGATCGGCGTCGGCGCGGGTTTCGATGAACGCATGCTCGACCTCGATGCGCCGCCCGCAGACGTTTTGAGATATATCGCACGAGAAAAAGACGCGAAGGTTGAAGATTTATTGGTTTGTATTCTGGACCGCCCGCGTCATGAAGAGTTGATCCGCGATGTGAGAAAAGCGGGTGCGCGGATTTCGCTGATACAAGATGGCGATGTTTCCGCTGTGATCGCAACGTGCGATCCGGAAACCGGCATCGATGTTTATATGGGCACAGGCGGTGCGCCGGAAGGCGTTCTGGCGGCGGCGGCTTTGCAATGTCTGGGCGGGAAGATGGTGGGGCAATTGGTGTTCCGCAACGATGACGAAATTGGCCGCGCGGATAAGATTGGCATCAAAGATTTTAAGCGGATTTATACGACGGACGATCTGGCCAAGCCGGGGAATGTGATGTTTGCCGCGACAGGCGTGACGGATGGCGCGATGTTGCCCGGCGTGCGGCGCTATGCGGGCGGAGCGAGCACACACTCCATCGTTATGCGCTCTAAGACCGGGACAATCCGCAAAATCGAGGCGACGCATAATTTTGATCGCAAGGGAAGCACATGAGTTCGGTTGCGGCCAAACAAGAGAGCAATTTTCTCGATGTGCGTCAGTCGCTCAAGGATTCACGCTGGGTATTTCCTGCCGTCGAGCAGGATATCGTGGCGCGTATATCGCAACTTCACAATTTGCCGGATTTTATCGCGCGGATGCTCCATATAAGAGGCGTAGGGCCGGACGATGTGGAATCGTTCCTTTATCCGACGTTGCGCGCGCATTTTCCCGACCCGTTTTCGTTGAAAGGCATGAAGGAATTTGCTGAAAGCACGGCGAGGAAAATCATCGATCGCGAGATAATCGGTATTCTGGCTGACTTTGACGTTGACGGTTCCACCAGCGCGGCGATTTTGACGCGGTTTTTACGAGCCTGCGGGATGAAAGCACCTATCTACATTCCGTGCCGTTTGAGTGAAGGATATGGGCCGAACGTCAATGCGTTGATGACGCTCAAGAACGAAGGCGCGAAGTCAGTTATCATGGCCGATTGCGGCATTACGGCGTTCGAGGCTGTGACGGCCGGGCGTAACATGGACCTGGAAATTGCAATTTTCGATCACCATGAACCCGAGGGCAAATTGCCCGAGGCCAGTCATGTGATAAATCCCAAGCGCCACGACGATACATCAGGACTTGGCATGCTTGCAGCATGTGGTGTGACGTTTTTATCTTGCGTGGCGATCAACAGTGTTTTGAAACGCGAGAAGTTTTTTGAAAAAAACGGTCTTGATGAACCGCAGATGAAAGGTTGGATCGACCTCGTGGCGCTCGGCACGGTGTGCGACATGGTGCCCATGACGGGGCCGAACAGATTGTTCACCCGCGCTGGGTTTGCGCAGATGGCATTGAAGAGTAATCCCGGCATTCGTGCGTTGTGTGAGGTGGCCAATCTTGAATCCGCGCCGAAATTTTCCGATGCTGGTTTCACGTTAGGTCCGCGCATCAATGCGGGATCGCGCGTGCACAAATCCGATCTTGGCGCGAAGCTGCTTTCCACGGATGATATCGATGAGGCGCGGTCCATCGCCTTCGTTCTCGATGATTGCAACGAGCAGCGAAAATCCATTCAGTCCAAGATGATGAAAGAGGCCATCGAGCGCGTCGAAAAAGATGGGCTCGATCAAGGCCCGGTGATTATCGTCGGTGATCCGGACTGGCATCCGGGTTTGAGCGGTCTTGTCGCGGGGCGATTGAAAGAACGGTACGGCAAGCCCGCGATCTGTGTGACCTATGCCGAAAATCCTGAAGGCGTGATCGAGGGGCGTGGATCGGGACGGTCCATCGCGGGAGTCAATCTTGCGCAGGCCTTTATCGAAGCACGCAATCAGGAAATCCTCGTCAAGGGCGGTGGACATGCGATGGCGGGTGGATTCACCGTGATGCCGGATCGCCTGCCCGAATTCCGAGAATTCTTGTTCGCCAATATCATGAAGCAGAGCGAGAATATCGATTTAACGCAAGAAACAGTGATCGATGGCATCGCGACGATCCGTGGCGCGCAATCGCAATTCGTTCGTTTGGTCACCGATCATATCGGGCCGTTCGGGCCGCAGAACGCGGAGCCTGTTTTCGCGCTCGCCAATATGCGTATACAGACCGTTGATGTGCTTAAGGATAAACATATTCGCGTGAATGTTTCCGACTGGGAAGGCGGTAGCCGGATGAAGGCGATGTTCTTCTATGGTGTCGGGACGAAATTGGGTGAGGCTTTATTAATGCATAATCAAAGACAGTTCCATCTGGCCGGGCAGTTCCAGATTAACAATTGGCAGGGACGGGAAAGCGTGGAGTTCTTGATTTCGGACGCTGCTATTGCTACAACGGCCTAAAGTTAAGATTTGGAGTATGCTTCATGACGCATAAATACGCGATAACATATCGCAAGGCGATTTTCGATCAGACACGGGCACGTGCCATACATAAGGTTCTTGGTTTCGGGCCAAATAATAAATATGAAGGGCGTTACGCCGTTGAAGTTTCTGAAGGTGAGCATGCGTATACAGTGTCCGCACGCAGCGAAAAGACCATCAGGGAATTCAAATTTGCCAGCAACGGGGAAACATCGTTCAAGGAAACGCGGATTGGGCAAGGGCTTAAGGGTGCGAACATAGAAATAGAAACGATCTATTCAGGGCAAGACTGGATCAGAAAAAAGCTCGATTACGGGCAATCGAAAGTCGGAAACCCTAATGTAAGAAGGTTGATGGACCGCGATCTGGAGGATGAGCGTGCGTGGCATTATTGGCTGTCCAACGATTTAAAGGAATTGTTGCGTCCCGTGATCGTCGGTGAAAACCGGTTACACCAAATAGAGCCAGAGGCGGGGCGTTTCAGATTTGGGACAAATCCCGCGAAGATCAGCCAGGCGGATTTTTTCAAGAATTTTGATGGATTGATAAGGGATTTCAGGCCTTTTTATTAAACCAGGTTATGCCGGTTTTCAAAAAGTTCCGTCTTTTATAAAAAATATTACCGTGCCGTTTTGACGATACGCCCTTCCATAGGGCGTATTTTTTGCTATTCATATTCTATATTGAAAATGTGAGCGTTATGTTCAGCGTCAGGATCATTATTTTAGATATGCGCCATGCCGCCAGCAAGGCCGCTGCCTTCTTCAAGAGAAGGGCAGCGATGATGCCGACTTTGTCGATTCGCATCACGCTGTTGATTGCGCTTGCGACATTAAATGCAATCATCGCCGTGACGTTAGGTGCAGATGTTTACCGAGCGGCGGTCAATTATTCAGGTACGCAAAAACTCCAAAAAGCATCTGATTTTTCAAACGCATTGTTCATAGCCGAAAAACATCTGGCCGAGGAACGAAGTTGGTCGCTTGCCGCGCTTTTTTTAAAAGACGATGTCTCGCGAGCTTCGCTTGAAGCGCGACGGGTTTCGGTGGATGAGGAAATTTCTACTGCACTGAATGTTTTGGCCAGTGATGAGAGAGCGCAATTGGCTTTGTTGGTCCAGAAGATAAGCAGCGATCGTGAATCCTTGCAGGAGATGCGGGAGAATCTTGATCGCATCCTTAATGACAAAGATATCAAAAAGGATAAGGTTGCTCAGAAAGAGGCTCTGGAAGAAGAAAGCCGAGTGGCAGGCGGCATAGTTTCCACGACCACCGATTTAATCAACAATATCCAGATACTGATTGAAGAATATCAGAGGCCGCTATTGAAGATAAACCCTTCGGTGGCGTTGCAGATGCGGTTTTCACATGTGGTTTCCGAAGTTACCGAGTATGCCAGCCGGGAATACACGGTTCTGGGACAGTTGATCGCAGGAAAAAGTTATCCATCGGATGCAACGCGCGAGCAATTGGCGCTCTGGCGCGGGCGCATAAATTACGGATGGGATTTAATTCATTCCGCCGTTCTCAATAATGCCCTGACGGCGGAAGCCAAGCCGTCTATGGATGAAGCGGAGACGCATTATTTTTCGATGCTCGATCATATCAAAGATATTTTCAGCGTCGACCCTAAAAAGAAAACGCCGGATTATCCTATTACGATGGAAAGGTGGCTGGCGCTGACATCGGATGCGGTCAATTCGCTCTATGCCATGAATGAGGCAACGCTGCATATCGGTGAAAATTACATGGCGCAGGTTAAGCGCGAGGCGCAATGGAAGATTTTCTTTAGTCTTTTGCTTTTTATCTGCGCGATGGGGGTTAGTCTCTATTTCTGGCGGCAGATTGCGCTGCGCGTCGTCCGGCCTGTGGATAATATGGCGCGAATGCTCTACAGCGCAACCGAGGGCGTGTATGAAGACATCCCGAAACTTTCACATTATCCGGAAGAAATTGCGAAGCTTGCACTCGTCCTCAACGCCATGCAGGAAAATTCCAAACAGTTACAGGAAGAACGTGACAAGGCAGAGGCGGCCAGCCAGGCCAAAAGTGAATTTATCACCAATGTCAGCCACGAATTGCGTACGCCGATGAATGTGATGCTGGGATTGTCGGAGATTTTATCGCGGACGGAGCCCCTCACCGACCAGCAGCGACAATTCATCAACACGCTGCGCTCGAGCGGAAAATCGCTTTTGACTCTTATCAATGATCTTTTGGATCTTTCGAGTATAGAAAGTGGGAAGGCGGATGTGGCACTGTTACCGTTTGACTTACATGAGTTGGCGGCGGATTTGCAGGAATCGCTTCCCGTTGGTGCGAAGGAGCGGGGGATTGAAACAAAGGCTGTCTTCAGTGGCATCAAGGGGAAAAAATATGTGGGTGACGCCATCAAGATTCGTCAGATCATCGTCAATTTGTACGGCAACGCGCTTAAATTCACGGAAAGAGGTCAGATTGTTTTTTCCGTGCAGGCCAAGCCGATTTCTAAACGCGAGGATTCCATCAAGATTGAAATCAAGGATACTGGCATTGGTATTCCTGAAGACAAGATTCCGATTGTGTTCGACAAATTTACGCAAGTGGATAGTTCGCTCACCAGAAAATTCGGTGGCACGGGACTTGGTCTAGCCATCACCAAAAGCCTTGTCGATATGATGGACGGGACCGTGAAAGTGTCGAGCGCGGAGGGGCGGGGTTCAACATTCACGGTGAATATAGTTTTACTCGCAGCGTAGAATTTGTATGCAATTGTGTATAACCGACTGTTATCTATCTATTTAATAATCGTTTACAAAAAGCGGATAAGAGGGTAAAAGTACTTTCATACTTCACTTGATGTACAATTCAAAAAATCAGAGCCTTGCGCGGGGTAATTTATTATGGCCGGCGTTAGTGCGTCACGAAATTTTCAAGATCAAAAAAGTTTCAAGACGCAAGACCTGTTCAAAAAACACATTCTTATTGTCGAGGACCATGACTCTAACATTCTGGTCACGACGCTCCTCCTGAAAGAATTCGGATGCACTTATGATGTCGCCATGAACGGGCTGCAAGCGGTCGATTTCTTTAACATGCGCAGATACGATGCCATTTTGATGGATGTTCAGATGCCACAGATGAGCGGGCTGGAAGCGACGGCCATGATCCGCAAGACGGAAAAGACCATGAATATGCCGCGCACGCCGATTATCGCGCTCAGCGCCCATGTCCAGCCAACGGACAGGGCCGAGGCTATGGCGTCCGGCATGGACGATTTCCTGGCAAAACCGTTCGATTCTCAGGATCTGCGCTCACGCCTAGAACGGCTGGTTTAAAACTTTCTGATCGCTGTCGAATGCCCGTTTACGCCGCCTTTATTCCGGTGTAAGAACGGGCATAATGCAAGGAAAAAGCAAGCATATATGGCTAAATTGTCTGATCCTGCTGGCGTTTATCAGCGTCGGCATTTCACCCGCGTGCAAATTCATTTCCGGCCAAGCCAGTTTTGTTGAAATCTGCGGCGTGGACGGGATCAAGACTGTCCGTCTTGCCGCTGATGAACTTCCGCCAGAACCTGTACATCACGACAAAGCATCCAGCGAATGCGGATTCTGTATCGCGAGCGCGCATATAAAAACCGCTCCGGCCAAAACCGCTTCCATCGTTATTCCAGCAACATCGCATATCACATTGGAGCGTTTTGCGCTGGCGACGTATGCCGATGATGCACTTCGTTCTGTTATTTTTCCCAGAGGTCCTCCCACAGCCGTTTAATCCGAACGAGCGAATTTTCAACCAGGATTAAACGGAGTTAATTTAGATGGCGAATATGATACGCGGCACAGTGTGTGCCGTATTGGTGGGTATACTGGTGCAGGCATCGCCCGTGGCGGCGGCAGAAAAAGAGTTGTTGAAAGTACGCATCCCGGTCGGCGGTGGCGGCACTATCACAGCGCCCGGCACGGCGGCGGCGGAAAAGGAAATCAGGAAAATTCCGGGCGGTGCGGACGTGGTTCCGGCCAAGGCGTTTCAAAATGGCTATGCATTGTCGATGAAAGACATGCTAGCGACGACGCCGGGCGTAACGGCGCAGCCAAGGTGGGGCGAAGAATCGCGGCTGTCCATTCGCGGGTCTGGATTGTCACGATCATTCCATTTGCGCGGCATCACGCTGTTGCAGGACGGCATCCCATTCAATTTTGCCGATGGTAGCGGGGATTTTCAGGAGGTCGATCCTCTGGTTCTTCAACATATTGAAATTTACCGCGGTGGACAGGGGTTGCGTTACGGCGCGGCGAGCCTCGGTGGTGCGGTTAACATGGTAACGCCGACGGCGCACACGGCAGGATATGAGGGGCTGTTACGCGCTGAGGGTGGTAGTTATAAAACGATGCGTTTGCATGGCGAGGCGGCGAAGGTTTTTAACGGTGCGGATATTTTTGCATCGGTTACGAAATCCGTAAGCAACGGATATCGCCAGCAGAGCGAACAGAACAACCAGCGGTTTTTTGGCAATGCAGGTGTAAAGTTGGGTGATAAAGCAGAAACGCGGTTTTATGTTGCATGGAACGATATCAATCAGGAAGTGCCTGGAACAATCAGCAAGAAGGACGCGCTTAAAAATCCGAGAACAACCCCGGCGATCAATGTTACCAACAGATACGCGCGGGATATAAATTCGCTGAGGATAGCCAACCGGACGGCGGTGAAGTTCGACAACGGCATGGAGGCGGAAGCAGGCGTTTATGCGAACAACAAAGCGCTTTATCATCCGATCTTTCAGGTGGTGGATCAGAAATCGCTCGATGCCGGTATCTTCGCGCGGTTGAAGGGTAGGTATGATGCGGGCGGTCTGAAGACCGATTTTACGATCGGTATAAACACCGGACGCGGGGTCAATGATGCCAAACGATTCCTGAATGTCATTGGAAAGCGCGGTGCCATTCAAGCGGACGGAAAGCAGGTCGCGGAAAATATCGAACTGTATGGTGAGAACCGGCTGCATCTCAATCGGGCGTGGAGTCTAATTAGTGGGGTGCAGGGGACGATTGCCAACCGCGAATACACCGATAACCGCAACAACGCCAACAACGATGAAAAGATTTTTCGCAGTTTGAATCCTAAATTAGGTGTCATGTGGGAACCTGATGCGGACACACAGATTTTCGCCAGCATAACGCGCAGCAGCGAAGTGCCGACCTTTTCGGAACTTGTGCAGGGCGCTGGGGTAAATTTCATTCCCGTGAAATTGCAAAAGGCGTGGACGGCGGAGATCGGATCACGCGGGCGGCGCGGGGATTTTTCGTGGGATGCCACGCTTTACCACGCGCAGGTGCGGGATGAACTGCTTAACTATACAGTGGCGGCGAGTATTCCGGCTTCGACGTTCAATGCGGATAAGACAATCCATCAAGGAATCGAACTTGGCGCGGGATGGCAGGTGACGGATGAATTATCATTCGCAGCCGTTTATACGCTGAACGATTTCAAGTTCGATGGCGATGCGCAATTCCGTGACAACGATCTGGCAGGTGCGCCCAAGCATCAGGTGCGTCTATCGGCGCGGTATGAAAAGAAGGGATTCTATATCGAACCGAACATTGAATTGGTTCCGCAGGCTGCCTATGTCGATTATGCCAACACACTTAAGGCGAACAGCTATGTCCTGCCCGGGGTGAAGGCGGGGTATGAGATGAACGGGAATATTTCGTTCTTCGTCGATGCTCGCAACCTGACCGATGAGGAAAATATCGGCAGTTTCACCACGATAACCGATGCGCGGACCGCAGGCACGAACGTCTTTTATCCGGGGGAAGGGAGCAGCGTTTTCGGCGGGGTTAAAATAAAATTTTAAACTACAGAGGACGCAGAGATAGACAGAGTTGTATTATGATTTCTCTGTGTCCTCTGTGCGCTCTGTAGTTAAAAAGATATTTTAAGAATCCCTATTTAATGTCATCCCCCGGCTTGACCGGGGAATCCAGTTCTGGATCCCCCGGTCAAGCCGGGGGATGACAGTGGGTGAGTACGGATAGGGGGCGGTCTGGCAATTTTGTTACACTGTAACATTTTACTTGATCGCGTAGGGCGTTTCGGGTTAAGACTTCCTCCATGAAGCAAACACTGCATAAATCCCTGATGTGGGCGGTTGTCCTTTCGGAAACCAGCCATGTGTTCTGCTGCGTTTTTCCCACTATTTTCAGTGTGATGGGCTTGCTGGCCGGGGTTGGGGTCGTGGCCGCCATGCCTGCCTTTATGGTCAGCATGCATGAATATCTGCATGTCTGGGAAGTTCCGATGATTATCGGTTCGGGTGTTACGTTGCTGCTCGGTTGGGCGGCGGTTCTGTATGGAGATAGGATCGACTGCCATAGCACGGGTTGTGGCCATGGCGCCTGCGCGCCGAAAAAGAGCCGTGCGCACATGGTTTTATGGGTGGCCACGGGACTATTTGTCTTTAATGTCCTGATCTATGCCACGATGCACCGGACGACATGGTTCGCTTCACATGTCGCGTCCCATGCAGACCAGCATGGCAAAACGGACACGCCTGCCCGTTAAAATGCTCCTTAACCCTATCAATTGCTTGCGAAAACAGGATAAAACCTGCTAAACATCGCGCCAGTTAGGTTATGACACATGAAATTTGAAGACCTTGGCCTTAGCCCGGAAACGCTTCGCGCGGTGACCGAAAAAGGCTATGAAACGCCAACCCCCATTCAGGAAAAAGCCATCCCCATCATCATGATGGCGCGGGATGTGGTAGGCCTTGCGCAAACGGGTACGGGGAAGACTGCAGGATTTACGCTCCCCATGATCGATGCGCTTTCGGGTGGTCGCGCGCGGATGCGCATGCCGCGCTCTCTTGTTTTGGAGCCGACGCGCGAACTCGCGGCGCAGGTTGCGGAGAATTTCAAAACATACGGTAAGTATCACAAGCTTTCGATGGCTCTACTCGTTGGCGGCGAGAGCATGGGTGACCAGACGAAGCTGCTCGACAAGGGCGTTGATGTTTTGATTGCGACGCCGGGACGCTTGCTCGATCTGTTCGGACGTGGCGCGATCCTTCTGAACGATATAAAAATCCTCGTGATCGACGAAGCCGACCGCATGATGGATATGGGCTTTATTCCGGATATCGAGAAGATCGTCTCGCTCATTCCGCCAACAAGACAAACGTTGTTGTTCTCGGCCACCATGCCGCCGGAGATCAAGCGTCTTGCCGATAAATTCCTGACCAATCCAAAGGAAGTCACGGTATCGGCGCCCGCGACGACGGCGACCAATGTGGAACAATTCCTCGTTCACACGCATCCCAAGGACAAGAAAAAAGTTCTGGGCCGTTTGATGAAACAGGAAAATCCGAAAAACGCGTTCGTGTTCCTGAACCGCAAGCGCGATATCGGCGATGTGGCCACGTTTCTTAAAAAGCAGGGTTATGCTGCGGCGCCGCTGCATGGCGATATGGTTCAGGCGGCAAGGACCAAGACTTTGCAGGAATTTCGAGATGGGACCGTTAAGTTTTTGGTGTGTTCCGATGTTGCAGCCCGCGGGCTGGACATTTCCGCTGTTTCCCACGTGTTCAATTATGATGTGCCGATGAGCCCGGATGATTACGTTCACCGGATTGGCCGTACGGGCCGTGCAGGGATGAGCGGACGCGCATGGATGCTGGCTACTAATTTAGATGAGAAGTATCTCACAAACATCGAAAGACTCATCAAAAAACCAATTCCTGTTGCGAAACTGGAAGGTGGCGATGAACCGTCTGAACCGGCGCAGGAACGCACCGAGCGCGCGCCCAGACATGAGCGCGGTCCAAGGCCAGAACGCCGGGAAGAGCGGCGCCGCCAACCGCAACAATCTTCGCCAGCCCCCTCACAATTCAAGGAAAATCGTGCGCCCGCGCCTGTGCAAAAACCACAGGATGACAGTGATGGCGGTCCGGGATTCGGGGATGATGTCCCTGCGTTTTTCAAGTGATCTGAAATTGCGATAAAACCCTTTTCGCAATTGACTTTTCCGCAGATTCCTCAAGAATTACATAGGCCCGTTCGGGGCTTTCGTTTTTTGTAATTCTGCGGAGTATCTCTCATTCTAAAAAAACACGGTCTCGCTCTTTTAACCTGCACGTTTTTGACGGGGGCCGTTGTGCCGTTCGCATCGGATGGTTATGCGTTGGCCGCGACTTCGGTGCGTGAGCAGGACGATTGGGGGGTACGCAATCCGTATTTGCGCGATGTACCCGCGCCCGTTATCGTCCCTGCGATCCAGAGCAGTGTGATGGATGTTCCGCCGCCTTCGAGTGTAGTGGCGGTGCCGCGGCCCGAGCCCAAAGACTGGAACGAAGCGTTCGGGTTTACATCGCCTCAAACCACATCCCAAAGCCAAGATGAAGCGCCCGTCGATCTGGAAGCGGATAATCTTATCCATGACGAAGGCAAGCAGATCGTAACCGCCATGGGCAATGTTGAGATGGTGCAGAATGGCAAGATCCTCAAAGCCGACAGCGTTTCCTACAATCTTCAGACCGATATGGTGCGCGCCACCGGCAATGTGGTATTAAGCAACGCGGACGGCACGACCTATTTCGCCGACGATGTCGAACTGAAACAGGATATGAAGGACGGGTTCGTCAAGGGTTTGCAGATATTGCTCGCCGACGGTTCGCGTTTTACGGCGGAAGAGGGTGAACGCATCGGCGGTACGAGGATTGAGTTACGCCGCGCGAGTTATACGCCCTGCGAGCCTTGTAAGGAAGACCCGTCGCGACCGCCTTTGTGGCAGCTTCGTGCCGACAAGGTAACGCATGACGAAGCAGAAAAGAAAATTGTTTACCGCGATGCGTGGTTCGAGTTTGCGGGTGTGCCGCTAGCCTACACGCCGTATTTCTCTCACGCCGATGGCAGCGAGAAGCAAAAGAGCGGGTTCTTAACGCCGACGGTCGGGTTCGATTCTGAACTCGGTGCGTCGTACCAGCAGGAATATTACTGGGCGATGGGGCCGGATCAGGATGCGACGATCGGCACGGTCGTTTCCACCAACGTCAATCCGGTTGTTTTGGCCGAATACCGCGAGAGATTTGAAGACGCTGAATTTCAGATGAATGGAAGCATTACCTATTCCGACCGTATCGACAGCGTTTCGGGTGTGGAGCGGCGCATCGATGACGATGTACGAGGCCATTTGTTCGGCGAAGGTCAGTGGGACATGAATGAAAACTGGCGTTCGGGATTCAATGTGCAGGCGACATCGGACGATCAGTATCTTCGCCAGTATAACATCGATTCCGATGACGTTCTGGAGAATGAAATATATGCCGAGCGTTTTTCAGGACGTGATTATTTCGTGGGACGCGCGCTGGCGTTTCAGGATATCCGTGTCAGCAACAGGCAGGTGGATCAGCCAGCCGTTTTGCCCGAAGTCATTGCGTCTTTTTACGGCGATCCCAACGGTATGCTGGGCGGGCGATGGAGCGCCAAGATGTCGGCGCTCGGACTTTACCGCGACGGCAACGGGCAGGATATGGCGCGGGGGACGATGGAGCTTGGCTGGCAGCGGCGTTACATCACGGGCTTTGGTCTTGTGAACAAGCTCGATCTTATGGCGCGCGGCGATGCGTATAACGTGCAGGACCGCCCGGCGTCTATCCGCAATGATGGAGACAAAACGCAAGGGCGCGGTTTCGCGCAGGTCAATCTTGAAACCAGTTATCCGCTTGTCAAACGTTTTGAGAAGTCGCAGATGGTGGTGGAGCCGCTCGTCTCCTTTACCGGCGGGAACAATGTCAATTTCGATGACGATATTCCGAACGAAGACAGCCAGGATTTTGCGCTCGACCCGACAAACTTATTCGAGCCGAACAGATTTCCGGGGTACGATCTGATCGAAGATCGCAGCCATATGACATATGGCGTGCGCACGGGATTGTATGGCGATAACGGTTATCGCGGTGAAATTTTCGTCGGTCAAAGCCGCAGGTTCGAAGACGATGATAATCCTTTCAAGGAAGGTTCGGGCCTGTCTGATCAGGAATCCGATTATGTGGGGCAGATCACGACGACGCTGGGAAATCATCTCGATATTGATTACCGTCTCCAGTTGGAGAACAGCAACATGACCTCGCAGCGGCATGAGCTGAACGGCAATCTCAATATGGGCCGCCTCAATCTCGGATTGCAGTATTTTTACGCCAATGCGCTGCTGGATACGGATTTGAACGAAAGCCGAGAGCAGATACGCCCGACTGCGCGCTTCCGGCTTGCCGACAACTGGTACATGAACGGCTATCTATGGTACGACCTTGGCCAAAACGAAGGGCTGCGCCAGGCGGCCTATGGTATTACCTATGAGGGCCAGTGCGTGACCTTTGGCTTAACGACCGAGCGTACCCTGACCGAAGATTCGACGGGGGACAGCGGCACGGAAGTCCTGTTGCGTATCGGCCTTAAGAATCTCGGCGAATTCGAAAGCTCGGCCATCAGCATAGGCGGAAGCCAGTCCCGGGATGATGAAGAAACCGAGGAAGAGACGACGCAATAGGTCTTGCAAACCCCCTTGTCCTGTATAATCAAGATGTTATAGTCTAGCCCTTCACGGATTTAGGCGTATGACACTGAGCAATTACAATCCCCATAACCGCTATCGTGAGCGGGCAATGCAGCGAGTAACTAACGCGATCAGCATGCTGCTGGTTATCGCGCTTTCGGTGTGCGTCGGGTTTTGGGTGGGTAAGCAATATGGTGTCGAAAAATCGATTTCGCTGGTCGACCAAGTCGATGAATTGACCAAGGAGCGTAATCTCCTTCAAAAAAATGTAACGGAGCTTCGTGCCGAGGCGCAGACGGCCAATACGCGCTATGAACAGATCAAGGCCGAATATAATTCTGTGATGCCAGAAGGACCGATGCAGGATTTGACGCGCTTGGTGCGCGAGCAATTAGATCAGGGCATGGCACCGGAGCGTTTGTCCTTTGTTATCAAATCCGCGCGCCCGCCGACTGATTGCACGGACCCTGAAAGCAAGCGTTTCGTCGTTTCGACGCCGACCTATACGGGGCCGGATTCCAGCGCGGCCGTCGCCGAAGGCGCAATCATTATCAAGGCGAAGGGCGTGTCGTCCACAAACAAGGAAGGCCAGCCCGAAGCGTGGTTCGATCCTGCGCAGAATGTGGAGGTCACCTTCACGGCTAACGGCGCATCGGAAGTCAAAAAAGGCATATTCCCCATTCGTCATTCCGTGGTGGCCGCTGGCCGTGAATATAGGTTTACGATCGAAGAAGGCGCGAAGTCTTTTGCTAAGGTTGTTTTTGATTCTTGTGCCTACCCCTAAGCCCTTATCTTTTTATTCTACACATCGTTATCCTTCGGTCTCGGCGTGCTCACGTATTAAATATACGCTCCGCGCGCCTCGCCTCGGCTGCCTTGTGTAGAATAAAAATCTTACGGGCTTTTTGCTAAAGAAGGTTCTTCGAATGTGAAGAAGCGTTTGGCGTCGCCGTCGAGACGGATGAAATTCTGTTTGATATTTTCCGAAGGGATTTTGAAGTAATCGCGTAAAGCCAGCGCCAGATCGGCTTCGGTTTCCAATGAGCCGCGCACATCAAGCGTATCGGGGTAGAATAAAACATTTCCATCGAGGATTTTATTTTTATCTGTCTGTAGCGTTATGCCGAAGGGCATAGGGCCGCCGACGAATCTTTTTTCAGGTTGGAAGGTCGTCGTCAGCTCGAATTCGCGCATGGACAAAAGTTTTTCATCGATGACCTTTTCGGTCTTCGTCACCTCATCGACATAATCGAGGAGGCCACCGAGGTTTTTACCTTTCAGGATCGCCGTGAAGTTTCTGGAATCGTCAGGACCGATCATATCGGCGGTGAAGAGAATGTCGGGCATCCCCGATACCCCCGAACGCACGATAATGTTCTTTTGCGCTCTGTTCAGGTCGGTGACAAGGGAAATGGTCTGGAGCGGAACGTCCATGAAAGCTGCGCTGCCGGCTTCGATCTGGCTTTGTATGGAATAATTGCCACCAGTGATGCTAAGGCCACTCCAGCCGTTAAAACGTGAAACACGCAAAGGGCCCAGATTGAGGCGCCCATCGACAATATTTCCGGCGATATCCAGTTGCCCGTCTGGTTTTAGTGTGCCTTCCCATGCACTTGTGAAGCCAAGCTGGTACTGCGCGGCGGCGATGGACGCTTTGATTTTATGAGAAGCGTCATCAGATGGATCTGCTGTAGCGTCTATGGTCAGGCGGATGGCGCCGAATTGTGTGGCAAGATCAAGCGTGACATTCGATATTTCAATGCGGTAGGCGGGCAGATGCAGAATATTTTGCGCGATCTGTTGTGTGCCTGAGGATAAGGAGTCGTCGGCGCGGGATAGGGACATGCCGTCGATGCGCAGTTGCGAGACTTTGCCGCTGGTGAGAAATGCAGGCCAGCTTAAATCCGCATCCAGTTGTTTGATTTCATCGAAACCATAAGAATCCAGCTTGATTGAAGAGGCACGAAAGCCAGAAGGGCGCAGAGACAATTCCCCCACCACCACATGTTCGAAACCGGCATCGCGAAGCATGGATTCTATCCGGTGCTTCACGGTGGGATGAAGTTGCGTAAGATCGAGAATTAGAATGATGGTAATTATGGCAGCGACAATAACGCCTATGGAGGGCCTCCGTGACGGGCGGGCGGCGGCATGATCCGGTGTGGTTTCATCAATCGTCATGGAATTGTCGTTGGTCCTAGATGTCGATGTCTGAGACGAACTCGGCGTTTTCCTGAATGAACTGGAATCGCGCATCTGCATTCTTACCCATGAGGCGGTCAACGAGGTCTTCAACTTCATTGTATGCTTCGGCTCCGTTATCGTTGCCGACCATTTCTTCTGTGATCCCAAGAGAAGCCATCGCATGCGGCAACGTTACCCTCAAAAGCGTACGGCTTGAGGGCGACATTGTGGTTTCTTTAAGTTGCGAGGCCGGCATTTCACCCAAGCCTTTGAAGCGGGAGATATCGACTTTCTTTTTATCCTTGAAGGTGGTTTCCATCAGCTTGGCCTTATGCGCGTCATCTTGGGCATATTCCGACAGTGTTCCTGACGTGAGGCGGTAGAGCGGCGGCTGGGCAAGGAAAAGGTGGCCTTTTTCGATAAGTCCGCGCATCTGCGTATAGAAGAAGGTCACGAGAAGCGAGGCGATGTGCGCGCCATCGACGTCAGCATCCGTCATGATGATAACGCGTTCATAGCGCAGTTTGGAAACATCAAAGTCTTTGCCCGCGCCGCAGCCCAGGGCGAGGATCAGATCCTGAATTTCTTGGTTGGCGCGGATTTTGTCGGCGGTGGCGGACACGACGTTGAGGATTTTACCGCGCAACGGAAGTACGGCCTGTGTTTCGCGTGAGCGGGCCTGCTTGGCGGAGCCGCCAGCGGAATCACCCTCAACCAAGAACAATTCAGTGTCATCGGCTTCTGTTCTGGAGCAGTCAGCTAGTTTGCCGGGGAGGCGGAGCTTGCGGGTCGCGGATTTGCGCGACATCTCTTTATCCGACTTCCGGCGCATGCGTTCTTCGGCACGATCGATGATGCTTTCGAGGAGCATTTTCGATGCATTGGGGTCAGCGGTCAGCCAATGGTCGAAGTAATCTTTGATAGCTGAATCAATCCATTTGGTGGCTTCGTTCGTAACCAGCTTTTCCTTTGTCTGACCCTGAAATTGCGGGTCACGGATAAAGACCGAGAGCAAGACAGCGGCGCCGTTCATCACATCATCAGAAGTGATGGAGTCGGTTTTCTTGTTGTTGACCAGCGTGCCGTAGGATTTGATACCGCGCGTCAACGCCGTGCGCAGACCTTGTTCGTGCGTGCCACCCAGAGGGGTCGGGATAGTGTTGCAGTAGGAATGGTTGATCGGTTCGCCATCTTCGGGCCACGCGATGGCAAATTCGACGCGTCCGGCTTTGTCGGGAAGGTTCAACTGGCCCACGAAAAACTTACCGGTAATGACGTCACGATCTTGAAGTGATGCTTTAAGAAAATCTTGTAATCCATTGGGAAAATGTAAAATTTCCTGTTCTGAAATGTTAGCGTCCTTGAGCAGAGATGGGTCACAGGACCATCTGATTTCCACACCACGGAACAAATAGGCCTTGGAGCGGGCCATTTGGTACAGCCACGAAGGCTTGAATTTTATTTTGTTTCCAAATATTTCCGGGTCGGCCTTAAAGGTAACCGTGGTGCCGCGCTTGTTGTTCACGGTGCCCAGTTTTTCGAGTTTGGAGGTGGGCAGACCGCGCGAGAAAGATTGTTTGTGGTGGGTTTTGTCGCGCCAGACTTCGACGGTCATCCATTCGGATAGGGCGTTCACAACGGATGATCCAACGCCGTGCAGGCCGCCGGAGGTTTCATAGGCTTTTCCAGAGAATTTTCCACCGGAGTGAAGGGTCGTGAAGATGACTTCCAGCGCGGATTTCTTGGGAAATTTCGGGTGGTTATCCACAGGGATGCCGCGTCCGTTGTCGGTCACGGTGATCGATCCATCAGCATTCATTATGAGGTCAATGTGATCCGCATGACCCGCAACCGCTTCGTCCATCGAGTTGTCGAGAATTTCGCCAACGAGATGGTGCATGGCGCGCTCATCGGTGCCGCCGATATACATGCCGGGGCGCTTTCTGACCGGCTCCAGACCTTCGAGAACCTCGATGTCCGCCGCGCCATAGGAACCGGTTTTTGCCGTGTTGCCCTCGCCAAACAAATCCGCCATGATGATTACACCTGTTGATCCAAACCAGCCTTACCAATAAACAATTTAGCCGCTTTTGAAAACCTAAATCCTATGAATGCCAAGAATTTCGAGGATATAGAGCCGAAATTACCCGACGAGTTGAAGGGGCGTGTTCCGACACTCAAGGTCATTCCGTTGCTCCCGGATTCAAACCCGAGCGGGGATATTTTTGGCGGGTGGATTTTATCGCAAATGGATTTGGCTGGCGCAGCCCGTGCCTATCAGTATGTCGGGGGTAGAATTGTGACGGTGGGGGTCGAGGCCATATCCTTCCACAAGCCCGTATTTCTGGGCGATCAGGTCAGTTTTTACACCCAAGTTTCCAAAGTCGGCCAGACATCGATTACAATAAAGATAGAGAGCTGGGCTTTGAGGCACACGAACGGACGCAATTACGAATATATCAAGGTTACGGAAGGGCTCTACACCTATGTCCATATCGATAAAGATCGCAAACCGGCAAGGATCGGGAGCTAGCGCCATGATCCGGATTCTTTGCGCGATACTGGCTTTATCGTTCATGGCGGTGCCTGCCTTCGCGCTCGGCATCGATTTGAAAAAAATTCAAAAACTCAAGACGTATACGTTTGCGCCCGAAGCGCAGTTCAACGGCCAGACCAAGCTGCTCGAAGAGGACAGACCGTATAATGACGAGAAATTGTCCTACCGCATCCGCTTGCCCAAAAACTGGACCGACAATGTGCAACAGCCGCCGATCGGTTCGGCGATTAGTCAGGGGCTATTGAGCAATTCGGTTCTCGGCATTCTTGGCCGTTATGTCGGCGGGGCAAAAAATCTTGAGCGCAGCCATTTGATAGTCGAGGCGCAGGAGGTGACGTATGAGGTCAGTGCCCAGAACTGGTTCGTTAATTTCATCATGCGCAACGGGCTGAGCCTGACCGCGCTTACTGAAAAATCGCCGCGTGAGGTCGAGGCGTTGTACGTACAGCAGGACGGCGATCAGACCTTTATCGTGCGTTCGCGGGTCATGTTCAATGGATCGAAGCTGATCATGGTTCGTTATTACCTGCCGCAGGAAAATTATGAGGAAGAGAAAATCCAGCAGGCGCAGGTGATCGCATCTTTTACGCTGGCTGCTCCCTCGCAGGATCATATCGAAAAGCAAGTGACATACGGGTTTCTCGATCAGTCCTATTTCAATTATCCCGAAAGCTGGACGCTCAAGGAGAAAAACATCCTGTCCATCGAGCGGATGAGTGCGTTGCTGTATCAGGCATCGAAGGATGATAAAAAGGTCGTGCTCGATGGGCATATCAAGATCAACGTCATTTCCCGCTTGCTGAACACCACAATGGCGCAGGAGATTGAAAAATTCCGCGCCGACCTCAAGATCAAGGATTATTCGCTGGGCGAGATGGTCGAGGTCCTGAGTTATGATTACGACCCGTCGATCAAGGGCGGCAAGGCGCAGATTTATGAACTGGTTCCCGTTGATAAGGTGAATATGAAGTCTTATGAATTTCTTGTCACGGTCATGCAGGGCGACGATTATTATTATATCACCAGCATGATCACACCTTCGCGTGAGCAGGATTTTTATACGTGGGCGCAGAACATGGAGGCGGCGCGGATTATCAACGAAAGCGTCAGGCGGAATAACATATCGCTGGAGATAGACCCGAACGACCCGTATTACGATTATTTGAAGGATGAGCCGGAGGGCATCAAGGCCGCGCCGGTGGCGCCGCCGCCTGCGCCTTCGTCGTCGGCGGTTCCGGCGAAACCGTAAGTAAAAACCCGCCGGACGGCGGGTTTTTTATGGGCGATTTTGCACATTAGAGTTTGAGGCCGAGGCCTTTTATTGTTTCTACGACCGAGTGATCGAGAACGATGCGGTCTTTGCCATCGATGAAAGCGGCCTGACAGTCGCGAGGATCCATTGAATCGCGAGTAATCGTGACCGCGTTCGGGTCAATGCCATTGCTTCTCAGGAGTGAAAAGAAATTGTCTGGGAAATCGGACCACAGATTGGGCTTGCTTCGGTAGGTAAGAGGATCGGTCAAGGTGAAGTCGGCGCTCTTAAAGGCGGCAATCAATTCAGATGCGGACATAATGGTGCTTTCTGCGTTTTGTTTAATTTTAGCAAGTATATTGCCATAATGTATAAATTGCTATTTTTTTATCTATCGTATTGAAATTGCAATAAAAAACCGACCGCGAGGGCCGGTTTTTCTTGTTTTGTCATCCCCGAGGCCTGCCGCAGGCAGGCACCAACGTCGGGGATCCAGAAAGAGCGCAGCAAAGCTGCGCGCGTTTTTATGGACTGGACCCCCGCCTACGCGGGGGTGACAGAGGTGGAGTTAGGATGACATTAAGACGAATAATACATCATGTATTCGATCGGGTGCGGCATGGTTTCATACGCATCGATTTCTTCCATCTTCAGGTCGATATAAGACTCAATAAAGTCTTTGGTGAACACATCGCCCTTGAGCAAGAAGGCGTGATCGGCCTTCAGTGATTCAACAGCTTCGCGCAAGGAGCCGCAGACGGTCGGAACTTTCGCCAGCTCGTCGGCGGGAAGTTCGTATAAGTTTGCATCCATGGCTTTGCCCGGATCGATTTTGTTTTGAACGCCATCGAGGCCGGCCATCAGCATAGCGGAGAATGCGAGATACGGGTTGGCTGTCGGATCGGGGAAGCGCACTTCGACACGTTTTGCCTTGGGCGAATTGCCGTACGGAATACGGCAAGAGGCCGAGCGGTTGCGCGCGGAGTAGGCGAGCAGAACGGGCGCTTCGTAACCTGGGACCAGACGTTTGTACGAGTTCGTGCCGGGGTTGGTGAAGCAGTTCAGTGCGCGTGCGTGTTTGATGATACCGCCGATATAGTGCAGTGCCATTTCGGATAGGCCAGCATATTTATCGCCAGCGAATGCAGGTTTACCGCCGTTCCACAAAGATTGGTGAACGTGCATACCCGAACCGTTATCACCGAACACAGGCTTTGGCATGAAGGTCGCCGTTTTGCCGTAAATATGTGCGACGTTGTGAACCGCGTATTTGTAGAGCTGCATATTGTCGGCGCAATCAACGAGCGTCGAGAAGAAAATCCCGAGTTCGTGTTGTGAGGCAGCCACTTCGTGGTGGTGTTTTTCAACAGGCACGCCAAGGCCAGCCAGAACGGTGAGCATTTCAGCACGCAGGTCGGAGCTTCCATCGACCGGCGTTTCCGGGAAGTAACCGCCTTTGACGCGCGGGCGGTGACCCGTGTTGCCTTCGGGATAGGCTTTGGATGTGTTGTAAGGACCTTCGATGGAATCGATTTCGTATGAGACCTTGTTCATCTTCACATCGAATTTCACATCGTCGAAAATAAAGAATTCAGCTTCGGGACCGAAATAGGCGGTGTCCGCAATACCGGATTTTTTAACGTAAGCTTCGGCTTTGATCGCGATCTGACGAGGGCAGCGGCCATACGCATCACCCGTCAGAGGTTCGTTGACAACGCAGAAAACTTTCAGGGTCGGTTGCGCCGCGAACGGATCGAGGAAGCATTTGGTCCAGTCTGGCACGAGGCACATGTCGGATTCGTTGATCGCTTTCCAACCGGAGATGGACGAACCATCAATCATGATGCCGTTTTTGAACATATCTTCGTCGATGGTGGAGATGTGCTGGTCCGTGTGCTGCAATTTGCCGCGCGGGTCTGTGAATTCAAAGCCGACGTACTGGATGTCGTTTTCGTCGGTGTATTTCTTGAATTCGGAATAGGATTTGAAGGAGATGGCGGAGGGCGAGGTAGGCATTACACGGATCCTTAAAATTAGAAGGTTGTTATACGAAAAATGTATTGGGGGTATTCCCCTGCTGCATGGCTAGTTAGCATATGCAATAATGGGCGTCTAGGGGATTTGGCCGATTTTGAGCAAAAAACATGGGGGCGAAAAAGCCTTGACCCAAATCAGGGTTAGACTATACAAAAAGCGAACTTTTGGCTGTTATAATCCAAGGGTATGGCGGACGTAGCTCAGTTGGTAGAGCCCCTGGTTGTGGTCCAGGTTGTCGCGGGTTCGAGCCCCGTCGTTCGCCCCATTTTTTAAGGCCAGAATGTCCTTCGATTACAAAATAATACTGGGCGCGATTGCCGTCCTGATGACCATCTGGGCGCATATTCCCTATCTTATCCATACGCTGAACGGCTCCAACAAACCTCACGTTTTCACGTGGGTTATCTGGACGTTTCTGACTGGCATCGTGTTTGCGGTGCAAGTGAGTGAGCAGGCGGGGCCGGGGGCGTGGGCCACCGGTATCTGTTCTGTTATCTGCCTGATTATCACCATCGCGGCGTTTCGGACGGGTGAAAAAAATATCACCAGAAGCGATTGGGTCATGTTTATCTTTGGTCTTGCCGCCATTCCGGTATGGGTGGCGACGGATGACCCGCTCTGGTCAGTATGCATTGTCACGCTGATCGATGTGAGCGCCGTGGGGCCGACGTTTCGCAAATCGTGGCTTCGTCCGCATGAAGAAAACAGTTTCATGTACGGCTTTAACATCCCACGTCACGCGATAGGCATAGCCGCGCTCGCCCAGATATCGGTGACGACAGCGCTTTATTCTTTCGCTCTTTTGATCATGAACTCCATCATGTTCATTATGTTGAAAGGGCGGCGCATATATCTTGCGCGCCGGGCGGCCTAAGAAAATTCTTATGGCAAAATATTATAAGCCATGAAATGCGGAAACCTTTGAAAACCCGTGCGTCATTTCCTTTTTAAATTGACGTAACGATTGCGATCCATAAGAATTACTTACTGTTTCAAGGGAGGTTTGCCATGTTGTCTAAAAGTGCGTTGGACAAGTTGAGTCCTACAGATCTGGAAATGCGACGCGCCGCACAAAGTATTTTGCGACATACTTTTAAATTAGCTTTCGATGCGGCTGCCGAGCGTTATAACGGCATCAGAATACCCGTAAAACCAAACAACAATATGGGCACGGATGCGAAGCCGGAGGCAGTTGATAGCCGCTACGATAAGAATAAAAAGAGTATCGATTTCCACTACTGTGACTTAGCTGGGCGATTGAACACACTCGTCGGTAAGCGGTTTTCACTTGCCAGAGTAGAGCCGCTTAGAAAGGAGCTTGCGACGATATGGGGCGAGCAAGTCAATCTGCGCCTTCCTTTCCAAACAGGGCTTGAGTCTTGGCTAGGTTCGCAACACATGGAAGTCGTTCTGGGAATTGAGGCGAATCAATTTGTCGTACGCGGCTATTCGGAAAACTGGGCTCATAAGAACCATTTGCGTTAATTTCTGACTTCGGGACGTATTGTCTGCAAGGATGCGCTGACGTAAGCTTGTGCCATGTCGCAATTTAACAACCCATCTCTCTGGTTATCATCCTTTCCTGTCCCTAAACCGGACGGGCATAAATATGATCGCGGCTGTGCCGTGGTGTTCGGCGGTGAGAAAATGACGGGCGCGGCGCGTCTGGCGGCGTCATCTTGTATGCGTATGGGCGCGGGTCTTTGCATCGTGGTTGCACCGAAAGACGCGGGTCAAATTTATCGAACGACATTGCCTGCGCATATAATTGTCGAAGATTTTGAAAGTATTACAGCGCATATTTCAGACAAAAGACGAGGCGCAATCCTGATTGGCCCGGGGATGGGTCGAAATATCCGCAGTCTCGTTCTTGCCGTTTTGGCGGAAAAGAAGCCGACAGTTCTGGATGCCGATGCGCTGACCGTGTTCGAAAACAACCGGGATGAGTTGCTCAAGGCGTTGCATCCGGGATGTGTTTTAACCCCGCATGAGGGTGAGTTTGCAAGGCTGTTCCCCGATATCACGGGCGCGAAGAATATCCGCGCGGAAAAGGCGGCTTCGCTAACGGGCTGCACCGTCCTGATCAAGGGCAATGACAGCGTTATCGCCGCGCCGGATCGTGAAACGGTGATGCAAGAAGAATTCGCGCCGTATCTGGCGACGGCGGGGTCTGGCGATGTTCTTGCCGGGATGATCTGTGGCCTTTTGGCGCAGGGGGTGAAGCCGTTCGAAGCGACCTGCGCCGCCACGTATCTGCATTCCATGATGGGGCAGTCGTTCGGCGCGGGGCTGGTGGCAAGTGATCTTCCCGACCTGATTCCATTTGTCTTGAAGAATTTGGACCTGTAAAAGATCGGCATGCCGATCACCGCCGAAGAGATTATCTACCAGTATTGCCATGGGATGTTGAATCCGAACCCGGAATATTACGCGGGGCGGGGCAATGATCCGCGCGACTTAAATTCCAACATTCTGGAGATGCTCTACAAGGGCATCGAAAAAGAGATCAGCGCGCCTGCGGCCAAGGCGTTCGTCAATATGGTCAAAAACCTCAAAGATACGAACGCGAAAAGCTTCCTCGCTGAATATTACCGGCTGGAAAAGAAGGGCTGGAAATACGGCGATCCGGTTCTCAAGGTGAGGGCGGTTGCGGCCAGCGAGGTGAAAGTGGCCCAGCCGGAACCGCCGCCGCTCGATTACACCAAAAAGCCCGAAGATCAGCCCAAGCCGCCGGGCCGCATGGCCGAAGTCGCCAATGCCTTCAAACGCGGATCGTCGGCTGTGGGGCATGACAAGGCGATCACGGCAGACTTCCTCGCCGCCCATAAAGACGAGATTGATTCCTCGCTTTTCAGCAGTTCCTTTGGGGGCGGGGCGTAGCGGGCTTTTTTACGTATCGACGTAAAATGCGACATTATCACATTTGGAAAAGACGAAAGGGCGGACTAAAATCCGCAAAAACCCCTTGGCTTTCCTAGGGGTTTGATTTAAAACGCCCAAGGCCTTAGCGGGTATGGCGAAATTGGCAGACGCACCAGATTTAGGTTCTGGCGGGGTGACCCGTGGGGGTTCAAGTCCCTCTACCCGCACCATCCGCCTTCGCTTCGCCACGGCGTGATAACGCCGGAGCGTTAGAGAAGCGGATGCCACGCCGAAGCCAAAGGCGTAGGCGGGCAGACGAATTAGAAATTAAACAAAAGACATTAGGAACACCATGCAAGTTAAAGATATCAAATCCGAAGGCCTGAAAGTCGAACTGGAAGTCACCGTTCCGGCGAACGACATCAAGAAGAAGCAGGAAGTGCGTCTGAAAGAAGTGGGCAAGACCGCGAAGCTGCCTGGTTTCCGCCCCGGCAAAGTTCCGATGAAAATGCTTGAACAAAAATACGGCCGCGCCGTTATGGGCGAAGTGCTGGAGTTGGTTGTCAACGAGACCAGCGCGAAAGTGCTCAAGGAGAAAGACATCCGCCCGGCGATGCAGCCTAAGATCGAGGTTAAAGAATATGATGAGGGCAAGGATCTGGTTTTCAAGATGGAACTGGAAAGACTGCCCAAGGTCGAGGTTATGGATCTGAAAGGTCTGAAACTGACGCGCCCGGTGGCCAAGATCGATGCCAAAAAAATCGATGAAACACTGCAACGCATCGCCGACAGCAATCGCACGACCAAGCCGATCGAAGGCGACCGCGCGACGAAAAAAGGCGACATCGCCGTTATCACGTTCCATGGCCGCACAGCGGACGACAATGTCCAGCATGAAGGTATGCATGCGCATGGTGTTGAACTGGAACTCGGCGGCGGACGTTTCATTCCGGGCTTCGAAGACCAGTTGATCGGTAAGAAGGCCGGCGTTGAACTGGAAGTGAAAGTAACGTTCCCCAAAGATTACGGCGCGACGGAACTCGCAGGCCGCGATGCTATCTTTGATACGGTGATCGAAGCTATTCACGAAGCGGCGCCTGCAGAAATCAACGACGAACTTGCCAAAAAGCTTGGGATGGAAGATGAAAAGGCCCTGCGTGCCGCCGTCGAACAGCAAATGAACGCGGAGTATGAGTCGTTCAGCCGCATGAAGCTAAAGCGTCAATTGCTGGATGTCCTGGATGAGAAGCATGATTTCGAAATTCCGCAAACGATGGTCGATGCCGAATATGAAGGCATCATGAAACAGATCGAGCAGGAACGTGCGCAAAACCCCGAAGAAAAAGACAAAACCCTGTCCGAGGATGAGAAGGAAGAACTCAAACTGATCGCGGCCCGCCGCGTGCGTTTAGGTCTCATCCTTTCCGAAGTCGGTTCGGCCAATAAGGTTTCCGTCAACGACAAGGAAATCCAGCGCGCCGTGATTGCCGAAGCCCAGAAATATCCGGGCCATGAGAAGCAGGTGTTCGAATATTACCAGAAGACCCGTGGGGCGGTTGACATGCTCCGCGCGCCGATCTTTGAAGAAAAAGTCGTCGAAGTGATCTTCAAGGATGCCGTCATCACCGATAAGGAAGTTTCCATCGAGGAACTGACCAAGGAAGATGACGAGATCGAACTGAAAGGCGCCAAGAAAAAAGGCGGCTCGAAGAAAAAAGCCGATGATGGTGAGGCAGCGGAAAAAAAGCCCGCTAAGGCCAAAAAGGATAAGTAATTATGGGTACGCGTTCTGTTTTGAATTTGCCTAAGTTATCGGACCACACCTTCTTCCGTTCAATGGAAGAGAGAAGGCAGATGATGATAGGTGTAACATATCCCAACACTGGCAAAGTTATTACAACCAGAGCGCAAGCTGCCGTGGCCGCTAATGAGGAGATAGTTTCTGAGCGGCTCTACGACTCTGGTTCTATATCATGGAACTCAGTTCGATGGCGGCCTGGAAAATATGATAAAGATCATGATATGGCAGCCATAAAATTCAATATTCGTTAAGCCAACCTCAGCCGGGTTTTCGTTTTTTTTACTTTCATTTGTGTGTACTTAACCTTGTCACCCCCGCGAAGGCGGGGGTCCAGTTCATAAAAACGTGCGCAGCGAAGCTGCGCCCTTTATGGATCCCCGATGTTGGTGTTCCGCTTCGCGGAACCTCGGGGATGACAATATTGGGTAACTTGGGACAGGGGCCTGTGATTTTTCCGTTTGTTAAGAGCGGGATAATGGATTATCTTATACCGAATCGTTTTATCCACCTAGTTATCCACACCTACCACATTTTATATAATCATCAGGAGAGAGACATGAAGTTTATCGCTTTTAGCATACTTATGGTAATATCGTTCGCGGCTGCGCCAGCCATGGCAGACTATAGAAAAGACTATAGCTGCAGCTACACCAACGCAGGTGACGGCACCCACAAAGATTACGATTTCGCCAATCGCAAGGATGTGAAGACGTCCGATGTCATGGAGCTTCAAACGTCCCTGCACGATGCAGGATACAATTCTGGCCCGATCGATGGCGTTTATGGCCCGATCACGACCAGAGCCGTTGCTGCCTATCAGTCCGACCGCAATATGTCGGGGAACGGCAAGCTGACGGCGGAAACATTGCGTAAGCTCAGGGTTACGTCCTGGTGCGGTTACGATCACCGCCTGACCCGGAATTACAACTAATCCGGCCAGTTACAACGAACATGAAAATCCCGCCTCACGGCGGGATTTTTTTATGCATTTACTCTTCGCTGTCACCCCCGCGAAGGCGGGGATCCAGTCCAAAATATGCGCGTGGCAAAGCCACGCTCTTTCTGGATCCCCGATGTTGATGTTCCGCTTCGCGGAACCTCGGGGATGACAGAGGGGCGGGGCGTGCAATTTTTTATTTGCATATTTTTTCACTTTATTTTTGGCGGAATTCTGCCGCATCGCGCCATTTGGTAACTTTTCATAAACCTGTTGTTAAATTCCCGTTAGGCATCAGGCTGTTACAGTCTTTCAAGTACCAAATCATATTATTAAAAACAACTTAGGAGAGAGAAATATGAAACGCACTGCAATGTACGCCGTTCTTGCCGTAGCCCTGCTTAGCGCACCTGCTATGGCATCTGTGGACTTCAAAGATGGCCACCGCATGAACAGCTATTATTCCATGAAGGCTGATAAAGACCTTACGATCAAAAAAATCGTTAAGCTGTCTGCTATGGATGTTAAACGCATCCAGTTGTCCCTTCGCGAAGAAGGCTTTCATCCTGGCCCGATCGACGGCATCTACGGCTGGCGCACGACGGCAGCTGTGAAGAAATTCCAGGCTGACCGTAACCTGACGGTTTCCGGTAAAGCAACGCCTGCTACGCTGGGTGCCTTGCGCGTTGCTACGCGCGTTGACTTCGCTCACAAACTGGACCGTAACTACAACTAATTCGGTCTTTTCCGATAATAAGAGAAACCCCGCCGAAAGGCGGGGTTTTTTCATGCGCGGGCAGGCAGAGAGGGATGTCAGGTTGCAAGTAAGGGCTTGAACAAAGGCTAGGCGGGGGCTAGGTTTGTTTTAACGATTCAACACAGAGAGATTTCACCCTATGAGCATGTTCCCCAAAGACCGCGACCCCGTCGATATCTACCAGAATTACCTTGTCCCGACGGTTATCGAACAGACGAACCGCGGCGAGCGCGCCTTTGACATTTATTCGCGCCTGTTGAAAGAGCGCATTATCTTCCTGACAGGCGGCGTCGAGGACGGCGTATCCGCCGTTGTCTGCGCGCAGCTTCTCTTCCTTGAATCAGAAAACCCGACCAAAGACATTTCGTTCTACATCAATTCTCCGGGCGGCGTTGTCACTTCGGGTATGGCGATGTACGACACGATGCAATATATCAAACCAGCCGTATCGACCGTCTGTATCGGTCAGGCGGCATCGATGGGATCGTTACTTCTTACCGCCGGCGCCAAAGGCAAGCGTTACGCGCTGCCCAACGCCCGTATCATGATTCACCAGCCTTCGGGCGGTGCGCAAGGTCAGGCGACCGACATCGAAATTCAGGCGCGTGAAATTCTGCGTTTGCGTGCGAACCTGAACAATATCTACGTCAAGCATACGGGTCGCAAACTCGCCGATATTGAAAAAGCCATGGAGCGCGACAATTTCATGTCCGCCGAAGAGGCCAAGAAATTCGGCCTGATCGACGAAGTTGTGGAAGAGCGTATTCCCATCGCCGACACCAAGAAGTAACCCATGTTAAATCGTTAACGGGGACGGGGGTTCAAGCCCCTGTTTTCATGGCAGTTTGGCAGATTTTGGCGGTTTGTAATCCTTGAAATCTTAACCAATCGCCCCTATTTCATATGGTAGAATGAAAGAACACCTTAAGGTTATTTCCCTCATAAGGGTTTCTCCTGGGTCTTCAGGATCAGGAAAAGGACAGAAATAAATGCTCGGTACAGTTTCGAAGGACGCATACGCGGTTTTGCCGCTCAGGGATATCGTGGTCTTCCCGCATATGATTGTGCCTTTGTTCGTCGGGCGGGAAAAATCCGTCAAGGCGTTGGAATCCGTTATGCAAGATTCCAAAAAGATTCTGCTGGTCACGCAAAAATCACCGTCAGAAGACGATCCTACATCCGCCGATGTTCACACTATAGGTACGATCGGCACCATCCTCCAGCTTTTGAAATTGCCCGATGGGACCGTGAAGGTTTTGGTCGAAGGTATTGAGCGTGTGGAAATCACAGGCTTTACGCAGCGTCCTGATTTTATCGAGGCGGTCGCAAAGCCGATGCCCGATGAAGCGGTGAAGGGCGAGGAGCTGGAAGCGCTGGCCCGCGCCGTTGTCGCGCAGTTTGAACAGTATGTGAAGCTGAACAAAAAAATTCCGCCTGAAGTGATCGTTTCGGTCAATCAGATCGAAGAACCTTCGAAAATGGCGGACACGATTGCATCGCATCTTTCGCTCAAAATCGAAGAGAAACAGGAACTGCTGACCATCGCCAATTCCGCCGAGCGTCTTGAAAAAATCTATGGCTTCATGGAAGGCGAGATCGGTGTCCTGCAAGTTGAAAAACGCATCCGTAACCGCGTCAAGCGCCAGATGGAAAAGACCCAGCGCGAGTATTATTTGAACGAGCAATTGAAAGCCATTCAAAAAGAACTGGGCGAGGGCGAAGACGGCCTCGATGAACTTGGCGAACTCGAAAAGAAAATCGTCGAAACGCGTTTATCAAAAGAAGCGCGCGATAAGGCAAAAGCCGAAGTGAAAAAACTTCGCCAGATGTCGCCGATGTCGGCGGAAGCCACGGTCGTGCGCAACTATCTGGATTGGGTATTGTCCGTGCCGTGGGATAAACGTTCCCGCGTCAAAAAAGACATCAAGGCCGCCAAGAAAATTCTCGATGACGATCACTATGGCCTCGAAAAGGTCAAGGAACGCATTCTTGAGTACCTAGCCGTGCAACAACGCACCGGCAAGGTCAAAGGATCTATCCTGTGCCTCGTCGGCCCGCCTGGCGTTGGTAAAACCTCGCTCGGCCAGTCTATTGCCAAAGCGACCAACCGTAACTTCGTTCGTATGTCGCTCGGCGGCGTGCGGGACGAGAGCGAAATCCGCGGTCACCGCAGAACCTATATCGGCGCTCTGCCGGGTAAAATTATCCAGGGCATGAAGAAAGCCAAGACCAGCAATCCGCTGTTTCTTCTCGATGAGATCGACAAGCTGGGCTCCGACTGGAGAGGCGATCCTTCAAGCGCGTTGCTCGAGGTGCTTGATCCCGAACAGAACGAAAAATTCAACGACCACTATCTGGAACTTGATTACGATTTGTCCGATGTGATGTTCATCTGCACGGCCAACACGCTGCGTATGCCGCAGCCGTTGATGGACCGTATGGAGATCATCCGTATCGGCGGTTACACGGAAGAAGAGAAAATCCAGATCGTGCGCCAACACCTGTTGAACAAGCAGGTCAAGTTGGCCGGTTTGAAAAACAGCGAGATACAAATAAGCGATCTTGCCGTTCGTGATCTGATCCGTTTCTACACGCGTGAAGCAGGGGTTCGTTCGCTGGAGCGTGAAATCGCAAACCTGTGCCGTAAAGCGATCAAGGAAATCCTGATGAAAGGACGCGAAAAAGTTTCCGTCACGCCGGGCAATCTTGAGAAATACGCAGGCATCCGCAAATTTCGTTTCGGTGAAGTGGATGAGCAGGATCGCGTCGGTATCGTCAACGGTCTGGCCTATACCGAATTTGGTGGCGATCTGCTCTCAATCGAAGCGGTGAGCATGCCTGGTAAGGATGGCAAAGTATCCACCACGGGTAACCTTAAAGACGTTATGAAGGAATCCATCACGGTGGCGGAAATGTTGATTAAATCTCGCGCCAATCGTTTTGGCATCAACTTCGAAGAGTTGAACAAGACCAACATTCACGTGCACGTACCTGAAGGCGCGACACCCAAAGATGGTCCATCCGCTGGTGCTGCGATGACGACGGCGATTATTTCGGCGCTCACGGGCATTGAAGTGCGTAAAGACATTGCGATGACAGGCGAGATCAACCTGCGCGGTTACGTCACTGAAATCGGCGGCTTAAAGGAAAAACTACTGGCCGCGCACAGGGGCGGCATCCGCAAGGTTCTGATCCCGAAAGACAACGCTAAAGACCTTCCGGACATCCCTGATAAGGTAAAAAAGGGCATCCAGATCGTCCCGGTTAACACAATCGAGGAAGTTCTGACCCATGCTCTGGTCCGAATTCCTGAGCCTTTTGAACCAGTTAAGGTCGATATTGACGGAATCGAGCCAAAAACGGCAGAAAATAAGGGAGAAGGCGTAATTCGCCATTGAGTCCCGATTAAAAACAGCCTAGAACAGAGTCGTTCGAAAACGTAGGGAACTCTAGGGTTACAGCCCGTTTGAGACCATTTTTCGAAGGTTCTTCGGGCTGTTTTTTTATGCCCGATTTTTATAAATTAATGCTCAAAAGGGGATACCCATGAACAAAGCAGAACTCATTGAATACGTCGCCAAAGAAGCCGAACTGACCAAAGCCGACGCGCAAAAAGCCGTTGAAGCTGTTTTCGGCGGCATCACCGCGACGCTGCAACAAGGCAATGAATGCCGTTTCGTAGGCTTCGGTACGTTCAATGTCACGAAGCGCGCAGCCACCACAGGCCGTAACCCACGCACGGGCGAAGCCATCAAAATTCCGGCTTCCAAATCCGCTAAATTCAAAGCGGGTAAAGAACTGAAAGACGCCGTTAACAAGTAAGCGTCCGGCATAAAGCCATTTAAAACCCCGCAGGAATGCGGGGTTTTTTGTTGCCATTTTGGGGTTGCAAAACGGCCAAGGGGTCTGTAACTATACCCCCCACGCGAATAGCGGGCGTTTAGCTCAGTGGTAGAGCGCTTCGTTTACACCGAAGATGTCGGGAGTTCGACCCTCTCAACGCCCACCATTCTTTAACCTGTTGGCTCCACTGGATTTTATACTCACGGGCTAACACGGTCAAAACCTCCAATAAATCAGCTTGCCACACTATAGCCACACCGGAGGTTGGAAATGGCAAGCATACGCAAGCGTAACGACAAATGGGAAGTTCAGATCAGGCGCAAGGGTTTCTCCACAATCTGCAAATCCTTTCATATGAAAGCGGACGCTCAGGAATGGGCGCGATACATGGAGCAGAAGGCTGACAGGCGTTCTCTGCCATACGATCCTAAGAAACTGGATGCCATTACCCTCAAAGCCCTGCTGGAGCGTTACAAGGCTGAGATTATCCCTCGTAAAAGGGGCGAGGCAGAACCCATCATACTGGATGTATTCATGCGTAGGGAGGCGAAGCTGTGCGCTATGCCGTTATCCTGCATAACCGTGTCGCACTTCTGCTCTTATCGGGATAAGCGCATCAAGACAGCCAAGGCCGCTACGGTGTGCAGGGAGTTAGGGCTTACCCCATCATCAGTCGTTCTTTCCATACCCATGCGGATGCGATCGAATGGGCCAGGTTTACCGAATTGCAAGCCGATAGACGCGACTTGCCTGCTTCTCCCAAGGCTCTCAATCAATTTACGGTTAGGGCCATCCTTGAGCGTTACAGGGATGAAATCAGCACTAAAAAGCGGGGCTATGTTTCTGAGTTCTATATCATTAATTCATTCCTGCGGCAGAGGATTGCCAATTACACGCTGGCCCAAATCTCCACATCTGATTTTTGTACCTATCGGGACAAGCGGTTAAAACAGGTCAAGCCTGCAACGGTCAGTCGTGAGATCGGGATTATTAAACATGCATTTGACTTGGCAATGCGGGAGTGGGGGATTCCTGTGCGTGAAAATCCATTAGCCAAGATACCCAAGATTAAACTCAACAATGCTCGCCAGCGCCGTTTATCCGCCTATGAATGGCAGGTAATACTGGAGGCCGCCAAGGAAACAAAAAATCCCTATCTGTTACCGTTGATACGGCTGGCTCTTGAAACGGGAATGAGGCGAGGGGAGATGCTGGGTATTCACTGGAAGCATGTAAATTTTGAAGCTAGAACCCTTTTTCTTCCTTTCACAAAAAACGGACATAGCCGGACAATCCCCCTTACCAATGAAGCTGTAAAAATTCTCCGTGAGCTACAAAACGAAAGTAAGGGAGTGAAAGCATTTCCGCTTACAGGAAATGCCACACGTTTGGCATGGGAACGTTTGTTAAATCGTACCAACATACATGATCTTCACTTTCATGATTTACGCCATGAAGCGATAAGCCGATTCTTCGAGAAAGGATTATCCGTAGCTGAAGTTGCGCTTATCTCGGGACATAGAGATTTTCGTATGTTGTTCAGATACACCCACTTAAAAGCTGAAGATGTAGTGAAAAAACTAAATTCATGATCGCTATTCACGCATGTATTTATAATTAAGCAAGATTGCTTTATATCGAAATATATAATTTCTTTTAGTGGTTAAATAATACTTGGCTACTAGAATATTTTTTGCTATGGAGAAATTGAAACGGGCGTTTTTTTCGGTTTTTAAAGAGGCCCAGCCACATAGGAACAAAAGCCGACAACCAGAAAATAGTTGTCAACATTTAAGAGGGCTCGAAGAAATTCGGGTTAGGTTCCTATGTCTATACAAAATACGACTACAGAAAATATAAAGCCGTTTCGTCTCTATTCTTGTAAGGAAGTTCTTGATTTGCCGCCTATGCAATGGCTCATAGAGTCTATATTGCCAGTTGGTGGATTTGGTGTTTTGTATGGTTCCCCCGGCGATGGAAAAAGCTTTTTAGCGTTAAGCTGGGCCACCGCAATATCTCTTGGGAAGCCATGGCTGGAAAAGTATGAGGTGGCGAAGGGGACGGTTCTATACATCTACGCAGAAGGTGCGACAGGCCTTCCTAGCAGAATTAGAGCTCTAATCAAACATTATGAGATACAGGAGCCCAACGAGCTTTTTTTTATCACCCAGTCCGTAAATTTTCGTGATAAGGCAGATTTTGATAGGTTGTGCGTAACGTTGAAGCAACTGAAGCATCCGCCTGCTTGTATTATTATTGATACGCTCTCTCGTTGTCTTTCAGGTGGAGATGACAACTCATCCAAAGAAATTTCCGAATTTATAAGCCGTGTTGATAAAATACGCCAAGAAACAAATTCTTTCGTTTTGGTTGTTCATCATGCTCGAAAAAACGATAAGGAAGAGCGTGGTTCAAGTGCTTTACGTGGCGCGGCGGATGTAATGTTGCGAATTGAAAAGAAGAATCTTGATGAAATCAGGCTGGTATGTAGTAAGCAAAAAGATGGTGGAGATTTTCCAGCTATTCTATTGCGCCTTCAAAGTATCAATCTTGCTGAGAACTCTACTTCAGCAGTTATAGTTGAAAGCGATTTTGAGATAATACCTTCGCTAAAGCTTGAAGGTCGTGAGAAAAAGGCTTTGCTTTGTATTCCTAGTGATGGGGCGGCATGCACTGAGTGGATGAAAATATCAGGGATGGAGCAATCGACATTCTACAGGGCAAGAGATGAACTCGTTAAAAGAAATTTAGTTTATAAGATTGATAGAAAACGGGGAAAATATTATTTAACGGATGATGGAAAATTGCTATCAGATAGCTTTCAAAAACTATCATGACAGTATCAAAATTACTTTCTTTCATATCACACCCCCCATTGGGGGTGATGATTGAAAGCAATGATGGGTTATTATTAACGCAGGATGAATATATCCCGAAAATCCATCCCAAAACAAAAAACACATTCAATATACGCCATATGAAGGCGGGGTTAAATTCCCCGCTTTCATAGGCTTATAATGTCTCAATGTTTATCGCGCCAAAATTGTCCTTCCACATATGAAAAAATTATCCCATAATGCCCTCGGATTGGCCGTTTTGGTCATTCTGGGGAGTTTCAAACCCCTCATGTACGGCCTCTAGCATCGGGCCGTTACCGATTGATGCCTTCTCGACCTTGGGTCGGGGAGGTGGCGGAATATAATAGCGCAAGCAAATACGCTGCGCCGTTTACATGACGGTTTGAAACTCCCCGGTCATCAGAGCAATCTGATGGCCGTTTCGCTTTAAAGCCAAAAGGGAGATTGCTTTGGCCGACCGCATTTTATTGTTTCTGTTTTTTTGGATTCTATTTTTTCCTGTCGTAGTCAAAGCCGAAAATTCAGTTGCGTTTCGAGTGCATGTTATAACTGTTGTAGATGGGGATAGTTTTGAAGTTCAAAAAGAAGATGGCGAAAAAATCCAGGTGCGCTTGCCCAGCATTGATGCGCCTGAGTACGATCAGTCATTTTCAAAAGAATCAAAGATATGCTTTCCTCGTTGATTGCCGATAAGGACGTTTGGGTTATTCAAACGGGCATAGATAAATATAACAGAATTTTAGGCCATGTTTTTGCTCTTGAATCAGATGCGGGAGTTCAAATGGTTTGGCAGGGTGGAGCATGGGCCTATCGTTTCTACAATCCTTCAAAAGAAATTCTGACTGCTGAAAAAGAAGCAAGATCAGAAAAACGGGGATTATGGGCATTGCCTAAAAAAGAAAGGATTGCACCTTGGGAATGGCGGCACAACAAAAAGACGCAAGACTAGTAATACGCAGAACTGCATGGGTAAGGATAAAGGAGGTAATCATGTTTGTTCCTAACATTGCCGTAATGTCTGCCATAAGCCTATGCGTATCTTTTTGGTTCTTTATGTTCTTTGATCTTTTGATGAGAGTAATGCAGACGAAGTTTTAAGAAAGGGATAAAAGATGATTCAATATAAATTTGTTTTTCTGGTTCTGGCAGCGTTTTGTTTGTCTTCCTGTGCAAGAACATCAAGCTACAGCAACGCATGCTTTGAAACGAATAAAAATTTTGACCTTGCTGTCGAATGCACTAAAACCAAAATGGGTGAAGACCCAAAGCTGCATATACCAGCATATCGTTCCTTTAAGAACGTTTTTATTCCTTACATGGACTCTGTATCAAAAATGGTGAAAGCAGGAAAAATAACTCCTGAAGAGGGACGCTCTTTAATTGCAGAGAAAATTAACCAGTTGGAATTTGAAAAAGAACTAAAAGATAATTCTGCGCAAAAATTAAAAATTTTGAAAAGAGATGAATTTTCAAATGGTGGAAAAGTCTATGATGAAGATGAGTGTACGCACCTCTAGTATTATGAGCAGTCTATCCTTCAATCAAGGCTGGAAGGCATAGTATGGCAAATTTATCCAACCAAAAATCCGGCAGCGAATTTTACAGGGGTCTCTAATATAAAAATGTTCGTATTTTCCCCCTTAGGGTAGGTCTATTGAAAGGGCCAAATTTGGAGCGGGAGGCGCTCTTCATGGCCGTTCAATAAAGTTTATTAAACCCTTCCCTGAAATGCTACTCTGGAGCGATGAGATACCTCATCGCTTTTTTGATTCTGATTTCGTTCCCCGCATACGCGCAAAACGAAACCATCACCGTGCCCAAGGGCGCGCCGCCGCCCGAGGCGAGGCCGTTTGAAGGCGGGGTGAAGTCGATGGAGGCACCCAAGCAACAGGTGGGATCGAAACCCAAGCTGCGCCAGCCCAATGTTGAAATCTGGCTGCCGCCGGAATTCCAGTCGAGCGAACAAAAATGGCCGTTGCTGATTTTCTCCCACGGCTTTGGCGGCTGTGCCAAGCAATCGTTGTTCCTGACGCAATATCTGGCCGATCGCGGCTATATCGTCATCGCGCCCGATCATGAAGACTCTAACTGTGATCGTTTTGGACAAGGGGGGCTGCGCTCGACGTTGCAGGCGATGCGACCCGGCAAATCGACGCGTCCGGAAAAACCGTTCCGTACGCCCGAGGTATGGACCGACAAGACCGAGGCGGATCGGCGGGACGATGTTTTATTCGCGCTTTCATCGATGCTCGATGACCGCCAGTACAAGAATTACGTCGATATGGATCGCGTGGGGCTGATCGGTCATTCGCTGGGCGGGTATACGGTTCTGGGGCTGGCCGGGGCGTGGCCATCATGGAAGGACAAGCGGTTCAAGGCGGTGCTGGCACTATCGCCGTTTGCCGATCCGTACGTGCTGGGTCGCGCCTTATCGCGGATCAATATTCCGGTGATGTATCAGGGCGGGACGAAGGATGCCGACATCACGCCGATCATCAAAAAGCGCGGCTATGAGCAGACCAAGGCACCCAAATATTTCATCGAGTTAGACGGGGCCGGGCATTTTGCGTGGACGCAATTGGATAAGGATTACCAGCCGATCATCAACGAGACGGCGCTGCAGTTTTTGGATCGCTATGTGAAGGGGGACAAAAACGTGGAAATCCTGCCCGTAGGCGCGGATAGGCCCGGCAAGCCGGGCAAAAGGGTCAAAACCTTCTGGAAGGACGAGGGAAATAAACCCCCGGTCCTTGCAGATTAGGCTTTTACAGTGGCGCGGGCCGTTTCGAGGTCGCGGATCATCGCGATGATGTGGGCGTCACGGGCGAGGAATTCGCATTCAGTAAGGTCGAGGGTCATGTTTGGTCTCCTGGTAAGTCTTTTTGAGTCTGTTGAGAAGCACTCTGGCGGGGAAAGAAGGCAGAAATAGTCATGAATTGTGGAATCACGTAGGCAATTCGCGTGCATTCACAGGCAAAAGAGTGCCAGAAGATTCTTAACAAGAGATTAAAAGATAAAAGCGGCATCACAAAAATATTGCGATGCCGCTTTCAATTGTATGTAGCGGTTAGAATACGTTCCTGATTATGGCCGTCGGGTTGACGGTAATGCCACGGCTGTGAACATTGAATTCGGGCGTGCGGACTGGCTGGTTGTGGTCATGTGCATCGCGGAATTCCCGCTGCAGCTCTCGCATCTGGCGTCTTTCCTGCACAGGCTCACGCGGTTGTTCACCGTTGGAAGAGCTGTTGAACGCGCGGGCGATGATGCTTTGCTCACGCGGCGTATAGCCCTGAACGGTTGTGGGCGGCATCTGTCCTTGTGGGGTGTAAGTTCCGGTATTGGGATCGATACGGGTGCCGTTTTTAAGCACGTAGCCTTCTTTTGAAGGATCATAGGCGGCGGTTCTATCTTGTGATGAAGTGGCGCGCGGCGTGTTTGGCGTAGCGGTAGTAGGGGCGGGCTTGTTATTGCCTTCCGGTGCTGGTGTGTTTTCCGTCCGCAGTTTTGCGCCCTGAAGTGTTTCCGGCAGCTTGAGGTTCTGGTCTTTACTGACCTTGTTTGGATCGGCGATGCCATTGTGTTTGGCAAGCGCTTCGTATGCTTCTTTGATTTTTGCTGGATCCTTGATGCCGTATTTTTCGACGACGACATGCGAGAGTGTTTTGCCGTCCGGCAGCTTGTACTCGGCGTCTTTGGGTTTCGCAGGGGCGGCGGGTGCTGCGGCGACAGTCGGTTTTGGTTGTGCTGCCGGAGTAGGAGCGGCTGCGACTGTAGTCCGATCATTGGGGCTGACATCGGGATTGGCATTTGTGGGAAGCGTTTGTGCCTGAGCGGATTTGATACCAACGGCTTCTTTAGCCGCGTTGACAATTTGTGCTCCGAGGCCGGGGCCAATGGGAGGCGCTTGAACGGGGGCCTGAACGGGGGGTTGAGTACCTTGTTCAACATCGCTGAAAAATTTATTGGCCACTTCCTGACCGCGACGTTTGTCGCCGGGGCCCTGATTTGCAACTTGTACTTTTGCGGCCTTGTGGATGGCTTCGGCGCTATCGACCATCTGGTCTATGCCAAGTTCTTTGCCCTTGGCCTTATAATATTCAACAAATTTTGGATGGGCCTGAATTTGGGCGAGCTCGCGCATATGTGCCGGGTCTTTTTCGGCCGCTTTCATTTTGGCTTCGTACGCATCCCAGAACATTTGCGTCTTTGCTTTATCGGGGACTCCCGCTGTTGGTACAGGAGATTGGTTCTGCGCTTTCGGCGCTTCAGCTGTTTGTGGTTTGGGATCCAGCACAGTCGGATCAACAGGCCTGCTCATCTGCGGTGCGTTTTTGGTGATACGCGCCAGCCTCTCAGACGGGGTGGGCATTGGCGTGCGACCCTCGACCACGATAGGCTCTTCGCCTTGGGGCAGGAGATTCGGTACTGGTTTGTCGCTTGTGACGGTGCGTGAAGGAGCAGGGGCTTCTGCTTCGGGGACAGTCGGTTGTTCTTGCGGTTGCGGCGTGGCGGCTATATTTGGCCGCTCGACCATAATCGGTTCTTCGTTTTGAAGCAGAGGTTGTGCTGTCGATGGTTCTTCCGGTTGTTGCTGTGGCAGAGGCTGAATCGGCGTGCTCATCTTTTGCTGTTCTTGGGCCATGGCCAAAAATCTATTCATCATATCTCCGTTTGGCGATTTTGCCTGAGGAGGAGGCGGTGGCGTTGCCGGGGCTTTGGGCGCAGGGGATTGGGCCGGGTTCTGTCCGCCGCCGAACATAGAAGCCGCGTTGCTGCGCATTGCAGCCGCCACGTTTTGTGCGATGCCTTTTTCGCCCGGTTTCTTCTTTGGATCGTTAATTTCCGGCATTTATAGCCCCTTAATTTCCACGATAATATGATAATTGTATGAAAAAACGCCTAACGAATGCAAATTTGGGGAAACGCCTGCGATAGGGCCACAAATCATGCTTAAAAAAGGATTAACGAAAAAAGGGCACCACGTTTTTTGTGATGCCCTTTTTTGATGATTTAGTGCCGAGTGGGTGTTTAGCCAAGGTCTAAGGTGCGGCCTGTACGTGTGATCGTGACACCGGCTGAAGGAGACGGTGGAACAGGCGTATTGCCTTGAGTAGCGCCACCGAAAGCGGTGTTAATTTTGCCGCCTTTTTTATATCCTTGATCGTTCAGCGGATCTCTGGTCTCGTCCAATCTTCTCGCAAACTGCTCTCCTGTCTCACGACCTTCTGCCGCGCCCTTAAACGCAGGGTTAACGGGATGGGCGACGGAAGGTGTTGCGTAGTAACGGCCCGTATTGGGATCAACATATCCGCCGTTGAGCTTGATCTCTCCGCCTTTGAAAGCATCGCTTATACGTTTGGCTTGAATCTTGTCCTGATTGAACAGGCCAGGGCCTTCATTTTCACGAAGGGTTTGAACGGCGGCCTGAAGATCAGGGCTTAAATTGTTAAAGTTTGCGTCTACATTTATATCCTTGTGTTTGTCACGCAAGGCCTTGGCGGTCAGAGGGCCGAACATACCATCCACTTTTGGATTTTTCTTACCGTCCGGTCCTATTTCCGGGCCAAACACATCTTCCTGAAGTGTCTTCACGGCTTGCGTTATTTCTTCCTTTGTTGCTTTCGGAGGCGTGGTTGTTGGTGTTGCTGTTGGCGCAGCAGCAGGCTTGCCTTGATCGAACAGGCCGCGGTATCCATTATCGCGTAAGGTTTTAACAGCCGCTTTGAGATTGTCGTCTAATTTGTCAACGTCTGCATCATTGTTCAAATCGCCATGAGCTTTGTGCAGTTCACCAGCGGTTTTGCGGCCGAGAATACCATCCACTTCCGGGTTTTGCTTGCCGCTCGCGTCTTTTTCCGGACCGAAAACGGATACCTGAAGCGTCTTGACGGCTTGCGTTATTTCCGCCCGCGTTGCTTTCACAGGTATGGCCGATGGCACCGTTGCGATTTGAGCCGCTGTCAGCGGAAGCGTTTCCGGAAGCTTGATCGTCTGGCCTTCGGAAATGACGTCCGGATTGGCTATGCCGTTGCTGCGGGCGACGGCTCTGTATGCCGTGTCGATTTCCGTGGCATCTTTCAGGCCATAATGTTCTCCGACGATCTTTGAAAGCGTGGCGTCTTTCTCAACCTTATGGTCGGTGAATTTGGGCGTAGGTTTCTGCGCGGCGTAGGCTTTGTCCACTTCCTCGAAAAACTTCATGGCCTTGCCATCGAGGTGCGGGTTATAATTTGCATCGCCGTCCTTCATAATTTTCAGTGCGGCTTCATGTTCGCCTTTGGCCCAAGAGGCGTTGGCAGGATCGCCAGCTTTGACAAGCCTGACGAATTTTGGGCTGGCCTTAAGGCGGGTTACCAAATCTTTCGCCGTAGCGTCGCCAGTGGCGGCTTTTTCTCGTTCGATCCGAAACTTATCGAAGAAAATCTGTGCTTGGGATTCTGGGGTAGCCATTGTCATACTCCTGGTTAAAAATTCGTTAAATCATATGTTCATCGTATAAAAAAACGTCTTTGAAATGCAAATTTGTGTAAAAACAATGGGATGCTGCCCTGCGTATAGGCAAAGGGCGCGAAATTTGTTAATGATACGCCCCATAACTGGATGAGGGAGATATCATGATTATCGGCGTACCCAAGGAGATCAAGGCACAAGAACACCGCGTGGGTTTGGTCCCCGCCAGCGTTCGGGAATTCACCGCCCACGGGCATAAAGTCATCGTCGAAAGCGGGGCCGGGGCGGGCATTAATTACACCGATGCGGATTATGAAGGGCATGGCGCGGAGATCAGCAAGTCTGCAGCCGATATTTTCAAACGCGCCGACATGATTATAAAGGTGAAGGAACCGCAGGCGAATGAGTGCAAGATGCTTCGTGAAGGGCAGATATTGTTCACCTATCTTCACCTCGCCGCCGATGCGGAACAAACCAAGGGTTTGATAGATTCGAAATGCGTTGCCATTGCCTATGAAACCGTGACGGGGCCGGGCGGACGCGGATTGCCATTGCTGGCGCCGATGAGTGAAATTGCGGGGCGTCTGTCCATTCAGGTTGGCGGTGCGTATTTGTTGAAACATCTGGGCGGGCGTGGCCGATTGATCGGCGGATCGCCGGGCGTGGAACCTGCAAAGGTTGTCGTGCTTGGCGGCGGCGTGTCGGGTTATCACGCGGCGGAGATGGCGTGCGGGATGCAGGCCAATGTCGTCATCCTCGAACAAAACCATGATCGCATCCGCGATCTTGATCGTCATTTCGGCAATCGTGCGCGCGTCATTCAATCATCGAAAGCATCTATCGAGCGGTATGTGCTCGGTGCGGACCTTGTGATCGGCGCGGTTTTGATTCCGGGGGCGAGTGCTCCCAAACTTGTCACCAAGGAAATGGTGAAACAAATGCGCCCGGGTTCGGTGCTCGTCGATATCGCGATTGACCAAGGCGGATGTTTCGAAACGTCCCACGCCACGACGCACAACGATCCCATATATAAGGTCAATGATGTCATCCATTACTGCGTGGCGAATATGCCGGGCGCCGTGCCGATGACTTCGGCGCAGGCGCTCAACAACGCGGTGCTGCCTTATGCGCTGGCGATAGCAGACAAGGGCTGGAAAAAGGCGCTGGCGGACGATCCCAATCTGCGTAACGGATTGAATGTCTGTGCGGGCAAAATCACCCATGCCGGGGTGGCGGAATCCCTCAAATTGCCGCTTTCCGACGCCGGGCAGGCGCTGGCGGCCTAAAATCATTGACCTGCGAGGATTTCTGGTGTCTTTTCCTATATGTAAAGTGTAGGGAGTATTTCCATGTCCGATTACAGGCGTCTTGCGCATCAATTCATCACCAACGCGGTTGAATTGAAGTCCGGTGAAAAAATCTGGCTTGAATGCACGGGAGCTAAGGCCCAACCATTGGCCGATGCCTGCCTCGAGGAAGTGCGGGCGTTGGGTGCGGATGCGCATTACATCATGCGCGATTCAGGTTTCATCAATTCCACTTTGCTCACGGCAACCGATGACGATTTGCAAAAGTTAGGCGATGCCGATCTTGCGATCATGAAAACCATGCAAGGTTATATCCGCATCGGTGATGTTGGTGACAAAAACAATATCAAGGCATCGCTGGACGACCAGCAGCGTTTGAGCAAAGCATTGCGGCCTGCGTTAAGTCATCGTGTAGACAATACGCGCTGGCTCGTCGTGCGGGCACCAACGGATGATTTTGCCAAGGCCTGTGGTATGGACTTTCCGCAATTCCAAAAATTTTATGAAGATGCCTGCCTGTTCGATTATTCGCGTATGTACAAGCCCGCCGAGATTTTGGCGGATGTCATGACAAAAGGGCGTCAGGTAGAAATACGCGGTAAAGACACCCATTTAAAATTCAGCATAGAGGGCATCGGCGCAAAGGAGTGTATCGGCAAGCGTAATATTCCCGATGGTGAATGCTACAGCGCGCCGGTCAAAGGCAGCGTTGAGGGAACGGTGTTGTTTGGCCCATCTGTGTATATGGGCAAAAGCTTTTCCCAAATATACCTTATATACGAAGGTGGAAAGGTTATCGATGCAAGGGGTGGTAACAACGAGGAAACAGCCAACCTCAATCTGATTTTAAATTCCGATGAGGGCGCACGTTATCCTGGTGAATTCTCGCTGGCGTTCCACCCCCAAATCTCTGAACCGGTGGGCGATGTCCTTTTTGACGAGAAAATCCGCGGAAGCTGGCATTTTGCCAACGGGACGGCATACAAGGGCATAACCGATAACGGGAATGTCTCCTCTATCCATTGGGACAAGGTCCAGATCCAGCGCCCCGAGCATGGCGGCGGGGAGATTAGGATCGATAACCGGTTGATCCGCAAGGACGGGCTTTTTGTGGTTCCCGAGCTGGAAGGCCTTAATCCGGCAAGGCTTTGCGGGCCGGCCTGAAAAAGCCCCTGAAACCATTTGACAGAGGCCGGGGGTACGGGCTATTTAACCCCCACGCTTTTATGCGGGTGTAGTTCAGTTGGTTAGAACGCTTCCCTGTCACGGAAGAGGTCGCGGGTTCGAGTCCCGTCACTCGCGCCATTTGCTAAAATGGTCCTGCTTAAACCCCCTTTATCATACAGAAAATAGCCGTTTTCAAAGGCCTATAGGGGCATTTTTATGTTTTACATTAATTTATTGACATAATTATAAAAAAGCCATATCTTCCACCCCAATATTCAACAAAAAATGGTGTGTTTATGCGTCTCAATTCTCTCTACGCTGCTGCCCTTGCCACTATCCCTTTGATGGGACTGCCTGCCCAAGCGCAACAGCCGCCAAAATCCCACAATCCGCTTGGTGAGTTTACATCTTCTTCCTCCACTTTTTCTTTCGTGGGGGACAACAAGCGTATCCGCATTCAGGGAGATAAGGCAGTCATGCGGATTGCGGGCGATATAACCCCGGAGTTGGCTGAAGAAATATGCGCCGCCCTCGATGTGTTTGAGGCGAACGAAGCAAATAAATCCAAAACTTTATATGTTCATATAAATTCCAATGGCGGCGATATGGATTCATCGGTTGCAATCGCGGACAAGCTTAAGCACTTGCCCGGAAAAGTCGTAACTGTTGCTGAAGGCAAAGTCATGTCTGGCGGCCTCTTAATTTTCATGTTGGGTGGAGATGAGCGCCGTGCCTATGAAAATACATTATTTATGGGGCATCCCAGTATTATAGTACAGACAAGTGAAGATGCATCCGAGCAAGAAAAAACGATGGCGCGAGATATGCAGGAGATTGCAATAATACAAGCCACACGATTGTTCGGACAGTTCAAACATGCGAAGACACTTAGACCTGATCAAGTTGTAAACATGTTTTCCGGTGGGGATTGTTACTTCGGTACGGGCTTTGCTCAGTGGGCGGGTTTAGTGACTCATGTGCTAGGTGCCAAAGGGCAGATCATGACAGAGGTACCGGAAGATGCGCCTCGCGCTCCGGAATACCCTTGTCCTTCGTTTCGTTCAAAATAGACCTTGTTAAATTTCCATAAACTATATACCGAAGCATAAAAACGGGCCGTGAAAATGGCCCATTTTTTTCGCCCTATAATCCTGAATTTCCACGTATATGAGGCTTTACACGCCTAGCGACGAAGCGTATTTATGACGCATGGCTTCGAACGAATTTCTTCTGCAATATCTGCCCATTATCGTTTTTATCGTGATCGCGTCCATTGTGTCGGTTGCGGCGGTGGTTTTGTCGCTGGTCGTCGCCAAGCAAAAGCCCGATCCGGACAAGCTATCCGCCTATGAATGTGGGTTCGATGCGTTCGACGATGCGCGCCACAAATTCGATGTGCGGTTCTACCTTGTCGCCATTTTGTTCATCATTTTCGACCTCGAAGTCGCGTTTTTATTCCCGTGGGCCGTTAGTCTGGGTGCTATCGGCATGTTCGGCTTCTGGTCGATGGTTGTGTTCCTCGGCGTTTTGACCGTCGGGTTTATCTATGAATGGAAGAAGGGCGCGCTGGATTGGGAATGAGCCTGCGGAGTTCGCTGTTATCGAGTGCTGCGTTTATCACGATTGTGTCGCTCAAGGATGGTTTTATGTCTGTGGCGCTCGGCAAGGATTTACGCGGGCAGACGAGAAAACAGGTTTTTAATTATGTATGGGACAGTCTGGTACGATCGAACGCTATGTTCCAGAACCCGTTTAATATGAAGGCGATGATATGAGCCACGATAGAAAAGTCATACAAGCGCCAGCCGCGCCGTTGCTGACGAGTTCACCAATGCTGCCCGCATCGCAGCAGGACATCGTGCCTGCCGCAATTTCGAAGCATATCGAGGAAAAAGGTTTTCTTCTCACGCAAGCCGATAAATTGTTCGATTGGGCGCGCACGGGGTCTATGTGGCCGATGACGTTCGGTCTGGCGTGCTGTGCGGTGGAGATGATCCATTCGTATATGAGCCGGTACGATCTCGATAGATTCGGTATGATTCCGCGCCCGTCACCACGTCAATCCGATGTGATGATCGTCGCCGGAACGCTGACCAACAAGATGGCGCCGGCGTTGCGCAAAGTATACGACCAGATGCCGGAGCCGCGCTGGGTGATTTCGATGGGGTCCTGCGCCAATGGCGGCGGGTATTACCATTATTCTTATTCCGTCGTCCGCGGATGCGACCGCATCGTACCCGTTGATATCTATGTTCCCGGATGTCCGCCGACGGCAGAGGCTCTGGTGTATGGATTGCTCCAGTTGCAAAAGAAAATCCAGCGCGAAGATACGCGCATCGCACGGTAGGTGAGTATGCCCGATCAAACACCAGCCGTTGCCCCAATCGCCGATGAAAAAATGCTGAGCATTGCCAATCAGGTGCAGGTGCTTATGGGCGCGCATATTCTGAATGCTGAATTCCAAAAGGATGAGTTCTGCGTAGCGGTGAAGCGCGAGAGTATCGTGCCGTTCTTAAAATTCCTGCGTGATGACAGCGTGTGTAAATTCAAACAACTGGTCGATATTTGCGGGGCGGATTACCCCAATCGCCCGCAGCGGTTCGATGTTGTCTATAACCTTTTATCCTTAAATTCCAACACGCGCATCCGCGTGAAGGTCATGACGGATGAAAATACACCCGTCGATTCCGTAGCGAGCGTGTTCAGTTCCGCCGTGTGGTTCGAGCGCGAAACATGGGACATGTACGGGATTTATTTTGCGGGCAACCCGGATTTGCGCCGCATCCTCACCGATTACGGATTTGAGGGACATCCCTTGCGCAAAGATTTCCCGCTCACGGGCTATGTCGAGCTTCGCTATGACGAGCAGCAACGCCGTGTGGTGTATGAGCCCGTGAAACTGACGCAGGATTTCCGCGTGTTCGATACGCTCTCTCCATGGGAGGGCATGACCGACATTCAGTTGCCGGGCGATGAGAAGGCGACGATGCCGATGGGGTGGAAACCCGTCGAGAAGAAGGTGAAAGTATGAGTAAAGCCGCCGCTTTTGCGGGGGGCAGATGGGGTGTTTTGGGTAAATTACTTCCGTAGGGGAGGCGGGCGAGAGTGATTTTAGTTAACTGCTTTCCCCGCGAAAGCGGGGATCTTAAGAGGAAATCGTGCCATATTACGTTTACATTCTGACGAACCATAAAAAGACTGTGCTGTATATAGGTATGACAGGAAATTTAGAGCAACGAGTAGCGCAACATAAGGCAGGGGAAATTAAAGGATTTACGGAGAGATATAAAACGAGCACGCTGATCTACTTTGAAACTTTTGATCAAATAGAAGATGCTAAAATGCGCGAAAGAGCGATGAAGAAGTGGAATAGATCTTGGAAGGAAGACTTGATTAATGCCTCTAATCCGGAATGGGCGGAAGTACAAATAGGATAAAGATCCCCGCTTGCGCGGGGAAGACAGATTAAGATGAAAAACGCAGTAGAAATACAGAACGAAACGCATATCAAGCCGTACACGATGAATTTCGGCCCGCAGCACCCGGCCGCACACGGCGTTTTGCGTCTTGTGCTGGAGATGGAGGGCGAGGTGGTAGAAAGATCCGACCCGCATATCGGCCTGCTTCATCGCGGCACCGAAAAACTGATCGAATATAAAACATACATGCAGGCGACGCCGTATTTCGACCGTCTCGATTACGTTGCCCCGATGAACCAGGAGCATGCGTTTGCGCTGGCTGTTGAAAAGCTGCTCGGCATCACGGTGCCGGAGCGCGGACAATATATTCGCGTGCTGTTCTGCGAACTGGGCCGGATTTTGAACCATATTCTGAACATCACGACGTTTGCGCTCGATGTCGGCGCGATCACGCCTGCTCTGTGGGGCTTCGAAGAGCGCGAGAAGGGCATGGAGTTTTATGATCGTGTCTGCGGCGCGCGCCTGCACGCGAACTATTTCCGTCCCGGCGGCGTTTCGATGGATATGCCTGCTGGCCTAGCCGAGGATATGATGGATTGGGCCGACCAGTTCCCGAAATTCCTTGATGACCTTGACTCACTTCTGACCAACAACCGTATTTTCAAACAACGCACGGTTGATATCGGTGTTGCGAGCGCCGAACAGGCATTGGATTGGGGATTTTCCGGCCCGATGCTGCGCGGCTCCGGCATCGCGTGGGATTTGAGAAAGTCTCAGCCCTATGACGTTTACGCCAAAATGGATTTCGATGTTCCTGTCGGCAAGACGGGTGATTGCTATGCGCGCTATCTGATCCGCATGGCAGAGATGAAAGAATCTTTGAAGATCATGCGCCAGTGTCTGCAACAACTACCAGATGGCCCTGTGCGTTCGAACGATTACAAAGTCTCGCCGCCGCCGCGCGCCGAGATGAAACGCTCGATGGAAGCGTTGATCCACCATTTCAAATTGTACACAGAAGGCTATCACGTGCCTGCGGGCGAAACCTACACCGCCGTCGAAGCGCCGAAGGGCGAGTTCGGCGTGTATCTGGTCTCGGACGGCACGAACAAGCCGTATCGCTGTCATATCCGCGCGCCGGGTTTTGCGCATTTGCAGGCGCTGGATTTCATGAGCAAGGGGCATATGCTCGCCGATGTTGTTTCCAACATCGGGTCTATGGATATCGTGTTCGGGGAAATTGACCGATGAAGAAAAAGTTAGATTTACACGCGGAATATCAGCCAAAGACGTTCGCTTTCAAAAGCGAGGCGGCGGTGAAGGAAATCATCAACCGCTATCCCGCAGGACGGCAAATGAGCGCGATCATGCCTTTGCTCGATCTGGCGCAGCGTCAGGTCGGAGAAGAAGGCGCAAAAGCCAATCCTCCGTATGGTGGATGGATTCCAAAAGCAGCGATGGACGAGATTGCGATGATCGTCGATGTCGCGCCGATGCGTGTTTATGAAGTCGCGACATTCTATTCGATGTACAACCTTGCGCCCGTGGGAAAGTACCTGTTGCAGGTTTGCACGACGACGCCGTGCTGGTTGTGCGGTTCCGCCGATATCGTCAAGACAATGGAAAAAAATCTTGGCCTGCACTGTGGTGAAAGCACGAAGGACGGCATGTTCACGACGATGGAAGTGGAATGTCTCGGTGCTTGTGCCAACGCGCCGATGATACAGGTGAACGATGATTTCTATGAAGATTTGACGCCCGAAACTATGAACAGCCTGCTCGAAAGTTTGAAAAAAGGCGTGATGCCGACGCCGGGGCCGCAGAACGGCCGCAACAAGGCCGAAGCTGTGGATGGCTCGGTCACGCTGAAAAAGGCGAGGGCGTAATGCTGGACGATAAAGACAGGATTTTTACCAATCTCTATGGCCGTGATGATGCGGGCCTGAAGGCTGCGATGAAACGCGGCAATTGGGACAATACCAAAGCGATTATTGCCAAGGGGCGTGACTGGATCATCGATGAGATGAAAAAATCCGGCCTACGCGGACGTGGCGGAGCGGGATTCCCGACCGGTATGAAATGGTCATTCATGCCAAAAGAACTCAAAGACAAGCCGCATTACCTTGTCATCAACGCGGACGAGTCTGAGCCCGGCACCTGTAAAGACCGCGAGATTATGCGGCATGATCCGCACAAACTGATCGAGGGATGTCTGATAGCGGGTTTTGCGATGCAGGCGCATCATGCATTTATCTACATTCGCGGCGAGTTTTATTCCGAAGGATCGGAAGTCGTCAAAGCGATCGAAGAGGCGCGCGCGGCAGGATTGCTCGGCAAAAATGCCGCCGGATCGGGTTGGGATTTTGATGTGACGTTGCATCGCGGTGCAGGCGCGTATATTTGCGGCGAGGAGACAGCGCTTCTTGAATCGCTTGAAGGCAAAAAAGGTCAGCCGCGTAACAAGCCGCCATTCCCGGCGGGCGCGGGTTTGTATTCCGCGCCGACGACGATCAACAATGTGGAATCGATTGCTGTCGTTCCTGAAATACTGCGTCGTGGCGGCGCGTGGTTCGCGGGTCTCGGCAAGGACGAGAAAAACACAGGTACGAAGCTGTTCTGTCTTCTGGGCCATATCGGCACGCCGTGCGTGGTCGAAGAAGAGATGGGCATTCCGCTGCGCGATCTTCTTGAAAAACACGGTGGCGGCGTTCGCGGCGGATGGGACAATTTGCTCGGCGTTATTCCGGGCGGCGCATCGACACCCGTCATTCCTAAATCCGTATGCGACACAGTCCTGATGGATTTCGATTCCTTGCGCGCGGTTCAGTCGGGCCTCGGTACGGCGGGTGTGATTGTGATGGATAAATCCACCGACATCGTGTACGCCATCGCGCGTCTGGCGCAGTTTTATATGCATGAATCCTGCGGCCAGTGCACGCCGTGCCGCGAAGGCACCGGCTGGCTGTGGCGTATCATGACGCGTATGGTCAAGGGACAGGCGACGATTGAAGAAATCGATATGCTGTATGATCTTACCAAGGAAATCGAGGGGCATACGATCTGCGCGCTCGGCGATGCGGCTGCGTGGCACATCCAAGGCTTGATCCGCCATTTCCGCCCGGAAATGGAAGCGCGTATAAATGACTACAGGAAAATCGCGAAGGCGGCATAGCCATGCATTGGATTGTATCTTTGCTGATTTGCGCCGCGTTCTTTGCGGCATATGACTTTTTCATGAAAGTTGCAGGAGACAAGGTTCACCCAACGCTTGGTGCGCTGCTGGTGGGCGTCGGATCGGTTGCAGTGATGTTGCCGTTTCTTTTGTATTACAAAAGTACAGACGCCATCTTGTTCCAGGATAGAATGGGGTTGGTCTACCCGCTGATGGCGGGAATATGTATCGCGTTGGGCGGCGTATTCTACCTGATTGCTTTTTCCAAAGGAGTGGATTTGTCTTTAGGGATGCCTGTGCAGACAGCAGCCGTGGTTACCTTTACAGTCTTGGCCGGTGTCTTGCTGTTAGGGGAGGCTTTTACGATTCAGCGGGCGGTTGGCATTGCCTTTGCTGTTACGGGCATCGTGTTGATGGTGCGAAGTAATTAAGAGTCTACGGCAAAAGTTTCAAAAGATAGTCCATGCCCGCCCGTTCCATGATAGGGCGGAAGCCATGGCAGATGCGTTTTTGCCTGCCTTCGAAAATCATGGTCATGTGAAACATGGTGTTGGGCATGGTGTCCGTAGAAAAACGCGGTTCGATCGTAAAGGCCATATCAGGTTCTATTGTCTGCTCGCTAGCGCCGTTCACAAAAACGCGGTTTGCGCGGATGGCGTCTTTTACCTCGTCATAGGTTTTGGCCTGTGCGATTGCGTTGCAGGCAGGATCGGTGGCAAAGGAGCCGGGAATTGTATGGCCGATATTGGTGCCGGTTTTGTCAGCGGAACTTTCGATGTTGTTCTGAAATCCCTGACTTTTTCCATGATCCATAGCAAATTCATAGAGCTCGCAAAAACTCATGCCGGGGCGGGCGTGGGCCGCAATATGAAGCGTGGCCTTTAAGACGGTTTCAAAATGATCTTTGACGGCTTTATCGGAGCCGCCGTACAGGCTCAAGCCGAAATCGCCGATGAGACCAGTTTTGCGGTCGATCGGCGAGGCGTAGAACAGGACGATATCTTCCGGATCGTAATATAGGTCACTTTTCGGCCATTGCGATTCCGGGCGGAAGGATGGCTGGTTTACCCTTGCGTAGCCGTTGGATTTTTTGCCAAAGATAGTGATGATGCCGTGGGGTGGCGGGACGTACCAGCCGTCTTCGTAAAGGTTTATATCTTGCCGGATGCGAGAGAGGCCGAGATCGGTCAGGGCTTTTTCGCTTAAGCGCTGTTCTTTTGCGGTTGCAAAGGCTTTGGCAAGACATTCGCCGGTGAATATTCTTAACTGTTCAATACGGCGGAGCGTTCCGTTCATGCCCGTCGTTTTTCCGCTTTTACGCCGAAATACTGTGCGGCGTTTTCGAATATCTGCAGGCCATCTGCGGTTTCGGGCAAAGGTTTGTCGTCGCGGCGGGCTTTGTCTTTTAGTGCGGCGTAGTCGTCGCGTTGCCAGGTGAACATGCCGCGCTCTGGGTGGGGCATCAGGGCGAGCACGCGGCCCGTGGGATCGGTGATGCCTGCGATATCGTCCATCGCGCCGTTGGGGTTGAACGGGAATTCGCCTTTCGCGGGCGCGCCATCAGGCTTCACAAAGCGCAGCGCGATCTGTTTCATATCGGTGAGCGTTTTCAAAACGGATTGATCCATCATGAAGCGGCCTTCGCCGTGTGCGACGGGGATATGCAGTTTTGTGCCCCTGGCTAGCCACGGCGATTTCGTGTCCTGCACGGCGATATCGATCCAGCGGCATTGGTAGCGGGCGGTGAGGTTGTGCGTCACCGCGACAAAACGTTCGCCGTATTTTTTGTCGATGGCGGGAGCGAGGCCAAGATTGGCGACAATCTGGCAACCGTTGCAGATACCGAGCGTGAGCGTGTCACGTTCGACGAATTTCTTTAAGTGATCCCACAAAGTGAGGCGCATTTTTTGGGCAAAGGCGTTGCCCGAGCCCGTGTCGTCGCCATAGGAAAAGCCGCCGGGGATGCAGAGGACTTGAACATCGTTTAATTCATTCGGGTTTTCGGCGAGGTCGTTGATGTGGCGGATTTGCGAGTTAAAGCCCGCCTGTTCGAACGCGAAGGAGGTTTCTTCTTCGGAGTTGATGCCGTAGCCGGTGAGGACGAGGGATTTTGCAGCCATGTTAAAAATCCTTCAGCGGGGCTTTGTAGGCGGTTTCGAGATCAGCGATTTTCATCTCCATACCGTCGATGGACAGCGTGGATTTATCCGTGACCGTGCCGAGATAATGTGCATCGCGGGCGAACAGGAATTCAAAGTCTTTCTTGTTCTTCGGGTCGATGGTCACAACCACGCGGCCCGTGGATTCAGAGAAAAGATATTTATCGAGCGGTAGAGTCGAGAGAAGGCGCAGATCCATACCCAAACCGGAGGCGATGCATTTTTTCGCGAGTGTTACACCAAGACCGCCGAGCGTGACGGGGAGCGCCGAGGCGATCCAGTGGTTTTTGTTGGCTTTTGAGAGTGCCTTGTAAATGGCGAGGTTCGCCTTGCCGTCGGTTTCGGGGACGTTGCTGCCGAGCTTATTATTCATCGCGTAATATTCGGAAGCGCCGAGTTCGTCTTTCGTCTGGCCGATGACGTAGACAAGATCGCCTGCGGCTTTCGGTTCCAGAGATACCGCCTGATCGACATTCTCGATAACGCCGATGCCCGAGACGAGCAGGGTCGGCGGGATAGAAATCATTACAGGCTTGTCGTTGGCGTCATATCCTTTGAAATCGTTGAACATGGAATCTTTGCCGGAGATAAAGGGCGTTTGGTACAGTACGGCGAGATCATAGATGGCTTCGCAGGCGCGTTTCAATTGGCCGAGGCGTTCCGGGTCTTCTGACGAGCACCAGCAGAAATTATCGAGGATGGCGAGGTGATCGATAGGGCAACCTGCCGCCACGGCATTGCGCACAGCAATGTCGAGCGAGGCAGTCGCCATATGATAAGTGTCGATATCGGAATAGCGCGGGGCGAGTCCTTGGGACAGCACAACACCGCGCGGGTTGTTGAGGACGGGACGCGATACCGTGGCTTCGGCTACTACACGGCCTTTGCCTTGGAGGGGGCCGAGAACGGCGGATCCCTGGACGTTGTGATCGTACTGGGAGGCCACGAATTCTTTCGAGCAGATATTCAAGCGCGAGAGCATCGCGGGAAGATCGCGTTTAATGTCGGAGGCGGGAAGCGCAGGCTCCTTGTCGCCGCCGCGTGTGAAGGTAGTTTTAAGCGGGGTTTCGGGGACGCCGTCATGGAGGAAATCCATGTCGATTTCCATCACCGTTTCGCCGTGCCATGTAACATGACATTTGCCGCTGTCGGTGAATGTACCAATGACCCAGCTTTCGCAGCCGCGTCTGGCGAGCATCGATTGCAGTTTTTGAATGTTCTTCGGTGGCACGGCGAGCGTCATGCGCTCTTGTGACTCGCTGATCCAGATTTCCCAAGGCTGCATGCCGGGATATTTGAGCGGCACTTTGTCGAGTTCGACGGTGAATCCGTTCGTGTCGCCACCCATTTCGCCAACGGACGATGAAAGACCGCCCGCGCCGTTGTCGGTGATGGCGTTATACAAGCCGAGGTCGCGGATTTCCTTGACGATTGCATCGGAGAATTTTTTCTGCGTGATCGGATCGCCGATTTGAACGGCAGTAGCAGGCGAGCCTTCATCAAGCGCGACGGACGAGAAGGTTGCGCCGTGAATGCCGTCGCGACCGACTTTGCCGCCGACCATGACGATGAGGTCGCCGACCTGTGCCTTTTTTTCATGGCCTTTGTGTTCGCCGATCTGGCGGGGGATGAGGCCGACCGTTCCAGCGAAGACGAGCGGTTTTCCGGCGTAGCGGTCATCGAAATAGAGGAATCCTTGCGGTGTGGGAATGCCCGAGCAATTGCCGCCGTGATTTACACCTGCGATCACGCCCTTCATGATCGTGGCGGGCGAGAGCGCTTTGTTCACCTTGCCTTTGCCGCGATAGAATTCAGGATTGGAATTCGGATCGGCAAGACAGAATCCGTAGCGGTTCAGAACCGGTTTCGCGCCGCGGCCAAATCCGAGACAGTCACGATTGACGCCGACGATACCGGTGATCGCGCCGCCGAATGGATCGAGTGCGGACGGGGAGTTGTGGGTTTCAACTTTGTCGGTGATTAGCCAGTCTTTGTCGAACACGATGCCGCCGGAATTGTCTTTGAACACGGAGACGCAAATATCGTCTTTGCCGCGTGCGGCGCGGATATCCTGCGTGGCACGTTTGATGTAGTGTTTGTAGAGGCCGTCCTTCACATCATCGATGGGTGAGGCGAAGATCGTGTGTTTGCAATGTTCGGACCATGTCTGGGCGATGGTTTCGATTTCAATATCTTTGGCGGCGCGTCCGAGCCTTTTGAAATAGGCTTGCATCGCTTGCATATAGAGTAGCGACATGCCGAGCGGGCCACGGCGCGTGCCGTCGGCGTTTTCGATTCCGTCCTTGCCGATTTTGGCGAGGTCTTCATCGGAGATGTTCAGATCGACATCGTCAACGGCAATGCCTTTGTTATCGAGGCGGACTTTAGGAACGACGACATCCATGCCACCATCTTTTTTATAGGTCGATGCGTTCTTGATCGCGGCGCGTTGGATGAGCGGATTGTGAAGGCTAGCAGCAATATTCTTTATATCGGTTTCATCCAGCTTGCCCTTGAGGTAGATGACTTGCGAGGAATAGACGGGTTGATTGTCATTAAGCGTAAGTTGTGAAAGCTCGCACACCGTGTGGCCGATATTGTCGGTGACGCCGGGGAGGTAGCCGATTTCAACCGCCCAGTCGAAATCGCCTTCATCGCCGGGCTGCATCAGCTTTTGGGTGACGGGATTGACGAAAGATTTGGAGAGTGCCTGAACATTGGCGGATTTTTCGATATCATGTTCGATTGTGTAAACGTCGACGATTTTGGCGGAGGCGCGTTTGCCGGAGCGGGCGATATTCGCCTCTAAAACCTTGGCGCGGCCATCTTCGGAAACGGTGATAACTTCGATGCGTTGAGACATAAGGTTTTGTAACGATTTAGGCGGCCTAATTCAAAGGAAAAATGACCCCAAAAGTGTGTCATCCCGAGCGAAGTCGAGGGATCTTTTCAGGTGGGGTGAGGGCATAGATCCCTCCACGCCGCTTCGCTCCGGTCGGGATGACAGTCAGGTGGTTTTCCACGGTTCCATGGCGGCATAGAGCATGATGCCTGTCGCGATGGCTAGATTGAGAGAGTCGGCGCGGCCGTTCATGGGGAGTTTTACCGTCTGGTGTACGGCGCTTCGCAACGTTTCGGTGATGCCCGCCTGTTCGTTGCCCATAACCAAAATCATCGGTTTTTTATAGTCGGCTTCGCGGAAATCGACCGTGCGGTCATTCAGCGCGGTCGCGATGATAGAACCCGGCCATGTGACGGTGAGATCCAGAAATTCTTCGCGTCTGCAGGGGACGATTGGCACGGAAAAGACCGATCCCATCGTGGCGCGGATGCTCTCCACCGAAAAAGGATCGCAACACTGGCCGATCAGGATGACGCCGGAGGCGCCGACGCCATCGATGGTGCGGATGATGGTGCCGAGATTGCCGGGATCACGGACTTCTTCGAGTGCCACCCAGCATTTGGAATTTTCAGGTTTGATGTCTTCGAGGCGTCCGAATTTTTGTTTGAAAACGCCCATCACCATTTGCGGATTTTCTTTGCGGGAAAGTTTTTCAAGGACGGCGCTGCCGACCTTTAAACACAAGCCTCCGCGCGCAGAGGTCTCGTCAATCGCGCGTTGAAGCTCCGCACCAATGTCAGCCTCATCGGAATAAATCAGTTGTTCTGGAACCGTGCCGCAATCGAGCCCCTCGATCACAGACCGCAAGCCTTCGGCGACAAACAAACCTGTTTCTTTCCGGTATTTGCGTAGGAAGAGGGAGTTTATCGCCTTGATCTTCGGGTTCGAGGGCGAGGTGATGTGCTCGATACGGGCCATGTTAGAGCTTGCTCCACCGCGAGAACATAGATGTTGCCATTGGGCGGAGTTTGGATTGGTCGGCGAGGAGCAATTCACCGTGGTCGATTTTGCCTTTGCGCGAACCTATCGCGTCTTTCATCATGTGATACAGCGTCATGGACGACAGGCGCATCGTATACGCCGTCAAAATCATGAAGCGCGCATCGGGCGTGAGCAGTTCGGCGCAGGCTTTCAAGAGCGGGGCAACATCGGATTCAAATTTCCAGACTTCGCCTTCGGGGCCGCGACCATAGCGGGGAGGGTCGAGCAGAATACCATCGTAAAGACTGTTGCGGCGGCCTTCACGGGCGACGAATTTTGCGGCGTCATCGCAGATCCAGCGGATTTTCGCGGCGTTCAGACCGGAGGCTTCCTGATTTTCTTTCGCCCATTGAATGGCTTTCTTTGACGCATCGACATGGGTGACTTCTGCGCCGGCCTTGGCCGCAATCAAACTTGCCGCGCCGGTATAGGCGAAGAGGTTGAGAATTTTCAAAGGACGACCAACGCCTTTGCGCACCTCATCGGCGACCCATTGCCAGTGCGGGCGTTGTTCGGGGAAAAAGCCCATATGGCGATAGGTCATCAGGCGGCAGAGCATAGAGATGCCCTCGACCTTCAGCGGCCATGTTTCGGGAAGCTGACCCTTTTGGGTCCAACTGCCTTTATCGTCGTCTTCCTTTTCGCCTGCGTTGGTGAAAACTGCGTCTGCCTTCATCCAGTCGATTTCGGGAAGTGATTTTTGCCATAATGCTTGGGGTTCGGGACGGTTGACGCGGACCTGCCCGAAGCGTTCGAGTTTGCGCCCGTCGCCGCTGTCCAGAAGGGCATAATCCTGCCAGCCGTTTTCCGTGATGATGTTTGGTGTAAAAGAGCTCATACGGAGTATATAAACCCTTTGATTGCATTTGTAAAAAGGGTATATAAAACCTCACGAATTCGTCAAAAGACACTTCATATAAGTATCATCCATGCCAAAGCTTAAAATCAACGATCAGGAAATAGAAGTCGCGCCGGGGACCAGCATTCTGCAGGCGGCGGAGCAGTTGGGCATTGAAATCCCACGTTTTTGCTATCACGACAAACTGAGCGTTCCGGCGAACTGCCGCATGTGCCTTGTCGAAATCGAGGGCGCGCCCAAACCCGTGGCGTCCTGCGCGATGGCGTGCGGCGATAACATGATCGTGCGCACGGGATCGGAAAAAGTGGGCAAGGGGCGCAGGGGCGTGATGGAAATGCTCCTGATCAACCACCCGCTCGATTGCCCGATTTGTGATCAGGGTGGTGAATGCGATTTGCAGGATCAGGCCGTGGCCTATGGGTTCGACCGTTCCCGCTATGAAGAGAACAAGCGCGCGGTCAAAGACAAATATATGGGGCCGCTGATCAAGACCGTCATGACCCGTTGCATCAACTGCACACGCTGCGTCCGGTTTGCCGAGGAGATTGCGGGCGTTGACGATCTGGGACAGTTGAATCGCGGTGAGGATTCCGAAATCGGCACGTTCGTGGAAAAAGCCATCAGCAGCGAATTGTCGGGCAACCTCGTCGATGTATGCCCGGTGGGTGCGTTGACGAGCAAGCCATACGCCTTCAAGGCGCGTCCGTGGGAATTGAAGAAGACGGAAACAATCGACGTGCATGATGCACTCGGTTGCAATATCCGCGTGGATTCTCGCGGCAACGAGGTTTTGCGCGTTCTTCCCCGTTTGCATGAAGGCATCAACGAAGAATGGATCAATGACCGCACGCGCCATGCTGTGGACGGTTTGAAATATAAACGCCTTGATCGCCCATATATTCGCAAGAACGGCAAACTGGCCGAAGCGACATGGGACGAAGCGTTTACGGTGGTGGCCTCCAAACTTAAATCCACGAACAAGGACAAGATAGCGGCGTATGCAGGCGATCTGGCCGATGTGGAATCGATGCTGGCGCTCAAAGATTTGATGATCGCAAACGGCGTTCATAATCTGGAATGCCGCGTCGATGGAACGAATTACGATGTGCGCGAACGTGCGGGCTATATTTTCAATTCCGGTATCGCCGCGATCGAACAGGCGGATGCGATCATGCTGGTGGGCACGAACCCGCGCCATGAAGCGACTCTGGTCAATGCCCGTATCCGCAAAACGCTGAACGACAATCCTAAGCTACATGTTGGCGTGGTGGGTGAAGCTGCCGATCTTACCTATGAATATCATCATGCCGGCACGACGCTCAAGGCGTTGCAGGATATGATGAAGGAATATAAAGGCAAGGTTCAGGCGCAAAGGCCGATGATCATCGTCGGCGCGAATGCCTTCAAGGGCAAAGATGGCCCGGCCATTCAATCGCTCGTGCGGCAAGCGGCGGAAGATTTTGGTTGTATCAAGGAAGACTGGATCGGGTTCAACGTTCTTCACACGGCGGCGAGCCGCGTCGGCGCGCTGGAAATTGGATTCCTGCCATCCAAACCGTTTAACACGGCGGGTATGGAAGTGGCCTATCTACTGGGCGTCGATAACGAGGAAACGTTGTCGGAGATCAGCGATAAAGCATTTGTAATTTATCAGGGGCATCATGGCGATGCGGGTACGAAACGCGCCGATGTTATTCTGCCGGGCGCGGCCTATACCGAAAAATCGGGATTGTATGTGAACACCGAAGGCCGCGTGCAGATGGCGAAAAAAGCCGTCGATGCGCCGGGTGAGGCGAGAGAAGACTGGAAAGTTTTACGCGCCTTGTCGGTCTTTACCGGAACGCCGCTCAAATATGACGATCTGTTCCAACTGCGTGCGCGTCTGGTCAAAGAATTCCCGCAATTCGATGCGCTGGACCAACTGCCAGCCGTGAAATGGGCGAAGTTCGGCGTCGATGGCAATGTGCCTACCAATGATTTACAAAACCCAATCGAAGATTTTTATCTGACCAATGTAATAGCCCGGGCCTCGAAAACCATGCAGGAATGTTCCCGCGTGCTGGTCCATGGCGAACGTTTTCTGGAGGCTGCCGAATGACAAAAAAACGCACAACACTCGAACAGGTTCAAGAATTCCATGAAACCTATGGGCTTCCGGTTCATGATGACATCAATCTGTCTTGCGAACAGACGAAACAGCTTCGTATCAATCTTCTGCAGGAAGAATTGAACGAACTTAAAGAAGCCCTCGACAATGACGATCCGCAGGAAACGCTCGACGCGCTGATAGACCTGCAATACGTACTAGATGGCGCGTTCCTATCGTTCGGGATGCAAGCCTTAAAAGAGATCGCGTTCGATGAGGTTCACCGCTCTAACATGAGCAAGCTTGGTGCGGATGGCAAACCGATCCGCCGCGAAGGCGATGGCAAAGTCATGAAAGGCCCGAATTATTTCGCGCCCGACCTTGGCAAGTTCATCAAGAAGAATAAAAATGCGGCATAAAAAAAATAATACTGTCATCCTGAGCAAAGCGAAGGATCTCATGAGATCCTTCGCTTTGCTCAGGATGACAAGTGGAGATGTGAGCAAATGAACGCAGACTTCATGAACACATATGGCTGGCCCGCTCTGTTCATGCTCGGGCATATCGGGGCGATCATTGGGTGTATCCTCGGCGTGATGGCATATTATACGTATGCCGAGCGTAAGGTTCTGGGCGCGATGCAGCGTCGTCAAGGGCCGATGACGGTGGGGCCGTTCGGATTGCTCCAGCCGATTGCCGATGGTCTGAAACTGCTTTCGAAAGAAACGATTATTCCATCGCAAGCCAACAAGCCTGTCTTTCTGATCGCACCGATGCTCACATTCACGCTCGCGCTCGTTGCGTGGGCGGTGATTCCAATCGATGCGCAGATCGTTCTGGCCAATATCAATGTCGGAATTCTGTATCTGTTCGCGATTTCATCGATGGGCGTGTACGGTATCATCATGGCTGGATGGGCCTCGAATTCCAAATACGCGTTTCTAGGCGGGATGCGCTCGGCATCGCAGATGGTGTCTTACGAAGTGTCGATGGGGCTTGTCATCGTCACGGTTATCCTGTGTACGGGGTCGTTGAACCTGACCGAAATCATCATGGCGGATCGTCCGGCATGGATGCAGGTCATGCTGTTCCCGATGCTGATCGTCTTCCTTGTCTCCATTCTGGCGGAATGTAACCGCGCGCCGTTCGATTTGCCCGAAGGCGAGTCCGAAATCACCGGCGGGTTTATGGTGGAATATTCGGCGATGACCTTCGCGCTGTTCTTCCTTGGCGAATACACCAACATGATTTTGATGTCGGCGATGACAGTGGTGCTGTTCCTCGGTGGATGGTTGCCGCCGTTCGGGATCGAAGCTCTGGCCGTTGTGCCGGGTTTTATCTGGTTCGTTTTGAAAACATTCCTGATTATGTTCTTCTTTTTATGGAGCCGCGCGACATTTCCGCGCTACCGCTATGACCAGTTGATGCGGCTGGGCTGGAAAATTTTCCTGCCGTTCACACTGATCTGGGTTCTGGTCGTAGCGGGGGCGTTGATTTATATGGATGCGTTGCCGAAATAGGTATGTGATGAAAAACTGGCTAAATTCATTTTTGTTGATCGAGATCGTCAAGGGCATGGCTCTGACGCTCAAATACATGTTCTTCATGCCGCGTGTGACGATCAACTATCCGTATGAGAAGGGGCCGTTGTCCCCGCGTTTTCGCGGTGAACATGCATTGCGCCGCTATCCGAACGGGGAAGAGCGTTGCATCGCTTGCAAACTTTGCGAAGCCATCTGCCCGGCGCTTGCCATCACCATTGAGGCTGAACCGCGCGAAGATGGATCGCGCCGCACGACGCGCTACGACATCGACATGACCAAATGCATTTATTGCGGATTGTGTCAGGAAGCCTGCCCAGTCGATGCTATCGTCGAGGGTCCGAATTTCGAGTTCGCGACCGAAACACGTGAGGAGCTGTACTATAATAAAGACAAGCTTCTGGCGAACGGCGACCGCTGGGAGGCGCAGATTGCCGCCAACCTCGCCAAGGAAGCAGCTTACCGCTAAGTCATAAAAAAATCCCCGCGCAATGGTGGGGATTTTGTTTTTCTCTCTGAAAGTAAATCCTAGTAAAGACTATCCACCGGCATGTGGTAGTAGACGTTCAGGATTTCTGTGCCGGGGTTGTCATCGCCGAGATCGGCGTGGGAAATGTGCCCGAAAGCAACACCCACGCGGTGTGCGTTATCAAACTCATAACCCGCCTCAAGCTGTGAGCGGAATTCCAGAGGGTAATCCAAATCTTTCTCGCTGCCACCTTGGGCATAAAGGCCGGCGCCAAAACTCGGCGTGAAATAAATATTTTGTGCGAGTTTGAGATCGGCCAGAATACCGACGCCGCCCCAGACCGAACCATCGGTGGTGGCTTCGACGCCGCCCCAAGGTTTTATTTTCCAAAACAGCGTTTCCTCATGGCGGTATTCAACGCGGAAATCGATCGCGCGATCATCGCCTTGCGTTATGTCATAACCGCCGACGCCGAATGAGAGATAGGCAGGGTCCGGATACTCCACGGGATTTTCATCTTGCGCCTGCGCGGACGCCGAAAACGCCGCAAATCCGCACAAAGTCGCCATTAACATCAATTTCTTCACAATAAACCCCTTAAATTTTTTAAAATACTACCGCCATTCTTTTACGTTTGAGGGCAGAAATCAAGCGGCGATCTTATGAATTTGCTGCGAAGCCCGCACGCTATGGCAGGAGGGCCACACTCATGACCTTACCGCGTTAATATTATGGGGTTTTTTTCCATTCACGCCTTGCGCGGGGAGGGCATTGAGATTAGAAAAGGCTGTTACAAAAGGTCCAGTGATTCAAACATGTTAACACCCATCGCCTTTTACCTTTTTGCCCTCGTCACGCTGCTGAGCGCCGCCATGGTGATCACGGCGAAAAACCCCGTTCATTCGGTGCTGTTCCTGATCCTGGCGTTTTTCAACGCGGCGGGGTTGTTCGTGCTTCTGGGGGCCGAATTTGTAGCGATGATCCTGGTCATCGTCTATGTCGGCGCGGTCGCTGTTTTGTTCCTGTTCGTCGTTATGATGCTCGATATGGGCTTTGCCGAACTTCGCAAGGGGGCGATGCAATATGTGCCGCTGGGGCTTTTGATCGGCGGTGTGCTGCTGGCCGAACTTGCGGTGGTTTACAGCACATGGGAATTCGCGCCGAACGTCAGCGGCAATCTATCCTCGCCCGTGTCGGATCTCAATAATACCGAGGCGCTGGGCATGTTGCTCTACACCAAATATGTGTTCGCGTTCCAGATAGCGGGGCTGATCCTGCTGGTTGCAATGATCGGCGCGATCGTTCTAACCCACCGCCAGCGCTCGGGCGTCCGCCGCCAGAAAATCGCCGATCAGAACGCGCGCAAACGCGAAGATGCGATGACAATCGTTAAGGTAAAGACGGGCGTGGGAGTTAAATCATGATGACTATCGGTCTGGAACATTACCTGATACTGGCGGCAATCTTGTTCACCATGGGGATTTTCGGGATATTCCTGAACCGCAAGAACGTGATCATTATTCTGATGTGCATTGAATTGATGCTGCTCGCTGTCAACATCAACTTCGTGGCATTCTCGTCTTTCTTGGGCGACCTGACAGGGCAGGTGTTTACGATGTTCATCCTGACCGTAGCCGCCGCCGAGGCCGCCATCGGCCTTGCCATCCTCGTGATCTTCTTCCGCAACCGCGGATCGATTGCGGTTGAGGATATTTCGAGCATGAGAGGCTGATCCTATGATGGAACTACTCGCCGTATTCCCGCCGATCGTCGCGTTTGTTATTGCCTTCCTGTTCGGCAAAATTCTAGGTGACCGCATCGTACAATTGCTCACCTGCGCCGGGGTTATCACGGCGGCATTCTGTTCCTGCGCGTTGTTTGTCGATGTGGTGTTGGGCAACGATCCGCGTTCCATCACGATTATGAACTGGATTTCTTCGGGCGCGTTTACCGTTGATTGGGCGCTGCGTCTGGACCAACTCGCCGTCGTTATGATGTGCGTCGTGACCGTCGTATCATCCTGCGTGCATGTTTATTCCGTCGGGTATATGAGCCACGATCATTCTAAGGCGCGCTTCATGTCGTATCTTTCGCTCTTCACCTTCGCGATGCTGATGCTGGTGACCGCCGATAACCTCGTCCAGCTTTTCTTCGGATGGGAAGGGGTGGGGGTTGCATCCTATCTTCTGATCGGATTCTGGAACCACAAGGATTCAGCGAACGCTGCCGCCATCAAGGCATTCATCGTCAACCGTGTCGGGGATTTCGGCCTCGCCCTCGGCGTCTTCGCCTGTTTCATGTTGTTCAAAACCGTGCAGTTCGACGGCATTTTCTCACAAGCGGAAGCGCTCAAGGATGCACGATTCAATTTCCTTGGGTTCGATTTGCCTGCACTGACAACCACCTGCCTGCTGCTCTTCGTCGGCGCGATGGGAAAATCGGCACAGCTCGGCCTGCATACATGGTTGCCCGACGCGATGGAAGGCCCGACGCCTGTGTCTGCCCTCATCCATGCCGCGACGATGGTGACTGCCGGGGTGTTCCTTGTCGCCCGCATGTCGCCCGTGTTCGAATATGCTCCGGACGCGCTTATGGTCGTTTGTATCGTCGGCGCCTGCACGGCGTTCGTGGCGGCAACAATCGGCCTCACCCAATTCGATATCAAACGCGTGATTGCGTACTCCACGATGTCCCAGCTTGGGTACATGTTCTTCGCGCTCGGCGTATCGGCCTATGGAGCTGCGATTTTCCACCTTATGACGCACGCCTTCTTTAAGGCATTGCTGTTCCTTGGCGCTGGCTCTGTAATTCACGCTCTGCATGATGAGCAGGACATGCGCAATATGGGCGGGGTGTATAAGAAAATCCCGGCGACCTATGTGTTGATGTGGATTGGCTCGCTTGCGCTCTGTGGGGTGCCGTTCTTTGCCGGTTATTATTCCAAAGATATTATTCTCGAAAGTGCGTTCGCTGATCATACCTCGTTCGGTATGTTCGCATACTGGATGGGGATTGTTGCCGCGTTTATGACAGCGTTCTATTCCGGTCGTCTTCTATTTATGACGTTCCACGGCAAACCGCGCATGGATCACCACACATTCGATCACGCGCATGAAACTCCGCCCGTCATGCTCACGCCGCTAATGATTTTGGCCGTCGGTGCGTTGTTTGCGGGAGCTCTGGGATATGAAGGTTTTGTCGGTGGCTCTTCCAAACATGAGGTTGTGGCCGAAACATCCGCCAAGGTGGAAATCGAACACACAATCGAAGCGCCCGTGGTCGAGGAAGAAGACCACGCAAAAGAACTGAATCGTTTCTTGTTCTGGGGTAACTCAATCAAGGTTTTGCCTGAAAATGACACTCTGGAAGCCGCGCACCATGTGCCGGAATGGGTAAAATTCCTGCCTACGGGCATGGGTGTGCTTGGCCTGTTCCTGTCATGGGTGTTCTATTCCCGTAAACCTTCCATGCCCGGAATCGTCGTTTCGAAATTCAAGGCGATACATACGCTGTTTTTCAACAAATGGTTCTTTGATGAAATCTATAATGCCGTGTTCGTGAAAAATTCTATCTGTGCCGGGAAGGCTTTCTGGAAGACGGACAAGGAAGTCGTGGACGGTTTTGGTCCGGACGGTATCGCCGCTCGGTCCATGGACGTTGCCGCTATCCTGAAGAAACTCCAGAGCGGCTTTGTGTTCCATTACGCCTTCGTCATGATAGTTGGCGTAATTTCATTCGTAAGCTGGTTCTTCTACCAGTACAACATGGCGGGGTAGGGTATTGTCATGATCAATAATCTTCTCTCTCTGCAAATATTCTTTCCGCTGGTCGGCGTGTTCTTTATTCTCGCACGCTCGAACAAAAGCGATAATGGCGCGCGCTGGACAGCCCTCATTGTCTCCTTGATTACCTTCGCGTTCTCGCTCGTCATGCTCCATGATTTCAAGCCGGAGGCGGGGTATCAGTTTGTTGAAAACAAGATATGGTTCCGCTCCTTCGGCATGGCCTATCATCTCGGCGTAGACGGAATTTCGCTTTATTTCGTTCTCCTTTCCACATTCCTGACGCCGATCTGTATCATTTCCTGCTGGCATTCGATCAAAACGCGGGTGAAGGAATTCATGGTGGCGTTCCTGGTGCTGGAATGTTTTATGGTCGGCACGTTCTGCGCGCTCGATTCCGTTCTCTTTTATCTATTCTTCGAAGGTGTGCTGATCCCGATGTTCATAATCATCGGCGTCTGGGGCGGCGCGCGGCGGGTTTACGCATCGTTCAAATTCTTCCTTTATACGCTGCTTGGTTCGGTCCTGATGCTGGTCGCACTGCTGGCGATGTACAGCTTCACGGGCACGACCGATATGGTGGAGATGATAGATCAACCGATCACGCGCGATGTCCAGATATGGCTGTGGCTGGCGTTCTTTGCCTCGTTCGCCGTCAAGATGCCGATGTGGCCGGTCCATACGTGGCTGCCCGATGCGCACGTTGAAGCGCCAACGGCGGGATCGGTCATTCTGGCGGGGGTTCTTTTGAAGATGGGGGGTTATGGATTCCTGAGATTTTCTCTGCCGATGCTGCCGGAAGCCAGTGTCTATTTCGCCGATATGGTGTTCTGGCTGTCCATCGTTGCCATAGTCTACACCGCGCTTGTCGCACTGGTGCAAGAAGACATGAAAAAGCTGATCGCGTATTCATCCGTCTCTCACATGGGGTTTGTGACGCTCGGTATTTTCACGGGAACGCAGCAGGGCGTCGATGGCGCCATGTTCCAGATGCTTTCCCATGGAATCATTTCCGCCGCGCTCTTCCTTTGCGTCGGCGTCGTTTATGACCGTCTGCATACGCGTGAGATCGCGCGTTACGGCGGGCTTGTCAAAAATATGCCCAAATACGCGACAGTCTTTATGATCCTGATGCTGGGTTCCGTTGGTCTGCCGGGAACATCCGGTTTCGTCGGCGAATTTCTAACCCTTCTGGCAGCGTTCCAGGTCAACACCTATGTCGCCTTCTTCGCAACGACGGGCGTGGTGTTTGGCGCGGCTTATATGCTGGTGCTTTACAGGAAAGTTATTTTCGGAGAGCAGAAGAACAAGGATGCCGCCGCTATGCCGGACTTAACAAAAACGGAATTCGCCTATCTTGTTCCGCTGGCGATTATGGTGATCGTGTTCGGCGTTGCGCCGGGTCTGGTGATGAAGAATATCTCCCCCACGGTCGGTGCGTTAATGCAGCGCTATCAAACGACCAAGGACGGGGTTGAAAACTACGCCCATGCCGATGTGAATCCGGACGCCAGCGCCAAAGAGGCTATCCATGATTGATATCTCATTTCTGCAGCTAACCCCGATGGTGCCGGAGCTTTTCTTGGCGGTGGCGGGACTTGTACTGCTTGTCCTTGGCGTATTCCATGGTGATAAAGCGACTTCGGCGATTTCATGGCTGTGTGCGATCGCATTTGGCGTTGCCGCCGTACTTCTCCTGATGACTGGCTGGGAACGTGTGACGATCTTGAACGGCATGTTCGTGATGGATAAATTCGGCGGCGTCGTAAAACTAATGCTGTTGTTCGGGCTTATCGTTTCGACCCTGCTGTCGGTCCAGTATCTGCAAGAAGAAAAGTTCGCGCGGTTTGAATATCCAATTCTTATGCTCTTTGCGGGCCTTGGCATGATGCTGATGGTTTCTGCACATGACCTGATTTCGTTATATATGGGGCTGGAATTGCAATCCCTTGCGCTTTACGTTCTGGCATCCATCCGCCGTGATGACGGGCGCTCTTCCGAGGCGGGTTTAAAATATTTCGTGCTGGGCGCGATTTCTTCGGGGATGCTGCTGTTCGGCGCGTCGCTGGTTTACGGTTATACCGGTTCGACCAACTTCGATACGATCCATGCCGCGCTTTATGAAACGCCGCAACTGGGCGTTCTGATCGGCATGGTGTTCTTGATCGTCGGACTGGCCTTCAAAATTTCCGCCGTGCCGTTCCATATGTGGACACCGGATGTTTACGAAGGTGCGCCGACATCCGTTACCGCCTTTTTCGCCATGGTGCCAAAGCTGGCGGCCATCGCGCTTCTGATACGACTGCTGTTTTCGGCGTTCGGCTATGTGCCTGAACAATGGCAGCAGATCATCTGGATACTATCCGCTCTCTCTATGGGTCTGGGTGCGTTTGCGGGGCTGATGCAAAATAATATCAAGCGTCTGTTGGCTTATTCTTCAATAGCTAATATGGGCTTTGCACTCGTCGGTCTTGCGGCAGGAACTCCCGGCGGCGTGGGCGCCGTTCTGGTCTATATGCTTATCTATATGATGATGACGGCGGGTACATTCAGCCTTGTCATGTGTATGCGCAGGAACGGGCAGGCGGTCGAACAGATTTCCGATCTTGCGGGTGCCTCGCGCCATTCTCCCATTTTCGCCTATGCGCTTGCGCTGCTGATGTTCTCGATGAGCGGCATACCCCCACTCGCCGGGTTCTTCAGCAAACTGGTGGTGTTTCAGGCCGCGGTCGATGCCGGGTATTTCGGGCTGGCGGTGTTCGGCGTTTTAACTTCGGTTGTCGGCGCTTATTACTATCTTCGCATCATCAAGGTGATGTTCTTCGATGAACCCGCGCCTGCGTTCGACAGTGAAGTACCGCTTGCCCGTGACATGACCGTGGGACTGACCGTTCTGTTCGTCCTCGTTTTCGCATTGAATCCTTCTCCTCTTGTGGAGATTTGCCGGGATGCGGTTGGTGTTATCTTCGATGGATGATTTCTGGCGCATCCAGGTGCTGGGCACGACGCCGAGCACGCAGGATATGGTGCGCAGCCTTGCCGAAACGGGTGAGCCGGAAGGACTGGCTATACAATCGCTTCAACAGACAAAGGGGCGCGGGCGTCATGGTAATGACTGGGCTTCGCCGATGGGTAACCTCTATATGTCACTGCTGCTGCGCCCATCGTGCAAGGCGGATAAAGCCGGGCAGATGGCGTTTGTAGTCGCGCTCGCGCTCTCGGATGCAATGAGTGAAGTTATCGGTCCATCGCACACAAAAACCCTCAAATGGCCGAACGACATTCTGATCGACGGGAAGAAGGTTTCGGGCATCCTGTTGGAGAGCAAGCTTGATAAGCATGGCCGCGTGGATTACCTGATTGTCGGCACTGGCATCAATATTTTCGCCCCGCCGGAAGGGGCCGTGGGGCTCGACCAGATTAAGCGCGAACCCGTTTTCGTCAATAAATTCCGGGACCTGTATCTGGCCAAACTGCTGGATCGCTATACATCATGGCAAAACAAAGGATTTGCGCAGTTTCGCGAAGCGTGGTTAAAACAGGCCCATGGCTTGGGCCAGAATATGAAAATCCGCCTGCCGGAGATCGCCTATGAAGGAATTTTCGAAGGTATAGATGAAAACGGGGCGTTGATCGCGAACGTAGACGGGCAGCAAAGGATATTCACTGCGGGTGAAGTCCATTTTGGAGTGAACTAAACATGTTGATGGCAATCGATGCGGGCAACACGAATATTGTGTTCGCCCTGTATGACGGAAAAAAAGTTTTGCATGCGTGGCGTTGCAAGACCGATGCAAACCGCACGGCGGATGAATACGCGTCATGGCTATATCCGCTATTCGAACAGGCGGGTTTGAAATTTTCGCAAATCACGGACGCGATCATCAGTTCCGTCGTGCCGGATTCTAATTTTAATCTAAAAAGATTGTGCGAAAGAAATTTTCAGTGCTCGTACGCGATGGTCGATCAGGAACTGGTTTCCAAAAATCTCGTTATTAAATTGAACAAGCCCGAGGAAATGGGCGCGGACCGTATCGTCAATGCAATGGCGGTCAAGGCGCATTATAAATACCCGGCGATCGTGATGGATTTCGGAACGGCCACGACGTTCGATGTGATAGACGCAGACGGCGCGCATTGCGGCGGGATCATCGCGCCGGGAATCAATCTTTCCATGGCCGCGTTACACCAAGCCACTGCAAAACTTCCCAAGATCGGTGTTAAAAAGCCCGATAGCGTAATCGGCCGCGATACGGTTAACGCCATGCATTCGGGCGTTTATTGGGGCTATGTCAGCATGATCGAAGGGCTTGTCGCCCGCATCAGCAAGGAAATGGGCGTAAAGCCTTATGTTCTGGCGACAGGCGGGTTAGCGTCCTTGATCGCGCAAGGAACAGACATCATTGAAAAAACGGATGAAGATTTAACGCTCAAAGGTCTCATCGCCATATACGAGCAAGCAAAAACGGCGAAAGCAGCGTAAGAATTATATGAACTTTAAAAAAGACGAACTTTATTTTATTCCGCTCGGCGGCGCCGAACAGTTCGGTGTCAATCTGAACGTCTATGGCTATCAGAACAAGTGGCTAGTAATTGACTGTGGCCTTGGTTTTGCCGATGAACGGTTTCCCGGCATCGATATTCTGCTGCCCGATCCGAAATTCATTGAAGAACGCAAAAAAGATGTTGTGGGTATGATCATCACCCACGCGCATGAAGACCATATCGGCGCAGTTGCGCATTTATGGCCGCGTTTTCGTTGCCCCATCTATGCATCACCGTTTACGGCGGCTGTCTTGCGTAAGAAGATGAGCGAAAATCCGGCCTGTCGCGATGCGGAAGTGATTGAAGTTGGCGCACATGAAAAAATCACGCTCAAACCTTTTACCATTACCTTCACGCCCGTGACACATTCTGTGCCTCAGACGGCGGCATTGTTCATCGAAACGGATGTTGGAAATGTCGTTCACAGCGGTGACTGGAATCTCGATCCAAACCCGACGATCGACCGCCCTACGGACCCGGCGCCGTTTCAGAAATTTGGCCAGAAAGGTGTTTTGGCTTACATCGGCGATTCTACCAATGCCGAAGTTGATGGCGTGTCCGGTTCCGAAGATGATGTAGAAAAGGGTCTCGCTGCGCTCATGAAAGAATGCAAGGGCCGCATCGCGGTGACGATTTTTGCATCGAACATTGGCCGTTTGAAATCCATTTGCCTAGCCGCACAGGAAAGTGGGCGTCAAGTTGCATTGATGGGTCGTTCTCTTCACACGATGGTGTCGGTGGCACGTGATTGCGGATACCTCAAAGACATACCGCAATTTGTAGATGAGGAAGATGTCGGCTATCTCCCCGATGAACGCGTTGTGATGATCGTTACAGGGTCGCAGGGCGAGGCGCGGGCGCAGTTGGCACGGATCGCGCGCGGTGAGCATCAAGAAATTACGTTTCGCGAGGGCGACACGGTTATTTTCTCGGCGCGGCCTATTCCGGGTAATGAACGCGAAATTATCACGGTCAAAAACAATCTGGCCGCTTCACGTGTGAAAAGCATATCTCCGCGTGACACGCTGCATTGCATCCACGTTTCTGGCCATCCGGCGCGTGATGAAATTACTCAGATGCTGCAATGGGTAAAACCGAACACGGTGATCGCCGTGCATGGTGAGCGTACGATGCTGGAAGCACATGCAGCGCTGGCGCTTGATCTGCAAGTACCTAATGCGATTGTCCCGAACAATGGATCTGTTATTCGTCTGTATCCCGGAACACCGCAGGTAATCGATCATGTCGAAACCGGTTTGCTGGCTGTGGAACCGGGCCGCATTATCGATGCGGGGCATCAGGCCATTGTGCAACGACGCAAACTTCAATTCTCAGGGACGGTACACGCGACCCTTGTGATGAATGCACGAGGCGCCCTTGTGACCGATGCTCAAATCTCTACTGTTGGTTTAATCGATCCTGAAGCCGATGACGGTAAGAAATTCGAAGACGAAATCATTGATGAGATCGAAGATATCCTCGCCGATATGACGCGTGAAGAATTGTATGATGATAATTTTATTGCCGAGGAAATGCGCATCGGCATCCGCCGCTTCGTCCAGCATAAATTGCAGATGAAACCAAAAACGACGGTGCATCTGGTCCGGGTGTAAGATATGAGCGTCTTTACCGGGATCATTCTTTATATAATGCTCTATTGGCTGGCGATTTTCATGGTTTTACCATGGGGAAACCAGCCGCCGGATCAAACCGATCTTGGCAATGCCGCGGGTGCTCCCGCCAATCCGCGCATGAAGCAGAAATTCATTATCACGGCGTTTGTTGCGGCGGCTTTATGGCTTGCCGTATTCTTACTCATTAAGTTCGATGTGATCGATTTTTACGACATAGCCAAACAAATGGCGCAGGAGGATATTGTCAAATGAAAAAATTATTCTGTCATCCTGAGCGTAAGCGAAGGATCTCTATTGTCGCGACACTGGGATTCTTCGGGCTTGCAGCCCTCAGAATGACAACAGTAGCAATGGCACAAGAAACCATTCCCCCGGAATGCCGTCTGTTGCCCGAACATAAGCCTGCCGCCGATGTCGCCTATCAGCCGGGCGTCGATGTCCACGGCAAACCTGTTGTACCTGCCGATATCAATGCCGTGCCAATGGGGCTGGAACAGCAGACGATTATAGTGCCGTTATCGGTCGATCTGGCGCAGCGTCTTCAAAACCAGAATATCCAGGGCCTGCAAATGGAAGGGACACTTGGCTTTCTCGAAATCGAGCCCGGTGGCCGTGTGACCTATAACGGCCAGGATTTAACCAATCAGGTCTATGTTTTATGTGGCCAAAAGCCAGCCGAATCCGTGCCTCCGGCCAATGGACAGACGCCCCCGGATACCGTAAAGTAACGGCCATTATCGGAAGAAGGGTACGAATGAACAATCCTGCGCAAAAAACCAATGCGAAAACCGCGATTACGCCAACACGCGCGGAAGATTTCCCCGAATGGTATCAGGAAGTCGTGAAAGCGGCTGACCTTGCAGAAAATTCTCCCGTGCGCGGATCGATGATCATCAAACCCTATGGCACGGCGCTGTGGGAAAACATGACCAAGATTTTTGATCCGTGGTTGAAAGATTACGGCATCCAGAATTGCGTGTTTCCGTTGCTGATCCCCGTGAGTTTTCTTGCGAAAGAAGCGGAGCATGTTGATGGCTTTGCCAAAGAATGCGCAGTAGTCACGCACCACCGCCTCGAAAAAGACGCGAAGGGTGGATTGCAGCCTGCGAAAGCTGCTGAACTGGAAGAGCCATATGTTATCCGCCCGACATCGGAAACTATCATCGGCGATGCGATGGCGCGTTGGGTACAATCATATCGTGACCTGCCGCTGAAGCTAAATCAGTGGGGCAACGTTATGCGCTGGGAGATGCGCACGCGCCTGTTCTTACGCACGTCCGAATTTTTCTGGCACGAAGGCCATTGCGCGTTCGAAACGCCTGAAGAGGCGAACGCGGACGCACTGCATGTCATGGGCCTATACAAAAAATTCTTCGAAGAATACCTGGCTTTCACCGGCTATTGCGGTCCAAAAACACCCGAAGAACGTTTCCCTGGCGCGATCAACACGATCGGGTTTGAGGCAATGATGCAGGACGGCAAGGCGCTGCAGGCGGCGACCACGCACGACCTTGGCCAGAATTTCTCGCGTTCCATCGGCATCAAGTTCCAGGGGCGCGACGGCAAGGAGGCTTACGCCAATACCACATCATGGGCCTACAGCACGCGGACCATCGGCGGTCTTATCATGATGCATGGCGATGATGACGGCATGATTATGCCACCGCGCATTGCACCTGTTCAGGTCATTATTTTGCCTGTCATCAAAGACGAAACAGGCAAGGGCGCGCTGATAGATTTCTGTGACAAGATTTCTGCACAGCTCAAAAAAGCAGGCTTTGCTGCTAAGGTAGACGCACGCGATATGCGCACACCCGATAAAATGTGGGAAGCCGTTAAGAAAGGCATTCCTGTGCGTGTAGAAATTGGCCAGCGCGAGATGGAAGCCAATTCCGTCACCTTCGTTCGTCGCGATATCGGCAAGGATTCCAAACTCACCTGCACGGTCGATGAATTCATGGCCAAAATTCAGGGCACGCTCGATGACATTCACGACGCGCTGCTGTCCCGCAACCGTAAATTTCGTGACGACAACACGCATGATGCAAAAACAGTTGGTGATATCCGTGATTTTTATGCGGCCGATAAAATCGGTTTTGTCCGCATGCCTGTCGATGTTTTAAAAGACTCGGCGCTTGAGGCAGTGAAAACCGAATACAAGCTTTCCAGCCGTTGTATGCCGTTCGAAGATAACGGCCAGAAAATCCTGATCGCGAAGTCGTATTGATGGCGTTTTCCCCCTTTGAACGAATGATGGCCGGACGGTACTTGCGGGCACGCAAGGCCGAAGGATTTGTGTCTGTCATCGCGGGATTTTCGTTCCTTGGGATCATGTTGGGCGTGGCAACGCTCATCATTGTTATGTCGGTGATGAACGGGTTCAGGGAAGAACTCGTAAGCCGTATTCTTGGTCTGAACGGTCACCTGAATGTTTATGCGCAAAACGGCCCGATTTATAATTACATGGCCATGGTTGATAAGATCGAAAATACCGCAGGTGTTACAAGTGTTCGCCCGATGGTGGAAGGGCAAGTTCTTGTCTCCGTCCAAGGTGCGGCGAGCGGCGCTATGGTGCGTGGTCTTTCGCGCGAGGATTTTGCCACCAAGCCGATTTTATCGGACGGAATTGTCGCGGGTGATCTGACATCGTTCAAAGATACGAATGTCGCCATCGGCAAATCCATGGCCGAACGTATGAATATCAAGATCGGCGATAATATCACGCTGTTGTCGCCCAAGGGGAAAGCAACGCCGTTCGGCACTGTGCCACGATCAGGCGCATACCGCGTTGCTATCGTGTTTGATGTCGGCATGTATGAATATAACAATGGCTTCGTCTTTATGCCGCTTGAAGCGGCGCAGCAGTTTTTTCAACTCGATAACGCCGTAAACACACTCGAAATCATGGCAGATTCGCCCATGAATATCACGCGGGTAAAAGAAGATATTAAATTCGCTGTGCGTGATGAGGCCAAAGTTTATGATTGGCGCGATGCCAACAAATCTTTTATCAATGCGCTAAATGTTGAACGGAACGTGATGTTTCTGATTTTAACGCTCATCATTATCGTCGCGGCGTTTAATATTATATCTTCCATGATTATGTTGGTTAAAGACAAGGGCAAGGATATTGCAATCATGCGCACGATGGGCGCATCGCGCGGCATGATGCTTCGTATCTTTGTTCTGACGGGAGCGAGCATCGGTTTTGCCGGAACATTCTTTGGCGCGCTGATTGGTATTCTGTTCGCCGTGAACATAGAAAGCATCCGTCAGTTTTTACAAAACATGACCGGTACGGAATTATTCTCGGCAGAAATTTACTTCCTCTCGCAACTTCCGGCCATTATCGAATGGGAAGAGGTGATAACGGTTGTCGGCATGGCGCTTGTGATTTCCATCGCGGCAACTATCTACCCTGCATGGCGCGCATCGCGCCTCGATCCGGTGGAGGCGCTACGCTATGAGTGAAGTGCTTTTAAAAACGCAAGATTTGCAGCGCGTGTATCAGCAGGGCGGTGAAAACCTCAATATCCTGCACAATATCGATATCGAAGTAAAAGCCGGTGAGATTGTCGCGTTGGTCGGCCCGTCTGGGTCAGGTAAATCAACACTGCTCCAGATGGCGGGACTTTTGGATAAGCCGACTGCCGGTAAAATCTTTATCGCAGGGCAAGAAGCTAGGGCGAATGGCGATGACGAACACCGTACTGCGTTGCGGCGTCAATTCATCGGTTTCGTGTATCAGTTTCATTATTTGCTTCCCGAATTTTCGGCGCTTGAAAATGTCGTGATCCCGCAAATGATCGCGGGTAAATCAAAGAGGGAAGCGGAAACACGAGCAACCGAGCTTTTGACGCGGCTAAAACTCGATCACCGCATGGATCACCGTCCGGCCCGCCTTTCCGGTGGGGAACAGCAACGTGTTGCTATGGCCCGCGCTTTGGCGAATAGCCCGAAGCTGCTGCTGGCCGATGAGCCGACCGGGAATCTTGACCCTGAAACATCGAACAGCGTGTTCGAAATGCTGACCGATCTGGTCCGCAGTTCAGGCATCGGCGCGATGATTGCCACCCACAATATGGACCTTGCCGAGCGCATGGATCGTATTCTGGAACTTAAAGCGGGCCGGATAATTAGCTATTAGTTACAAGGTACAAGTTGCCAGAATTAAGACATTCTCTCTTGCAACTTGTAACTTGTAGCTTGTAACTTGGCTGTATGGAACCCTTCATTCATTTGCATGTTCATTCGGCGTATTCGCTCGCCGAAGGCGCGATCCAGATCAAAGATCTGGTGAAGCGCTGCAAATATAACGACATGCCCGCCGTGGCAGTGACCGACACGAACAATCTGTTCGGCGCGTTGGAATTTGCCATGGCTGCGGCGGATGAAGGCGTGCAGCCGATCATCGGATCACAAATCACGATGGATGACGGTGCGCAGATCGTCCTGCTGGTTCAAAGCAAGGACGGCTATCTTAATCTCTGCAAGCTGGTGAGCGATGCCTATATGCAAGGCGCGGGCGGTAAGGATTTTGTTGCGAACTATGATGCGGTGGCAGAATGTTCGGATGGCATTATCTGTCTGTCTGGTGGGCCGACGTCTGGCGTACTTGATGAAAAGCGCCTGATGTTTTTGAAAGCGGCATTTGGTGATCGTTTTTACATAGAATTACAACGGCACAATCTAGCAACCGAAGATCATAATGAGCCTGCGCTAATCGATTTCGCGTACCGCGAGAATGTACCGCTCGTTGCCACCAACGATTGCTATTTCGCCGATCCGTCTATGCACGAGGCGCATGACGCGCTTTTGTGTATCGCCGAAGGCCGCTATGTGAACGAAGCTGAGCGTCGCAAGGTAAGCAAACACCATTTCTTCAAATCATCCGAAGATATGGAGAAGATGTTCAAGGATTTACCGGAAGCGATCATCAACACGCGCTTGATAGCCAAGCGTTGCCACTTCCTGCTACAGGCCACCAAGCCCATTTTGCCGCCGTTCAAAACAGACAGCGGGCGGGGCGAGGCCGATGAACTTCGAGCACAGGCGCGCGAGGGCCTGAAATGGCGGATTGATAACTACACCGCCGAAGGCACGGACCCGAAACCGTATCAAGACCGTCTGGAGTTCGAATTGGATACGATCGAGAAGATGGGATTCCCCGGCTACTTCCTGATCGTGTCCGACTTTATCAAATGGGCGAAGGATCACGGCATTCCGGTCGGTCCGGGGCGCGGCTCAGGAGCGGGTTCGGTCGTCGCGTGGGCGCTTAAGATCACCGACCTTGATCCGCTGCAATTCAACCTGCTGTTCGAACGATTCCTCAATCCAGAACGTGTGTCTATGCCGGACTTCGACGTCGATTTCTGCCAAGACCGGCGCGATGAAGTCATCCGCTATGTGCAGGACCGCTACGGCAAGGACCGTGTGGCGCAGATCATCACCTTCGGTAAGTTACAGGCGCGTAACACTGTGCGCGATGTTGGACGAGTGCTCCAGATTCCATACGGGCAAGTGGACCGCCTTGCCAAGATGATCCCGAACAATCCGGCGAATCCTGTGACGCTGCAACAGGCGCTCGATTCAGACGCGGATTTGCGCGCCGAACGCGACAAGGATGAGAACAGTCAGAAGCTGATTTCCATTGCGTTGCAGCTAGAAGGCCTGTACCGCCACGCATCGACACACGCGGCAGGCGTTGTGATTTCGGACCGCCCGCTTTACCAACTATCGCCTGTCTATCGAGACCCACGATCCGATATGCCCGTCACGCAGTTCAACATGAAGTATGTCGAACAGGCGGGTTTGGTGAAGTTCGACTTCCTTGGCCTCAAGACATTGACTGTTGTGCAGAAGGCCTTGGAACTGGTCGAGCAGACGACGGGCGAGAAGATCGACATTCTCCAGATTCCGCTCGATGACATGAAGGCGTACGACATGATTGCACGCGGGGAATCGGTCGGTATCTTCCAGCTTGAAAGTTCGGGCATGAAGGACACGCTGCGGCGTATGAAGCCGAACCGCATCGAAGACATCATCGCGCTCGTCGCGTTGTATCGTCCGGGGCCTATGGACAACATCCCCAAGTACATTTCGGTCAAGGATGGCCACGAGAAGCCGGATTACCTGCATCCCAAGCTGCAACCGATGCTGGAGGAGACTTACGGCATCATGGTGTATCAGGAGCAGGTTATGCAGGCGGCGCAGATTCTGTCTGGCTACACGCTCGGCGGCGCTGACTTGCTTCGCCGCGCTATGGGTAAGAAGATCAAGTCCGAAATGGACGCGCAGCAAGCGATGTTCGTCAAGGGCGCGAAGGAGCATTCGAACGTGCCTGAAGATCAGGCGGAGATGATCTTCGTCCAGATCGAGAAGTTCGCGGGTTACGGGTTCAACAAGTCGCACGCGGCGGCCTATGCGATTGTGGCGTATCAGACAGCGTGGCTGAAGGCCAACTACCCGGTGGAGTTCATGGCGGCGTCGATGACGCTCGACTACGGCAACACGGACAAGCTCGCGATCTTCAAGCAGGAGACACAGCGTATGGGCATTCCGCTCGTCCCACCAGACATCAACAAGTCGGGCGTGATGTTTGCGGTTGAGGATGCGAAGATCCGCTACGCGCTCGCCGCGCTCAAAGGCGTCGGTCACGGCGCGATGGAGAAGCTGGTGCAGGAACGGGCGGAGAAGGGCGCGTTCAAGGACTTGCCGGATTTCATCGGTCGCCTCGATGCACGGGTCATCAACAAGAAGCAGTTCGAACAACTGGTCTGCGCGGGTGCGTTCGATTGCATCTATCCCAAGCGCGCGCAGCTCTATGAGAACATCGAGCAACTGCTCCGTCATGCGATTACGCAGGCGGATGAGCGTTCAAGCGGACAGGTTAGCCTGTTCGGTGAACCGCAAGGCGCGGCTGCTCTGCCGCCGATGCGTGAGATGCAGGAATGGGATGTGCTTGAGCGCCTCCGTTATGAGTTCGATGCGATCGGGTTCTACCTGTCATCGCATCCGCTTGACACCAAGACCGCGCAGCTAGAGCGTATGAAGATCATCCCGTTTTCGCATCTGCGCGAGGAGTTGGACCGCAAGGCATCGGGCCGCGTGCAGATGGCGGGCATCCTGATCAAGAAGGTGGAGAAGGTGTCTTCCAAATCCGGCAACAAGTTCGCGTTCTTGCAAATGTCGGATGCAACGGGCGTGTATGAGGTCATGATCTTCTCCGAGACGTTATCAAAGGCGCGGCCGTTCTTGGAACCCGGAACGGCGCTGCTGCTGGGTTGCGACGCCGATGTCAAGGATGAGCAGGTTCGATTGCTCGGCCAGACGATCTCCCCGCTCGATGAGTTGCTGGCCAGCAAGCTGGCCGAGCTTAGCGTTCATATCGATGCTGCCGCGCCGGTGAAGCGCATCCATGACTTGATCGCCGTTGAAGGACAGGGCGGCGTGAAGGTCAACGTGTTCGCGCATCTGTCCGATGGGCAGGTCGCCGAGATCGCGCTCAAGGGCAAGTGGAGCATGTCGCCCGCCGCTATCGCGGCCATTAGGTCCACGCCGGGCGTTATCAGGATCGCGGAGCGGTAAGTTCCACCATTGTCATCCTGTGACGGGTAAGGCCTATTCCCTATGTTGTCATTCCCCGACTTGATCGGGGAATCCATGGATCCTCCGGTCAAGCCGGAGGATGACATTGTGGGTGAGGATGACATAGGGGTGGTTAATTCTGACCAGCTTTAACTTCTGTTCAGTTCGTTCCGCGTCGATTTTCTTGCAAAAGGTTAAAGTTGGTCAGAATTAACGAATAGAAAAAGGCCGCATGCGCGGCCTTTATGGTTGCATTATACCATGTTTTTGTAGGAAACAGAATAAACAATTCGTCTACGGGCAGGCCACAGGCTGAAAATACTTTATAGTGCCTGTTGATTGCAGAGTGAACCTACCCCTAAGCTGCTCGCGAGCAGGAGCGTAGCTAAGGCAGTCATTGCCCATTTCAATGAGAGCGGGAGTGTTGAGCTGCGTGAGGGCCAGAGCCCTGTGAAGGCAGTGATCGTCCATCTTGGTGAGGGCTGGGGCGTCAAATCGTGTCAGGGATTTAGTTTCGCAAAGGCAAGCTCTGCCCATCTTGGTGAGGGCTGGGGCGTTAAATTGCGTCAGGGATCTGGCGTCGTAAAGGCAGCTGTTGCCCATCGCGGTGAGCGCAGGGGCGACAAATTGCGTCAAAGTGATGGCTTGGTTTAGGCAGTGAGCACCCATCTCGGTGAGGGCAGGAGCGTCAAACCGCCTCAAGGCGTAGGCGTCGCAAAGGGAGTAATCGCCCATCACGGTGAGGGCGGGGATGTCAACTTGCGTTAGGACTTCGGCATCGCGAAGACAGCCATTGCCCATTGCGGTGAGGGCGGGAAGATGCAGTGTTGTGATGCGCGAGTCTTTCGCGCCGATCAAAACATCACAGTCCAGCAGCAGATTGCCGCTTTGGGTGTGCAGGCCTTTATTGCCCCCATAATCGCGGTTAAAATCGTCCGCGAAGCTGTCTTCGGAGGCTGGATCTATTTTTTTCAGCGTTTTGGTTTTGTTGTCGAACAGGAAACCATCAAACAGTGCATCGCCCGCGGATTTATTGACTATATGCAGCGCGCCTTTTTCGACCCATGCATCCTTGCCGTAGTAAATGTTGTTTATTTCCATGTGGAATTGGAATATCTGATTGCCGACAAAGACAAAATCGTCGCGCAATTCCTCAGCTGAAGCTATGAAATCGACGTTGAACTGTTTTTTCAATGCGGATGAGAGCCCGTAGATAATACTATCGGGGTTGCTGCCGAACGTGTTGTCTGCACCATCGACTTTGTGGTTGTAACGGTTCGTAATTTTTATAAACCCGCCCGATTTGAGCATCTGGATAGAGATGACGGAGGTGCCGTATGCATCCTGACGTTTTTCCTTGCCGGTGAAATCTGCACGGTGGATATCACCCACGTTTTTTTTGACGGCATGTACGATGTGGTATTCTTGGTGGCGTGCGGCATCGTTGAACGTGCAGAGCAGTTCGTCCGGCGCGAAATAGCATGCGATGCTGTTCTGTTTTTCGAGCGTGTCGGCGTGAATGGCATCGTATCCCGCCTGATCGAGCAGGGCGAACGGATCGCCCGGCTGTTCTGGCGCGGGGGCGGCGGCCTTGTCGTCGAGGGAAGCCTTGAGGCCTATGAGATAGGGGAGCAGCGGTTCCACGTCGCGTCCCGCATGGCGGACGATTTTGTCGAGGTCCGGAATATCCAATAGCCCGCCGTGAAAATTGCGCAGGGTTTGCGCGAATTGTTCACCGTTTTGCCGTTTCAGTTTTTTGTACATTTGCACTGACATTGGGGCCTTCTAGCTGTTCAGGTAAATGCCATATCTTGCATATTATGTCAATAATATTTTATGCTGTCATTCCCCGCGAAGGCGGGGAATCCAGACTGGATCCCCCGGTCAAGCCGGGGGATGACATTGGAGCGGTGGTTAACGCTGATGGCGATAAGGAGCCAGATTTCTGGCTTTTTCCCTTGCATTTCCGGGCCCGGCGGGGCATAAACCGCCCAAGAAAGCATGTGCTTTCAAATTCACAGGTAAGTTCCTAAACCGGTGTTGATGGGCTAACCCCTTGAGGGCGCTTATGAAACCAAGGCTTACCGAGGAAATAACCGGATATAAAAAGGAGAACCATATCCATGGCTATGCCGCAATTCACTATGCGCCAACTTCTCGAAGCAGGCGTTCACTTTGGTCACCACACACGCCGCTGGAACCCGCAAATGCGCCCGTACATCTTCGGTGTGCGTAACGGAATCCACATTCTCGACCTTCAACAATCCGTCCCGATGCTGAACACGGCCCTCAAAGCCATGCGCGATATCGTCGCCAATGGCGGCCGCGTCCTGTTCGTCGGCACGAAGCGCCAAGCACAAGATAAAGTCGCTGAATCCGCAAAACGTTGCGGCCAGTACTACGTCAACCACCGTTGGCTAGGCGGGATGATGACGAACTGGAAAACCATTTCCGTTTCTATCAACCGTCTGCGCGAAGTTGACGCTTTGCTCGCCAACCCGGCATCGGGCTTGACGAAAAAAGAAACGCTGATGATCTCCCGCGAAAAAGAGAAACTCGAACTCTCGCTCGGCGGAATCAAGGAAATGGGCGGCCAGCCGGACGCTCTGTTCATCATTGATGTGAACAAGGAAGACATCGCTGTGCAAGAAGCCAACAAGCTCGGCATTCCGGTTTTCGCGATCCTGGATTCGAATTCTTCGCCAAAAGGCGTTGATTACCCGATCCCAGGAAACGATGACGCTCTGCGTGCGATCGAACTTTATTGCGATCTCGCCGCTGAAGCGATCCTCGATGGTATTCAGGCCGAAGTGGTGCGTTCCGGCAAAGACGCCGGCGCCGCCGTTGATGTAAAGGTCAAATTGCCAAAAGCGGGCGCGCCTGAACCAGACGGCCCAACGCCGGGTGAAGTAGCCGAAGCGGAAGCGGGCGCCACGAAAAAAGCAGCGAACGCTGGTTAATTAATATGCTGTCATCCTGAGATCCTTCGCTTCGCTCAGGATGACAGTTCTTACAAATCAATAGAGGAATACAAAATGGCTGAAATCACAGCATCAATGGTAAAACAACTTCGCGAAGACACAGGCGCAGGCATGATGGATGCCAAGGCCGCTCTCGTTGAAAACAATGGCGATATGGAAGCGGCGGTTGACTGGCTGCGCAAAAAAGGCTTGTCCAAAGCCGCCAAGAAATCTTCGCGCACGGCCGCAGAAGGCCTTGTCGCCATTCAAACGAACGGCAAGACGGGCGTCGTCGTCGAAGTAAACTCCGAAACCGATTTCGTCGCACGTAACGATGAGTTCCAGGCGTTCGTTAAATCCGTCACGGAAAAAGCCAATGGTGCGAACGATCTGCAAGGTCTTCTGTCCGCTGACCTGAACGGTAAACCCGTTTCCGAAAACCTCACGGACAAGATCGCCAAAATCGGCGAGCACATGACGATCCGCCGCATGGCAAAGCTGTCCGTCAATGACGGCGTTGTCGTCGGTTACATGCACAATGCGGTTGCGCCAAACCTCGGCAAGATCGGCGTTCTGGTCGCGCTGGAATCCACGGGCGATAAGGCGAAGCTGGAAGCGCTCGGCAAACAGATCGCGATGCATGCCGCTGCTGCCTTCCCGAAATTCCTCAAAAAAGAAGATGTTGATGCTTCGACGCTGGAACGCGAACGCAACGTCCTGCGCGAAAAAGCGATTGCCGAAGGCACCAAGCCGGACATCGTTGAGAAAAAACTCGAAGGCGGCATACGCAAATTCTATGAAGACATCGTTCTGCTCGAACAGAATTTCGTCATGAACCCCAGCCTCAAGATCAGCAAGGTGCTGGAAGATGCCGCCAAAGATGTCGGCGCGCCTGTCGCCCTGACATCCTATGCCCGTATCCAGCTCGGCGAGGGGATCGAAAAAGAAGAAGTGGATTTTGCCGCCGAAGTGGCAGCAACAGCCAAGAGCGCTTAAAGACTATTCATCATCCCGGCGAAAGCCGGGATTTTCTTTGCGAGGTTCGCCCAATGGATGGAGTGCCGTTGCATGAACAATTTCGCCGACACGCCGCGCAAAATCAGTGGCGGACGAGGCAAAAGCGTGGTTTGCCCCGGCGTATGGATGTTTTAGATTTCGTCCGTGATGTGTACGGATCGTGGATTGAGAAGGGCGCTGTGCGGCGCGATCTGGCGGCGGTGGATGAATATCTGGAAGGCGCAATCCAGCGGAGAAAAAAACCGTGGCCGAGTGATATCAAGATGCGCCGGGGGGTTCGGCCTGTGATGACCGTGGTGAGCACCGAGGAAGAGCTTGCAGAGCTTCTGGAGAGCCGTGAGAATCATCGCGCATGGCAGAGGGCTTACGTGGCCAGACAACGAGCCGTGCCAGCGCCCGCGCAAGGGTAGAAAATCCCCTCTCCCTGAAGGGAGAGGACTTTTATGGACAGGGGCTATGTTATCCCGTATTTTGGCAAGGATTTAGAATAGAGCGAGAAATTATGACAATGACTGCCGAGAAGCCCAAGCTGAACCCGAAAATTCAATACAAGCGCGTTCTTTTGAAAATGTCGGGCGAAGTCCTGATGGGCGAAAAGGAATTCGGGCTGGATTCAAAAACACTCAACCGCGTTGCGCGCGATATCAAAGAAGTGATCGATATGGGCGTCGAGGTTTGCGTGTCGGTCGGCGCGGGGAACATTTTCCGCGGTGTGTCGGGCGCGGCGGAAGGGATGGACCGGACGCAGGCCGATTATATGGGCATGCTCGGCATCGTCATCAATGCGCTGGCGCTGCAATCCGCGCTCGAACAATTGAAGGTGGATACGCGCGTGATGTCGGCTATTCCCATGTCCGCGATTTGTGAGCCGTATATCCGCAGGAAAGCGATGCGTCACATGGAAAAAGGCCGCGTCGTGATTTTTGCGGCGGGTACGGGCAACCCGTATTTTACGTCAGACACCACCGCCGCGCTGCGCGCGTCTGAAATGAATTGCAACGCGATTTTGAAGGGTACGAAGGTTGATGGCGTTTACACTGCCGATCCGAAGAAAGACCCGAGCGCCAAGCGTTATGAGAGCGTGTCTTACATGGATGTCCTGACCAAAGATTTGCGTGTGATGGATGCGACGGCGATCTCATTGGCCCGTGAAAACAATATCCCGATCATGATTTTCAACGTGCGCGAAGAAGGCAATTTCGCGCGGGTGATGATGGGGTCCGGTACGTTTACGACTGTTGGGAATAAATAAGGTTTTAACACGAAGTATGGAAGAAGCCGCGAAGATCACGAAGATTGATTTTGATCCACTTTCCAAACAAGTGGTTGATGCAGCGTTTACGATTCATCAAACGCTGGGTTCAGGGATGTTGGAAAGCATAGTTGAAAAGATTATGAATGCCCATACGGCGCAAATATTAAGTTATATGAGAATAGCAAATATAAAAACGGGCCTTTTAATTAACTTTGGCGATCCTTATTTTAAGAGCGCCATAAGAAGGTTTGTATTATAGCTTCGTGAACTTCTTAACTTCGTTACTTCGTGTTAAAAAAGAGGACAAAATGTTATTCAACAAAGAAGATATTAAAAAGCGCATGGAAGCTTCGGTGGACGCGCTCAAACACGAATTTTCCGGTCTGCGTACGGGGCGCGCCAGCACGGCGATGCTCGATACGATCACGGTCGAAGTGTACGGATCGCGCATGCCGCTCACACAGGTTGGCAGCATTTCGGTGCCGGAGCCGCGTTTGCTCACTGTTCAGGTTTGGGATTCCGGTTCGGTCAAAGCCGTAGAGAAAGCCATTCGTGATGCGAACCTTGGATTGAACCCTGCGCCGGATGGAAATTTGATCCGTATTCCTGTTCCAGAACTCAATCAGGACCGCCGCAAGGAACTGACGAAGGTCGCCAGCCAGTATGCAGAATCCGCCCGCGTCGCTGTGCGCAATATCCGCCGCGACGGGATGGAAACACTGAAGAAAGACAAGGCGAACGGTCAAGGTGAAGATGAGAATAAGCGTCACAGCGATGAGGTGCAAAAACTCACCGACGATTACGTGAAGAAGATCGACACAATGCTGTCCGAAAAAGAAAAAGATATTATGACTGTCTAAGCTGGATATTGGATTTTAGAAATTGGATATTGGAGGACTGGAGGATTAGAGGACTGGATGATTGGAAACGTGCAAAAAATAGAAAAACGTCCTTCTGCCTTCACATATGAAGATCTTGATGTGTGGAAAAAAGCGTTTGTTGCATCTGTATCAATTCACAAGCGTTCGCTTGGGTTTCCAAAGATAGAGCAATATGCGCTTGCGGATCAAATGCGCCGTTCCAGTAAATCTATTTGCGCCAACATTGCCGAAGGTTTCGCCAAGCAAAAGGCATCAAAAGCGGAGTTTAAGCGATTTTTGATGATGGCTTTTGGATCGGCGAATGAAATGCTGGTCTGGTTAAAGTATTGCCTTGAGCTAGATTATATTACAAAGGACGAGTTTCAAATTTGGACGGCGGAATACACAAGTATCTGTAAAATGGTCAATAGCTTGCATGAGAAATGCGCATGACCTATTCCAATCCTCCAATCCTCCAATCCTCTAGTCCTCTTCATATCGCAATCATCATGGACGGCAATGGCCGCTGGGCAAAGGCGCGCGGTCTGCCGCGCACGGCGGGGCATCATCAGGGCGTCGAGGCGTGCAAGCGGACGGTGAAAGCCGCCGGTGAACTTGGCGTGAAATACATCACGTTGTTCGGTTTTTCATCCGAGAATTGGAGCCGCCCGGCGGAAGAGATCAGCGAGCTTATGCGCCTTCTGCGCATGTTCCTGCGCGCCGAAACGGCGGACCTGCACCGGAACAATGTACGGCTTACGGTCATGGGTTCGCGCAAGGAACTTTCCGAGGATATCGTCGAGTTGATCGAGAACGCAGAAAACCTTACCAAAGATAACGACGCATTGTTCCTCAATATCGCGCTGAATTACGGCAGCCGGAATGAAATTTTACTGGCAGCCGCCGAGTACGCGAGACAGATGATCGAAAAGGGGCTGGAGCCCAATTTCGAAACGGCGGAAGAATATTTCCCGCAAGCCTTGATGACGCGCGATATTCCGGACCCGGATATACTGATCCGCACCAGCGGCGAGCAGCGCATCAGCAACTTCCTTTTGTGGCAGTGCGCGTATACTGAATTCGTTTTCACCCAGACGCTTTGGCCCGATTTTTCCAAAGCCGATCTGGAAAGCGCGATTGCCGATTACCAAAAACGCGAGCGTCGTTATGGCGCGGTAACAAGCCTTCAATAACAACACAGGATTGATTCATTGAACCTAAAGCAGAACAACAGTCTTTATTTACGTCTGATCTCAGCTCTTGTTCTTATGCCCATAGTCCTGTGGTGCATAATTTATGGCGGAGAGCCATTTATGATCCTGATGGGGGCAGCGATTGTCTTTGCCGCAAGTGAATGGTGCAAGATGGCCTATCATTCTTCCAGCCCTTGCGTTCGATGCGGGATCGGCCTGCTTTACATCATGCTGTGCTTCTTCGCTTTCATTCACCTGCGTCAGCATTACGATGACAACGGAACGGGACTTACGCTTTGTCTTTTGTTTTGCGTGTGGGCTTCGGATACGGGCGCATATTTTGCCGGAAAAGCCATCGGCGGCCCGAAGATGGCGCCGAATATCAGCCCGAACAAAACATGGGCCGGAATGGGCGGCGCCATTGTTTCAAGCATCGTGGTCTTCTTCGCCTATGTTTACGGCGTCGGTCCGTTTCTGGGCGATCTGATCTGGAGCGATTTGAATATGCCGCAAGGGCTTTCGCTTCTTTCCATCGTGGTCATGGGCTTGTTAATCGCCGTGAGCGGCCAGATAGGGGATCTTCTTGTATCAATGGAAAAACGCCGCGTCGGTGTAAAAGACACCGGCACGCTTATTCCCGGGCACGGCGGTCTGCTCGATCGGATTGACTCGTTATTGCTTGCCGCGCCTGTGTATGTGCTGTGCCTGAAAGTTATAGGGGTATGAGCAGGAGCGTTACCATTCTCGGCTCCACCGGATCGGTGGGATCATCGACGCTGGATGTCATTCAATCACAGCCGGAGCAGTTTTCTATCCATGCTCTGACGGCGCAGAGCAAAGTCGCGTTGCTCGCCGAACAGGCCAAGAAGTTTAAAGCAAAACTCGCAGTCATCGGCGATGAAAGCCTGCATGGGGAATTAAAGGAGGCGCTGGCCGGGACGAACATAAAAACCGCCGCGGGTAAAAAATCCATCGTCGATGCCGCATCGGAGAAGGTCGATTACACCATGGCGGCTATCGTCGGCATGGCGGGGCTGGAACCGATGCTGGCGGCGATAGAGAACGGTCGCTGTGTGGCGATTGCCAACAAGGAACCGATGGTCGCGGCGGGGAAATTCGTGATGGAAGCCGCGAAAAAATCCGGCGCGACATTGCTGCCCGTGGATTCCGAACATAACGCGATCTTCCAGCTATTCGATGAAAAGAACAAAGACGAAATCACGCGCATTATTTTAACCGCTTCCGGCGGGCCGTTTCGCGAATGGCCTGTATCAAAGATGCAATCCGCCACGCCAAAGCAGGCTATCGCGCATCCCAATTGGTCTATGGGTGCTAAGATTTCCGTCGATTCCGCGACGATGATGAACAAGGCGCTCGAAGTGATCGAAGCGCATTTCCTGTTTGGTATGCTCCCTGAAAGGATCGAAGTGCTGGTCCATCCGCAATCCATCATCCATTCCATGGTCGAATATTCCGACGGTTCTGTGCTGGCACAGATGGGTGCAAGCGACATGCGGGTGCCAATTACCCATACGCTGGCATGGCCAAGTAGGATGAACGGACCCGCACAACATCTTGATTTTAATAAAATTTCATCACTTACGTTCGAGCCCGTGGATCATTGCCGTTTTCCCGCCATAAACTATGCCTACGATTGCCTGAAGGATGGGCAAGCGGCCTGCATAGCCATGAATGCGGCGAATGAGGAGGCCGTTGCGGCCTTCCTTGGCGGAAATCTGGGTTTCCTTGATATTTTCGAAACTGTCCGCCGGACAGTGGAGCAAAAAGATAACCCTGTTCTGGATAATCTGGGCGATATCCTTGTCTTCGATGAGAAGATGCGCAATATCGCTAAAACCTGTATATTAGAAAACAAATCAAACGCGTCCAACACGAACCGGAAAGTCTCATGAGCTCTTTTGTCGATATGTTTCAGCTGATCCTAAGCAATATCTGGATGTTTGGCGGCACGTTTTTGCTCGTCCTGTCCATTTTGGTGTTCGTGCATGAATGGGGTCATTACATTGTCGCGCGCATGTGCGGTGTTCGCGTCGAAACATTTTCCATCGGCTTTGGCAAAGAGTTGTTCGGATGGAATGACTCGCACGGCACGCGCTGGAAATTTTCGCTGATCCCGCTGGGTGGCTACGTCAAGATGTTCGGCGACACCGATCCTGCCAGCACGGGACACAAGGAAACGGTGGGCGAGGGATTGAAAGCGCGTCCGCTGACACCCGCAGAACGCAAGGTTGCTTTCTTCGCCAAGCCTGTCAGCCAGCGCGCGTTGATCGTGTTCGCAGGCCCTGCCATCAATTTCATCTTTGCCATTATTCTGCTATCCGGTCTCTACACTTTCTACGGTCAGCCTGTTACACCGCCGATGGCTTCGGCCATTATCAAGGGCTCCGCCGCAGACAAGGCGGGGTTCGAACCGCATGACCGCGTCATTGCCATCGACGGCAAACCCGTCAAGCGGTTTGAAGATATCCGCCAGACCGTGATGATCGCGCTCGATACGTCGATGAAATTCACCGTGCAACGCGGCGAGAAAAAAGTCGACCTGACTGCAACACCCGAGCGTGAGAATTTTTCCGATCGTTTCGGGTTCCAGCATTCTCGCGGTGTGCTTGGCCTGATTGGCGCCGTCAACGGGTTCGGGATGGAAAAGATCGTAGCTGTCAACGGCAAGCCCGTGACCGAAGCCAACAAACTTTCCGCCGTAAAGCGCAGTTTTGAAAAGACCACCGAGGTTACGTTCGAAGGTATCGATGGCGGGGATGAAAAAGTCCTGATCATCCACCCCTTTAAGCGATTGAACGAGACGCTGGGCGGGCCTGGGGAAAATGACAACCTGCTGATAATCTCCGAAAAACTAGGCAGCGATATCGTCAAGCATAGCGTGCCTTCCGCCATTGTGAACGCAATGCGGGAAACCAAGGAAGTCACGGCAGGCACCCTGACCGCGCTCGGCCAGATCGTAACCGGCACAAGATCGGCCAAGGAGCTGGGCGGCCTGATCCGCATCGGTGCGATGGCGGGGGACATGGCGCAGGCAGGGCTTGTCGCGGTCATTACCTTTACCGCGCTGCTGTCGATCAATCTCGGACTGATTAACCTTTTCCCGATTCCGGTTCTGGATGGCGGGCACCTGGTCTTTTACGCCCTTGAGGCGGTGAAGGGGTCGCCGATCCCGGAGCGGGCGCAGGAATACGCTTTCCGCTTGGGATTTAGCATTTTGATCGGTATCATGGTGTTCGCGAATTTAAGTGATATACTGCAGCTTATTCTTTGATATCTTTGTTAAAGAATCGGTTGTAACCCGCCTTAAAATACTCTACTGAATCCTCTGGGCTAAAACCGGAAATTTCGTCAGGAACGCGATTCATCATGTCTCGGCTAAAATTTGTCATAATTGTTGCTTTGATCTGTGTTATTTCCACCGCCGCCTGGGCCGCAGAGACACTCCGTGAAATCCGCGTCAATGGTGCGCAGCGTATCGAGCCTTCCACGATTCTCACCTATCTGAATATTCAAACCGGCCAGCCGCTCACCGACGATGTGATGAATGAAGGATTGAAAAACCTGTTCGCAACCGGCCTGTTTGCCGATGTGAAGATGCGTCAGGATGGCGGCACGCTTCTTGTCGATGTTCTCGAAAACCCGATCATCAATGAGATTGCGTTCGAAGGAAATGACAGGATCGAAGACGGCGAGTTGATGTCCGAAATCTCGCTTCGTCCGCGTCAGGTTTACACGAAGACCAAGGTTCAGAACGATGTTGCCCGCGTCTATCAATTGTATCAGCGCGGCGGGCGTTTTGCCGTGGCGATCGAGCCGAAAATTATCGAGCTGGACCAGAATCGCGTCAACCTGGTTTTTGAGATCGTCGAAGGCGACGTTACCGCCATCAAGGGCATCAAATTCGTCGGCAATTCCGCGTTCGACGACGACCAACTCCGCGCCGAACTTTCCACCAAGGAAGAGCGCTGGTATAAATTTTTTTCCAGCGATGATCGCTATGACGAAGACCGCGTGAAGTTTGATGAAGAATTGCTGCGCCGCTTCTACCTGAAAAACGGCTATGCGGATTTCCGCGTCGCTTCTTCGAACGCAGAATTGTCGGAAGATAAGGAATCCTTCTACCTGACCTTTACGGTGGAAGAGGGACAACGCTACAGGATCAATACAATAGAGATCGTTTCCGACCTGCGCGGGTTTGATGCCGCGCCGTTGCGCGACGATGTGACCTTCGTTCCCGGCGAATGGTATGATGCCGATGCCGTCCAGGCTTCCCAGGATAAAATGGCGGCCCGCCTTGGCGATGAGCAGTATGCCTTTGCAGAAATCGATCCTAAAGTGGTGCGTAATACCGCCGACAATTCAGTCAATATCGTCTTTGAAGTGGCCGAAAGCCCGCGCGTGTTCGTAGAGCGTATCGATATTCACGGCAACGTCCGTACGATCGATAAGGTCATTCGCCGCGAAATTCTGCTGGTTGAAGGCGACCCGTTCAGTCGTTCCAAGTTGGAGCGTTCCGAGCAACGCCTGCGCGACATGAACTTCTTTGAGAATGTCGTTGTCAAAACCGAACCCGGCACGGCGCCAGACAAAACCGTCATCGATATCGAAGTTACGGAACAATCGACGGGCGAACTTTCCATCGGTGCGGGCTTCTCGTCGCAAGACGGTCCTTTGGCCGACCTTCGCATCCGCGAGCGTAACCTGCTCGGTAAAGGTCAGGATCTGACCTTCGCCACGACCTTCGCCGGCAAGAAAACTGAATTCGACGCTTCGTTCACAGAGCCGTACTTCCTCGATCGCGATCTTTCGGCAGGCGTTGACGCGTTCCACATCACCCGCGACTTGCAAGATGAATCGTCCTATGACCAGCGCAGGACGGGTGCCGCACTCCGCATGGGCTATCCGCTGTCGGAAAAATGGCGCCAGAGCCTTAAATACCGTTTCGAACAAAACGAAATCCGCGACGTCGATGCCAACGCATCCCGTTACATCCGCGATCAGGAAGGCGAGCGCATCACTTCCGCGGTTTCGCAGCGCCTGACCTATGACGACCGCGATTCCACGCTGTACCCGGCAGATGGCCTGAACGCATGGTTTGATCTTGAGGGTGCCGGTCTTGGCGGCGATGCCAAATATGTTTCGGGCGATATTGGCGCGAGCTATTACATTCCGTTCTTTGAGAAAAAGGTCGTCCTGAATTTTATGGGCGAAACAGGCGCCATCCAGGGAATTAGCAATGAGGATGTTGAGATCAATGAGCGTTTCATGCTCGGCGGTAACAATCTGCGCGGCTTTGAAAAGGGCGGTATTGGTCCTCGCGATCGTTCCACGGATGACGCGCTGGGCGGCAACCTGTATTACCGCGGTACGGCAGAGCTGACCTTCCCCATCGGCTTTCCTGATGAGATGGGCGTCGCCGGTCACGCCTTCACGGATTTCGGATCTCTATGGGACATCGATGAGACCGGGCCGAACATCATCGATGACAACAGCCTGCGCGCCGCAGCCGGGGTGGGCGTTTCGTGGAAATCACCGATGGGCCCTGTCCGCGTAGATTTCTCGGCACCTTACATCAAGGAAAGCTACGATCAGGAAGAAAATTTCCGCTTCAGCTTCGGTACGCGGTTCTAATATTTAAAAACAATTTACTTAAGGAGTTATCACACAATGTTTCAACGCGCCCTTATAATGGCCTTCCTGTCTTTCTTAGCGATTGCGGCGCTGACGCCCGTGAAATCGCACGCCGCTGACGCGCCGACCATCGCCATCGTCGATGTGGAGAAAATTTTGGCGGAAGCCAAGGCTGCACAAAGCTTGCAAAAACAGATTCAGGCAAAAAAAGAATCCTTCCAAAAAGAATTCGCCGCCAAGGAAAAGGAACTGAAAACCGCTGAAACATCGTTGCTTGCCGAACAGGGCAAGGTAACAGCAGAGGAATTCGCCAAAAAGCGTAAATCCTATGAAGAAAAAATTCTTGAAACGCAAAAGCTATTCAAGAAACGCCGCAGTGCGCTGGATGAAGGTCTGAACAAAGCCATGACTGAACTGCGCAAGAGTATCGTCGAAGCCGGTTCCACGGTGGCAGATGAAAAGAACTATGACATTGTCGTGACGCGTGAGAGCGTTCTGATCGCCGACAAGGCGCTCGATATCACCGCTGATGTCCTAAAAGCGCTTGATGCAAAAACTGCGGACATCAAGCTGACGGTCGAATAACGCAACGAAAAGGCGTAGTGTCGTGGCCGATCCACGCTTCTTTACAAAAGCTGCCCCGAAAACTCTGGCCGATCTCGCGGCCATTGCAGGCGGCGTTTTGTCTGATTCTTCGAAAGCCGCCCTCAAGATATCCGATGTCGCACCGCTGGATCAGGCGGGCGAAGGACAGATCAGTTTCCTCGACAATATCCGTTATAAAGACGTGTTCGCCGCATCGAAAGCAGCAGCCTGTATCGTTGCGGAAAAAATGGCGGGTTTCGCGCCCGTTGGCATGGCGCTGATCGTCAGCCGCAATCCGTATAAATCCTACGCGCTGGTGGCGCAGGCGTTTTATCCGGACAATTATCCGGCATCCGAAATTTCAAAAGGCGCGCATGTCGATGTATCCGCCTCTATCGGCAAGGGCTGCGTTATCGAACCCGGCGCGGTGGTAAGGGCCAATGCCAAAATCGGCGATGGATGCTGGATTGAATCATGCGCTGTGATCGGCGAAGGCGTCGAGCTTGGCGCGAAATGCCGCATCGGCGCGAACACGACCATTTCCCACACGGTAATCGGCACGGCGACGCGGCTTTATCCCGGTGTGCGCGTGGGCCAAGACGGTTTCGGTTTTGCCATCGATCCTGCGGGTCATGTGAAGGTGCCGCAACTGGGGCGTGTCATCATCGGTGACCATGTCGAAATTGGCGCGAACACCTGTATCGATCGCGGTGCGGGTCCGGACACAGTCATTGAATCTGGCGTGTGGATTGATAACCTTGTTCAAATTGGACATAACGTTAAGATCGGGCGGGGCTGCGTTCTGGTCGCGCAATGCGGCGTCGCGGGCAGCTCGGTGATGGAGGATTATTCCGTTCTGGCGGCGCAGGCAGGGGTCGCGGGCCACCTGAAAATCGGCAAAGGGGCGCGGATCGGCGCCAAGGCGGGGGTCATGAAAGATGTCCCGCCGGGCGAAGAACAGCTTGGCGCGCCCGCCATTCCGGTCAAGGATTTCATGCGTCAGGTCATCGCCTTAAAACGATTGACGAAGAGCCAAAAAACCGAATAAAAACAATGGTCATGAACAAAGAAGATTCCAAAATCGATATTATCAGCGTGATGGAGATGATCCCTCATCGCTATCCTATTTTGCTGGTAGACCGTATTCTTGAATGCGTGCCGGGTGAATTTGCGGTGGGTCTTAAGAATGTCACGTTCAACGAGCCGCATTTTCAGGGGCATTTTCCCGGATGGCCCGTGATGCCGGGCGTTCTGATCATCGAAGCGATGGCGCAAACGGCGGCGTGCCTTGTCGTTAAAACGCTGGGCGACGAAGCCAAAGGCAAAGTCGTGTATTTCATGAGCATCGAAGAGGCGAAGTTCCGTAAGCCTGTGACGCCGGGTGATTCCTTGCATATTCGCGTCGCCAAAACCCAGAACCGCAAGAATGTCTGGAAATTCACCGGCACCGCCATGGTGGGCGATACAGTCTGCGCCGAAGCGGTGTTTTCCGCCATGATTATGGACCAGATGGCCAAGGCTATCTAAAACCTCCCAAATGTCATCCCCGAGGTTCCGCGAAGCGGAACATTAACATCGGGGATCCATAAAGAGCGCAGCAAAGCTGCGCACATATTATGGACTGGACCCCCGCCTTCGCGGGGGTGACGAGGTGGGGAATGTAACATCCTGCAAAACAGTGTGATTTGAGGGGGTTTACCCCGCTTGCTACATATTATGGCATGAGCAACATACACCCAACCGCCGTCATCGACCCCAAAGCCAAAATCGGTGCCAATGTAACGATTGGTCCGTACTGCGTCGTGGGCCCGAATGTGACAATCAAAGACGGCGTCGAACTCAAATCCCATGTCGTGATCGATGGACGTACGACAATCGGCGAGAACACGAAAGTGTTTCCGTTCGCGTCTCTGGGTAGTCAGCCACAGGATTTGAAGTACAAAGGCGAGCCGAGCGAACTGATCATCGGCAAGAACAACACGATCCGCGAACATGTCACGATGAACCCCGGCACTGAACATGGCGGCATGAAAACCGTCGTGGGCGATAACTGTCTGTTCATGATGTCCGCACATGTCGCGCATGATTGCATCATCGGCAATCGCGTGATCATGGCGAACAACGCAACGCTCGCGGGGCATGTGCAGGTGGGCGATAACGTTCTGCTCGGCGGCCTGTCTGCCGTGCACCAGTTTGTACGCATCGGCGCATTCGCCGTTATTGGCGGTATGTCCGGCGTTGAAAGTGATGTCATTCCGTATGGCCGCGTCAAAGGTGAACGTGCGCATCTTGCGGGCCTCAATCATGTCGGCCTTGAACGCGGCGGGTTCGATAAGGACACGGTCAAGACGCTGCAAAAGGCCATGAAGAACCTGTTCGAGGGCGACGGCACGATGGATGAGCGCATCGATCAGATGACGCGCGAATACGCCAACGACTCCGCTGTGCTTCAAATGGTAGAGTTTGCGCGCACGCGCGAACGGTTCGGCCTGTGTGGTTTCACCGCTTCCAAGAACGCGTAAGGGTTTTGCCATGTGGCTTCCCGCAAAGCTTGGAATCGTTGCGGGCGGCGGCGTTCTGCCGGGCAGATTGAACGCGTTCTGTAAAGCCAACAACATCGACAGCTTTGTTATCGGTTTCGAAGGGCACGCGGACCCCGCCAATGCCAACCGCCTTATGCGGATCGGTGAAGCGGGAAGCATCATCACCGCGCTTCGTGAGCAGGGATGCAATGACCTTGTCCTGATCGGCTCTGTCAAGCGCCCGAAGTTCTCCGAGATGCGGCCTGACCTACGCACAGCGGCGTTCTTTGCCAAGCTTGGCCTTCGCGCGCTTGGCGATGATGGGTTGTTGAAAGCCGTTCGTTCGGAGTTGGAAGGTGAGGGTTTCACCATCCATGGCATTCATGAGCTTATGCCCGATCTTCTGATGCCTTCGGGTGTTTTGACCAAGATAGCGCCGGGCGAAGACGTGTATGAGCATATCCACACAGGCCTGATGGCTTCGCGGCACATCGGTAAGCGCGATATCGGCCAATCGGTTGTTGTACTCGGCGATGACGTGCTCGGCACGGAAGACGAGCAAGGCACGAATGCGCTCATCAAACGTGCGGCGGCGAAGGGTGCCATTCTGGTCAAGAGTTCCAAGCCGCAGCAGGATCGCAAGCTCGATATGCCGACGATTGGATCGGAGACCGTCAAGCTTTGCGCTTCATTAGGATACGCGGGTATTGCGGCGGAAGCGGATGGCGTTCTGATCGCCGACCGCGAGGAGATGATCGCAGCCGCGAACGAGGCAGGCATGTTCGTGGTGGGCGTATGAGCGGGCATGTATGCGTCATAGCCGGTGAACCGTCCGGTGACTTTCTCGGTGGTAATCTGATCGAGGCGATGCGTGAGGCGCAGCCCGAGCTGCGTTTTTCCGGTGTCGGCGGGTATCACATGCGCATGGCAGGTGTTGAATCGCTGTTCCCGTATGAGGCGTTGTCGCTCATGGGGATCGTGGAGATTGTCGCCAAGCTGCACGAGATCATTCCGTTGTTTCACCAAACCGTTGCGCACATCGTAGAGACCAAGCCCGATATCGTCGTGACCATCGACGCGCCGGAGTTCAACTTCCGCATCGCCAAGGCGTTGCGCGAGAAGATGGACGTGCCACCCAAGATCGTGCATTACGTCGCGCCGAGTGTTTGGGCGTGGCGCGAGGGACGAGCCGAGAAGGTGGCACAGTTTCTCGATGCTCTTATCTGCCTGTTTGATTTTGAGCCGCCGTATTTCGAGAAGCACGGCCTGAAGGCCTTTGCTGCCGGACATCCGATGGTAGAAGGCGATGCGATGAAGACCAGCGGCGTGCGGTTCCGCGATGAGTTCGGTATTCTGCAGGGCGATACGATCATCGGCGCGTTGTTCGGTAGTCGTAGAGGTGAGGTGCGGCGCACGGGACCCGCCATTCGCGACGCGTTGTTCAGGCTCGCCGACAAGATGGAGCGCTTGCCGCATATCGTAGCGCCGACGCTGCCGCATATTGAGGGCGATGTGCGCGATCTGCTCAGGGACTATGGCGGTCATCTGCATGTGTTCACGGAAGCCGACCACAAGTATGATGCGTTCCGTGCGTTCAACGTGGCCATCGCGGTATCTGGCACTGTCGGGCTTGAGCTTGCCGCGCTCGAAGTGCCGCATGTCATCGGGTACAAGATGAACCCGATCACGTACCAGATTGTGAAACGCATGATCAAGGTGAAGTATGCGCATCTGGCCAATATCATGGCAGACCACGAGATCGTGCCGGAGTTCATTCAGCATGCGTGCAAGCCGGATGCGATGGCGGAAGCTGCGTTTGCGTTGTTCCAGAGTCCGGATGCGCAGAAGGCCGAATTCGATACCGTTAAATACAGGCTGGGATTCAATCAGCCTAAATCGCCATCCCAAAAGGCGGCGGAGTTTGTGCTGGGTTTTTTGACCTGATGTCATCCTGAAGGAGCCGTAGGCGACTGAAGTATCCCAGGAGATCCTTCGTTTCGCTCAGGATGACACCATACGCAAAAGACGCGGGTTACCCGCGTCTTTCTAAATGGTAGCATATTGGTTGGCTTTGTGCAACCTATTTCCGCTTTTTGATGTCCACATAGGAACGTGCGGCGGCGCCGGTGTAGAGCTGGCGAGGGCGGCCGATGCGCAGTTCCGGTTCCTCGATCATCTCTTTCCATTGGCTGATCCATCCTACAGTGCGCGATACGGCGAACAGCACCGTGAACATCGAGGTTGGGAAGCCCATGGCTTTGAGGATGATGCCCGAGTAGAAGTCGACGTTCGGGAACAGCTTGCGTTCGACGAAGTATGGGTCTTCCAGAGCGATGCGTTCGACTTCCATCGCCATCTTGAGCGTCGGGTCGTCGTGCAGGCCGAGTTCATCGAGCACTTCGTAGCAGCTCTCGCGCATGATGTCGGCTCTCGGGTCCATGTTCTTGTAGACGCGGTGACCAAAGCCCATGAGGCGGAACGGATCATCCTTATCTTTGGCTTTCTTGATGTATTCGGGAATGCGGTCGGCGGTTCCGATTTCGGCGAGCATTTCCAGCACTTCCTGGTTCGCGCCGCCATGAGCGGGGCCCCAGAG
>CAZIFA010000002.1:0-218158 GCA_964539025.1 uncultured Micavibrio sp.
GTGATGAAGTACGGCGAGAGATAGCCACGGTCGAACTGCATGCCTTCGACGACTTCGAGTTCAGTGTCGAGCGACTTGTTTTCTTCAACCGTGATAACGCCTTCTTTGCCGACTTTTTCCATCGCTTGTGCAATGAAATCACCGATTTCTTTTTCGCCGTTCGCGGAGATCGTACCAATCTGGGCGATTTCGGTGTTCGATTTGATCGGTTTGGCGTTTTTCTTGAGTTCTTCGACGACAGCGGCAACGGCTTTATCAATGCCGCGTTTGACATCCATCGGGTTTGCGCCCGCCGTGATGACTTTATTGCCTTGGTTGACGATGGCTTGGGCCAGAACCGTCGCGGTGGTCGTGCCATCGCCGGAATGGTCGTTTTGTTTGGATGCCACTTCGCGGATCAACTGTGCACCTAGATTGCGTTGCGGGTCTTTCAGTTCAACTTCCTTGGCAACCGTTACGCCATCTTTGGTCGAACGGGGTGAGCCGAAGGATTTCTGGATCAGTACGTTACGGCCTTTTGGGCCGAGTGTAACTTTTACCGCGTCGGCGATGATATTAACGCCTTCGAGGACTTTTTCGCGGGCTTCGCGTTGGAATGATACTGTTTTGGCAGCCATTTTTTAACTCCTTGTTGTTTTTCGTAATCTGTTTTTGTTCAGTTCGTTCCGCGTAATTTGAAACTACGCGGCTTTTTTGGCAGCGGCACTGCCCTCAATAATTCCCATAATATCTGACTCTTTAACGACCAGAAGTTCCTGGCCGTCGATCGTGATTTCTGTACCGGCCCATTTGGAAATGAGAACGCGGTCACCTTCTTTGACATCCAGCTTCATACGCTCATCGCCATCTTCGTTGTACGCGCCTGGGCCAGCCGCGATCACTTCGGCTTCCATCGGTTTTTCTTTGGCCGTGTCCGGGATGATGATCCCGCCGGCGGTTTTGCCTTCTGACTCAACGCGTTTCAGCAGTACGCGGTCATGCAAAGGACGAAATTTCATGTCTTAGTCTCCTAATAACTATTGTTTTTCAACAACTTACCAATATCCCACCATGGGCCTATTAGCACTCCCGCCTTGGGAGTGCTAAAGATATAGCTGCTCCCTCGCTATAATTCAAGAAATCTGTTGCATCACAAGTCGTTATTTTTTACATATCTACAAATGTACACTGCTGAAAACATAGACCGCCGCATCAGGGACTGGCTTAGCTGGAACACCGACGTCGCCCGCAGTCTGCACGCCCATATTCAAAAACATGTCGAATCTTTTAAGCAAAATCCGACACAGCCGCTCTCCCCTGCATCTGCCCGCGTTTGTTACCTGCTCGGCAATCATGGCTGCACCCAATATGGTTTGAACGACGACGAAGCGCAGCAATTCAAGCACATGGCCCGTCAAACGGGGGGAAGAAGTTCTCCTTCTGATACATTGACAGATGCATTTCGCCGTATGTCGTGGTTCGACATGCCCGTAGCCAAGCCCGCGAACCAGCCAATTTTTTCCCCGCAGCCGGGTAATAAAGTGGACGTTCTTATTTTTAGATACGAGGCTATCAAAAACGACGAAGGATTGCCGACATATGTTCTTTCCAAAGAGACGGGAAACATAGAGGGATTCTCGCTGGATTTCGTCGAGCAGCAAAAGTACGATAACGTAACACGAGATGATCTATTAAAACTTATGGGACGACTCCCCCATCGCATTAAACCCGAGCTGGCCCGCATGTTCGATAATGCCTGTCATCATATCGAGACCGTCACCCTTAAACCCGGGTGTGATTATATGGGGTATTATTTCCTCGACGGGTATCAAAAATTCGGCCGTAAAATCGTTACCGATAATGACCCGACCGGAAAGCCCACGATAGGCCGCCCCGAAATAGTCCGTTCTTAAAAAATTAAGCCTTTGTTAACGAAATTTTTCCCATACTAAAGGTATGGCAGATTTCGAGCGGCAGTTCACCGACCATTACCGCCTGACCACGGCGCAGATATTTTACCATCTGCCCGATCATCCCAAATTTTTACAAGAATTCATCTGGCAGGATTACGACCGTGCCCCGGTCTTCCCTGAATTAAAACAATTCCTTGGTTTTTGGGTCCGCGAGATCGAAGGCAAGCTTCATTCGGTCTATGTCGCACATCACAAAATCATCACCCCGTCGGATGCGCAATTCTACGATTTCGAAGTAACGGTGCAGTAGGTTCGCAACCGTTGCATGGAACCCCCGATCAAGTCGGGGGATGACATCGTGGGAAAAGGGAATAGACTGGCCGCCATGGAACACAAAACATCCCTGATACAGGATTTGACACGCGGCCTGACCTGCAAATGCCCTAACTGCGGGACCGGCAAATTATTTCATAAATGGCTGAAAGTCGTGGACCGTTGCGATGTCTGTAACGAGGAATTCCACCATCACCGCGCCGACGATTTCCCGGCCTATGTTGTCATCCTGCTTTTGGGGCATATCATGGTGCCGTTCGCACTGACACTGGAAGATTTATTCGCGCCGCCGATGTGGGTGCATTTCGCCACCACCATCCCGCTCACCGTCATTTTATGCCTTGTCTTGTTGCAGCCCGTGAAAGGCGCAATCGTCGCCCTGCAATGGCATATCGGCATGCATGGGTTTGGAACCGCCAAAAGAAATAGAACAATACAATAAATCTAGTTTTGCGGCTTCCACAAATCTGGCTTTGCCGCACCAAGCCCGGCCTTGCCGCCTGTTTCTCTTTTTTCTTCGCGTTGATTTCTTTTCGTTTCCTCTGCGAAATGCTCGCCTGCCTTGAAGCCTATTTTGATTTTGTCAGGGTCAGGCATTGCAGGTTTTATAAGCGCCGGTCTTACTTCCGCTTTTCTTTCAGAGAAGATTTGTTGAAGTTGGTCACGGATGGCAGGATATATTTTAGGATCCATTAGTTTCAAAATCGAGCCATGCGTCAGATCGACGTCATATTCTTTTCGCAGGTAGGCAGAGAGATGGTGGCCCAAATCATCTTTGTTTTCGATAAATTTTTCCGTTGTAACAAGATTGACGGCAATATCCGGCAACCGGGTTAAAAAATGCAATCGCGGATTGGCATCAAAATATTCCGGACGTTCTAGAATACGCTTTGCAGTGGAAGCCGGCATTCTTATTTTGTATGCCTTGGAAGCGACAGAGGCAAGACAACGCTCTACTTCGATATCACGCAGTTTCTCCAAGACAAGACCGTCAATAGCCAATAGCTGTGCATCCATCTCGGCAAGCGCTGATTTTTGATTTTCTACAAAACGGGATATTTCTCCGGAGCTTGTCCGATTTTTAAAAAAGCTGAAGTTTTTATCAGCATGTCTTTCATAAAACATAACGTCCCGGTTATTATCGGGAACGGGAGGCAGGACATCCCAAAACGGCGGTGCGCCCGAACCGAAATATGTAGTTACATGCCTAATCTCGTGCGGATCAATTGCCGCGAGCGCATGCTTCGAACGTAATATGACGTTTTCGACCCATCCATCCTGAGCATTCGTACGATACATCATGACGGAAGACATAGCATGACGTTTTCTAATATGTCAAATATTTTAAGGTTCCGTGCCGGGTGCCAGTGTTAACCTTAATCCGTCCAGTTCTTCAGACATCAATATCTGGCACGAAAGCCGCGAATTGTCCTGAACGTCCGGCGCGGTATCGAGCAAATCCTGTTCATCCTCACGCATCGGATACAATTTCGAAAGCCATTCCTCATCAACATAGACATGACAGGTGGCGCAGGACGCGCAGCCGCCGCATTCGGCCTTGATGGGCAGACCCGCGTCACGAATGATTTCCATCACGCGCCAGCCCTCGATGGCGTCGATCTCATGAGTCTGACCTTGCTGATCCGTTACGATAATACGCATGGATCAACGGCCCGTTTTTTTGGAAGGGGCAAAAATGGCGCGCAGGGCAAAAGCCATTCCGGCCGTGGTGACGATGCTTTTGAACGTATCCGTGACAACCGAGAAGATAATGGAAAAAAACCCGCCGATATCCGCACCGAGAAGATGCGAGAACGGCGCGACGATCAGGGCGGATAGAATTTTCAGCAGTATGATAAACGGAACGAAGCAGAGCAGCCACAACCCGAGCATATGAAGAGATGTTGAAAGCCCCTTGATGCCTGCGAGGTATGGTTTGATAGTCATGTTGAGCGCGTAGGGAATATAAAGCCAGAGCAGCCTAAACCCCCAGAATATGAAGCCAACCAGAATCACGGACAACAGGGCGATATGCGGCGGCACTTCGACCATCTGCGTATCCGGCGATTCAGGCATATACGGACCCATCGTCCGCACGACCAGTTCATTGAGGAAACCGACGGCCATGTTGATCAGAACAAAGACGATCATACCGCCCAGAATGCCGCGCGCACGATCAGCCAACACCGCCATATCGGCATCCATGTTGCCCGTTGCACGGAACGGCCATGTCTGGCCGAGGATGAGGAAGCGCGTATAATGCGCCAGCATCCAGCCTTCGGCCACCAGCGCTGGCACCATAATGAGCATGAAGCCCATATAATTGCCGTTGCCGCTGACATACTGGCTGGCGATCGTGAAGCAGAAAAGCTTGAGCGCAAGCGGCACGGCGGCCAGACGCAGCAGATAGCGCCGCGAAGCCCAGCTTTTCTTATAAGCGTCTATCGCGATTGTAAGGATATCTAGCTTGACCATGTCCGGGCTTAGTTTAGGCAGCTTTGTCGCCGACTCCAAGTTTTTCCTGCAAGGAGGAGGAGGAAGTTGTGTATTGGAAGCGCAGTTTTTTGTCCGGATAGACATAGCGGAACGCCTGTTGCGACATAAGGGCGGCTTCGTGGAAGCCGGACAGGATGAGTTTGAGCTTGCCCGGATACCAGTTGATATCGCCGATGGAAAAAATGCCCTTGGTCTGCGTCTCGAACTTTTCCGTATCTACAGGAATCAGGTTTTCATGCAAATTCAGACCGAAATTCGCGATGGGGCCTAGCTTCATGGTGAGACCGTAAAACGCCAGCAACGTATCGCAAGCAATAACAAAATCGCCATCCGTTTTGGTATTGGCCAGAACGCCGGTAAGCACGCCGCCTTCGCCCTGCAAGGCTTTGAGATCCGCGATATGCAGTTTCATTTTGCCGGCCGCTACCAATTCCCGCATTTTGTTCACACTGTCGGGCGCGGCACGGAAATCGTCCCGGCGATGGATAAGGGAAACTTCGGCGGCTATCGGGTGCAGGTTCAAGGCCCAGTCGAGCGCGGAATCGCCGCCGCCCGCGATCAGCAATTTCTTGCCGCGAAATTGTTCCATTTTACGCACCGAATAAAACACGCTCTTGCCTTCGTATTCGTCGAGGCCCGCGAGCGATGGTTTTTTCGGTACGAACGATCCGCCGCCCGCTGCGATGACGATGACGGGCGCTTCGATGACCGTGCCTTCGGAAGTCGTGAGTTCCCAGTTGCCGTTGTCAAGTTTTTGAAGGCTTTCCGCCATCTGACCGTAATGAAAGGTCGGGTTGAACGGTTTTATTTGTTCCAGCAAACGATCTGTCAATTCCTGTCCCGTGACAATGGGCAAAGCCGGAATGTCGTAAATCGGTTTTTCGGGGTAGAGTTCCGCGCATTGGCCGCCGGGCTTGTCGAGGATATCGACCAGATGGCATTTCATATCCAAAAGGCCCAGTTCAAACACCGCAAACAGGCCCACGGGGCCCGCGCCGATAATGATCACATCTGTCTTGTAATTACCCATGGTGCGTTATAAATCTCATCCGGCATGGATTTGTCAACACGCACGCACCAAAACGTTCAAAACTGGCTGTTTTTCACAGCTTTCATGGTGTTCGCCATGGCCGTGATCGGGGCTATTACCCGCCTAACCGAAAGCGGGCTTTCGATGGTGGAATGGAAGCCTCTGATCGGCGCTATTCCGCCCCTATCCCACGCGGAATGGGAGCGTGTGTTCGGGCTATATAAAGAGACACCTGAATTTCAGCAAAAGAACGGCTGGATGCAGCTTGAGGATTTCAAGAATATTTTCTTCTGGGAATGGCTGCACCGTTTGTGGGGACGACTGATCGGGTTGGTCTTTGCGTTACCGCTCGCGTGGTTTTGGATCAGGAAGCAAATCCCGCAAGGCTATAAAGGCAAGTTGCTGTTCATTCTCGCGCTCGGCGCGGGACAGGGATTTCTTGGCTGGTTTATGGTGATGAGCGGATTGGTCGACCGCCCGGATGTTTCGCACTTTCGCCTCGCGACACATTTGGGACTGGCCCTTGTGATTTTCTGCGCACTGTTATGGGTTGCATTCGATTTTTCATTGCGCACACGCGCAGTGGCTACGTTTTGTGAAAAACGCCATGGCTGGATCGCTTTCGCCTTACTCTCTTTTACGATTCTTTGGGGTGCGTTCACTGCGGGTCTCGATGGAGGCATGCTGTACAACACATGGCCAAAGATGGATGCGCACTGGATACCGCCGGAAGTGACGGGTTTGTTCGCCGTGCTGCATGATCCCGGTGCGGTTCAGTTCTTTCACCGCTGGATTGCGATTGTGACATTTGTGGCGCTGCTAAGCTTCGGCTGGCGGTTCCGGAATTACGCGCTCATCGCCATGGTGTTCGTGCAAGTATTACTCGGCATCGGCACGGTGATGTCACAGGTGAATATCTTTATGGCGGCGCTGCATCAAGCAGGGGCAATGATTTTACTGGCTCTTATGATCAAGCAACTGCACGATCTTACAAAATATTCTCGCGTTTGAGGCTCTCGATAAAGAAATCCAGATAGGCGGCCACGGATTTTTCTTTTGTGAATTCGTTTTGATAGCGAAGTTGGCCATTCTCAATCAGCTTTTGACGCAAAGACTTATCATCGATCAATCGGCGAATGGCAGCAGCCAATGCAGATGCATCATTTTTGGACACCATCAGGGAATCTTCGCCATCGCGGCAAAATTGCTTTGGCCCATCAGCATCCGAAACGATAACCGGAACATTTTCTGCCCAAGCCTGCGCGAACACCGTACCGAACGGTTCGACGCGCGAGGCGAAGACGCATATATCGCAGGCGCGCAAAAGGGCCGATCTATCCGTGCGCCAGCCCAAAAACCGCACGCGATCCGCAACGCCCAGATCCGCCGCCAGTTTTTCAAGCTCTGCCCTTTGCGGTCCCTCACCCGCGATCCATGAATAGACGCCGGGAAGATCGACCAGCGCCTTGAGCAATACGTCATAGGCCTTGCTGGTATGAAGACGGCCAAGAGACAACAGAACAGTTGCGCCGTCAGGCGTGTTCAAATCCGTTTTCGAAACCGGCTTTCTCACAGGTTCCGTTTCGGCAAAATTGTTGATGGCGCGAATACGGGCAGGCTCTATCCCACCATCCACCAAATGCCGTTTTATATCGGGCGTGATGGTCGTGAAATAATCCGCGCTTTTGAAATTCTTGACCTTGTAATACCCGCCAAGCCGCGAAACGACGAGATAATGCTGCGGCGTTTTGACCGATTTCCAGTTGGGGGTTTTTTGCGCCGCGCGGCTCATCCAAGTCTGTACGATCAGGGGCGAGAATTTCTTGATGACGCGACCAAGTTTCCAGCCCGTGAAAATATCGATGGGTCCGCCGAACGGCATGGTGTGGACGGGAATACCCGCCTGTTCGAGCCTGGGCACGCGCACATCGTTCGCGCGGGTGGCGACTTCGATATCCATCCCGGCTTCCTGCATCGCAAGGCACATATCGACAAAGGCGGTTTCCGCCCCGCCGTGATCGTTGCCCGCCATTACCTGTAATATTTTCATGAATGGTTTTTAGTCCGCCTGTTTGCCGAAATCCTTGCGCGTACTTTGCGAACCGGGAGCGGGCATTGTGGAAGTTTGCGCCTTTTTAGCTTCTTCTTCCGCTTTCTCCATATCTTCCGTACGCTTTTCAATCACACTTTCCGGCAGCAAAGTATCCTGCAAAATCCGGATCATGTTGTCTTCCGTATCGTCCATACTGTCGAGCAAATCTTCACAGGCATCTTCGGTGGTGATTACCGTTTTGGTCACATGCTTTTCAGTATGTTCAGAGGCAGCCTTATGCAGTTTGAACACGTTTCTTATCTTTTGCGGATCGACGATTTTCTGATTATCGATTTCACGATCCAGCGTTTTATCCGCCGTATCCAGGATTGGAACAACCGCGCCCTGCCATTGTTTAAAACGGGCGTCCATTTTGTCTTTTATGCCCGGATTTTTATCACCGCAGGATTTAACAGCGTTTGCGATATCTCGTTCGGCCACGCGAACCGCACTGATATAGGAAAATTTTGTACTTAAAATCAGAATGGTTTCCTGATCCTCATCCGATAGCGAGGCGATCAACGCGTTTTCCGCATCGATCCAGTCTTTCAAGGGGCCGGGAGGCGGACCGTCCGATGCGCTTGGCACCCTGACGACGGATTGTTCGCCTTGTGCCTGCGCCAGAACGGGCGTCAGAACCGTAAAGGAGATCAGGGCGGAAAGGATGAGGAATTTGCGCGTCATGGATGTCCGTTCATGCAAAGAGGGTTTCTTCATTACCGTACCATAAACCCTATTGCGTTTAAAAAAAATAGCCACCGGAGTTCTTTCCGGTGGCTAAGGGGACGAAAACGCCCACCTGCCGGGTCGTCTGAAAGGAAGGGAGAACATGCGGGGGCAAGATCCTTCCAGACAGCAGATAGACGGGAACCAATTTCGAGTTACCGTCGATACAAAGAGGTTGCAAAAGCCCGTGCGCGAAACACCCATCGGCATTCCTTCGATCACATCTTCCGGTCGTCGTCTGGACCATCGATGCGCCTTGGCAAAAACTTGGCTAAAAACCGCTTCGTATATATCTCAATTTTTATGTTAAATTAAAAGAATTAAAGCGCGTTAAAATTTAGGTGCAATTTTATCTAATCGGCATGAAAAAACGGCCCAAACGGGCCGTTTTTTGAATTATTCCACCAGCTTGTTCCACCAGCCCTTTTTCTTTTGTTCGGGGGCCTGGTTGACCGTTTCATAGTCGCGCGGCGGAGGCGGCGCGGCAGGTGCACGGTCATTGGATGGACGAGACGTCATCGGGGCCGGAGCCGATGAAGGCTGGGGTTCCATACGCGGGGCGTTTTCACGCGGCTCGCTGAACGAATTGCCGCTATTTTCACGCGGCGGACGATCGCCACGATCACCGCGATTGCGATCACGGCCACCACGTCTACCACGGCGGCGGCGACCACCATCACGACCACCTTCGCGGTTGCCATCAAGATGTTGGCCTTCACGCGGTACACGGTTGCCACGATTATCATCGCCGATATCTTCATCACCTTCTATACGGTTTCCGATGGATTCTTGCGAGTCATCATCCTCATCAAAGGACGGTGCCGCGCGGTTACCACGATTTTCATCGTTGCCAAAATTATTCGGACCATCTTCACGACCACCGCGACGGTTGCGACCGCCACGACGTCCACGGCGACGACGTCCGTTTTCACCCCTGTCATCGGAACGTTGTTCGTGCGGTTCACGCGCTTCACGTTCTTCGGATTCGTCGCCTTCTTCGATCTCTTCCTCGGCCATATCCGCGCCATCATCAACTATGGCAACACCGCGAATGGCTTCGGCGGGCTTGGGCGCGGCGGCACGGGTTGCCGTTTCAATCTTGTAATGCGAAGTCGACATCGTGTCGTCCGTTTCGATCAGGATGGTAAAGTCGTAACGGGTTTCGATATCGTTCAATAATTTGCGCTTGTGATTCATGATATAGAGCGCAACGGATGTCGCCATCGTGAGCGTGATTTCATTCGCCTTGCCCTTGATACCTTCGACTTCCAGAGCGCGGATAATCGAGATCGCCGAGAAATCAAGCGTTTTGACGCGGCCCGTACCGGCGCAATGGGCACAAACTTCCTGCTGCGCTTCGGCGAGTGACGGATTGAGGCGCTGACGGGAAAGTTCGAGCAAACCAAAGCTTGAGATACGACCCACTTGAATGCGCGCACGGTCCGAAGATAGGGCGTCGCGAAGACGTTGTTCCACCTTGCGGTTGTTGCGGCGGTCTTCCATATCGATAAAGTCAATAACAACGAGGCCGCCTAGATCGCGCAGACGAAGCTGTCTTGCGACTTCATCAGCGGCTTCAAGGTTGGTTTTCAGCGCCGTGTCTTCAATATGGCGTTCCTTGGTCGCCCTACCGGAGTTGACATCAACAGACACCAGAGCTTCGGTCGGGTTGATGACAAGGTAACCGCCGGATTTCAGATTGACGGTCGGTTCGCCCATTTCGAAAATCTGGTTTTCGACACCGAATTTGTGGAACATCGGGATATGATCGTTTTTATATTCCTGAACCTTCTTCGCATGTGAAGGCATCAGCATTTTCATGAATTCGCGTGCGTTCTTGTATCCTTCGTCGCCCGAAACATACACATCCTCGATATCGCGGGTGTAAAGGTCACGGATGGCACGTTTGATAAGATTGCCTTCTTCATAGATCAGGGCGGGCGCCGTGGATTGCAGCGTGTGCTCGCGGATCGTGTTCCAAAGACGGGTAAGGTAATCAAGATCGCGTTTTATTTCGACCTTGGTGCGTGTCACGCCTGCAGTGCGCAGAATGACCGACATGCCTTCCGGAACGGAAAGGTCGTCCAACATTTCCTTCATGCGCTTGCGATCTTTGAAGGATGCGATTTTACGGGATACGCCGCCGCCACGAGGCGAGTTCGGCATCAGAACACAATAGCGACCAGGCATGGATAAATATGTCGTCACCGCCGCACCCTTGTTGCCGCGCTCTTCCTTACTGACCTGGATCAGCATGATTTGTCCGCGCTTGATAACTTCCTGTATCTTATAATTACGCTTGAGGTTAAAACGGAACGGACGATCGCCCTCGACGGAATCGCCTCCCAGCGAGTCTACGGAATGATCGTCGCGGTCATGACGCCCGCGGCCACGCCCGTTGCGGCCACCACGACCGCGTCCGCGATCACGGCCACCGCGGCCACGCCCGCGTTCACGGCGCCCGCGCTGGTCACGATCAGTGTTTTCTGTTGCGGATTGTTCGCCCGGTTCTTGTTCATCGCCAGAGTGGGAGTCCTGATCTCTGTCTTCTTGCGCAAAATCATCGGAAGACTGTTCGGAAACATCATCTTCGCCCTGTTCGGAGCCATTGTTATCTTCATCGTCGACGGTGGGACCTTCGATAGAGTCAAAGTTGGTGGCCATAGCAATAGGCCCGCGACCCTCTTCTTCCTCGTCTTCGTTGTCATCCTCTTCATCGGAATCGTCTTCAGAATCGTCATCGGCTTCTTCTTCCGATTCATCGCCCTCATCACTCAAGGGCTGATCTTCACCGCCAACTTCGACGATGGGTTCCAGATCTTCTTCCTCATCATCCTCTTGGGGAGCTTGTTGGGCGGTTTCACCTTCAGCGGCACGTTGTTCGATGGCCGCTTCTTGTTGCTCCATCTCCTCGTCATGCTCTTCGAGTTCGGCCATCTGGGCTGCAAGCAGCGCCTCACGGTCGGCGACGGGGATGCGGAAATAATCGGGGTGAATTTCTGAGAAAGGCAGAAAGCCGTGACGGTTTCCGCCAAAGTTGACGAACGCCGCCTGAAGCGAGGGTTCTACTCGGGTGACTTTGGCTAAAAAGACGGAACCTTTGAGCTGTTTTCTGACTTTGCTTTCGTAGTCATATTCGACGAGGCGATTGCCATCGACGACGGCAACCCGTGTTTCTTCCGAATGGGTTGCATCTATAAGCATGGTTTTAGGCATTGGATAATCCTCCAAGCGCAAGCGGCCCTAAAAGCCCTCAAGCGACGAGGAAGGCAAAAGGCGCGGGTGCGCCATAAAAATTGATATGAAGATAGACCTGATCCCGGTCTTAATGCGCTGTCATGGTATAGCCAACCAAAATGGTTTCGGTCGGCCCCCTTTATCGCGTTCATCGCCGGCACTGTGCCAAGGCGGGAGGACCTATCTTATCCGTAACAGCCAGCGAAACCTTTAAAATCAAATCCTTAGTAACAACTGCTTGGCCGCGACGGGTCGCTTAATAAGGACCATACACAGATGAAGGTTAAGATACAATGTATTATTTTCACCGCAGGCCGTCGGGCAACCTAAACCCCATTGCAAACCCGTCATATCGCTGTATCCTTGCCCTGTTCCTCTCTCGCCCCATCGGGGAGAGGGTTGCGAAACCTTAAGCCGGAGGCTTTAGGTGAAGCTGGGTGAGGGGGAAATCTGCAAAGTATGCCCCCTCACCCAACTCCGGCTAACCTGCTTCGCCAAGGCTACGCAGGTAAGCCTTTGTAACCCTCTCCCCAGAGGGGCGAGGGATTATTTGGGGTTTAGTAAAATAATGCGCGCTTTTCTGCTTCTTTTTCTTCTTTTCACTATTTTGGCACCGCAGGCCAAGGCTGCCAACGATCTCAGCGTAAATTCGCTACGTATAGGAACACATCCGGACAAAACACGGATGGTGGTAGAGCTTTCCCGCCGCGCTGATTTTCGTGCATTCATCTTACAAAACCCGCCGCGTGTCGTATTAGATCTTCCAACCTTTGATTGGCGCGCCGGCGCACCCTATTCCCCTCCAGGAAGCTTGGTAGGTGCCATTCGTAATGGCGTGTTGGAACCCGGTATTTCAAGGATTGTCATCGACCTTAAATCACAACTTACCCTTAAAAGTGCTTTCTTTCTGCCAGCCGGGACGGATATTCCGGACCGTGTCGTAATCGATCTTGTGGCATCATCCGGCCCTCATAACCCAGCGCAAGATCGTATATTCGGGTCGCTGACCGGGCAGAAATCAAAACCGGCGGCCGCACCGCCGCAAAAACCGTATGATCCCAACCCGTCCCATACTCTTTCCCTTCCTTCTTCATACACCGTTGCACCGTCCGAAACGCAAACACCCGCACCAGCCCCTACCAAGAAGGACAGTAACCCCGACAACGGCAAAAAACCGATGATTGTCATAGACGCAGGCCATGGCGGAGAGGATCCCGGCGCCCTGGCTCACAACGGCAAGCAGGAGAAGGATCTTACCCTTGCTGCCGCACTGGAATTACGGCGGCAACTGGAAGCTACAGGGCGGTATCGCGTCCACCTCACCCGCTCCACCGACAAATTCATCAAGTTGCAGGACCGTGTCGCCATCGGCCGTAAAAACGGCGGGGACCTATTTATATCCTTGCACGCAGATTCTATTGACAAGCCGGGGGTCAGCGGCGCCTCCATCTACACCTTGTCCAACAAGGCATCGGACGCCCAGACCGCCAAACTGGCCGCCCGCGAAAATCAGGCAGACCTGATCGCAGGCGTCGATCTGTCCCATGAAGACAAGGAGGTCGCCAACATCCTGATCGACCTCGCTATGCGCGATACGATGAACCAGGGCAAATTTTTCGCCAACACAGTCGTCAGGCAGGCTGGTCGGCAGGGAATCCAGATGCTCGAAAAGCCACACCGTTTCGCGGGCTTCGCGGTTTTGAAGGCCCCGGATATACCATCCGTCCTGATCGAGATGGGATTTATGTCTAATAAACGCGAGGTAAACCAACTTTCCACGCCCGCCTACCGCCAAAAAATCGCCGCTGCCATCGTCGGCGGGATCGATGCTTACTTCGCGAAAGTGCAGAAAAACGGGCAGAATTGATACGTTTATCGCCGCTACCTTAGTGATAAAAAGGGTAAAGGGCTTGAAACCCTTAAAAAAATTTTAAATTGGGGGTTTCCAAGGTCAAATTTGGTGTTGTATAACGGCTGGGATTTACCAGTTGCGGGAAGATAAGCTTTCCAATGTGGTCAACTCGATTTTTCTAGCAAATGAGGAAACATAAAATGACGAAACTTCTGATGAATGTACTGGTTCTGGCTTCTGTTGTAGGCGTTGCAGCCTGCTCCACGGCTGGCGGTAGCAGCAACAATGAAACGCTGACGCAAGCCCCTTACGCTGAAGAGCGCACGGTTGGCAATGCTCCGGCACAAGAAACCGTTCAGTCCGCTGAACCGGTATTCGAAAGCAAACAAGTTAAGTAATTAACTTGCCGTTGCTGGCAAAGATTAAAGGCTGCTCGCAAATTTGCGGGCAGCCTTTTCTTTTACCCGCGATAAGGAGATAATAAATCCATGAACTGGAAATTATTCGGATTGCGCTTTGCAGGTTTGGTCGTCATCGCCTTGGCAGCAGGACCGGTCTACGCCATAACCGTCAATCTTCTGATATTGCTCAATCTGATCCCCGTAGAGTTGGCCGATAAAGCCTACGGCAATATTATGACGATGAAGGCAATGTATATCTGGATGGGATGCCTGCTCGTCGGGTTCGGCGCTCTATTTTTAAAAGAAAAATGGCGTTTAATCCTGTATTTCAGTCCGCTATACGCCCCTTCTTTGTTCGCGATCATCTTTACGCTAATCCAAAACGCCGCCAGCGCATAAAAAAACCGCCCCGGCAAAGGACGGTTTTAGTTTCATTGTTTTAAAAATCTACTGGTTCACGCTGCGCATGATTACATCGTCATTAACGGTAACCGTCGTAACTTCGGTCACAGTTGCGCTTTTTTTGCGCGTTGCGCCGTAAATATCGTCCTTCCTAGATGCTTTGGCAACAGCGGCGGCTTTTGCAGCGCTTTTGTTTTTTTCTACCATAGCCTTATCTTGCACATCGGCTTCTTTAAGTTCTTCTTCCATGGCGTCTTTGACATGAACGCCCCTGACACCTTTACGGTCCAGTACGGCGACAGGATACCCCCTGTGTTCACGCACCGCCTTGCGCACAGCTTCCCAATCAATCAGGTCGGCCAGCGTACCGGCCTTTTTGGTTATACGGCGCATATCCTCGGTCGTGATTTCGTAAGAATTCAGAACACCGTCGCTTTCGATGCGCAGTGACTGTTCTTGCGTAGGCGAAACCTCGACATACATCTTGTTGTCAATCCAACCCACTTTTACCGGCTGATCCACAACCGTCACTTTCGTGCCGACGGGAACGCGCGGATAAATGTCGCGGATCGCTTCGGGATACATGCGGATACAGCCAGAAGATGCCCGGCGGCCGATCGCATACGGCTTATTGGTGCCGTGGATGCGGATTTGCGGGAAGCCCAAATAAAGAGCATGTGTACCAAGCGGATTGTCCGGTCCGGGCGGATAGAACGGTTTCAGCGTCGGGTCCTCTTTCAGCATACGATCCGTCGGCGTCCACGAAGGATCTTCTTTTTTGCTGACAATGGTGGTCGCACCCAGTGGTGTGTTCAGGCCTTCGCGGCCCGGGCTGATGGAATAGACCAGCGGCGCCGCGCCCGGCGTCTGAAACAGATACAATTTCATTTCCGGCAGGTTAATCACAATGCCCGAGCGCGGTGCATCAGGAAGCAGCGATTGTGTCGGCAGAACAACGCGCGAACCCGCCCCCGGAATCCACGGGTCAAGCTTGGGATTGGCGGCACGCATTTCAACGAAGCCCAGACCGTGTTTACGGGCAAGGTGAACCAGCGTGTCTTCATACTTGGCGCGATACATTTCCATCTTTCCGACATAGTCTTTCTCATACACCGGTGCGGCCTGCACGGGCATGGAAAGGGCGATCATCGCGCCTGCCAGAAGGGGGAGGAATCGAACGTGTTTTTTCATCATATCAACCAAGTTTCTCTTTCAAATTTTGTGCGACCTTGTCCATAAACGCCGCCGTTGTCAAGAACGGCTGGTCTTTACCGATTAGGGTCGCCAAATCTTTGGTCATATGGCCCGATTCCACAGTATCGACGCAAGCCTTTTCCAGCATTGAAGCGAATTTTACGAGGGCAGTGTTGCCATCAAACTTGCCCCTGTATTTAAGCCCTTGAGTCCATGCGAAAATCGAGGCGATGGGATTGGTCGAAGTCTCCTTGCCTTTTTGATGTTCGCGGTAATGTCGGGTCACCGTGCCGTGCGCAGCCTCGGCCTCGACGATCTGGCCATCGGGTGTGAGTAGCACAGAGGTCATAAGACCCAGCGAGCCATAACCTTGCGCTACCACATCGGATTGCACGTCGCCGTCGTAGTTTTTACAGGCCCAGACAAACCCGCCATTGGATTTAACGGCAAAGGCCACCATATCGTCGATCAGGCGGTGTTCGTACCAGAGCTTTTTCTTTTCGAATTCGGCCTTGAATTCTGTGTCGTAGACTTTTTGGAAGATATCCATAAACTTGCCGTCATAGGCTTTGAGGATTGTGTTCTTGGTCGAAAGATAAACGGGATAGTTGCGTGCGAGGCCGTAATTGAAGCACGCACGCGCAAAACCCGTGATGGATTCATCGACATTGTACATGCCCATGGCAACACCCGGCCCTTTGAAATTGAACACTTCGAAGGTTTGCTTTTCGCCGTTCACAGGTTCATAAATCAGCGTCAGTTTTCCGGGGCCGGGAATTTTCAAATCGGTTGCCTTGTATTGATCGCCGAACGCATGACGGCCCACCACCATGGGACTTGTCCAACCCGGCACATAGCGCGGTACGTTTTTACAAACGATAGGTTCGCGAAACACGGTGCCATCGAGGATATTGCGGATCGTGCCGTTGGGCGACTTCCACATTTTCTTGAGATTGAATTCCTTCACGCGGCCTTCATCGGGCGTGATCGTCGCGCATTTGACGCCGACACGATATTTCTTGATGGCTTCGGCGGCTTCCACCGTCACATTGTCTTCAGTTTTGTCGCGGTTTTCTATGCCAAGATCGAAATATTTAAGGTCGATATCCAGATGCGGCAGGATCAGCTTGTCCTTGATCATCGCCCAGATGATGCGGGTCATTTCATCCCCGTCGATTTCAACAACAGGATTGTCCACTTTGATTTTCGCCATATGCCCTGATCTCCTTTGAAAACTGCCTTTCAAAGATGGGCGGGACAGACTTTCAAGTCAACATGGGAGATGGTATAAACAATCCATATAATTCTAGGGGAATGACATCATGACACGAAGCTTTTCCGCCTTTCTTCTTTTCGGCCTGTTTTTAGGCATGCTCCAGCCCATTTTCGCCGCACCTTCTTTTGCCCTTGAACAAGATAAAGTTTACGAACGGGTTATGAAAACGAAGACGATACGCTGCGGCTATTCCGACTGGGCGCCGTTTCTGATCATCGATCCCAACACAAACGAAATCACCGGAGCCATGAAAGACGTCATGGAAGAAATCGGTAAACGCCTCGATGTAAAAATCGAATGGACCGCCGTGCTCGGCTGGGGCGACATCACGACCGCCGCCAACACCGACAAGATCGATTTGTTCTGCAACACAGTGTGGACGGACAAGGCGCAGCTTCAGAATATGTCGCTTACCCGCCCGGTTTATTACAGCCCGACGTATGCGTTTGCGAGAGCGGACGACAAACGTTTCGATAAAAATTATGACGCGATCAACGACCCCACGGTCAAGATCGTCGGTATCGATGGCGATACAGGCTATATCACCATGCAAAAATACTTCCCCAAAGCGACGATGATTGCCCTGCCTTCCAACGCGCAGACATCGGAAATGCCCGTAAACCTGCAAACCAAAAAGGCCGATATATTTTTATCCGATATTTCCTTTGCCGATGAATACACCAAGAAAAACCCCGGCATGATCCGGCGCGTTCAAGGCAAGCCGTTATTCATCATGAACGAAGTGTTCGTCACCCGTGCGGGCGAACAGCAATTGATGAATGTCATAGATACGGTTTTGATCAGCATGATCAATGACGGATTTATTGCGAAAACATTGAAAGATTACGGTGTCACGGCCAGCTTCGCGCCGGAACCCGATGTGAAATTGCCGGAAGACCTGCAATAATACAAAAATTATGCAAATTGGGGCAGAGCAAATTAAACGTTTGCCAAAAGGGCCGTTTTTCCTATGATGGCGCACGTTTTTAGGAGATAGCCCAATGTCCGATATTTTCAATGAAGTAGATGAAGCCCTGCGCCGCGAGAAAGCAGCCAAATTCTGGAAAGAACACGGCCCGACACTGATCGGTGCCGCCATACTTCTGGTCATCGGCACGGGCGTTACCACCGCTTACAAGAGCTGGGATTCCCACCGCAACAAGCAGGAAACGACCAAGCTAATCCTCGCAGCAGAAGAAAAAGACATTGCCGCCGCCATGGAAAAGGCCGCCGTCGGTACGCGCGAGGGGCATAAAGGCGTTGCCCTGCTAAACGCCGCAGCCAAATACGCGGAAAAGAAAGATTTCACCAAAGCCGCCGCCTTGTATGACTCCCTGTCCAAAGATTCCAGTGCGGACAAAGATTTGCGTGATCTTGGCACAATCCTTCACGCCCGCGCCGCCATTCTGGCCGCTGGCGACAAGCCCGCCGATTACAAGGCGCTGGCTGATCGGCTGCTCCCCATCGCACAAAACGCCAAATCCCCCTTCCAGCTTCAAGCAAAACTGGACGCGTCCCTACTGTACGGAAACGGGTTGAAGGATTATACTAAGGCGCTGGATTTGCTGACAGGGTTCGAGGCCGATTCCACAACAGATTCCCTGAAGGAAAAAGCCAGCGCCCTGCAACATGTCTATGAGTATGAATTGTCGAAAGTCTCTCCCGCCGCCGCCCCCAAACAGTAAGACGGTAAAAGCACCATGAAACGCGCCCTTCTTCTTTCCAGCCTGCTTCTAAGCGTTGGCGTCGTCGCCTGTTCCGATGGATATTTCGGCGGTGAGAAAGAAAAGCCGCCACTGCCGGGCCAGCGCGTTTCCGTGCTCGACTACGAAAAAGATTTACGTCCCGATAAAGATGCGGCAGATGTATCGCCCTTCGCCGCCAATGAGATGTGGCAAAACGATATCTGGCCGCAAGCCGGAGGATATCCGGGACACGCGATGCAAAATCTCGCGCTCTCATCCAATGAACTCCGCAAAGTATGGTCATCCGATGCCGGCGAGGGCAGCCGTTCCCGTCTTCCATTGACCGCGCAGCCCGTTCTCGCAGGAAAAAGCATCTTCACGCTCGATACGGATTCCAACCTCTCCGCCTTTTCCATCGAAGATGGCAATAGACAATGGAGCGTCAATGTCCGCGACCCCGATGAAGAAGATCCTGCGATCAGCGGCGGTATCGCAGCCGATGGCGGTTTTGTTTATGTTACCGCAGGATATGACGAATTGCTGTGCGTCGATGCACAAAAGGGCGAAATTAAATGGCGTACACGTTTGAGCAGTCCATCCCGCGCTGCGCCGACCGTTATGAACGGTCGCGTGTTCGTAACGACAATGACCAACAGCATGCTCGCAATCAGCGCCGCCAATGGTAAGGTTGAATGGGAATTCGCCGGACTCGGTCAGGGCACTGGTCTTATTGGCGCCGCCAGCCCCGCCGCAACGACAGAACTCGTCGTCCCTGCTTTCACCTCAGGCGAGATTTACGCCTTGCGCATCGGCAACGGCTCCGTAGCATGGTCGGATAATCTTTCCAACTCGCTGCGCCTTGGCGGCATGAGCGCACTATCGGATATTCGCGGTCTGCCTGTCATTGATGAAAACGTGGTCTATGCCATATCGTTCGGCGGCAAGTTCGCCGCCATAGACCTCACCACAGGCGAACGCCTCTGGCAAAAAGACATTGCCGGTGCCAAGACGCCTTGGGTCGCGGGCAACCGCATCTTCCTGATTTCCTCGGACAGCCAGATCGTCTCCCTCGACAAAAAGACGGGAGCCGTGCTCTGGGTTTCCCAGCTCGCGCGATTTAAGGACAAGGAAGACAAGACAGGCCCGATCGTCTGGACCGGGCCGATGTTGGCGGGAAATCGCCTGATGGTGTTCAGTTCCGATGGCCGGGTTGCCGAAGTTAACCCTGAAAAAGGCACGCTGATCCGCGAATGGGCCAGCGGCGAAGATGTCCGGATTTCCCCGATTGTCGCGGGTGGAACGCTGTATATCCTGGGCGAAGACGGCGATCTGAGCGCCTACCGCTAACAAAAAGCTGGTAAATCTAACCACTAATCACTAAACACTGGTCCTATGTTCACCATCGCCGTTCTGGGACGCCCCAACGTGGGCAAATCGACATTGTTCAATTGCATCGCGGGCAAGCAGCTCGCTATCGTTGACGATACGCCCGGCGTTACCCGCGATTGGCGTGAGGCGGAAGTATTTTTCTATGACCGCCAGATCAAGATCATGGACACAGCAGGCCTCGAAGACAGCTTCGATGATTCCATCCAAGGCCGGATGAGAAAACAGACCGAAGAAGCCCTCTCCCGCGCCGATGCGGTTTTGTTCGTGGTTGATGGCCGTTCGGGCTTGCAACCGCTCGATCTGCATTTCGCACAATTCTTACGCAAACAAAAAAAGCCCGTCGTCGTGGCGGTCAACAAATGCGAGAACGAAAAAGCGGCTGCCGCCGGCGTGGCCGAAGCTTATTCGCTCGGCTTTGGCGAGCCTGTGCCGATTTCCGCCGCCCATGGCCACGGCATTCATGATCTTTATCTTTCCTTCTTGCCATCGATGCCAAAAATCGAGGAAGAAACGTTCGAAGAGGAAGAAGAATATATCGATCTGAAAAAAATCGACGATCTGGAAGGCGATGAAACATTCGATTTTGCCGCGTTGGTTTCCGATAAAGAGATTGAAGAAAAGCCGTTGAAGATCGCCATCGTTGGTCGACCGAATGCGGGTAAGTCCACCCTCGTCAACGCGTTACTCAAAGACAACCGCGTGATGGTCGGTCCCGAGGCCGGGATTACCCGCGATGCAATTGCCGTAGATTGGGAATATAAAGGCCGCAAGATCAAGCTGGTCGATACCGCCGGGCTTCGCCGCAAGACGAAAGTACAGGATAAAATCGAAAAAGCGGCCGTCGAAGACACGATGCGTGCCATTCGCCTTGCACAGGTCGTCGTCATGATGATTGATCCCGAAAGCATGTTTGAAAAACAGGACCAGCAAATTTGCGATCACGTTTTAAACGAAGGCCGTGCGCTGATCATCGCCGTAAACAAATGGGATGCGGTAACAGACCGGAAAGCAACGCTCGATCTTTTGCAATACAAGCTCGATACAGGCCTTGCGCAGGTGAAGCAACTCCCCGTTGTTACGATCTCGGCGCTGAACGGCAAAAATCTCGACGGGTTGATGGATGCGTTGCTAGAAACCTATGCAACATGGACCAAGCGGATATCGACATCCAAGATGAACCGCTGGCTCGCCGCGCGCGAAAGCCAGAACCCCGCACCGCTCGTTTCGGGCCGTTCAAACCGCCTCAAATATATGACACAGATCAATATCCGCCCGCCGACTTTCGCGCTCTGGGTATCACAGGTGGGCGAATTGCCGGATACATATAAGCGTTACATCATCAACGCGCTTAGGTCCGATTTCGATTTGAAGGGTGTGCCTGTGCGCTTGCTCGTCCGCGCCTCGAAAAATCCGTTCGCGGACTGATTATTTCTCGCTCGGCACGGCCAGCGTTTGGCCGTTCATAGTGCAATCATTCGCGACAAGTTTCAAAAAGTACGGCGCAATTTCATCGGGATGCGGGCGTGATTGCGGATCTTCGCCGGGATAGGCCTGTGCACGCATGGCCGTTCTGACGCGGCCTGGATCAAGAATATTGACCTTCACATTCGAATTCGCGCATTCGGCGGCATAAACCTTCGCCAGCGCTTCAAGCGCAGCCTTGGAAACGGCATATTCGCCCCAATAGGCTTTGTAATCTTGCGTGATACCCGATGTGACGAACACGACGCGGCCATTGTCGGATGCCTTTAAAAGCGGGTCGAGCGTGCGCACGAGGCGGTAATTCGCCGTAACATTCAAATCCATCACACGTTGGAATTCATCAGGTTTGATATGACCAAGCGGGGCCAGAGTTCCCAACATCGCGGCATTGCCGATAAAGATATCGAGCTTGGGAAAATGTTTATGCAGTGTTGGGCCGAGCGCATCGAGTTCATTCAGTTTGAACAGATCGAGCGGCATCAACGTTGCCTTACCGCCAAAGGCCTTTATTTCATCGTCGACAGATTCAAGTCCACCGATCGTGCGCGCTATCAGGATAACATGCGCACCCTGACGCGCCAGTTCCTTGGCCGCCGCCGCGCCTATGCCGCGCGAAGCCCCCGTGATCAGGGCGGTTTTGCCAGCAAGCGATTTAGTCATCGATGGATACCAGCATCTTCGCGCCGAGCGTTGCTTTTTTCTTGGGCGAAGAGCAGCCTGCGATTTTATCGACGAGTTCAACCGGGTAATCGCCTGTGAAGCATGCATCGCAATATTGCGGCGCGTCGTTGTTGCGTTTGGTCTCGCCCACCGCCTGATGCAAACCATCGACGGAGATATAGGACAATGAATCCACACCGATATGATCGGCGATCTGCTGGATCGTGTGGGTGTGCGCCATCAGTTCTTCCTGAGATGGCGTATCGATGCCGTAAAAACAGCTATGTGCCGTAGGCGGCGAAGAAATACGCATATGCACTTCTTTTGCACCCGCGCCGCGCACCATTTCGACAATCTTGCGCGATGTTGTGCCCCGCACGATGGAATCGTCCACCAGAACGACGATCTTGTCTTTCAAATATTTCTTGTTGGCGTTGTGTTTGAGTTTGACACCAAGATTTCTAATCTGGGCGGTCGGTTCGATAAAGGTGCGCCCGACATAATGGTTGCGGATAATGCCAAGTTCGAACGGTACACCCGATGCCTGAGAGTAACCTATCGCAGATGGTACGCCGGAATCCGGCACAGGCACGACGACATCGGCGTTTTTAACCGGCGCTTCTTTGGCCAGAACCGCGCCGATATTCTTACGCATTTCATAAACCGAACGGCCTTCCATAAAAGAATCGGGACGGGCGAAATACACATATTCGAAAATGCAAAAACGATTGCCGGTTTTCTTGAACGGCTGGGCTGAGCGCATACCCATCTTGTCGATGATCACCATTTCACCGGGTTTTATATCGCGCACGAAATCCGCGCCTATAATGTCCAGCGCACATGTTTCGGAGGTCAGGATATAAGAACCGCCGAGTTTGCCGAGCACCAGCGGGCGAATGCCAAACGGATCGCGCACGCCGATCAGCATATCATCGGTAACGGCAACGAGCGAATACGCGCCCTTGATTTCATTGACAGCATCAGTGAGTTTTGAGATAGCGTCTTTTTTCAAAGACACCGCCATCAGGTGAACGATGACTTCGGTATCGGAGGTCGATTGGAACAGCGATCCCTTGCCTACCAGATCTTCCCGGATTGCGGCGGCGTTGGTTAAGTTGCCGTTATGGGCGACAGCAAAACCGCCGATGGCAAGGTCGGCATAGATCGGCTGCACGTTGCGCAATGATGCCTCGCCCGTCGTTGAATAACGGTTGTGACCGATGGCCGCATGGCCTTTGAGTTTTTCGATGACTTTGGCTTTCGAAAACGTCGCGTCAACAAGCCCCATGGCTTTATGCGCGTAAAAATCCGTACCATCATAAGCAACGATTCCGGCGGCTTCTTGTCCGCGATGTTGCAGGGCGTGAAGACCCAGCGCGGTCATGGCCGCAGATTCTGGATGACCGAAAATACCAAAGACGCCGCATTCTTCATGCAGCTTGTCATCGTCGAAGGGATTCGTGATCATCGGCACCTCTTCTCTATTCATTGGTCACCGGTTCATCAAACAATTGATCCAGTTTTTTGCGTTGTTGATCATCATAGCCTTCGCTATTTTCATCATTTTCCAGCGGCGTAACTTTCAGTTCAGCCTCAGGCTCTTTTTTCTTGCGGCCGAGCAAATTCTGATCTTCCAGTTTCTTTTTAATCAGATCATCCGTTTCCTTTTTTACATCATCGGATTCGGGCAGATATTCAGCCATGACGGCGGAAATTTTTTCGACGAAATAATGGGTCTGGCTGTCTTTAAAAAACTCTTCCTTGCGCTTGTCATCCATCAGCAGATGGAAAGGCAGATAGGCAAGACCGAGCAGGATCAGCGCGCGGGCAACCCCGAAAATCACGCCCAGCGTCCGGTCAACCGGGCCAAGACCAACCGCCTTGGCGGCACCGGAGATGAAATGGCTCAACACAGACAGGACGATCACGACCGAGATAAATATCAGGCCGTAGGTTGTGGCGTCGGCAACGATTTCCATCGGGATGATATCGAAGAGCTTTTTGGCTTCATCTCCGTCTTTGACATTTTCACCCACGCCAAACCAGATGCGGATCGTGGGAGCCAGGCCGGGGCCTACAAAAACGGCGGCCAAAATGCCGCCGACAACCCCCGTTATGGTCAGGACTTCGCGAATGAACCCGCGCATGAAGGATATGAGCGCGGAAGAGAGGACCACAAAGCCAACGATTATGTCGATAATCATGGATGATTGATAAGGAAACTGCCCCAAAAAAGCAAGGGAATCCTAGCGCTTAACCCCCTTATCCATAGGTCTTGAAGGCCTGTTTTCCGGCAAATTGCCGCGCGAGGTCTTCGAGATGGGTGATTTCTTCGACCTTAAGCCCGTCGATCTTGGCGGGCGCGACGCCTTTCTTGCTCAGCTTTTCGGGGATGACGGCGCGATCAAACCCGAGTTTGCCCGCTTCTTTCAAACGCACATCTGGTTGCGAGACGGCGCGTATTTCGCCCGCAAGCCCGACCTCGCCAAAGAACACGGTGTTGCCCGGAACAGGGATGTTGGATTGCGAAGAGAGCAGCGCAGCGGCAACCGCAAGGTCAGCGGCAGGTTCGGAAATACGGATACCGCCCGCAATGTTCAGGAAGATGTCAGAGGATGATAGCGTAACGCCGCAGCGCGCCTCGAGCACCGCAAGCACCATGGCAAGACGGTTGGAATCCCAGCCGATCACGGCGCGGCGCGGCGTTCCCAGCGAAGTGGGCGCGACCAAAGCTTGCACTTCCACCAGCACAGGGCGCGTGCCTTCGAGGCCCGCGAGGACGGCGGAGCCCGCCACGTTGTTCTGACGCTGGGCTAGGAAGAGCGCGGACGGGTTGGGCACTTCGACCAAACCTTCATTGGCCATTTCGAAAACGCCGATTTCATCGGTCGGCCCGAAACGGTTTTTCACCGTGCGCAAGATTCGGAATTGATGGCCGCGATCGCCTTCGAAATACAGCACCGCATCGACCATATGTTCCAAGACACGTGGGCCTGCGATCTGGCCTTCCTTGGTGACGTGACCGACGAATAAAATGGCGATATTGCGTTTCTTGGCAACGCGGATGAGTTCCTGCGTACACGTCCTCACTTGCGTCACCGTGCCGGGCGCGGATTCCACCGTGTCTACATACATGGTCTGAATGGAATCGATGACGATAAGGTCCATCGGGTCGGTTTCCATGGAGGCCACGATATCGCGGACAGATGTGGCGGATGCCAGCGCGACGGGAGCCTTGTCCAGACCCAGGCGTCGAGCGCGAAGGCGCACCTGGTCAACCGCTTCCTCACCGGAAACGTAAAGGCATGTCTTGCCAGCATCCGCAAGCTTGCAAACAACTTGTAATAGTAAGGTCGATTTACCGATCCCCGGATCGCCGCCGATCAGGATCGCCGAGCCCGGCACCATGCCGCCGCCCGTGACGCGGTCAAATTCAGCAACGCCGGACACATGGCGCGGGATATTCTTATTGGTCTCGCCTTTTAAGCTGACCAGTTCGAGCGATTTGCCCTTGCGACCTTGGCCCAAACCCTTGGGTGCGGACTCTTGCGGCGTTTCCTCAACGATGGTGTTCCATTCGTTGCAGGCTTCGCATTTTCCGCCCCATTTCGAGGTAACGGAGCCGCAGGATTGGCAGGTGAAGCTTTTCTGGGTTTTGGCCATATTAGTGTTATCTGTTATTGTGTTATTTCAATGACATCCATTAGTTCGTTTGTAATGTTTTTGTCATTCTGAAGGGCATTTGCCCCGAAGAATCTCGTCGGTTTTGAGATCCTTCGCTACGCTCAGGATGACAGGGTTAAACATACTTCAAAAATAGGAACAAAGAAAGAACAAATTTTTCATCATTGTCATCCCGAGCGTAGCCGAGGGATCTTTGGCCGATGGATCATGTATAGATCCCTCCATTCCGCTTCGCTTCAGTCGGGATGACGACGAACTAGGCATCATGACATTGCCGCGATTGGCGGTTAAGATTGCGCCCATGAAAACCAAAGCCATTATTTTTCTTATTATATTGGCCGTGGCCGGCGGGATTTTCTGGGGGTTCAACCCCAACCGCGGCACGGACGTTAAGGTGATAAAACTGATCCACGCCCCCGCCGTGCAGGCGGTGTATGCGACGGGGACGGTCGAGGCGAGTTTGATGATTCCGATTTCGCCCAAAATCGGCGCGCGGCTGATGACGCTCGAAGCCGATGAGGGCAGCAAGGTTGTGGCGGGACAAACGCTCGCGCAACTGGAAGATGCGGACCTGCAGCAAAATGTCGCCGACCTTCAGGCAAAACTGGACCTCGCACAAAAAGATTTGAACCGTGCGCAAAAGCTCGCCAAGACCGGTGCCATTGCAAAAGAGTCTCTCGATCAGGCGCAAGCTGCGTATAAATCTGCGAACGCCAGCGTGCAGCGCGCGAAAGCCGAAATGGATTATTTGAAACTCGTTGCGCCCGAAGATGGCACGATCATCCGCCGTGACGGCGAGATCGGCGAGATGATCCCCGTCGGCACGCCCGTCTTCTGGATCAATGGCGGCGATGCAACGCGCATCGAAACCGAAGTCGATGAAGAAGATATCGGCATGGTGCAACCGGGGCAAAAGGTCGTGATCAGCGCCGATGCTTATCCGGGGCAAATCTTCAACGGCACGGTGCAATCGATCACGCCTAAGGGTGACCCCGTGGCGCGATCATACCGCGTGCGCGTGACGTTCGATGAGGCAACGCCGCTTATGATCGGCATGACGAGTGAGACAAACATCATCACCAAAGAAAAGGACGATGCGCGGATGGTTCCGGCAACTTCGGTGAAAGATGGGCATGTTTTGAAGATTTCCGCAGGGAAGGCGGAGAATGTTGCAGTCATGATCGGTATCAAAACGCCCAATGCGGTGGAGATTATCGAGGGCATTGCGGACGATGATGCGGTGGCGGAGATTTATGATTCCACGCTGCTGGAGAAAAATAATTTACGTGGCAAGCCTACGGAATGGGCACCGAATGTCCAACAATAATATTGTCATGCCCGCCTTGTGCGGGCATCCGGTTTTCCGGATCCCCGCCGTTGGTGTCCTGCTTCGCAGAACCGCGGGGATGACGGGTGTATTGATATGAACCTCTTTCTTACCATCGCCATCAAGCATATCATGGCGCGCAAACGCCAAAGCTTTGTCTCGCTGCTCGGGATCATCATCGGCGTCGGGTTTTTTCTCGCCATCTCTTCGCTGATGCAAGGATCGCAGAACGATTTCATCAAACGCCTGATCGACAATTCACCGCATATCACTGTGCATGACGAATTCCGCAACCCCAAGGAACAGCCGGTTCAAAAACTGTTTAAAGACAAACTCATCGAACTGCGCTCCGTCCAGCCTATGCCCGAAACACGCGGCATCCGAGGCTATAAACAACTCGTGGCCGAGCTTAAAGCCCGGCCCGGCGTGCGGGCATCGGCCACGCTGACGGGGCAAGCGATTCTGAACTATGCGGGCCGTGATAACTCCATTGTACTCAACGGCATGATCCCGGCTGATATGAAGGACCTCACCACGGTCGAGGAAAACATGATCGAAGGGTCGGTCGACGATCTGATCGCCAACCGCAACGGGGTAATTGTCGGCGCGGAACTGGTGCGGCGGTTGATGCTGGAGCTGGGCGATACCATCACGCTCACGGCCAGCACAGGACAGGTTCGCACGTTTAAAATCGTCGGCATATTCCGCACGGGCGCGTTAGATTACGACGATAAGCAGGCCTTCACAGACATCAAACGCGTGCAGGCTATGATGAATAAATCCAACCGCGCCAATACGATTATCATCAAAGTCGATAATGCCGATTCCGCGCGCGACCTTGCAGCGCAGATCGAGGCGAAGACGGGGTATAAATCGGTGTCTTGGCAGGAAGCATCCGAAGACCTTATGAGCACGCTCGCAATCCGCAATATCATCATGTACACCGTGGTTGGCGCGGTGCTGCTCGTCGCGGCGTTCGGAATTTACAACATCATCTTCACCATCATCATGGAAAAGCAAAAGGATATCGCCATCTTAAAATCCATGGGGTTCCACGCAGGCGATATCAAATGGATCTTTATCATACAAGGCTGTATTTTGGGTATCGCGGGAATTGTATTTGGTATTCCGCTCGGCTGTTCACTGATGTACGCGCTCTCACAAGTGACGTTCCAGCCGCCGGGCGTATCGGAGCCGATCAACATGCCGATCGATTGGGGTTGGCCACAATTCGTGATCGCAGGTGCGTTCGCGTTTTTTGCCGCTGTGATCGCATCATATCTTCCGGCGAAAAAAGGCGCGCGCGTAATGCCGGTCGATATTTTACGCGGAGGGCAATGATGAACAACGTTCTTTTATCCGCCCGCAACCTCGTGCGCACGCTCGATGGAGAGATCAAGGTGACGCTCGTGAAGGACGCCAGCCTCGATGTGCGCGAAGGACAGTTTACCGCGATTACCGGGCCTTCGGGATCGGGAAAATCATCGCTGCTTTATCTGCTGGGATTGCTCGACAAACCCACGAGCGGCACACTGCATATCGCCGATACCGAAACGACGACGATGGATGAGGATGACCTCGCCGCGTTCCGCCTCGAAAAACTCGGCTTTATCTTTCAGTTTCACTTTTTACTCCCGGAATTCACGGCGATGGAAAATGTCAGGCTACCGATGGACCGGCTTGGAAAATTGTCACACAAGGAGAATACGCAAAAGGCGATTCATCTACTCGAGAGCGTCGGGTTGCACGATCAAATCAACAAGTTGCCTAAACAAATGTCTGGCGGTCAGTGCCAGCGCGTCGCGATTGCACGGGCGCTCGCGAATGACCCGATGCTGGTGATGGCCGATGAGCCGACAGGCAATCTCGATTCCAAATCCTCGGCTATTGTTCAGCAACTACTCCGCGATATAGCCCATACACCGGGCCGCGCTGTGGTGGCCGTGACGCACGATCTGGCGTTCGCACAAGTTGCGGACCAGAATATCCACATCGTCGATGGAAAAATTGCGTAAAAAAACCGCCTGAAGGCGGTTTTTAATCTAGGCTGGAGTTAGTCTAAGCTTTGCCAAATGTTCTTCAACTTCTCCTCGAGTGAGTTCAATACGATGATCCATTTGCGAGGAATGGCCAATTTTTACTGCGTCTTGAAATTTATTTAAGTACGATCTACCAAACTCGTTGATTTCTTGTTTGTCAGCCGGAAGTTCCCCTTCACCTTCATACACTGAAATATTATACACAACACGCTTTTGGGCGCCGCTTCCGTCTGTATGCAAAGCGGATACGACTCCTATACAATCGGCGGCCATAGTTGGTGAAAAATAATGCGTCAATTGAGGTTGTTTATTTCCAGACATGGTAAGCCTTTTAAAATGAAATCGTAATTTCGCGCTAAATTATGAGGACATTAAATCAATTATATTTATTTATGTCAAACAATTTGCTATTAACCAATTTTGTACCAATCGATGGGCTCGCGGCCCTGACTTACCAGATATTCATTGGCTTTTTTGAAGTGGCCGTTACCTAAAAATCCACGATGGGCGGAGAGCGGCGATGGGTGGACCGACTGCAACACTAAATGTTTTTTGCGATCGATATGCGCGCCTTTTTTTTGCGCATACGAACCCCACAATAAAAACGCGACATGCTCGCAGCGTTCATTGACTGTGCGGATCACGGCATCGGTAAATTCTTCCCAGCCTTTTTTCTGGTGCGAGCCAGCATTGCCCGCCTGCACCGTGAGCATGGCATTGAGCAGCAGCACGCCTTGCTCTGCCCAACCCGTCAGATCACCCGTGCGCGGCATTTTCGCGCCGTACTCGGCTTCGATTTCCTTATAGATATTTTGCAAAGAGGGCGGCAGGCGTACCCCTTTGGGCACGGAGAAAGACAGGCCGTGCGCTTGATCGGGTCCATGATACGGGTCCTGCCCGATGATCACGACTTTCACTTTTTCGAGCCGTGTGGTGTTGAGCGCGTTGAAAATATCGCCGCCTTTGGGATAGATAATGCGGCCCGCTTCTTTTTCGGCAGTGAGAAAAGTTTTCAGCGCCTTCATATAGGGCGCATCGAATTCCGGCTGGAGGATATCGAGCCAGTCTTTTTCGAGTTTTATGGCGGCGTTGGACATAGCGTGCAGATTATATGATTTTAAAAGCATCGCCAAGACGCAAAACATATCGCCTTCAAAGCCGCGCGTAGCGCTATATCTTTTTCACCACAAAGGCACTAAGGGCACGAAGTTACACAAAGTCTTTGTGTTCCTTTGAGAGCTTTGTGTCTTTGTGGTGAAATAAAAATGCCTGCGGCGCGCTTATGTTTGGCGGTAGACATGGAATGTCTTCTGGTGGGGATAAAATGTGCGCACGGGGATGGATTCCACGGGTGTCCAGCCATCGCCCAGCGGGAAGCGGTTCGAGGTCACCAGCGCGCCCGGCTTTAAATCCTGATGCAATTTTTTGCCCATGCTTTCCATCTGGAATATCGTCAGGTACATGACCACGGCATCAGCATGAGAAAGATCATAGGTAAAAAAATCCGTGCGGTGATATTCAAGATTATCGAGCCGCAAGAGTTTTTTGAAAAACACCGACCAGTCAAAGGCCAGTTTGGAGGTTTCCAGACCTATCACGCGGGCATTCGGTATGTTCCGCGCGATCTGACGCGTGAACAACCCGTTGCCGGAACCCATATCGACGATAGTGATTTTTCCGCCGCGTGATTTTGCCTCTTCTTGCAGCAGCGCGATAATTCTGCGGCGGATGGCAGGCGCGGTGCGAATATTCGGGATACCCTTGTTGAACAACAGAATATACGCGTTCCACAACAACACGTAGAGGCAAACCCAGCGCAAAATGTCATTAACGATAAAATCTATCACGATGGGGATTTCCGGTTACAGCAATTCACGCTGCAACGCCCATTTGATTTGCAACAGATCTGTGTCCATCTGCGCCGTGATAACGAGCTGTTTGGATTTGCGCGGGCGGATGCCTTCGCCCAAATAGATGGATTCTTCGATCACCAGCGGTGCGCCAGATGCCGTAAAACGCCAGCCCGTACCACCGGGCAGCGAGAGGATGGCTTCTTCGCCTTCTTTCACCAACGACACATTGACTTTGGGATGCAGGTGGAAACGCAGCGCAATAGCATGCGGCTTGCTCAAACCCACCGTGCAGGTCAGCGTATCTTCGCCGCGCAGATCATGCCCCTGATCGGCGTAATACAAACGGCGGCGATGCGTGATGCCGTTCACAGGCACGTAGCCATCATGGCTGGCATCCACCAGACACGAGCCAATGGAATCTTCACGGGTCAGAGAAACTTTTTTGGCTTTGCGCGAGAGCGAACCATCTTTGTGAATTTCATAGGCGTTGCGATCATCTATGGTCAGCGTCGAATGCGCGGCGGTAAAGCGCAGCATATCCTGCCATTCCGGATTGGTGGGGTGCGATCCGCAATTGACGATGATGCGTTCGCGCCCATAAGACATTTCGAATGCCAGCGGCGCGGCGTGGCTTGTAACATCGTACGGCCATTTGGGCGGTTTGCCCGTGTCTATGATGATGAGGCCACGACCCACTGCCATGCGTTCATAACCCGTGTGCGGCAATGAGTTAAGCGTCTTGGCACGTGATGCCGCCTGTAACAACACCTGTTTGACCAGATCTTCGTGGCCTTCTTGTGCGCCGTTGAACAGCGCGAAGTTGCGGTCGGCATGACGGAAGAAGCGCAGCGCAGGCACGGCGCGATCAAGCGCGTGCAGGATTTTTTCCGGGCACGGATAGCCACCCTGACGCAGAGCGGTGCGGATATCGATCATCACCATGATGGATTCCAAAAGCTGTTGCGGACTGCGCGAGACATGGCCGCCATCGGATAAAATCTGCCGTCCTATTTCCTTGTGCAGCAGGTTAAGCGATTGTTCGAGAAGCTGTTCCCGGCCTTCCATCGCAAGACCTGCGTAGGCCAGTCCCCGGATCGCCTGCAGCAACGGCACGCCACAAAGATTGCCCGGCACGGTGCGCGATAGATGGCGAATTTGACGTGCGAGAGAAATATAAAATTGTTCCTGGAACTCTTCGTACGCGCTTTCACCAAAGAAGGTGAAGGAGGATAGCCAGTTGGACAGACGTTGGCCCATAATATCGGCACGCCACGTGGTTTCATCGTAATGCGGATATGTGCACATCCAGTTTTCCAGCATTGCGCGCGCGGCCAAACGGCCTTTATCCCCGCCCAGCGCTTTTAAATCACGCAGCCAATCGAACCCATGAATATATTTGATCCAAGTGTCATCGACACCGTCGGGTTGCCAGTTGGCGTTGTGCAGTTCCAGTTGATCCCCTTCGAGCGTAAAAATGCCGCCATGGATGAGCCAGCGCGCGCGTTCGGCGGAACCTTTCCACACATCGACGGGTGAGAGGATCAGTTTTTCGGGAACGGTTCCGGCTAGCTTCCAGCGATCGACAATCTTGCTGCAGGCGATGGTGTGAACGCCTTTGCGAAATGTTTTGTGGATCGAGCGAAGGATGTGTGCCTGCATTCCTACCCTCGCAACGATTTGATGGCGGATGCGTAAGTCGAAGGCCCGCCTTTGAACACGGCGGTTCCGGCGACGAGGACATCGGCACCGGCTTTAATCACTTGCTTGGCCGTGTCGGGATTGATGCCGCCATCGACTTCGAGATCGATAGCGCGGCCCGTGGCTTTGATGCGCGAACGCACGTCTGAAATTTTATCGAGCAGCGGAATGAACGCCTGTCCGCCAAAGCCCGGATTAACGGTCATCACCAGCACGAGATCGACGAGGTCCATGACATTGTCGAGAACATCGGTCGGCGTTGCGGGGTTGATGGCAAGGCCCGCTTTCTTTCCCATGCCGCGAATGGCTTGCAGTGAGCGATGCCAGTGCGCGCCAGCCTCAGGATGAATGGTGATGATATCCGCGCCCGCATCGGCGAAGGCTTGCAAATACGGATCGGCAGGCGAGATCATCAGATGCACATCGAAGATTTTGCGCGAAACGCCGCGCACCGATTTCATGACCAGCGGGCCGAAGCTAATATTTGGCACAAAATGACCATCCATCACATCGACATGGATATAGTCCGCCCCGGCCTCATCAATCGCGCGGACTTCCTCCCCGAGTTTCGAAAAATCGGCGGATAGAATCGACGGTGCTATTTTGACGTTCTGGGTCATTCAAAAACAGACTATAGGGCGGGGGCCGGAACTGGCGAGAGGGATAAAAAAGGAACCTTCGAATCAATAGTTTACCTGTCTGTTATCCACAGGGCAAAGAGAAAGCGAATCTTTTTGATAATTTTTTGAAAAATCAGGTGGGTCTGAAGGTTCCGGGCGCCTCCCAGCACTGGCTGCCTTCGGGCATTTCACAATGGTTCCAGTCGATAAACGAATAGCCTATTTCCAGCCCTTCATCCTCCTCGGGTAAAATGTAAAGATCGGCCCCGCGAATGAGCTTGCCGTTGCGTGTATCGATTGCGACGGCAGACGGCTTGGGTTTGGTGTACACGTCGAAAGTTTTCACAATCAAATTCGGCGTGGATTCAAAGGCCAGCGCCAGCCTGCTTAACATGGCCCGGCTATGGGCATTTGCCTCTTCAGGATCATCACCATATGGCGAATGAACGGGCGCACCCATCAGATGCAAATGCACGATATCGTCATCCCCATAGCGGACCTTTGAAAGCAGGCTTAAAAAATAACTTTTTTCTATGTGGGGTTCATGTGCAATTACAGCTGTTTTCGTGCGGGGATTGTAGATGATTAAAGCCAGACAGGGATTGAACGCTTCGGTCCCGACAACGGGTGTGGAGGTATTCGCACTCGTAACACCCGCGCACCACATATCTATCAACATGGTTTCGTCGGGATCAACGCCCAAAGATTGCGGGGTTTCGTAATCCGCGCCGGGAATCTTCATGGCGCGTTGAAACGCATCGGAAAGTGCAGGTTTATTGTTCTGGTCTTGGGACATAATGCATAATGTTAAAGACATAATATATTATGTCAACATTTTTACGGTGTGTTGGCTTTAGATTTTTTTGGGGGGTTGATGACGTTCTGAAAAATGTCTACGAATAGAGAGACACTAGGGAGTAAAATATGACCTACGGAATTACACGCGAAAACACAACATATCTGCATGGACAGGATGCCGCTTTTTATCAGAAATGGCTGCACGACAGCATGGCGGGATACTTCGCAGAGTCTTCTAAAGGCCGTCGCGCATTCAAAGGCGTGGAAAGCATTATCGAGGGCCCGCCTGCCAGAGGTATGGAGATAACCACCACTGAAGGACTATCTTATATCGTTGGAGTCATGACAGCCGCAGAAAAAACGGAATTCCAAAAAGGACTGGTCGGCGAAGTCGAAGCGATCATCGCCACCGATAAAACGAACAAAAGATTGCAATTGGGAAGCCTGTTTTTTCTTGTAGAAGCAGCATATCTTACAGGCACGCGCGGTATCGTTCCTCTACTGGCCCGATTGAAAACAGGATTCGATTTAACGCAAAAAGAGCATAAACAAATCGATGATCTTGTTCGCGATGCGCATGCGGGACTCGATGTGCGGACGCCTCAGGCCGGACAACCGATCCTGACGCCTTAATTCACGCGATCTTCTGCAATCTCGAAATAAAAAACCCGTCCATGCCGCCGTGTTCCTTGAGCAGGTAGGGCAGGATGCGGATATCACCTTCGGAATTCACAAAGCCATCCATGCCGCCGAATTCTTCCTTGCGCATGGGGATGCGGCGGAAATTCGGATGGGATTTTAGAAACCGTAAAATCTGACCCTCCCCTTCCGCCTTTTGCAGCGAACAGGTGCAATACATCATCATCCCGCCGCTTTTTAGCATCTGCGCGGCATTGGCCAGCAGGCGTTCCTGAATACTCATCAAACCTTCCTGATCCTTATATGTTTTGAGCGCAAGAAGATCGGGATGGCGGCGGATCGTGCCCGTCGCAGAACACGGCGCATCGAGCAAGATAACATCGAATTGTTCACGCGGTTTCCACACCGAACCATCTTCGATAATCGCCTGCACTTTATCGGATAGGCCAAGGCGTTTAAGATTGTCGTTGAGTGTCGCCATGCGGGAGGCCGAGCGATCAAGCGCCGTGACTTTCGCACCGGCGGCGGCAAGTTGCGCGGTTTTACCGCCGGGCGCGGCGCATAAATCGAGCACAGTTTTATCTTTCACATCGCCCATCAGGCGCACGGGCAGCGCGCTCGATGCATCCTGCACCCACCATGCACCATCCGCAAACCCATCCAGATCGGCAACGTTGCCACCGGCAGGGCGGCGGATCGTGCCTGTCGGCAATTGGCGCGTGGCGAGTTTGTGTGACCATTCCTCGCGCTCATCCGGATTTTTTACCGAAAAATCCAGCGGCGCTTCGGTGAGCGAAGCAAGCGCGATATCTTTCGCCCGCACCGCGCCGTAATCATTCGTCCATTGTTCGTAAAGCCACGCGGGAATGTTGAGCGCGGCTTCATCCTGTTTTGTAAGCCAGCCTCTGCCTTCACCCGTCATGCGGCGCAGGATCGCGTTGACAAAACCCTTTTTGCCTTCCATCCCCTGCTGCTGCGTCAGCGTCACTGCGGTATCGACGGCGGCGTGATCAGCAACATCCATGAACAAAATCTGCGTGATGCCGACATAGAGAATCCAGCGCAAAGATTCCGGGCGCGGCGCATCGCCCTTGTTCAGCGCGCGATTGATCAGATCATCAAGCTGGCCACGGCGGCGCAGGATCGTTGCCACGAGCATCCGGACAAAGGCGCGGTCCCGCTGAGGCAGATCGTTGAAAGTCTTTTCATGTTCGAGCACCGCATCGAGCATTTTTTTCTGGCCCAAAATCTGATCAAGGATTTTTAAGGCTGCCACGCGCGAAGGTAGGCCATCGCCCGGTAAATCTTCCAGAAGATCGGGCTGGTCTTCGCTCATGATTTTTTCGATGCGGCGCGTTCCATCACATGCGCTTCGTCGATAATGGCGGTGTAGATTTTGCGCATCAGATCGGGATTGATCCCTTTTTGCTCGCCCAGCGCGGCGCAGCGATCACACACCTCTTTCACACGGTCGGTTTGCACGATTGTGATGCCTTCGCGGGCTTTGAGTTCGCCGACTTCGCGAACGATATCCATGCGCTTTGCCAGAAGCTCAATAATCTGGTCGTCGAGCGCGTCGATCTTCTTGCGGTAGGGTTCCAGCTTGTTCATATATTAGGGTTTAAAGGGCAAAATAACGGCTGACAAGCCATATAGTTTCGTTATGCTTAGGTTCAAATGACCAACAAACCCAAGCCAGATACGCAAAAACCGGCACCGCCCCCCGTCCCTGAAAGCGGCGGGCGCGGCGGGCTGGACCCTGTGCGCTATGGCGATTGGGAAAAAGATGGAAAATGCGTAGATTTTTAAACCCCCTCTTCCCCAAAGAAATCCTGACCCTGCCCGTGATTGTCGCGGCATTCGGGTATTTCGTCGACGTCTATGATATGTGGATTTTCGGCGCGAACCGCGTGGCGAGCCTTACCGATATCGGCGTGCCGCAGGATCAGATTTTTGAAACCGGCGTGATGCTGCTCAATCTGCAGATGGCGGGGATGCTGATCGGCGGATTGGTGTTCGGCATTCTAGGCGACAAATTCGGGCGCACAAGGATGATGTTTATTTCCATCATCGTTTATTCGATGGCGACGCTGCTCAACGGCCTTGTCCATAGTGTTCCGGCCTATGCAACATTCCGGTTTATCGCGGGTTTTGGCCTTGCGGGCGAACTCGGCCTTGCTATCACATTGATCAGCGAGATCATGCCCAAAGCCAAGCGCGGATACGGCGCGGGGATCATCTGCGGGTTCGGGATTTTTGGAGCGCTCGCGGCGGCGGTTGGTGCACTTTATATTCCGTGGCGGTTAAGTTTTATCATCGGCGGGATCGCGGGCATGCTGCTACTCATCTTCCGGATCAAGGTTTCGGAATCGCATATGTTCCAGAGTATGAAGAATCATAAAAACAAGGGGCAACTCTCCCTCGTCTTCGCCAGCAAAGACCGCATCCTTCGCTTTTTTTATTGCATCTGCCTGCTTCTGCCCGTCTGGTACGCCGCAGGGATTATCGTCACCTTTTCCCCCGAATTGCTGAAAAGCGAATACGGCCATGTCGTCACCGCCGCCGCGATGATGGTGTGGTTCAATTTATTCCTCGCTCTCGCCGATTTCGGCAGTGCATGGATCAGCCAGTTTGTGCAAAGCCGTAAAAAAGTTTTGGGCGCATTCATCGCCACAGGTTTCGCCGCGACGATGGCTTTGCTGCTCTCGCCCGTGCCGCTCTCCATGCCGATGATTATCGGACTCTACATTCTCATCTCTTGCGGTTGCGGTTGCTGGGTTCTGGGCGTGACGACGGCATCGGAAAGTTTCGGCACCAATTTGCGCGCAACCATCACGACCAGCGTTCCCAATTTTTCCCGCGCCGCGACGATCCCGATCACGCTCAGCGTTGTCGCCTTGAAAGACCATATGCCGCTCGGCGATGCAGCCATGCTCGTGGGCTTCGTGGTTTACGGCCTCGCCCTGTTCGGGGCCTATATGATCAAGGAAACGTTCGATGCGGATCTTGAGTATTTAGAGCGCTGAAACCCCTCTTTTAACCCTATATTTTTGTGGCTTTTAAGGGCAAATCCCTGTATCAGGGCGCCATGGAAGCGACCTTTAAGTATTTCCTTCGCCAGTTTCGTATCGAACCGCCCGATCAGGCCTAGTTCGATTGCTCCGCCGTGCAACCAACGGCCTATCCTTAACATATTGATTTAACAAAGAAAGACACCCAAATGGGCGCCACCGACCATAATAAAATCCGCAACATCGCTATCATCGCGCACGTCGACCATGGGAAGACGACCCTGATCGACAATATCCTGAAACAATCGGGCACGTTCCGCGAAAACCAGAATGTCGAAGAGCGCGTGATGGATTCCAACGATCTCGAAAAAGAGCGCGGTATCACCATTCTGGCCAAATGTACGGCAATCGATTGGGACGGATCGCGCATCAATATCATCGACACGCCCGGCCACGCCGATTTCGGTGGCGAAGTCGAACGCGTTCTGAACATGTGCGATGGCGTTATCCTTTTGACCGACGCCGCCGAAGGCCCGTTGCCGCAAACCAAATTCGTTTTGGGAAAAGCGCTGAAACTCGGCATCCGCCCGATCGTCATGATCAACAAGATCGACCGTAACGACGCCCGCCCCGATGACGTTCTGAACGAAGTCTTCGATTTGTTCGTATCCTTGGATGCAAACGATGAACAGCTCGACTTCCCCGTGCTTTACGCTTCTGGCCGCGATGGCTGGTGCGCGCCGAGTCTTGAAGCACCGCGCGAAAATCTGCACCCGCTGCTAGACCTCGTCATGAAGCACGTGCCTGCGCCGAAAGTTGACGAGAATGCACCGTTTACAATGCTGGCCACTCTGCTTTCAGCCGATCCGTTCCTGGGTCGCGTTCTGACCGGCAAGGTTTATTCCGGCAAGCCCAAGGTCAACATGGTGGTAAAATCCATTGGTCTCGATGGCAAGACGATCGAGAATTTCCGCTTAACGAAACTCTTCACCTATCGCGGTATCGAACGCGTACCGGCGGAAGAAGCCGTGGCCGGCGACATTATCGTTGTTGCCGGGATGGTGAAAACATCCGTGGCCGACACGATCTGCGATCCTTCCGTGGTTCAGCCGATTGCCACAACACCTGTCGATCCGCCGACGATGGCTGTCACCATCACGGTGAATGACTCGCCTTATGCCGGAACGGAAGGCAAAAAACTGACTTCCAACATGATCCGCGAGCGTTTGCTGGCCGAAGCCGAAACCAACGTCGCTATCCGCGTCACCGAATCCGAAGGACGCGATGCGTTCGAACTCGCAGGGCGCGGTGAATTGCAACTTGGCGTTCTGATTGAAACGATGCGCCGCGAAGGGTTCGAGCTTTCCGTTTCCCGCCCCCGCGTTCTTTTGAAAAAGGACGAGAATGGCGCGCTGATGGAACCATACGAAGAAGTTATCTGCGATGTCGATGAAGTTTATTCGGGCTCCGTGGTCGAAAAAATGTCCCAGCGTAAGGCCGAGCTTCGCGATATGCGTCCATCGGGCGCGGGCAAAACTCGCATCACCTTCCTCGCCCCTTCGCGTGGATTGATCGGATACCAATCACAATTCCTGACCGACACGCGCGGCACAGGATTGATGAACCGACTCTTTAACTCATACGGCCCGTACAAGGGCGATATCGCCGCTCGTCGTAACGGTGCACTGATTTCGACCGACAAGGGCGACGCCGTTGCTTACGCGATCTGGAAGTTGCAAGACCGCGGTGTCATGTTTATCGGCCACAATGACAAGGTTTATGCCGGTATGGTGGTTGGCGAACATTCCCGCGAGAATGATCTTGAGATCAACGTCCTCAAAGGCAAGCAGCTGACCAACGTACGTGCTTCGGGCGCTGATGAGGCTGTCATTCTTGTTCCGCCGAAGAAGATGAGCCTTGAGGAAATGATGTCTTACATCAATGATGATGAACTTGTCGAAGTCACGCCCAAGGGATTGCGCCTTCGCAAGAAATTCCTCGATAGCAACACACGCGACCGTGCCAAAAAAGACGCCAAGAAAGCGGCTGAAGCGTAAGAATAAAAAACCCGCCGGATATGGCGGGTTTTTTGTTGATCTGAATTTATCTAGTAAGCGCGCTTGTCGCTGCGGCCGCTGTGGCCTTCGGAACGCTGACCGCCATCTTTACGAAAGCGCTGGCCTTCCTTGTGCTTTGCGCCGCCGTCTTTGGCAACGTAAGGCTTCTTGAAGGATTTGCCTTCGCCTTCCTTGCGGAACGGACGTGCTTCACCGGAACGCTCAGGGCGGTCGCCATCACGTTTGAACGGCTTTTTAAATCCGCCTTCACGATTGAAGGGACGGTCACCACGTGGGCGATCCGAGCCATTAGCATCACGGTTGTAAGGTTTTTTGTATCCACCTTCCGAACGCCCACCACGATTGTCATCGCGATTGCCTTCATTGAAGAATTTCTTCTGGTAAGGTTTTTTAAAACCGCCTTCTTTGCGGTTTTCACCTTCAAAGCGGGTCTTTTTGTAAGCATCCGGATTGGAAGCGAAATTGCCTTCTTCACGTTTCTGATACGGCTTTTTGAAACCGCCTTCGGAACGTTGGGGACGATCGCCGAAGTCGCGGCGCGGACGATCATTGTTGTAAGGCTTTTTGAAGCCTTCGTTGCGTTGCGGACGGGAATCGAAAGCACCTTCAGTTCCAGCTTCGGAAGAGCGGAAATCGCCATCTGGATTGTAGCCGCTTTCCTTACGGTCTTTACGGTCGGCACGGCCGAAAGGTTTGCGAGCAGCATAGCCGCCTTCTTTTTTCGGGCCATAATTGCGTTCGCCACGGTCACCGCCGCCAAACGATTTACGCTCGCCGCCGAATCTCTTGCCACCATTACCATTGGAGCGACCGAATTGTTTTTTCGTGCCGCCGCGACCGCCTTCGCGGATTTCGGAGCCCGGATCATTCGGGTTCAGCATGCGTTCGATATCGCGCCACAGATGTCTTTCACCGTTGGAAATGAAGGACACGGCATGACCTTTCGCGCCTGCGCGGGCCGTGCGGCCAATGCGGTGGATGTAATCTTCGGCCACTTGGGGCAGATCATAATTGACCACATGTTCGATGTGCGGAACGTCCAGACCGCGCGCGGCAACATCGGTCGCCACGAGGATGCGGATTTCGCCGTTGCGGAACATGCGGATAACCTTGTCGCGTTGACGCTGACGCAGGCCGCCATGAATCGCTTCGGATTTTTGTTCGTCGCGGTTCAGTTTGACAGAGAGCTTGTCGGCACCATGCTGCGTGCGTACGAACACAATGACAGAGCCTTCGCGTTTGTTCAGTTGCAGCATCAGTTCATCGTATTTTTGTTCTTGGGCTACAAATGTGGATTCTTGAACGATGTTTTCGCCCGGCTTCGATTGAACGCCCGCGCTGATACGCTCTGGGTTGTTCAGATACTGGCGCGAGAATTTCACGATGGATTCCGGGAAGGTTGCCGAGAACATCATCGTCTGACGTTTGATCGCGGTTTCCGAGAGGATCGAGTCAATCTGTGGCAAGAACCCCATATCGAGCATGCGGTCTGCTTCGTCGAGCACAGCGAATTCAACACGGTCCACGAGATCGGGATTTTTACGCAAATGGTCGTTGATACGTCCGGGCGTACCAATAATCAGGCGCGGGCGGCGTTCTAGCTGGGCAAATTGTTTGCCGATCGGCTCACCGCCGATCAGAAGCGCGGTTTTGATGCCGTTCGGGCCTCTGTTGTGGTCATAGCCGATCATTTTACGGGCAACATCGTGCACTTGGGACGCCAGTTCGCGGGTCGGTAGCATGACAAGCGCGTGGGCTTGCGGGTTTTCGAGCAGGAAATTGATCATCGGAACGCAGAAAGCGGCGGTTTTACCCGTGCCTGTCTGGGCGGAACCGAGAATATCGCGACCTTCAAGGCCGAGCGGAATGGCCATCACCTGAATTGGTGTCGGCGTTTCAAAGTTCATGTTTTGGAGGGATTTTTGTAGCGCAGCGTTTAGCGCAAACTCGTTAAAGTTCGTGGTCATAGTCTTCTTTCATCATATATAAGCGCGCTTCACCTGAAGCGTGCGTAGCGGACATTTGCCGCGGTTTAAGCATCAAGCTGATACTGAAAACCGCTTTTGCCGCCCGATATTGATGGGGGAAGAGGATGACTGTATCGCGGGATTATTCGACTTTATTGTTAATTTTCAACGAGTTATCGAATACCCAGAACTTATTGCGCCCAAGGTATCTCATATATATGTGTGCGAAGTCAAGGAAATACGAAAATGCGCTTTTTGCAGAAAATTGCGCGAAGCAACAAAAAAATACTTGCCTGCGAACAACCATTTATGTTTTCATGATTCCTATGAAACGCGAACAGATGAATTACACGATTAACTCTTTTGCCGTCCCGGGATCCCTCGGCGCGACCGAAGATACGTGTTATTTGCTGATCGGGTAGTTTTTTCACTCTGTCAGCCCCGCACGAAAGGCTGACAGGACATTCCCCCAGACAAGAGAGTTCCCGCCATCCTTTCGAAAGAAACGAAAGGAGATGCGTAATGCATGTTAAGAAATTGGAAAAAAACGACTGGAGAGCCTATAAGGCTTTACGGCTGGAAGCGCTTGGCCTGCATCCCGATGTTTATGGTGGGACGCTACAAGATGCATTGCAGACATCCGATAGCGACTGGCAACAAGTTCTGGACCGCCAGGATCAAGCCTATTTTGGCCTGTATGAAGGCGGTGAGTTGATCGGATGCGGCGGCGTGTTCATGCAAGATGCGGCCAGCAAAACCGGCATGCTGATTGGCGGATATATCCGTGCGCAATATCGCGGGCGTGGCCTGTCACATATGATTTACGAAGCGCGTATAGGTTGGACTAAAGAATCCGGCCTGTATGATCGTCTTGTTGTAGGACACCGCAAAGGCAACGAGGCCTCGCGCCGCGCCAATCAGGTCTTTGGATTCAAATATATCGGCGAAGAGGATTATCTCTTCGGTGATGGAACACGAGCAACACACTTACAATATGAAATGAGGATAAAATGAGTATTGAAATTATTACGCCACGATTGATTTTGCGTACGCCCACCCAAGAGGATGCGGCGGTGATAACGGCTGCCAAACAGGAAGTCTGGCGCGATCTCCAGCTCTGGATGTCGTGGGCGCATGACGGCGAGGAAACGCTGGAGGCTACCAAACAAGCATTTATAAGCACCGCGGTAGAGCGGAACTCGCTGATCGGCTTGTGCCGGACAAGCGGCCAATTCGTCGTTTGCACAGGCATGCACCCACGCGACGGTTATGAAGGCCAGTTTGAAACCGGATACTGGGTGGCCAAAGACTTTCTGCGCAAGGGCTATGCGACGGAAGCCTGCAACGCGGCCATCCGCTATGCATTCAATGTGCTGAACGTTCCGACGGTTTTCATTTGCCATCATGAAGGAAACGTTCCAAGCCAGAGGATCATTGAAAAACTCGGCTTTACCAAGACGGGTGTAAGAGAAAAAGTGTTTGCGCGCTGTACTGACGGAGTATTGCTGGACACGCATGACTATATCATGACCGACCTAGTCGTTCTACCGCCGCTCGAAGTTACATGGAGGCAGCGATGTCCTTAAATCGTAATGTTAGGCTGATCTTCGGGCACACGATCTTCACGAACCTGATTTTCGAGCTGCCGGTTATCATTCCCTATTATCAAACGATAGGGCTGAGCTTTCGCGATTTCCTGATCGGCGAGGCGGTGTTTTCCGCCGTCGTCCTTCTGGCCGAAGTGCCGTCGGGGTGGCTATCGGATATCTGGCGGCGGCGCACGGTCCTGATGCTGGGCTGTTTCTTCGCGATGGCAGGATTTGCGCTGCTGTTATTCGCGGACACCCTGCTGATGGCGGCAACGGCACAGGGAATACTCGGTATTGCCGTTGCTCTCAATTCCGGCACCAATACGGCGCTGCTCTATGACACGCTGCTCGAAAACGGACAGGAGCATGAATCGCGGCGACTGGAGGGCAAGCGTCATGCCATGATGCTGTATTCCATCGCCGGGTCCGCCTGCATCGGCGGATTCCTGTTCACGATCGATCCAAAGCTGCCGGTCTATATGGACGTGTTGATGATGCTGTTTGCCATGATCGCCATCGCCCGCGTACGCGAACCTGTGCGTCACCAGAAAAGCGTAGAAAAACACATGCTCCGCGATATCGTGGAAACGGTGCACTACACGCTGCGTGGACACGCGGAAATTGGCGGCATCATCCTTGTTTCGATGATCGTCTTTTCGGCCACCAAGGTCATTATGTGGACGCAGCAGCCTTATTACGCGATGGTCGGCATTCCTGTCGCGTGGTTCGGCATGATCATGGCGGGCATGTATCTGGTCTGTGGTGTCGCGGGGCATTACAGCCATAAGATCGAGCATTTGGGTACGAACCGGATGGCGCTCGGCATCACCGCGCTTTGCCTCGTTATAGCCTGTCTCGTACTGGTGCTTGCACCCGCGCCCATCACTGCGCTCGCCATGTTCCCCATCGGTATCATGGCATGGGCCGTGGGACAACCGCGCGTTACCAACGCGATAAATATCCGCGTCGGATCGGAACGGCGGGCGACGATACTATCGAGCGTCAGCCTGATGGTGCATGTCGTGTTTATCCCCACGAGCTTGATCGTGGGATATATAGAAGACCATAGCGATGTGAAAAACGCCCTGCTCTATGTAGCCGCGCAAATCACGTTACTGGCGGGCGCGGGCCTGTGGCTATGGGGTAGAAAAAAGGAAGTGGCGGCTTAGGCTGCCACTTCTACCATCACTGGCACGTGGTCGGAAGGTTTTTCCCAATCTCTCGCTTCGATCAGGATTTTATGTTTCTTGAGCTTTCCGGCCAGAGGTTGCGTCACCCAGATATGATCTAGCCTGCGGCCACGATTGGAAACTTTCCAATCATTGTTGCGGTAACTCCACCATGTGTAGCATTTCTCATCTTCCGGCACGAAATGACGAACGGCATCATACCAGTCGAGTGATTTGTACATCTTGCCGAGCTTTTCGACCTCGATGGGCGTGTGCGAGACAACGGTTAAAAGCTGTTTATGGGACCAGACATCCTGTTCCAGCGGCGCGATGTTGAAATCACCCACCGCGATCAGTTTCTGATCCTTGGAATAATTGTCTTTGAACCATTTGCCAAGCTCATCGACGAAACCCAACTTATGCGCGAATTTATCGTTAGCTTCGGGATCGGGAATATCGCCGCCCGCCGGGATATAAATATTGTGCAATTCGAAACCATCGAACTTTGCGGCGATATGGCGGCAATCTTCTTTCCCGCAACGGTGATGGATATCCTTGGCCAGATAAGGAATTTTCGAAAGGATCGCAACACCGTTATAAGATTTCATGCCGTGAAAATGCTGGTACTTGAAACCCGCTTCGGCGAATGTTTCGGACGGAAAATGCTCATCGGGCGATTTCGTTTCTTGCAGGCACACGATATCTGGTTTGAGCATGTCTATCATATCGAGCACGATGGGCGCGCGCAGGCGAACCGAATTAATGTTCCATGTCACGATTTTTATATTTGGCATAATTATATAAATTCCTGTAGGTCACTTTATGAGAATCCGTTGAATATAGTGTACTTGTCCGAAAAATAGAACATGATGATGCTGTTTTAGAATCCAACCCTTACTTGTCAGAGAATCTGAAAATGACCTTATCCAAACGGGCCTTTTACACCCTTTTCGCCGTCATCATCATCGAAGGCTATGTCGTCCTCTCCTCCGAATTGCTGGCCATACGCGTCACGATCCCCTTTATCGGCAGCGGCACGGACGTCGTTTCCATCATCATCGCGGCCGTACTTTTGCCCCTGTCCTTCGGTTATTACTTTGGCGGACAATTCAAGCCCCATGAAGACCGCAAGGGCCGGGCGATCGATCTTCGCGACAAGCTGACGACCAACATCCTGATCTCCGCATCGCTTCTGGTGTTCGGACTTTCCTACATGCCGTTGACGCATTTTATGGGTTTCCTGCTCGAACATGTCACGATCAACAGACTTATTCTCGCAACCATTTATTCGGCACTATTCCTAGTCCTGCCGGTTTTCTTACTGGGCCAGACGATACCGTTGGTCAGCAATTACTTCAGAAAAGAAAAATTGGCGCAGATCACGGGAAAAATCCTGTTCCTTTCGACGCTCGGCTCCTTTGCCGGGGCCACCTTTTCTACGCTCGTATTGATGGCGACGATTGGCGTGCATTATACGGCAGCGCTCAATTTCATCCTGCTGGCCATTTTGTTCTTCTTACTCGGCAAAAGAAAGCCGATCTGGGCGAAAGGCGCAATGGTCGCACTGGTCGCGCTCGGCCTGTTCTTCAACTCAGGCTCTATGATGAAATCGATGCATGTAGTCAACAACAATCAATATAATGTTATTACGGTCAAACCTGGCCCTACCGCAGGGACAAGGATCCTGTCGCTCAACCACAACAACGATTCGATGTTCAGCGAAGACGGGCAAACGAAATACCCTTATATCGATTTCATCGAGACGCAATATATCTATTCACGCGATCTTGAATCCGAGCCGCTAAATATCCTCGTGATCGGCGCGGGCGGGTTTACGATCGGCCTCGGCGACGATATTAACAATTACGTGTTCGTCGACATTGATCCTTCGCTTAAAAAGATTTCTGAAAGAGATTTCCTGAAAGAGAATTTGGGCGAAAATAAAAAATTTGAACCGATTTCAGCGGAATCTTTCCTTATCAAGGATAAAAACAAATACGACCTTATCATCCTCGATGCTTATCAGGGTGATCTAACGATCCCGGAAAATCTTGTGACGCAGGATTTCTTCAAGATGGTCAAAGAACACCTGGCGCCCAACGCACGGCTGATCTGCAACTTTATCGTCAACCCGTCTTTTGGCAGTGCGTTTTCCCGCAATCTGGATACGACGTTCCGTTCGGTCTTCCCTCTCGTCTCCCGCCATGTCATCGGCCAGTATAACGGCTGGTCGAACGATAACATCCGCAACACCATGTATGTTTACGCGAATGTGCCGGGCGAAGACGATGTGAGTATTTACACGAACAACAAAAATACGGTTTTTTACGATAAGCCCAAAAGCCGTCCGAAAAACAACGAATAGGGATTAAAAGGGCAAGCCGCCACCGCCGAGCGCGCCGGGCGGCAGGCCGAGATCGGACATCATTTTCTGAGTCTCATCGGCCATTTTGGAATCGGCCTTGGATTTGGCGTCGTTGATCGCGGCCTTGAGAAGATCTTCGAGCATTTCCTTCTCATCGGCCTTGATCAGAGAATCGTCCAGCGCGATGGATTGACACTGGCCCTTGCAGGTCATCGTGACCTTCACAAGTCCGCCGCCCGAAGCGCCTTCGACCGTGACATTGCCCATTTTCTCCTGCATCACCTGCATTTTTTCTTGCATGGCTTTTGCTTGGCTCATCATCTTGGCGATATTCATGATTACTCTTCTTTCCGTGTAACGTTCTTGAGTTCGGCGTCGGGGAAAATTTCAAACACCTGACGGACCAAAGGCGTCTGGCGCACAGCATCGAGCCGTGCCTCTTCCTTCGCATGCGCTTGTTCCGCCAATGTCGGTTGCCCCGGCGCGGTGGAAACGGTGACCATCCAGCGTTTTTCGGTCGCGGCCTTCAAAGCTTTTGTAAGTTCTTGCGCAAGCGCTGGCGGCGCTGCGTCAGCAGGACGATATTCGAGACGCCCCTCTTCCAATTTCACCAGATGCACATAGAGATAAACTTGCGATGCCAGCGCCATGTTGCCCGATTGCGCCAAGACAGCCTGAACATCAGCAAGCGATGCGATCTCCGTGACCGGCGCAGGCACAGCTTCCACCTTCACTGCGACAGCGGCAGAGCTGCCGCCGCCCATGTTAACGGTCTGATACGCTGCGCCGCCAGACGGGCCGGGCGATGTTACGGACGGAGTGTTTGCAATCGTCCCACCGTCTTTGAGTTTTTTGATCAGTTCGGCGGGATCTGGCAGATCGGCGGCGTAAGCCAGACGAATAACGATCATCTCTGCGGCCTTTTGCGGCACGGGCGCGTAATTTACTTCGTTCAGGCCCTTGAGCAATATCTGCCAGATACGGCCCAGCGCAGGCATGGATAATTTCGCGGCCAGAGTTGCAGCACGGTCCATTTCTTCTTTCGCCATCACCTGCAATGTCTCACGCATAGAAGGCACGGCGCGCAACTTGGTCAGCAAGTGCGATAAATCGAGCATATCGCCGATAATAACGGATGGATCCGCGCCTTTGCGGTACAGATCCTCCATAATGGAGAGCGCGTCTTCGCATTTGCCGGTGACAGCTTTGTCGAGCAGATCAAGAACCAGACTGCGATCAGCAAGGCCGAGCATGTCTTTAACTTTTTGCGCGGTGACTTCGCCTTGGGAGAGCGCAATCGCCTGATCGAGCATTGAAAGACCGTCGCGGGCAGAACCGTCGGCGGCACGGGAAATTAATGCCAGCGATTCATCATCGGCGGAAACACCTTCTTTTTGCGTGATGGTTTTATAGTATGCGCCGAGCGTTTCGGCATCTATGCGGCGCAGGTCGAAACGCTGGCAGCGAGAAAGAACCGTCACAGGGACTTTCCTGATTTCCGTCGTCGCGAAAATGAATTTCACATGTGGCGGCGGTTCTTCAAGCGTTTTCAACAGCGCGTTGAACGCGTTTTTCGAAAGCATGTGTACTTCGTCGATGATGTAGATTTTATAACGGGCAGACGTTGGCGCGTAACGCACGCCGTCGAGAATTTCGCGGATGTCATCGACGCCAGTGCGCGACGCCGCATCCATTTCGAACACGTCGGGGTGACGATCTTCGGTGATAGCCTTGCAAATATCGCAATCATCCGTGGGACCCGTGGTCGGGCCAGCCTTCCCGTCAGGCCCGGTGTAATTCAGCGCCTTGGCAATGATACGCGCCGTCGTGGTTTTTCCCACGCCGCGAATGCCCGTCAACATAAAGGCGTGCGCGATGCGTCCGCTCTCAATCGCGTTTTTCAGCGTGCGCACCAGCGCATCCTGACCGATCAAATCATCGAAATTTTTGGGACGGTACTTGCGCGCGAGAACGCGGTATTCTTTTTGGCTATCGGACATGCCCTATATCTAGAGCGATTCCGAGGATGGGGCAATCCAAAGCCAGCAATTTATTATGAATAGTGGGGATAAGGTGGAAGGCCGGACACGACCCGGAGCAAATTCGTTGCGGCTGCTGCCTTTCGGCCCTGACCGGATTGGCGAAGCTACCGCCCGCGCCGACCTTCCGCAGTTTGTTTAGACGATTTGCGTAGCCGCGTCAAAAATATAAAGTCTATGTTTGTAATTTCAGGGCGTTGTGCTTGGCCACCGCTCTTTGCACAGTGGTGAACTCGCGCACGGAGGCACGATGATATTTAGGCCCACGCTCATCAAGCGGAGCATCGTTTTGAACCTCCTCATACCCATGATCAACGGTGATATGACCTTCCATCGGGTCTCCGAACACGGCTCTCTTCAACGATTTAGTTAAGGTTCTAAGTGCCATTTTTTGATCCCCCTCAGATCCAAAATATTTAATTCACATAATTATATAGGCAAATTATTCGGCGGTTGCAATATATTTTGAAAACAGCTAACAACTTAGCGCAAATTAATGCCTCAAACGCCGTCGTAGCTCAGGGGTAGAGCAACGCATTCGTAATGCGTGGGTCGGAGGTTCAATTCCTCTCGACGGCACCACGCTTCGCCCTTACGGGCTTCGCGTGGCGCAGCCACAAAGAAGACCGTTAGGCCGAAGCAGTGCCCGGCGAAGTTCGAAGAACGAAGACGGGCTAATCTGAAGCTTGTCCAGGGCGCAGCCACTAAATTTCCCTCCCAAAAAGCTTGCATTCCAGCTCAAAATATATTACATAATACACATGTCAAAAATTATGATTAAATTCATGTCTCAAAACAAGTCCCGAGAGCTCGCCACCGGCTCCGCATCGGCTTTTGACGCCCGTGTGGAACAATCGCTCTTGCGCTGATATTCCGCTTTATTGCGCTGTCAGCCCCAAGCGATCAGGCTGGCAGCAAAATCTCCTTCGTAGATAGATGTATTAATAAAACCGTCGGGCGGATTCCGCCTCGCGATATCAGTGCATCGTAAAAAAAATACCAGAGATTTTGTTCTGCCTTGTCATCACTCCAACGATGAACGGTAAGAACAATGAAACGCGACGAAAAATTCGGGCGGGAAAAATCCTGCATCCGAGAAAAAGAGTATGGTTACAACAGTAAAAGAGGAAAACATAAAAAATGGCGATCAGAAGACAGCGAGTTCCGATGTTGTCATTGCAAGCGTATGGTCTTTTTGACAGACGCAATGGCAACAATACACCGCAACCATTGTCCTCATTGCCTATGGTCTTTGCATGTCGATACGCGGCCCGGAAACAGAGCATCTTTGTGTCAGGCGCGCATGGAACCGGTCGGACTGACCTTTAAACATGGCGGCTTTGATAAATACGGTCGTGAGCGATCCGGAGATGTGATGTTGGTACATTCGTGCGTAGCGTGTGCCGATATAAACATCAACCGCATTGCAGCCGACGATTCAGTTCATGAGATATTTGAAGTGTTCGAAAAATCTTTATCTTTGGATAAAGATTTGTATACCGCAATTATTCAGGGCGGTATCGACTTGCTGCAACATGAAGACATTGAACGTTTGAAAATTGCCATCTATGGCAAAAATTCTGCATAGCGTTTAAAAATATCCTTCACCCGGCCTATCCTTTTAAGGCGGGTGAGGGAAACGCGTTTTCTCCAAAAATCTCATTCAGCATTTTGATGCGGCATATATTTGCCCATAGACGGGCTGGCCGTGTTCTATGCGCAAGATAATATTTTTTACCTTCAATAAATCAAGTTCGGCTTTGTTAAGCATTTCTTCTACATATATTTGACTGTGCGAATAACGATGGTCCTCCCCTAAAGATAGACTTACGTCTGCAGACACTTGTGTACTAAAAATACACAGCCCTTCGTTCGATAACGATTGGGAAATTAAAGAGAATAAGGACTCCGCAGCGCCTATATATATTAAAACGTCGAGACAAAGGAATAGATCGTAGTTGGTTGTTTGTTGATTTAAGAATTCATGTATTTCTTCGTTATGAAGAGCGTTATAGATATTTTTTTTCTGTGCCTGGGATATCATTCCTTCGGATATATCTACCCCCTCAAGCGCTATCACATCCTCACGAAAAACCGCACCCGACAGGCCTGTGCCACAGCCGAGATCGAGCGCCCTATTGTATTTTCTTTTTGGATATATTTCGCTGGCAAGCGCATAGACTTGCGCGGGAACACAGTAACCAAGATTTTCTAACAGGCATTTATCGAAAGTCTTCGAGTACTGATCAAACAAACACTCAATATAACTCGCAGGTAATGTCAACGGCTGTTTAGAATATCCCAAATGGAAAAGTTTTATAGAGGCTCCCAAACTATCTTGTTTTTCCAATTCCAAATAACACTTGTAATATTTTGCAGCTTCTTCAGAATTTTTTGTAAGCCGCTTTATCTCTGCAAGATAAAAATATAAGGCCGCTAAATGGGGCGCACACTCCAGACAATCTTCTAAAATTAATCCGGCGGAGTGATAATCGCCCCACTCCATGAGCCTAAGAGCCATGCTAAAGCGTTCTTCAAGACTATATGAAGAGTCGTTTTTGCGGGTTTTAGAAAAACCAAGCAAGTTGCACCATCCTGGTATTAATAATAGCAAAATCTCAGTATTTAAAAAGCACGTTTACGTGCTCACTATCCAAGCTTATAGCTGGAAATAATAAGACTATCTGGGGTCTCCTGGCCAGATGTTGTAATACATCTTGGAGTGGGCGGCATTCCAGGTATTATGCATGAAGCGACGCATCTTAAGGTGTGCGGAATAATCTAGGGAATATCGCTAAAGAGCGTTAAAAAGCGATTTGTTGCATTATATGGCTCTGTCGTTTCTCAACCACAGCAACGTCGCATCATCATGCACCGTGGCGCGGGGATATTTGCGGCCCTGATTGTCGGCAGATTCCGTCGCACGAATTTCACGAATAATTTCCTCGCCGCCTTTTTCCTTTAGGCCCGCATGCAGGTCACGCCATGTCTTATAAAGGCCGAGCGTGTCGATGGCGCGGGTGAAACCATCGCTCATCAAAAGTACATCCTGATTAGGCTTTAGCGGAATGCGTCCCCGCAGCGCACGCTCGATCACGCCATCATCCTGTCCCACGACATCGAACCCGCCAGAAACATTGATCCTCTTGTGGGTTGCATCGTAAAGATCGCACAGCGCTTTGCGATATGAATCGGAATCAAACCCGTGTCCTTGTTTTAAAATATCATTCGTTACGCCCAGCGGGCCTATACGCTCATCCGATATCACGGTTTCATCGCCGCCACCGATCACGGCCAGCGTGCTATCGCACACGACCAGATAATCGAGCGAGGCCGCTTTCGCATCGGGACGGCATAGCACCAGCGTGGAAAACGGACGCAGTTCCTGTGGTGATTGCGAATTCAAACCGGTGGCTTCGAAAAACTCATCCGCCACACTCTTGATCGCCGCACGAGCGAGCGTTGCAAGATCGATGTCCGGTGTATTCCTTATCGCCGCACGAAAAGCGGCGTCGAGCCGACCCACATGCCACGACGCATCCTTGCCATGCGCGGGCTGGACCAACTGTGTTGCGCCATCCATCAGCCAGAACGTGCCGGATTCATAACCCGCTATATCGTCATTTTTCGTGCGGCCAGGTTTTGGGCTCGTATGGCTTTCGACGATCATGCGCCTATTTTTTCTCGGCGAGCGTTTTCAAGTTCGCGAGGCCCTTATCAAAACTCTCGGTAATCATCTTCTCACAATCCATGAACACGCTCACCAGCTTGCCCATATACGTGTTCGGGCCATACATAGACCATGTGACTTCGGTGCCGCCATCCTTGGAAACGAGGTTGAATTCGACTGTGTTGGTAGCTTTAAAGGGGCGCGTGAAATCGAGTTTCAACGTGATATTTTTCGAGGGCGTCGACTCTAAAATTTCAAGACTGCCCGCGCCAGCGTCACTGTTCCCGTCCCATTGATAGACCGAGCCTTTGCCTGTTTTCGCGCCAGTGAATGTGCGTTTCGCGTCTGGGTCCATTTGTTCGAACGGCGACCATTCAATGCCGCGATGCAGATCATTTAAAATCGCGAAGATTTTCGGTGCGGGTGCATTGATCACAAGGCTGCGGTCATAACGGAACGAATCCGGTTTGGTCGCGGCAAAGCCGAGGACGCACAAAATCAAAACAACAACGACGGATGCGATAATCTTAAACATGGATATTTTCTCCTTTAATTTTACGAATAATTTCAATAATGCGGTGGTTTGTCACGCAAGGCTTGTTCGGTGACCGACAATCCTTCCTTGCGACCTTCGGATGCGGTCTGTTCCACCTCTGCCAGCTTTTCATGCGCGAGATCAAGCCGTTTTTTCAGCCGTTCTATCTCCTTCGCCTGACCCGTCACGATATCGCTCAGCTCATGAATCTGGCGTTCATGGTGGGAGAGCAGGATCTGTATATCGGCAAGGGTTTCATCATTTGTCATGAGCAGACCTTACACCCGGAAAATCAGATTGATAAGCCCCGCGAAGCCGTCTAAGCCATAGGCATGGACGAAGGCACGAAAACAGGCAAAAACGGGCAGCCCCAATGGCTTAAAACGCTGGGAAGCCCGGCCATTCTTTTTTATGCGCTGCCCTGGCTTATGCTGCTGCTTGTTGTCGGCACCATAAACCAGAAGGACCTTGGCATTTTCGAAGCACAGAAAATTTACTTTTCTGCGTGGATTTTATGGCTGGGGCCGATCCCCCTGCCCGGCACATATCTAACGCTCGGCGCGATCACGATCTGCCTGCTCGCCAAATTCCTGCTCTATAGCCCATGGCGCGCGCATCAGGCCGGGATCATCCTCACCCATCTGGGTGTGCTGATTTTGCTGCTGGGTGGAATCATCACGGCCTGTTCACAAAAAGAAGGCTTCATGCTGCTGCGCGAAGGGCAGAACGGCAACGCGGTTTCCGATTACCATGCCCGCATCCTGACCATCGAAAAAGACGGTGAGGTTTTTGCAACCTTGCCATTCGATACAATCAAAGAGAGTGAAATGCTGCAGGGCGTGACGTTGCCCTTTACGCTGCACGTCGACACGACCTGCCGTAATTGCCGTCCGGTTCCCGTAAAGGATACTGAAAATCGTCACGGGCTGGCAGAGCAAATCACCTTGGAAAATATTGCGCCGGAAAAAAACAATGAAAGCAATTTATCCGGGCTTGTCTTCACCGTCTCCGGCTTAAAGGATGATCAAAACGGCGTCTATCTGGCGATAGAAGAAATTCCGCACAAAGCCGAAGTAAACGTGGATGGTGCTACCTACCATTTTTCAATGGGACGGGCACAAACCGTGCTGCCTTTTTCCATCACGCTAAAAGATTTCCAGCGTGACCTGCATCCCGGAACCGATATGGCGCGCGGTTTTTCTTCGGATGTCGTGGTCGAAGATCAGAGCATCGAATGGCCCTATCATATCCGCATGAACGAACCCCTGCGCTATAAGGGCTATACTTTTTATCAGGCGTCCTTCAGCCTGCGACCCGATGGCGAATATTCGGTCTTGAGCGTCGTAAGAAATAAAGGACGTATCTTTCCTTATCTGTCCAGCGTTATTATTTTTGCGGGGCTTTTGCTGCATGTCATCATCCGTTTAAAAGCGGCAAAGGATAAGACCGCATGAAACATATACTGATTTTTTTATTGCTATGTCTTTTACCGTTTCAAGCCCGTGCCGCTGATCTGGAATATAAAGATTTCGCGCGTCTTCCGGTGCAGCATGAAGGACGGATCAAACCGCTTGATACATTCGCGCGCAATTACCTGAACCTGTTCAGCGGGCGACAATCACTAGAGGGCATGAGCCCAGAAGCATGGCTCGCCGAAACTCTGTTCGATCCGGCGCAAGCCCTGCACCGCCCGATCTTTCGCATCTTCAGGCCGGAATTTTTAGACCTGCCCACCCGCGCCTCACGTTATTACAGCTACGCCGAAATCGCGCCCGCACTGCAGGCCAAAATGAAAAGCATTCAAAAACTCTCCGTGACTGATGAAAAAGATTGGAGCGAAGATCAGCGCGAATTGATGCGGCTGCAAGAAGCCTCCTTTCACTACACCCAATTGCTGCGCAGCTTTTCCTATATCCTGCCGCTCAACATCAACATTCCACCTACGCTGGCGAAAACATGGAAGATCAGCGAAGAAAAACCGTTCACCTTGCAAGAATTCCGCCGGTTTTCGGGCTCGCTGCAAGAGCGTGTGAAGAAAATCGTCCGCGTCAAAGGAGAAGACCCTTCAAAATACTCAAAAGAAGAGCAGGCTATCGCCCTCTTCGCCATGGACATGCAGATTCTGGAACAGGCCGGGCAAGACAATGTGCTTTTTCGCATCGTCCCCGGACAATGGAACGCGGCGAACGGTGAATGGTTTTCGCCGTGGGCGCTTACCGAATCCGGACAAGGCTCGCCGCAAACGGCATCCTATCTGAAACTCTGGCAAGATATGGCCGTGGCCTATCTGCAACAAGACACAGAAAGCTGGAAAGTTGCAACAGAGACCGCAGCAAAAGACGCCGCAGCATTTTCTCCGTCACATAAAATCTCAATCGAACTGCTCTATAACAACGCGCATCCGCTCGTACTTTGCATGGGGTTATACCTGATAGGGTTTCTGGGTTTCATCGTCTATAGCCTGAACGGGCGATACCGCGTCATATCGTTGGCGGCGCTAACAGTGGGGGCAGTGGTCCATGCCGCAACCATCGCCGCCCGCATAATCATCCTTTCCCGCCCGCCCGTGGGAACATTGTATGAATCGATCCTTTTCGTCGCACTGATCTGCGTCATCGTTGCTCTGGTTCTGGAATGGCTTAAAAAAGACGGGAACGGAATTGCGATAGGGGCGCTCTCGGGACTTTTACTGCTCTTTATCGCACAGGCCTTCGCCGGGGACGATACGATGAAGATGCTGGTCGCCGTGCTGAACACGAATTTCTGGCTGGCCACGCATGTGCTGTGCATCACGATGGGGTACGGCTGGTGCCTGATCGTCTCGCTGCTGGCTCATATCTGGCTGATCAAAACCGCGATGGGAAAACGCGCAGACGATCTGCTGACGCCGATAAAAATCCTTACGCTGATTGCTTTGCTCTTTACCGCTATCGGCACGATTCTGGGCGGGATATGGGCGGATCAGTCATGGGGCCGATTCTGGGGCTGGGATCCAAAGGAAAACGGCGCGCTGCTGATCGTGCTATGGCTTATCTGGATTTTGCACGCGCAGATCAGCGGGCATTTGAAACGCAAAATTGCCATAGCGGCCCTTGCCTCCACATCCATCATCGTCGGTATTGCATGGTTCGGGGTCAACCTCTTGAATGTTGGGCTTCATTCCTACGGCTTTATTACCGGCGTGGCGGCGTCGCTCGGTGCATTTTGCGCAGCAGAAATTTTGCTGATCGGATTTTTGCTGCATAAGAGCAGGAGCATTGCATGATCCGAAACACGCTGATCCTTGCCGGACTGCTGGCGTTAATAGGCGCCTATACATGGTATGACAATTTCCACCATCAGAAACCCGCACCCCCCCAAAACACGGTTATCCCGGCCACAGGACAGCCCGCACCAGACTTTACCTTTGAAACACTGGACGGCAAAAATCACACGCTTTCAGATTTCAAGGGCAAAGCCATAGTGCTAAATTTCTGGGCATCGTGGTGTGCGCCTTGTGTTGTGGAATTCCCGCAAATGCTGGATCTTGCCGCAACTAACGAAGACAAGAGCGTTTTTATTTTCATTTCGCAAGATGAAACAATGGAAGCCGCAAAAAAATTCGTGACACGGCAAAAAATCAAAAGCGCCAATGTCCTGATTGCGCTGGACCGCGATAAAGCCATCAGCCAGTTATTTCAAACCTTCAAGCTGCCGGAAACCTACCTGATTGATACAAGTCTTCTAATCAGGGACAAGATCGTGGGCAGCAGCGTTGAATGGAACGGTCCTGATATGCGGCATAAAATCGAACAGTTGAACAAACCGCTATAGATCGCCGCGCGAAGCCACCTGCTGATCCAGACCGCCGGAGAGAATTTCGACTGCGCAGTAATTGCCGATGCGGGCGATTTCGCTGCATTTCTTATAGGCGCCCGTCAGGCTGTTTTCCTGAACACTGACGCGCAGCACATAGCCATCCTGGCCAACTCTTGGAACACTATCCGCCGGTTTTTCGATGAGATCCGTACCGCTCAGGGCAAATCCACTCATCGCCCGAACCTTGAACCACGCCAGACCCATCGCAAGACGCGATTTATACTGGCCAAGATTCAGCGCGAAATTACGTCCTTCATACGGCTTGGAAACATCTGCATCATAGGGCAGGCCGCCCGCCAAAACGGATAACGGCACATCGACGACTCCCTGCTTCAGATAGATATTGTTGGCGTAGATCGTTGTGCCTTCATAGCCGATGGTCACAGGTTGCGGCAAAGGACGCGATGTATCCTTGGCAAGGTTCAGATCATCGACGACGAGATAATAATTTCCGGGCGGTATCTTTGAGAAAATATAATAGCCATCGTGTTCAGAAGACGCGGATAGAATCCACTTTCCCGTTTTGTCATAGAGCCCGACACTTACACCTCGTAAAGGGAAGGCCGTGCCGTCCTTACCCTGTACATACACGGTGCCATCCATCTCCCCGGACATATGGACGGGGAATTCCATCGGGATGACATGACCCTCGCGCGGCAATATGGACGCACCCTCATAACCCGGTATCCAGTAAGGATCGTCCAGAGAGCTTGGGTCGACATAAACATCGGTCAGGCGCAGATGGCCCATGCGGCTGAAGAAAGCCTGTCCTTTTTCATCGGTGGTTTCACGTCCGCCATTTTGCGGCGCCTTGACCACAGCATCGGGAATCGGTTCGTCGGCATTATTGAAGATCTTATCGCCATCCTTATCAAGAAATACGAAGGCGCTGACGCCGCCGCTCGATGTGATAGGCAGGTCGAAAAGCTTGGCTGATCCAGTGCGGGGCTCGCGGGCAAGACCAACCCGCGTCTGCAACATCGCCGTCAAATCATTGTCGGTATTGTAACTGACGCCAGGGCTGACGTTACCGTATCCGGTATCCCAGTTCAGCGACGCCGAAAATTCGGTGAGCTTGCTGGTCATCTGGCGGGTTATTCTCGCTTCCGCATCCATGCCGGACTTAATGTAGCGGTTCAAACCGGCGGTGACGGTCTGCAACTCGCTTTTCGGTCTTATTTGATAGTCAGACGTCAGGCGGACGCGGTTTCTGCCAAATGCTCCGGTCAGATTGGTCAGGGCGCTGACCGTATCATCCGGCTCCGCATCGCTGTGGTTGTACAAGAACTGTTGGTTAAATGAAATAGGCCGCATGGATGCGCTTACACCCGTAACACCCGTGATGGATTTCTCGCCCTCTGAACTCTGACCGTAGTTCAGTGTGGCATTATAGTTTGATTTCAATCCCAAATTGATATCCAAAGGTCCATCAATGCTGAATTCGTTGCCGAATACCTCCCGTTCGAAATTCGGTCCCCTGCCGGGGGCAAAAATCTGGTTCGGCTCTCTATATTCAAACCTGTCGGTCGCGATGCGGGTTTCGTTGCGTATCTGATGCTGGCCGAGATCCTTACGGGCAATGATCTCGCCGCCCATCTCACCGCTATTATCCACTGCGGCATTGAAGTTCCAGAGTGCGTCCGCAAACGTGGTCGACAACCCAGCAATTCCTGTTGCCACCTGATTCCCGCCGTCCTGACGCGTCACAAGGCCGGTTGTCACAGCGCTGGCGGAACCCACTGGCATTTCATAGAGGGCCGTTATAGCGGGAGCGCCGTCATCCCCATCTTCCGATGCGAATTTGTTATATGTGCTCGTATCCTGCCGTACGATAGAAAAATCATAGGCGCTCCCCGCATCGGCCAGACGTCTTGGATCGACCGGGATATAGATTTCTTCTTCCCGCATCTCGCCCTGAAGCCCGTACATGACCACGCGGAACGTGTTGTCGGATCCATATAAATTTACTTTGGAAAAGGCGTATCTTCCATCTTCAGCAACCGTTTGTATCCCCAAAAGCTGATCTCCACGATAGAGTTCAACATCCCATCCCGGCGTTGCGTTACCGATAATATCCGTATAGGCGCTCGTCACGGTGCGGAGCGAATCTTTATTCGTGACACGCGCGCCAAAGCCATTGGTGTTTCGCTCAAGAACAGGAACTTGTATTGGCGTAATATCACCAAGCTCAAGGCGGCGTGCTTTCAGCGGGCCCAGAAGCTCAGGCTCCAGCGATTCCTTTTTATAGCTGGCACGAACGCTTACGATTTTTTCGTCTTTCGTAACCTGCGTTTGGGTCAGCAGGGTTCCTTTCGCAAAATCACCCACAGTGCGAATGTTTGATTGAGATGTTGTCACGGCCTTGGCGCCGTTCCCGGGTCTGGTGTGCGTTGTCTGGCCGTATACATCGACAAAGGGGAAGTCGAGCATTTTTTGCTCGTCCGCCAGAAGCGGAAGGGACGGCGGCTCCATATCCGTATCGGCAAAAGAACGATCATGACGCTCGATCTGTTCCTGAATCGGCAGTTTTTGCTCGGAGACCAGCTTGATTTCCAACTGCGCGACGTTCGGCTTGAGTTTAAATCCAAACCACTTGGCCAGTTCGTCCGAGGGAACATTGATATCGCCGTCCTGTTCCTGAACAGCGTCGGAAAGTTTGAATGTCCCGTGATCCGTTACAACCTCACGCTTCTTTACATTCAACTCAAATCTTTTGTTCTCACGGATATACCAGCCTTTCGCAATACCTGTGTCGGCCTTATAGACGATAGGAAAATCCACGGCGTTGACGAAATCCTTAAAGGAGACCATCAGGCTGTTATTTTCTTTCGTGACAAAAAGCTGGTAATCAAGAGTAATTTTGTTGGTCAGGCGGATACGGAAGAAAAGCTGTTCGCCTTCGGGAATATTGCCAAGATCGATATCACCGCGATCTTCCTTGATCTTAGCGTCTGCGGCCTGAAGCGCCGGTTTGATTTTCTCCAAGAGCTGACGCGCCAAATACATCCGGTCGGCATCCGTCAAAGCGCGCGGCCCCCCGCCCGAAGGCACGTCCGCCCAGGCCGTTGCGGGCAACAGCAGCGTTAAAGAAGCAAGCACATGGAACGAACGGGCCATAGATTTTACTTATGAAAATGTTGATAGGACGAATCATCTTAAGAAGATCAGGCTCTTAAAACGAAAGTGAACGCAGACAACGCAGGGGACACATAAACGGTCTGATCGTTGCAAGCCCTGTGCCAGCTTTTATAAAAATGTGGAAAACCGCGCCTTTGGGCAATTTTTTTTGAACAAAAAAAGTTCAAAACTTTACAAGAGTTTAAAGGTGCGTTAACCATTTCTATGTGATACTGTATTAACGCTATTGTTTTCTATACAGCCGCAGAATGCGTGATTTTATGGAAAGTAATAAAGGACGTCGTCACTTTTGAAACCCTAGGTCAGGAGACTGAAGAATGAACTTCAAACACACGAAAATCATGGCAACCACTGCGGTTGCCGCTCTCATGGGAATAGCTATTGTTCCCACTATTACTGAAGCCGCCCCTGTTACACCTACCGTTGTTGTGAACTTGACAACGAACTCCGCCATCACCGTCGCTGACGGCGTGGACATGCAGTTCGGCACCTGGTTCCTTATCTTCCGTAACGCCGACTTGTTCAACTTGAACCTCACCACCGCTGGTGTTGTTTCTGCAGTTGGTCTAGGCGGCGGCGCCGGCGACTCTCAGGCTATCAACACCTTGCCTGGTCCAGTAGCTGGTACGGTTACGGTAACATTGCCAGCAGGTATCAACGGTATCCAGTTGAACATGCAGCGTACCGCGATCACCCAGTTCACAGACCCCGGTCTGACACTGGCTAACACCACGTACGGAACGGCCACTGAAGGCGCTAACCAGGCCTTAATCACAACGACCAACGTGCCTGTCACGGTCGTAACCGGCGGCGTCAACGAAACTGTAAGCTTTGGCGCGGACATCAACGTCACGGCTACGCCCGCTGACGCTGCCCACACGTCGTCTTTCATCGTGTCGTTCGCTTATTAATTTTATAGATCAAGGAAAAGAGGCGCCAATAACGGCGCCTCTTTTTTTATCTCGATTTCTGCTTAAGCTACTGGCCTACAGGAATTGTCTTTTCCGCATAAACGACATCGCTGAGCGGATCATAATGCTTGTACAGAATCTGCACCGTCCCGCCGGATAGCTGAGGTATGTTCAAAGGTATTTTATAAACCCGGCTCTTAACTTCCGGAAAGATGTTGGCATTCCTCACTTCACCAACCATTTTATCCTGATACATGATCTGGATGCGGCCCAAAATGCCGAAAGTATCTCCGCCGGCCTTCGTCACAGGGATAATAACTTCCGGACGGCCCTGCTTATCCTTGCCCGTCGTAACCGTTCCGATGATTGGCACTGCAGTGCTCTCGCCAACACGATAAATGACCGGAATGGTAAAACCCACATTGACCTTCACACCCACCGTAACAGCTTTCGAACCGGGTACAGGCGGTGATTTTTGAGCGGCTTCTTCGTGCTGTCTTTTCATTTGCTCATCCGTGCCACTTGAACCACCGACGTCAACACCGGTATCTCTCAATTCCAAATGCGCCCGGTAATCGCCGGGAGCCGGAGGTTCTCCTTTCAGGCGCAAACCAAGGCGAATTTTTTGTAAACCTTTTGATTCTAGCGTCACGCGCTTGGGCGTAAAAACAATACTCTGCGTCAAGTCAAAATCTGTAAGTGATTTGTCGGAATTTTCATACGATCCATCTTCTCCAACCATCTTCATGAAACGCCATCCTATCGCATAGGTATGCGGATCTTCTGTGATATTGATCAGGTTGACGTCTGCATACCGCGCACGACCCTCGATGACCACAATTGTTGGCGTGATCGTAACATTGGCCTTCGATGGAGCAGAAACGGTCATCATCGGCAACGCAATCACCGATGCAAGCGCAAGCCGGCAGATACTCTGGTAAAACGGTCTCATAAATTCTCCTTGGTATTGAAAAACAGAAAATACTTATCAGGGATCAGTAATTGATCTCAAGCTGCAATGTACCTGTATACACAGCATCATCATAAGGAATGGTACTCCCGTTGGTTTTGGCACTGGCACCAAGCGTTATGTTGACCTCACCGCTGACATTGGTCATCGGATCGTGGATAACCTGAAACGTATCCATGGTAAAAGGTTGGTTGCCGCCCGTCAGTGGGGCGATCATCGTAACGTTCACGCTGAGAATGGCTGTAGAAGGTGGCAGACTGTCAACACGATACAAGCCTTCCTGCGGCGGCTGGATAATGTTGATCAACGACGGAGAACTGGAAAAAGACCCATCGGGATTCACCGTGATATGATTGATCGCCGTGTTGTTCGTGATGGCCCATTCACCGAAATCGAGCGGTTGAATTTCTATAAGAGCGGAACGAGCGGACGGCGCCCACACAAGAGAGGCGCCGACAAGAACGGCAAAAACGCCTTTTTTCCACGAAAAAAGATTCACTGGCTTTCGATTCCATAACCCACTGGGAAACAAAGTGATGTTACCGCGCTTACACCAACATGGCAAGCACGTCAATTTTTTACGCACATGCGGCTTAAGGTGTTGAAAAAAAATGTAACATTTTAAAAACGGCTGTTGCCAAGAGATTCCGTCAAACGTATCCTTGTAATCGGGGCATTTTAGCTCTTGAGCAAACTACTAACCGCAAGGTCTTTCCGTATGTCCAGAGTCTGGACACCAATGCCGCATTTCTGCGGCGGGCGAGCATATTTTGGCGTGGTTCGGTTGAGCATTTTAGCGATGCTTCTGCCCCTTTTGCTGTCCGCTTGCGGCGAATCACGTCCCGGCGGTTACGCAGGTTCCCCCAATTCCGATACTCTGAAACCCATCGCAGCTCCCCCCGGCGCCGACCAGCAACCCCCCCTTGCCGGACAGACCGGCACCCCCAAAACCCCTGACGGCCTTCCCGCTCTGACGGCCAAGGGCACCAATACGAATCTCTTCTCCGCAGAAGTCAAAGGGGAGGTCGATAGAATCGACCGTCTGGAGAATGCCGTTCAGGAATTGCGCAATGATTTCGATGCTATGGCACCGGCTATCGTCCGCCTTGTTTCCATTGAAAAAGACCTGCAAAACCTGATCGGCCAGCTTGATATGCTGACCAGCGGAACCGCCGCCCCGGTCCCGCCAATCGAAGAATCCGCGCTGGACGCCGCCGAACCTGTCCAGCCGGTAGGTGTGCCCCTGCCGCCCGTGCCGGGCGCACCGCTCCCCGCCGAAACCGAAGCCCCCCCGGCTTCTTCTGAAAATGCGCAGCCGCAGATTCCCGCTCAAGAGCCTGCCGCTGCCTCTGTTTCCGGTACATCCGCACCGGAAACAGCCACTGCCCCGCCGACGGCTATTACGCCGCCGGTGGCGGCGCCGGCTGCTGCCACGCCCCAGCCCCCCGCCTCTGCTCCGGCGGCAGCCAACGGAAATGCCGTTCAGGCCGTGCGCCTGGGCGAGCATCCGGGAAAAGTGCGGATCGTGCTGGATGTTAACGGCAAGACATCCTACACGGCTGACTTAGATAACGGGGAGAAAATCCTCGTCGTCGAATTGCCGGAAGCCGCATGGAACGCCAGCGCACAGCAGGCGTTCAGCGGGAATTCCGTTCTGGCATCCTACACCACGGAATCCATGGGTAGCGCCGGAACACGCCTGATCTTCGTTCTGAAGACCGGGACGTCAATCGCGTATAAGAGTGCGATGAATACCGCGGATGGCAGCGGAAGCAAGATCATTATTGATCTGACCAAGTGAGTTCCTTGGGTATGATTTAAACGGTTGTTCGATATGCGGCGGCGCATATATGAAATAGGCGCAAAACATGTTTGAATCGCCTTGCTATATCTTTGGCGCGGACCTAGGGTAAGGCGCTTTTTAAACACCCAGATAATTATAAGAAAATTGCCGGCGGTAGAAATGTCAAAGCCCATAGTTACTAAAACACTCTCGCTACTTCCTGCTAAATCATCCGCAATGATGAAAAGCTTTGCAAAAGGCCTTCTTGAGAATGTCGGCGAAGAAGATATGGAGCAGATTGGCCCTGAGGCTCTGGCAAAAACCATTGCGCAGCAATGGGAACTGTTCCAGTCAAAAAAATCAGCAAGACCCAGTATAAAAATCCATACGCCCACGATGGAAAAAGACGGATGGACCATTGGCCGCACCGTCATCGACATTGTGCAGGACGATATGGCCTTCCTGATCGATTCCATTGTCGCAGAAATCGTGCGACACGGGCAATTGATCCAGATGCTGATCCATCCGACGATCAACGCTGAGTATAAAGGCAAAGAAGTAAAAGGATTCAAATCTGAATATGAAGACGGATTACGCCGTTTCTCTGTTTCGCATATAGAACTTCGCGGCACCCTCGGCGAGGCACAGGCCGAAGAATTGCGCATGGGGTTAGAGCAGGTCATAGACGACGTCCGCAACGCCACGCGCGACTGGCTACCGATGAAAGACATGCTGCGTCAGGCACAAAGACAACTCAGCAATGCTCCTGCAAAATTTGACGATTACCTGATCGAGGAGTATCAAGCGTTTCTCGAATATCTCTATGATAACAACTTCACACTGCTGGGTTACCGCGAATATAAATTCACAGAAAAAGCCGGAAAACTTTCCAGTGAAACCGTAGCGGACAAAGGCCTTGGCCTGCTGCGCGATTCCAACATGCCCGTCTATATCAACAGTGTACGCAAAACGTTATCCGACCCGCAGCAAAAATTGCGCCGGGATCAACCGCCGCTCACCATTTCCAAAGTCAACCGCCGTTCTACCGTCCACCGCCGTGTGCCGATGGATGCCGTTGCCATCAAAACATTCGATAAAAAAGGCAGCGTCATCGGCGAAATGTTGTTCATCGGCCTGTTCACGTCCGTCACCTATTCGCGCAGCGTTTCTGACATTCCCTATTTGCGTGTTAAAATCCAGAACGTCGTCAACAAAACGCAATTTGTCCCCGGAAGCCATGATCGCCGCGCGCTGCGTCATATCCTCGAAAAATATCCGCGCGATGAAGTTTTGCAGATATCCGAAAAGCTGCTCTACGAACACGCCACCAGCATATTGAAACTGCAAGAACGCCCACGCATCGCCTTATATATGCGCACGGACCCGTTCGGGCGGTATATTTCTTGCCTAGTTTATGTGCCGCGTGACCGGTACGAAACCCGCCTGCGCCTAAAACTCCAGAACACTTTGGAGAACGAACTGGGCGGCCAGTGCACCAATTTTCAAGTCACGCAAGATGACTCGCCTCTGGCCCGCGTCATCTATCTGATCGACACGAACCACCACAAGGAAGTGCCCAAATACAACGCCGCCGCCATTGAGAAGAAACTCGAAGATGGCGGCCGTCTGTGGGCCGAACGCCTGCGCGATGCGCTCGAAGGATCGAACACGGACAAGCACCAGATCGGCCAGATCGTCGCCAAATACGGCAATGCCTTCCCCGTCGCCTATCATGAACAATATGAACCGCGCCAAGCCATTCATGACATCCGCAAGATCGAAGAAGTCTTAAGCGGCGGCAATATCGCGCTCGATCTTTACCGCCCGCATGATTGCGGACAAAATAATATCCGCCTGAAAGTTTACAGCGCCGAACGGCCCATCACGCTTTCCGATGTCCTGCCCATGCTCGAAAAAATGGGCCTGCGCGTCATCGCCGAATTGCCGTTCGAAGTCGAGCCCGCCCGCCATAAAGGAATTATCTGGATTCACGACTTCCTGATGGAAGCCGATGGCAAGGACAAGCTTGAGGTCAAAGACATCAAGGCTCCGTTTGAAGAAGCCTTCGATAAAATCTGGAACCGCCAGATGGAAAATGACGGGCTGAACAAGCTGGTTATCGCCGCCAGAATGAATTGGCGCGAAATCACGATCCTGCGCGCCTATTTACGCTATCTGCGCCAGGTCGGGCTGCATTACAGCCGCGAATATATTGAATCGACGCTGGCTGATAATCCGAAAATTTCGGGCGCGATAGTGCGCATGTTCAAATGTCTGTTTGATCCGAACATCAAAGGCAAAAACGAAGAACAGGCCGCAGGCTGCGCGGTTGAAATAGATCATGCGCTGGGCGAAGTCGCCTCCATCGAACAAGATAAAATCCTGCGTTCCATTACGGCTGTCGTAAACGCCACTCTGCGCACCAACTTTTTCCAAATGGATAAGGACGGAAATCCGAAATCATATCTGTCCATCAAACTGGATTCGAAAAAGATCGACGATCTGCCAGAACCGCGCCCCTACCGCGAAATATGGGTCTATTCCCCGCGCACCGAAGCTATTCACCTTCGCATGGACAAGATCGCGCGCGGCGGCATCCGCTGGTCGGACCGCCACGAGGATTTCAGAACCGAAGTTCTGGGCTTGATGAAGGCGCAGCAGGTGAAAAACTCCGTCATCGTGCCGATGGGTGCGAAAGGTGGCTTTATCGTCAAGCAACCGCCAAAAGAAGGCGGGCGCACCGCGATGCAGGCCGAAGGGATCGAATGCTATAAAATTCTGGTCCGCGGCTTGTTGGATATTACCGACAATCAACAAGGCGATAAAGTCATCCCGCCGAAAAACGTTGTGCGCCGGGACGGAGACGATCCTTATCTGGTCGTCGCCGCCGACAAGGGCACGGCGACTTTTTCCGACATCGCCAACGCGCTATCGCTCGAATACGGCCACTGGCTGGGCGATGCGTTCGCATCGGGCGGTTCGGCGGGCTACGATCACAAGAAAATGGGCATCACCGCCAAGGGCGCGTGGGAATCGGTCAAGCGCCATTTCCGCGAACTCAACCACGATATCCAAAAACAGGATTTCGATGTCGCGGGCGTCGGCGATATGGGGGGCGACGTGTTCGGGAACGGCATGCTGTTATCCGAACATATCCACCTGATCGGCGCGTTCAACCATGTCCATATTTTCTGCGATCCAAATCCGGACCCTGTGTCGTCCTTCAAGGAACGCCAGCGCCTGTTCACCGAGGTCAAAGGCTGGGATGAATACAACACCAAGCTTTTGTCCAAGGGCGGCAAGATTTTCAACCGCAGCGAAAAGAGCTTGGCTCTTACGCCGGAAATCCAGAAACGCTTTGATATCAGCCGCGAGCGCGTCACGCCCAATGAACTGATTCAGGCAATCCTGAAATCCCGCGTCGATCTTTTATGGGTTGGCGGGATCGGCACATATATCAAGGCAACCAGCGAAAGCCACGCCGATGTCGGCGATAAATCGAACGATGCCTTGCGCGTCAACGGCAATGAAATCCGCGCCAAAGTCATGGGCGAAGGCGCGAACCTTGCCATCACGCAAAAAGGCCGGATCGAATTCGCGATGAACGGCGGACGCCTGAACGCTGACTTTATCGACAATTCGGGCGGCGTGGACTCATCGGACCATGAAGTCAACATCAAGATCCTGATGAACGCCGTCATGCGGAGCAAAGCCAATGATATGGACACCAAGAAGCGCGACAAGCTTTTAGCCTCCATGACCGATGAAGTCGGAAACCTTGTCCTTCGCAACAATTACCAGCAAAGCCAGGCAATATCTTTGATGGAACTACAGGCTGCGGATTCGCTGTCCGAACAGGCGCAGCTTATCACCGAACTGGAACGCAAGACTGGGCTCAACCGTGCGCTGGAGAACTTACCGGGCGATGAAGAAATTCAGGCGCGTCTTCGCGTCGGCCACGGCCTCACAAGGCCAGAACTCGCCATTTTGCAAGCGCATTCGAAAATCGCCTTTACATGGGATCTGCTGGATTCGGATATTCCGAACAGCAAGGCTATGGAAGGGCGTCTGCTGCGCTATTTCCCCAAGAAGCTCGGCGATAATTACCCCAAAGAAATCATGGGCCACCGCCTCAAACGCGAGATCATCTGCACGACACTGGCGAGCAGCGTGATCAATCGTATGGGCCCGACCTTCGTGCGCGAACGCATGGCCAAAAGCAACGCCACCGCCGCCGATGTCGCCAAAGCGTATATTATCGTGCGCGAATCGTTCGGCCTTCGCCAATTGTGGGAAGAAATCGAAAAACTCGATAACAAGGTTCCCGCGATTGTGCAACTCAAGGCCTTCCGCGAAATCGCTTATATGGCCGAACGCACCGTCGCGTGGCTTCTGGCCCGCACCGGGCATGAACTTGATATCAACCGCGATATCGCCGCGTTTGAAAAAGGCATCGAAACGCTTAAGGCAAATTTTGCCACCATTGCGACCAAGGGCCTACTCTGGACCGTGCAGCAAAACGCGCGGGCCAACGTTTCGAACGGCCTGCCGGAAAAACTCAGCCAAGACATCGCGCTGATGCCGCTGCTGGGTTCCGCCTGCGATATCATCCGCATCGCTTCGGTACAAAAGGCAGACCTGCCGCTGATCGCCAAAATTTATTTTGAACTGGGCGAACATTTCCATCTCGATTGGATGCGCACGCAGGCAGGCTATATCCCCGCAAACGATCATTGGAGCATCGAGGCGCTGGACGGCGTCATCGACAATCTCTATTCGGCGCAGGCGGGCCTGACCGTGAAAATCCTCAAAGATATGGGCGGCAAGATCGGCGTGAAAACCGGCAAGAAAGCGATCAACGAGAATGTCGTGCCGCAATGGATGGAAACGCACGGCGCACAGGCCCGCGCGATAGAGCCTTTGTTCGCCGACATGCGCAAAGCCACGGCCATCGATCTACCGATGCTGATGATCGCGGAGCAGAAGCTACGCGGGCTTTACGGTGGTTAGTGGTATTTTTTATCCAAGCCGGATTTTTTACCGAGCTTCTTACCCGGTTCTTGCTCTTGATCAAAGTCTAATGGTAAGACACGTGGAGACCGAGACCCCGCTGAATGCATGTTGTATGCGCTGACAAGCATCAAATCACCAATAGTATGAGTCTTACCGTGTGAGAATCTTTGTGTGACGATTTTATAATAGTCAAAAGCAGATTGTGCAGTGCTGTGTGCTATGTCGACTGACTCAATCCGACCGCCAATTTCTCCCAATTTACCTGATAGGTGAAATAAGAAGTCCTGCAAATCCTTAAAAGGAACGCCCATTATTTCGGTGGCACCGCTGCTTAACTCACTAAACTTCAGGGTATAGTGCAACGGGATTCCATTCGCCCTGTCTACCAAATCATCACTATTGAATAGGCGTTTGCGCTCTTGGGAATGTAGCAAAGCATATTTGCCCGCATCGATATCGCTGGTTCGCTTTCCAATTGCCTTTACGACTTTTGCAAGTAACTCCGAATCTTTTACTATAAGCGGTTCACACGTATCTTCCTGATTCCAGAAATGTACGTGTTGTCTTAGTGCAAATTCTGATTTCAAATCAGCAATAGGCTTACCGCCCTCACCTATAAATAAACCAGCATTTTTAGATTCTTCGGGACCAATCATATGAACGTTCGCAACGACTTTGCGATGACTCGCGCGGAAAAGGACTTCCTCTTGCCTGTTACCTATAAACATAGCTTTGCTCCTTGAACATTAGTAAATATAATTATGCATTACGCACATATCTCTTACGCGCTGCAAGCATTTTTATAATCACGAACAAACAAAACAGAGGAAAAATAGCAAACCGCAGTCGCGGTTGGACTTGAACCAGCGCAGGGAACTGGCGGGATCATTGGGGTTCCAGAGCAAAACCTGAAGAAGTAAATGCACGCCGGGAAATAGTAAAAATCCCAAAGACAAAATGCTGGCGTCGGCCAAAAACGCCGAAAGCCCGATCAGCGTCCACGCCGCCGCATAGAAAATCCCGACCCATTTCTTGCTGCGCTCCCCGAACAGCAACGCGGTGGATTTGATGCCGACCATCTGGTCGTCCGCCTTGTCCTGATGCGCGTAGATCGTGTCATACCCCAGCGTCCAGAAAAACGCGCCCGCATACATCAGGACCGGCGCGAAATCCAAAGCGCCTGTCACCGCCGCCCAGCCCATCAGCGCACCGAAATTAAACGTGATGCCCAAAAACGCCTGCGGCCACCATGTGATGCGTTTCATATAAGGATACGCGCCGATAAAAGCGAGCGAGAGCACGCCGAGCCAGAATGTCATCGCCGATGTTTGCACAAGGATGATCAGGCCGAAGAACAGCAGGAAAAATAAAAACGCGCCCGCCTGCCACGGTTTGACGATGCCCGCCGCCAGAGGCCTTGCCCGCGTGCGCTCGACTTTCGCGTCCAGATCACGATCCCATAAATCATTCACGATGCAGCCCGCGCCACGCATGATGATCGCGCCGAGGAAGAACAGGAGCAGCAGATACCAATCCCATCCCGTAAGTCCGTTCACACCGCCGCCCGCCAGCATGATCGCCCACCAGCCGGGCAATAACAGCAACCACCAGCCGATCGGACGGTCGAGCCGCATCAACAGCGCGTAGGGCTGCGCCTGCAACGGCAGCTTGGAAACCAGATCGAACCTGATGTCTGTAAAGGGCATGGGGTATTATCGGCGCATAGCCATGGCACGCCAAGGGTAATTTTCCTGTCATCCCCCATCTGTCATCCCGGAAAACGCGAAAGCGTTTATCCGGGATCTTATTCGTCGTATGGCACGAAGATCCCGGATAGCAAGTTTCGCTAAGGCCTTTGGCCAAGCTCAACATAACTTCCGGGATGACAATGATGGGTATTTAGCCGTCCTGATTTATCGGGTATATACGTGGCATGGGAGATTACACCAAAACACCGCGTCTCTATCTCGATCAACCGCTTTCGAGCGGCCAAGGCCTGATGATCGAAGGCGACCAGCATCACTATCTCAAAAACGTCATGCGCGTGCATATCGGCGATGTGATGCGCCTGTTCAATCCCAAGGACGGCGAATATGCCGGACGCATCGAAGCCATCGATAAAAAAATCATCAATGTCACGTTGGAACAGCAATTACGCGCCCCGAAAAAATTGCAGAGAAAAATTCACCTTCTCTTCGCGCCGATCAAAAAAGAACGCATGGATTACCTGATCGAAAAATCGGTGGAGTTAGGCGCCACCGATCTCCATCCCATCCTGACGCAAAATACCGACATGCGAAAAATCAACATCGAGCGCCTGCGCGCACAAATCATCGAAGCCGCCGAGCAATGCGAGCGCATCGATATCCCCGCGCTGCACGCACCGCAGGATCTTTTTGCCGCTCTTGCCGTGTGGAACAAATCCGTGCCGTTTTACGCCGCGCTCGAACGCTATGACGCCGTATCGTTAAAATCGCTCAAGATCGAAGGCGATTGCGCCATCCTGATCGGCCCGTCTGGCGGATTTACAGATGAGGAAAAGAGCAAAATCGCGGGGCTATCTTTCGTCAAACCCGTCAGTCTGGGCGAAAGCGTCCTGCGTTCGGAAACCGCCGCCGCCGCGGCCTTGGCAATCTTGTAAAGATTCCCGCCCCAAGAGTTGTTCAAAGCCTTCGATTACCTCATTTTTTCGCTTTTCTTGCCCTGTATTTCGGCGTAATAACATGGCAATATCGTACGCGCTGCGCGCATTCCTATGCCCGGCAATGTCTTAAACCCTTAGCGATAAGCAAAATTTTGACAATGAAGACCTTCATGCTCCATGTTCTCGCCGCCATCTCCGTGTTTTTGATGGGCACCCTTCCAGCCGCCGCTTTCGAGCCCAAGCCGACCGAACTGGGATTCCAGCCGCCCGCTTCGCCGAACATGGTTCGCCTGGAAGACTTCCACAACAACATTCTGATGTGGGTGATCACCGCCATCGTTATTTTCGTCTTTATCCTGCTCGCCTGGGTCTGCATCCGCTATAATTCCAAAACCAACCCCGTACCGAGCAAAACGACGCACAACGTACTGCTAGAAGTCGTCTGGACAGTTATCCCCATAGTTATCCTTATCGTAATTGCTGTCCCGTCCTACAAATTGTTGTTCTATCTCGACCGCACGACGACGCCGGACATGACACTGAAAATTTCCGGCTATCAATGGGGATGGACGTACACATACCCTGAACAAGGCGATCTGGAATTCAACGCCGATATCATCCGCGGTGAGAAAAGCGCCGAAGGGCATGCAGCGTCTCCCGAAGCCGACATGGTGGAGATCAACAAGTACATCCCCGAAGGCAAAGGCCGCCGCCTGCTTGAGACGTACAATCCAATCGTTCTGCCGATCGAAAAGAACATACAGATTCTGACAACTGCCTCTGATGTTATCCACGCTTGGACCATTCCCGCCTTTGGCGTGAAAAAAGATGCGGTTCCGGGACGTACGAACGAAACATGGGTCCGTATCACCGAACCCGGCATCTATTACGGGCAATGTTCTGAAATTTGCGGGATCGACCATGCCTCGATGCCGATTTCCGCCTACGCCGTACCGTTTACAGAATACGAAGCATGGGTTGCTTGCGTAAAAGGCGACGGACCTGAAGCCAAAGCCGACTTCCCGTCCCGCGCCTGCGTTCAAAAACTCGGCCTCGACAAATACAGAACCTTACAAAAAGGCCACGAAGTGGCACAAACCAACGCAGGAGCTAGCGAATAATGACTGCCGCCCACGCCACCACAGCCGATCATCACGACGATCACGCGCATGACCACAAGCCCGGGTTTTTCGTCCGCTGGTTCTGTTCCACGAACCATAAAGATATCGGCACACTCTACATAATCTTCTCGATCCTCGCGGCCCTTGTCGGTGGCTGGTTCTCGATGATGATGCGCCACGAACTGGGCGATCCGGGATTACAACTCGCCGAAAACGGCCACCAATGGAACGTCTGGGTCACGGCGCATGGCCTGATCATGGTGTTCTTCGTCGTCATGCCGGGGTTGATCGGTGGATTCGGCAACTGGTTCTTGCCATTGATGATCGGCGCGCCCGATATGGCCTTCCCGCGTCTGAACAATATTTCTTTCTGGCTGATCGTGCCTGCCTTCTTGCTGCTCGTCGGCTCCGCGTTCGTCAACGGCGGTCCGGGCGCAGGCGCCGGTACGGGCTGGACAGTATACCCGCCGCTCTCGGGTAAAACCGGCCATTCCGGCATGTCTGTCGATATGGCGATCTTTGCGCTTCACCTGGCGGGCGCTTCGTCCATCTTGGGCGCTGCAAACTTCATCACCACCGTCTTCAACATGCGCGCGCCGGGCATGACGATGCACAAAATGCCGCTGTTCGTCTGGGCCATGCTGGTCACGGCCTTCCTGCTGGTCCTCGCCGTTCCCGTACTTGGCGGCGCGATCACGATGCTTCTGACCGATAGAAACTTCGGCACAGCGTTCTTCAACCCCGAAGGCGGCGGCGATCCGATCCTGTTCCAGCATTTGTTCTGGTTCTTCGGCCACCCCGAAGTCTACATCATGATCCTGCCCGCGTTCGGCATCATCTCCCAGATTGTATCCACCTTCTCGAAAAAACCTGTGTTCGGTTATCTGGGCATGGCATACGCGATGGTTGCTATCGGCGTTGTCGGTTTCATCGTGTGGGCGCACCACATGTACACGACGGGTATCAGCGTCAACACACAAGCCTACTTCACGGCCGCGACGTTGATCATCGCCGTTCCGACAGGCGTTAAGATCTTCTCATGGATCGCAACCATGTGGGGCGGATCAATCGAATTTAAAACGCCGATGCTCTGGGCGATCGGACTCATCTTCCTTTTCACCGTCGGCGGTGTTACGGGCGTCGTTCTTGCCAACGCAGGTATGGATACATCTTTGCACGACACTTACTATGTCGTTGCGCACTTCCACTACGTGCTCTCATTGGGCGCTGTGTTCGGTCTGTTTGCCGGCTGGTATTACTGGATCGGCAAAATGTCGGGCCGTCAGTATCCGGAATGGGCGGGTGCCTTGCATTTCTGGATCACGTTCGTTGGCGTCAATTTGATCTTCTTCCCGCAACATTTCTTGGGCCTGCAAGGCATGCCGCGTCGCTATGTCGATTACACCGCGCCGCCCATCCCCAAAGAAATGGAAGGCATGCTCCACAATCCTATTGAGAAAATCAAATGGATCATCGCGAACGAAGAATACGGGCTGCATTTGTACAACTATATCTCGACGCTCGGCGCGTATATGACGGGCGGATCGGTGATATTGTTCCTGATGATCGTGATCTACACACTCACTTGCGGCCGTAAAGTCGGCGGCAATTACTGGAACGTGCAACCACAATGCATGACGCTGGAATGGACGCTGCCTTCACCGCCGCCCTTCCACCAGTTCGATATCCAACCGAAGATCAAATAACGAAAAATCCCCGCTTTTGGCGGGGTTTTTTATAACGCAATGTTCAATTCATACCATGCTGGAAATCGTGCACTTCTACCCCAATCTTTTCTCAAAAACAGCAGGTGGGGAAGCAGGGGATTGAACCGGCGCCTGTTCCGTTCGCGCATTCATATTGTCAGCGACACGATCCCGCACGTGTTTACTTTCGTCTCCCGCCAAGGTTGTTAAAATATTCAGCGGAGTATTTTTATTTTTGGCAACATGGGCGCGCACCACCCACTCTTTATCTTCTGCCAGACTTGCCAAAATTCTGGATGAAGAACTTTCATTACCAGCGACATGACAACGCACATGCACCCCCTCGTCTTTTGCCAGTTTTACTAAAATTCCCAGCGGAGTATTTTTATTTTCAGCAACACTTGAGCGCACGACCCAATCTTCATCTTTCGCCAGCTCTGCCAAAACCTCCGATGGAGCATTTTCGTTTTTGGCAACGGCGCAACGAATCCCTGTGCTTCCGTCTTTTGTTAATTTCGTTAAAACATCCGGCGGAGTATTCTTGTTCGCAGCCGCGTGACTACATACAAGCTCTTCTTTGTCTTCGGTCAGATTTCTTAAGACTTCCGAAGGGGTATTTTCATTGCCGGCAACATAACAGCGTACATCCCGGTTCGCATCTTTTGCCAGTTCTGCCAAAATATCCGGCGTAGCACTTTTATTCTTGGCAACGTGGCAACGTACCCCCTTATCCTCGTCTTTTGACAGATCTACTAGAAATTTTACAGGCAACTCTTTATAGCGGGAGATTCTTTCGCGCGCTGCGGCGCCTGCATTCTCCAATATTATTTCGAGGGCTTTTGGTGTGAACGGCAAAGGATGTGTTTCGTCCTGCAAAACATCGTAGGTCAGATTGTTGGCCAGATCATTCAACATTGTTTTGTGGTTCGGATGATTTTTTAGAACACCCACCAGAGTTTCAATGATCTTTCTGCCAAGCGGAAGCCGCGCCTCTACATCAAGCGTCTCACATTCTTTAGGAGTATCCTCATTAAAAATGTTTTCTAAGCTTTTGTGCAAACCTGCTTCGGACAGATCGACTGCTGTCGTTCGAAGCGTTTCCAACCGGGCAAGGATTGTATTTGATCTCTCCTCCCATATCTGAAGGGGCGATTTTTCGCTTGCCGCGTTCATTACATTTTTCGGATCCATTAATTACTCCATAGGTCTTGATAATCTGATTGGCCATATTATTCTTTTTTTGTTTTATGTCAAAAAATACTTTGTTTCGCTTTCAATCCTTATTCAATAAAAAATCCTGCTATTTTAAATGTTTAACAAAAACCTCCACTTGACGTGGAAACTCTTTTAGCCGGGACTATTGTCCGGCACGGGCAGGTTAGATGTATGCCCATCCCTGTACGGCACCAGAACGCGATAACCGCGATACGCCGCCATCTTCCCAAATTCGGTGAACAGAACGCCCGCTAACGCTGGCAGCCCCACCGTACTCGCCGTCAAAGCCACGCCGACAATCAAGCCCGCCCCCGCCATCGTAAACGTGCTACCCACGCCAGAACGCTCGGTTGGATTCATCCATGCATGAGATCTGTTCAAAGTCGCCGCTTCGTAGAAATCGAGCAGCTTGCGACCAAAACTCTGCGGCGCGCCGTTTTGCGGGCCATAGGGCATGGTGACGCGAAGTCCGCGATAGGCCAGGAACTTTGCCCCTTCCATCGCCACGATGCCTATGGCGGACACGGTAAGTCCCGTGCTGGCGACCGGAACCACCACGCCAATAAAACCCAGCACCGCCGCCGCGCCGAAAATATATTTCAGATGCCCCGGATGTGAGGCCGGAATATGCGGATGCTCACGGTTGACGCTCGCCGCTTCGAGAATATCGATTCCGGCCTTGGCTGTTTCCTTGGCCCTTCCAGCCGCGGATTTAGCGTTTTTTTGTGTGAAGACGGATTTGATTGCGCCCGCTGCTGCGGCCGCTTTATCGAACAATGACATTTTTTCCTACCCTGTTAACTTTTTTATTTATTAATTGGGCACATCATACCAGAAATCCCAAAAATGGGAAGATTGGCGTATTTTCTTTTCTTGCGAAGTCCGGATAATCCTGCTTTTGTAAGGGCTTAATGACCAAGAATCTTGCAGAACAATTATTTGAAGAAGCGCTTCGCGCCCGTACGCGTGTATATCAGGCGGGCGAGGCCACGCCGTTGCAGGAAATCCGCACCAACGGCGAGCAATACCGCGTGTTCGTCAAACGCGAGGATTTAGGCCCGATCAACGCCTATAAATGGCGCGGCGCGTATAACGCCGTCCACGCCCATCATGAAAAAACCGGCTGTACCACCATCGTCGCGGCAAGCGCGGGAAACCATGCGCAGGGCGTTGCACTCGCCGCCAAAAAACTGGGGCTCAAAGCAAAAATCTTTATGCCGATCTCGACGCCGATGATGAAACAAGTCTCGGTCAAACGTCATGGCGGCGACAGCGTCGAAATCATCCTGCACGGCGATGCGTACAACGATTCCGCCGACGCCGCGAAACAATACGTCGAAAAACATGGCTCCACCTACATCCACCCGTTCGATGATCTTTACACCATGGCGGGACAGGCGACGATCGCCGATGAAATTATGCTTTCGGGCCAAGGTCCGTTCGACATCGCTTTCCTACAAATCGGCGGCGGCGGCATGGCGGGCGCAGTCGCGGCATGGCTGAAACTCCACCATCCCGGTATCAAAATCGTCGGCGTCGAAGGCGTCGATCAAGCCTCGATGAAAACATCGGTAGAGGCTGGGCAACCGCTCACCCTCAATTCCGTCGATACGTTCTGTGATGGCACCGCCGTCACCCGCCCCGGCGATCTGACATTCGAAATCTGCCGCAAATACATAGACGCGTACATCACCGTCACCAATGAAGAAGTCGCCGCCGCGATTCAGAATATGTGGGATTCCAGCCGCGTGATTCCCGAACCTTCGGGCGCGATGGGGCTTGCAGGACTCACACAATATGCACAGGCTTATCCACAAGAAGTACGGGGCAAAAAACTGCTCTGCATACTCACCGGCGCGAACATGGATTTCGGCAAACTCTCGCAAATCGCGCAAAGATCGGCCATCGGATCGCATCGCCGCCGCTATATCCGCTTTCACATCGGCGAAGAAAGGGGCGGCATGCTTGCGCTGCTCGACAAACATTTCAAAGACATCAGCGTCTCTGAATTTCTGTACGGCAAAATCCATGAATCTGAGGCGTGGCCGATCATCGGCCTCGAAGCCGCGCCGGAAACCATGGAAAAAATCGACGGCGCGCTGACCAAGGCAGGCGTACAGTTCGAAGACGTAACACTCGATCCGGACATCCAGTACCGCATCATCAATTACAATCCGGCCTTGTTCAAAGATCCCGTCCTGATGCACATACAATTTCCGGAACGCAAAGGCGCCTTGCGCGATTTCATGCGCAAAATCTCCGGCGTCGCCAATGTCTGCTATTTCAACTATGCCACGACGGGCGAAGTCGTGGGCCGCGCCATCATGGGCTTCGAATTCGATTCCCCGGCCCAAAAGACGGAATTCTTCAAACTGATCGAAGACACAATCGTCACCTGCAAACTTGTCGACGACCACGCCGCGAAGCGGATATTGCAGTTTTAGGGCGTATAGTTTCTGCCGCCGCCGGGCGCGCTGGAATCCAGCCTGTTCAAAAGCTGCTTCAATTGGCTTCGACACTCACCAGCATCACCGGGATCTCCAAGCCGCTCGCTGATAACCACACCGTACAGCGCATTTTCCGCGAGGCCCAAGAGCAATCTGCGGCGATCGATCGTAAAACCGGATTCCGCCTCGTATCCCGCGATCATCGGCTCTTCCAGCGACGGGCATTCTTTTAAAATATCGCCTATATCTTTTTCAGGGAAATTCGCGCCGCATTCGGCAAAATCCAAAATCCCGCACACTTCCAATCCTGAAAATAAAAGATTGGATGTGTTGAAATCATTGTGCGCGGGCCGCTTGATTATATCTGTTGGAATCCGCGCATATTCCTGCTCGAGAAAGGCAATGGCGTCCTGATAAAAACCACGGGCGGGAATAATCTTCTTGATCTCATCGAACGGCCCCGATGAATCCGTGAGTTGCAAATACGGCACAGTTGCCATCGCCGCATGAAGCCGCGCCAATGTCCGGCCGATATTCTCCCCGAGAATGCGTTTATCGGACGAAGACAATTCTTCGATCATATAGACATACAAAGGCGCGCCTTCCTTTTTGGTCATGCGCAGCCACAAGGCAAATCCATCCTTTGCGAGAGGCGAATCCAAAGGCACATCGCCTTTTTCCAACGCGCGTGGCAGCAAATCCCGAATGGGCTGAACATCGGCGAACATGGTCAGGGCCGCATATTCTTTTTCTATTTTTTTCCGCCCGCTGCCGACCCCGCCGCAATTTTCGCGGGCGAGTTTTAGAACCGTGCCGTCCCCCAGGTCGTACACACGCCCCCAAATCCCCTCACCCAGAAGGCGAGCTATACGCGGGCTGAACGATTGAATGGCAAAGGAATTTTGTTTCATACTATCTTTTACCATATAGTTACGCGGGTAGCCTAGCGATCTTCTTTCCCTCATGATAAAATCACCCCATGATCCGTTTTGCCGTTTTTATATTCTTCTTCATCCATCTGGCGATCCTGCTCAAAGCGCACCATCTGCGCTGGATCGGCCATGTGACGGGCTGGGGAACCTGCCTGCTTTTCATCGGCCTGTATGTCTTCCGGGTTGAGGAAAACAGCGATCTGACATTCCTTGTCATGGCCTTCCTGACCGGAATTTCCATGCTTGGCGCAGAGCTTGCCGCCAAGGCCCTGAAAAAGTCTCTGTAATGTCATGCCCGCGAAGGCGGGCATCCGGCTAAATTATGGGCGCGGCAACGCCGTGCTTCATTCCGGATCCCCGATGTTAATGTTCCGCTGCGCGGAACCTCGGGGATGACAAAAGGGGAAGATTTTGGATGCTTTTTGCCCACTGCCTTGGTAAAAGAACCCCATGAGTGACGTTGCCGCCACAGAAACGATTTCCGAAGCTTCGGTTCGCGATTATTTCACCCTGCTCAAACCCAAGGTGATGTCGCTTGTCGTGTTCACGGGATTCGCGGGCATGTGGGTGGCACCCGGTTTTTCGAATCTCCATCCCCTGATCGCCGCCACCGCCGTTTTGTGCATCGCACTTGGCGCGGGCGCGGCAGGCGCGATCAACATGTGGTACGACCGCGACATCGACGCCGTGATGAAGCGCACGAAGAACCGTCCTATTCCGCTGGGCCGCATCAATCCCGACGAAGCGCTCTCCTTCGGCGTTATCCTCTCGCTGCTTTCGGTCATGACGATGGGCGTTGCGGTGAACTGGATGGCCGCCGCGTTGCTTGGCTTTGCGAATTTATTTTATGTGTTCGTCTACACGATGTGGCTCAAACGTCGCACGCCGCAAAATATCGTGATCGGCGGCGCGGCGGGCGCGTTCCCGCCGATGATCGGCTGGGCAGCAGTGACAGGCGATATCACGACCGCGAGCATCGTCCTCTTTGCTATTATCTTCTTCTGGACGCCGCCGCATTTCTGGGCGCTCTCGCTCTTCGCTAATTCCGATTACAAAGCCGCGAACATTCCGATGATGCCTGTTATCAAAGGTGAGCGTTCGACGAAAATCCAGATGATGGCCTACACATTGCTCATGGTTCCGTTATCGGTGGCGCCGTATATTCTGGGCATCGCAGGTATGGGGTATGGCATTTTCGCCTTCGCGCTGTCGGTGTTTTTCCTGTTCACGAATTTCCGCGTTCTGATCGATAAGACCGATAAAAGCGCGCGCCTGATGTTCGGTTATTCGGTATTTTATTTGTTCGCGCTGTTCGCGGCATTGATGATTGATAAGGTATAAAAATGCCCCTCTCCGACATTCACAAAAGAAAACGTACCAAGAATTTTATGATCCTCGCCGCCGTGTTCGGATGGATCGCGCTGATCTGGGCGATCACGATGATCAAAATTGCCAATGGCTGAGTATGCCCGCCACACGCCGGGAATTGTTTTGATCACCGGCGCGACGGGCGATTTCGGCAAAGCCTTCGTCAAACGTTTCGCGGCGCTTGGATGTAAACTCGTTCTGCATGGCCGCGATAAATCCAAAGTCGATGCGCTGTGCAAAGAATACAAAAACACGCACGGGATCGTCTTCGACATCACAGATAAAAAATCGATGAAGGCGGCTATCGACTCGCTCCCCGCCGATTTCAAAAATATCGATCTTCTGATCAACAATGCGGGTCTCGCGCTCGGCCTCGAAAAAGCTTACGAGGCGAACGAGGAAGACTGGGAAACCATGATCGAGGTGGATGTGAAGGGGCTTGCCCTGATGACGCGCATGATCCTGCCCGGCATGGCGGCGCGCAAATCCGGACACATCATTAATATAGGCTCGACGGCGGGCAATTACGCCTATGCGGGCGGCAATGTCTATGGCGCGGCGAAGGCCTTCGTCAAACAATTCTCATTGAACCTTCGCGCAGACCTGACCGGCACCAATATCCGCGTCACCAATCTCGAACCCGGACAAGTCGAAACCCAGTTTTCCACCGTACGCTTCAAGGGTGATAAAGATCGCGCCGGAAAAGTGTACGCGAACACCAAATCGTTAACGGCGGACGATGTCGCCGAAGCGGTTGTCTGGGCCGCGACCCTGCCGCCGCACATGAACATCAACAGGCTGGAAATCATGCCGACCGTTCAGTCTTTCGCGGGTTTGAGTGTGGAACGTACACATTAACTGTCATCCTGAGCGAAGCGAAGGATCTAATGAGATCCTTCAGTCGCAAAACGCTCCTTCAGGATGACAAAAGGGATTTTATGAATAAAAATCAGAAAACTATTAGTGTCGTTTTCCTTGTGGTCGCCGCGATGATCGGGCTGGCCTTCGCATCCGTCCCCCTTTACCGCCTGTTCTGCCAAGTAACAGGCTTTGGCGGCACCACGATGAAGGCGGATAAGCTCCCGGACACAATTCTGGACCGAAAAGTCACCATCAAGTTCGACGCTAACACCTCGCGCAACATAAACTGGTCCTTCAAGCCTGAGAAATTTTCGGAAACTGTACAACTCGGCCAGCAGGGTCTGATCGCCTTCATCGCCAAAAATCGCGATTCGCGCCCGTCCGTAGGCACCGCCTTGTTTAACGTAACACCGCCCAAGGCCGGACAATATTTCCACAAGATCCAGTGTTTTTGTTTCGCCGATCAGATTCTAAAACCCGGCGAGGAAATGCATATGCCGGTCGTGTTCTATATCGACCCGTCCATGGACAAGGATCCGGAGATGGACGATGTGAAGACGATCACGCTTTCCTACACGTTTTTTCCCTCGGAATCAGAAGAGCTTGATAAGGCTCTGGAAGCCTTTTACAATGCCGAAAAAGATTGATAAAACCACCACGTTCCAAACCGCCAACCCCCGCTTTTAAGGATCTGTCATGGGCGACCATATCGAATACGGCACAACCGGAAAACCGCACCCCTATCACCTTGTCCGCCCCAGCATCTGGCCGCTTATAGGCGCGTTCTCGGCGGGTCTGGCTGCGATCGGCATGGTCATGTTCATGCATGACGGAAAAATCGGCGAATTTCAGGTAGGCTTAAAAGGCGTAATTCTGGGCATGACATGCGTTCTGGCCGTCATGTTCTTCTGGTGGAAAGACATTATTTTCGAAACCGTGAAAGAACAGGTTCATAACGGCGTAACCGAAGTCGGCCTGCGTTTTGGCATGGCGCTGTTTATTTCATCCGAAGTCATGTTCTTCGTCGCGTTTTTCTGGGCTTTCTTCGATGCCTCGCTCTATCCGCACGAAGCCATCCAATATCTGCGCACCGCATACACGGGCGGCGTATGGCCACCGCATAGCGAACTCGTAAAAATAGAAGCCATCCCGGCCTTCGATCTGCCTTTCATGATGACGATGATCCTGCTGCTCTCGGGCTGCACGGTGACATGGGCGCACCACGCGATTCTCGAAGGCAAAAACAAAGAAGTTATCTGGGGCGTTGGTCTTTCCGCCGCGCTCGGCTTCTTCTTCCTGTGCTTCCAGATGTTCGAATATCACCACGCCACGTTCAAATTCAAAGACGGCGTGTTCCCCTCGACCTTCTATATGGCGACAGGCTTCCACGGCTTCCACGTGTTCGTCGGCACGGTCTTCTTGTTCGTCTGCTGGCTGCGCGCGAAAGCCGGACATTTCACACCCAAACGCCACTTTGGTTTCGAAGCCGCCGCATGGTACTGGCACTTCGTTGACGTGGTCTGGTTGTTCTTGTTCGTCGCCGTTTACTGGTGGGGCAGCGCAGGCGCCGTACCCTCGGCCCATTAATCATGTTCGATGCGCAGGCCTTAAAACTCGCTCTGGCCTGCAAATGCCCAAAATGCGGAACAGGTGATCTGTATCCGCAGGGCTTCGTTCTTACGCTCCGCCCTGTCTGCGAAGTCTGCGGGCTTAATCTCGCCAAGAATGATTCCGCCGACGGTCCTGCCGTCTTTCTAATTTTCTTTCTGGGGTTTTCACTCGTACCGCTTGCGCTGCTGTTTGAAACTTTGTTCGCACCGCCTTTATGGCTGCACGCAGTTCTATGGGGCACCGTGGCCATCTGCATCACCATCGGCTCCTTGCGTCCCTTGAAGGCCTATATCATCGCGCTTCAATACAAGCATCGCCCGGGAGACTGGGAATGAGATTGCCGCTCACCGCCACCGTGACGACCATCTGCTGTGTAATGATCCTGCTCGCACTCGGCACATGGCAGGTAAAGCGCCTTGAATGGAAAGATGCGATCATCGAAAAACTCGATGCGCAATATGACGATGCAGCACGCGCAGCGCCGTTCGATAAACTCAAACTCGATGATCTGGCCCGCGAACACGATCCTATGGCCTATGGCACCATCAAAGGCCGCCTGCTGCGCGAACAGGCCATACTGCTCGGCCCCCGCATCGAAGACGGACGCGCCGGATTCCACCTGTTGATCCCCGTGGCAATCGAAAACGGCAATGTGCTGATCGTCAACGCCGGGTGGGTGAACGATTTGTGGCAGGACAATATCGAAGATAGGCTTTCGACATTGCCGGGCGGTGCGGTCACGCTGCGCGGCATCATGCACAAACCGGACTGGTCATCCTTTGCCTCAAACAACAGCCCCGCGAACGATATGTGGTTCCGCGCCGATATTGATGAGATAGCGGAAGCCAAAGAACTCGATACGCCCTATCCCTTCATCCTCTATGCCGATCATGCCGATCCAGCGCTCTATGATGTAAAGCCACACGAAGAACGCTGGCTTCCCCGCAACAAGCATCTGCAATACGCGCTGTTCTGGTACGCGCTGGCACTGGCGATGATGGGTGTGTACGGGTTTTATGTGGCCGGCCTGAATAAACAAAAATAAACAGCAGAATGATTGATGGCATTCATAGCGTAGATCTGAAAAAAATCGATCCAAAACAATTTGGACAAATGTTTTCCGACTGCATCGTTCTGACACAAAATCACAAAATTTTGTTGCAGCAACGGTCACTAAATTACGGCGCAAGCACAGGCTGTCTTACGGCTTTTGGCGGTCATATAGAACAAGGCGAAACATCCATACAGGCATTGATCCGTGAATTAAACGAAGAGCTTGGCGCACAGGCCAAAGCAGAAGATGTTATAGAACTTGGCGCGATTACCGAGGCTTTCACAAACCATACTGATCTTGTTTACGGCCATTTCTGGCACGACAAACATGGAAGCATCACCGGCTGTTATGAATGCGAAGCTGTTGAATATGACAGCGTTGACGCCGCGCTAAAGCATCCCAAAATCATGGACTATGTTGTGTGGTTTTTAAAAGAATGCCAAACGCGCGGCCTTTTAAGCCTTTAATTTTTTTAAACACAGAGCACACGAAGATACACAGAGACCTCTGTGACATTCTCTGTGGGCTCTGCGCTCTCTGTGATTAAACACAAAAAACCCGCCTTCCGGCGGGCTTTTAAATCCTGTTTCAATTAATTCACATCGTCGTCATCTTTAACCTGACGCTGCGCGACCTTGACGGCACCGCCCGAGAGCGCTGCGAACTGGTTGTCTATCTCGCCAATTTTGGCTTTGAATTTTTTCAGATCGCGTCCTGCCAGAGCCTGACCGACGGGCAGGTTAACGCCGCGCGGGTTGACCTGTTTGCTGGCGACAAGGACTTCATAATGAAGATGGGGTCCGGTGGAGCGGCCCGTCGTTCCAACATAGCCGATGATCTGGCCCTGCTTGACGCGCGCGCCGGGTTTGATTCCAGAGGCGATCTTGCTCATATGGCCATAGGCGGTGTCGAGATCGCCGCGGTGGCGGATACGGACATAATTTCCGTACGACGAATAGCGCCCGGCTTTTTCAATACGTCCATCTCCGGCGGCGTAAATCGGCGTGCCTGTCGGCGCGGCGAAGTCGAGCCCCTTGTGCATCTTGTTATAGCCCAGAACCGGGTGGCGGCGCATACCGAAACCGGATGACATGCGGGCGCCATCGATCGGTGTCTTCATCAGCGTCTTCTTCGTGGACTGACCATCGCGACCATAATAATCGACCGAACCGTCGGCGGTTTCATAACGATACAGCGGAACCTTGCGGCCAGAGAGCGTCAACTGCGCGAACAGCACGTTACCGGTTTTTGCTATGTAACCATCCTCAGTCTGTTGCGTTTCATACATAACTTCAAGCGTGTCGCCCGATTGTACGTCACGCTGGAAGTCGACATTTTGTGAATAGATGCGGATGGCTTCAGAAACGACGGATTTTGGAATGCCTGCTTTGGCGGCGGACCCGTAGAGGGAATTTTTGATGACGGCTTTTTGGGCGTTGACGACTTGTTTGACTTCTTTTTCTTCAAGGGAAGATTTAAATTCGTCGCCCTCTCGACTCACCGTCAATGTTTTGAGCGGGTTGAGCTGGATCTTCATGTCGGTGATTTTATAAGAACCTTTCGTCTCACCCGGTTCGAAATGCATCTGGATGTCTTGTCCAGCCTTTAAATCTTTCGGGTCGAAATGCTTGTCCATCGCATCGATAATGTCGTGGACTTCGGCAGACTCAATGCCTTCATCCTGCATGACCTTGCCAAGTGCGTCGCCCGGCGTGATGGTCACGATACGATCAGATGGGCTTGCCGGTTTTTCAAACTGGGGAATAGAAGCCAGGGCCAGTTGGCCGATCAGGCTGCCTTCTTCCATGGCACCATCGTCAGGACCGGGTGTGCCAACGGAAGGTTCGATATAATTGTAAGCCCGTGCGGCGGAGGCGATCTCAAAATTGAGGGGCAGGCCCGAAAGCGGGGAAAAGGCCACAGCGGTCGGCAGACCGGCGGCCAGAGCAGCCGTCATACCCGCAACATAGCGGATACGAAGACGATTGTTTTTCGTGAAGACATAGCGATGGCGTAAGCCCAATTGCCTTGCCACGAACGCACAGGAGTTACCCAGGACATTCTTCAGCGGCATTTCACACCCTTGTTAAACTGTTTCATCTTTTTTTCATCGCGCTTACCGGAAAACGCGTCTTCCTTCTTAAAAGTCATAGGGACTTTTTGGCAGGTTAATAACAAATAATGATTTAGCTTATTTGATCGATATTCAGTTCTCTTATTGAGCTCCGGTAAGCCCGAGTAATTAGCACAGCAAAAAAAGTTTTGAAAGCCCTTCCCGACATAACCAACAAACATATGGACATGAACTTTCTATTTGTCGTAATTGCAGACTAGAGCCCGCAGGCCGTTGATATTGCTTCATAAGCTTTCGTGGAACCCTTCAAACTGAAGGAATCCTTGGTCTCCGTACCCTTGGAAGAAACGCCCTTAACGACCATTTTCGAGCCCTTTTTGATGGCCTCGGTCAGGGCGGTATCGGCGCTAGCGTCCGCCGCCCATGCCATGTCGTTCTGGGTGAACAGGTTGAATTTCTTGGCATCGACGCTCAAATTGACGTCTTCACCTTTTTTATAGCTGTAGCCGCCCATATACGAGAACACGTTCTTGGTGCCTTCGGCGGGGCGGTGCGTGATAAGGGCGACGACATCGCCGCGCTTGGAATATTTGCCTTCGGATTTTTCAGGCTTGGCCATCATGTAACAAACCTTGCCGCCACTGGGTTCTTCGAACTCGTACGCTTCCCAGCGACCGAAATCGCCGATCTTGGCAGGGTCCGACGCGTGCGCGGGCAACGGGGAAAGGAAGGTGAGCAGCAGGGCTGCGGACAGGGCGTATTTTTTGATCATGATCTCGTCCAATGGGGCGCGAACGGCGCAGACCCCGCAAGGGTAAACAATTTAGCAGGTTTGGGCAACCTCTGAAGGCCGCCTTTGGTGATCCAACCATCCCCTTCATGCGTATAAAAAATGACCAAAATAAGGGCGGGGGCCGGTGCTAAGCCAGAAATACGCGTCTAAAAAGCTTGTTCCGCAGGGGCCGGATGGTGTTAATAAACTTATGGAAGCCGCCAGACCCAGCCCGCAGACAAGAGCCGCAAACGATGCCGCAGCGTCTGACGCCGCGCATTTTCGCGGTCTTTTGCTGGCCGTGGCCCGTAAAAAGGACAAAACGGCCTTTGCCGAACTGTTCGATTATTTCGCCCCACGCATTAAATCATTCCTCATGAAGGGCGGCGCGGCACCCGATGTCGCCGATGAACTGGCACAAGAAACCATGATCACCGTCTGGCAAAAGGCGGAAAGTTTCGACCCCGCCAAAGCCTCCGCCAGCACATGGATATTCACTATTGCGCGGAACAAGAGGATCGATGCGATCCGCAAACAGGGCCGCCCGGAATTCGACCCCGCCGATCCGCTGATGGTGCCAGATGAAACACCCGAAGCTGGCGAAAAAATCACGCAGCAGCAGGAAACGGAAATCATGGCCGATGCTATTCAAACGCTACCGCCGGAACAGGCCGAACTTTTGTACAAATCGTTTTTTGAAGACAAGACCCATGCGGATATCGCCAAGGAAACGAACCTCCCGCTCGGCACGGTGAAATCCCGCATCCGCCTGGCCCTCGAAAGATTGCGCAGTGATAAGAAAGTGACTGAGTTATGGTCCTAGAAACACCCAAGCTGAAAAAAGAAATGTCGGCGCAGGAAACCTACCACGCGCTGCTGATGGAATATGCTTCCGGCTGTCTTGATGAAGCGCAGGCTTTGATCGTCGCGACGCATATGTCGCTCTCCCCTTACGCCCGTAAACTTGTGGCCGAATATGAATCGATCGGCGGGGCGATGCTCAAAGATTGCTGCGGCTCGGTCGCCATGAAATCCGACGCCCTTAAATGCGTGATGGATAAAATCGAAAAGACATCCGCTCCCGTAAAATCCTGCACCGAAAAACTGCAATGCAAGGGCAAGGACTACGGCAACATGCCGATGTGCCTTGAATCCTACATGGAAACGCGCACATGGAAAGAAGACGGCACGGGCCGCCAGTCCATCCATGTCAAAACGACTTGCTGCGGTTACAGCGCGCAATTGATGAAGATGAAACCCGATCTTCCCATCGAACCACCCAAACACGATAAAAACGAACTCACCGTCGTTCTCGAAGGTACGTTCTCCGACGGCACTACAATCTACAAACGCGGCGATTTGATCATCATCGAAAAGAACAGCCCCGTACGGCTTCGCACCGATGCGCAGCAAGGCGTCATCTGCTTTGTCGTGAAACCGGCCCAATCGCGTGTTCGGCAGTGGGCCGGTCAGATCTATTTAAAATTTCATCCCAAAGATTAGCGCGGTTTTACAACCTGTTCCAACCTGTTCAGCGATTCGATCAATCGCTGCTCGGATACCGCAAAGCACATGCGGATCCAGCCCTGACAACACACGCCAAACGCGCATCCCGGTGCAAGGCTCAATCCCGCCTCATCGATCAATTGTTTTGAAAGTTTCAGGCAGTCTTCTTCGCCTTCGACATGGAAGAAGGCATAAAAAGCCGCAGGCGGGCGCGTCATCGTGATACGGCCGTTGGTGCTGAATCTATCCATCACGATATCGAGATTTGATTTCCACAAATCCAATTGCTCCGCAATAAACGGCTCACCATGACGAAGCGCCGCAACACCCGCGAGCTGCGCATAGGTCGGCGGACCCATATTGTTATAGAGCGCGATATCACGCACGGCAGGCTCGGAATCCGCAGGCCCCACCAGCCAGCCAAGCCGCCATCCCGTCATCGCATAGGATTTTGAAAAACTGTTGATGACGAACACGCGATCATCCGGTTTGGCATGGTCTAGGAAAGACGCGCTGCGTTTTGTGCCGTAGACTGTGCGCGCATAAACCTCATCCGCAATAATCCAGATGCCGCGCTCGCGGGCATAATCGAGCAGTTCTTTTATCTCATGCGATTGCAGCATCCAGCCCGTCGGGTTGGCGGGCGTGACGACGAGAATCGCTTTCGTGCGCTCGGTCACCGCATCGAACAGACGGTTCATGTCGAGATGCCAACCTGTGCCTTCAACGTGATCCAGCGCCACCTGCACCGTCTTTGCCTGCGTCAATTCGATCGCGCCGAGCAAATTTTTCCAGATCGGCGTGATGGCAACAACCTCATCGCCTTCTTCGAGCAGCACATTCATGGCAAGATACATCGCGGTCGTGCCGGATGACGTCGCATAAATGCGGTTGGTGGGAATGTTCAAATTGTAATGCTGCGAATAATAGTTGGAAACTTCCTGACGAAATTCCGGCAGGCCCAGAACGGGGCCATAAAATGTTTTGCCATCCTGCATCGCCTTGGTCGCCGCCTCGGCGATAAAGTCCGGAGTCTTCAGACTGCCCTCGCCCTGCGCCAGTGAAATAACGCCGGGCTTGGTCCAACCGTAGCGGAGCATTTCCGCGCCCTGGTTGGGCGATAGCGTGGAGAAAAGGGATCGGTAGGGTTTGGGTTCGTTCATATCATTAACTTTATTCAATATTGTGCTGCCTGATGTACTCATGATGCAATCCGCCTGCAAGAAATTATTGGTTTTTGGGGATTTTTTGGCTAATTCGCGCCCTGTGCGCTATGTCGGGAGATATTTGCGGGCTAACCCGCAGCGGCTGCGGAGGCGGCAGCGGACGCAGCAGCACAAGCGGCCATGGCGGCGGCTTTCGTATATTGGCTGTCTGCGTTGAAGTTCATCATGGGGGTTATTAGGGCACAAGTTCTCGGTTAAACGCAAGCGGTAAATTCGGCAATTCCCGAATACTCAAGGGGTAAAAGTCCCATGCGGCCACGCGAAAAATGTTCTGTGAACGCGGCCTATCTTTATCGGATTGACCCAATTTATCTACGAATACATTAACTTTCTCCAGCATCCCATCTACCACCGCCAAAGCATCTCTACAAAAAACTTTTGAATAGAGGATCTGCCCCATGGTCAAGCCATTGCGTGCAAGCTGCCCTGTTTCTATACGAATTTTTACGCCTTGGGCCTCTGACGCTTCCATAGAAATAAACCAGGAATGTGCTTGGACATTGCGGATAGCTATCTCCGCGGCATCAATGCGGGAAGAGAATATTCTTTGCAGCAACTGCGCTGGCTTCGTATTGTTATAACCAAGTGCTGTCTTTTCGCGACGGCCAACCTGCCTATCGGATCTTACCAGTTTTCCTATATCGTCTTCATATGTTTTGCTATTAAACGCGCGCCTTAAATCCGGAGCGTGCAATCTTGCTCGGATTTGATTTGCCTGTCGCATATATCTGCTAAAGGCGATCATATCATTCTCCATGTTCGTACGAACCCAAGCCGCCCCTTCTGGACCTATCACTTCGCTATATCTGTCCAGTAGTACGTTCAGAGTATTGGCCACGCGCATCATCTGCAGGCCATTGCCGATAACCGCCCGTTGATAATCGATTTGATTTTTGGTCGCGCCGGGGGAACGGCGCACAAACATGAACGTGCGCGTCTGCGGCGGTTTGGCAGTTAAATTCGGGTGATTAGAAAAGACATCGTTGGAAAATCGCCGAAGCGCCGCGAACTCTGTGTTAGCGGTTCCAAGCTTATACAAAAGGTCTTCGTATGCCTGAGACATGCCCAGACTATATGTATTTTATTACATTATGTCAATTATATAGACACTAGCCTTTTAGTGCTGGAATATCCCGATACAGATCAAGGGCTTCTGGGTTGGCCAAAGCCTCTATATTTTTAATTTTTCGGCCAGCAATCACGTCCCGAACGGCAATTTCGGTGATTTTTCCCGATTTTGTACGGGGAATATCCGTGATTTGAATGATTTTCGCCGGAACATGGCGCGGTGATGCCCCTGTTTTGATCTGTTTTTTGATTTTTTCAGCCAAAACATCGTCCAGTTTCACGCCGGATTTCAGTTTTACAAACAAAATGATGCGCACATCGCCATCCCAATCCTGTCCGACCGCAATACTTTCCATCACATCGGGAATCTGTTCTACCTGACGGTAAATTTCCGCCGTTCCGATACGTACACCACCCGGATTTAAGGTCGCGTCAGAGCGTCCATGGATGATCAACCCGTTATGCTTTGTGCGTTCAATCCAGTCACCATGACACCAGATGTTATCAAACCGCTCGAAATAGGCAGACCTGTACTTCGCATTGTCCGGATCGTTCCAGAACATGACCGGCATACACGGGAATGGCTTCGTACAGACAAGTTCGCCGGACCCCGCGCCCGCCGGAATCGGTTTGCCGTCATCATCAAAAACATTGACCGCCATGCCTAGACCGGGCCCCTGTATTTCACCGCGGTACACCGGGCTGATCGGGTTGCCCAGAACGAAGGTGGAAACGATATCCGTGCCACCCGAGAGCGAGTTGAGATGGACATCTTTCTTGATATTGTTATAGACGTAATCGAAACTTTCATGAACCAGCGGCGATCCGGTCGAACCTATCACGCGTAAATCTGATAAATCATTATCACGTCCCGGCTTTAAACCATTCACTTTCAAAGCATCTATGTATTTTGCGGAAGTGCCGAACAGCATCGTTTTGTGCTTGGATGTGAACTCCCACAAAACATTTCCGTCAGGGTAAAAAGGTGAACCGTCGAACAATAAAAGTGTCGCGCCCGACGCCAGACCGGTGATGAGCCAATTCCACATCATCCAGCCGCAGGTCGTAAAATAAAATATCCTGTCCCCGCTCTTAACATTTGTGTGAAGCTGATGTTCTTTCAAATGCTGAAGCAATGTGCCGCCATGGCCATGGACGATGCATTTGGGAATACCGGTCGTGCCGGATGAAAACATGATTACCAGAGGATGGTTAAACTCGACTCTCTCGAAGCTCATATCCTTGGCTGGCGCAAAATTCGTGCAAAGCACCGAATTGGGCAGAAAAGAATGATCTGGTTTGTCGCTCGTAAAGGGTACGACGACGATATGTTCGAGTCCTTTTAAGTGCGGGTACACCTCTTTGACCTTAGACAGGCAATCGATGGTTTTGCCGTTGTAGAAATAGCCATCGACGCTGATTAAAACTTTAGGTTCGATCTGCCCGAACCTGTCGATCAATCCCTGTACGCCAAAGTCTGGCGAAGCCGACGACCAGATCGCGCCGAGTGAGGCGGTGGCCAGACAGGCTATGATAGTTTCGGGCATATTGGGCATGTAGGCCGCCACGCGGTCGCCCTTGCGTACGCCCCATGTACGAAGCTGTGTCTGCCATGTGGCAACCTGCTCGTACAGATCTTTAAAACTGATAGTACGCTCACGGCCCAATTCATCGCGGAAAATCATCGCGGGAGCATCATCGCGGCGTTTGAGAAGGTTTTCGGCATAGTTTAGGCGGGCGTTCGGATAAAATTTCGCGCCCGGCATCTTATCGCCGTCCCGTAGAATAACATCGCCCTTATCGCCAATGATGCCCGTGAAATCCCACACAGCGTCCCAGAATTTCTCGGGATTATCGACGGACCATTGCCAGAATGCCGTATAATCCAGTGTGTTATGGCCCAATTTACGCATAAACTGCGCTAAGTTAGTTTTTTCCGGTTCTGACGGGGTCCATAGGGGCTGGTCGGACATGGTTATATCCTGCTGGAAAGTTTGACCGGATGACATGATAATTCCTTTTTGATGAAGAGCCTAGAGGTGGACTCCCGCACCCAATAGGCTAGATTACTTTGGTAACCAAATCATGAAGGTTGGCATGTCCTCGAAGTTCTTTTTATCCCTTGGCCTAATTTTTTCATTTTTAATTGTATTTTCAAATACTTCGCCTTCCTTCGCCGCCGATAATGGCGGCAAGCATACGGTCGTTCGCCTTCTGCCCGAAAAAACAACGCTCAAAGGCGGCGAGACGGTTACGATCGGGATAGAACATGAAATCGAACCCGGCTGGCATATTTACTGGCTCAATCCCGGTGATTCCGGAATCGCGCCGCGCATTCAATGGAAAAATCCGGATATCAAGGCCGCGCCGATTCAATGGCCAACTCCAAAAAAACTTCCACTCGGCCCCCTGACCAATTTCGGTTATGAGGGCAATGTCGTGCTGCTGCAAGACATCACGCTGCCCGAAAAATTGCCTGATGGCCCGCTTAAAATTTCCGCGACGCTCGATCTTCTGGTCTGTCATGAAATTTGCATTCCTGAATCACACGAAGTTTCTTTTTTCATCAATGACGGGCCTGATAATGATGACGAGAATTACTACGCAACCAACGCCATCGAACGCGCCCGTACATTCCTGCCTCTCGATATGGGCTGGGCGACGACGATGGCCGAGGCCGACGGCGATCTTATCGTCACCGTGAACAGTGATACCCCAAGCGCGTTCACAAATCTGAAAAGCATCGATCTGTTCCCCGAAGAATGGGGTCTTATTCTCAACACGCAAAAAACCCGCACAGATAAAAAAGTATCTACCCTCACGCTACATCACGCACGGGGCGACCGCGCGCTGGCCGATGTCCCCGTCTCCAAGCTCGTGATTGCCTATGACGATGCGCAAGGCCAGCGCAAAGCCGTGCGTGTCTCCACGCTCGCTGGCGCAGGCGATCCGGCGGCTTCCGCCAATATCGGTTTTATCGAAGCCATTCTTTTTGCGCTGCTCGGCGGAATTATCTTGAACCTGATGCCGTGCGTGTTCCCCGTGCTTTCCATGAAAGCACTCAGTCTTGCACAAATGAAAGACAAGGAAATTGGGATAGCACGTAAACACGGTATCGCCTATACGCTCGGCATCCTCGCCTGCTTTGCATTGATCGCGGGAATTTTAATCGCGCTTAAAGCTGGCGGCGCACAGATAGGATGGGGATTTCAGTTACAGCATCCTAGCATCACACTCTTCCTGGCCTATCTCTTTTTCGTGCTCGGTCTTAATCTTTCAGGATATTTTGACATCGATTTGGGTTTATCCAATGCAGGGCAGAAACTTACCGCACATTCCAGCCTCTCCGGATCGTTCTTCACCGGCGCGCTCGCAACGCTCGTAGCAACGCCCTGCACCGCGCCGTTCATGGGCGTGGCGATGGGATACGCGCTTATCCAACCTTATTACATCGCAATCACCATCTTCCTCGCGCTCGGCTTCGGGTTGGCGTTTCCTTATCTGGCACTGACATTCATTCCCGCCGTGCGGCACATTCTTCCCAAGCCCGGTGCATGGATGGAACGCTTGCGTCAATTCCTTGCCTTCCCGATGTTCGCATCCGCCTGTTGGCTCATCTGGGTCTTGTCACAGCAGATCAGTCATATGGGACAATTCGCGGCGCTGCTCGGCATGCTCGCCATCGCGTTCGGTATATGGCTTTGGAAATACCGTCCGGCGCATATAGCCGGGCATTTGTTTTATACAACCGTGGTAATCGCCTGTCTCGCATTTGTGATTTCGACCTTCTTCACGATGCGCCCCATCGAAAATAACCCCGCAACGGAAATAGAAAAATCACAAAACTGGGAAGATTTTAGTCAGACAAAACTACAAGAATATCTTCAAGACGATGATCCCGTCTTCGTTAACATGACCGCTGCTTGGTGCATCACCTGCAAGGTGAATGAAAAAGTCGCGTTGAACACGGAAAACACGCGCGCATTATTTGCTGCGAATAAAATTAAATATCTCAAAGGCGATTGGACGAACCAGAATCCAGAAATCACCGCTTTCTTGGAAGAGTATGACCGCAGCGGCGTTCCGCTCTACGTCTATTACGGACCACGGCTCGAAAAGCATGGCGTACGGCCCGAACCTGTCGTCCTGCCCCAGATTCTGACCCCCGGATTGGTTGAAAACGCCATAACATCAAAAGGAGACTAACGATGATGAAAACTTTACTGCTGGCCTTATTTCTGGCCTTCGCTGCCGTTCCCGCTTACGCCGCGATTGAAATCGGCAAACCCGCGCCTGATTTTACGGGTACGGATTCCAACGGCAAATCGCACAAGCTCTCCGACTACAAAGGCAAGATCGTCGTACTGGAATGGACCAACCCGCTCTGCCCGTTTGTCGTGAAGCATTACGATTCCGGCAACATGCAAAAGCTGCAGGAAGAATTTACGGGGAAAGATGTCGTATGGCTCTCGATCAATTCCTCCGCCGCTGGCAAGGAAGGCAATCAGAACGGCGAAGACGCCAACAAATACATGAACGAAAAAGGCGCAAAATCCACCGCCCGTATTCTTGATCCGTCGGGCGAAATCGGCAAACTCTACGATGCCAAAACCACGCCACATATGTTCGTGATCGATAAGGACGGCAACGTTGCCTATAAAGGCGCCATCGACGATAACGAGAGCGCCAAGCAGGAAACGATTCCAACAGCCAAGAACTATGTGAAGGCCGCGCTGGATTCATTGATGGAAGGCAAACCCGTCGAAACCGCCCAGACCAAACCTTACGGTTGTTCGGTGAAGTACTAATCAGATACGAACAAAAAAGCCGGGGACATTCCCGGCTTTTTTATTATCCAACATCCGGAGGAGTGTGGAAACTCTCCCAATGTTTAAGAGGAACTTTATGGCCCTCTGGCTTTTGAGGAGTTGTTGGCTTCAACGTAGAATCAGATGCGTCTTCAAATCCTGTTTTCGGTTTTGTATCGGTTTTAATACCGTCATTCTCAGTACCCATATTAAACACTCCTTTTTGATGATATGACAATGTAGACCGCTCTAGCCCCATCTTTCAACGGAATTTCACAGCGTTGGCAGTCCAAAATTTTCTTGACAAACTATGAATTAATTCCTATATTGGGTGATGATTTCACACAACGCCCAGCCCAGCCCCCAAATCCACCACCCTGTCATCCTGAAGGAGCCGCAGGCGACTGAAGGATCTCAGGGGATCCTTCGCTGCGCTCAGGATGACATCGGGGTAAATGTTGGCCAACATCACCCGCAATTTTCAAAATACGCGGAACGAACTAGACAGACATCATGGAAAATCAATAACTTAAGTTTTACCTCATATACGGGCCGCATCGCTGCGCCGGAAAAATCACGACAAACGAACTATTGGACTTATCCAAAAAATCGGCAAAACGAACTGAGCAAATTCAGATTCCGGAAAATAGAACAGCGCGTCCCGCAACCTTCCACGCCTTTTACGCGCAACGACCCACTCTTTTATGCTATGAAAAAAGAAGCGATTCGGCTTAGAATCATCCACAGATTTACCCACCGGTTTTCCTCATGCCCTCCAGCCGCCCGTTAAAGATACAAACGCACACCCGCACCGAAAGCCAAGCGCTTTTGGATCAATCGGTTGCGCGTATCATTCTGGGGCTGGATGGAGAAATCCTGTTCGTCAATGCCGCCTGTGAAATGATGGCGGGCGAAAGCCTCAAAGGCCGCAACTTCCTCAAAGTCGCCGAGTTCATCGACGCCGAAGAAGCGTTCCGCAATTCGCCGCTGCTGTTCGCCCAAGAAAACATGATCATGAGCGCGCTGCGCAGCGGCCTGCATGAGATCAACTTCCCCAAAACCGGCGAACGCGTGGCGCTGCAATTCGACAACGTCATGGCCAAGAACGGCGAACGCTTCGTCATCGCCTCTGCGCTCGAACATGACGAAGACCTCTCCAACACGATCGAAGATTTGATTGGTCGTACTGGCTCTCCTGAAAAAACGATGATCGGGCATTTCCTCGATCTCTCCAGCGACCTTCTGAGCGTCGCGCTCGGCGATGGTGCATTCGAAAGCATCAACGAAAAATTCACGCATCTTCTGGGATTCACGTTGGATGACCTGCATGGCCACAACTTCCTCGATCTTGTCCACCCGGATGATCGCGCCGCAGTGCGAAACTCGATGCAGACCTTGTTGCGCGATGAAATGGATTCATCGATCAACTTCGAATGCCGTCTGATCTCTAATGAAGCCAAGATCCTCTGGATGGAATGGAAACATAAAAGAGCGGATGGCAAGCTTTACAGCGCAGGCCGCGATCTCACTTCCATTAAGAAACACGAACAGGCGCTGCACAGGCGTGAACAACAGCTATTAGAGGCCGAAGCCATCGGCCACATGGGTCACTGGCACTGGACGGTGGGGCAGCAGGAATTGCGCTTCTCCGATGAGATATACCGCATCTTCGGCGTTGATCGTACACGCTTCGTCCCTACGTTGGACAATGTCAACGCTATGCTCCACCGCCGCGATGCGGACCGGATGATGCAGGCGTTCCATCGCGCCATCATTGAACAAAACGACCACGAGATCGATTTCCGCGTGATTACAAAAGACGGTGAAACCCGTCATGTCCGCTGTCAGGGACGCTGTGAATTCGATTCCGAAGGCGATGTCGTGGCACTCTACGGCATCATGCAGGATGTCACGCAAACCATGCAGCATGAACAAGCGCTTCTTGAAGCCAAGGAGGCCGCCGAGCGTGCCTACGCCGCCAAATCGCAATTCCTCGCCAACATGTCACATGAACTGCGCACGCCGCTAAACGCCATCATCGGCTTTTCAGAGATGATGCAGCAGCAACTGCTCGGCCCTATCGGCAATGATCGCTATATCGATTACATCAAAGGCATCCGCGAGAGCGGCGAACACCTGCTCGACCTGATCACCGATATTCTCGACATGTCAAAGATCGAAGCGGGAAAATACGAACTAGACCTGGAAGATATCAACCTTTCCAAAACCATTCGTCTCGCCGTTCATATGATCGAAGGCCGCGCCGTCGAAACCGGCATCAAAATCGCGGTGAAAATCCCGGATGAGAATCTGCGCATCGTTGCTGATCGCCGTGCGGTTATGCAGATCATGCTCAACCTTTTGTCCAACGCCGTGAAATTCAGCCATGAAAACGGCAGGATCGAAGTCGAATGCACCGCTAACAACAACTATGCAACCATCCGCGTGAAAGATCACGGCATAGGTATTCCGGCGAACAAACTGCCAACCATCACCAACCCGTTCGAACAGGCCGCCAATCAATACACGCGCAACCACGAAGGATCTGGCCTCGGTCTTTCGATCACCAAGGAACTCACCGAACTGCATGGCGGTGCCATCCATATCGAATCTCAGGTGGATGTGGGAACGACGGTGACGATAAGATTGCCGCTCAACGCTTCGGCTTGATCAGCCTTCTGATCCTGCGAACATGGGAAGATATTGGTGCGCCTGCTGATCGCTCTCCGCTTCCAGACACGCATCGATGCCTTTGCGGAAGTCCGGGTATTTGAGTGTGACACCAAGCTCTTCCTTGATGCGCCGGTTGGATACGCGTTTGTTATCGGAATAGAAGCTGCGCACGATCGGTGCCATGTCGGCTTCGCTGTATGGGATGATCGGTGGCGGTGTTACACCAAGAAGCTCACAAGCATAAGTGATCACTTCCCAGCTCGGCACCGGATCGTCATCGGCGAGGTTGTAAGCCGCGCCCGGATTGGGCTTTGCCATCGAAGCCATCAGAACCTGCACGATGTCCTCGACATGGATGCGGTTGAACACCTGCCCGGGCTTGTTGATGCGTCTAGCAACACCGGCGCGCACCGAATCCAGCGCGCTGCGCCCCGGCCCGTAAATACCCGCAAGCCGGAACACATGCAGCGGCAGGCCGTAATTCATCAACAGCGAATACCATTCCTCTTCCGCGCGTACGCGGCGCGATCCGCGTTTGGAATTGGGACGAATCTCTGAATTCTCATCCACCGTGCCGCCCGCGCGGTCGCCATAGACGCCGATGGTCGAAAGATACCCGACCCACTCCAGCGTCGGGATACGCGCGATATCGGCCGCATGCATGGCAAAGGTGGGATCGCCGCGATCATCGGGCGGAGTTGAAATCAGAAGATGCGTAACGCCATCGAGAATGAAGTAAGGATCGCCCAGCGGATGTTCGTAATCGAAAAGGTGAGCGTTAATGCCCTTGGAACGAAGAAATGCGCGCTTTTCCAGATCGCGCGTGGTTCCGGACACGCTCCATCCGCCTTGCTGCATCAATTCATGCGCAAGATAATCGCAGGTATATCCATACCCGAAACAAAATAATTTTTTACCCTGAACCATAATCACACCAGTCTATTTTTATTATTGTTTGTCCGGTTCGGGACGTTCTTTTAAAAGTCTACGTTTTCGTAGTGTTCCACGGGCGTAAAGCCCGGAATTCTGTCTTCCAGTAGCGATTTAAAGCTGGGCCTTGATTTTACGCGGGAATACCAATCGCGGGCGGCGTGATGTTCTTCCCATGGCACATCGCCGATATAATCGATGGATGATAGATGCGCCGCCGCCGCGATATCGGCCAGCGTGAACGCTTCACCCGCCAGCCATTTGCGCTTCTCGGTCAGGAAGCCGATGTAATCAAGATGGTAGTGGATGTTGGCATGTCCGGCCCGGATCGAAGGGCCGTGCGGTTCACCCAGTTTCAGGAAACGTTTCATCAGCTTTTCGCCGACGAGATTTTCAGTCACTTCCTTGTTGAATTTTACGTCAAACCATCCGACGAGGCGGCGCGTTTCCGCGCGCTGAATGGCATCGGAACCTAGAAGATTGATTTGAGGATAAACTTCTTCGATATATTCGCAGATGACTTGGGAGTTAGAGAGGATGGTGCCGTCTTCTTCGACCATCACAGGCACATCGCCCGCCGGGTTCATGGCAAGGAACGCCGTGCGGCGTTCCCAGATTTTTTCCACCTGCAAATCGAATTCCAGCTTTTTTTCGGCGAGTGCAAGACGCACTTTCCGCGAAAAAGGATGCAGCCATACGTGATACAGCGTTCTCATTATGCCAAGAAGCTTACCTTATCGAAAAGATTAGGTACAGAGGCTTTCTTGACGTTTTATTGCGCGGCTTTGAGATCGATTATCACCCTAACGTCATGGCCGACCATGGATTCATCCGCCCATTGTCCACGCCCGACGCCAAAGTTCGTGCCGTTCAAGGTGATCTCGCCCAGCATATGCGCCGTGTTGTCCTTGATCTCCAGCGTAAACGGGATAATCAACGGCATGGTTTTATCGCGAATCGTCAAATCGCCAATGGCTATGTAATGGTTTCCATCCGCCTTTTCGAATTTGGTGGCGATAAAACGGCTTTGCGGGAATTTTTCGGAATCAAACCATTCCGTTCCCACTATGTTCGTGTCCCTGTCGGCATCACCAGTTGCAACCTTTGTCATGTCGATCGTGATGTCTGCCTTCGCGGTGGACAGATCATCGGGATTGAAGATGATCGTACCGTTGAAATCGCCGAACTCACCGGTGAAAGGCGCTTTGTACAGCAGGGCTTCGAATTGCAGCTTGCTGATGGAGGGGATAATCGCCCAGCCATGTTCAGGCAGATTTTCGACGGGCGACATTGCAACAGGCTCCACTGCGGTTGGCGCGGCAATTTCCTGCTGCGGTTCTTCGTTCAGAAAATCTTCACCCATGAAATAGGCGCATGCGGCAAAAGACGATCCGGCCAGCAGAACAACAATGACAGGAAGCAAAAACCCTTCCTTTTTAAAAGTCATGCGCTGCAGCGTTTCGTCTTTGTCGATCACATGGTGCTTGAGCGCGCCCGCGATATGCAGGCCAAGCACGAAAAGCAGCGTATAGGCCAGGATTTCATGAATCTCGGAGAACAGATCGCCGAGCCCTTCGTCCTTCCCGATGAGGGTCGGCATCTGCATACCGAAAAACGGCACGGGAAATTCGCCCGCATTAGACATCAACCACCCCGATAACGGCATGCCGATCATGCACACGTAAAGCCAGAAATGCGCGGCGGCGGCCAGCGTCACTTCCCAATGGGCGTGGGTTTCCAGATGGTCGGGCGGCGGCGAAACAAACCGCCACGCAATGCGCGTCAGCCCCAAAAAGAACACCAGCAGGCCAAAAGATTTGTGCATGGCGTAAATTTCAATTTTCAGCGGTGAGTTTTCCATACCACCCATGAACAAACCAACGGGCAGCAATCCCAAAATCAGGACGGCAATGATCCAGTGAAACGTCCGGGCCAGAAGCCCGTATTCATCTTCTCGGTGTTGGAAATTTCCATGCAGCGAATCCTTATTCAATAATCGAACGATTATAGAGCCACACCCCGGCCCATGATCCCAGCGCAGCAAAAAGCCAGACCGCCAGCCCATAGGTCCAGCGCAGCGATTTATTCTTCAAAAGTTCGCGGGGATTATAGCCGCGCAAAAACATGTTGATGACGAACAACCCGGCCACAAAGCCGAGGACAAAACCGCCAATACCGAATGCGTAAACCATGGGGCCAATCTAGCGCGCAACACCTGTCGCGGCAAGCAGGGCAATGCGCGTATCGCCATAATCGCGGGTCAGGATTAGTTCGAACCCATCCACAGCCAACTTCCCCGGATCGAATGTTTTCTCGGTTTCGGTGAGGATATAGGCGTTTTTGGCGATCCAGCCCATCTGCCCGAGCCCCTTCAACGCTTGCGGCACCAGATCCTGTTTATAAGGCGGATCGAGGAAGACAAGATCGGCGGCCTGCAGTGTCGCGGGGCGAATTCCCGGCTTGGCGCAGTCCTTCAAAAGGAATTGGGATTCAGCCGGAATTTTGAGTGCAGCATAATTTTTTTTGCAAAGATCGAGCGAGCGGCGATTTTTGTCGATAAAGATGCCGTGCCTTGCGCCCCATGAGATCGCTTCAATGCCAAGCGCGCCCGTGCCGCAAAATCCATCGAGCACCACCGCTCCATCCACCGCGCCGCGGGAATTAAGAATGTTGAAAACGGCCTGGCGTACCTTGTCCGATGTCGGGCGGATCGTGCGATCCGTGGGCGATTCCAGGATGCGCCCACCATATTCACCGCCCGTAATTCTCATTTGAAAAATCCCGGTAATTGTTCTTTGAGCATATTGGGGCGTATCTCCAGCACCGAACCCTTGGGAAGATTGCCCAGGTGGAACGGGCCGTAAGACACACGGATCAGGCGGTTGACCGCCAGTTCCAGATATTCCATCACATAGCGCACTTCGCGGTTCTTGCCTTCGGTTATTGTCACTTCTATCCAGTTGTTGCTACCCTGTTTGCTTTCGAATTTCGCATCGATAGGCCCGTATTTCACACCCTTGAAAGTTAGACCGTCTTTAAGCTTGTCCAGCTTCGCCTGCGTCACGTTACCAAACGCGCGCACGCGGTATTTGCGTTCCAGTGCGGTTGCGGGCAGTTCTAGATAACGCGATAACTCCCCATCATTGGTCAGTAGCAACAAACCTTCGGTGGTCAGGTCGAGCCGTCCCACCGACACAACGCGCGGTAAACCCCTAGGCAGCGCATCGAAAATGGTTTTACGGCCCTTTTCATCGCGGGCGGTGGTCACAAGGTCGCCGGGTTTATGATAGAGGAACAGCCGGGTTTTTTCAGCTTCCTGCAGCATTTCGCCGTCTACGTATATCTCGTCATTGCGGCCGACGACACAGGCGGGGGATGTCAGTTTCTTGCCATTCACGCTCACGCGGCCAGCCTCGATCCATTTTTCGGCGTCCCGGCGCGAACACAGGCCCGCCCGCGCCATGCGCTTGGCGATCCGTTCCCCTTTGCTTTCTGCGTCATTTTCCATTATTCAAGGCCTTATGTTTACAGAGCAAGACCATAGCCATATGCGGTCCGCGATGGAAGAGGCGAAAAAGGCCGCTTTGGCGGGCGAAGTGCCGATCGGTGCGGTTTTGGTCGATTCCAGGAACGGTCAGATCGTCACCCGCGCAGGAAACGGCACTATCGTCTTGTCCGACCCCACCGCCCATGCCGAGATCCGCGTCATCCGCGAGCAATGCGAACGGGCGGGCGCCCAGCGTATCCCCGAATATGACCTCTATGTCACGCTGGAACCCTGCGCGATGTGCGCGGCGGCGATCGCCTTTGCTAGGATACGCAGGCTTGTGTTTGCAGCCAGCGATCCCAAGGGCGGCGGCGTTCTGCATGGCGGGAAGTTTTTTGAACAGCCAACCTGTCATCACAAAATCACGGTTGAGCATGGCCTGCTCGCCGATGATGGTGGCGTTATCTTAAAAGAGTTTTTCGCAAGCAGGCGTTAAGCAGCTTTGCTTTTGGCGGCCTTAACCGCGCGCCAGCCAATATCACGACGGCAAAAGCCTTCTGGCCATTCGATCTTATCGACCGCCGCATAGGCAAGTTTTTGTGCCTCGGCAACACTGAAGGCGGAAGCCGTAATCCCTAGAACCCGCCCACCGCTGCTGACGATTTCGCCTGCAGCATTTTTGGACGTCCCTGCATGGAAAACTTTCACGCCTTGCATGTTGTCCGCTTCATTCAATCCTTTGATCACACCACCTTTGGCGTAAGAACCGGGATATCCGTTGGCAGCCATGACAACGCATAGTGCCGTGTTCGATGACCATTGCAGTTGCGGATAAGTGTCGAGTTTTCCGGACGCAGTGGCATGGAGAAGTTCGAGTAAGTCATCTTGTAACCGCAGCAACATCGGCTGGCATTCCGGATCACCGAAACGAACGTTATATTCGATCAGGTAAGGCTCCCCCGCCACGATCATGATTCCCGCGAACAGAACACCCTGAAAGGGGTTACCGTCTTTTGCCATACCGCGCACGGTCGGCAGGATAATCCGTTCCATGATTTTTTGCTGCAGGCCCGGTGTCATTAAATGCGCGGGCGAATAGGCCCCCATGCCGCCTGTGTTCGGCCCCACATCACCATCGCCGACGCGCTTATGATCCTGCGCCGAATTGAACGGGATAACATTTTTGCCATCGGAAAGTGCAAAGAAGCTCAGTTCTTCGCCATCGAGATATTCCTCGACCACGACTTCATGTCCCGCTGCACCGAAACTTCCGCCGAGCATGTCCTTGACGGTCGCAATCGCCTCATCAATGCTTTGCGCGATAATGACACCTTTACCGGCGGCAAGCCCGTCTGCCTTGACCACGATCGGCGTGCCCATCTTTTTGATAAAAGCGGACGCAGATTCCACATCTGTGAAACGACCATAGGCAGCGGTCGGAATATTATATTTGCTGCACAAATCCTTGGTGAAGGCTTTGGAACCTTCAAGCGCAGCCGCTGCTTTATTGGGACCGAATACCTTGATTCCTGCGCTCTGCAAAGAATCAGCCAAACCCGCAACCAGCGGACCTTCCGGACCAACGATAACAAAATCGATTTTGCGGTCTTTGGCAAAAGCCGTCAGGCCAGAAATATCTTCAACGCCGATATCGACGCATTCCGCGACTTCCGCGATACCGGGATTGCCGGGCGCGCAATAAAGTTTTTCACATTTTTCGCTGTTCGCCAGACGCCACGCCAGCGCGTGTTCGCGGCCACCCGATCCGACCAAAAGAACCTTCATGAAACGCCCCTTTTCTTAAGATTAGATGGGCATCATGCCTTTATTCTTCCAGCATGACAAGCGAGGCATTCCCGCCCGCCGCCGTGGTGTTGATCGAAACGGTTTTTTCCGTCGCAAAGCGATGCAGATAGTAAGGTCCGCCCGCTTTCGGTCCGGTGCCAGACAGGCCCTGCCCGCCGAACGGCTGCACACCAACAACAGCCCCGATGGTCGAACGGTTGATATAGATATTGCCCGCCTTAACATCCTGAATGGCTTTGGCCGCCACGGCATCGATGCGGGTGTGGAATCCGAATGTCAGGCCGAACCCGCTCTCATTGATGGATTTGATCACTTTGGGAATATCTTTCGCCGCATAACGGATGATATGCAACGCCGGGCCGAACACTTCCTGTTTCAAATTCGATATATCTTCGATTTCAAACGCGATAGGCGCGAAATAATGCCCTTGGCGTTTGAGATTGTCCGGCAACGGCGCTTCGGCCACGAATTTGGCCGTGCCTTCCAGCGTCGATTTATACCTTTGTAACGTCGCCAGCGCCTCCTCGTCGATCAGAGGACCTATATCGGTTGTGTAGTATTGCGGATTACCGACTTTGAGTTCTGCCATCGCCCCGCGCAACATTCGAATTGTCTTATCGGCAATTTCATCCTGCACGAACAGAATGCGGCAAGCCGAACAACGCTGCCCGGCCGAACCGAACGCGCTTAAAATCACATCGTCGACGACTTGTTCCGGAAGCGAGGAAGAATCGGCAATCATGGCATTCTGACCGCCCGTTTCGGCGATCAAGGGAATGATCGGCCCGTCCTTGGCCGCTAGCGCGCGATTGATCGCAAAGGCCGCAGCGGTGGATCCCGTAAAGGCCACGCCTGCAACCTGCTTATGCTGCACCAGCATTTCGCCGACACGCCCGTCGCCTATAACAAGCTGCAAGACATTTTCGGGAATGCCTGCCTTGTGCATCAGATACACGGCGGCCTGTGCAGTGAACGGTGTTTGTTCAGCAGGTTTAGCAATCACAGAGTTGCCCGCCATCAGGGCCGCAACCACCTGTCCTGTAAAAATTGCCAGCGGAAAGTTCCACGGACTGATACAGACAAAGGCACCGCGTCCTTGCAGCAAAATCTTGTTGCTCTCACCGGTATAGGCCGTTAAATTCCGGCCGTTTTCATGAAAATCTTCGCGACCGCGCGCAGCATAATAGCGGCAGAAATCCACCGCTTCCCGCACTTCGGCCAAAGCATCATTGAGAGTTTTTCCAGCTTCGTGAATGCACAAAGCCATCAGTGTGGTAGCATTCGCCTCATACAAATCGGCAATCCCATTCAGGATATCCGCTCGCTCTGCGGCGGGCGTGGCATTCCACGACGGGAAAGCTTTACAAGCCGATGCAAAGGCGCGAGCAACAACGTCGGGATTGGCGGCATAAACCGTGCCCACCGTTTCGCTTAGATCGGATGGATTGCGTATATCGCCGACATTGCCGGTTTTTTTGGGTCGCCCGTCGATGATCGAAGCGCAAAAGAAATCCTGTTGCCGGAAGGCGTTTTCAACGGATTGCAGCGTTTGCTGCAACGTTTTAGCATCGTCAAAATCAACCCCTTGCGAATTTTTCCGGTCTGTAAAAATCTGAGATGGCAGGCAAATAGAAGGATGCGGTGAGAATCCTTTGTCCAACGCAGATTCCACAGGATCGCGGGCCAGTTGTGTAGGTCCGATCTTTTCGTCGAACACCTTGTTGACAAAAGAAGAGTTCGCGCCGTTTTCCAGCAAGCGACGCACCAGATACGGAAGCAGGTCCCGGTGGATACCGACAGGCGCGTAAATCCGCACGGGCAGCGTTTCTTCCGAAAGGACAAAATCGTATAACGCTTCGCCCATGCCGAAAAGCCGCTGAAATTCAAACCCGCCGCGCTCGCCGCCCGCCATATCGATCACGGCCTGCACCGTGTAAGCGTTATGGGTTCCGAACATGGGATAAACATGCTGGCGTGCCTGCAGCAATTTTTGTGCGCAGGCCAGATAGCAAAGATCGGTGTGTGTCTTGCGGGTGAAAACCGGATAATCCGTAAGCCCCTTTACCTGCGCCCGCTTGATTTCGGTGTCCCAGTAAGCGCCCTTAACCAGCCTGATCTGGATACGCCGCCCGGTGGATTGCGCCAATGCAATCAGATCTTCGATCATCGGCAATGTGCGTTTGCCGTAAGCCTGCACGGCAAGACCGAATCCTTCCCATCCGGTCAGGGTAATGTCCTCCATAATGGAGCGGATGATTTTCAGGGACGTTTCTAACCTATCGCATTCTTCCGCATCCACAGTCAGGCAGATATTAAGGCTCGCCGCCTTACGGCAAAGTTCTGAAAGTTTTTGCGTCAGCGCTGGAATACAATAAGTTTCCTGCGAAGCGGAATAGCGCGGATACAGCGCCGAAAGCTTGACTGAAATGCCCGGATGCGGGCCATTACCACGCGCCGGGCTTTGCCCCACCGCCTCGATAGCGTCCTCATAAGCCTTGTAATAGAGATCGGCGTCTTCCATCGTGCGCGCGCCTTCGCCGAGCATATCGTAGGAAAACAGGTAACCTTTCTCTTTTTGAAGAACCGCAGCATTTTTCAGCGCTTCATGGATGCTCTGGCCTAGGACAAACTGCCCGCCCAAAATTTTCATGCCCTCGCCCAGCGCCTTACGGATCACAGGCTCACCAAGACGCGATAGCGGACCTTCCAGTGTCGATTTTGTCGCTGACAGGCCCAATCCCGCCATGCGCAGCATCCAGTCATCGGCGCCGCCGCCATTCTTGTGCCATTTGGTGCGGGCTATCTTGTCGCGGATCAGGGCATTGGCATTTGCAGCATCGGGAATACGCAGCAATGCTTCGGCCAGCGTCATCAGAGCGAGGCCTTCTTGCGTAGACAGGCTGTAGGTCTGAAAGAAGTTTTCGATGCTGCCGGGTTTGCGTTTGGCGGCGCGCATCGCCGTGATCAGATCGGTGGTCTTTTGTGAAATACGCTGCGCCCGGGCTCCATCCCAATCCAGGCTGTTCACCAGCCTTTCGACGCAATCCTTTTCAGGCATCATCAAATAGTCGGAAAGATTCTGAAAAAGTTCGCGGGACATCCTGTCTTCGATCCTTTATTGCGCTTCACCGTTACTCTATACTATCGCGCATCATGACAGAAGACCTCTTCACCGCCGCTGCCACAGCGAAGCGCAGCAATGTTCCGGAAATGAGCGTGTCCGAACTTGCTTTTTCCCTAAAAAGAACATTGGAGGAAACCTATGGCCGCGTGCGTGTGCGTGGCGAATTGTCGGGACTAAAGCTTGCCTCCTCCGGCCATCTCTACGGTGATATCAAGGACGAAGAATCGGTCATCAATATCGTCTGCTGGAAAACCATCGTTGGACGCCTCTCGGTCAAACCTGCGGACGGGCTCGATGTCATCATCACGGGAAAGATGACCAGCTATCCGAAAAACTCGCGCTATCAGCTTGTCATCGAATCGATGGAACTGGCGGGTGAAGGCGCGCTCTTGAAGATGCTCGAAGACCGCCGCAAAAAACTGGCGGCTGAAGGTTTATTCGATGAAAATCGCAAAAAGAGACTCCCTTTCCTGCCCGATGTGATCGGCGTTGTCACATCACCCACCGGTGCCGTGATCCGCGATATCATGCACCGTATTTCGGAACGCTTTCCCCGCCATGTCCTGCTCTGGCCAGTCGCTGTGCAGGGCACGGGCGCTGCAGAACAGATTGCTGCGGCCATTCACGGATTCAATGCGCTCGATGGAAAAACCGTTCCAAAGCCTGATCTTCTGATCGTGGCTAGAGGCGGTGGATCGCTCGAAGACCTCATGGCATTCAACGAAGAGAGCGTCGTGCGGGCAGCGGCGGAATCCAAAATCCCCCTGATCTCGGCCGTCGGGCATGAGACCGATACGACACTGATCGATTACGCCGCCGACCTTCGTGCACCGACACCGACAGGGGCGGCAGAACGCGCCGTTCCATTCCGTCTCGACCTTCTGGCAGGCGTTCGCGACGATGCCCAGCGCCTTGTGCGTGGCATGGAACGCAAACTATCCGAACTCTCGGGCCAGCTTGACACGCTGCGCGCAAAGCTTGGCGATCCGACGCGAGTGCTCGATATCAAGGCGCAAAATCTCGATAATCTTTCTGACAAATTGCTGCACGGTTTTGAAAAAACCATCGCCCGAAAAACGCAATCCCTTGCCCCGCTCATCCCACGCCATCCGAAATCACTGATTGAGGAAAAGGGACGGCATCTGACACTGGTTTCACAATCGCTGCAAAGGACCAGGGCAACATTGCTCAAAGACCCGCAAAAACACCTCGATCACACGGTCCGGATGCTCGAAAGCCTGTCCTTCAAAAAAGTGCTGGAAAGGGGCTATGCCGTGGTGTGGGACGAAAAAGGCCATGTCGTCTCTACCAGGGACGAAGCCGAGAAAAAGGCCATATTAACCATAGAATTCAAGGATGAAGGCCGTTTGCAGGTCCGAAAAGGTTAAATTTCTTGCCTTTTTGTGCTATTCTGGACAGATAGAGGCCTGATGAGAGTAGAACTAAAAGAATTGATGGACAAGCTGGGAGTGGGATATGTGATGTCCCGCTATGAAACCTGTCCGTGGTCAGCCTACGATCCAACCAAGGGCATCACCGCCAGCGCCGAAGTCCGCATGAATAATGATGGCGACGAAGTCGAAGCCGAGATTCAGTTCCTCTGTGACAACCCGGAACCCGGCAAACCGGCCATGGAACACATCACCTGGATCCATTTCAAACCCATCGCCAAAGGATTATGGGGCCCCACGGTCTTTCACGTACGTGGCAAGGACGAAAGCGAAGGCCTGTATAATTGGGAAATAAAATGCTGCAATTTTTTCCGGGCCTGTGTGCAGGAAATCAAGATGGGCAATATCCCAGACATTGATGAGATCATGGAGCAGGAGCTAGGCGGCGGTGAGCGTTTCCGCGACGGACGCCAGGGCGGCGGCAGTAAAGCGCCGAAGATCAAGCCGCAGGCGCTGCTCGGCATGAAACAAGGCCGCGGATTCTAAATAATTTTAGGCACGTACATTCTGCGCGACGACGATCCCGTATGTCGTGGCAAGCGAGGCAAGACCGCCCTGCACAGGCTCACCGGCGGCGCGATAAATCCAATCCGATCCCACCCGCTCCAGATAACCGATCATCAGACCCGTGCCATTCCCCATGTCGGAATCAAGTTCGAAGCGGAAAGTTTCCAGCGTCGTCTCATTATTGACGATGCGGAAATAGACATTCTTGACCATCGTGAAATTGTTGCTGTTCATATCCATGTCGTAAATGGATAGCGTGAACACGATTTTGACAACCTCGAACGGCAACGCCATCAGGTCTACGACAATCTTCTCATCATCCCCGTCGCCCGCACCGGTCCTTGAATCGCCCATATGGCGCACGGCCCCGTCGCGGCCCGTGCTGTTGCCGTAGAAGACAAAGTCCTCGTCCTCGCGTGTTTTATCGAACTTATCGAGCAGGAATACGGATGCATCGACATCGATCGGGTCACCTTCGAATGCGCGTAAATCCCAGCCCACACCGACCGTAATTTCGCGGATGGTGGGATCGAGGCGAGTGATATTGATCTCCTCGCCCTTCTTGACGCGCACAAGTCGGCTTTCCCCATGCTGCAAAGCCGGTTGTATCTGATCGTCGTCGTTCAAATCGCTCATGACATATCCCTACAAACTTGCGGAGCCAGTTTAACCCTTCCCGGCTACCCTATCCAGTATAATGATCAGCGGCCCTTGGCGCCACTTTCCCATTCGAGGCCATAGCCAAAAGCGCGGTCCATTTCAGCATGGCCGGGGAAATATTCCAGATAACTGCTCATCCTGATACCGCTGCGCACGCTTTCGATTCCGGCCACGGCGCAGACAGGCATCCGGTTTTTCGCGGTGTTCAGCGTAACGATCATCGGCTGTTCGCCCGGCACACGAACCTGCACCTGCGGTCGTACTGAAGCCCAATTGCGCGCGCCGTCATAAATATAGACATAGATCAGGATTTTTTCTATTCGATCCCAATGCGCGCCATTGACGACGATCACCTCATCCGGCCCATGCCGTTCGCCCGTGCGTTCATCGCGGCTTAGAGCAATGTAAGGCTCGCTTTCCAGCGCGCCGTGCATATTACCAAAAGACTGCAATCCGCCGCGAAGACCGTTCTTGAGTTTGTAAAGACACCCCAGATCGAGATCGATCCCCCGACGAAGCACTTTTTTCCTGAAAAAACGGCTGATCGGCCCGGGCGCGCTTTCAACCGCAACATTGTCCCACGCGACGGCAATCTGGAAATGCGGCAACCCACCCGGCGGAGGGTCTACCACCGCAACTTCGCCGGGACGCGATAAAAAGGCCCGGCTCTGGTGTTTATCGGCTTCGCTGACATATCCTGCCGCGCCGAGGCCGCCATAGCTTGACCGTTGCGCCCGGTCGCGATCCGCTTCTTCCAGTGAGGCCTGGGATCCTTGGGGGGTATCTGCCATAAAACCTTTTTCTATAAAGTATCTTCGCTTTTTTGCCACTCTATGCTAAATCACTTCCGCAGCAAAATCCATTAAGCATAAGGACGATAATCCGTGGCTTCCTATCAATATGTCTATGTCATGAAAGACCTGAAAAAGACCTTTTCGAATGGCAAAACCATTCTGAACGGCATCACGCTCAGTTTCTTCCCCGGCGCGAAAATTGGCGTTTTAGGTCCCAACGGCGCGGGTAAATCGACTCTGCTCAAAATCATGGCGGGCGTGGATAAGGAATTTGTCGGCGAGGCATGGTCAGCCGAAGGCGCGCGCGTAGGTTACCTGCAACAAGAACCGCAGCTCGATAACAGCAAAACCGTCGCCGAAAATGTGATGGAGGCTTTGAAGGACAAAAAAGCCAAGGTTGATCGCTATAACGAAGTTGCAGGTCTGATGGCAGACCCTGACGCCGATTTCGATGCGCTCACCGAAGAAATGAGCCGTCTGCAGGACGAAATCGATGCCGAAAATCTATGGGAACTGGACCGCACGGTTGATATGGCGATGGACGCTTTGCGCTGCCCGCCCGGCGATTCTGCCGTTACGAATTTATCGGGAGGCGAAAAACGCCGCGTGGCATTAGCCCGCCTACTGCTCGAAAGCCCTGATCTACTTCTTCTCGACGAACCGACTAACCACCTAGACGCGGAATCTGTCGCATGGTTGCAGCGCTTCCTGCTCGAATACAAAGGCACCGTCGTCATGGTCACGCACGATCGCTACTTCCTCGACAACGTTACGGGCTGGATTCTCGAAGTCGCGAACGGACGCGGCATTCCCTACGAAGGAAATTATTCTGCGTATCTGGACAAGAAACGCAAACGCCTTGAACAAGAAGCCAAAGACGAAGCCAACCTTGCCAAGGCCGTCGCAAAAGAACTGGAATGGATTCAACAAACGCCGGAAGGACGCCGCAAAAAATCTAAAGCCCGCGTTGCCGCCTATGAAGAACTCGCAGCGCAGGCGGAAGGACAGACGCAACGCAATGCGCAGATCGTTATCCCCGCGCCGCCTCGCCTCGGCCAGAACGTCATCGATGTTGTGAACATCAAGAAAGCCTATGGCGATAAGCTTTTGATCGATGGTCTGACATTTAAACTGCCGCCTGGCGGTATCGTCGGCATTATCGGCCCCAACGGTGCGGGTAAAACCACGCTCTTCCGCATGATCACAGGGCAGGAGAAACCGGACGCAGGATCTTTCACCGTGTCCGATTCCGTGCATCTCGGTTATGTCGACCAGAGCCGTGACTCGCTCGATGACAATAAGACCGTCTGGGAAGAAATTTCCGGCGGGCTTGATATTCTAAAACTTGGTAAGATCGAAGTGATGAGCCGCGCCTATGTTGCATCTTTTAACTTCCGCGGCACGGACCAGCAAAAGAAAATCAGCGTGTTGTCCGGCGGTGAACGTAACCGCGTTCATCTTGCCAAGATGCTTAAATCCGGCGCGAACGTTCTGCTGCTAGACGAACCAACCAACGATCTGGATACAGAAACGCTCGGCGCTCTCGAAGAGGCGCTGGAACAGTTCGCCGGCTGCGTTGTCGTCATTTCCCACGACCGCGCTTTCCTTGATCGCTTGGCCACGCACATCCTGGCCTATGAAGGCGATTCCCATGTCGAATGGTTCGAAGGCAATTACGAGGATTACGAGAAGGACTACAAACGCCGCTTTGGCGAAAACGCTTCTCCGCACCGGATCAAATACAAACCGCTCAAAGCCGCTTGATCGGACCAATCCGGCACAACCATAAGCATGTTCATGCTTTGTTCATTTTTCATGTTATTGAAAATATGGCAAGGTGCCACGTTTCCGCCCAAATTCGCAATGGTCAAAGCCCCTATGGTATTATTTAAGCACGATTAAATGTGAAATTTGATCTATACTGATGCGGGGAAATCAGTCAGGGACTCGATGGCGGGTAACACCTTAAATATAAACGCAAAAAGCGTACTCAGATATGTCCTTTTGCCGGGCATAATTCCACGCGCGAAAGAGCTCGGCGGAGGCGGATTCGCCTACCTGGCCTTCCTGTTCGCCAGCGTTTACCGTTCGGTTCGCATCCTGCCCCCGTCCCACCCATTTGTGAACCCGGCCAATATCGGGACTTTCACCATCCGTCAGGTGATCGCCGCGGCAGCCAACAATATCCAGTTCAACCGGAAGAACATCGACCAGATTGTGGTGTTTTTCGTGATTCTGGCGGCTGTCGTCCTGATGTTCCTGCAATTCCTCCTCCTGCTGCTCGGCATTTTCACCAGCAGCGCCTTCGCGGCGGCAACCACGGGCGGCGGCACCTTCGTGAGCATGTTCATAACGCCATCCCCTGCAACCGATATTGCGTTCCTGATGCTCGATTACGTGTTCGGTATTCCAGGTGACACCGCAAACAGCGCGTTCTTCGGCTCGAACGCCTTGCGAGGCGGCCCCACCCCCTTCCACCAGGGGATGCATGCAATGTTCAATTTCTACAATCTCGCCATCCTTCTCGTCGGCGTCCTGATTTTCCTGTACTACGTCATCGTCGTCGTTATCGAAACGGCGGAAACGGGCGTACCCTTCGGCCGTCGCTTCTCCAAACTCTATGCCCCGTTCCGCCTGATCATCGCCGTCGGCCTTCTCGTGCCGCTTGGCTACGGTTTCAACGCTGCGCAGTACATCACGCTCTACGCCGCCAAAATAGGTTCGAGCTTCGCCACCAACGGCTGGATCACGTATAACCGCACGCTGCAAGGCACCTCTGCCGATAACCCTCTCGGCGTTACTACCAAATCGCTGATCGCCCGCCCGCAGACCCCGCCGGTTGACGAACTTTTCTACTTTGCATCTGTGTTTCACGCCTGCAGGGAGATGTATAAAATCTGGTCGCCAGTCAACTATCAAGATCCGCAAAAGGGCACCAAGATTGCTGCTTATGTCATAGTCAACGGCTCGGCGCAGGTCTTCGCGGATCCGGACCCGGACCCAAATCCAGACCCAAACAAAACCAATAGTGACTACAGTTACGATAAGGCCAAGACCGATTTCCGTGGAGGAGAGATGGAGATCGTCCTGGGCGAACTCGACACCAAGAAGCACAGCGAAGTCGGCGGTGTAAAACCTTATTGCGGTAAAGTCACGATTTCGCTGGCCAATGACAATCCAAGTTTTTGGCAACAGCCCAAAAACGGTGATGGCACACCCGCCGCTGGCATAGGCAATAACGGCATAAAAAGTATCGAAGCCATGTATTTCGCTTTCGTCAAGATGATGATGATGCCGCAGACAAAATTCGCGGCCTTTGGCGAACGCATGGCCCATGCGAATGTCCCCACCTGCTCTAGTAGTGATCCCGGATGTTCACACGATGTTTGCTGGCGCAGCGGCGAACTCAACGACGCACAGGAGTGCGAAAATAGGGTGGGAATGCCCAGCGCAACCGTATTCGCAGCAGATTTGGCTCAAAACCGATCGAACTCGGACTTAATTGTCGGCAAGACGTATGACGCTTACCGCGAAAATATGAAACTCAACCTCACGCCCGAACTGGAGCGCAGAGGCTGGGGCGGCGCGGGTATCTGGTACAACAACATTGCAGACTTAAACGGCACATTCACAGGTGCCGTGTACGCAACACCATCGATCCGCCAGTATCCCATAGTGATGGAGTTCGTCAAAAATCAGCGGCTAGCCAACGATAAAAATTCCGCTGCCTGCGATATGTTCGATCCTAACATTTCAGGCGGAAAATCCATAGACTGGACGAATACTATCGATGCCGATATCGCGCTGGCGTTGAACGCCGCCTATAAATATTTCAATTGCAAGAATGCAACGCGGGATTCCGGCACCAAAGCACAAGGCACCGGAACCGCAGGTGCAGGCAGCGGAGATATGGTCAGAAAATGCGGGGGCAGTACCACCCCACGCTCCGCAACGACGCGTGGTATGACCGCGAATTTTTTCATCGACGTCATCGGCATCGTGTTCGGCCTGAACGGCCTGTTCGATATTCGCGCCTGTTCGGAAGTGGACCCCAACACTGGCGATCCTCTCGTTCATCCGCTGGCGCAGCTATCGACGATCGGCAAGGCCTTGGTTGAAAATTCCATCCGCAGCATGGGTATGGCAATCGGCGCATCCTTCGGCGGCGGTATCGCGGGCGCTTTGGGGTCGGCGCTGGGCCCCGCCCTTGAATCGGCCAGCGGCATGTTCGTCGGTATCGCAACGATCGGCCTGTCCGCTGGGTTCATTCTTTATTACATCCTGCCCTTCCTGCCGTTCATCTATTTCTTCTTCGCGGTCGGCTCCTGGGTTAAATCGATTTTCGAAGCGATGGTAGGCGTACCGCTCTGGGCACTCGCCCATCTTCACATAGACGGGGATGGTCTTCCGGGCCGCGCCGCGATGCCGGGATATTTCCTGATATTCGAAATCTTCATACGACCCATCTGTACGGTCTTCGGCCTTGTCGGAGGTATGGCAATTTTTGGAGCCATGGCCATCGCGCTGAACAATCTGTTCGACCTCGTGGTTCTGAACGCTACGGGCGTCAATCCGGGCGGCAGCGATTCTACCTTGAATATCGATCAGGTCGAAAGCTTGCGGCGCGGGCTTGTGGATGAATTCTTCTTTACGATCATGTATGCAATCTTGCTCTACATGATGGCGACGTCTTCGTTCAAAATGATCGACACAGTGCCCAAATCGATCATGCGCTGGATGAACTCGGGTGTATCGACGTTCAACGACAGCAAGGGCGATCCGACACAGCACTTGACGCAATACGCCGCGATCGGCGGATCGCAGGTTGCAAGCCAGGTGTTCCAGGGCGCAACGCAAGGCAGCAAGGCGGTAGGACAAGGCATCGGCTCTATCATCAATGAAGTGGGCAAGAATTCGAATAAGAAATGATAATGCAAAGATTGGTAATTGAATGTCTGTAACGGATGTTACAAAAAATATAACCAAGGGAGATGTTTTGCGGTACATGTTCATGCCGCAGATATTGCCGCGCTTGAACACGTTCTATTCCGCCGGTTTTGCCAATCTTGCCTATCTGATCGCGCTGGTTTACCGCGCGGTCAATATTCTGCCATCCAATCATGCTGTCTTCCGCAAAGAAAACAGAACCCATCTGGGCCTGCGTCTTGTTATGGGCGCGGCGGCTTCTGAACTAAAGTTCACCCGGTCCCATATAGACCAGATCGTCATCTACTTTGTTATCCTGCTCGGGCTTATCCTTCTTGCGGCGCAATTCTTTCTGGTCCTGATGTATGTGATGATGAATCCCGCGCTGGCAAACGGTGCGATGCCAACGACCTACGCGCAGTTCTTCTCCACACCCATTTATGATAAGGATGTGGCGTACCAGCTCTTGTTCCGCGTCTTTGGCGTACCGGAAATTTTTGGGCCCGGTAAGACACTGCGCCCGTTCCACACGGCCATATACGCTCTGTTCCAGCTATACAGCATCGGCCTTCTGGTCATCGCGGTTATTATCATCTCATATCTGATATTCGCCATCGTCGTGGAAACCGCCCAGACAGGCGTGCCTTTCGGCAAGCGTTACAACCATGTCTGGGCGCCGATACGTCTTGTAATGGCGCTTGGCCTTCTGATACCCATCGGCTACGGTCTTAATTCCGCACAATGGATCACGTTGTACGCCGCAAAATTCGGATCCGATTTTGCCACCAAAGGCTGGATTACTTTCAATCAGGTGATGACGGGCGAATATCTACAAAACCCGTACGAGCGGGTGGCCAAACCGAGATCTCCACAAATGATGAACCTTGCGGCCTTCATGTTGACGGTCGATGCTTGCCGTTATGCGTATGAAAGATATTACCCTTTAGGACCCAACTTCAAAGACATTAACGGCTATCTTGTGAAAAATACGGCGGACGGTGGTGCACCAGCATCGGATTTCTTACAAGTATTATATGAAGATGCGGTGAAATTCTTCAACAACGGCGATATCATGATATCGTTCGGGGAATACAACCCCACGCAGTTCGGCAAGGAAGTCGGCTATGTTTATCCCTATTGCGGCAGCATTGTTATCATGGCAGGCGATGCTAAAGAGCCCGGCGCAAAATTAATCCAGGAACATTACTACTATCTTGTGATGAAGATGTATGCAGCCTATGGCGGCTATCAGGATATAGACAAATATGCACAGGATTTTGTCCGCAAATTTTCCGAGGATCCGATAATTCGGAACAATACACCACTGCCTCCTAACACCTTCAAAAAGGAACTTGAGGACAAGCTAAACACAGAAACAGACACCAAAATGCGCGAAGCCGTTGACGCGCAGACAAAATCCGATAGCTGGAAAAAGGACCAGCAAAGGACCATAGAGCTGGGCTGGGCCGGGGCGGGATTGTGGTACAACAAGATCGCTGAGATAAACGGATCGATGGTCACCGCAGCGAACAACGTGCCGCAGCCGCAAAAAATGCCCGATGTCATGGAATTCATGAAGCGCGAGCAGTTAAAGCACAACTCCAGACTCCCCGAATCCTTCAAAGCCTATCTGGCCAACGGGCGACCCGTTGATTTCAACAACGAAACGGAGAAATCCATCGGAAAAATCCTCGCCCAGGTCTGGGACTGGTGGATGAACGATGATATCAATCAGGGCAAGGGTTCCAACCAGATCAAGCGCACGAACAACATATTCATTGACGCGATCAATGTCGTTTTCGGCACGCGCGGCCTTTTCGATATGTGCCAGAGCGCAGACGTACACCCGCTGGCCCAGCTTTCGGTTCTGGGCAAAGGACTTGTCGAAACATCGATCCGTAACCTAGGCCTTGCTGTCGGCGCCGGGGCGCTAAGCATGCTTCCGATCCCGTTCATCGGCGCTGCGGCAGGCGCGGCTTCAAGCATTCTTTTATCCATCGTCTCCATCACCATTACGTTGGGATTCGTTCTTTTCTATGTTCTGCCTTTCATGCCGTTCCTCTACTTCTTCTTCGCGGTCGGCGGGTGGATCAAGGGATTGTTCGAGGCAATGGTCGGCGTTCCTCTCTGGGCATTGGCGCACCTTAGGATCGACGGTGAGGGACTGCCCGGCGATGCGGCCATGAGCGGCTATTACCTGATTTTTGAGATATTCCTGCGCCCGATCCTGATCGTCTTTGGTCTTCTGGCCTCGGTCATCATCTTCGCGGCCATGGTCAAGGTCTTGAATGAAATCTTTTCGCTCGTGGTGGTTAACCTTGCAGGTCACGATGAGAATTCGCGCACGCTGTGCGGCCAGTTACCCGGAGGAACGGGTGCAGGAAGCGGGAACGGCACTACTGGCAGCAATGATGCAATGGCCTATATGCGCGGCCCGATCGATGAGCTGTTCTTTACCATCATCTACGCGATTATCGTGTATATGATCGGTATGTCCTGTTTCAAGCTGATCGATCTCGTGCCCAACAACATCCTGCGTTACATGAACGCCAGTGTGAACACGTTCAACGATATGGCCGACGATCCGGCAGAGGGCCTTATCACGAAACTTTCCGTCGGCGGTAAATTTGTCAGCGGCCAGGTCATGGATATCGGATCGAAGGCCGGTGGTGCCGTAGGCAAGACTATTGAGGGCGTCCAACAACTGGCAGACACGAATCCGAAAAAGTGATCATTATGAATAACACCTATCATAAAAGGCCGGTTCATAATGTCGGATGAATGGGGCATAACGAAAAAGGATGTCTTGCGGTATTCGCTGATGCCGCAAATATTACCGCGCGTTCGCAAATTATTCGGCACAGGCTTTTCCAGCCTTCCTTTGTTTGTGGTGATGGTGTTCAACACACTGCGGATCATTCCCAAAGGTCACCCCTATCTCCGGCCTGAATATCAGGGGAAATACAATATTTTTCAGGCCTTCGCCGCTGCCGCCGATCACATAAGCTTTAATCGGCATAACATTGATAAGATATCGATCTTCGCGGTCATCCTGAGCGGGTTCGCTCTGCTTTTGCTCCAGATCGTCCTGTGCGTCATGGCGTTGTTTGCAGCCCCGGCCTACGCTTACGCAGGGCCGGGCCTTGGACCCACCACGATGGGTGCGTTTTTCGGCAATCAAAACCCTGAAACCGATATCGCCTTCAGGCTGCTGAATTACATTTTTGGAATTCCCGGTATTTTTCAAGGCACGGTCCAAACAACACCGTTCCATGCCGGTCTGCAAGCGCTGTTCCAGTTCTATTCCTACGGCATATTGCTGGTCGGCACGTTCGTCATTATTTACCTTGTAATATGCGTCGTGCTGGAAACCGCAGAATCCGGCGTGCCATTCGGCCAGCGCTTCAACAAGGCCTGGGCACCGATACGTCTGGTCTTGTTTTTCGGTTTGTTGTTGCCCACAGGTAACGGCATCAATATGGCACAATATGTTCTTTTAAACGCCACCAAGTTCGGCTCGAATCTTGCAACGAACGGATGGCTTCTATTTGATTCGACGGTCCGCGCACCCTACGTCGCCACGCCCGAGCAACTGATCGCGCGGCCCGCTGAACCAAGCCTGACATCGCTCATCTCTTTCATGGCAATCGCACGGGCTTGTTCATGGGCGGAAGGACGGATACATGGTTACGATATCCAGCCCTATATCGTCTTCGGCCCCGGTAAAGACGGGGCAATAAAACTGCAGGGTAACCTGCCCGCCTATGCGGACCTCGTGGCGCGAGCCGACGGCGGCACGATTTTCATTCGCTACGGCGCTCAGGACGACAAGCTTTACAAAAACGAACCGGGCACGGTCTTCCCCTATTGCGGTGAACTGGCCCTTACCATCGTCGATCAGGGCCAGCCCGGCGCGGCTTATATGCAACAAGCCTATTTGGGATTGCTGGGATGTCTATGGGAAGGAAGTTCTTATGGAGTCGGTCAGTGCGAACGCGCGTCTTTTGACCAACTCGGCCGCGATTACACACGGCGCTATTCGAGCATAATACCCCTCAATCCCTACCCCGACATGACGGCCCATATCGGCGAAGTGCAGACCATCATTCTGACCGCCATGAACAAGCAAATCGCCACGGGAATGACGGAAGCTATCAGGCGGCAAACAGCGCAAGGATCATGGGCAAACGATCCCGTCAGGCAGCTTGGCTGGGGCGGAGCCGGCATATGGTTTAACAAGATCGCTGAACAGAACGGTGCTGTCACGGGGGCCGTGATGATGACGCCCACAATAATGTCCATGCCCTATGTGATGGAACTTGTAAAAAAGGCAAAACAAAAAGAAGATTCCAGAATAGCCCTTCCGGATATGTTTACGCCCGCACTTTCCGATGGAAAACTGATCACGTTCGAAACACCTGAGCAACTCGAGATCGCCTTGGTCTTAAATCAGGTTTACAAAACCTGGCTGTTTGACAACTCGACCGATCAATCGCAAAACTCGCCCGACGCCAAAAATCAGGCCACGACGGGCAACATCATCATCGATCTCATGAACGTGTTCATGGGAACACGCGGTCTCTTCGATATGTGCCGCAACGCGGATATTCATCCGCTGGCGCAGCTTTCCTCAATGGGAAGCGCCATGGTCAATCACTCCATCGTGAGCTTTGGCTTGGCGCTCGGCTTTGGAATCGGCGGCGGGATATGGTCTCTTTTAGAGCCACATAATTTTACACAGGCCCTGTCATCGGCATCCAGCTTTTTCATGACCTTCGGCACGATAGGCCTTTTGCTGGGTTTCTTGCTTTACTACGTTCTTCCGTTTATGCCGTTCATCTATTTCTTCTTCGCCGTGATGACATGGGTGAAAGGAGTTTTTGAAGCGATGGTTGGCATGCCGCTCTGGGCATTGGCTCATCTGCACATAGACGGGGAAGGCATGCCAGGGGAAGCCGGTGCCAACGGCTATTTCTACATTCTTGAAACTTTTCTACGCCCGCTCTGCATCATTCTTGGCTTTATAGGCAGTATAATAATTTTCAGCGCGATGGTCAAAGTCCTGAATAGTATCTTCTACCTCGTTATTGCCAATCTGACCGGACACGATATGCCAGCAGGCGCGACATCGACGCTTGGCTGTTTCAATCCGCCAGGCACGGCGAACGGTAGTGAACCATCGCAGGAAGTCTTCAAGCGCGGTACGATTGACCAATTTTTTTATACCGTCGTTTATGCCATCATCGTTTACATGATGGCGACGCCTTGCTTTAAGCTCGTCGACCTGATCCCTGACAATATCATGCGCTGGATGGGCTCGGGCATAACTTCGTTCGGCGCGCAGGATAAAGATCCTGCGCAAGGCCTGATGACATATGTTGCTGGTGGCGCAGCCTTAGCGGGTGGCGGCTTCCAAAAGGGCCTGGGCGGCGCCATGATGGCCTTCAAGACCGGCAGTTGACGATAGATTTTGAACAAATAAAAAAACCCCTCTTCACGAGGGGTTTTTCTTTATCCGTTTCTTATTGGCCGCGCAGATGTTGCAGCAGCACATCGACCTTGCCGCCGCCGCGCTGGATCACCGACGCGAAATCCGAGCGCTGGGTCTGCGACATACTCACGCCTTCGACAATGATATCGACAACTTTGTACGAACCGCCTTTGTTGCGCACACGCCAGTCAACTTGCACCTGCGGCCCGTCATTGGGAACGATGAAAGATGTCACGATGGAATCCTTGCCTTCGGGACGAGCGCTGCGCACATCGAATTTTTGACCTTTATAATCGGAAAAACGTTTCGAATATACTTTCACGATCATATTGTTAAAGAGCCTCAGATATTCCTGCTGCTGTGCGGGTGAAGCTGCTTTCCAGTAGGTTCCAAGCGAGAAACGCCCGATCGTGTTCATATCGAAACTGTCGTTCAGAAGCTGACGAAATTCCGCTTTCTTGGCATCCTGACTCATCGAAGCATTACCAAGGAAGTTGATTCCGCGATCACCCATGCTGGCGATGAAGTTTTTCGCGCCTTCTGCGGCTGGGCTCACGGCCACATCAATGGCCTGTGATGCGGATTGCGCGGCGCGAAGGTCGGCCGACGAAGACGCCATGGCCGAAGTAGCACCCGTCACAAGAACGATAGCGGCACTGGCCAGTGCGAGTGTTTTAAAGCGGGATATCATGTCATTTCCTTTTCTAATCAGACCCAAATAAATCCATGGTTTACATTCGTATATCAAAGGGGCCTGCAGCTTCTATATTAGCATCAGGCCCCTTGAAATTAAAGTTCAGATGATCCGCGCCGCGATCGTGGCGCAAATATGTCTTTTTTAGTTGCCGTAGTCCGGAATTTCCGGGCCCGATGCCGTCGATGGATCCATATCGTTGACCAGAGCCTGACGGCGCTGATAGTAGGCGCTACGGATTGCGGCATAGTAATCGAACGAGTTGCGACGCAGATCGTCGATAATATCGAGCATTTCTTCGCGAGAATCCAGGATACTGACGCCCACGCGTGTGTAGTGCAGCCATTCCAGATCATTGTTGAACATGTAAATGCGGACAGGGTCTGCAATTGTATCAACCAGCAAGCCTGTACCATCGCGTACCGTTGAAGGTCCAAGCAGAGGAATCATAACATACGGGCCATTGCCAACACCCCAGACAGCGAGGGTTTGTCCGAAATCTTCCGGCTCATAAGGAATACCGCCCATATCTGCGACATCGAAGAGACCGCCAACGCCGAGCAGCGTATTAATCACCAAACGGCCTGTCGCATTGGCAAAGCCTTCAAAATCGCCTTGCAAAAGCTGGTTACCCATGGTGATCGGGGATTTTAAGTTGCGCAGGAAATTGCGCACGCTGTTGCGCACGGGCTTGGGCGTAACATAGCGATAGCCGCGAGCCACAGGCTCCAGAACGGCTTTGTCGATGCCTTCGTTGATAGAGAGCATGACACGGTTCGCGCCCTCGAACGGATCGCTTATTTGCTCGCCGCCCGCCGTGATTTCTTCACCGGTTCCGGTGGTGGCACAACCTGCTACTCCCAGCGTCACTATGACAGCGGCCAGAAGGGACAGCATTTTTATGTATTTGATATTCTTCATCTCTCTAACAATCCCCATCAGATAACTTAACTGAAGGCTCAGCCTATCAAATGACCGTTTAAAGGCCGTTAACCATATTTCGAATTCGATCTATTATTCTGAAAAATAAGGATTTTCCCGTACTTCTCTCTATAATATTGGCAAAGATACACGCACTTATCTTCAAATCAACGGCAAATCAACGGTTTTTCAAATTCATCCATCTTCTGTTGTAAGAATGACACTGACACCCAGCGATAAAGCAATCAAAGGTGGAAACCACGCCGCCAAAAGCACAGGAATCTGGTCGGACGCACCCAGGGCTTTGAGAAAGCTCGACGCGAAGAACATCAGGAATCCGATCACCACCCCGCCCGCGATCATGATGGCCGTCGGTTGAAACCTTGCCACCCGCAAGGATACAGTGGCCGCCAGAATAACCATAGCTGCGAACAGGAGCGGTTCGGCAAGCAGGGTTTGAAAATGAATGCGCAGTTTGCGCGAATCAAACCCTGTCGCCTCCATGGTCCGGATGTACGACGGCAGGGTCCAGAACGGAGTCTGCTCGGGCGTGGAAAAACTGTCCTCGATCTCACTCACAGTTAGATTGGTCGCCAGCGTCTCCTGAGAAACCGCTATGGGCGGTTTACCGGACTTGTTGATCGTTACATTATGGAACGTCCATTGCCCCGGTTCGAGGATCGCAGTCTCGGAATCGATTCGCTTGATAAAATCGCCGTTACGCTGGAAAAAGAAGGCGGTAACGTCGGTCAACTGCCATTCAGGCATTTTCACCTTCGCCGCATGAAGGATGACACCGCCATCTCCTGTTTTCTGACGAAGCCACAGGCCCTGTTCGCCGATCGAAACCGTGTTCTCCTTGACCTGTAGATACGCTGTTTCCAACATCTGATAACGCGTGATCAGCATCGCGCCGATCGGGTTGATTATTGTCATGTGAAACAGGCCTATCAGCATCGCAACGCCGACGATGGGACCCAGAAATTGCCATACCGATAAACCCGCCGCACGGACGATCACAAGCTCATGCCGCCGGACAAGAAACCAGAATGTGTACAGCGCGCTGAACAGGATCGCAAAAGGCAGGATGATCTGCCCGACATCGGGAAGTTTCAAAAGCCCCATCTGCAGCACGAGTGTAAAAGGAACATTCTCGAACTTCGCCGCGCGGCGCAGCAATTCGACCGTGTCAAACAGATAGACGATACCTAGCATGATGCCAAGCAGTTGGAAAAACGAGACCGTATAGGTGCGCGCCAAATACCGGCTCAACGTCGAAGGAAAGAAGCGTCTGATCATGCCATTCTCCGCATTCGCATCTTGATCATCGAACGGAATTTATCCGACCCCGGATTCAAAAGATAATACCCACCGAACAACGGAATAAAGACTAAAAGATACATTAAAATCAATCCCGGTGTGCCTTCCTTGGCAAGATTGTAGCAGACCAGATACAACCCCTGCAGAACGATGACGCCGCCGCTCGCTGCCACGATGCGCCAGCCAAGACCGCGCCGATCCATAGGCCCCAGCATCAGGCAACATAGCGATACCAGCGTGAAGGTAATGGCAAGAAACGGACTGACGACCCGGCGGTGCGCTTCGACGTGAAACTCGCGCAGCATTTTCGGATTCGATCGGATTGAATTATCCGGATTCATAAGTTCTATCAGCGTCCGCTCATCCGGCTCACGCCAGCGCTGGCGCACGGGTCCCGATTCCGGCAGATCCAGCGAATAACGTTCAAAATCTAAACGACTGAGCGCACCGGTTGCGGGGTTATATTCCTGACGCGATCCGTCATAGACGATAACTTGTTGCCCTTCATTGTCGCTGACCACCACACCGCGCTTGGCAAGAATGGTAACGGGTAGTTTCGGGCTCTGACGCGAATCGTGAATCAGCAATCCTTCGAGTTCGCCATCATTCTTGCGGTGATGAACATAGACGGTAAGATCCTTGCCGATCGCATTGAAAATCCCATCGCGCAACAACAGGCTGGAATATTCCGCCTTGATGGAAACGCGCATCGTTTGCATTTTCGAAAGCGACATCGGCGCGAGCCATGATGTGATCAAAAAGACGATGGCGGTGACGACAGCCGCGAGTTGCAGAGCGGGTTGCGATAAACGCAACGGCGACATCCCCGAAGAACGCATCACCACCATCTCCGAATCCGCCGTCATGCGATTGTAGATAAACACCGTGGAGATCATCAGCGCGATGGGCAGGATCACCTCGAAAAAGCGCGGCATAGCGAGGAATGTCAGAACGAAAAACGAAAAACTCGACGCGCCGGAATTGATAATGAGTTCTAAAAACCGCAAAGACTGGGTCAGCATGATAACGGACGCCAAGGATAGCGCCGTGAACAGCGTGGCCCATAAAAGATTTTTCAGAAGGTATCGGTCAAAAACCATGGATGCACGGGCTGGCTTATGGGCTAAATTGCGTTATGATATCTACATAAACGGATATTGCCCGTTCGTCCATCCACCGCTAAGTAGAAAAGACCCTTCATGAGCACAGCTTTTAGCCTTTCTTTCACCAAATCCCCGAAAGCGAAAACCGATACGGTCGTCGTGTTTGCCACCGATAAAAACAAGCTTTTGCCATCCGCAGCCGCCCTAGACAAAAAATCGGGCGGATTGATCTCGGCTGCCGTGGAGATGCGTGAGAATTTCAAGGGCCGTCATGGCGACACCCTCACGGTCATTCTGCCCAAGGCAGCAGGTTATAAACAGGCGTTGTTGATAGGTCTGGGGGAGCCCAAAAAACTCGATGCGCTAACCTACGAAAATGCGGGGGGTAAAACCTTCATGGCGCTCAAGGCCATCTCCGCCGTCAATGCCGCCATCTTATTCGACACCTCGAAAGAAGACGGGTTAAAAGAGGCCGATTCCATTGCAGCATACGCCTCCGGACTGCGCCTTCGCGACTATAGTTTTGATAAGTACAAGTCACAATCTAAAAAGGATAAATCCGGGGACGGTAAAAAATATACTGGCCCAAAGGAAATCACGATTGTGAACGCCACCTCTGCCGCTGCTTCCAAGGCGTACGACGAATATGACGCCATCGCAAAAGGCGTTCTGTTCGCCCGCGATCTGGTCAACGAGGTGCCCAACGTCCTCTATCCCGATAGCTACGCCAACATTCTGCAAAAAGAATTAAAACCACTCGGCGTACAGGTCGAGATTATGGATGAAAAGAGAATGATCAAGCTAGGCTTTGGCGCACATCTGGCCGTCGGGATGGGGTCCATCCGTCCGCCCCGCGTTGTCATCATGCGCTGGAATGGTACGGGCAAAAAATCCGGCTCCAAGCCTCTTGCCTTCGTTGGTAAAGGCGTGACGTTCGACACGGGCGGGATTTCGATCAAACCCGCCGCCGGTATGGAAGAAATGAAGATGGATATGGGCGGTTCCGCCGCCGTTGTCGGTCTGATCCGCGCGCTTGCCGTGACGAAAACAAAAGTCGATGTCGTCGGAATCGTTGGTCTGGCGGAAAACATGCCTTCCGATCGCTCGTACAGGCCCGGTGACATTGTTAAGTCCCTGTCCGGAAAAACCATCGAAGTCCTTAACACGGACGCCGAAGGCCGCCTCGTACTGTGCGATGCACTCACCTACGTGCAGAACACGTACAAGCCGCGTCTCATCGTAGACCTTGCCACATTGACGGGCGCGATTATGGTGGCATTGGGCTTTGAATATGCCGGAACCTTCGTCAATGATGACAAACTCTGGGGCCAACTCGAAAAAGCATCCAAGGCAACAGGCGAAAAACTCTGGCGTATGCCGCTCGACGAAGCTTACCGCAATGAAATGAAGGGTAGCGTCTCCGACCTGCAAAATCTCGGCCATCAGGGCCGCTATGGAGGCGCGTGTTCTGCCGCTGGATTCCTGCAGGCCTTTATCGAGAATGACACGCCATGGGCGCATATAGACATCGCCGGAACGGCTTGGTGGAAATCCGACCGCGCAACCGTGCCCAAAGGCGCGACGGGATTTGGCGTACGCTTGCTTTACCGTCTGGTGACTGATAACTATGCCTAATGGCTGAAATTCGTTTCTATCACTTGCTCACGCAGAGCCTCGAACAGGCTCTGCCTGCGATTTTGATGAAGGCGCTCTCCACCAATCGCCGCGCGGTCGTACGCTTGTCGGATGACAAACAGGTGCGGCATTTCAACGAGCATTTCTGGACGTACAATCCCGATAGCTTCCTGCCCCATGGCGCAAAAGCCGATGGGTTTGATGAGCTTCAGCCCATCTACCTGACATCGCGCGATGAAAACCCGAACGGTGCGGACATGCTAGTTCTCTGTAATCTTCCCTCTGCGCCGGACAATGTCGGTGACTTCTCACTATGCTGTGATTTTCTCGACGGGCAGGATGATGAATCCGTAGAAGCAGGCCGCGCGCGCTGGAAGGCGTACAAAGATGCAGGCCACAGCATCACCTACTGGCAGCAGACCGAATCCGGCGGCTGGGAACAAAAAGCTTAACCTACCCCCCTCAACAATGTCATCCCCCGACTTGATCGGGGGATCCATAAAATAGTGCCAGCGACTCTGGATCCTCCGGTCAAGCCGGAGGATGACAAGGTTAGATTAATGAGAAGCCGGAGCGGCCTCTTTTTTGGTATCCGCAGGTGGAGCCGCAGCATCGGCCGGAGCTGCCGCCGCAGGAGGAGCCAGCTCAGCATTTTCCGCGGCAATCTCACCATCGGACGGCAGACCCTTGGGCGAATCCGCCTGCGTACGCAACCAAGCCAGCAGCGCTGCACGGTCTTCTGGCTTTTTCAAGCCAGCATAACTCATCTTGGTGTTTTTGGCGTAAGCCTTCGGCTTGTAGAGAAATTTGTTCAATTCAGCATAGGTCCATGTCTTGCCGCCAACTTCAAGCAGCGCGCCGGAATAAGCAAATCCAGCCGCATGATCCTTCGGACCGCCGACCACACCATAAAGATTCGGACCGACGCCGTTCGGGCCACCTTTTTGGAACGTATGGCACGCCGCGCAGGCCTTGGCGATCTTCTCACCCTTGGCCGCGTCAGCGGTGGCCATCAAAGCCAGAATCGGCTGGGGTCCTGCTGGGGCGGCGGCACCGCCGGGTCCTGCGGTTTCCATGGCCTCAATCGTATAAGCGTCTTTTTCCAGCTTGTGCGGGTGGACCAATTGCTTGGCAACAAACCCGCCCAGCATCGCGATAATACCCGCCACCAGAATGGCCGCAAAAATCTTGTTGAATTCCAGACCGCCCATGAGGGACCCCTTAATTGATTAGTGTCGTCAGTGAATGCCTTGCAATAATTCGGCTTTTTAGCCTATACCAGTGTTCCCGCCCCTGTCGAGGGCGAGATGGGTATAGGGTTTAAAGACGGGCTTGGAAAAAATCAAGGGCTGCAATGGGTTCGGATAAAGAAAACAAGAAGAAAATTTCGTTTCAAGGGGCACCCGGCGCCTATTCGGATATCGCCTGCCGCGAAATGTTTCCGCGCATGGAAACTCTGCCCTGCAACACTTTCGAGGATGCGTTTTCCGCCGTTCAGACTGGCGCTGCCGATCTGGCCATGATTCCGGTGGACAATACACTTGCAGGCCGCGTCGCCGACGTGCATCACCTGATGCCCAAAAGCGGCCTTTCGATTATCGGCGAGCATTTCCTGAAAGTCGAACACACGCTGCTCGGCGTCAAAGGCGCGGATATCAAAAAACTGAAATACGTCCACTCACACCTTCATGCCCTGCCCCAGTGCCGCAAAATAATCAAGGAACTGGGCTTAAAAGCCATCGTACACGCCGACACAGCGGGTGCCGCCGAGGAAGTTGCAAACAAAGGCGATCCCGAACACGCGGCCATCGCCTCGTCTCTCGCGGGGCAAATCTACGGGCTCGATACGCTGCGCAAGGATGTACAGGACGCCGATCACAACACTACGCGCTTTGTCATTCTATCGAAAGAACCTTCGATTCCAGAGCTTGATGAAGACGTCACCTACATCACCAGCTTCATCTTTTCCGTGCGCAACATTCCCGCAGCATTGTACAAGGCGATGGGTGGATTTGCGACCAACGGCATCAACATGGTAAAGCTGGAATCCTACGTGAACCCGCACTTCCAGGTGGCGCAATTCTATGTCGATGTTATCGGTCATCCTGAATCACGGCCCCTGCAACTTTCGATGCAGGAACTTGGCTTTTTTGCCAAGGAAGTCACGATTTTGGGGACTTATCCCGCTAGCAATTTCCGCGTAAAATAATTTTCAAAGGAGAAAACGATATGGCCACAATCACCCACACCGCGCTTGCCTCGAAATTGCTTCGGGACGCCGCCGTTTTCTTCCGCACGATTGGCGAACAAAACCCACCGCTGAAAATCCAGATGGATGAAAACGCGAATGTGTTCGAACAGGTCGCCCATCTTTTGGAACACGATCCGACAGGTTCGATCAGCGAAGATTAATCAATGCTGCGAGCGGCCTATGCCGTGGTCTGTGCTGATATGAATCCGCTCATGCGCATTCATACGATCCAGCCCCGATAATTTCCTTACACTCTCGCTCAAAGACGGGCCGATGCCGGAAAACAGATCCTTGCCCTGTTGCAGATTTGCCGTGCGAAACGCACGAACATTCTCGGTCGAAGACGTGCCAAGCATATAAAGATATTCGATGCGTTCGAGCGCCGCGAGATCAGATTCAGTAACATCATGCCCTTCCGCCGCTTCCTCGATCAACGCATGGCCATAGTCGCGATATGTTTCACCGAGCATGGAAATTTGCTGCATAAAATAAAGATCGGGGGTTTCGCTAGAACGGGATGCAACGGTCTCCTCAAGGATAAGGACCTCGACGGCCTTACAACCCTCCTCCTCATCCAGACTAAATCCGAACGCGTGCAGATCTACTTTTGACATTCTCACCCAATAAAATGACGTATCAGACTATGATAACGGCACAATATTTAGGAATTGTTTAGAATCGTTAAAATTGCGTCTATCATTATTCACATAATGATCAGTGAAACTACATACCCTTGGTCAGGAAGAAACTCGCGGCAAAAGCGCCGCCGCAGCCCACAATGCCGAGCAGGATCAAAAGGATAGTCGTAAAATCCTTTTTCGGGGCGGTTTCAAAGATTTTCAGGGTCATATCGACCGTGCGGTTTTTCTTCTGATCGAAAAACTTCTTTTTGACTTCGACTTTCTGGAATTTCTGCGTCTGGTGCAGGTTCTCAGCCTCGACCATCACCTTGCCCATATCCATCGATGTCGAATGTTTTTTCCAGCTATTCTGCCCCTTTTGCTTGGGCGTGGGCATGTCGAAGGTATAGATCGTGTACTCGATCTGCGCCGTTTGTGCCTGTGTCATATGGACCTCTTGGGGATGGGTAGCAGGAGGGTTGTCTTCTGATATTACCCTAACTCGAAAAACGTTAACAAAAACTTAACGCGCCGATTAGGCTTCCCGCCCCTTGTGTTTCCTTGAGATTGAACCCTGCCGCGGTTAGAATAATACAAATGATTCCCGGATTCTTCCGCCGGGTGATTCCCACCTTTTTTAAAACCATCTTTGTAAAAACGACGAGTAGAATTTCATGGCCCGCAGATACAAAGTCAAACGTACCCAAAAAAGCCGCATGACGAATATTTTCCCTGACACTGTTCAGGCTTTCGTCGCGCGCAGAATCGTCGATGCGACAGGATTGTTCTTGCTCGCATGCGGAACGTATGTGCTGCTCGCCATCGCGTCGTACAACCGCGCGGACCCTTCTATCAACACGGCGGGCACCGGCACGGGCAATGTTCAAAACTGGATGGGCGCATCGGGTGCTTCCACCGCCGATCTTTTGCTGCAGACAATCGGCCTTGGCGGCTGCGTGTTTGGCGCAACCCTGATCGTCTGGGGTGGGGCGATGCTCAAACGTCATTCGCTCTCGCCGATATGGCTGCGTTTTGCCGCGATGATCTTTGCAGCCGTTGCAGCGTCCGCTGCATTTGCACGCATGCCTTCCAACGACTGGCTGGCGCAACCGCATATGGGCGGCAGCGGCGGCATGAAAATTCTTCAGGTGACAACCGATCTGTTCGGCATGGAACGCGGCTTTGGCGCGGTATCGACGGGCTGGGGTTTTATTGCGACTGCATTTTTGTGCGTGGCTTTTTCCATCGGTTGGGCAGAGATCAAATGGGTCGGGATGCTACTCGTCAATCTTGTCATGGCCGCAGGTTATTTTGTTTATGATTGTGCCGAAGGTTTCGTCAACTGGGTGCGCCATTACGCCGATCCCTCCTATGTGGAAGACAGCAGGCCCAAGAAAGCCCGCAAACCCATTATCCCGCCGATGGAAAGCGATGACGATGACGGCGAAATCATCCTCGAAAGCGATGATGATGAAGACGAGGATGAGGAATCCGATGATGAAGACGAAGAAGAATCCGACGAATATGAAGAAGGTGACGAAGATGATGAGGAAGAAGAGGGTGAGGATGAAGAATCCAGCGGCATCCGCGTCGTAAAGGCAAAACAAATCTCCAAAGCCAACACCAAAGGCCGTCAGAAAAAATTCCAGCTCTTCGATGGCGGCGAATGGGAATTGCCAGGTCTCGATCTTCTGGCCGAGATTGAAGAAGACCGCGTGGCACAAAAGATCGACGAAAAAGTTTTGCAGATGAACGCAACTTTGCTGCAGAACGTCTTAAAAGATTTCAACGTCAAGGGTGAGATCGTTTCGATCAATCCCGGCCCCGTCGTCACGCTGTACGAACTCGAACCCGCGCCGGGTACGAAAACATCGCGTGTCATTGGCCTTGCCGACGATATCGCGCGCTCGATGTCTGCTGTTTCTGTCCGCGCCGCCGTGGTGCCGGGCCGCAACGTCATCGGCATCGAACTGCCTAACAAGATCCGCCAGACGGTCTACTTGCGCGAAATGCTCGGCACGCGCGAGTACGAAAAACACACGGCGAAACTCCCGCTCGTGCTCGGCAAGGATATCGGCGGATCGCCCATCATCGCCGATCTTTCGCGTATGCCCCACTTGCTCGTAGCCGGAACGACGGGTTCAGGTAAGTCCGTCGCAATTAACACGATGATCTTGTCGATGCTTTATCGTCTGCCGCCGGAAAAATGCCGTTTCATCATGATCGATCCGAAGATGCTCGAACTTTCGGTCTATGACGACATCCCCCACCTTCTATCCCCCGTCGTCACCGAACCCGGCAAAGCCGTGGTCGCGCTCAAATGGACGGTCAATGAAATGGAAGACCGCTACCGCGCCATGTCCAAGCTCGGCGTACGCAACATCGATGGATACAACGCCCGCCTTGCCGAAGCCCGCAAGAAGGGCGAAGTGCTGATGCGTAAAGTGCAAACCGGATTCGATCCCGAAACCGGCAAGCCTGTATACGAAGAACAACCGCTTGATCTGACCGATCTTCCTTACATCGTCGTCATAGTTGACGAATTCGCGGACCTTATGCTCGTCGCCGGCAAAGACGTCGAAAGCGCGATCCAGCGCCTCGCGCAGATGGCCCGCGCAGCCGGTATTCACCTGATCATGGCAACGCAGCGCCCGTCCGTCGATGTCATCACGGGCGTTATCAAGGCGAACTTCCCGACGCGTATATCCTTCGCCGTATCGTCCAAGATCGATTCGCGCACCATCCTCAATGAAGGCGGCGCGGAACAATTGCTCGGCCAAGGGGACATGCTTTACATGGCACCCGGCGGGCGGATAACGCGCGTGCACGGACCTTTTGCAGCCGATGCCGATGTCGAAAACGTCGTGAATTTCCTGAAATCCCAAGGCGAGCCTGTTTATATCGAAGATATTACCGACGGCGAGTTCGGTGATGGCGAGGGTGGTGAAAGCGGCAGCGGTGAAGACTGCGACGAACTTTATGACGATGCCGTAGCATTGGTCGCCCGCGAACAAAAAGCCTCGACCAGCTTTATCCAGCGCCATCTGCAAATCGGCTATAACCGCGCCGCCCGCATCATCGAAGAGATGGAACGGCAAGGCGTCGTCGGTAAATCCAACCATGTCGGCAAGCGCGAAGTGCTGGTTGGGCAACGATAATCATGGAAGTCATTGGAATCGGCCTTGCCAATATCGATCTTGTCGCGCATGTGACGGATGATTTTCTCACACGCCACAAAATCCCCAAAGCCATGGCCCGTAAGGTGGATGAACTAACCTTCGCACGCCTACGCGGTGATCTACCGCAATTCGATGCCATTCCTGGCGGCGGCGCGGCCAACACGATGTGCGGCATGTCGGCCTACGGCGTGGCAACACGCTTTTACGGTAAGATTGGATCGGATTCTTTTGAATCTCTCTACCGCGCATCGTTCAACGAATATGGCGTTGCCTATGATGTTCCGGCAGGCAACCAGGAATCCTCTCAATGCGCTGTTCTCGTCACGCCGGATGGTGAACGCTCATTCGGTTATATTGATGGCGCCAGTTGGGATCTCGAAGCCGCAGACATCAATCCCGATCATCTTGAAAAAGCGCGGATGATTTGTTTCGATAGTTACGCGTTTACATTCGGTCACAATACTGCACTGGCGCGACTAGTGTTCGAGACCGCACAAAAAAGCAAAATCCCGCTCGTCATGAAGGTCAAGGAGCGGGAATTCATCAAACCGTACGCGCAAAAAATCAAGGCGCTCGCCGATGCCGGAATCCTAACGCTGCTGGTCGGCAATCACGAAAACCTGCCCTTTTTCGAAGATACCGTTTCTTTGGATGAAACCCTGAAAAGCTTCAAAGACTGGAAATGCAGCGTGCTGCTCACCGCCAACACGGGCGGCGCGTATTATATCTCGAACGGCGAAGTCACCCATTACCCCGTCAAACCCGTCGCCAACCCCCGCAACACAGCGGGCGCGGGTGACCAGTTCCTTGCGGGCTTCCTGATGGGGCAGTTGGATAACAAGCCGATTGCCGATTGCGTGGACTTTGCCGCCGGATGCGCCCGCACCATCCTGATGCACGACACGGCAAGGCCGCCGCTGGTGAATCGCCATTCGATCCGGTTCTAGGAATTTCAAAGACTTAACGGACAATCCAATAGTTCGTTTGTCACGATCTTTTTGGTTTTAATATTTGACAGAATAACAACTTTACCTTAAAACCTGCGTCATGAGTGAAGAACCAAAATCATCCTTATCCCCCGAAGAACAAGCGTTGCGCCATAACTTCAGCGGCGCCGTCGCCACCAGAGCCAATGAACTCTGGAATCAGGATTTCAACCTTGCCGGAGCCATGAACCGGACATCGACAAATTCATGTTTGTCTCTACCTGAATTTACTGAACAAGCCATCGGTAAACTCGCAAAACAGCTTCATGGTAAAAGAATGGGAATGCGCGTGATGAGCGAACTAAGTCCCATCTACCAAAAGGTTAAGGCTGAACAAGCCAAGCCTGCCGCTCCCTGACAAGTCTGAACAAACCATCTTTTCGCCTTTCTTTGGGCGTTATTATCTTCTAACAATAAAGACATGAAACACATGTTGCTCGCCCTGCTGGCAGGGTTTTTCCTCTGGTCGCCTCCTGCCCTCGCGCAAGTGCAAGACCCCGAAATCAAGAAGGCCGAAGCCTATCTGCAAAACCTGCACACGGCGCAGGCCGATTTTATCCAGACCTCATCGCTGGGCTCGCGCCTTTCGGGTAAGTTCTATCTCAACCGCCCCGGCAAGCTACGCTTTGATTACAACGAAGTGAAAGACTTTATCGTTGCGGATGGCGTGTTCGTTTATTTTTACGATTCACAACTTGGATCGCAATCCAACGCGCCGATAGGCCAGACGCTCGCAGACTTTTTGCTGCGCGAGGATTTGAGCCTTTCGGGCGATCTGATCGTGACCAAGCTGTTCAAAAAGGACGGGCAGGTCGTCATCACCGTCGTGCAAAAAGATGATACGGCGGCGGGGCAGGTGGAATTGTTCTTCACCGAAATTCCGTATGCGCTTTCTCGCTGGCGCGTGACGGACGCACAAGGCGAAATCACCGAAGTCACGCTCAAAAACTTCAAAACCGGCATGTCGTTCGATGAACAGGAAAATCTGTTCGGCTATCACGATCCCAAAGGCCGTAAAGCGGTCAACGAGTAGGAGTTCGTGAATGTTCGATGGCCCTTTAGAAGTTCTTGTACGGCAACTGGCTTCCCTTCCCGGTCTGGGTGGGCGGTCTGCCAAGCGCATCGCGCTGCATTTGCTGAGCGCCAAGGGCAATAAACTCGATTCACTGATCAAAGCACTGAGCGAAGCCGCAAAATCCATCGTCACCTGCAATGTATGCGGCAACCTCGATTCATCCGATCCATGCCGCGTTTGCCGCAACGGGGCCCGCGATAAATCGATTTTGTGCGTCGTCGCAGGCGTGGCCGATCTCTGGGCCGTAGAACGCACAGGCGCTTATAAAGGCCAGTACCATGTTCTGGGCGGGGTTTTATCTGCTCTCGATGGCGTCGGCCCGGACCAGCTCACCATCACGCCGATGCTCGCCCGCCTGCAAAGCGGTGATATCAAGGAAGTCGTGCTGGCACTTTCGGCCACGGTCGATGGACAATCCACCGCGCATTACCTGATGGATCATATGGAACAATTTAACCTGCACGTCACGCGTCTCGCGCACGGCGTGCCGGTCGGCGGCGCGCTGGAATTTCTTGACGACGGCACCATCGCCACCGCCATGAAATCCCGCGCTTCGCTGTAGCTGCGGATTTTATGCTTGTGAACGACTAGGAAACCTTGCGCATTCGCGGTATGGTTGAAGCGTGAAGAACATCATCGCTGCATTTTTGCTGATCCTGACCCTGGCTGCCTGCGCGCACAGGCCAGATCCTCGAACCCTGCCATCGCAGTTTTTGGGATATTGGCCACCTCTGCCCGATGCTCCGAAAGATTCTATCGGCGTTAATATCCATGCCGATGGACGCCTCAGCCATGTCCGGGATTTAGATGGCAAAATCATTGGTCGCCTAGAGTATAAATTTATTTGCTCACCCAATCCCGGTACTGCTTTTATTTTTGTCAGGGGAACAACGACACCATCTTCACGTTCCAACATCGGCTATTACAATTTGAACCTTAGCGAGGCGGCGATCTTTGACGATAGAAAAGAACATTTTCTCGATGTAACAGCCACCTTTTATATGGATCCGCTACCTAGCCTTAAAGAATGGAATTATCCTGCAACCGACTGCAAACGCTTGTATGACATGTGGTACTCAAAAGAGGCGCAATACAACATGGAAAGCGTTGGGCATTATTACAAAGCATCTCAGTGATCATTCTTAATCCGATCGGCCTCCATAAATAAGTCATAGATGGCTTTATTTTGCTCCTCACTGACATCCTTTCTGTGAGATTGTCGGGCCGCCTGCGCATAATCTTCATTGGTGAGAGCATCGAATAGTTTCGGCCAACCGGGTTTATTTTGCCCTGTGCTCGGATCAATAATCGTATGTTGAAATTTGGGATTACCAATATTGTATTCCATATCCATCAATGCTTTTTGCGCGGGATAGGGACGCTGATCGAAGCTGCGAAACTTCCTTTCAAGCGACTTTTGGCTCGCATCAAGCCTGCGAATAATTTCCTGCTGGATGAAATCGTTATTCAGCCCTATTTTGGACAGATCCGAACCCGAACTAAAAGGGTTGAAGCTTTTAGCAACAACTCCTTGCCCATAAGATTTTCTTTTAACTTTATTGTAAGCGTCTCTGATATCATGTGGATTCGCTTGTTTAATTAAATTTTCTGAAGACGTCCCATAATAAAAGGGATATCTCCCGGCAGAGTCTACATCAGGTATCATAAATCCTTTACCCACCGTGACATTGCCTTTGGTATCAAGATACATATAGGGAATGTTATCTTCATGACCTGTGATAAAATTAATCATATCCTCATTTTGGGAAAGTAGTGTTTTAAAAGTCTGTTTGTTTTGGTCTGGCATATCCGTTCTCCTTTGGTAAAAGTTAGATTATGTTCGATGGGCAATCGCTGCTCATTATTGGATGGGCTGGCTGCGCCATAGCGTCCATCACTCCCGCCGGGCATCGTTGCCCGGCAGAAGCGCTGTTGGCTAATTACTCTTTTTCCGAGACATAGACGCTGCAATCCTCATCGCCCGCACGCAGCGCGGCCAGATGCGTAAAACGCGGACCTTTGATATCGCCGCCGCCAATCGCGAAATCGTAATAGACGCCATCGGGGTAGAAATGATCCGTGTTGGCCGCCGTAACGGACGAGGTGCCAAATTTCAGGTAAACAGGACCGGTCGCATAAACACTCACGACCTGCGTTTCGGCAGAAAAAGCCGTGCTGTTGCGAGCGGAACTGGTGCTTGCGGCAATCGTGTGGGCGCCGCCGGATGAGCGAAGGCGCAAGGCGGGAATGACGTTGTTGTCGGCGTCTTTGGGTAGAAGGGTAGGCATTTTGTATCTCCTTATGATTAAACATGAAAAAACCCGCTTGGATCGCAAGCGGGCTGGTTTGATGCGGGCGCAAGAATGGCCCTATTGATAGGAACTATATCCTAAAATTGGTTTGATTGTCAAGCCTCTATCGCGGCAGACCTTGTTTCGCTGGCGCCCCAGGCGAGGAAGAGCCCCATCGCGCACAGGGCCAAAAAACCCGCCAGTGCCGGGGTAAAGTTCAAAAACACCGCTAGAATCATCGCCGCGCCGGTCAGCATGCCGCAGGCCATAACGACCGGATCGGTCCGTCCCTGCTGCGCGGAAAGCGATATATAGCCGAGCGGAATAAACAGCGCGAACGTCAGGATGCCGATCCCCACAACCCCGCTTTCAATCAGCAGAATGTCAAAGAGCGTAAGCGGTTTTCCGGCGGGCAAAGTGCTCAAAAGATACGAAACCGATCCCGCCCCGTTACCCACCAGATCGGCGCGGGCAAAGCTCATATCCTGTCCGGTCTGGCCAAGCCCGGAACAAACTATCAGCCCCGCCACGGCATATCCCGCCAGAACGATAAGTATCGGACGGGTGAGCTTCATTTCTGCGGCGTGAGAGCGCAGCACAAACCCCATCATGCAAAAAGATAGGAATAATAAGAACCCCTGCCCCCAGTCGAAAATGCGCGGCTGGCTGAAAGATATCCCTGTCTGCGGACTGTCGGTGAATTGCGAAAAGAAGCCAGAAAACAGGGCGTTCAGCCCTTCGAGGCTGGGCGAAGCCGCAGGAAATGCTGCACAATAAATCTGCCATGCTGCAAAGATAAATCCTGCCAGAATGAACAAAGTAAAGGACCCGCCGAACGCGCTTTCCAGCACGGCTTTACGGGTTTCTTCCTGCTTTGCGCGAAGACTTGTAATGATTCTTTGTGCAAGATAACCGGATATTTCCCGCATCTCCAAGGGTTCGGTCAGAACGATCAGCCGCAGCATCATGATCAGGCTCCAGAACACTGCGAGAAAGCCGAACACCCAGTCGGCGCCCGCGCCGGAATAGCCCTGCCATGCGAGCAGGAAGACACTGAAGAAACCAGCTACTAGTGCAAGGGTGAAACCGGCCTTGTTGATCATCTTATGCCCGGCTCCCCCAGCGCGAGAAGGCTGAGCTTGAATTCGGCGGGCATCGCGTAAACCGGATCGGAAGAGTCCGGGTTTTGCTGCAGCCGGGATGCAATCGATTGCGCGTATTTCGCGGCCGCCTGATTGCCCTTTTGCTGCAACAGGCGCGATAGTATCCGCCAGCCTTGCGGCGCCATCGGGTTGAGGCGCACGGCTTCGAGCGCGGCGGATGCGGCGGGCTCGGTTTGGTTATGTTCCATCGCCTGCACAGCGGTGGCGAGATACGCTTCGCTGCGCGCCTGCGGGCTTTTGATAAGGCAGAAGGATAAGCCAAGCACGCAGGAAAACGCCACCAGAAGGAAGGCGTAAACCGCCGGTCCCTTTCCTGCTTTTCCTTTGGCGATATCGCGCATATCGATGAACCTTTTGGTTTTTGGATTAGAACCAATAGACTCCAAAGACCGCGCGCTGAAAAGGCACGAAAATAGCGATTGCGTACAAAGCCTTGCGGCATATGGCTCCGCGCCTGTTGATAATTTTTGTAAGAAGAACTTGTCCACAGGCCGCGCTGTGAAAGCACCCGCGAATCAGCCCGCAGCGACCGCGCCCTGCGCCTTGATGCGGCTGGTGCGTTTGTAGTCGAGTGCGCCCGATGGAATATCGATCAGGGTGACGTCGATGAACAGGTCGGTGACGCCGTTCGAGGTGATATCGTCCTGATTATCGAGCGAGGCGGCGAACCGTTTGGCGGCCTCAACCGATTCATTGGAAGTCTGTGCCCTTTGCAGCAAAAGCGCGTATTCACTCTCCCCAGTCTGGGCCAGAATGTCCGACTGGCGGCGCAGCCGCACAAGATTTTGCGCGAGTTTTGACACCGCGTAATCGGCGGCGTATTTGCCGTCATCGAGTTTGATGTCTTCGTAATTGGGGATGGAGATGAACAGAACTTGCGCGCTTTCGCCATAACGGCTCACCCGGTCGATGGCGGAACGGAACAACTGGTTGAAGGCGGATTTGGAAATCACGCCGCCCGATGAAGGGAAATCGTAGGATTCATCGCCGACGCGGAAGATCAGATCAATCATGCGTTCTGCGTTCTCAAGACTGGTCGTCAGCGCCGCAGGGTCCAGCGGTTTGGCCATGCCGTCATGACAGCCCGCCTTGATCCCCATTTCACGCGTGCCGTCCTGCGTAATCATGACCATGTAGGGATATGTGTGCACCATGCGGCGAATCTGGAGCATGATCGGTTTAGGATCGGTCATCGGTGATGGATCGAAAAACACCACATCGACCTTGTTCGTGCCTATCTGTTCCAGCCCGTCATTCTTGATGGCCGACAGCACGACCTCATGACCGGCGGCCTTGATCTTGGACGACAGCAGGTTTGAAAACATAGGGTCTCTATCGATAATCAGGATCTTCATGAATGGCTCGCGATCTGCGCCTTTGGATGGGGGTTCCCGAACAGGCCCCCCATTCTGACCTGCCAACGGTAAAAAATAAATAAAGGAATGCGGGGTGTGGTTCCAGTATTTTCCAGAATGTTGTGATCTATCAGTTCGTTTTGCGGATTTTTTTCGGGCGGTGCGGATTTTCCAATGAAATCAATGAAGGCGAAAAGTAAATTTTGGTCAGGATTAACCCCTCTTTTGTCATCCTGAAGGAGCGTTAGCGACTGAAGGATCTCATGAGATCCTTCGCTGCGCTCAGGATGACAGGATGGTGGGGTTTGGGCGGTGTTGTTGAAAATCATCACCCATTATAGGAATTAATTCATAGTTTGTCAAGAAACCCATATAGTAAACCGGCAAGGGACGGAGATGTGTGGGGAAATCCCGCGACCCTTACCGTTTTACTTTTCATTGGCGTTCTTAAAGGCCTTTTGCGGGCTGGCGTTATATAAGGCAACCTCAAGAGCTGCCTCCGTGTCTCGAAAGGCCGTGCTGTCCATCACGCGCCAGAGATGCATATTGGCGGGCTTTTGTGTCTGAACCCGAACCAACAGGGCCAGAAAACGCGCCAGACGGGGTTGATAGCTTCTCAAAGGGCTTTTCAACGTGATTTTCTCAATTTTAGCCATTCTACACCGCCCGTTTGTACAGATTGGCAAAATCGATCTCTAGCTGGGCGCGGTACAGGGAATCCAGCTTCTGCGCCTGTTTGAGCTTGGCGTTAAATTTCTTCAAAGCCGCGCGAGCCTTGGCCTTTTCCTCATAAGCCTCATCGTACAGGCTTTTAACGTCGAACAGGCTGATTCTGTTCTGGTTCGATATATCCAGTTGAAATAACTTAATAAATTGGCGTTTTGCTTGTCTGAACGTACGCATTTTCTTAGTCCTCTTACACGGTCCTAGTTGTTGTTGATGGAAGAGATTTTTATACATAAAAAGTTAACAAAGAGTAAAAAAAAAGCTTTAAACATCAAAAATAATGTTTTATACCTCAAATATGATCTTTTCTCGCCAAATACGCGCCGCACGTGGGCTGATTGAATTGAAGCAGGACGAGTTGGCCGATGCGGCCAACGTCTCGTTGGCGACCATTCAACGGATTGAGGCGGGTGAAGACGGCAATGCCAGAACCCAAGAGAAGATACGCAGAGCGCTTCAATCTTTAGGCGTTACTTTTACGGAAAAAGGCGTTGTCTGGGATGAGTTTCCCGTTCTCTTTACACATGGCAGCACACATGAAGAGGCGTATCTACAATTAATCTCTGACGCACATGAGCATTTAAAGAGCGTAAAAAATCCTGAACTTCTTGTCATGTATGCTGATGACCGGGTTTCCCCTCCGTTTGTCAACGATAAATACAGAGCCATGAGAAAAGACGGCATTAAAATGCGTCAATTCATCAAAGAAGGAAACGAATACATCATCGGACCGCTGGATGAGTATCGTTACATACCGGAAAAGTTTTTTGCCAACCGCGTTACCCTTATATACGGCGATCGAATAGCCAATGAGACCGCCGATGTTCATCGCGGCATTATCCGGGTCGATCCTTTAAATGCAGAAATTCAGCGAAGCACATTCAATCTGCTCTGGGGTTTTCTTAAAAAACCAGAAAGGAGTATATCCGATGAACGTTTCGAATAATCCCCATTTAAAAATTCGCGGCGCGTCGTGGAAAAAATATGACAGCGCGCGTCTTCAAATCAGCGTCGGGCAAGCTTACCACGAGGGGACTGATCTTGCTGAAACCGTTGCATGGGCAGCCAGCAATTTTAAAAAGACCATCATTTGTGTGAATGACACGCTGCAACGCTATAACGCACCGGGTGCCAAAGAAGCAGGCGATGCATGGCTGGAACGTAACAAGGAAACAATAAACAAATTTCCAAATATCAAAGTCACACGATGGGACTATTGGCTGGATCACCCCGATTTCCCAAGCCTGCACGCTGATGTAAGAAATAAATATAAAACCGATCCGTTATTTCGGGAGGCCGTTGATAACGAAGCCATGGCATTCGCAGTACGCCAAAAGCCGATAAATATGGGGACATTTCTGGAACGTTCCAGAGCCTATCTTTTAGAAGAATGCGCGGCATTTCAAATTATGTTTGCCACCCCTGCTGCCGATATTTATCCAGGCTCCTCACTTTTGCCTTGCCAGATATTTAAAGGAGATGAGGGCAAAGGGTTCACACGGGTTGAACTAAAACGTTCTGCTTTCGCCCGTAAAATAGCAGCGCAGATCCCCGCAAATCTTTTGAATTCAAACGATTACGATATATCCAATCTTAAATCGGTATAAAGCAATAAGATAACGCTTTCGTAAAAAACTACGAAAAGAAGCAAAAAATGGACTTTATCACCCCTGCCCAATGTCGCGCCGCCCGTGCCCTTCTTAATTGGAGCCAGCCAGACCTTGCCAAGCGATGTGGCATTCATATCCAGACCATCAGTAGTTTTGAAATCGACAAGGGTTCACCGACGAAAAAAACACTAACGATGATCAAACAAATTTTAGAGTTAAATGGCATTGACTTCACGCGAGACGGGGGCGTGCGGCCAACTAGCCATATTGTTCAAGTTTATGAAGGTGAGGATTGTTATATGAAATTCATTGCCGAGGCACATATTTACCTTACCCATAGGAAAGGTGAGATTTTATTCAGCGGCGCGGATGATCGTCGTTCGCCTCCTGAGATTATTCAAAAATTCCGCACCATGCTGGCCGATGGAATCAGGATGCGTTCCCTGATACGTCCCGGCGACGATTATGTTTTGGGCGAACCATCCGCGTATCGCTGGATGCCCGAAGGTTTGTTCGTAGAAGGTGACGTAAAGGCGATTTTCGCGGATCGTGTGGCATGGCTGGTAAGCTGGCTGGATAACCCCCGCGTTATCATGATTAAAGACCCCATGATTTCCCAAGAAGCGACCAGAATGTTTGAATATCTGTGGTCCATGGCAGAGGGACCGCAAAGTTCCTCTGCACCGGAGAAATACTGATAACCTGTATGTCATAAATACCCTCTATCTTATTTGACAACCCCTTGGCCTTGCGGTAAAAACACCCACGTTTTCCAAATATCTATTTTTAAGGAAAATCAATCACGGGCCCACGTGGTGGAATTGGTAGACGCGCCAGCTTCAGGTGCTGGTGATCGCAAGGTCGTGGAGGTTCGAGTCCTCTCGTGGGCACCACGCTTCGCTCTTACGGGCTTCGCGTGGCGCAGCCACGCAAGAAGACCGTTAGGCCGTAGCAGTGTCCGGCATAGCCCGGAGGGCGACGACGGACAGGGATAATCGGTTATGTGGTATGTCTATATTCTCCGCAGCCTATCATCCCCTGAGCAAGAATATATCGGCGCGGCACAAGACCTGAAACAGCGTCTAACCGAACATAACGCCGGAAAATCCACCCATACTGCCAAATTTATGCCTTGGGAAATGTTGTGGTATTGTGCATTTTCAGATAAATACAAAGCACTGGAATTTGAAAAATATCTAAAATCTCATTCCGGCAGAGCATTCACAAGTAAAAGACTAATACAAAAAGCAGAGCACAATTAAACCATGACCATCACGTTGCACAAAGGCGATCTTCCCAAAGGTCTGAAATACGGATCTTCCGTGGCTATCGACACCGAAACGATGGGCCTCAACCCCGCGCGTGATCGTTTGTGCCTGTTGCAACTTTCGACGGGTGACGGCACGGCCCACCTCGTCCAGTTCGCGCCGAACAGTTACGACGCACCAAACCTCAAAGCGATGTTGCAAGATACATCCATCACCAAAATTTTCCATTTCGGACGTTTCGATATCGCCGCGATCCGCGCGTATCTGTGCGTCGATTGCACGCCCGTTTACTGCACAAAAATCGCGAGCAGGCTCGCCCGCACATTCACCGACAAGCACGGCCTGAAAGATATCTGCAAGGAACTGCTCGGCATAGAGATCAGCAAGCAGCAGCAGACTTCCGATTGGGGCGCGGACAAGCTGACGGACGAGCAATTGGCCTATGCCGCGAGCGATGTCCTATACCTGCACAAATTGCGCGAGAAGCTGGACGCGATGCTGGAACGCGAAGGCAGGCTGCATCTGGCGCAGGCCGCTTATGATTTCCTGCCCGCACGCGCGCAACTCGATCTCGAAGGCTGGGCCGATGTCGACATCTTCGCCCACTAAAAAACCGATGGATCAGAACAAAGATCTCGCCACAGGCCGCAACACCATCCTGACCGAAATGGAAGGGTTGAGACAGCTTGCCGATTCGCTCGACGATAATTTCGCCAAGGCGGTCGATGCCATCCATAAGATGAAGACGGAGCGCAAATCGCGTCTTATCGTCGCCGGTATCGGCAAGAGCGGCCATGTGGGTAAAAAGCTCACCGCGACGCTCGCTTCCACAGGCACGCCTTCGCATTTCGTGCATCCGGGCGAAGCATCCCACGGCGATCTGGGCATGATCATGGAAGGCGATGTCGTCCTGTTGCTCTCTTATTCCGGTGAGAATGCCGAGCTTTCGGATTTGATCCACTACACGCGCCGTTTTGGCATCACCTTGATCGCGATCACCAGCAAACCCGAAAGCGCGCTGGCGCAGCATGCGGATATTTTGCTGCAATTGCCACGCGCGCCTGAAGCCTGCCCCAACGGTCTTGCACCCACCACATCGACGACCATGATGATGGCGCTAGGTGATGCACTGGCCATCGCGCTGCTCGAAAAAATGGGACTTACGGCCGAAGATTTTCGCGTTTTCCACCCGGGCGGCAAGCTGGGCCAGAAACTGCTCACCGTCGCCGACATCATGCACAAAACCGCGGACTTACCGACCTTACCGGAATCCGCGACGATGGATCAGGTGGTCGTGCAACTGACCGAAAAAAACCTCGGTTGCGTCCTTATCATGGATGGACCCAAGCTCAAGGGCATCGTCACGGACGGCGATTTGAAACGCCATATGTCCCCCGATCTTTTGCAAAAACCGGCATCCGGAATCATGACCAAGACGCCCAAAACCATTGAGGACACGGCGCTTGCTGTCGAGGCGCTCAACGTCATGACCAAAACGCCGGGGCGCTATCTGACATCCCTTGTCGTTATGGACGGGCAAGGCGCGATCAAAGGCCTGATCAGGCTTCAGGATTGCTTGCAGCGCGGCGTTGCCTAAGATATATTTCGGGCCATTGCCCGCTGGCCCTTTTTCGGGGTACTAATGGGCATGGCCGATTACGATGATGACATCCCGCCCGACCCCTATCAAAGCAACCGCTTAAGCCAGCTTTCCGTCGGCACAGGACGCTCCACAAAAATCAATCGCAAATATTCTTCTTTCGTAAGGTCGCTGCGCCTTGTGCTGCCGCTGCTCGCGCTGATCATGACCGTCGTCGTTCTGACATGGGAAGAGGCAGGCCGCAGGGTGAAACCGATGAAGAAGGAAGAACTTCTTCCGCAATCCGAAAATATCCAGAACGAACTTCTCAAACCCGTCTTCAATTCCGTCGATAAGAACAATCAGCCTTTTACCGTCACCGCCGACCGCGCCACGCAAAACCGCCAGGATCCCGATCTGATCGAACTGGAAAAACCCGTCGCGGAATTGCAGCAAAGTGACGGCAGCAAACTGAACGGAGATGCGGCCAGCGGCCTCTACCAGCAAAAAGAACAAAAGCTTAACCTCGAAGGCGATGTGCATATCAAGCACAGCAACGGTTATGTGCTTTCGACCCAAGAATTGCGCGTCGATATGGTCACTCAAAAAGCCTATTCGGGCCGCGACGTGCGCATCGAAGGACCGGGCGGCACGCTCGACGCCACGGGCCTCGAAGGAGATGCGAGTCTTGGTACGCTGATCTTCACCGGCCCCGCCAAAGTTGTTTTATACAGCGATTCATCGCTGTTATCGCATAAGGAAAAAACGCCATGATGAAATATGCATCCCTGCTTTGCGCTTTGCTTTTGTCCGCGCCCGCGATGGCGCAGACAACCAACAACGAACAGCCGATAGAAATCAGCGCGACAAAAACCGTGGAATGGCTGCGCGATAAAAGCCAATATGTCGCGCGCGAAAATGTCATCGTCACGCAAGGCAATATGACGATCAACACGGACCTTCTCACCGCCGATTACCGCGAGGGTGCAACCTCCTCGATGGAAATCTGGCAGCTCACCGCCGAAGGCAACGTCAAAATCATGGATGACAACAACACAGCGACGGGCGATCTGGGCGTTTACGACGTGACCAAAGGAATCGCCACGCTCACGGGACAAAATCTAAGCCTCGTCTCCCCCGACCAGACCGTGACAGCGACGGATCGCATGGAATATTACGCCAATGAGAAAAAAGCGACCGCCATCGGCAACGCCAAAGTCGTGCGCACCAACGACACGCTGATGGCCGATTCTGTTACAGCCTTCTTCAAGGACGGCGCAGCAAAAACAACGCCCGCGCCAACGACAACATCACAAAGCACACTCGGCGGCGGCAATCTTGATCGCCTCGAAGCCGATGGCCATGTCGTCATCAAAACGCCCAATGAAACATTGCATGGACAAAAAGGCATCTACCGCGCCGATAGCAACACCGCCGAACTGATCGGCAAGGTCAAGATCGAGCGCGGCGAGAACGTGCTCGAGGGCGAACGCGCCGAAGTCAATCTCAACACCAATGTCAGCAAATTGTTCGGTTCCGAAAAAGCAGGCGGGCGCGTGCGCGGCGTGTTCTTCCCGGGATCGGAGAAAAAGAGCGATAAGGGCAAGGCACCGCAGGCATCGCCCGTTCCGGCACCGTTCGCGCCTGTTCCTGCATCTCCCCCCTCTAATCCCCCCGTAAACGGGGGGACGGAAGGAAAAGTTGTTCCGGCACCTGTTCTTGTGCCTGACCCACCCCCAGTTTCCGCTACCCCTTCCGCGCCGGCTCCTGCTAAAGTAAGCCCGCGGATTGAATACTAGGATGTGACCCCGTGGTTTATTTAAAAGAAGTGCCCAAAGGCCTGACCGCCAATCATCTGGCGAAAAGCTACAAAAAGCGCCCCGTGCTGCGGGATGTGAGTTTGAACGTCAAGCGCGGCGAAGCCGTCGCCCTGCTCGGCCCCAACGGCGCGGGCAAAACGACATCCTTTTATCTTATGACCGGATTGATCGAGGCGGACGCAGGCGAAATTTCGCTCGACGGGCAGGATATCACGACACTGCCGATGTATCGCCGTGCGCGGCTTGGCATCGGTTACTTGCCACAGGAAAGTTCTATCTTTCGCGGCCTGAATGTCGAAGACAATATCCGCGCCGTTTTGCAAGCACAAAAATTGAACGAAGAAGATCAGGAGCATCTGCTCGAAGAATTGATGGGTGAATTCCACATATCGCACCTTCGCCGTACACCATCCGTCGCGCTTTCGGGCGGTGAACGCCGCCGCGTCGAAATCGCCCGCGCACTGGCCTGCCGTCCACAATTCATGCTGCTCGACGAACCGCTCGCCGGGATCGACCCGATTGCGGTCGGTGAAATCCGCAATTTGATCCGTTACCTCAAAACCAAGGGCATCGGCGTTTTGATCACCGACCACAATGTACGGGATTGTCTTGAGATTGTTGACCGCGCCTATATCCTGCATGACGGCAAGGTCTTAATGGAAGGCACCGCCGACCAGATCGTCGCCAATGACGAGGTCCGAAAAGTCTATCTGGGTGAAGGTTTTTCATTATAACCCCCCTCTCCCTCGGGAGAGGGCCGGGGTGAGGGGCTGCAGAGTCCGTAACCCCTCACCTAAATCCTCTCCCAAGGGAGAGGACTTTCTATTCACCTTTTCTTTAAGATTGTCCGTGGTACAATTATTGCATGGCCAATATCAATCAGCGGCTCGATCTCCGCCAGGCTCAAAATCTCGTCATGACCCCCCAGTTGCAACAGGCCATCAAGCTGTTGCAGTTGAACAATGTCGAGCTCGCCGAATATATAGAATCCGAAATCGCGCAAAATCCCCTCCTCGAAAAACAATCGGGCGAAGGCGAGGCCGATGCGCAGCAGGCTGAAACACCCGAGCGCGATTCGATGGAAGACAATTTCGAATCCGATAGCGAAACAACGGCCGCTTCTGCGGGCGATTTCGATGCCGGAACGGCGCTGATGGGATCGGGCGGCAACCGCAATTTCGATGAATTCGATGAAAGTTCGGATTCCACGCTTTCGAAACAGGAAACATTGCGCGATCATTTGATCGAACAACTCAACATGACGTTCGATGACGCCAAAGACCGACTGATCGGTGCGATGCTGATCGATATGGTGGACGAAGCCGGATATTTGCGCGAAGGCGTGGCCGATCTCGCCGCCAAGCTCGGCGCGGATGAAAAACGCGTTGAATCGCTGCTGGCGATTTTGAAGAAATTCTCGCCGTCTGGCGTGTTTGCGCGGGATTTAAAAGATTGCCTGTCCATCCAGCTCGACGATCAGGGCAAGCTCGATAAACCCATGTCGATCCTGCTCGATAACTTAAACCTTCTGGCCGGACATGATATGGATGCGCTGGCCAAGAAATGTGACGTAAACAGCGCTTACCTCGCCGATATGATCGGCGATATAAAATCACTCAACCCGAAACCTGCCGCGAAATTCGATCATCTGGTGGTGCAGACCGCCATTCCTGATGTGCTGATGAAAAAACTCCCGAAAAATCTCGGCGGCGGATGGCGTGTGGAATTGAATTCAGAGACATTGCCACGTGTCCTTGTGAACAACGAATATTACACGCTGGTAACTGAAGGCGCGAAAGACAAGAAAGACCGCGAATATATCACGACGCAGCTTAACAACGCCAACTGGCTGGTTAAATCGCTCGACCAGCGGGCGCAGACGATTTTGAAAGTGGCGTCGGAAATAGTAGAACAACAAGACGCGTTTTTTACCTTCGGCATTGAATTCCTGCGGCCTTTGACATTGAAGGATATCGCCGAAGTCATTGGCATGCATGAAAGCACGGTAAGCCGCGTAACCACGAACAAATATATCGGCACGCCGCGCGGCATTTTCGAACTGAAATATTTCTTTTCGACCGCGCTGGTTTCGGCGGACGGAACATCGCATTCATCCGAATCCATCAAAGCGCGGATCAAATCCATGGTCGATGCGGAAAAAACCGATGATGTTCTATCGGATGACGCCATCGTCGAAGCGTTGCAAAAAGAAGGCATCGATATCGCACGTCGCACCATCGCCAAATACCGCGAAATGCTGAACATTCCATCTTCCGTCCAGCGCCGTAAGCAGAAGAGATGATATTCGGACTATATATCCAGCGCCGCAGGCATAAGAATTTTAACACGAAGGCCACGAAAGGTGCACGAAGATCACGAAATTCTTCGTGCGCTTCGTGGCTCTTTGTGATCTTCGTGTTAAATATTTATTGCGCTACGCGCAATTTTCTTTATGTCTTTGTTGTTTACAGTTTCAACATACAGCCTGTTTCACCGCTGTTGGACCACCCATCAATTCATCGATATTGCGCTTGAAATTTTCGTTGGCATCGGTCGCATGCAGTTCGAACGTGCTGCCTTGCGATAAGCGCTCTTCCATCTCCGGATGGCGTTTGAGGTAATCTTGCAATTTCGCCGGAATGATATCGTCTTGCGAGATCAACTCTACGCCGCTTAGCATCTTTTTCAAATGCGGCTTGAGCGCAACATAATGCGTGCAGCCAAGAATCAGGCTTTCTATCTTTGCCGCTTTCATCGGCCCCAGATAATCTTCCAAAACTTCATCCAAATATTTTTCTCCGCCCTCTTCGATCAGCGGCACCAGAAGCGGCGCGGCAACGGCGGTGAGCGCAACCTTCTCATTGATCTTCTGTAATTCGACTTCGTAGATTTTCGATTGCACCGTGCGCTGTGTCGCCAGCATCCCGATTTTGTGCGCGCCGTGTTCTATCGCGGCTTCCAATGTAGGGACGATCACGCCCAGAATACGCTTGTCCGGAAACTCGCGCGCCAGAAACCCCTGCTGCAAACGGCGCAGGGCGGCGGCACTCGCCGTGTTACAGGCCATGACGATCAGGTCGCACCCCTGTGCAAACAAATAGCGCATGCTCCGCTCCGAAAGGTCGTAGATCGCCTGGTCGGACCGGCGTCCATAAGGCAGGTTTAATGTATCGCCAAGGTACAAATAATCGTAGTGGGGCAGTAATTTACGCAAGGAATTGGCGATATACAGCCCGCCTAGGCCGGAATCGAACACCCCTATTTTTTTATCTTTTTTCATGAATCTATGCGCTTTGACTTTTTTTATTAACCAGATCGGACTATACTTAATATTAAGCACGAAAACACGGATTTTACAGCCCCAAGGGGCGCGATTTCTGCGTTTCCGTTCCCCGGACTGAATAACAAAAAAAGGTGGACGATATGCAATTAACCGTACAAGGCAAACAAATGGATCTTGGCGACGCACTGAAGTCGCACGTCGAAGGTAAACTAGAGGACATCAACAGCAAATATTTCAACCGAGCCATCGACGCGACGGTTACATTCTCCCCCGAAGGGCAGGCATTCACCAAAACGCATATTTCCATCCGGGTCGGCAAGGACATCATGGTCATTTCCGACGCCACGGAAACCGATCCCTATGTCGCGTTTGATTCCGCAGCCGAAAAAGTCGCCAAGCAGCTTCGCCGTTATAAGCGCAAACTGCGTGACCACCACCAGCGCCTTGAAGAAGCGCCTGCTGATCATTTCATGCCGGCGTCGGATTACACGCTGTCCTATGAGCAGGACAATGATGAGGAACACTCAGACCATCTAGTCATCGCGGAAATGTCGACGAACATCCAGACGATGAGCCCGTCCGAGGCCGCTATGCGCCTTGAACTTTCAGGCCTGCCCGCCATGATGTTCCGCAATGCGGGACATAAGGGGCTGAACATGGTTTACCTGCGGTCCGACGGCAATGTCGGCTGGGTTGATCCGGACGGTAAATCCACGACGGTGGGAAACGGTAAGGCCAAACGTTAAAGCCGTTTACGCATAAACGATCTTTGAATAGGGTATCCTCATTATGAGATACCCTATTCTTTTTGCGGCACTAATTTTATGCGCTATTCATCCGGCCTACGCCGCCGATGAAAAATCCGGCGCACATGCGATTGCAAACGCGATGAATGATTACTGCCTTACGGCAATCAAATCGGGCCAGAATCCTATCGAGCGCGCCGTAGAAAAAAACCTCATCGAATTTCCATTGGAGCAGGCCGCCAAATTCGCACCGGACGGCGGCGCCGTTTTTATGATCCCGGAAGCAGCGGGTAACGCCGTCCTTGTGACCAACAAAAATTACAAGGATGTCTGCAATATAGCGGTGCGTGAAACCAAATCCGGCGATCTTTGGAATGCCATAGATAATATTCTGGATTCAAAATCCGGTTTCACATTGCTGCGCGAAAAACGCATTGAATATGACCACACGACCAAAAAGGAATTCGAAGGTGATTTCGGGTTTCCCATAGCCATCCTTATCACCGCCTCAGACACCCCCAGACCCAACGCCATGCAGGCCCTGATCACCGTTGCGCGGGTCAAAGAATAAAAAATTATTTATGCCCTGCAAGGGAACGAAATCCGCCGTTTTTCGTTATTTGCGCAAAACCCGCTTAACCAAAAATTAAGGCGCTTTTTGATAAAACCACACCACCTAAAAAAATACTTTTATTTTTAACGCAGTGCCGCAACAAAATCGTTTTGCGGGATGCGCGAATAAGAGTATGTAGTACACGGCAAACCGCTAGGGGAATAAAATGACGCGTTTGAACACCACCCAGGAATCTCCCATCTATTTCGATATTGTCATCCCGTCTCTTGTGGCCGCGAACCGTAAACAGGCCACACGCCTGATCGCGCATGAAATTGCCAAGCTGATCGGCGTCAAGGAACATCTCTTTGCCGAACGCCTGATTGAAAACGAAAAAGAAAACCCGTCTGCCATGGGTGATGGTGTATCGGTTGCACATTTGCATGTCAGCGGATTGCAAAATCCTATTAACGCCTTCATCCGTTTGAAGAATGCCATTCCCATGGATGCGCCGGACAATATGGATGTGGATTTGATCTGCCTTCTTCTGACACCCGAACGCGAAGGTTCCGCTTACTTGCGCACACTCGCCCGTACGTCGCGCCTGTTGCGCAATGGGCAGTTCTGCCTTAAACTCAGGGCAGCCCAGAATGAAAAAGCAATCCGGACTCTTCTCGACCAAACGTCCGTTCAGGTTCTGGCCGCGTAAATTTAAAAAAGTTTTTCCAGTATATTTGTAGCGACCATAAGAAAATATTCTTTCTACACGGCGCGCAGGAACTTTGGGGGATGTGGTTTCGTTGATTAAACAAACCATAGGAGAAGACCAATGCTGTCCGGACACCCGCATATAAAGAGCATCCGCGTAAGCGAGACTTTCCTCAATGACCGAACGTTGCGTAGGCTGGTGGTAGACACCGACCTGATGATGCCGCCTTCGGGACGAATTGAAGAAAATCATAAATTGCTCGACCTTCATAACTATCTTGAGAATATCGCGGCGCATGATTTCGCCGATTTCGATGAGGTAGAGATCAGAACGCCCAAGATGTTCCACGAACGGCAGAGGGCGTAAAAAAGCCGGCATTGTTGCCGGCTTTTGTTTGACTGCCATATCGCGCGCTTAATGCAGCGTGACCGGCAGAAGATCGTTGTGGCGCAGGGTCGCCATCGCCATATCCATGGAATCAAGCACGGATAATTGCGTGCCGTCGGCGGCATAAATAGCGAACGCTTCTTTACCTGCACCCTGCAAGGAAATGGTGCGCACATAAGCAATCTCATCAATGCCTATTTTCAGGAAGTCCCTGCTTGAGAGACCTTTAAGAAAATTGCGGACGCTGGCTTCGTGTGAATTGTTCATGTAATGCCCTTCCCTTTTCAGTATACCAAAAAAACGGTAAATCGCTTGTTAAAAACCGCCATCAGCCATTCTTCTTCTCTATATCAATGGCTTGCGGCGCCTTACCGTTCCCAGAACCGGGGTTGGAACCGATCTGTATTTTGCGAATCTTGCTCTCGGGTTCTTCGCGTTTCATGTCGATATGCAAAAGCCCGCTATCCAGATAAGCGCCCAGAATCTCGATCCCATCGGCCAGCACGAAACTGCGCTGGAACTGGCGGGCGGCGATGCCGCGATGCAGATAGGTACGGCTTTCATCCTCGGTTTGTTTGCCACGGATTACCAATTGGTTGTTTTCCGTTTCAATATCGAGATCATCCATGCCGAACCCGGCAACGGCCAACGTTATGCGAAGCCCCGTATCACCTATCTGTTCGATGTTATAGGGCGGATAGCCTTCGGACGTTGTTTTGCGCATCCGATCTATGGTTTTTTCAAACTGGTCAAAACCCAGAAATAAAGGGGAATCAAAAACGGAAAGTCTGTTGTTCATGGTCTAACTCCTCATACAAGCGAGCTATGATTGGATTGGGGCCCGCACCATGCAGCGCCCCTTCAGTACCAGAATATAGGATTTATGCCTGTTTTTTCAAGAAGAGCCGGTCGCAGTAATGGCAAGAAACCTGGTCCCGCCCATCGAACGTGTACCAGACCAGCGGATGACCCAGCGGCCCGTTGCCACCATCGCAGCGCACCTCGTCCGCATCCTTGGATACTTCAATAATTTCAGGGGCTTGGGATGATGAAGCGGCAGGCATGTATTTTAACCATTTGTTATCCAGATTCCCCTTAAATTGGCATGAGGGGGTTTTTAAGGCAATCCCCTCGTTTAAACCTCTTCGTTCCAACGACGACAAGGCACCCATGAATACCATGACCCTGCAATTCACCAACAGCCCATCCTTAAAAGGCCGTGAGGACCGTTATATGGTCGTCCGGATCGATACGATGGCTGTCCTGAAAAGCTGGCGCAAATCCTTATTCAGTTTTGAATGGCTTATGCAAGATGGCGGGATTCGAGGCTTAGACGATCTTCCCCTGCACGAGCGCGACAAGCGCTTGAGGGTCGAAAAATCCCTGTCCGCCGGGCAGAGCCTCGAACGCCCCGTCCTTGGCATCGGCATGCTGGACAATGTCGAGATCGGCGCACACCGGGATGTTTTCCTGACTCTCGCCGCGCAAGGAATTAAGGATATCGAGGTTCATATACCGCTTTCCAACAAAAAAGATTTCACACCCTTCCTGAGCCGTTAATGGATTTCCGCAGACATAAGTTTTGGGTTAGACTTAACCCATGACGCGCGCATATTCACAAACCGGGTCGGCCTTCATTATAATTCTCATCGCGATCGCAATGTTCGCGGCATTGTCCTATGCGGTAAGCCAAGGGGGCAGCATTTCCCAGTCCACGCTGACCAAGGAACAGGCGAAGCTCGCGGCGCGGGAAATTACCAGCTATGCCGACACCGTTGCCAAGGCCGTACACAAACTGCGCCTGGCCGGTTGCACCGAAACGCAAATCAGTTTTGAGATCCCCAACCCGCCCGGCGGATGGGCCGCCAACGGCGGCGCACCTGCTGATAAAAGCTGCACGGTCTTCAACATAAACGGCGGCAAGGTGCAATACACGCCCATAGAGACACAATGGCTTTATAACACCACGACGACCGTCTGGTGGCCGAACGGAGAGACAGCCGTGACGAATATCGGTACCGCCAGCCCCGAACTGATTTTATGGGCACGTAATCTCAAACGCGATGTCTGTGACGAGATCAATAATCTCCAGTCCCTGACCGGTGCCATGACGGAAACTGTGGGCACGCACACAACCAACTTTGCAGGCACTTACGCCCTTGTCGCGAACGGAATCGGGGATGATGTCGGAACCGCCTATTTGGGAAAATCGACGGGCTGCATTCTCGATGCAACGGGCGGCAAATATTATGCCGTGCTGATAGCGCGCTAGATTATTTTTTCTTCCAGACCGGGCCTTGCGGCGTGTCTTCGATAAGAATGCCTTTGTCTTCGAGCATTTTGCGAATTTCGTCGGCGCGGGCGAAATTTTTGGCTTTTTTGGCGTCGGTGCGCTCTATCAGAAGTTTTTCGATTTCTTCAGCACTAATTCCTTCGACACTTTGTCCATAGCCAAGCCACGCGGCGGGATCTTGTTGTAAAACACCTACCAGATCACCAAAGACCTGCAATTGCCGCTTAATATAAGAGCCGTTATTTGCATTGTCCTTGAGAATGGAGTGAAGATAACCAATCGCTTCGGGCGTATTCAAATCATCATACAAAGCTTGTTTAACAAGCTCATGAAGCTCGCTCTTGTCAGGTGTTACATCTTTTAGCTTGTGGAGTTGAGTATAAAACCCATCCAATTGCTTTTGCGCCTGATGAACAGCCTGTTCCGACCAATCGAGCGGCTGGCGGTAATGCGCGCCGAGCAACGTCAGGCGCAGCGTCTCACCCGGATATTTTTTCAAAAGATCATGCGCGACCAGAAAATTGCCAAGGCTCTTTGACATCTTCTCACCATCGACGGTGAGAAACCCGTTATGCAGCCAGTATTTGGCGAATTTTTCCGGCGCGGTTTCATGGCCGTGTGCGCAGCAGCTTTGCGCGATCTCGTTTTCATGGTGCGGGAATTTTAAATCCGCGCCGCCGCCATGAATGTCGAACGGTAAGCCCAGATGTTTTTCTGCCATGGCGGAGCATTCGATATGCCAGCCGGGGCGGCCGAATCCGAACGGCGAATCCCATCCCGGCTGGTCGCCTGTGCTCGGCTTCCACAGCACGAAATCGGCGGGGTCTTTTTTGAACGGCGCGACATCAACCCGCGCACCCGCGATCTGTTCGTCCCTGGAACGCCCCGACAACGCCCCGTAGGACGGATCGGACGGTACGTGGAACAGCACATGCCCCTCCGCCTCATACGCATGCCCGCGTTTGATCAGGGTTTGCATGAGCGCGATCATCTCAGGAATATGCTCGGTCGCTAGCGGTTGCACATCGGGGCGTACGACGCCCAGCGCCTGCATGTCCTCATTATAGATTTTCGTGAATTTTTGCGTGACCGCACTTATCGCGTCCCCGCTTTTACGGGCTGCATCCATGATTTTGTCGTCCACATCCGTGATGTTCGAGACATAGGTGAGTTTGGCCTTTGGATAGGCCTCGCGCAAAACCCGCACCCAAAGATCAAACACCACCGCCATACGCGCGTTGCCGATATGGGCGTAATCATACACGGTCGGCCCGCAGGCATAGACGCGCACATGCTGGGGATCGATCGGTTCGAACGGCTGTTTTTCGCGGGTCAGTGAATTATATAGTTTGATCATGGCGATAGCTTTACACACCCCACTATCGCCTTTCAATCATCAAGGGAGTTTCTTAGCGTTGAATATCGACGAATCCTATCTCACCTATTACGCAGGGCCCAAATCCGACCATTTCGACGGGATGCGGTTCTTCAATGACTGGTCGCCGCACCCCAAGAAGGGTTTCTTCGACATGCTCAAATGGCGGATGAACGGCAAGCGCGCCGACTGGCCGGAGCATGTAGAGAATGAGCCACGATTGCCGCTATCAGCAACATTAGAAACCAAAGTTACTTATATAGGCCACGCGACCATCCTGATCCAGACGATGGGAATAATGCTATTGGTGGACCCGGTTTTCTCGGAACGGTGCAGCCCGTTCGCCAATATCGGCCCGAAAAGGGCGCGAAAGCCTTTCGTTTTCCTAGATATGTTGCCAAAAATTGACTTTGTCTTTATAAGCCACAATCATTACGATCATATGGATCTGGCCAGCCTCTCCTGGCTCGCCCGCAACCACAAGCCGATCATCATTACTCCGCTCGGCAACACGCGCCTGATCGGCCCCGTAGCGGATGGTTGCACGCTTGTTCCGCTCGACTGGCATCAGGCGACACCGCTTGGCGAACATGTCTCGCTGACCCTCACCCCCGCCCAGCATTGGTCACGGCGGGGATGGAGCGATATCAACCGCGATTTGTGGGGCGGTTTCTTTCTCAAAAACACGAAAGGCCATAGCGTTTTCTATAGTAGCGATTCCGGTTTCCATCAGGGGCTGTTCGAAGGGATTTACAAGCGCCATGGCGCGCCGGACCTTGCCCTGCTCCCCATCGGCTCATACGAGCCGCGCTGGTTCATGGAATACTCCCACATGAACCCCGACGAAGCCGTGAAAATTCACAAAATACTGAACGCCAAGCAGAGTATGGGATTTCATTTCGAAACCTTCCAACTGACCGATGAAGCGTTCGACGCGCCGAGGAAAGCGCTGGCCACAGCCTTGAACGTACACAAAATAAAGAGCGAGGATTTTCTCGCCCCTTACCCCGGTGATTTCATACAGTTATAAATTTGTCATGTCGGCGATCTGCCGCAGGCATTTTCAAACAGAATTTAAACTACAGAGGGCGCAGGGAGCGCAGGGTTTTAACACGAAGTAGAGGAAGTTTGGAAAGATCACGAAGACAATAAAAACTTCGTGTTCTTTGTGTCTCTTTGTGTTCTTCGTGTTAAACACTTCCCTACGCTTTCTGCGCCCTCTGTAGTTAAATATTACCTGCCCGTGCGTATTAGCGGTTTCTGATAAACAGAAAACATGATCGAAAAGAGACCTTGAAAATTCCATAAGGATAGTGCATAAAGCTTTTCGATATATGAAAATCGAGAGATTTAACGGCGTTCAAGACGTTTTGAAAGGAAAGCACTATGGCGAAAACAGCGAAGCAATCTTTTGAAGATGTCGTTTCCCTTTCCAATGACGGAAGCGGGAGGGTCGTTATCGATCTATCGGCTTTTCCAGTGAACGCAAAATTTACCATCGAAGGTTTGAACGGGCGTTCCGTGCGATTCGGGGAACCGGCAAGAAAACAAACAGCCACGCCGGACGTCATAAATGCATCCATTGACAAATACGTCTATAATATCGGCCACGTTCTCCCCGATGGCTGGGTTGTCGGCCCCTCTTCACCGAAAACGGGCATCGTCATGGCCATCGAACCCTTTTCCAGCGCATTGCGTGGTTATACTACCTGGTACTTGGGCGAGCAACGTGCCTATGAATTGCGCAAGCGGGGTCATGCCAATGCCCGCCAGCCGAGCGCCGATGACAACCATGATGAATGGCGTGCCATTTACGAGAATATTGCGAGCGTAGGACGCAACGGCAATACCAGGCTGGATACGAGCCGTTCCGCCCCTTACGGCAGGTACTGGTCTAGCACGATACACCCGGACTGTAAGCACAGCGCGCGAATCCGGTATCTCGGCGACGGCAACAGAGGATCTCTTCTTATGGCGAACGCCAACGCGCGCGTGCGCTGCGTCCGGGACGAACCGGGAATTACACTTAGGTAAACTCCAAAAGATTATCTGCCCGTATGTATGGGCATGATGCCTTTGGAATCGCGTATGAACGGCGATAAACGCAGCGTATTGAGTACGCGTTCACGCGAGAACGGTTTTTTCAGATAGCTGACCGCACCGTTTTCAGACGCGCTTAGAATGCTCGCTTTGGCGGTATCGACGCTCAACATGACCACAAAAGCATCGGGATCGGCGCATTTAATGGCCTGAAGCGTCTGATGACCGTTGATTCCGGGCAGGTGAATATCCAAAAACACCGCATCGGGCGCGTATTCGATGTATTTTTCGATCGCTTCTTCGCCGTTTCGGGCGATAAGCAGGTCAAATTCTTTCAAAAACCCCGAAATATACGAGGCGGTGAAGCGATCGTCTTCCACGACGAGGATGATCGGCTGTTCGCGTTTTTTCCGGCGCAGCGCGAGACTTTCCACCACGCTTTCATCCGAAAGCATTTCGTACGCCTTTATCTTTTTTAGGGAAAGGAATTTCTGATCGGCGATCTTTTGATAGGCGTACAGCTCCTTGGTCAGAAAACCGTAATCGCAAAACCCTGCGGGAAATTTCGCCGCTTCTTTTTGAAGCGTATCACGGACGGTTTTTTGCTGAGTATCATCCCCCGGACAACACAGGAGGATCACATCGTTGTCGGCGAATAGATAAAGCTGCGCACCAGGCAGGGCGTCGGCGGCGTCGCGCAGACTCTCGGCATGGGCCATGGCATCGGCGCGCAGGCGCGTCAAATCGCTTTTGATAAAGGCACGGCGGGCCATGATCTCTTCATGGACGACGTGGCGCGAAAACGGGAAGCTGCACGCGATCCAGCCGGTCGGATTGGCTTTGAGCTTCTCCAAAAAGGTCAGGAACTGGTGTTCGGCCCCATCGGTAATGATCTTCATAGATTTCCCCTATATCCCCATAATGTGGAATGAGAATTATGGTAAAATAATACGTCCTTAACCCTTAATATCCGGTTTAGAAAGCCTTGAATTGATGAGATTTCCGGTCAATAGTCGGTTCCTATGAGAATAACCCTGCCCAAATGGTACGATCTGCATGTCCATCTCCGCCAGGGGCCAGCCATGGAATCTTACGTTTCCGCCCATTTGTCCATGGGGTGCGCCGGGATACTGGCCATGCCCAACACCAAACCCCCGGTCGGCAAGGTATCCGAAGGCGATTCCCTGCCCTATTGGAGCATCGAGGCCTATGAAGCCATGATCCGAAAAGCGGGAGGGGATAGGTTCGATCAGATCATCGTCCCCCTTTATTTGACCAAGGACACAACGCCGAAAATGATCGAGGCAGGCGCGAAATCCGGGCGTTTGAAGGCCTGTAAATACTACCCGCCGCACGGCACCACCAATTCCGACCATGGGCGGCCCTTACAAAGCTTCATCGATAACGGCGTGTTCCGCGCGATGGAAGAAAACGGCGTCATTCTTTGTCTGCACGGCGAAGAACACGGCCTGTCCGGCGAACAATATTTCGGCAAAAATTCGAACGCAGAGGATTTTTTCTACCGCGAACGGATGCCGGTTTTACAGGGTAAATTCCCCAATTTGAAACTGGTGTGCGAGCATATCACCACCAAAACCGCCGCTGATTTCGTAAGCAAAGCAGGCGATAAAACCGGGGCCACGATAACACCCCAGCATCTTCTCTACACCGTTGCCGACCTCGTGCAGGGATTGAAATACCATCTCTATTGCCTGCCGCTGGTGAAGTTCGAAGAAGACCGCCAGGCGCTTCTGGCGGCCGTCCGCGATCCCAAAAATAAGCGGTTCTTCGCCGGAACCGACTCTGCGCCGCATGCAACCAAGGCCACCGAATGCGGTTGCGCCGCGGGATGTTTTACGGGCGGCGTGGCCCCGCAATTATATGCCGAAAGTTTTGAATTAAATAAGGGACAGGATGAGTTTAGAAACTTCCTGTGCCTTAATGGCGCTGCATTTTATAATCTTCCTGTCCCCAAAGAAACGTTTACATTGCTTCATGAGAGACAAGATTTATCGCCCTGCCGGACACCGGATGGCCTGGTTTTGCCCCTGCCGCTTGGCCTTGGACGTAAAAATCTCGACTGGAAGGTCGTTCTATGAGCAAGGATTGGGAAGAATCAAATAAGCTGTCCCTGAATTTTGATGGGCAAAATCTTATCGCAGCGATCGCGCAGGATCATAAAACCAAAGAGGTTTTGATGCTCGCATGGATGAACGAAGAAGCCTTCGAAAAGACGCTTGCGACCGGCGAAGCGCATTATTGGAGCCGTTCCCGCGGCGAACTCTGGCACAAAGGTGCGACCAGCGGCGCAATCCAGAAAATCCGCGAGATTCGCATCGATTGCGACCAAGACGCCGTGATTTTGCTGATCGAACAGGCGGGCAATGGCGCGTGCCACACCGGGCGGCGTTCCTGTTTTTATCGCCGGATCGAATCGGATGGCAAAAACGGCGCGGTTTTGACGTTCACGGACGATGAATAGTTCAATTTTGAAATAAATTTCAGCCAATTTTTCGAATAATTGTCGCTACCTTAAAAAAATTCTTTCATATAAGGGGGTTATCGGATTAGACTCTTCTTATCCGCCCGGCGTTTCTCGCCGTTTTAGTAAGACCTTCTTAAGTATCTCGCTCTAGACTAAAGCTAAGGAAACGCACGTTTTCTAATGGGGATTTCTCTCCTTGCAGGGGCTAAGATTCTAAATTGGGTTCGGCAACCGCCAGGGCATTTCGAATTGGTCTGACACCGTGATACAGCGCAAACGCAAAAAACCCGCCTCGCCCCTGTCCGGCATCGCCGCGTCACCGACGAAAATCTGGCGTTCGCGGATCAGTTGGCGCATCGCCTTGAGCGTGTTCTTGACCATCCTCGTCGTACAGGGCGGCATTCTGTTCTTCACCTTTAAACAGCAGGAAATGACCTTGCTGGGTGACCTGCGCGAGTTGGGACGATCCATCATCGCACCCAGCATCGGCAGCACCGCCGACATGCTGGCATCGCCGATCACACAAGAACAGGCCGAGCGCGTCAATTCGACCACCATCGTCAACGGCATGACCGTCTATTCGCTCGATCTGCGGCTTTTGGCATCGTATGGCGAACCTGTTTCCATGGTCATGCTGAACCAGGACAGCCTTTCTAAAACCTACCGTTCGATCGACGGCGCGAATTACGAGGTTGTGTTCAGATCGAACGATCTACGCCGCCCCTATATCGTCGTGGCGCGTCTGGATTCGCAAATGATCGGCCCGTCGCTTTTGACTTATATCAAACAAACCGTCGCGATCATGCTGCTTATGTCCGCGTTCGTCACGGTTGTTCTCATGATCTCGTTATCCAAATGGCTGCTGGAGCCGATCTTGTTCATGCGCGATGAACTTATGTCCGCAGCTGAAAATCCCGAAAGTCCCGACATCAAGGAATCCCCTTTCCCCGCGCAGGATGAAATCGGCGGCGCCATTATCATGGCCCAAACGCTGATCCAGCAGAACGCCGATAATATTCGCCAAATAAAATCCGCTGCCGAAGACAAGATCCACAAGCTCGCCTATTACGATCAGTTGACGGGCCTGCCCAACCGTATCCAGTTCTTACAAAAACTCACCGATCAAGCGCGCACTGCCAATGACGACGATGAAAGCCGCGCCAAGCGCGTGGCCGTCATCGCCATGGACCTCGACCATTTCAAGGACATCAACGATTCGATGGGGCTGAACGTGGGTGACGCCATCTTGCGCGGCGTCGGCAAACGCCTGCGCGCCGCTCTCCCAGAACCCGCCATCGTCGCACGTCTGGGCGCCGATGAATTCGCCATCACCATGCCGCTGACGACCGACCTGAACAGCGCGCGCGACGTCGCCGATAAGGTCGTCAAAGTCATCCGTTCCGAACCGTTCAAGGTGTTCAACGAAAGCTTCCAGATTCGTGCTTCCGTGGGCGTATCCACCTTCCCCGACGACGGGATCGACCCCGATCAGGTTTTGAAGAACGCCGATATCGCGCTTAACCGCGCCAAGGAAGAAGGCCGCGATACGATCAAGGAATATTCCGAAGATTTCGACCGCGCCGTGCAGCAAAGATTCCAACTCCTGCGTGATCTGCGTGACGCCATGGAAGCCAAAGAACTGCAACTTTACTTCCAGCCGCAATTCGAGCTGGGGTCGGGCAAGATCATCGGCGCCGAAGCTCTGCTGCGCTGGTTCAAAAAAGACGCCTCGAAAGCGGGCGGCCAGTTTATATCGCCCGCCGAATTCGTCCCCATCGCCGAACAATCGGGGCTCATCGTGCCCATTGGTGAATGGGTGCTGGACTATTCCTGTAAAGTCGCTGCGGAATGGCAAAAGGCGGGACAGGATATCCGCGTTGCCGTCAACGTTTCGGGCGCACAGTTCTATCAATCGGACCTCGTCAATTACGTTTCCAAATGTTTGAAAGATTCCGGCCTCAAGCCGCATAATCTGGAACTCGAAGTCACCGAATCCGTCTTTATGGACGACATCCAGCAAACCATCGAAACGCTGCAACAATTGCACGCGCTCGGCGTCGAGCTCGCCATCGACGATTTCGGCACGGGTTATTCCTCGTTATCCTACCTGCGCCAGTTCCCGATCGATCGCCTCAAGATCGACCAGTCCTTTATCCGCAACGCGCTCAACAACCACGACGATGCGGCCATCGCCCGCACCATCGTCCGCCTCGGCCACTCGCTCAACCTCAAGGTCATCGCCGAAGGCGTGGAAACCAAGGAACACGAAGCCTTCTTGCGCGAAGAAAAATGCGACGAGGTGCAAGGCTTCCGTTATTCTCGCCCCATACCCATCGACGATTTCAACAAATTTGCCACCAGCTATAAAGGCAATCTGGCCGTCTTCGATAAATAGCCACCCGTCATCCCCGAGGTTCCGCGAAGCGGAACACCAACGTCGGGGATCCGGGAAGAGCGCAGCTTCGCTGCGCACGTATTTATCGACCAGACCCCCGCCTTCGCGGGGGTGACATTGGGGTGGTAAGGATCGGGAAAGAGTTGTTTTTCCGCAAAAGCCCCGCTAAAACAACGCCATGACCCATGGCGCAAAACAGACCCCCTTTATTTCCTCGAAATCCGGCCCGCTGAAGGGCACGGCGAATATACCGGGGGACAAGTCCATCTCGCACCGTTCCTTGATGTTCGGCGGGCTTGCCAAGGGCAAGACGACCGTCCACGGGCTGCTGGAAGGTGAAGACGTTCTGAACACGTGCGCCGCCATGCGGGCGATGGGCGCGACGATCACCAAGAATGATGATGGCACATGGACGACCGACGGTGTTGGTGTCGGCAACCTGAAATCTCCGCTTGGGTCCATGGAAATGGGGAATTCCGGAACCTCGACCCGACTTCTCGCCGGGCTTGTGGCCGGGCACAACATCACCGCCTCTTTCCATGGCGATGCCTCGCTTTCCAAACGCCCGATGGGCCGGATCATCACGCCGCTTGAATCGATGGGCGCGAAATTTGCTGCAAGCGAAGGCGGCAAGCTACCCATGACCGTAACAGGCGCGGCCAACCCCAAATCGATCGAATACAAACTCCCGGTCGCATCGGCGCAGGTGAAATCCGCTATCTTGCTGGCGGGGCTTCGCGGCGATGGCGTAACCACAGTGATCGAAACCAAACCCACCCGCGATCATTCCGAAAATATGCTGCGACATTTTGGCGTGAAAGTGGACGTTAAAAACCTCGATGGCGGCGTGCAGGCGATACACCTCAAAGGCGGGCAGCAGATGATCGCGGGGGCGGATATCTACGTTCCTTCCGATCCGTCCTCCGCCGCCTTTCCCGCGATTGCTGCAGCAATCTGTGAAGGCTCCGACGTGCTCCTGCCCCGCATCGGCATGAACCCTCGCCGCAACGGAATCTTCCTTTGCCTGAAAGAAATGGGAGCGGACATAAGTTTTGAAAACGAACGCATCGAGGCGGGTGAACCTGTCGCCGATATCCGGGTGAAGGGTACAAAAATGCTGCGGGGGATTACGGTGCCGGAATCGCGCGTACCAAGCATGATCGATGAGTTCCCGATCCTGTTTGTTGCAGCCTCCTGCGCGCAAGGCATTACCCGCGCCACGGGTTTGGAAGAACTTCGGGTGAAAGAATCCGACCGCCTCGCCGTCATGGTCAAAGGCCTTAAAGCCTGCGGCGTCAAATTGGAAATGGGTGAAGACTCCCTGACCATCCACGGCAACGGCAAACCGCCGAAGGGTGGCGCGATCATAGAAACCGCGCTCGATCACCGCATCGCCATGAGTTTCCTCGTGCTAGGCCTCGTGACGACCAACCCCGTAACCATCGATGATGTCAGCCCGATCAACACCAGCTTTCCGGGTTTTGCGGACATCATTAACAATCTCTGCGGAAATGGCCAAATTCTGCGCCGCGTCGCCTAATAATTTGACATAATTATTAATTCAAGCTATTGTAAAGGCATGAATAAATCGTCCCTTTTACGCACCGCGCTGGCCGGGGCCTATGCCTTTGCCGCATCAGGCATAAGCCTGACGCAGGCGCAGAGCGTTCCCCATGGGGCGGAAGAGGACGTCACGGTGGTGGCACCCCCGCCCAATGGTCCTAAAACCTTAAATTATTTCGGGGTCTTCTGTCCGGATAACAATCCGGAGCCTATCTTTCCAAAAATCACGGCCATCATAGGATATGAAACGCCGCAGGAATTCGAAAAGATATTAAAGCATACGATTCCGGAAGTTGTAGAGACAACACAAGAAGGGCAGGGTCGAAGAGTTTGGAAACAATTCTCAACGGGCATGATCGAAAAAGACGGCACACTGCGACCGGCCCGTAATGCCATGGAACTTCAATCCTTGTTTGAGGATGTGGTCCAAAATCCTGAAAAACAGGAAGGTGCCCCGGCTGACGATAACTTGCTGCGCCAGAGGGTCATCAAGCACGCCCGAGATGTCTGCTCTTTCAAATCCTCATAATTACTGCTTCGCGCCGGGCGGACGCCATCCGGCCAGCCACGCTTCGCGCGTCACGATATACGGCTCTTGCCCATTGGCGCGGTAGAACGAATCCACCGCGAACAGCCTGCCGGTCTTAACCTCACGGATCACGGCCGTGTTGTGCGGCCAGCGGCCATCGATGATATAGCCGCGATGCGTGGGTTCCGTAATCTCATAAAATTTCAACAGCTTCGCATGCTGCAGCATGGATATGTACTGGGTCGTATTCACCGTCTCATCGATGCAATCGAGCTGGTGATCGCTTTCCTTGATGCCGACCGCCTCGCCATGGTCTTCGGACGTGCCGGTTTTTGCGCCCGCCACCCGTTCCATTTCGGCGATCGCGTGTCCGATTTTGCTGCGCTCAGCCTCGGGCGTTTTGGCCGGGGTTTTAAAGGGTGCAGCAATCCTGCCCCATTCGGCCCTGGTGAAACCCGTCTGGGTTTTGTGGGTGCAGCTATAGCCATGGCACTGGGAAAAACTTTCGGGCGATACCGCATGGTCGTTATATTTTTTGGGGTCTATGCCCGTCGCGCATCCGGCGATAAGCAAACTTAAGGCAATAACAAATAATTTTTTCATATTTTCTTTTCCGCGTCATTCCGGCGATAGCCGGAACCTATAGAATATATGTTTAGCTTTTTTTCACCACAAAGACACCAAGGACACGAAGTTACACAAAGGTTTTTTATAAATATCTTTGTGCTTCTTTGTGATCTTAGTGCCTTTGTGGTGAAAAAGATTTAGATCAACATCCCGCGGGTCCCGGCTTTCGCCGGGATGACGAATGCGGTATGGTGCCGTCCATGACGCACAAAATCATCGCCATCGACGGACCGGCGGCCAGCGGCAAAGGCACCCTTGCAAGGGCGCTCGCACTTAAATTGAACTATGCCTACCTGGACACGGGCGCACTGTATCGCGCTGTGGCTTTGCGCGTGCTCGATTCCGGCGGCAACCCGGAAATAGAGAGTGATGCGATTGCTGTAGCAAAATCGCTATCCAAAGACCTCAAACCTTCCGATCTGCAAAACCCCGCGCTTCGCAATGACATTATCGGCCAAGGCGCTTCGGTTGTCGCGAAATTCCCCGGCGTGCGCGATGCCTTGTTCGATTTTCAAAGAAATTTTGCTGCGCATCCCAAAACCGATGCTCCAGTGGATGGCGTTATCCTTGATGGCCGCGATATCGGCACCGTGATATGCCCCGATGCGGATGTGAAATTGTTCGTGACCGCCAGCGTGGAAGAACGCGCGCGGCGCCGCCTTGCCGAGCTTACAGCCAAGAATATTCAAACCGATTTTGAATCCGTTCTGGCCGAGATGAAACAGCGGGACGCTAGGGATTCAGGCCGAGATTTCCGCCCCATGAAACCCGCCGATGATGCGCATATTCTTGATACCAGTACGATGAGCGCCGATGAGGCCCTGAAGCAAGCTCTGTCGATTATTGCAAAAAACTAAATTCCCTATTTTTTCATCGCCGCAGCGCGTTTGCTGCACATTTCCTCATTGAGCAAAGTCGTTTGCAGCGCCGTTTCCGTGTCCTGAAACGCCACGCTGTCCATCACCTGCCACATATGCAGATCGTACGGTTTTAAGTTTTTCACCTCCAGCATCAGCCAGATAAATTGCGACAAGCGCGGCTGATAAGATTCAATCGGGTGCTTCAAGGTGATCTTGGGGTATTTTCTCTTCGAAGCCATTATACCCTCCCGCCTGCTATCTGCGTTTGATGGGAAACGGCCATATAAGCGGGCACGGCTGTAAACGCCGCCATGGCTTCGCGGTACATCGCGAAATAGCTCTTGTTGGCTTGGCGGTATAATTGAACGGCATCTTCACATTGACGCTGCAAGAAAGCCCCCTCCAGAACGATGAGGTTTTCCTGCGTCGTCTTTTTAAGCTGGCTCTTGCGCCATTGTTTGAGGCGCCAGACGGCCATCATGGCCTGCGCCCGGAAGCGCTCCTGCAGCTCGGACATAGCCTTGACGTCCATATAATCGGGGGTGCGGGCGACGTTTCCGGTCTTCCTGATACGGTCGATAATATCCTGTGCCACGGCAGGGCCATATTGCCTCTCCAGCTCGTCCTGGAGCTTGGAAATATCCAAATTCTCTTTGTTTTCAGTGGTGTACATAGTCGTTACCCTCATATAAAGTTAAATTAATATATCTAGGATAGAATAAATATATGAAAAGTCTTAAGATTGAGTTAAAATATTTATTGATTTAATTTTTTAGATAATTATTATACTAAAAAGAAAGAAGCACATCTATGGGACTGCCAAAAGGAAATCAAATCGCCGCCGCCCGCGCCCTTCTGGGATGGGACCAGAGAGACGTGGCCGAACGCGTCGGCCTGACCATCGCCGCCATTTCCAAAATCGAGAAGGGCGAAAATAAGGGGAAAACATCCACGCTGGAAAAAATTCAATCCGCTTTCGAGCTTGGAGGCGTGGTTTTCACAAAAGACGGCGTGGAATTGAAAAATGACACCGTTACAATCATTGAAGGTGAAGGTTGGTATTTAAGATTGCTCGACGATGTCTATTACACCCTGAACAAAGGTGGAGAGCTTTTGGTCGATATGGCCGATGATACCAAATCCCCGCCCCAAGTTATCGAAATGTATCGCCGTTTACGAGGAAGTGGTGTGTCAATGAGACAGACCGTGGAAGAAGGCAATACGTATTTAATGGGTCCTGTCGGTGAATATCGCTGGATTCCTCACAATCGTTACAAAAATTGGGTAACACTTATTTACGGCAATAAAGTTGCCGTTTCCATCGATGGCGAAACCAAATGCCTTTTATTCAGAGATGGAGATTTGGCAAAAGCTGAAAAAAATAAATTTGATCTAATTTGGGATTTGCTGCCCGAATTGACGATAGAAAGCGGGTCCAATGTCCGCTTCTGAAAAACAATACCCAGCGCAAACCGGCGCGTATAAGATCAAAATAAAGGCCAAAACACCCAACTTGGTCGATGATAATAACCTTCTGCGTCTAGAAATAAGCGTCGGTCAGCCATATCATGAGGGTGAAAAATTCCGTTGCACCATAGATTGGGCAAAGCACAGATACAACAAAGTTGTTGTTCTTGTGAACGACAGTCTTCAACGATTTAACTATATGTTTGAAGAGGGTCTTTCTGAAAAAGAAGCCCACAGTAAAAGTTTGCATGAAGGGACACAATGGATAGCCAGAAACATGTCGGCTATCTCTTCTTTACCTAACTTTGAAATTTATCGCTGGGACGCGTGGAAGCGTTCGGAAAACTATTTTTCTGACTTGCACAAAGCAAGATTGTTATATCAACAGAATGCGGATTTCAGAGCCGCAATTGACCAATCCATTGAAGATATATGGGCGAGAAAAAATTCAGACCTTCAACGCAAAACGGAGTTTTTTGAGTTATCGAAAAACTATCTTTTAGAAGAAACGGCAGCCTTTTCTATCATATATAAAACTTTCAAAGGGGTTTCCGCATATCCTGGAAGTTTCCAAGAAATGTGGGAAATGTTTATCAATCAGGACATTCCAAGTGCTCCCGAAGGATTGAAATATGCTCATTGCTTAAGAATTGACTTCTTGAGACGTGCCTAAGAAAAATAGATTTTCTTACATTTAGATAACCAAATGAAACTTCTAACCCCCTCCCAATCCCGTGCCGCAAGAGGCCTTCTTAACTGGACTCAGCCGGATCTAGCCGAACGTTGCGATATGCATGTTCAGACAATCAGTAATTTTGAGCAGGATATTGGTTCACCGACAAAGAAAACCCTACAAAAAATCACTCAGACATTTGAAAATTACGGTGTTGATATAATGGAGAACGGAGGGGTTAAGCCTAATACTGATAAAATTATTATCTTGAGTGGTGCAGATGGTTTCGCGGCATTCTTTGAAAATGTCTATGACACGGCAAAGGGCAGAGAAGAACCGAACATTTGTGTTGTTAACGCGGATGATAAATTATTTTTGCAATGGCATAGCAAGCACGCACCAGAATATATCCAGAAGATGGGCGAATTAAAAATCAAGCCGGCCCGTAGCCTGTTAAGTAAAAAGGACTGTTTTAGGGCGGCGGATAAATACAGCCACTATAGATGGATAGACCAAGCTATACCGTCCACATCGTCTTTGTATCTATACGGACGGAAGGCTGCAATTATCGATTTTAAGGAAAACGATGTTGAGATTGCCGTGGTTAACAATCTCTCTACTACTCAGATGCTTCGCTCTATGTTTGAGGTTTTATGGGAGAGGGCGTCTGAAATCTAAATAGCACATAATCCCCTTGCAATCTGCCCCCAAATCCCCTAAAACCGGGCCGTTCGCCGTAAATCCAAAGGCCTTTGCGCCTCTACCGCGAACATGAGGATCCCTCCACCTGCCCCACGGGGAGAAAACAGGGCCGAGCCGATCTATCAAAAAATCTGAAAGGACTACCAACTATGGCTAAAGCATCTATGAAAATCGCTGATAACAGCGATTCGATGGAATTCGCCGCTCTTTTGGGCGAATCCATGAACTCCAAATTCGAAGGCAATGTCGTTAAAGGCAAAATCATCGAAGTACAAGAAGACGCCGTCATCATCGACGTGGGTCTGAAATCCGAAGGCCGTGTCGCATTGCGCGAATTTACATTGCCCGGACAAGAAGCAGAAATCCGCGTGGGCGATATCGTCGAAGTATATGTCGACCGCATGGAAAACCGCGAAGGCGAAACCGTTCTTAGCCGTGAAAAAGCACGCCGCGAAGAAGTCTGGATCGACCTTGAAAAAGCATCCAACAAAGGCGAGCGCGTTACGGGCGTTATCTTTGGCCGCGTCAAAGGCGGCTTCACCGTTGACCTCGGCGGCGCTGTCGCGTTCTTGCCTGGCTCACAAGTCGATATCCGCCCCGTGCGCGATGTCGGTCCTCTGATGGGCACACCGCAACCGTTCCTGATCTTGAAAATGGACCGCCAGCGCGGCAACATCGTTGTTTCGCGTCGTGCCGTTCTGGAAGAGAGCCGCGATGTCGCGCGCTCCGATCTTCTGGAGACGATCAAGGAAGGTTCCGTCGTACAAGGCCTCGTCAAGAACATCACCGATTACGGTGCGTTTATTGACCTCGGCGGCGTCGATGGTTTGCTGCACGTCACGGACATCTCCTGGAAACGCGTCAACCACCCATCGGAATCTTTGTCCGTTGGTCAAACGGTTGATGTTCAGGTCATTCGTTACAACGCCGAAAACGGCCGTATCTCTTTGGGCATGAAACAGCTCGAAAACGATCCGTGGGAAGGCGTTATCTCCAAATATCCGGTTGGTGCGAAATTCAAAGGCCGCATCACGAACATCACAGATTACGGTGCGTTCGTTGAACTGGAGAATGGTATCGAAGGACTCGTTCACGTATCCGAAATGTCCTGGACCAAAAAGAACGTCCACCCCGGCAAAATCGTATCCACCAGCCAAGAGATCGAAGTTAAAGTTCTCGAAGTTGACATGGAAAAACGCCGTATATCGCTTGGCATCAAACAATGCCAGGAGAATCCGTGGGCGGGCTTTGCCGACAAACACAAAGTCGGTCAGGAACTCGAAGGCGAAATCCGCAACATCACCGAATTCGGTCTGTTCGTGGGCATCGATTCCGACATCGACGGCATGGTCCACCTTTCCGATATTTCGTGGGAAGACCAGAGCGAAGACGCTCTGAAAGCGTTTAAGAAAGGTGAAAAGGTCAAGGTCAAGATCCTCGACATCGATCCTGAAAAAGAACGCGTTGCCCTCGGCATGAAACAGCTGACGGCGGAACCGGAAGGTTCTTCCAAAGGCGGCGGATTGCCAAAAGGCGCGGTCGTTACCTGCACCGTCACGGAAGTGAAGGATTACGGTATCGAAGTCTCCCTCGCGGATGGCATGACCGGCACGATCAAGAAAGCCGATCTGTCCCGTGAAAGATCCGAACAACGCCCCGATCGTTTCGCCGTTGGCGAAAAAGTCGATGCGAAAGTTTTGACCGTCGACAAAAAGAAAAAGCACGTCACGTTGTCCATCAAGCAACGCGAACTGGATGAAGACAAGCAAGCCCTGGAACAATTCGGTTCGACCGAATCCGGCGCATCGCTTGGCGACATTCTGGGCGCGGCCCTTGGCAAGGCAGAGCCTAAAGCAGAAAAACCTGCGAAAAAGCCAGCCGCCAAGAAAGCCAAGAAAGACGATGCTGCTGAGTAAGCAGCCTAAAGAATTACGTTTGGATTAGGTGATCTCCATCTCCTTCGTTGGTTCAGACGTAGAACTTGCCGGGCCCCAAAAGGGCCCGGTTTTTTTATCTTTTTTTATGGGTTAAGCGCCCGAAACCTAGGATTTTCACGCCTGAAGCCTTGAATTTCTGCCATTTCGATAGAATATCCTTATCTATCAATGTTTTGCTTGACCTTTTGGGTGATTTGGGGTCATTCTTAAAGAGTATCCATGGAAAAGCGTACAGCCCGCCAAGGCTTTGAAACTAAAGCAAGTGGCGGATTATTGAGGAGATATTGGCCATGACCAAATCCGAACTCATTCAGAAACTGGCGGAACGCAACCCGCATTTGTTCCTGCGCGACGTTGAAAAGATCGTAGACACCGTCTTCGATGAAATCACGACGGCGCTGGCCCGCGGTGATAGGGTTGAACTTCGCGGCTTCGGGGCTTTCTCGGTTAAATCGCGCGAAGCGCGCACGGGCCGCAACCCCCGCACCGGCGAAACGGTGAAAGTGGACGCCAAGCGTCTGCCCTTCTTCAAAACCGGCAAAGGCCTTCGCGAACGCCTCAATGGCGGCACCGATCACGGCGAAGATGATTAGGATCGTCCACCAGAAATTCAAAAGCGCCCCAGTCGGGCGCTTTTTTTACACCCCCTATTGTCATCCCGAGCGAAGTCGAGGGATCTTTGGCCTAACTGATCGACCAAAGATTCCTCCATTCCGCTTCGCTCCAGTCGGGATGACGGAGGTGGGTTTCAAGACTGTCCGTTTATGCTAAAAGGGAATCATGAAAGATTTTCTCTTCACCCTTCTGGCTTGGCTTTTGACTCTGCCGTTTATCATCGCGGCGGTTGCATTCGCGATCTATAACCCCGATATTATACCTGTCACCCTAAATCCTTTTCAGAATCCACTTCCGATGCCTGTGTACGTTCCTGTACTCGGCGGCATCGCCTTCGGATTCATTTTCGGCTCTTTGATGACATGGGCGGGCATGGGACGTCTTCGCAAAGAACGACGTGAGCAACGCAAGCGCATTAAGACTCTGGAAAAGCAACTGGAAGTTGCCAATCCGAATCATATGGCCACACACAACTATTCGCAAACTCCGACCGCCCTTTTGGAAAAATTCTGATATGAACACGGATGCCGGACTACCGCTGATCTACTGCGCCCTCGATACGAAGGATTTGGGGCGTGCCATGGAGCTGACCGTTGCGTTATCCGAAGTTGGATGCGGGATCAAACTGGGCCTCGAATTTTTTAACATGCACGGTCCACAAGGCGTCGCAACGATCCTCGAAAACAGGCTCAAACCATCCGTGTTTTTGGACTTAAAATATCATGATATTCCTAACACGGTTGCCGGCGCGGTCGAATCCGCCTCTTCTCTGGACGTATCGTATCTCAACATTCACGCGGCCGGTGGATCGGAGATGATGCGCGCGGCCAAAGGTGCGTGTGCCAGTAAAACCAAGCTTCTCGCCGTGACCGTCCTGACGAGCATGAATGAATCCAGTCTGTTAGAGACCGGCGTGAATGACGCTCCGGCGGATCAGGTCCTGCGTCTTGCGGCCCTCACCCATGCATCAGGCCTCGATGGCGTCGTTTGCTCGGCACATGAGATAAAAATATTACGAAACGCGCTTCCCAAAAACTTCGTTTTGATGGTGCCCGGCATACGTCCCGAAGGGTCAGACGCGGGCGACCAGAAGCGCATCATGACACCAAAAGAAGCGGTGAGCGCCGGTGCAACCCATCTTGTCATCGGTCGTCCCATCACGCAGGCCAAAGACCCGCAAGCAGCGGCGCGTGATATCTACGCAAGTCTGGAGTAGTCATGGCCGATACAATCATAGGCATTATGGGCCCCGGTTCGAACCCAACGGCAAAGGATTTGGAGAATGCCTACGCGCTGGGGAAATATTGTGCGTCGAAAGGTTATGTTACCCTGACAGGCGGCGCCAAAATCGGCGTCATGAACGAAGCCCTTAAGGGCGCGAAAGAAGCGTACGGCAGAACTTTGGGCATTCTTTCTGTTGGCGATAAATCCCTCGCCTCGGATTACGCAGACATCGTTATCGTCACCGCTATGGGCAGCGCCCGGAACAATATCAATATCCTGACGAGCGATGTGGTCATTGCCTGTGGTCTCGAGGCCGGAAGTTTATCCGAAGTTGCCATGGCGTTGAAAGCAAACAAAAAGGTTATCCTCCTGACAGAAAACGCCAAGGGCGCAGATTTCCTGAAAGATTTGGGAAAAGAAAACCTTTTGGTCGCACATTCACCCGCGCAAGCGATCAAATATCTGGAACAAATTTTAAGGCCATGACAACACTGGTCAAAATCTGCGGACTGAACACACCAGAGAGCATGGAAGCTGCACTCGATGGTGATGCCGATTTTGTCGGAATTGTGTTTCACCCAACATCGCCGCGTTATGTCGATATCGAAGTCGCCGCGTATCTTGCCAAATATGTTCCGGTTGGCGTCAAAATCGTCGGGCTGTTTGTCGATCCGGATGATACGACTTTGCAAAAAACACTCAACGCCGTACGTCTCGACATGATCCAGCTTCACGGCCATGAAAATCCGGGACGGGTTAAAGAGATCAAACAAAAATTCGGCCTGCCTGTCATGAAAGCACTTTCGCTCTCCTCCAAATCCGACCTCACGCAAATCGATCACTATAAAGACGCCGACTGGATTTTGATCGACGCGCCGGGCGGCGGCGGCACGGGCAGGGTGTTCGACTGGTCGTATCTCGACGGCTTCGAAAGCCCCAAACCATGGATGCTGGCAGGCGGTTTGACGGAATCAAATGTCGCGCAGGCCATATCCTTGCTCCGCCCGACCGCTATCGACGTCTCCAGCGGCGTTGAATCCTCACGCGGGGTCAAAGATGTTAATAAAATCAAAGCCTTTCTGAAAGCCGCCAAATGCACTTGACAATTTAACGGGCCTGTTTTTACATAGCTCAAGAATTGAGGTGTATAATGCGTACAGATTTTGACAAAGCCAAAGACACAGTTTCTTCCTTCCCGCAGTGCTGGACTAAACCCGCCGTTATTTTTAATCGTGAGACAATTGGCATCCTGGGCAATGAAATGCGCAGGGACATGGTGAAAGGTTTTTGCGCCTTCCTGAACGATCTGGAACAAAAAGGCGCAGACATTTTCATGATTTCAGGTGCCGAAGACCCGATGGTTCTCGCCGATTTCAGGAGAGACTTGGAGGATTTGAAAAAAAAGCACGGCCTGAGTTCGGCAGCAACGTTTGTCCGGACAGCGGATTTCGGGCAAAGAGAGATTGCCGTCTGCGCCTATTCACGGCCCGAACAACTTGTCGATATGGGCATTCGTCTGGGTAAAAATACAGTCGTCTTCAAACCCCAGCATCCCTTGTTTGCCGTTGGTTTGAGCGCCCATTACGATTCCATGGACAAACCACCCGTGGTTCCGAAAGGCCATGCAAGCGGCCCGTAAAGAAAAACTAGCGCGGCGCGCGGCAACCCGCTAAAACCTTGCCCATGAAAGCAAACCCTAATTCCTTCCGCTCCGGCCCGGACCAGCACGGCCATTTCGGTCCCTATGGTGGCCGCTATGTCGCCGAAACGCTGATGCCGCTCATCCTTGAGGTCGAAAAGGCGTTCTACGCCGCCCGCGAGGACCAAGCCTTCTGGGATGAATTCAACGCGCTCTGCAAGGATTACGTGGGCCGCCCCTCGCCGCTTTATCACGCCAAGAAAATCTCCTATGACCTTGGCGGTGCCAAAATCTACTTAAAGCGCGATGAGCTCAACCACACAGGCGCGCACAAAATCAACCACTGCCTAGGGCAAATTCTTGTTGCAAAACGCATGGGCAAAACCCGCATCATCGCCGAAACCGGCGCGGGCCAGCACGGCGTGGCCACAGCCACCGTTTGTGCGCTATTCGACATTCCCTGCACGGTCTTTATGGGCGCCAAGGATATCGAGCGGCAAAAGCCCAACGTGTTCCGCATGAAATTGTTGGGTGCCGAAGTCGTGCCCGTCACCTCGGGCTCGCAAAGCCTCAAAGACGCGATCAATGAGGCGCTCCGTCACTGGGTCGCGCATGTTGATGACACCTATTACCTGATCGGCACCGTCAACGGCCCGCACCCCTATCCCGAAATGGTGCGGGATTTCCAGTCGATCATCGGCAAGGAAACACGCTGGCAGCTGCAAGAAAAAGAGGGCCGTCTGCCGGATTCGCTGGTCGCCTGCATCGGCGGCGGCAGCAATGCCATGGGCTTATTCCACCCGTTCTTAGACGACCCTTCGGTGCAGATGTTTGGGGTGGAAGCCGCCGGCCACGGTGTCGATACCGATATGCATGCTGCATCTTTAAATGGCGGCGCGCCCGCCGTGCTGCACGGGATGAAGTCTTACTTCCTGCAGGACAATGACGGCCAAATCACCGAAGCGCATTCGATTTCGGCGGGCCTTGATTATCCCGGCATCGGCCCGGAACACGCCTGGCTGTTCGATCAGAAGCGTGTGAATTACGTTTCGGCCACCGATGAGGAAGCGCTCAAAGCCTTTCAATATTGCAGCAAAATGGAAGGGATTATTCCGGCTCTGGAATCCTCCCACGCGATTGCTTACGCCATGCGCAAAGCGCCGGAATTGCCCAAAGATCACTTAATGGTCGTCAATCTCTCTGGCCGCGGCGATAAGGATATTTTCACGGTCGCGGACAAACTCGGCGTAACAATATGAGCAATAATATTTCTGGGACCAAAATGCTGCAGCAAACCGATTCTCAAAAACCTGAGGAATTGGGCGGTTTTCAGGTCGTCGGCATCACAATCCGCACAACAAATGCGGATGGAAATGCTGCACAAGACATCAACGCCCTGTGGCAGCGTTTCTTTGAACAAGCCGTGGGCGAAGCCATTCCCGCCAAGGACGGCGAGGCGCTTTACGCCATCTACCATTCCTATGACGGCGGCGCGGATCAGCCCTATTCCCTGACCATCGGCTGCCGCGTGAAAACGGATGATTTCGCGCTGCCCGAAGGGCTGGATTCGGTCTTCGTCGAGGCTGGCGATTACATGATTTTTGCCGCCCAAGGCGAACAACCCAAGGCCCTGATCGAGACATGGCAGGCGGTCTGGAAATCGGACCTGAACCGCACCTTCAAGACCGATGTCGAAATCTACGGCCCTCGCTTTTTCGAAGCAGGCTTGCATGAAATCCTTGTCTGCATCGGGGTAAAGGCCTAAAAGGTATTTTTACATAGCATAACATAATAAGTTTGATCCCATGTCCGATCTTCTAGAGCCGCTTATCCGTCATTACAGCGATCTCCCCCGCGCCAAGGATATGTTCAATTTCGCGGCTGCTCTTCCGCCCTCACTGGAATTTGTGCAGGTCCCTATCAAGATTATCCCGCCTTCCAGAGTAAGAAACCTGCGCACAAAATTTAGGCTGGCCCCTTCTATAAAAAAGAATTTTTTTATATGGCTCGGCACCTCCTATGCCACCGAATTGCAGTCTATGGGCATTCACCATTTCCAGATCGATGAGATGGTTTTGAACGGCCACCGTCCTAAGGACCCTTATGGCCAGCGGCTCGATTTTACGATCGACCATATTCTTAGCCTTTCATTGGGCGGGACAAACCAATTGCCCAACCTTTGCCTTCTGTCCGGTAAGATAAACCATTTGAAAAACATTCTGGAACACACGCAGATTGAAGATCCTAGGGGTGCTGCAAAAGATGGATTATTGACGACAATTATGCCAAGACTGACAGGCAATATACGCTGTCCCGTACCCTATATCGAAGGCGGCTATCAGATCAGGATTGAAAACGCAGGACGACAACCGACATGAACCGCCTCGACGCCACATTCGCCAAACTCAAAGAACAAGGCCGCAAGGCCCTTGTCACCTATGTCATGGCGGGCGATCCCAACCCCGATATGTCCATGGACATCGTCCACGCACTGGCCAAGAGCGCTGATATTATCGAGCTTGGCATGCCGTTTTCGGACCCTATGGCCGACGGCCCGGCCATCCAGGCGGCGGGCCTTCGTGCGCTCGATCAGGGCGTGACGATGGTGAAAGTTTTGGAATTTGTGCAGCAATTTCGCAGCAAAAATTCTGACACACCAATTGTGCTGATGGGATATTTCAATCCGATCCTCAAATACGGAATCACAAAATTCATGAATGATTGCAAAGACTTGGGCGTTGACGGCCTGATCGTCGTCGATATCCCGCCAGAAGAAGGCAATGAGATCGTCCCCGAAGCGCAGCAAAATGACCTGCGTTTTATCCGCCTTCTTACCCCCACCACGGACGAGGCGCGATTGAAGACTGTGCTCAAGGATGCCAGCGGATTCCTCTATTACGTTTCCATCGCCGGAATCACCGGCACGGCTTCCGCCGATCCTGCCAAAGTCGGCCAACATCTGACCCAGATCAAACGCGGCACAGACCTTCCCATCGTCGTCGGTTTTGGTATCAAAACGCCCGAAGACGCGCGCTCCATGGCGTCCGTTGCGGACGGCGTTGTCGTCGGTTCCGCTCTCGTGCAAACCATCGCCGATAACATCAAAGATCCCAAACTCGCAGGAAAACTCGGCGAACAGGCGGCATCCTTGGCCGCCGCTCTCGGCCCCCGCAAGAACGCAGCTTAACCCCCTCTCCCAAGGGAGAGGACTTGCAGCCACGCCGGCCTTAAAGGCCTCCTCGCAATGACGAATATCTATATAAATCAACATATTAACTGCCTTTCACCCTGCGGATAACCACCCTGCCATACCCCCTAATTCCTTGACTTCAAAGTCTTCTAGAGGCTAAATGCCCATCCGTTTAACCGCGTGAGGATCACCGCTTCATGAACTGGCTGACCAACTTTATCCGCCCCCGCATCCGTTCGATCGTCGGCGAACAAAAGGACGTTCCGGACAATCTCTGGCAGAAATGCGAAGCCTGTGACGGCATGCTGTTCCACAAGGAACTCAAAGCCAACCTCAATGTCTGCTACCATTGCGGCCACCATCTGGCTCTGGAGGTAAAAGAACGCCTCGCCCTGATGTTCGATGACGGCAAATATGAACGCATCGCCCTGCCCCGCGTCCCTTACGACCCCCTGAAATTCAAAGATTCCAAAAAATACGTCGATCGCCTGAAAATCTCGCAAACCAAAACCAGAGAGGCCGACGCGATCCTGATTGCGCGGGGCACGATCGGCGGCAAAAAGGCCGTCATCGCCGCTTTCGATTTCGCCTTTATGGGCGGTTCCATGGGAACGGCTGTGGGCGAAGGTATCGTCAAGGCGGCCGAAACCGCCGTTAAAGACAATGCCGCGCTGATCGTCGTGCCGTCATCCGGCGGCGCGCGTATGCAAGAAGGCGCGTTCTCCTTGATGCAAATGCCCCGCACCATTATCGCCGTGGATATGGTCAAGGAAGAGGGCCTGCCCTATATCGTGCTTCTGACCAACCCGACCACGGGGGGCGTGTCCGCCTCCTTCGCCATGGTCGGCGATATTCACCTGGCCGAGCCCGGCGCGATGATCGGCTTTGCCGGTCGCCGGGTTATCGAAGAAACGGTCCGCGAAACCCTGCCCAAGGAATTCCAGACGGCCGAATACCTCCTCGATCACGGCATGGTCGATATGGTGGTCAAACGCAGCGATCTCAAAGACACGATCGCCCGCCTTCTCGACCTTCTGATGATCAGATCGCGCAACGATGATTCCAAATCCGGCGGATCGAAGCTTCTGGGCGGCGATGGCAAACTTGCCGCAAAACAGAACAAACAGGTCGCAGCCGGCACCGTTGCCATGCTGAAGAAAAAAGCCGCCGCGAAGCTGGCCCAAAATCCGGCCAACGCGTCTTCGAATGCCAAACAAGCCAAAAAATCGGCGGCCCGCTAAGGTGGGTCAAAATCGGTTCACGGGTGCATCGACTGACCCGGTCATAGAGGCGCAACTTGAAGCGATACTCACCCACCTCTATAGCTTCTTTCACATCGAAATCGACCTCTCCCTGGACCGAACGTATCGTTTTCTAGAACGGCTCGGCAATCCCCATCTGCGCCTGCCCCCGGTGGTTCACGTGGCCGGAACCAATGGCAAAGGCTCAACAATTGCAACGCTTCGCGCGCTTCTGGAAGCATCGGGTCAAACGGTTCATGTCTACACCTCACCGCATCTGGCCCACCCGACCGAACGAATCCGGCTGGCGGGTGAACCAATCGGGTCACAGGCGCTGATCGACGTTCTGACGGAGTGTATCGAAAGCAACCAAAATGAACCCATCACCTTCTTTGAAATATTCACCTGCGCCGCGTTTTTGGCGTTCAGCCGGGTCAAAGCGGACTGGTTGTTGCTCGAAACCGGGATGGGCGGGCGGCTCGACACTACCAACGTGATCGCAAAACCCGCCGCAACGATAATCACCACAATATCTTACGACCATATGAAGTTTCTGGGCGATACGCTGCCTCAAATCGCAGCAGAGAAAGCCGGGATCATGAAACCGGGCGTGCCTTGCGTGATCGGCCATCAGTTGGAAGAGGCGATTGAGGCCGGAATCATGGATGTCTTCCACAAAACATCCCAGAGCTTATCCCCAGCCGCCCCGCTCCTGATCGAAGGCGCAGACTGGTCCAGCGGCCCGCAATCGGGCCAGATGCTGTTTCGCTACAAAGAGGACTCTATTACGACGCCACCGCCCACGCTTGTTGGGAATCATCAATATTGGAACGCGGGCGCGGCGCTTGCCGCATTCCGGCTCATCGCACCGGATCATTTTACGCCCCAAATTATATCCACAGGATTGGCCAATATCGAATGGCCGGGACGGCTTCAGACTCTGGAAAAACACCCTTACAATGATTTGGTGCCGAACGGGTGGGAGATCGTCATCGATGGCGGGCATAACGATTCCGCCGGGATGGTTCTGGCCCGGCAGATGGAAGAATGGAAGGCAACCGACCCTCGCCCACTCCACCTCATCATCGCCATGGTCAACCGCAAGGACCCGGCCGCGTTTTTAAAACCTTTATTGCCCTATGTCCAAAGCCTGACCGCCACGCTCATCGAAGGTGAGGCCACAACCCATACCCCGGCCCAGTTGCACGACGTTGCCAAGCAACTCGGCTTTAAGGAGACGTACACCGCCCCAACCGCTGGCGATGCCGTCCGGCAAATCGCCAAACGGGAAGGCGCGGCCAAAACCCGCATCTTGATCACCGGGTCCTTGTTCCTGATGGGGAATATTCTGAGGACAGGATAAATAAAAAGCCGCCCGAAGGCGGCTCTAATAAATTTACTTAACGTGCAAGACGCGGCGTGATTACGGCCGATTTCAGACGTTCTAGGCCCTGATCCATACCCGGGCTTGTTTGGCCGGCTTCATCAGCGGCTTGTTTCAGGGCAAATTTCAATTGATTGCGCAGCTCTTTAGACATGTAAACTCCCGAAAAATTTGGTTGGTTAATGATTTGTTAAGAATACGATAATCCTTTTCCATGCATTATGTCAATATACATTTCTGTAATATTTCTGCGTTTTTTTAAAACAATATTGCGCGGTGTATTGGACGAGGCAAAATAAAAAGCCGCCCGAAGGCGGCTTTAAATGTTTGAAAATATTATGATTACGCCTTTGCCAGTTGGGGAGCGTCTTCACGCTTAGAAGCCGCAATTCTAGCAGCTGTATCATTAATAGCGTCCAAGCCTTCCTTAAGACTTTTACCTTCTGCCGCTGCTGCTGCCATATATCTCAGGGCAATTCTATTGGCGGTTTTTTCTTTATTAGACATAGTGAACTCCTCAATAAGTTTGTAATTTAATAAGCAAGACTTTATGTTTTCATAAGTGTTTCGTCAATAAATTTTTACATAACAAAAATGCGTTTTTTTGAAATATTGTTTCGCGCCCTATATTTATACTGTCAGCCCTCAAAATACCCCATTTGCGCCTTGAACTTGCTATGGTTGGCCTCTAAATCTTGGTTATAGTTCATAAATTTTGGGATTGCGCATGACCCACCAGATCACCCTTATCGACGACGACCGGAACATCCTGACCTCCGTCTCCATGGCTCTGGAGGCCGAGGGTTTCGCCGTTAAAACCTTCTCGGACGGCGAGGAAGGCCTCAAGGGCGTAACGGCCACGCCACCCGATCTCGTGGTTCTCGACATAAAGATGCCGCGTATGGACGGGATGGAGGTTCTTTCGAAACTCCGCGAACAATCCTCGATCCCCGTCATATTCCTGACCTCCAAGGATGATGAGGTCGATGAGGTGATCGGTCTGCGCATGGGCGCGGACGATTACATTACCAAGCCGTTTTCCCAGCGTCTGCTGATCGAGCGCATCCGCGCGCTGCTCCGCCGTCAGGATTTGCTCAAACAAAAAGACGAACCGAACAAAGCCAAGGCCGAAAGAGTCCTTCGCGGCCATCTGGAACTGGACGATGCCCGCCACCTGTGCACTTGGAAGGGCGACCCCGTGAACTTGACCGTCACCGAATATCTGCTGGTCAAGGCGCTCGCCCAACGCCCCGGCCATGTAAAGAACAGGGATCAGTTGATCGACATGGCATATGGTGAGAATATCTACGTAGATGACAGAACCATCGATTCCCACATCAAGCGCGTCCGCAAAAAATTCAAACAAGTGGACGACGACTTCAACCATATCGAAACCCTCTATGGAATTGGGTACCGGTATAAGGAATAGCGCGCCCGCGAAGACCCTCGCTCTTTTGCTGCGGCTGATACGGCGACAGCAAAAGTCACGCAAATCCCCGGCATTCGACCCGACCCGCCCGACCGATCAGATGAGCGGTCTTACGCTACGCATTCTGGCCGTCAATATCATCGCCATCATGATTTTGGGCCTTGGCATCCTTTATCTTGGCCAATACACGGACTCGCTGATCGAGGGCGAACTGACCGGGCTTCGCTCAGAGGCACAATTATTCTCGGGAGCCATATCCGAAGGCGCGGTGCGTCCGGTCTATCAGGTCTCGCAGGTCCCCTTCGAACAACCGCAGCAAATCGAGGCGATCAAGCCTGAGCTCGCGCGCCGCATGGTGCGCCGCTTGGGTGAGATCGGCAAAAGCCGTATCCGGCTTTACGCCATCGACGGATCGGTTCTGGCGGATTCGCACCAACTCGCCAGCGGCATGGAAGAGGTGGAGATGGAAAACCTCCTGCCCATCCCGCCCAAAGTGACATTCGATTCATTGTTCACCCAGTCCGCCACGCGCTTTTTGGACCTCATCCCGATGAAGACGCAATTGATGGGTTTCCCCGAAACAGACGTCGCCAATATCTACACCTTCCCGGACACGCAGGCCGCGCTCTCGGGCAGCGTTCAGGCATCCGCTTGGAAGGATAAAAACGGCCGCATCGTGCTCACGGTTGCTGCGCCCATTCAAAAGGTGAAACAGGTGATGGGCGTCGTGCTTTTGCTGCGCGACGGATCAGAACTGGAACGCGCCATCGCCGAAGTCCGCGTCGATGTGTTCCGCGTGTTTTTGGGCGCGCTCGGCATTACAGTCATGCTCTCGATTTATCTTTCCGGCCTCATTTCCCGCCCGCTGCAACGCCTTGCTTTTGCTGCGGAGGCCGTCCGCCAGGGCAAGGGCCGCTACATCGAAATCCCGGACATGTCGCACAGGAATGATGAGATCGGCGATCTTTCCATCGCGCTCCGCGATATGACCTACGCCCTGTTCACCCGCATGGACACGATCGAACGCTTTGCTGCGGATGTCGCCCATGAAATCAAGAACCCGCTGACCAGCCTTCGCAGCGCCGTCGAAACCGCTTCCCGCATCACGGATGAGGGGAACCGCAAGAAACTAATGGATATCATCCAGCATGACGTGACCCGGCTTGATCGCCTGATCTCCGATATCTCCAGCGCCTCGCGTCTGGACGCCGAACTATCACGCGATGAGATGGGCAAGGTCGATATCGCCGCCCTGATGTTCCGCCTGCGCGATGCTTACAAGCAACCCCTCAAACGGGCGACGGACGAACATGACGCCGAAGACACCAAAATCGTCCTCGATATGCCCGAAGAAGCCGGTCTGTTCGTCAAGGGCAACACCGACCGCCTCGCCCAAGTGTTCGGTAACCTACTCTCCAACGCTTTATCATTTTCACCGGCCAGCGGGCAGGTTTTTGTGCGGGTACTTGTGCAAAATGACACGATTGTCGTACAGGTGGATGACCAAGGCCCCGGCATCCCCGAGAACAAGCTTCAGACGATTTTCGAGCGTTTTTACACCGAACGCCCGCAGCATGAAGGTTACGGCCATCATTCGGGGCTGGGCCTATCGATTTCCAAGCAGATCGTCGAGGCACATGGCGGCCAGCTCTGGGCCGAAAATCTGCGCCATGACGATGGCACAATCGCGGGCGCCCGCTTTAACGTCGTCCTAGCCAAGGTGGCCGCAGCATGAAATTGATTAAGACCCCTTTATTGTTCATCACCGGCCTTTCGGGCGCGGGTATGTCCTCGGCCCTCAAAGTGCTCGAAGATCTGGGCTATGAGGTGTTCGATAACTTCCCCCTCTCCCTGATCGATGGGCTGCTGGGCGAGACGGAGGCCTATACCAAACCCATCGCCATCGGCATCGACACCCGCACGCGGCATTTCGACCCGCAGGCGATTATAGAACGGGTGAAAAATCTGAACGCGCGGCTGGTCTTTGTGACATGCGATGAAAACGTGCTGCAAAAACGCTTTACCGAAACCCGCCGCCGCCATCCGCTGGCGGGCGACCGCCCGGTCAGCGCCGGGATTAAAAAGGAGCTATCTTTGCTCTACCCGCTGCGGGAGATTGCCGACCCTATCATCGATACGACAGACCTTACGATCCACGATCTTCGCCGCATCATGGCCGGGCATTTCGAAGAAAATAAGACCAGCCGCCTTATGGTGACCCTGATGTCCTTCGGCTTCAAAAACGGCCTGCCACGCGAAGCCGATATCGTCATGGATGTGCGCTTTTTAAAAAACCCGCATTGGGATGTGAAGTTGCGCCCGCTGACGGGCAAAGATCGGGCTGTGTCGAACCATATCGATGGCGATCCTTCGTTCGAGGAATTTTTGCGAAATTTCAAAAATCTTGTCGGGCCGTTGTTTGAACGGTACGGGCAGGAAGGCAAAAGCTACCTGACCATCGCGTTCGGCTGCACCGGAGGCAAGCACCGCTCGGTTTATGTTGCGGAAAAAATGGCCGAATGGGTTTCCCAAAAAAACATCACGGCGATGGTGGAGCACCGCGATATCGACCGAGGGTAGAGCATGAAAAAAATACTGTTCACGATCCTTATTTGTTTGTTTCTGGCCAGCCCCGTTCAGGCAGAGGTTGAGAAAAGACAAAAAACAATCGTTGAAGACCAAGCCGAAGCAAAACTTTTACTAGGAAAGCACCTTTTTACCGACGGTAATTTGGCACGCTACGCGCAAATTTGGGAATATAGGCTTTTCGGAGATGCTTCAATAAAAGATGACAGAGGCACATACACTTTGCATGCCGCACAGGAGTGCTATCAAAGAATACCGAGATATCCCGAAGATCCTCAAGGCGGCATTACCAAAATTGAGGGAAGGATAACCAAAATAACAAACAGAGAATTTTTGTTAAATGGGGAAATTGATGTAGACTATCTCCCCTATACAACGCTCAGTGGCGGCAATCCTTTCAAATGTAACGTAAAAGGCGATTTTGTTTTTTCCCGTAAGGGACATAAACAGCATTGGCGTCTGCAAAATCCAAAAGGCTGCCTAAAAGAGGCTCTTACCCTTATTGATATCTATGTGAAACCTCTTAAGGAAGAAGCACCGCACAAAGGCTGCGTTAAAAAACTTGAAGACCTTTATACATTGCCGTGGCCGTAATTATTTTTCAAGAACAGGATAGTAGATACGACCCATTTCATTCTTACCATTCTTTTCATCCTTAACCCGGATAAGGGACAAGCTTTCAAGAAAAGATTTTGTTTTTCCTCTATCCGCAGCGATTTTTTTTAACGCTTCATATGTTTTCGATCCTATATCTTGTGGATCAGTTAACTGTTCATCAGGAGGGAAATTTTGATTTATAGCCTTAATTATCATTTTTGACCCTTCTTTTCCGGCATTTTTAAAAAGAGTATCTGCAACAGCACCTCCGACCTTATTACCTAAATCGCCTAAAAGCTGAGTTCCATTTTTTGGGGCATCTGGATTACGGATCTTATAACCCTTAATAGCACTCGCCATTGTATCATCCAGATGTGATTTATAAACATCGACAACATCGTTCATATCGAGGTCTGTATTCTTCACATTCTGGCCGTGCTTTTTAACAATGTCCGGAAGATTTCCTGCTTTAATATGGTCGCGCAACGTACTCTGCAAAATCCCGGCATATGCCCCGCTACCTTTATGCGCTGCCATGCCGCCTTCGGCGGCAAAAATATCCCGCATCATGCGCTTTTCAAAAGAATTTAAATCCGCACGACTTTCGACGGTTTTGTTAAAATCCGTCCACTCCTTTGCGCGACTGCCTTTGAATACTTCCTTCCGATAACTAGGAACCAACGGAATGTTCTCTTCGCTGCTTGCGCGCTCACTAGCGGCAAGACTTTCTATGCTTTTCGGCTTTCTCGGCGGAACGGGAATGGTCTCACGCTTCTCCGCCGCCTGTGCCGAGCTGATGATGCTGAATCCCAAGGGCGAGGGCTCGCGCTCCTCTTCCTCCTGCGGTTCCACGCGGCGGGATTTTGGCCGCAATTCTTCCGGGCGGATCATCCGGCCAGTTGCGTCATACCCCACCTCGCGGGATTCTTCATTACGAGAGCGTTTTTGGGCTAGCGGCGATGCAAAGCTTGCAGCATTTTCCGCCAGTGCGCTTTGACGTAAGGCAGCTTCCGTCTCCCCACCGGGCAGAAGATAGCCATCCACCTTAAGGCCCTTGCTTTTCTGAAAGCTGCGGATAGCGGAATCCATATCCGCCGTGATATATCCGTGCGGTTCAGGCGGTTTGCGAAGATCATAGAGACCCTGATCGCTCAGCCTGCGTTTGACGTTTAATACGTCGTCCGTGTTGTTGTCGCGATTGTTGCCGACCGCGCCTGTAATAAGCGCGGAGATATCGTCGAAAATGCCCATGGCAATTTCCTTTCTAAAATTCTTGAAAATGTGAATGAAAAACAAAAAACACCGACGAGACGGACTCGTGGCGTTTGTGTGGATTATATTCCTATAATTATCCTAAAATGTCAAGACCTTTTCAGGCCTGATTACTTAGGTCCGCCCGGCGGCGTGGGTGCGTTGCTGCCGACCTGAGTGTCGTATTGTGCACTGCGCGCGAATGCCGGATCGCCGTTTATAGCGGCAAAACCTGCACATACATCTTTGAGGGGAACAGATTTAGGTAACATTTTCGTCCTTTTCTATCCGGAACAGAGCGTTCTCGATGGAGACACCTTCTTTTCCAAGATTGTAAAATATGACACGGGCTTTCCCGTCATCGTCCTTTTCGGTCACGATTTTATAGAGAACACGGGTGCCTGTTTCATGGCCTAGCTGGACCAGGTTCTTGCGACCATTCAGCAGGGAAATCAGGTTGATCACCTTTTTCTCGGCAAAGGCCATATCTTCATGCGCATCCAGAAGCGTGTAATCGCCCACCATCTCGGGTTCGCGGCCCACATCGTCCTGAAGTTTAAGAATGAGGAAAGCACGGGCGTGCACGGGGCTGCGCTTGTAAGCATAGCGCGGCGCTGACGCCTCGGCGTTGAAGTCGTTTGTTTTCATCGGTCTGTCAATTGCAGCTTGCATTTATGCCGTTCCAACTTATAAGTCTTAGCGCGTAAATCTTAATTAAGACTGAATTTCTTACCCCTATAGGAGCATATTTATGTCCGTTCTCGCAAAAACAGTGGAAAATGACTATAAAATCAAGGACATAAGCCTTGCCGAGTGGGGCCGCAAGGAAATCACGATTGCCGAAACCGAAATGCCGGGCCTGATGGCGCTGCGCGCCGAGTACGGCAAGAGCCAGCCTCTAAAGGGCGCACGCATCGCCGGATGCCTGCACATGACCATCCAGACCGCCGTGCTGATCGAAACACTGCAGGCGCTGGGCGCCACCATCCGCTGGTCGTCTTGTAACATCTTCTCGACGCAAGACCATGCCGCCGCCGCTATCGCCGCGAAGGGCACCGCCGTCTACGCTTGGAAGGGTCAGACGAACGAAGAAGCCGAATGGTGCATCCACCAGACGATCAAGGGCCCGAACGGCTGGACGCCCAACATGATTTTGGATGACGGCGGGGATTTGACCGCTATCATGCACAAGGACTATCCGGACCTGATGAAGGACGTAAAAGGTATCTCCGAAGAAACCACCACGGGCGTTCACCGTCTCTATGAAATGGCCAAGGCCGGCAAGTTGATGGTTCCTGCCATCAACGTCAATGACTCGGTCACCAAATCCAAGTTCGACAACAAATACGGCTGCCGCGAAAGCCTCGTCGACGGTATCCGCCGTGCCACCGATGTCATGATGGCGGGTAAGGTCGCCGTTGTTGCGGGTTACGGCGATGTGGGCAAAGGTTCTGCCGAATCGTTAGCCTCGCAGGGCGTGCGCGTTCTGGTCACCGAGATCGACCCGATCTGCGCACTGCAGGCCTGCATGGAAGGCTATGAAGTCGTGACCATGGAAGATGCTGCGCCTAGAGCCGATATCTTTGTGACCACGACGGGCAATATCGACATCATCACGATTGATCATATGAGAAAGATGAAAGACCGCGCCATCGTCTGCAACATCGGCCACTTCGACAATGAGATTCAGATCGAACCATTGCGCAACATGAAATGGCACAATGTGAAGCCACAGGTCGATGAAATCGAATTCCCCGACGGCAAGCGCATCATTTTGCTCGCCGAAGGCCGCCTCGTAAACCTTGGCTGCGCCACGGGCCACCCGTCATTCGTTATGTCGGCAAGTTTCACCAACCAGACGCTGGCCCAGATAGAACTCTGGAACAACGCAGCAAAATACGAAAAGCAGGTTTACGTGCTGCCCAAGCATCTCGATGAAAAAGTCGCCATGCTGCACCTCGAAAAGCTCGGCGCGAAGCTGACCAAGCTTTCAAAACCGCAGGCCGATTATATCGGCGTCGAACAGCAAGGCCCGTTCAAGAGCGATCTGTACCGGTACTAATCAAGAAAAACCCGCCGGAAGGCGGGTTTTTGTTTGGGACAAAACGCACGCCTTATGGTATTTCTGCTTTTATTCAACAAAGGAATAAAAACATGAAACTCGCCCTCGCCCTGCTGATCCTGCTTTTGTCCGCCCCTGCCGCGCTTGCCCAAGATGCAGCAAAAGAATCCACCTATGACCGCGTCAACCGCAGCAATACCATACGCTGCGGCTATACGCTTTATTCCGTGGCTTTGTACAAAGACCTCAAGACCGGCGAACTCAAGGGCATCTACAAGGACGTCATGGACTCGCTTGGCGAAAAGCTCGGCCTGAAAATCGAATGGGCCGAGGAAGTGGGCTGGGGCCAGCAGATCGAAGGGCTGAACACAGGCCGCTATGACATGGTCTGCTCCCCCGCCAACATCACCGGCCCCCGCGCCCGCAATGCGGATTTGACCGACACGCTCTATTTCGAGCCCGTCTGGATCTGGGTGCGCGGCGATGACAAACGCTTCGACAATGCGGGCCGTGCTGCGCTGAACAAGCCCGAAATCAAGGTTGCAGCAATTGACGGCGAACAAAGCGAAGCCGCAGCAAAATTCTACCTGCCCAAGGCCACTTTGGCTTCCGCACCACAGGCCTCTGACTACTCCATCATGCTGATGGATGTTGCGACCAAGAAGGCCGATGTAACCTTCGCCTCGCCGATCACGGTCAAGGACTTCCAGAAAACCAACAAGGAGATATCCTTGCGCCAGATCGAGGGCGACCAGCCGCTTTATCTGGCTGTTGCCATCATGCAGATCAAACGCGGCGAGCATGACTTCAAGGCGATGATCAACAATGAACTGCGGGACTTATTCGCCAGCGGCATTATCGACATGATCCTCGACCGCCACGAACCCTACAAGAACAGCTTCCTGCGCGTCGCCACGCCGTACGCCCCGGAGAAATAGGAATTCCCGATCCACAAAAACCCGCCGAAATGGCGGGTTTTTTATACGCCTTGACATGTGTTCCTGGTTTTATATTATGGCAAAAAATTTAAGGAGTAGTCTGATGGCCAAAAGATCACCAAAAAATACCGGCTTTGCTGCAGCAAAAACCGACGCGCCCGCACCTGAAAGACCCGTCCTTTCTAGAATGCTCGGCATAGTAAAAGGCCGACCCAGAAACAACGTCAATGTGCTACAGGAAACTCATGTTGAACTTCCGACCTTCTACGTCGAACTAGATCTTTCGGATATCCCGTTCGCGGGCGCAGGAAATGCAAAACGCTGGCAGATCGCCCATGAATTTGCAAGGCAGTTGACTGAAGAGTTCAAAAAGTACCTCATAAGCGGCCCCGAGATTGCACCATCCAGCTCCTCGGCAATTACGCTGAATGCACAAACGCCCGAAGAAGAGCAGAAAAAAGGATATATCGTCCTTCAGGTTCAACCCGATCAGGGGCCTTCGGTCGACATGGCCCTGCAACGGATAAAGATATCCCAAGGACCCAGACAACTGGAACGCGGTCTGCGCGCAGGCTGAGGTTCACCCACGTAACAGACAAGTCAAATACCCTCTTTACATATATCAAACTTGCCTCTAAAAAATACGGCATGTTCACTAAAGAAGAAATCAAAGCCCGCTGGGCCGCCAAACGCGATGCCGCCATAGCGCAAGGCAAACCGCCGCCAGAGGCAGGAGTCAGCCTCGCCCTCCTCATCCTCTCCTCCGCCCTGTTCTTCCAGAAAGCCTGGGGTGGCGGGGATTATACGCCCCACCCTATCCATGTCGGGGTCAACAACACCCGTTCCACCGCCAAGCAGATCATCGGCTACCTGCATGACGTTCCCGAAGACAGCGACTGGACACTGGATGATTTGCGTGAAGTGGGGTTCAGCGAACGTATCGTGCGCGCCGTAGATGGCATGACCAAGCGCAAGGGCGAGAATTATTTCGAATTCATCGAACGCTGCAGCATGTCCGGCAGGGATGCCGTCGACAAGAAGCTCGAGGATCTGGAACATAATTCGACCAACACCCGCTCCCCGCATATTGTCGAAACCCCTCATGCAGAATTGAAGCGCGCGGGCTATAACGTCTGCTATTTCTACCTCGTCGCCATCAAGAAGGGCAACGTCATACAGCCCGGCACGCGCATTATCGATTTCATGAAAACCGTGCCTGAATATGCAAACAACCCTGTCCGTGCCAATGAACTGCTGGCCTATTTCTCCGATAGGCCGGACCGGTTGCCTGAACCACCGGTCGCATTACGCGAGGCCTTTGCCCCCGGTCAGCCGTAGCACGGCTCGAAATCGTCATGACCCGTTCACTGGGTCATGAACCGGGTCAGGCGCACCGAATCTGTCGTGCCAAAATCGCCCTCCAGGACGGTCATTCCCGAAAAGACTGCCAGATTCGATACGATTGTCCACCAGTGAATCCCTAGTGACTCGCATCCGCATTTTACCCATTTTGATTCCGGAAATCGTTCATTCTCAGGCCCGCATGGGTTTTGACGCCTCTTGAAATGGTGACAGTTCCGCGCGTATCGAATCCCCGGCTTGACCCGCCCCAAAGATCAGTGTTGGATCATCAAATGCATGTGCTTCGCCTCCATTGTGTAGACCAGCCCGGAATCGTTGCCGCCGTCGCGACGACGCTTTCGAACAACCAGTGCAATATCGAAGAATCTTCCCAGTTCTTCGACCCCCTCTCGGGCCGCTTCTTTATGCGGGTGGTGTTCCGGGCGATGCAGGATGGCTGCCAGAAAAGCTTTACCACGCGCTTCCCCGAAATCGCCGCACGGTTCGATATGGACTGGGAGGTCTGCGACCTTTCGGTCCCCGTCAAGACCCTGATCCTCGTATCCAAGGCCGACCATGTGCTGCATGATCTGCTGTATCGCTGGCGCACAAAAGCGCTCCCTTTGGATATCGTCGGCATTGTCTCCAACCACCCGGATTTAAAGCCTCTGGCGGACGACAACAACATCCCCTTCCACCACTACCCGATCGTGGGGGAGGACAAGGAAAGGCAGGAAGCGCGCATCGATTCTCTTGCTGCAAACTTAGGGGTAGAGCTGATCTTGATGGCGCGGTATATGCAGATATTATCGCAGCAATTTTGCAGCAAATATTCGGGGCAGGTCATCAACATCCACCACTCGTTTTTGCCCGGCTTTAAAGGGGCGCGGCCTTACCATCAGGCCTATGAACGGGGCGTGAAAATCATTGGCGCCACGGCGCATTTCGCAACCGAAGATTTGGATGAAGGGCCGATCATTTCGCAAGGCGTCGATACGGTCGACCATGCCCACACACCGGCCAAACTGCAGCAAATTGGGCAGGACATTGAAAGCCGGGTTATGGCCAAAGCCGTGCGGCTTTACACGGAACGCCGCATCTTCCTCCACGGCCACCGGACGGTGATTTTATAACCCCAATTGGAATCCTTTTTCATTCGTCATTGCGAGGAGCCGTAGGCGACGCGGCAATCCAGCCTCAATGTTGTCATCCCCTCCCATATTGTCATCCCGGACAAGCGAAGCGCGATCCGGGATCTTATTGCCCCATAATCCGAAGATCCCGGATAGCAAGTCTTACTATGACCTGCGGTCTAGCTCGACATAGCTTCCGGGATGACGATTTGATGGAAAATACGGCCCGTTTATGCTACACTGACCGTATCAACACTACATCCGCGCCCAACACAAAATTCTGACCAGAATTAACTTTTTAGCGTGGTTAATTTTGGTCAATTCGTGAAACGTTTCACTACGAAAAATGCCTCTGAGGGAGGGGGTTTTGAAAAAAAGCTGGTTGGCTAACCAAAATTAACTTTTCCTGTTTCTTTCCTTGGCGGCTGCCCGTAAAATTAACTTCACGCACCATGAAACCCGCCCCGCAAAAACCATCCTTGTTCTCCAGCCTGCTCGGCCCCCTCACCGGCGCGGATCAACTGGTCATCGAAAAGGCGCGGCTTGAGGCATTTTTGAACGCGTTCCCCGGCGAATATTGCGGCTTCCATGAGGACGGTTCCGTCGTCTACAGTGATGGATTCTGCGCCCTTTTGGGCCTTGCCGGAATCAAAGAAATCGAGGACGTGCAATCGGTTCTGGAGACGGGCGATTCATCGGCGCTCGAAGGCCAGTATATCAAGCTGGAACAAGAGGCTAAGCCTTTCTCGATCAAGGTTCATCTGGAGGGCAAAAAGAAAACTTTGCGCCTGCGCGGCGCGGCGGGTTCGGCCATCAACGGGCGCGATAAATTCAAGATACTCTGGGCCGAAGATATTTCCGAAGAAGACGATGCGCAGGTCACGTTGAAACGCGGTCGCGAGGCGGCGGAAAAACAGCTCGGCACGATGGAAAGCAGCCTCGATATGCTGGCAAACCCCGTCTGGCTGCGCGATGGCACGGGCGATTTGATTTGGGTCAACCGCGCCTACGCCGCGATGCTCGGCACCGAACAGGCGCAAATCCGCCAGACACAACCCGAAATCGTCATCAGCCAGAAAGAACAGGGCCGTGCGCCCCGCGATATGGCCCGCGACGCGTTGTCCGAAGGCAAGCCACAAACCACAAAAACACACGTCATCGTTGGTGGAAAACGGCGCTGGATGGAGTTGACAGAAACGCCGTTGCCCGGCACGCACCAGACGCTTGGGCTCGCGCGCGATCTCACGCGCGAAGAGGAAATTCAGACCGAACTTGATCGACACAAGGCCGCGAATAAAAGCCTTCTGGAACAACTGCGTAGCGCCATCGCGATTTTTTCAGCCGATCAGGGGCTAGAGTTTTTCAACACCGCCTTTGCCACGCAATGGGGGCTGGAAGAGCAATGGCTAAACGCGCGGCCAAAGCTCGGCGATATTCTTGAAAAACTCCGCGAAAATCGCCGCCTGCCCGAACAGGCCGATTTTCGAAAATACAAACAGGGCTGGCTGGACATGTTCACGCGCCTCATAGACCCGCATGAGGACATGCTCTATTTGCCCGATGGAAGCGCGCTGAGGATGCTTGTCGTGCCGCACCCGATGGGTGGGCTCATGATGACGTTCGAGGATGTCACGAGCCGTCTGGAGCTCGAATCCAGCTACAACACGCTCATCGCCGTGCAAAAAGAAACGCTCGATAACCTCGCCGAAGGCGTGATCGTGTATGGCGGCGATGGTCGTGTAAAACTTTGGAATCCGGCCTTCGCCAAGCTGTGGGATCTTAATCCCGAAGAACTCGAAGGTGAGCCGCATATCAACAAAATTGTAGACCGCGCTGCCGGGTTTTTTGTTCCCGAAGACTGGCAGAGCCAGCGCAGAAATTTAGTGGCACATGGACTGGATCGCGCCGCGCGTGAGGGACAATTGACGCGTACGGATGGCGTACATGTGGCCTTCACCACCATGCCTTTGCCCGATGGCGGCGTGATGGTTTCTTACGCCGATGTGACCGATACAACCCGCGTCCAGAATGCGTTACGCGATAAAAACGCGGCGCTCGAAGCAGCCGAACAATTGAAGACCGACTTCCTCGCGAACGTGTCTTACCAGCTACGTACACCTTTGAACGCTATCATGGGTTTCGCCGAAATTCTCGATCACCAATATTTCGGTCCGTTGAACGACCGGCAAAAGGAATATACATCCGGCATTAACGAATCCGGCCAGCAGTTGATTCACTTGATCGATGACATTCTCGACCTTTCGACCATCGAGGCCGGATACATGGAATTGAAAAAAGAATCGGTCAATGTGCAAGAGCTTTTGACCGGGCTGCATGGTCTGACGACGGAATGGGCGCGGCAGCATAAATTAACAGTTGAATTATCCTGTCCCCAAAATACAGGCAATGTTCAAGCCGATGAGCGTCGCTTGAAACAGGCATTGCTGAATTTGATCCGCAACGCGATCAATTTCACGCCCGAAGGCGGAAAAATCAAAATATCTGCCGCTAAAAACGGGGACAGTATAAATATATCTATTTCTGACACAGGAATTGGCATTCCGCAGGCGGACATGGAACGAATCTTCCAGCCCTTCGAGCGCGTGCCGACCGGGCGGAGCAATACGGGGAATGCAGGCGCCGGCCTTGGTCTGACATTGGTGAAAAACATAGTCGAACTTCACGGCGGAACGATTGAAATTACCAGCATTGAGGGCAAAGGTACGACAGCGACCGTAAAAATATAGAGAAATAGCAATTTCTCTAGCTTACGCTACTTCAAATATTTATTGACGTACATTTACAGAATACATATATTTCCGCGCATGCCCATTACAGTTTTCAATGAAGCGGCGAACGCGCAGCAACCCATTCTCCTTAAACGCGAAATGGCAGAAGCCGATGTTAATTTCGGTGTTCCCGAGGGTCAAAAATATGGCATCCAGCCTTGGCAAGCTGCACTAAGACCAAACTTTACTTGCCAGGTGCCAGACATAAATGATGATGCGAGAAGAGAGCTTGCCGAATTTCTCAATTCAAACACCGAAGGACCTTTCTACGTTGGAAAAGGAAATGGTTATTATACCGAATTTCTTCACCTGACCTTCTTGAAACAAACTGACGTCGATAAATTTGCGCGCAAATATCCAGACAATTATTGGAAATTTTCAGCAGGGGCGTATGCAGGAAATCAGGAAACTCTTGGCCTTTGGCACCGATGCCGTCGTCCTTTCGCCGATTCTGTAGTTCAAAAATACGCAACCCGGGAACTCGTATAGACCCTTAGGAGCAAGTGGCCGAAAGCTTACGATAGCTTCCCGGCTGCGGCGTGGCATCAAGGAAGATTTCATGATTCAGTTTCGTCTTACATTCGAACAACGGCATAACCGTGCGAAGCACAAGCCTGATGCGCCGCCCTTCGTAAAACGGCCCGGCAGCGCAAACCTGGCGCTTATCTCCCGCTTTTAACCTGAAATTCTCGCTATGGGTGATCGTTTCTCCGCTCGGCAGCGTCTGGGATGCCAACTCGATCGTGCCTAAAATCGCCTGATCGGACCGATTGGTCATATATGTGCAAATGGGTTTGGCAATAACCTCACCCTCCATGCCTTCAGTCACCGTCGGCAACGCGGGCTGTGCAAAGGCGGGCAGAGCAGAGAAAATCAGGAAAAAAGCAAGAAGCGCGTGTTTCATACGTCAAGTATACAGCGCGAGGAATGATTTAGGAATCCATTGCCTACGTAAAAATTACGCCGCGCCGGGCAGTCCCTTGGTCGTCGAATATTCAAAGTGGAGTTCTTTATCGGGGAAGATTTGATGATGGATGGCGTGGGCGGCGAGCGCGGCCTCATTAAACCCGGTCAGGATCAGTTTGAGTTTTTTCTCATAGCCAGCAATGTCGCCAATAGCATATATTCCGGCGACGTTCGTCTGGCACGTGCCCGCATTTACGCTGATTTGGCTTTTATCCAGCGTCAGATTCCACTCCGCAATCGGGCCGAGTTCCGCCGCCAACCCATAGAACGGCAACAGCACATCGGCGGGCAGGATTTTTTCCACGCCGTTGTCATCTTGAACAATGACGGCTTCTAATTTTTTACCCTGTCCCTGTAATTGCTTTAGCTGATACGGGACAACAAGCTTGATTTTACCGGCCTTCGCCAGATATTCCATCTGCCGTACGCTTTCGGGGGCAGCGCGGAATTTATCGCGGCGGTGAACCACGGACAATTCACTTGCAATCGGTGCAAGCGACAACGCCCAGTCAACAGCGGAATCGCCGCCGCCAGCGATGACGATTTTTTTGCCTTTAAAATCATCCTTGCGGCGAACCATGTACTGCACGCCCGTACCTTCGAATTCTTCAATATTATCAAGGGGCGGGCGATTAGGCCCAAACGCACCTGCACCAGCGGCGATAATGATGGCGGACGCCACGGCCTGTGTGCCTTTGGACGTTTTAATATGCCATAAGCTACTTTCTTTGCTTAAAGACACAACCTGTTGATCGAGGTGATAACTGGCGCCAAACGGTGCGGCCTGCTTCTCCAGATTGTGAATAAGATCACCCGCCAGAATGGTGGGCGCGGCCGGAATGTCGTAGATCGGTTTTTCGGGGTACAGGGCCGTACACTGACCGCCGATTTCGGGCAAGGAATCAAACACCGCGCATTTAAGGCCGAGCATGCCGCATTCAAACACGGCGAACAGGCCCGCCGGGCCAGCGCCGATGATGATTACATCCGTTTTGATCGGTTCGTGCGTCATGATCACGGATATATGCACTTTTTGGATGCTTCTACAAGATTTACGCTTCGCGTATGGCGTCCATGGACAACCGCAAAATCCCGCGTGATTCCGCGCCTCGATGCGGTATAAAGATTCATGCCCATCCACCAAACGACATCCGAAGACGACACGTTGAGCCTAGCCGCCAGAATTGCGGCCTCGGCGCGGCCCCGTGACGTGTTCCTGCTGCAAGGTCCACTGGGTGCGGGCAAGAGCGTTTTCGCGCGCGGCTTCATCAGAGCGCTATGCGGAGCCGACACCGAAGTTCCGAGCCCGACCTTCACCCTCCTCCAGACCTATGACGGGCCGGGCGCCTCGATCTATCATTTCGATCTCTACCGTTTAAAAGACCCCGATGAGATTTTCGAGATCGGCTGGGAGGAAGCGCGCAGCGATGGCATCGCGCTCGTCGAATGGCCGGAACGGCTCGGCCCGCACAAGCCAAAAAAGGCGCGCACAATCCGCATAGAACCCGGCGCGGGCGATTCACGAAGGATCATGATCGATGAGTAGCACCCCCGACAAAGCCTTCATCCTCGCCGCCGGAAAAGGCACGCGCCTTCGCCCCTACACCGACACGATGCCCAAACCTATGGTGGAGATTGCAGGACGCAGCATTATCAAGCGCACGATTGAAAAATTGAAAGATGTCGGCGTAAAACAGATCGTCATCAATCTGCATCACCTTGGCGATACTCTGGCCCAACATTTAGACGATATTCGCGAGCCGAATTTAATTTTCTCACGCGAGACGGAATTGCTCGAAACCGGTGGCGGCTTAAAAAAAGGATTGGCGCATTTCAACAACGAGCCTTTCTACATCATCAACGGCGATGCGCTGTGGGATGACGGAAAAATTCCGGCGTTACAAGCACTGGCGGATCGCTGGGATGAGTCAAAGATGGATATCTTGCTACTACTGCAACCTGTATCCGCCATGCAGTTCGGCGAGGCTGTTGGCGATTATAAACTTGCAAAAGATGGCCGCGCCACACGCGCCAAAAACAAGGATGGCGATTACATGTTCGCCGGAATCCGTATCGCGTATCCCCGCATCTTCGAAGGATCACCCGATGGCACGTTTTCGTTTCTGGAATTGATGGACAAGGCCGAACGTGAAAACAAGCTTTATGCAGTAGCGCACGATAGCAACTGGTATCACATCAGCACGCCCGAGGATTTAGAGACTGTGGATGCGTTGTTCAAAAAGCGCGGGGGCGGATGAAAAGCTGCGTCTACACAATCCCGGCCGGATTGTCGTTCGTCGAATCTCTGGCGCAAGGAATTTTAGATAAAGCGGGCGACGATCCGCTCACGCTCGCCCGCATGCAGATTTTGCTACCCACGCGCCGCGCCTGCCGGTCTTTACGCGAGGCGTTTTTAAAACTCAGCAAGGGCAAGCCTTTGTTGCTCCCCCGCATGAACCCGATCGGCGATGTCGATGAGGAAGAACTCTCACTCACGCTAGCGGGGATGGAAGAAGAACTGGCGTTACCCCCCGCGATTGCGCCGCTGCGCCGGAAATTCTTGCTGATGAAACTGATCGGCAAGCTCGGCCTCGACCGCGGCATCGAGCAGGACATGATGCTGACCAATGCGCTGGGCCGTCTGATGGATCAGGTTTATACCGAAGACCTCGATCTGGCCAACCTGCCTTCCATCGTCGATCGCGCGGATTTCGCCGCGCATTGGCAGGTCAGTCTCGATTTTCTGGAGATTTTGAGCAAGCACTGGCCGTTGATTTTGGCCGAACACGGCGCCATCGATTCCGCCGACCGCCGCAACCGTCTTTTGAAAAAACTAGCCGCGCATTGGCAAAAAAATCCGCCGAGCCATCCGATCATCGCCGCCGGATCGACCGGATCGATTCCCGCGACCGCGATGCTGCTAAAGACCATCGCGAACCTGCCCGACGGCTGCATCGTTCTGCCCGGCCTCGATCAGGGGATGGATGAGGAAAGCTGGGCCGCGATGGATGACACGCACCCACAAGCGACATTACGCCACCTACTGCAGACACTCGATGTAAACCGTGCGGATATTGAGCTTTGGGAGAACACAAAAGATCGCGAGAAAATTCGAGCGTTATCCACCGAAATCATGCGCCCTGCCGATACGGCGGAAGAATGGCAGACGATCAAATCGCGCCTGAAAATTACGCCCTCCGATTTGGCCATCGAACGGTACGATTGCGCCAACCCGCAGGAAGAGGCTTTGGTCATTGCGCTTTCTTTGCGCGGCGTGCTGCAAGATAAAGAAAAGACCGCCGCGCTTGTTACGCCGGACAGACGATTGGCACGGCGCGTTGCCATGGCCTGCCGCCGCTGGGGGATCGAGATCGACGATTCCGCAGGTCAGCCTCTCCCTGAAACGCGTGTCGGCGTTTATTTGCGGCTTTGCATGGAAGCCGTGTGTGATGAGATGAAGCCAGTCGCGCTTTTGAATTTTTGCAAACACACGTTATGCCTTCCCTCCCGGTACAATGACTGGCGCGGCTCGGTTCGCGCGCTGGACTGTACGATCTTTCGCGGGCCTGCCTTTCAGGGCGGGCTTTCCGCCTATGAGCCCAAACTCACCGACCGCGAGCAAAGGGGGCGTCCGATCAAACATCTGCGCCACACGCTGGATTTTATCGCCCGTGCGTTTTCGCCTTTGCTCGATCTGGCAAAGCGCGATGAAAAGATTCCGTTTTCACAATGGTGTGAAGCACATCTGCGCGTGGCTGAATTCTTCGCAGCCCCCGATATTCTCTGGGCCGGGCAGGATGGCGAGGCGGCGACATCGTTCTTTTCCGATCTGCGCGATCAATCCAACCTTCTGCCATCCGTTACGGCAGATGAATATCTGGCCATCCTGACACAAGCGATGCGTAGCATTGCCGTACGCCCGGCCTACGGCCTGCATCCGCGCCTGATGATTTTGGGACAGCTTGAAGCGCGTCTTGTCGAGGCCGATGTGATGATCCTTTCGGGCCTTAATGAAAAAACATGGCCGCCAGACCCGGGTATCGATCCGTGGATGTCGCGGCCTATGAGAAAACGTTTTGGTCTGCCGCCGCTGGAACGTGCGATTGGATTATCCGCCCACGATTTCGTGCAGAGCCTTTGCGCAGAGCGTGTCATACTCACCCGTGCCTTGCGCGTCGATGGTACGCCAACCGTTCCTTCGCGCTGGTTGCAACGGATGGACACGGTGCTACAGGCCTGTGGCCTCGATCCTGAAATCCTGCGCAGCCATGACACGCTCACCATGGCAAGGCAGATGGATCACACAGATGATTACAAGCCGTGGGAACGCCCCGCGCCGCGGCCGCCCGTTTCGGCGCGGCCAAGGCAGCTTTCAGTCACAAGAATCGAAACATGGATGAGCGATCCTTATTCGATTTATGCCCGCTCGATCCTCGACCTCAAACCGCTCGATCCGCTCGAACAATCGCTCGATGCCGCGATGCGCGGCACGCTGATCCACAAGGTACTGGACCGTTTTGCCAATGCCTGCCCCGGCGAATTACCGCCTGACGCCCAAGATATTTTCATGAATATCGCCAGCGAAGAACTGGACGCGCTTTCGCTCGAACAGGATGTCAAAAATTTCTGGCAACCGCGCTTGGCCAAAATCGCCGCATGGCTGATCGCATCAGAGAATTCATGGCGTCAAACCTTGTGGCCCGCCAAGCTCGAAGCACAGGGCCAGATGCAATTTGATGGTAAGGCCGGACCCTTCACCCTCACCGCCCGCGCCGACCGGATCGATCAATCGCTCGATGGAACAACGGGTGCAATCATCGATTACAAATCCGGCGGAACATTCTCGCTCACCGGCATGAAAAACGGGCAATATCCGCAATTGCCGCTTGAGGCGTTGATCTTGGAAGAAGGCGGGTTCGAAGGCGTCAAGAAACTCAATATTGCCAATCTTTCGTATTGGGTTGTCAGTGGTGGCAAGCAAGGTGGCGAGATCAAATCGATGACAAAACCCGCCGATCTTTCCGTGGCCAAGGCCAATGCGCGGCAAGGATTGCAGGATTTGGTCGATACATTCGATCGCGAAGAAACGCCGTATTATTCCCTTCCGCGCCCGGAGAAGGCGCCACGCTTCAACGATTACAAACATCTGGCGCGCGTGCTCGAATGGGCCGCGCTCGATGATCAGGAGGACGCGGCATGAGCGAATCTTCGAAACGCAAACCAAATGAAACATCGCTCGTCGTTGTCGAGGCTACAAACAAGCAGCGCATGGCATCCGATCCGCTTGTTTCATCGTGGGTCGGCGCATCGGCAGGATCAGGCAAGACAAAGGTCCTCACCGACAGAATTTTGCGATTGTTGTTACCGCGTGAAACAGGTGCACCCGGCACGAAGCCGGAAAAAATTCTCGCGCTTACCTTCACGAAAGCCGGCGCGAATGAAATGGCGCTGCGTTTGTCGCGCCGCTTATCGGACTGGGCGGTGATGACCGATGAAAAATTATCCGCCGACATGGAAAAGAATCTGTTTGGTCGTCCGCCAACGCCGCACGAGTTGAAAGAAGCACGAAAATTATTCGCGCGGGTCATCGATGCACCGGGCGGACTCAACATCATGACGATCCATTCTTTTTGCCAGTCCGTTCTTGGGCGATTTCCCATCGAGGCTGGGCTGCCGCCGCATTTCAAGCCACTCGAAGAAGAACAAGCACGCGAATTACTGGAAAAAGCGAAACGCGACATACTATCGAATGCAGGTACGAACACCGCTTCGCCGCTCGCACGTGCGGTAACGAACATCAGTACGGCGATGAACGAAGAGCAGTTTTCGGACGCGATTCGTGCCCTGATCGGCGAGCGGCACCAGATGCAGACCGTACTGCGCCGTACATTCGGAATCGAAGGCTTTTATACCAACCTTTGCGGGTTGTTCGGCGTGGCGCCGGGGAGAACGGAATCCACCGCGCTTTCGGACTTTTGTACGTCCAAAAACCTCAAGGAATCTGCGCTGCGCGAGGCCTGTTCGTATCTGGCAAACGGCAGCGGCAAGGATCTGGACAAGGCAAGTTACATACAGACGTTTTTGGATGCATCGCCGGAAAGCCGCCCTGCACTCTACGCCACGTACAAAAAAGCTTTTCTAACAACCAAAGACACTCTTTTTGATAAGCCGGCAAACAAGCCCGTACTCACCGCCGCGCCGCAGGTTGGATCGATTCTGACAGAAGAAGCCGAGCGGATTATCGCGTTTGAAAGCGAGCGTAAGGCCATCGCCTGTGTCACGCTTTCGCGCGACCTGTTCACCTTGGGCGAAGCGATCATCGTACGCTATCAGGCGCTCAAAGGATCGATGGGCGTGCTTGATTTTGACGATCTGATTTTAAAAACCCTGTCCCTGCTTAAAGGCGATACATTTAAAGCAATTGATCAAGGTGTCACCAGATGGGTGATGTATAAATTGGATGAAGGGCTCGACCATATTCTGGTGGACGAAGCGCAGGACACGAACCCCGAACAATGGGAGATCATACGCTATCTCGCCGATGATTTTTTCGACGGCACCGGGGCCAAGAACTATGTACGCACCTTGTTCGTCGTCGGCGATGAGAAACAGTCGATTTTCTCTTTCCAGCGGGCTGCGCCGGAAAAATTCGGCGAGATGCGCGGCTGGTTCGACAAAAAGATCCGTACATCGGGCGAACGTTTCGTACCGGTGGACATCAACACCTCTTTCCGTTCCGTACAGATTGTCCTCGATGCGGTGGATTCCGTGTATAAAGCCAACCCCGGACGACTTGGCCTGTCCGCCTCGTACCTCGATCACATCGCCAAGCGCGAAGGACAGGCGGGGCTGGTCGAATTCTGGCCGCTCTATCGTACGGTCGGGAACGATAAAAGCGGCGGGGAAGAAGATGATCAGCAGCTTTCTCTGGGCGGCTGGTTCCTCCCTGACAAGCTCGTCGAAAGCCAGAGTGGATCCCAGCAAATGGCGAATAAAATCGGGGACATGATTAAAAATTGGCTCGATCAAAAAGAGATTTTAGAGTCCTATGCACGCCCCATACAGCCCGGCGACATTATGATTCTGGTTCGGGCACGCAACGCGTTCGTCGGGCAACTTGTCCGCGCTCTTAAGAAACACAAAGTCCCGGTCAGCGGCGTCGACCGTATGCTGCTTGTCGACCAGATTGTCGTACAGGATTTATGCGCCGCCGCCGCGTTCGCCTTGTTGCCGGATGACGATCTAAATCTGGCTTCTTTGCTCAAATCTCCCCTACTTGGAGTTGATGAAAATACCCTCTTTAAACTGGCACACGCACGCTCATCGACCCTTTGGAGTTCCTTACGTAAAAATGGGGACAGGACTATTGTTTCATGGCTGGAAAATTTGATTGTACGGGCAGGTACCGACCATCCGTACGAATTTTTCAGCCGGATCGTGCAGGAGCCCTGCCCCGGCGATTCCAGAAGCGGTTTGCACGCCATCCGCACGCGTCTGGGCGAAGACGCCATGGACCCGCTTGATGAATTCCTCAACACCGCACTGGCATACGAAGGTATGCACACGGCAAGCCTTCAGGGATTCCTAAAATGGCATGAGGATACGAGCAGCGAGATCAAGCGTGAGCTGGAAGAGGGCGGCAGCGCCGTACGGATTATGACAGTCCACGGCGCCAAAGGCCTTCAAGCCCCCATCCTCTTCCTGCCCGACACGGTGCGCACAGCCAACAGCGCCAAAGGCGAACGGCTTCTCTGGCCGCATAAAACGGGATTAGACCTTCCTTTCTACGTTCCTTCACGCGAGGTTGCACCGGATCTGGCGCAAAACGCGCAGGCCGAGATCGACCGAAAAGCGGATGAGGAATACCGCCGTCTTCTGTACGTTGCCATGACGCGCGCCGAAGAACGGCTTTATATCGGCGGCTATCTGGGCAAACGAAACCCGGACAGCGCCTCCTATTGGTATGAGGATATCCGAGCCGCTTTCGAATCTTTGCCGGACATCAAGCGGATCGCCTCGGGCGTACAGGATGATAAGGGTCATGATCTTCCTATTTTGCGCCTGACTGCGACCCGTTCTGCCGAACCGGATAAAGCGGGAATCGCCGCGAAAGAAAAAGCGGCAGGCACCATCAAACTTTCGAAATGGATTTTTGAAAAAGCGCCCGAAGAACCCTTCCCGCCCAAACCGCTGGTCCCCTCGCGTCCTTCGGGCGACGAGCCCGCCGCCGCATCGCCACTGTCTTCGGGACAAGAGCATAGATTCCGCCGCGGTACGGCGACGCACAAGCTGATGCAGATTCTCCCCGATCTTCCGCCAGAACGCAGGCAAGACGCCGCCGAGCAATTTCTGGCCCGCGCGGCACTCGGCCTGCCACCACAATTGCAAAAAGATATCGCACGCGAAGTGATGGCAATTTTAAACGATGAGAACTTCAAAGATATTTTCGGGCCCGGATCGATGGCCGAGATTCCGGTGACGGGTTTGATCGATCAACAGACACTGATTTCAGGGCAAATCGACCGCGTGCTGGTGCGTGAAGATGATATATTGATCATCGATTATAAAACCAACCGTCCTCCGCCGACGCGCGAGGAAGACGTGCCGCCGGTTTATGTACGGCAGATGAGAGCGTACGCGGACGCGCTGCGCAAAATTTATCCAAAAAAGAAAGTACGCGCTGCGCTGCTCTGGACCGATGGGGCCAGACTTATGGCGCTTGGTGCGATCTAGCGCGCGAAGAGCCGCCGGGCTTTCTGTCAACTGCCTCCGACGGATACAGCAAAGACGTTACTTTTGCGCAGACTTTGCCAACCTCACCAATTGAAGAGAGAAATTTTTTATATTTTTCGAAGGTTCCCTTCTCAGTTCTATCCATAAAGGAGGGGGCGCCATTCATGTGCAAATAAACCAGACCTTCAATCGGCGTTATTTCCCCGGACGCCTGCAAAGCCATTAATCTTTGTCGCAAATCGGCAACATCGCTCGCGTGATATTGCTTAGCCTGTTCGGCCGCAGTCAGTTTCAATCCATTTAATCCGCCGCCCCCTCGTTCGAACGCCTGTTTTGAAGACACGGCGGCATTCTTATCCGCAGAGGGCTTTTTGTAACCAGGTGTGGCCTCTTGTACCAAATCCGCCGGGACGGTGATGCCTATCCTTTGAGAAATTTCCTCGATGGCTTTACTGGATCTTTGCATAAATGTTTCACGCTCGGTGACCGTAATCTTGAGAGAGAGCGCGTTAAAACGCGCCTGCTTTTCACGAATCTCCGATCGGCTCCCCATCGGCATCAACTGCGTGGCCATATAGGCCAGCAGGTGCTTGTCCATGTGAATGGGTTTGGATACTTCTTTGGGAATTAGGGCGAATTCCAGCGCTGTGTCCAGAATCGGCTGTAATTCCGGCACAACATTTTTATAGGCCACATCGAAATTTCCGCCGGGCTCAAGCCCCAGAACTTTTGCGGGAACGCGAAATTTACCGTTCACCGGAATAATACCTTTCCCGCGAAAAAATTCTTCATGCCCGCGCCACATATCCGATGTATCGAGCAACACTTTCACAATCTGGGGACGTATGGATGTAATGGATGTTGTATGTCGATCCATCGTCGCCTTGCTTGCTGCGGAATCTATGTCCTCCGATACCACGAAGCACAGCAGGGCGTGAAGGCGCTCATCATCACGATGGGAGGGATAGAGAAAATGTTTTCTGGCTTCTTCTACACTGGGGCGCAGCGCTTCGTATGTCGGGTCGGTGTTGATTTCCTGGAGCAGGCGGCTGTTTGCGCGTTGAATAATTTCGATTTTTTTAAGGGCTTTGCTGTGGTTGACCATATTGCACCATAATGATTTATAAATGATTTCTTAGATTAATTTTGTAGCAGGTTTTAAAATTTTATGTCAACGCTATGCTCGCACCTGTTGATCTTAACTTATCGGCCCTTGATATTCGTTCCCGCCGGGGCAATCTTTATAATCTAAGTTTTAATAAAGGATATGAGAGATGACCGTAAAAGTTTCCGATGCCACGTTTGAAGCCGAAGTCTTAAAAGCCGATGGTCCCGTGATCGTCGATTTCTGGGCCGAATGGTGCGGCCCGTGCAAGGCGCTGGGCCCCTTGGTCGATGAATTATCGAACGAGCTGCAAGGCAAGGCCAAGATCGTCAAAGTGAACATCGATGAAAGCCCGAACGCGCCCACGAAATACGGCGTGCGCGGCATCCCGACATTGATGGTCTTTAAAAACGGCCAGCTCACCGACACGCGCGTGGGCAGCATGTCCAAATCGCAACTCACCGAATGGGCGAATGGAGTCGTTTAGTAGCGAGTTATTAGAAAAGGGCAACCGCAATGGCTGCCCTTTTTATTATCTAACGTCTAACGACTAATAACTCGCTACTCTTTAGCTGGCGCGCTCTTGGCGGGGATCAACATCATGATCGCCTGCTTGCCTTCCATCTTGGGCTCCTGCTCTACTTTTGCAAGTTCGGCCAGATCGGTTTTGAAGCGGGTCAGAACCTGCAGCGCCAGATCGACGTGCGCCATTTCACGCCCCCGTAGACGCAGCGTTACTTTCACCTTGTCTTCATTGTCGAGGAATTTTTTGGCGGCACGAAGTTTGACTTCGTAATCATGATCTTCAATCGTCGGACGGATTTTGATTTCCTTGATCTCGATGACTTTTTGTTTCTTGCGCGCCTCGTTGGCTTTTTTCTGCAATTCGTATTTGTACTTGCCGTAGTTCAGAATTTTGCAGACAGGCGGTTCAGCATTCGGGGAAACTTCGACCAGATCGAGGCCGGCGGCTTCGGCGCGGCGGATACCTTCCTGGACGGTTACGACACCGACCATTTCTCCATTTTCATCGACTAGGCGGATTTTGGGGACACGAATTTGTTCATTAACGCGGGTGCCGTCATCTGTGCGGCGCGGCGGCGGGGTGTTATTCATCGGTGGTCTGGCTATAGGAAAATCTCCATCAGTTGTTAAAGGTAAAATAACCGCTATCACTAGCGGTTATAAGGTGATTCATAGCGGATTTTGGCGGAAATTCAAGGAGAGAAATGAATTATGGATCAGGCGTCAGCGCGCCGGGCTTTTTGGAAAGCCCATCCACCTTCCTTAAAAATGCATGCGTACCTTCGACTAACTTGGTTGCACCGGAATGGGTAAATTCGAATAATATCTTGGTAGCAATCTGTTTGGCATCCATCCCATGGGTCTCAAATGTACGATCAATTTGTTGCGTTTGCCCCCATCCACCAAATGTCATATCTATTCGATTGCCATTGCTTATTTTTATTTCCACAGATTCATATATTTGTTTAGCAAGGTCACCATGCACTGGTCCACCGCCAAAATAACCAATTTCCTTTCTAAAAGCGCTTTTCGTCATACCATTACGGATATTGCAAGCGGCAAAATTTATGGATGCGCCTGAAACATCCATATATTTGTTACACGCGCATACAGTTTTATCAGAGCCAGCTTGTGCGTGCTTTTTTATGAACGTCATTACGGGCATGAGCAAGCTCACCACCTCGGATGTCTTTGCTTGTTCCGTCGAGATTGTTGGGCCAAGAGCCTCTGCGGCTTTGCGCATAGCGTCTGTAAGAGCTAATTTAGTTTTCATACGTCATCCCCCGATGCGTATGGTATAAGGCCATCTTTATATTATGTCAATAAATTAAACTGGTTAATGGGCCCGTTATAGCGTTAGACGGGGCGCGGTGCGCTCGCGAGACCTGCGAAGACCTGCTTCGCTAAGATCGGGACTTAGAACGCCGGATGGTTTTTCCACAGCAGGATCACGGATATCCGTATACCCTTTGGAATATTTGGGTCGCTCCGGGCGGCGTTCATAATCGCGGGGATCTCCATCAAACATGGTGTTACTCTTCCTAAACTTATCAAACGTCAGAATTAATACGGCGGCTGCGCGGCCAGTTCGAGTTCTTCGATAGAGGCCTCAAGGTTTTGGACCTTTTGTGCATCCGATCCGAGCTGGCGGATCGCCACGTTACGTTCATCCGCTTCGCGTTTTCCGACCACGTACAGATACGGAACTTTTTGCAAGGAATGTTCACGCACCTTGTAGTTGATTTTTTCGTTGCGAAGATCGATTTCAGCGCGGATGCCTTTGGCCTCCAATTCGCGCAAGACTTCTTTGGCGTATTCGTCCGCTTCGGATGTGATCGTAGCGACAACGCATTGCACAGGCGCGAGCCAGAGCGGCAATTTCCCCGCGTAGTTTTCGAGCATGATCCCAATCCAGCGTTCAATCGCGCCCAAAATAGCACGGTGCAGCATCACAGGACGCTGACGCGAGCCATCTTCCGCCGTATACAGCGCATCAAGGCGTTCGGGCAGGTTGAAATCAAGTTGCAATGTACCACAACCCCATTCACGTCCTATCGCATCACGCAAAATAAACGCGAGCTTGGGCCCATAGAACGCGCCATCACCCGGCGAAAGATCATATTTCATGCCGAGTTTTTTTAAGGCGTCTTCAAGGCCCTTTTCCGCCTTATCCCACAAAGCGTCAGACCCCATTCGTTTTTCAGGGCGCGTTTCGAGTTTGATCACATAGTCATCAAAACCAAGATCCTTATAGATCGCTTTGGTCAGTTCGCAGAACTTAACGCATTCATCCATGATCTGATCTTCACGGCAGAAGATGTGTGCATCGTCCTGTGTAAACTGGCGAACGCGCATCAAGCCATGCAGCGCGCCGTGCGCTTCATTGCGGTGGCAGCAGCCGAATTCGGCAAGGCGCAACGGCAGGTCACGATATGATTTGATACCTTGCTTGAAAATCTGCACGTGCGCGGGGCAGTTCATGGGTTTGAGCGCCATGAAATGTTTGGGCTCTTCCTTAAACACTTTGCCGCCTGCTTCCGTGTTCGGCACGACATCGGGCACCACAAACATATTCTCGCGGTATTTGTCCCAGTGGCCCGACGCCTCCCAGAAACGTGAATCCATCAGTTGCGGCGTTTTGACTTCCTGATACCCCGCATCGCGCAAGCGGCGGCGCATATAGCCTTCGAGCGCGACCCAGATCGTCCAGCCTTTCGGATGCCAGAAGACGGATCCCTGCGCTTCGTCCTGCATATGAAAGAGGTCGAGTTCCTTGCCGATTTTTCTGTGATCGCGTTTTTCGGCTTCCTCTACTTGCGTCAAATAAGCCTGCAGTTCTTTGTCATCGCGCCACGCGGTTCCGTAAATACGGGTGAGCGTTGCCCTATTCGAATCACCGCGCCAGTATGCGCCAGCGACTTTCATCAATTTGAACGCGGTGCCGACATGTCTGGTGGTGGGCATGTGCGGGCCACGGCACAGATCGATCCATTCGCCTTGCGAATATATTTTGATCTCTTCGGTTTCGGGCAAATCCTGAATCAGTTCAGCCTTGAAATTCTCGCCCTTGTCTTTGAAGAACTTGATCGCTTGCCCGCGATCCCACACTTCGCGCTTGAATGGCGCGCCGCGCTCGACGATCTTTTTCATTTCTTTTTCGATGGCGACGAAATCTTCGGTCGAAAAAGGCTGGTTGCGGGCGAAATCGTAAAAGAACCCGTTTTCGATGTTCGGACCGATCGTCACCTGTGTCCCGGGATAAAGCGTTTGCACCGCTTCGGCCAGAACGTGGGCGCAGTCATGGCGGATCAACTCCAGCCCTTCCGGATCTTCTCGTTTGACCAGTGCGAGACTCACGTCACGTTCGATAGGAAGCGATAAATCAGACAATTGGCCGTCGATTTTGGCGGCCACGACGGCTTTGGCGAGGCTTTTGGAAATATTCTCCGCCACTTCCATTGCCGTCGTTCCCGCCGGGTACGTGCGCTTGGCGCCGTCAGGCAGGGTTACGGTGATGTCTTTTTGAGCGCGGGCTGCGTCGGCCATGTGTCGATCTCGTCGGTTTTTGGTTATAAAATTGAGCCTCTAGCTTTATCGTAAGGCGCGCGCCCGTGTCGAGCGATTTTGCATGTTTTCGAACCCACCTTTTCAGGGGTAGAATCTGTATCATGTGGTCTGCTCTGTTATCAGCCTATCAACGCCTTGCCGCGAAGCGGATGTTTTCCCGCTGGTCGCCTTATTATGAGCATGAAGTTACGGAAAATAAGTACAGTGCTGCCGACCGCACGGCTGCCGAAGCTATACGTCTTCTGGCGCAGCAAAAAAAAGATCGTCCTACTATCGCCGATATCGGAATCGGCACGGGCCTTTTGACGCAGCAGATTTTCGATGCCCTGCCCTGCCGGATCGTGGGGCTGGATTTTACTGAGGATATGCTCGCGGTTTGCGCGGCAAGAAATATCACAGAACTGCTCATAAAATGCGATGTCGGCAAGTCGCCCTGGCCGCTGGAATCAGGGTCGGCGGATATGGTGGTAAGTTCGGGCCTCGCCGAATATCTGACCCCGAAAATGCTGCAGCATTTTTTATCCGAAACCACCCGCGTGCTGCAGCAAAATGCACCGCTGGTATTCACTTATATGCCGTCCGATACCGATAAACACAGCATCAAATTATGGCGCGGCCATTCCGGCACGTATCTGGTTTGCGGCTATACGCCGCAGGAAATAGAGGCGGTCATCACAAAAAGCGGCCTTATTTTGCTGCAACATTCGCAGCCCTTTGCGGGGTGCGTATTCCGCGACGGATCATCCTATGATTACCGCCTGATCGCAGCAAAAAAGGCGTAAAAGATCAGCGTTCATTCATCGAGCTTTTGATGGTTTTGACGAAGGGTTTGAGCAGGTATTCCATCACTGTTTTCTGACCCGTCAGAATGTCGACCGTCGCGACCATTCCTGGGATTATGGGAAGAACCTCACCCTTGCGTTTAAGCGAATTTTCCGTGGTCAGCACCCGCACAAGATAGAAGCTGTCGCCCTTTTCGTCCGTCACGGCGTCAGGGGAAATATTGACGATATTGCCTTTCAGGCCGCCATAGATGGAAAAATCATAGGCGCTGATCTTGACCATCGCAGGCTGATTGGGGGAGAGAAAGGCGATGTCCTTGGGCTTGATCCGGGCTTCGACCAAAAGCTGGTCGTCCTTGGGCACGATCTCGATGAAATCCTGCCCCGGCTGCACAACGCCGCCGACCGTATAGACCTTCAGGTCCTTGATGTAGCCGTTGACCGGGGATTTGATTTCGGTGCGGCTCTTCTTATCCGTCAGGCTGGCAAGCCCCTGTTTCAGGGCGTTCATTTCGTTCATTTTGGCGGCGAGCTCGGTCTGGGCCAGCGCTTTGGCGGAGGCTTCCACGTCCTTGATCCGGGCCTCAGCTTCGGCAATCGCGGCGCGGGCGCGCGGCATGGCGGCACCGACGCTGTTCAGTTCGGTCTGGCGTTCCTTGATCTGCTGATCGAGTTCCAGCAATTCCATTTTGGGGGCCGATCCGCGGGCCACCAGCGGTTCGACGATCCCTTTGCGTTCCTTGGCAAGACCCACCTGCCCGCTCAAATCGCCTGATTTGATTTGAAGTTCGCTAAGTTCTTGCTGTCTCTGACTTTTTTGCTGCTGGAAGATGATTGTCTGGCCGTTCACCTTATCCCTGTTGGCGCGATAGGCGTTCATTTCCTCGGTCACGCTCTGCGGCGAATTTTTCATGATCTCATCGGAAAATTCCGGGACCTTGCCATCCACTTCCGCCTGAAGCCTCGTCACGGCCGCCATCAGCCCATAATAGCGCGTTTCGTTAGAGCCCAGTTCGGAGCCGGCGGCAACGTCCCGCAGACGCACCACGATCTGCCCGGCTTTGACCTCATCGCCCTCCTTGACCATGATCTGGTCGATAATCCCACCTTCCAGCGAGGAAAGTTTTTGAATCTCTTTCGAAGGGATTATCTTGCCTTCGCCGCGCGTCGTCTCATCAAGCTGGGCAAAGCTGGCCCAGATGAAGAAGATCATAAAGAAACCGCAGATACCCAGCATGATAAGATGTGTGCGCAGCGGCAAATCCTCATCCGTATCAAGGAAGCGATCGGCATGGGCGGAGGCCTTGGAAAGCTGTTCTTTCATCCATCCCTGACGTGCCTTGTTGATATTGTCTTCGAGCGTCGGCTCCTGCTGAGCTCCCATCTGCGCAGCCAATGCCTTCGCAAGGTTAGGATCATTGCCCGAAATGGTTTTTACCGGTTTTTTTCCCTGCATCATGATCTATACATCCGTTTCTTCGGCGGCTGTCCCGTACTGGCGTGCCTGTAATTTTCTGATGATCTCATCCTTCGGCCCGTAAGCGACGATGCGGCCCCGGTCGATCAGGATGATTTTAGAGACGAGAGAAAGCATCGAGCCTTTGTGCGTGATCAGGATCGTCGTGCGGTCCTTCGTCACGGCCTCAAGACGTTTCATCAGACGATTTTCGGAAGCCGGGTCCATCGATGCCGTGGGTTCGTCCAATACCAACACAGGCGGATCGTAGAGCAGCGCGCGGGCAATCGCAACTGCCTGACGCTGACCGCCCGACAAAGATTCCCCGCGTTCGCCAACCTGCGTATCGAGACCCGCTTTGGAATCGCGCAGAAATTCTGTAACGCCCGAAAGTTCAGCAGCACGCAGTACGGCACGATCCGGCGCGGTTTCATGGCCCATCGTGATATTGGTGCGCACAGAGCCATAGAAAAGTTGTGGCGATTGCTGCACGGCGCCCACGTTACGGCGCAGATCGCCGGGATCGATCTGGCGGACATCCGTGCCATCCAATTGCACCGATCCGGTTTCAGGCTGATAAAGATTGATAAGAAGACGTTCCAGCGTCGTTTTACCCGAGCCAACCGCGCCGATAACACCAACATGTTCGCCGGGTTCGATAACGAAATTGACGCCGTTCAGCGCAGGCACCGTCTGTCCCGGGTATTTGAAAGTGACGTCCTGGAATTCAACCTTGCCGCGAATGGCGGGCATGGAAATGAAATGTTTTCCCGCCGGGCGTTCGACCGGGCGTTTCATCAATTCATTGAGCTGGCGCAGTCCTTCCTTCGATTGATGCAGGCGGGTAAGCAACGCCGCAACCTGCGCCAGCGGCGCCATGGCGCGGCCCGTTAAAATAACGCAGGCGACCAGAGCGCCCATCGACAATTTCGCATTCGCGATCAGAAACACGCCGACGACGACCACGGCGACGCTTGCCAATTGCTGCACGAACACTGCGATATTCAGCGCCAGCGCGTTATAGAATTTCGATTTGGACGATGTGGTGGCCGCCTTTTCGTTCAGTTCTTCCCATGTGCGCTGCGTGTGCCCTTCGGCGGCTTGTACCTTGATCGTTTCAAGGCCGGAAATCGTTTCGAAGAGCAGCGCGTTTTTTAGCGCGCTTTCCATCATCGATTGCTTGGTGACGCGTTCCAACGGCTTTTGCATGAACATGCCGACCCAAATGACGATAGGGACCGCCGCCAGAGGCACGAACGCAATCGGCCCGCCTATAATCGCGATCAAAAGAATAAAGAGGGCGACGAACGGTAGATCAATCAGCGTGGTCATCGTTGCGGAGGTAAAAAAGTCGCGAAGCGATTCAAATTCGCGCATGTGCGAAGCCATTACGCCCGCCGAAGCCGGGCGCGCCTCCATCGTCATGCCCATCATCTGCTGGAAGAGGCGTGCGGAAATTTTTATATCGGCTTTTTTCCCGGCGTGATCGAGGAACAAAGCACGCAAGGTCTTCAGGGCCAGATCGAAGCCGTAAACCAAAATCACGCCGATTGAGAGAACCTTGAGCGTATCGTACGCGTTGTTGGGAATGACGCGGTCATACACGTTCATCACGAACAAGGACGAGAGAACCGCGAAAATATTGATCATCACCGCGGCGAGAATAACTTCGCTATAGATACTTTTATTCTCCCACAACGCCGACCAGAACCATTCCTTGGCTGTTTCGATCTCTGCGGGGCCGGCGCGTTCATCGACGCGGGCGATGGGACGGATGAAAAAAGCGTAATCGCTGTAAATCTTTTTCAAATCCGAGAGCTTGATAAGCTGTTTTTCGTCTTCAGTTTCGGGAAACTGGACGAGGAATTCGGTTTCAGGATGGATTTTACGGTCCTGATCACCTTTGGAAGAGCCTTTGCGACCGGGTTCACGAACTTCCCATAGAATGCAAGCCTGCTTGTTTTCCAATGAAAGAATGCAGGGCAGGTTCGGAGCAATAGCCAGCGCATCAATCGTCTTTTCGGCCAGACGGGCGTGCAGACCCGTACGTTCGGCAGCGCGGGAAAAAAGCAGCGGCGTGATCCCCGTCGGTGGAATTGGCAGTCCCGCCGTCAGCGAAGCGCGGGACGTACGCCTCCCATAATAGCCAGCCATAATACGCAGCGCATCGACCAGCGGATCTTGAATAGCAACACGATCAGCTTCCAGCGGCCATGAATCGACCGTCTGTTCATGCGCCTTGCTCGTTCCGGCGGAAGCGCCTTGGGGAGAATCGAAGGCGGGCGCAGATTCTGCGCCCGTCTCATTATTGTTGTTGCTCACGGTCCAAACCTTGTTGGATGATTAAAGCTTACTTTTCAGTCGGTGGGTTTTTGACTTCGATCGGATTGCTTTCCTGCGCATAGGCGACGCCGAGCGTGGGCAGTAAGGAACCTTTCAAAGCCAGAAGACGGAAGACGGAGAAGATTTCCAGGAATTCCGCGTTGATCGTGTTGGAGCGCGATACGAACAATTCGTTTTGCGAGTCCAGAACATCCAGAAGCGTACGACGGTCCAGATTGAACTGGTCTTTGTACGCACGGACGACTTCGCCGTTCGCGGCAGCTTGAGAGGCAAATTCCTTGGCACGTTCACCAGCGGAAACCATCGATGCCCAAGTCTGGCGGACATCGTTTTCGATCTGACGAACGGCCACAGCGCGCTCTTCTTTCGATTGTTGGTGACGGTGCTTGAATTCACGAACGCGGGCAACGTCGCCGCCGCCACGATATAGATTCCAGTTCATAACGACGAGAGCCGAGGCAGAACGGTCCTTGCCTTCGATACCGCCATTATTGTGCCCCTGACGGGCGCCAAGTTGCAGGTCAAGCTGCGGATACAGCGTGGAACCCGTACCTTGATATTCGTTGTACGCCACTTCGATATCGGACTCACGTACAGCCAGTGTCGGGCTTTGCGCCATCGCTTGCTTAACTTCCATTTCGACATCAGCCGCAATCGCGTTGACCGGTACGGCGGGCATTACAAGATCTTTGGGCATATCGCCGACTTCCTGCTGGAAGCGGGATTCGGCATTGCGCAGCGACTGACGGGTCGTGGATTCCTGCGCGCGGGCGGCGGCCAGACGTGCCTTGATCTGTTCAAGATCGGCAGCGGTCGAACGGCCTGCATTCACGCCTTCTTCGATCATGCCCATGATGGCGATGTGTTCGGCGACGTTATCGCGCGTGATAGTGAGAAGCTCGCGCTGGCGCATCACTTCGAGGAACGCCTCAACGATATCAAGACCGGTCAATTCCGATGTCTCGCGGACGCGGCTCGCGGAAGATTGCACGCGGTTTTTCTGGCGTCTGTTCTCATACTTGGTGGACCAACCATCGAACAGCATCTGCGTTAAGGTCAGTTGAGCATCGTATTTGGAAAATGTTTCGTCGTCATCGCCCACGGCCCGGGTCGAAGGGCTGTCGGTTTTTTCAAAACCGCCATCGGCGCGCATATCGATCGATGGCAGGTAGAGTGCGCGGGCCTGATTCAGTTCTTCATCCGTGGCGCGGCGAGACGCAGCAACACGGCCATATTCAGGATTGGTCATGACACCGGTCGAAACCGCCTGAGAAAGGCTCATCTCCGTAGGTTTTTCCTGAGCGGTCACCGGAAAAGAAACACCCATAGCGAGTGCGCAAGCCAGCGAGAAGACGGAGAATTTCAGTGCGGTTTTTGTCATAGTAAGACCCTTTTGATATGCCATTTAAATCAATGACTTTTGCACGTTATTTATGACGCTTTTTGCCATAGGGTGCAAGTCAAGTTATACACAGTTCGGGTTGTATTTACGCGCCCATCATATGAAAAGTCAAGCTTTGATGCGCCGGTTCCAAACCCGAACCAAAAATATTCCAAATCTGTCACAAGCGGCGGGATATAAAATGGTAAAAGTTCCCCAAGACAGCCCCTCCTGGCCCGTTTTACCGCCGACTAAAGCTTTTCAAGGGCATTTCGTTCCGCTTTGGCCGCAAAAGAAAGCGGGGCCTCTTAAGCCCCGCCCTCCAATTTCTTAATATTAGACGATGATGCTGCCGTTATTGAACAGATCCGTCACGTTCAGCGTCGCGTTTTCGAGAACCGCGACCTGACGGACCGCTGTGGCACCACCCACACCGTCCGTGTTGACGGACAGGATGGTGTTGCCATCCGCCGTCTGCGTCGCGAACACGAAGTCGGTGATCGCATCGGTGACCGGGTCATAGTTCGCCAACAGATTCGAAAGATCGATCTTGTCGCCTTCGGCCGTGTTGAAGTCCTTGATCGTGTCGGCACCTTCATTGATCGTCTGGAACAGGAACGTATCCGCGCCCGAACCGCCGTACAGATCGTCACTTCCTGTGCCACCCGACATGACATCCGCGCCTTGCGTACCTTGGAGCGTCAGGCCTTTATCGACCCCTGCGCCGCTTTGGTACGCGAACCATGCGTCGACCACCTGTGATGTTGAACCGTCATTATATACGACGTTCGATTCATGGCTGATCGGGTTGCCCGCGATGTCATAACTGACCAGATTCGCGTTCAGATTGATCGCCTTGATATTGACGTCGGCGAGCGATTTCATTTCGTTCGTCTGCGAAATACCATCACCGTTGATATCCTGCCAGACTTTTAAGTCCTTGAAGATATCGTCGTTCGCGTCAATAACACCATCATTGTTGCCATCGTACGAAGCAAGGTTTGCAAAACCGTCACTGTGCGTGTCGTCGTTACCAAACAGTTCCGAACGATCATTAATCAAGCCATCGCCGTTTTTGTCGAGCGCAAGCAGAGCGTCATCTTTCGCGACCCAGCCCGTCTTGTCCTTGACGCCGTCATTGTCGATGTCGAACATCACGCCGTTGGATTGCTGGATCAGTTCTACGCCATCGCCATCCATGTCGATGACCAGCGGCGTCAGACAGAAGACGATCGGCAGCGTTACCGTATAACTGGTCTCGTTGTCCGTGTAGTCTGCTTCCACGCCGCTCAGATGCTTCTCGTAAGAGACAATCGTGATGCCCAGATTGTAGGCACCATCCAGATTGCTTGCACCATGATTATAGAGATACAGCTTGTTCTGGATGTAACTCAGGGCCTGTTCATACGTCATACCCGACAGATCGATCGTATAGGTCGTGCTGCCACCGTTCGTACCTTGAACGCCTGCCTGATAGTACGATCCATTGTCTTCTCTGACCGCGATAATCGTTGACGCCGCCATAGTCGCATCAAGCGTAAAGGTAATGCTCTTGAGCGATTCCGAGCCATCCGCATCAGGATGCGTCAGGTTCGTGATATTCAGTTTCGAAACCTTTGGAGCGTTCTCATGTGTGTTCGTAAAGTTGTAGTTGTGACCGCCAACGACGAACTGCGCGCTCGCCTGGAACGACAACGGATCTATCACGGCATCGACGACGATATTGGCCGTATCGGTGGCCGTCGTCGTAGCGCTTGTATCAGGATCATAGACTGATGCCTTGAATACGAGGCCGTTCAGGTCAACATCGCTGTTGGCCGGCGGTTTGAAGTTCAATCCGCCTATGTAGTTGGTCTGGCCTTGCGGCAGGGTAAACGAGTAATTACCGCCGCCATTGTTGGTCCAGCCCGTCACGGTCCAGTTTGCGGGAACGCCGGTGACCGAAATGGTCATCGTCTCGTTGCCCGAACCGCCCGTAAAGGACGCACGAACCGGTACATTTATATTGCCGTCTTCTTTGACTAAAACATCGTCTGCGGTAATCGTCACCGTCGGTGCGGGATTATAATTGGACGTCAGTGACAGATATGCAATATCGGTATCACCATCACTGTCTTTGAGTTCATACATGAACTGATCTGTGCCAGTTGCGCCGATTTTGGGTGCGTAGGTGTAGGCACCCGTCTTATCAATGGTCAGCGTACCGTTTGCGCCGATAATCTGCACCGTACCGGTTGTCGGAACATTATAAGTCTGGCTTCCGTACTGTACTCTCGTAACCGCACCCGGAACATCCTGACCTACGATATCGTTGCTCGTGACGTTGCCCGTGACCGTGGCTGTCGTAGCGATCTGGCCGTCATCTCTTGCATCCGGTGCATCGTCTTTCACCTGTACCGTAATCGTCGAGTTCGTGACATCGCCATCGGCGTCCGTGGCTTTTACGCCGAACTGGAGAGAGATAATGTCGTTCGGGTCGCTGCCATCGGCATGATCGA
>CAZIFA010000002.1:218258-399151 GCA_964539025.1 uncultured Micavibrio sp.
TGCATGTAACCGTAAAGGACAGGTAGGCCGTGTCTGTATCGCCGTCGTTGTCTTTCAACGTATAGGTGAAGGAATCAACGCCGTTCGGGTTATTGCTGTTCGCCGTGTAGCTGTAAGCGCCCGTTTTATCTATGGTCAGCGTACCGAACTGTCCAACAATTTGTACCGTGCCATTGGCCGGAACATTGTAAGTCTGATTGCCGAACTGCACTTTGATAACCGTACCCGGAACGTCCTGACCGATAACATCGTTGCTTGTGACATTGCCCGTGATGGTCTGACCTTCGGTCGCGGCACGTCCGTCGTCTCTCGCATCCGGCGCATCGTCCTTGACGTTTACCGTGATCGTCGTTGGTGTAACGTCGCCATCGGCATCCGTTGCGTTCACGCCGAACTGGAGAGAGATAATGTCGTTCGGGTCGCTGCCATCGGCATGATCGAGCTGTTCGAACAGTTTGAACGTGTACGAGCCGTTCGCGGCGAGCGCCAGCGTGAAGACCGTAACGCCATTGGCCTTACCTTCGTATGTGCTGCCGTTCAGGCTGACCACGACGGGAACGCCGCCGGAGGTCAGGTTGCCGTTCAGTTTCGAACCGCCGCTTGTGAACGATCCGTTCGTCGTAATCGCACCGGGACCGTCTGCGCCGTAAGATGCCGTGACAGAACCCGTTTCGGTGATAACGCCGGATACCAGATCGGTTTCGTCGATCGTTTCGATGGCCGGCGTCACCGTCGGGACATCATCGATGCATGTAACCGTAAAGGACAGGTAGGCCGTGTCTGTATCGCCGTCGTTGTCTTTGAGCGTATATACAAAGGAATCGACGCCCTGCGGATTGTTATTGTTTGCTGTGTAGCTGTACGCGCCCGTCTTATCTATGGTGAGCGTGCCGTACTGACCGACCACCTGGACAGAACCGTTCGTTGGGACATTATAAGTCTGATTGCCGAACTGGACTTTCGTAACCGTTCCGGGCGTGTCCTGACCAACGATATCATTGCTCGTGACATTACCCGTAACCGTGCCGCCTTCAGAGGCCGATTTGCCATCGTCAACAGCATCCGGTGCGTCATCTTTTACTTTAACGGTAACCGTAGCGTTTGCTTTATCGTCGTCGCAATCTTCGGCTTTCACGCCAAAATTCAGTGTGATTTCATCGTTCGGATTATTACCGTCAGCATGGTCAAGCTGTTCGAACAGCTTGAACGTATAAGAACCGTTCGGCTGGATCGTGAAGGTGAACACCGTCACGCCGTTTGCTTTACCTTCATAAACATTGCCGTTCAGATTGACCACGACAGCTACGCCGCCGGAGGTCAGAGCGCCGTTCAGTTTCGAACCGCCCGAGGTGAAAGAACCGTTTCCAGAAATCGTACCGGGGCCGTCCGTGCCGAAATCGGCCGTAACAACGCCTGTTTCAGTGATAACACCAGAAGCAAGGTTGGTTTCATCGACCACTTCCACAGCGGGCGGTACGATGGTCGGCTGGTCATCCGTCAGATCCTGACCGTTCAGCGTCAGTTTCGCCGTGTCGGTATCGCCGTCGCCGTCTTTAAGCGTATAGATAAATTCATCTTTGATATTTGCGTCATGGCATCCGCAATCTTCGCCCTTAACCGAAACATCGAAGATCAGATCATTGAAATCCTTGTCGCCAAGGCCTTCCTTGTCTTCAAAGCCGATGCGCAATGTTTCGCTATCTCCGTTCGGGATACCAGAAACGACGCGGACGGATTCATCCGCGTTGAGATTGTCGGAACCGCCGCGTTCAGTCGTGAAATAAAGCGGGCCAGAGAGAACGGTTTCAACGTTCGAACCGCTGGTGTGTACCAGCGAGATGAACTGACCGTCATCGGTTTCCTTGGCGTCGCGCGCGTCAGCCGTGCCGTATTTATAGACGAAATTCAGCGTACCGGCATTCAGATCGATTCCGGCATAGTCATTGTTGAGGTTCGCGCCATTGGCGATCAGGAAAAAACCCATGGAAACCGTGCCTGCGCCTGCCGTGTAGCTGATCGGCTGGCCGGGCGTTGCATCTTCGGTGGATTTAATAACTATTTTTTCCGCGCGCAATACGCCATTGGAATCAACCGTGAACACGCCGAGCGTGTTGTCGTAGCCAGCGGTTTCGCCGACATATTTGATGGTGATCGTATCGCCTTCATTAACAGAAAGATTGCTAGGCGCAACGCCCAGCGATTGCTGTTCGACAGCATCAAGCGCTGCCATTTCATCAAAGTCAGGCAGGGCAGGACCCGCGATGAATTGTTTTTCCTCGCCGTGATTAATCATGCCGCCATTGCTGAACGCTTGATAAGAATACGTGCCGTTTGCAGCGATCGTGAGCGTGCCGTACTGACCGTCGATAGAGACAGTGCCGACAGCAGGAACGTCAACTTCGTTGCCGCCAAAAGCGATCTTTACGACCGTGTTGTCGTTCGAACCGTTTTCCTTGCCGTCGGTCGACAAGACATCTGCTGCGCCAGCGCCACCATTCAGGCCGCTGACGACATTGCCGTTGGCAACGCCGAATGTCGTATCATATGTGTTGAAATCGTCGTTCGCGACAGGACCGTCATCTTTTACGATGATGCGGATGGAACCTTCCGCGCCGTCACCATCGCCGTCCGATGCGATCACGCCGAAATCCAGCGTAATTTCATCATCCGGATTTGATGTGTTTGCATGATCCAGATTGTCGTACAGCGTGAATTTGTAATCGCCCGTGGAAACATTAAGTTCCAGCTTGAAGATCGTCAGGTTACCCGCTTTACCGACCCATTCGCCGCCGACAAGGCTGACCACGACCGGAACGCCGTTATGGGTGAGCGCGTTGTTCGCTTGCGAACCGGAAGACGTAAAACCGTTTGCCTTGAATCCGTAAGAGCCCGGCGCATCACCGCCGAAATCGGCGTCGAGCTTGCCCGTCTCAACGAGAGGGCCGTTTTTCAGATTGGTTTCATCGACCGTCTCAAGACCTTTGTCAGGTTTCGGACCGCAACCGCAGGTCTGGAAGTCAGGACCGTCATCTTTTACCGTGATGACGATGTCGGCCGTATCGGAATCACCGTCGTAATCAACAATCTTCGCGCCGAAATTCAGAACGATCTCATCGTTTGGATTATTGGCGTCCGCGTGATCAAGACTTTGGAATTGGGTATAGGTGTAATCGCCATTGGCAGGGTTAAGCGTTAACGTGAAGACAACAACATTGCCCGCTTTCCCTTCATAACCGTTCGCGGTGGGAGTTACCGTGATCGCTACGCCTTCCGAAGACAGCGTACCGTTCTTTTGCGAACCCGAAGACACAAAACTTCCCGTCGTTTCGATTTTGCCGGGACCGTCCTGATTGTAATCATGAGCAAGGTTGCCGGAGGTCGAAATAGTAGCTCCGAAATCGGATTCATCGACGGAACCGGAATCGCCTTCGATTTCAGGAACGTCGTCGGCAACGACTATCTGGATCGTCACGGAAACGGGATCGCCATCGGAATCGCGCGCGGTAACGCCGAAATTCAGAACGATTTCGTCATTTGGATTGGTGCCGTCGGCATGATCCAGATTCTCGTATTGCGTGAACTCGTACGCGCCCGTTTGCGGATTGATTGTCAAATCAAAAACCTTCACGCTGCCTGCAACGCCGATATAGGTGTTGCCGACGACGGTGACATCAATCTGCACGCCGTTGTGCGATAAAGTGCCGTTGGTTTGCGAACCGCCGGATGTAAACGTGCCGTTCGGGCCGACGCTGCCGGGGCCGTCCGCACCGTAATTGATATTCAGTTGGCCGGAAACGCTGACCGGGCCGTTTTCAAGATTGGTTTCATCGACCAGTTTCGCCTCGGGACCGACCATGAACGGCGTACCGTCTTCATCCTGAATGATGAACTGGCTCGGTTGAAGCTGCGGTGCGCGGTAGCCCAGTGCCGTCGGATTGATCGGTCCGATATCGGGGTTGGTCTGGAATGGATCCGGCGCAAAGCTGCTCTGGAAACGATAACCGTTTCCACCGGGACCTGCGGCAGGGCCAGCCGCCGTTTCAATAGCGGCCAGTTGTTTGGCGATTTCTGCTTCTTCGCCAGCGGCAGGCTCTACATTCGCTACTTTTTCTTCATCCGCGGCGCCCTCGCCTTCCGTGTGTTCGGCTTTGTACCCCAGGTCGGTTTTGTTGCCAGGGCCTGTGTCTTCGTTGCCTTCCATATCGGCGGCTGCGATTTTCGATTTCTGCTTGGTTTCTTCTTTTTCTTCTTCGACCAGAACCATGGGTTCCGCAGAGTTGGCTTTCGCCAACTCTTGAATGTTGGTGATCAGATCGTCGCCTGAGACGATGCAGGTCTTACTCGCAAGTGAGAGTTCCGGAGGGTTCTTGTCAGCCATCGCGGTTTCGTAGTTGGTGACGACGATCTTTGCGCCATTCTCAAAAGAAATGACCATCTTGCCGTCTTTAACGTCTGCGCCTTGCGTTTCGGACAGATCGAAATTGAACATGTATTTCTTGCCGGGATCGAGCGTGATGTCTTTTTGCGCGTTTGCGGAAGGCAGGTCGATCTTGATGACATCTTCACCGGGGAACGGATTGGCATTCTGGCCGCCGAGTGCGTTGAACAGAAGTTTAGGATCCACCTTTGTGCCGTCAGCGAGCGAAAGCGTGTTGCCGTTATCAATAAAAGACTGGAAGTTGGTGAAAGTAACCTTACCGCCTTCGAAGAAACTTATCACAAGGCCGCCATTGGCATCGAGGGACACACCGTCAATATCCGCCGGAGAGAATGAGAGCTGAGCGGATTCACCTTCCGGTAATTTGTGATTCACGGTGGCATTCGCGCTCGGAACGGCGAAAATAAGGTTGTTCGATGCCATATTTTTACTCCTTGTAATTTAACACTTCGCAGGCCGATTGCTGACGGCAAGCCCGAATAGTTAACAGTTTCCTAATGAGATTGCCATTTTTTACATGGATTCAGCATAAGTGTCAAACATTATGTTAATTATAATTTTACCAGTGTTTTTCCATTGTTTTTCATGTAGTTAGAACACCATTTGTACAGTTTCCAGTTATCCGAACAGGCGGTATTTAATGTCGGTGTACTCGAGTAAACCATATTTGCCGCCTTCCCTTCCAATTCCCGATTCCTTAATGCCGCCAAAAGGGGCCAGATCGGTGGCCAGCAGCGGCTCATTCACCGCCACCATGCCGTAGGCCAAATTATCGCTCACCCGCCAGACCTGCGCCTGATCGGCTGTGTAGATATAAGAGCCAAGACCATAGGGCGTGTCATTCGCCCGGCGGACAACCTCATCCTCGCTTTCAAAGCTGTAAAGAACCGCAACAGGGCCGAAAATTTCCTCGCGGGCCAGCCGGACATTGTCCGGCGCGCCGGTAATCAATGTTGGTTCGAAAAAGGTTGCGCCAAGACGTTTGTCACACTGACCGCCCAGTTCGATTTTTGCCCCGGCTTTTTTTGCCTCTTCGATCATGCTTTCAATTTTTTGAACGGCTTTTTCGTTGATAAGCGGCCCGATGGAAACATCTTTTTTCCATCCAGGCCCAACTTTCAATGTTTCTATTTTTTTGCGAAAAACCTCAAGAAAACGGCTATAAATGCTCTTTTGGACAAAAATCCGATTGGCGCAGATGCAAGTCTGACCGGCGTTGCGGAACTTCGAGGCGAGCGCACCTTCGGCAGCTTTTTCAAGGTCGGCACTTTCAAACACGATGAACGGCGCGTTGCCGCCAAGTTCAAGCGAAATTTTTTGGACATGCTCGGAAGCCTGCGCCATCAGCTTGCGGCCAACCCCGGTAGATCCAGTGAAGGATATTTTGCGTACGCGTGGATCGGACGTCAGGGCCTTGCCGATCTCGGATGCGTTTTGTGATGTGACGACATTGAAAACACCGCCCGGCAATCCCGCCTCTATCGCCAGCCCCGCAAGCGCCAGCGCACAGAGCGGTGTCGATTCCGCAGGTTTTAAAACCACCGTACACCTGGCAGCAAGGGCAGGCCCGACTTTGCGGGTAATCATTGAAACAGGGAAATTCCAGGGGGTGATGGCACCCACGACCCCGACCGGATGGCGACTGATAATAATTCGGGTTCCCGGCTTGGGTCCTTCGAGAAACTCGCCGTACAGGCGGCGGCCTTCTTCGGCACACCACTGGATCGTGGCAGCAGCCCCCAGCACCTCGGATTTTGCTTCGGATAGGGGTTTACCCTGTTCGCAGGTCATCAGAAGGGCCAGATCCCCGGCCCGTTCCTCAATCAAGGTTGCCCAGCGGCTCAGAATCTTTGCCCGGTCGAGCGGCAGACGCGTACACCAGCCTTCAAAGGCTGTTTGGGCGGCATCTATGGCCGCATGTACGTCTTCTACCCCCATATCGGGTACGTCGGTTATGCGGGACAAATCAGCAGGATTTTGTACAGAAAACGTCTTTTTTCCGCAGGCTTCCACCCATTGCCCGCCGATAAGCGCGCGATCATGAACGTACTTCAGTTCCGGTCCCATAAAAGTTTGCAGATTTTCCTGTTTGGCGTGTGATGATTTACCAGCCATTAACCATATCCTCAAAATGTACGTTCTTAATAAGAAAAACCGTATATATGCACCGGAAATTTCCCCTGCCGAAGATGAACAGCATTGTGGGAAAATTCGTTCCCTGCCCAGTCCTTTTTGCCACAAGAAAGATGCATTGCACCAAACCACACGGTCGCATTCCGTTTGGCTTTATGCTAGAATTGAAGAACTTGGAATATTCGTGTTAAATCATGTACTTCTAATAAAGTCTGATAATGGGTAAGTTATGGGGTTTAAATTCGATAAGTTGAACATGCTGGTGGTCGAAGACACCCAACCCATGCAAAAACTTTTGGTCTCCGTCCTCGAAGCCCTCGGTATTAAAAATGTTCAGACAAGCAGCAACGGACAGGATGCGTTCCGCATTTTCTGCCAGAACCATCATGACATTGTTTTAAGCGACTGGTCGATGGAGCCGACCGACGGGATTGAACTGACCCGCATGATCCGCAAGCATAAGCTATCGCCCAACAAACTCGTACCCGTGATCCTGATAACCGGTTACAGCGCATGGCCGCGCGTGGAAGAAGCGCGCGATGCAGGTGTCACGGAATTCCTCGTCAAACCATTTACCGCGCACGATCTTGCGCGTCGCATCACACACGTGATTAACAAACCGCGCGATTTCATCGAGACGCAGGATTTCTTCGGACCAGATCGGCGCAGGCGTCGCGATCTTGAAAACGGGCATCGCGGCCCCTTCCGCCGGGAAGAGGACCGCAGCAATACATCATCATCTGTCGAAATCGATTTTAGAAAATAACACTGGAGTAAAAGAGTAGAGAATGAGTAAAGACAAAGCGAGCATCATCAAAGCGGATTACACGCTTCAAAAGAAAGTCGGCACCGGACCGATCGATGAACGTACGATCAAATCCTCGCAACATGTCATCGACAATAACAATGTCGATTTCGCACCGATGGCCTTGACCATTCTTGACAAGCTCGACGCCGCCTTAAAACGTGCGAACGATCCGTCGGTGACAATGGAGCAAATGAAAAGTCTGCTCACCGTTCCCGTCATGGAATTAAAGGCGAACGCCACGATTTTTCATTATGAACTGATCGGCTCGCTCGCCAATATCATGCTGGGATTTTTAGAAACGATTACGACGATGGATCAAGACGCGTATGAAATAGTCAAGGCGCATCATGCATCGCTGCATATGATCATCGTGCGTAAGATGAACGGTGATGGCGGTACGGCAGGGAAAATGCTGATTAAGGAATTGCAGCAGGCGTGCGATCGTTACCATCACAAGAAATTTGCCAAATAATTCAATCAAATCCCGCTTAAATCCGGATTTTGGAACCTTCGGCCCAGCCAATTGTTTGTGTTGCGACACACAAACAATCAAAAGGAGACCGTTATGGGTAGCACATCGGACAAAGCCAAAGGCATCATGAACCAAGGTATGGGCAAGGCCAAACAAGGCATCGGCAAAGCGACGGACAACGCATCGCTGCACGGCGAAGGCATCGCGCAGGAACGCAAAGGCGAGGCACAGGAATTCGTCGGAGACGTTAAAAAAGGCGTCAAAGATGCCGTCGATAAACTGTAATTTCCAAACGACCCTAAAATCAGATCCGCTTTTGCAGTGGGTCTGATTTTATTTTGAGATCTCCGAACATGGCCTTCAGAACCAAGCGTGCCAAATCTGCCTGCTGTTTTTTATCTTTTATAAGATCATCCTCGTTTATACTTTGTAAGGGCATGGATATATAATGATCCCTAATAATGGCAGGAGATAGTTTTTCTTCGTCTATTACCATTTTGACATTATTGCCCAAAGGTTTTGTATAAACAGCCAGCATGGTTTTTTTATTACCCACTTGGGATAAATTCTCCCAACGCGTTAATCCCAACATCAAAGAGAATCCCATTTTATAGAGCGTTTCATTTTCGGGATTTACAAAAGCCTCCATAGGATAGGGCGGCGATCCTGTAAATACGTAACTCGTTACGAAGGGATGATAAGGACCTGTTCCGACTTTTATACAGGGCCTATCGTCAAAACCTGTTATATAAATATAAACGACCTTATCAATTTTTTGCATTGTATATGTTTATTCCCACGTATGTATATCACGCCAATGTTCTTGTGGTTTTTTTGCTACGCATTGTGAGTATTGCATAAAAGCGGTTTCCCTGCATATAGCGGCAATTTTTTTATCTGCTACTTGGTTACACTTTCGTAGATTTTCCTGATATCTTTCCCAACAATCGTCACGATAATCGTAATCTGGATTTTCTTTATCTAAAATATCATCTAAAGCACGTACTATTTTATCTCGATCATCGGGAGTGCTATTCTGCCAGAGCATGCCACCGCCCAATGCTGTGACACTGCCTACACCAGCCCCTGACCCGCTCTTTCCTAAATACAAAGGCCTCATTTCATTTACGTTTTTTAATTCCGCTTTTCTTTTATCTGGAAGATTCATCGGAAGTTTAAGGAGCTTGCTTACAAGCGCCGCTTCGGTTTCGCCGCCGGGATTCATTCGACCGTCAATCTTCAGGTTATTTTCGCGCTGAAAGCTGTGAATGGCATCATCAAGTTCTTGATCGATAATCCCATTTTCGATGGGACGTTTGTAACGCCCCTCACGGGCAAAGTTTCGTTTTACGTTTTCAACATCCTCGGGGCGGTTCTCCAGATTTATGTTAGGGGTTAGAATGAAAAACGGCCCCGAAGGGCCGTTTTATTTGGGCGCAATGCGTCCGTTATTGTTTAGGATGATAGTCCTAATCGTCTATTTTGTCAATCTCAGAAGCTCAAACGCTTCGCCGTTTTCACCTGCGGCAAGTTCGAGACCTCCTTGAACAGCGCGTCGTTCAGAGGAGCGTCGAGCGAGACGAGACAGACGGCGGAGTCGGCACCATCGACTCTTCCCAAACGGAAGTCGGCGATGTTCTGTTTCGCGTTGCCCAGAATCGTGCCCAAAGACCCGATCAATCCCGGCTTGTCTTCGTTGCGGATGAACAGCATGTCCTTCGCCAGCGCAGCCTCAATCGGCACGCCTTCGATGTTGACGATGCGCGGTTCGCGGCCCGTGAAGAGTGTGCCCGACACAGTGCGCGTGCGTTGATCCGTTTCCACCGTGAGGGCGATGAGCGAGCGGTGCTCCTTGCTCGTCGCGGCGCGGCTTTCGGTGACTTTGATGCCGCGGCTTTCAGCGATCGCCATGGCGTTGACCATGTTGACCGTATCCATCTGCGGTTTCAGCAAGCTCGCCACGATCACCTGCACCAGCGGTTTGACGTTGAGTTCCGTCACGGTGCCTTCGAAGGAGATGTCGATCTTCTTGATGGCGTTTTCCGTGATCTGGCCTGCGAAGCTGCCGAGTTGTTCGGCAAGTTTCATGTAGTATTTGAGGCGCGGGGCGTCTTCCGCCGAGATCGATGGCATGTTCAGCGCGTTGGTGATGGCGCCGGAGATTAGGAAGTCGGCCATTTGTTCGGCCACCTGAATCGCGACATTCACTTGCGCCTCATCCGTGCTCGCGCCCAAATGCGGCGTGCAGATGAGTTTGGCATGACCGAGCAGCGGCGTCGTGTCCTTGGTCGCGGGTTCGGTATCGAACACATCGAGCGCGGCGCCCGCAACTTGTCCGGAATCCAGTGCGTCTTTCAGATCGGCTTCGATGATGAGTCCGCCGCGCGCGCAGTTGATGATGCGCACGCCCTTTTTCATCTTGGCGATTGAGTCCTTGTTGATGATGCCTTTGGTCTTGTCGTTTTTGGGCACGTGCAGCGTGATGAAGTCTGCGTTGGTGAACAGCTCATCGAGTTCGACTTTCTTGACGCCCAGTTCAACGGCGCGTTCGTCGGTGAGGAACGGATCATAGGCCAGCACGTTCATCTTCAAGCCCAGCGCACGATCGGCGACGATGGAGCCGATATTGCCGCAGCCGATGAGGCCGAGCGTTTTGTTGTAGAGTTCGACGCCCATGAACTTGTTCTTTTCCCACTTGCCCAGATGCGTGGATTCGGACGCTTGCGGAATGTCACGGGCGAGCGCGAACATCATCGCGATCGCATGTTCCGCCGTGGTGATGGAGTTGCCGAACGGCGTGTTCATGACGATCACACCCTTGCCCGTCGCGGCCTTGATATCGACATTGTCGACGCCGATTCCGGCGCGGCCAACGACTTTCAGATTCGCGGCGGCGTCTATGATTTCGGGCGTGACTGTGGTGCTTGATCGGATCGCGAGGCCGTCATATTGGCCGATGATCGCTTTGAGTTCTTCGGGTTTCAATCCGGTTTTGACGTCGACCTCGACACCCTTCGCTTTGAAGATGTCTTCGGCCAGTTTGTTCATTTTGTCGGATATTAGGACTTTTGGTTTGCTCATTTTTTGACTCCTGATTTTGTCTTGTTCGGGAAAACAGACCGCCTTGATAGCAGGTTGCGCGCGCGAAGAAAAGCGTTGTTCGAACGGACACATCGTAAATGTGAATTCCGGGGCCGGCATTCCGTGCGAACGCGCCCATCGGCGGGCCCTTACCCAGCGTTTTACGGTGTTAAGGAAGCGGCTATATTCGCGCAGCGTCCATCTGAGTTTTTTAGATGAATTGGTGCTGCCGCCATGTTTGTAGGCGTTCAGGCTGCTATGCCGTTTGCCCTGATCGGTTCGAGGACCGGTGGAATGTTTCCACGGTTTTGTTTTGCGGGCACGCATGGCGGCTTCGTGGCGTTGGGCTGGGGTCCATGTGCGCTGACCGCGTTTGCGTTTTGATGAAACGACCAACCCCCCATCCAAACCTTCCCCCGCAAGGGGGGAAGGCTTTTTCCGTACTGAAGTCCTCCCCCCTTGTGGGGGAGGATTTAGGTGGGGGGTATTGCGATCTATCAGTTCGTTTTGCGGATTTTTTTTAAGTAGCGCGAATTTCTCAATGGAATCAACGGGGGCCAAAAGTAAATTTTGGTCAGGATTTACCCCGATGTCATCCTGAGCGAAGCGAAGGATCTCCTGAGATCCTTCAGTCGCCTGCGGCTCCTTCAGGATAACACCGTGGTGGTAGGCTTGGGTGGTTCTGGCGGCGGTGGAGGGCATGGCACATATTAGGATACATTTCCTATATTGTCAAGGTTTTTGCGCTTAACCGGGGTTTAATAATTTCCATATATTGTGCTGGTATGGGGAATTTGGGTGATAATTTCAAAGGCGCAACGGGCAATCCTATGATGATTCCGGTGCAGGCAACTGCACCCGATCTTTCAAAGATGAATCCCAACGCCGTCGTCCAGACTTTCCTGGAAAAGGTCGATCGTTACGCCGACAAACCGACACCGCCAAAACCATACAAGCAATTGAACGATCCCAGCCTTGTCTGCACAGGACCCGTGCCCAATGAAGTCACGATCAAGGATCACAGGGGCCAGAACGCGTATATGAAACCGATGGTGCCGGATGTTGTGAAGTTTGCGAACGATCCGGACGCCAAGGATAAAGAAGGTCAGGCAAAAATCGGTAGCGCCATCAAGCGCGACGATGTCGCCTATCTGCAATTCACCAGCAAGTTTGCCGGCACGGCAGAAGATATTACCGCGTACATGAAAGATGTTTTGAAAACCGAACCCATCGATGTTCACCAGCGCGGCACGGGCCAGCGCGACGGATCGGCGCAGACGACGATCCTGATGGACCGTAAGGCGATGGAAAAATTTATGGCCGACAATGCGGCCGCTATTCAGGCGGCGGAGAAAAGCCTCACCGCAGCTTCACGCGTGCCCGCCTATAGTTACGGCGAATGCGGACCCGGCGGGTCGGGGAAATAATTTTCCGCTTTTCCAGTTCAAACTAGCGCATTGAAAATTCGCGGACCATGGCGCGCAACGCAGGATATATTTCCTAATATTACAAGAAATATTTGCTTTTCATTTTATGAAAATGGCCTATAGTGGCCGTCTATTCAATTAAGGAGAGTAATAATGTTTATACCGGGTTGGGACGATCTTTTAGACGGTGCACAAGAAGACCATTCTGTATTTAGAGCATGGTTTGAGAAAAAATCTGCTGGAGCTTCGGACGCTCCTGAAGCAGCGCCTGCAACGACTACCGCAGAGCCACCACCTGCTTTTAAAATGTAATGATTTAAAAAAGCCAAAAGAGTTCCGATGCAAACAGAGTTTAAAACCAACGCCGCAAAGCCGCTGACCATTATTCTCGATTTCAATGGGACGTTGGTCGATCCGAAATTCAAAAATGGATTTAATACCGGCTTGTTCGATTTTGCGGTCGAGGCGCGTTCCCAAGGCCATGTCGTTTTATTCAAAACAGCAGGCATAAGTGAATATATGTTCGTCACGATTTGCGGACGTGTTGAATCTGAATTAAAGGCAAAAAATCTGCCTGAGAATTTTTTTCAGATACTTGGCACAAAAGACGAAGATTTTAATGAGAGGATCGTCCCGCTTTTTTACAAAAATGATTTTAAACACATCGCTTCGAAACTGGCCGTCACCAAGTTCGATTATGTTTTTGATGATGACAAAAAGATAGACTACCTACCTGAGAACATGATCGGACAACATATCGATCCGGAAATTTTCATCGAGGATTCGCCGCAGGCCGCTATGGTGAAAACATTGCAACGCGAACTCGCCGCACCGGCGCCGCAAGCATAATAAAAAGGGGCCGTAAGGCCCCTTGATTTTTTTCGGGCGCGTCTTTACGCCGCTTTTTGCTGCTGTTCGCCCTTGGCGGCTTCGTAGGCCCAATCCAGCCATGGAATGAGCGCTTCGATATCCGATGTTTCCACCGTCGCGCCGCCCCAGATGCGAAGACCGGCGGGAGCGTCGCGGTAGCTTGCGATATCGTATGCGACGGATTCTTTGTCGAGCGGTTTGACCATGTTTTTGATGAACGCCTGACGATCTTCGTCATTCATCGCGGTGAACCACGGGTCGTTGTTTTTCAGGCAGATCGATGTACGTGAGCGGGCTTTGTCATCTTCGCACAGAAACGCCCAAGTTTTGGAAGCCGACACCCATTTGGCGATGGCTTGCAAATTCGCTTCGCAGCGTTTGATGGTTTCTTTTACACCGCCGATGCTCTCAACCCATTTGAGCGCATCAAGGCAATCTTCCACCGCCATCATCGAAGGTGTATTGATCGTTTCGCCCTTGAAGATTCCATCGGCGAATTTGCCGCCTTTGGTCATGCGGAAAATTTTGGGCAAGGGCCGGCTCGGTTTAAAAGATTCGAGGCGTTCGACAGCGCGGGGGCTTAGCACCAGCATGCCGTGCGCGGCTTCGCCGCCCAGAACTTTTTGCCAGCTCCATGTCGTGACATCGAGCTTGTCCCATGGCATGTCGTAGGCGAACACGGCGGAGGTTGCATCGCAGATGGTGATGCCTTTGCGGTCGGACGCGATCCAGTCGCCGTTCGGGGAGCGAACGCCCGAGGTTGTGCCGTTCCAGGTGAAGACCACATCGTTTTCTTTTGTGTTTACTTTCGAAAGATCGGGGATGGAGCCGTACTCGGCTTTGTGCGTTGTCGCGTTTTCGAGTTTCAATTCCGCCGTGACGTCTTTGGACCAATCAAGGCCGAACGCTTCCCAGTAGACGAGATCAACCGGGCGCGCGCCGAGCATCGACCACATCGCCATTTCAACGGCGCCTGTGTCCGAAGCCGGGACGATGGCGATATGATAGTCCGCCGGGATGCCGAGCAGTTTGCGGTGACGGTCGCAGACCTCGTTGAGTTTCGCCTTGCCGTTTGCCGCGCGGTGGGAGCGGCCCAAAAACGCGTCTTTTAAGTTATCAAAACTCCAACCCGGGCGCTTGGCGCAGGGGCCGGACGAGAAACAGGGATTTTTCGGTTTTGCGGTCGGCTTGGTCATGATGGCACCCTTTATGTATGTAATGATGGGATGACCATACGCAATGACTTGCCTGTGCGTCAATATCGGGTAGTTTAAATTTATGACGCATGTCCTGATATTAATATCTTCTGATACAAAGCTTTCCATCGCACATCTGGAGCGGTTGGAGGGCTTTGTTGCCTCGATGGGGATCGGGTTGAACGGGCGACCTTCATGGCTCGATGCGCATAAGGCGGCGGATTTGCCGGTGACCAATGCGCCGACATTAGAGCAGATGAAGCAGATGCGCGGCCTGTTCGCGAATGACCGGATCGATATTTTGTGCACATCGACGCATCACAGAAAGAAAAAATTGCTGCTCGCGGATATGGATTCCACCATCGTTACGACCGAGACGCTTGATGAGTTAGCGGAGGCTGCGGGGATCAAAGAGCAAATCGCGGCGATCACCGCGCGGGCGATGAATGGCGAACTGGATTTTGGCGAAGCGCTGCGGCATCGCGTGGGATTGCTCAAAGGTTTATCGCTTAGCGCGTTGCAACAGACACTAGACGATACGGTTTTGTGCGAAGGTGCGGATGTCATGGTGCGGGTGATGAAAGAGCATGGCGTGAAATGCGTTCTGGTGTCCGGCGGGTTTACGTTTTTTACAGGAGCGATTGCGAAGAACGCCGGATTCCATCATCATCACGGGAATATTTTGCATGATGATGGCGCGGCGCTGCTTGGCACAGTGGGGGACCCGATCCTTGATAAACATTCCAAGCTGGCGTTTTTAAATTCTTATGCGGGCGATTTGAAAATCGATCTGGCCGAGACGGTTGCCATCGGTGATGGGGCCAACGATTTGCCCATGCTCGCCGCCGCAGGGCTCGGCATCGGTTACCGCCCCAAGCCGATTTTGGAAGAAAACCTTCTCAACGTACTGAAATACGCCGACTTGACCGGTGTTTTATACGCGCAGGGTTATAAGCTATTCAATTAAAATTGAGTTTTCTTTTTGTCTAATCTTTGCAGGCGTGTCTTGAAGCAACCAGCGATCATAGTCATTTAGCGTCATAAAAAATTCTTTGGCAGGTTTATCAAGAGTTCGCAAAATATTGTCTGATCTATTAGGGGCGGATTCCGCTAAAGGCTTTGCATTTTTTAACTGATATAAAAATTTATTTGATTGTTCAATCAATTTTGCAATAGGGCTATTATTGCCGTTATCTAACATATCGACCCATATTTCTTCATATGCAATATTATTTCGAGAGAAATCATTCAATTTTTTTTGTACGCGTTCAGCTTCTTTTTGAATATCAGAAACTTTTGTAATCAAGACATCTACATTGAATGGAATTCTTAATTCGGGCATTGGAGAAATATGCATGATCGAAGTTATCCCTCCCATGTAATAATAAGTACTAGATAGCTCACTTACTTTATCGCGCAGTGAACGTGCATCTTTATTTAAAATCTCCTTCAAATCGTAGAAGGCATCTGCGATTCGCTCCTTGTCCTTTTTTGAATAATGTTTCTGCTTAGGTTCGGAACTTTCGTTACTTGATGGGAGAGGCGCCGGCATAGCATTGGGAAATGTTGGAGCAGGAGTAGCTATTACTGGTGGCAGTTCTATTTGCTGAACTGACACATTTTCTTTGTCCCGTTTAATCCATCCATATGCACAGCCTATAAATGTTAGCGCGCTCAATATCATGCCGGCAATCAACATTTTTTCTAATCTCCTTAATGGAATTGATTTTTTATAAATTTGGTATGGAAAAACAATCCCGGATATAATCAATGAAATTCCAAAGAGTACGGCGAACGCTGCCCATAGAGCTTCCTCTGTCGTAAGATGAACATTTACCCATCGCCCCAATATCACAATCCATTGATCAAGAGGTACGCCGCATGCGACTATAAAACGCGGGGCGCCCCATGATAGGATGCCCATACCCACCGTAATTAAGATTCTTTTGAAAGTAGCCATTTCTTAGTCATAAGACAATTTACTTAAGGGTCAATATGGTTGTTTAGAAATAGTGGCACTATTTGCCGATTGTTAACCATTTGCGGTACACTATAGGGGTGGAATAAACCCCTATCCTTTCAAAGCCATGGCCGAAAAAAAGAAATACAATTTCAAGGTTCCGCAGGATGAGCTGGAAAGCCTCCTCCATCAATATTGCCGGAACTACACATCGCTGGCCAAAGAAGGCCGGTTTGACCCGATCATCGGACGCGATGTCGAGATCGACAACGTCATGCTCATCCTTCTTCAACGCAACAGAAAAAACGCCTGCCTGCTCGCACCAGCCGGGGTTGGTAAGACCGCGCTCGTCGTCGGCCTTGCGCAGGCGATTGTCGCGGGACGCGTTCCCGACTATTTAAAAGGCGCACAAGTTTTAGAACTCGATATGCCCGCGATGGCAGCAGGAACGGATTCTCCGGCGGAATTTCAGGCACGGTTCATTCCGATTTGCCGTGGCCTCGCCGAACGATATCACCATCCGGAATTTCCGCGATACATCATGTTCATCGACGAAATTCACACGATCATGCCAACCGTCACGGGGTCAGGCTACGCAGGACTTTCCGAAGTTATGAAACCATATCTTACCGTGGGAGATTTGCACGTGATCGGCGCCACGACGCTCGATGAATTTCGCCTGTATGTCGCGGTCGATCCTGCGCTTGATCGGCGTTTCCAAAAAGTTTTGCTGAAGATGCCAAATTCAGAAGAGACGAAATTGATTTTGCGCGGCGTGCGTCCGAATTACGAGCGCCACCACAAGCTGAGCATTCCAGATGAATGTATCGACGAAGTCGTCAAACTGACCGATGAGCATATGCGTAAACGCACGCAGCCCGATAAATCCATCATCACGATGGACGCGGCGTGCGCGTGGCACAATATGTTCCGCGGCGAAAACCGCACATTGTCGATGGAGGCCGTGCATATGATGGTCGCCAAGGAAACGGGGCTGCATCCCGGCGCGCTTTCAGACAAGGTCTACGCCAAGGGCGAAACGTTCGACCCGACCAAGATGGCGGTTCAGACCGGTGCCAAGGATTTCACCGACACCAAGGGCGGTGAGCGCTTCGCGCAGGATAAAGACGAAGCGGCAGAATAAGACAAATTATTCAATATAATCAATATTTTACATTATAGCCATTGTTTTTTATATTTATTGACATAATTAACAGCAAAGGCTATTATTCCCCTATCTTTTTATTGATAGGAAAAAGTCGTGAGTATTATAGGCCGCCTTATAAGTGCTACTGGCACAGCCGAAAATGTGATTGAAGATGCCTGCATGGCCATTGCCGAGAGTCATGTGCCGGGCCGGGATAGCTATCGCTATGACTCAAATTTTTTTCCGCTCAACCGTCTTGAAAATATCGGCGGAAAATATGCCGCAGCAGGCATCGCCCGGATCGCGGAAAAAGATCCTGCAGAGCGCCACAGGGCCCTCATGCTGTTGGGCGATATGGGCAACCATGCAATCGACGCCTTAAAAAAAATATACACGCTGGCGGGCGATAACTACGAATTACAGTATGATGTTTTTCATCAGCTTGATCGCATCGATACACCGCTTTCTCTGGCCGCCATCGCGGAAGTTTCAAAGGAAACACCGGAAAGAGCCCTGAATGCGGCCTGGTTTTTGGCCGACAGCAAAAGCAGGCAGGCCCATCGGGCATTTGGCGACATCGTCCGCCATCAATCGAAAACAGGCGATGCGGAGAGCCGCGCAAAATTTGCGAACACGCTGATCGAAAAACTCAAGAAAAAAGGCACGGCAGAGGCCGCGGAACTTCTTGATTGCATAGCATTGGACGAAAGATTTGAACCTCGCTTCAGGCTTGATGCAACCGAAGCCATGTTCGACATTGCCGATTTGAAAGGCGATTTTAACACAACAGGTGGCATAGGACCTGCATTGCTGACCCACCATGTCCCAGGAAACATTGTGGAAGAAGCAAAGATTGCAGACATCGCCGCCGAAGGACCTGAAGCGCTGGATCGTCTGCGGGCAATTTTGAAACGCGCTGCGGGACATCCTGCAGTCAGCACAGCATTACGGGCAGCAGCAGCACAAGGATCCCAGTTCGCGGAATCCTTTGTACCACCCGCGCCGTAGTAATCATTTTATCTTCGCTCCAATTATTGACATAAGAATTATGGTCTTATATAACCCGTTTATTGCTTAAAAAATAAGCGGGTGTGACCGATGGAACGGCTCAATAAATTACTGGCTCAATTCGACGCATGGTTGAACAGCCTTACGGCCCCGACCAAACCGCGCGGTAGAAAGCCGCAAGCAACGGATGAGATGGACAGCGATATCCTGATCCGTTCGTTGAATAAAACCACGCCGAATGCACCCTCTGAAGGCGTGCTGAGGTATTTCAACGGCCAACCGTCAGAAGCCGCCAGAACGGCTGTCATTTCGACGCTGGTATCCATGCACAGGGAAAATTACAAGAACGCAGCAACCTGCAAATATGACCTTTCGGGCAAGATTATCGCCACGTTGAACGCTTTCGATACAACACAATCGCTGGAGGCTATGGCGGAAATTGCAAAGACCAATTATACCGATGCGCTCCATGTCATATCGTTGCTCTGCACCAGCGATAATACCCATGCCGCAGCCACCTTCTACACGATCATAAAAGACAAAATGTGGCAGCCCGAGCATATTAATACGATAGTTGATAAACTTGCGGAAAATCCAAATCTCGATTCCGTGCGCATGATGAGTTATTGCGCCGAGGTCGAATATAAAAATCCGCTGCCTATCAAAACAAAAATCTTGGAAACGGTTTTGAATGTTTCGAAAGATTTTTGCACTGGTGGCGAAAACCCGGAAATCTCCCACGGCCTGCAGCACATCATTAAAGATACGTTCGAATACGCATCCAAACCCAACATGATAGAAAGCATACGCACCAGACAGCCCGAAGGAATAAGATTGAGGGCCGTGTTTGATCGCATCGTACAGACGCCTTATATCGCACAGCACGTGCGCGAGGAAGCCGCCAGAGCCAGCCGGGCGATGGCCAAGGAACAGCGGGAAGCCGATGCGGAACTCAGAAGCTGGTCTAAGGAAGGCTTAGGGCTAGTATCACCTGAGCAGAGCCCGCGCTAATTCCAGCGTATCGGGAAACAATACATCCACCAAATCGAGAGAATCTTCCGGTATTTGTCCATGATGGACGAGCGCGGTGGTCAGCCCGAGTTTTTTGGCGTGAACGAGATTGCGGGCCAAATCTTCCACCATCAGCGTCTCATCCGGCCTTGTACCGATAATTTCCAGCGCGCGTTTGAAGCCGGCAGGACCCGCCGCCTTTGATTCATGCCCGACATCTTCGAACGCCAGAACATTTGTTTCCGTGAAAAGATCGTGTAATTGCAAATGCGCCACGGTGCGCAGCGCCCACGGACGCGAAGCGTTCGTCAAAATCACCATCGGCATATTCAGCGCCGCGAGCGTATCACGCATTTGCAGGTTTATTTGAAGGATCGTCGTATCGACAGCATCATGATAAGGGTGGTGAAAATCCATGTAAGTCAGGCCGTGATCGGCAAATAACCTGAACGAACTGCCATATTCGCGTTCGGATTTGGTAGCGAGCGCCACAGCTTCATCGAACGGCATGTTCAGGCCCAGATCGATCGCAGTACGCGCAGCGGCCAAATTACAAGCGTGGCGGAACACATCGTCGTAACGATAGAGCGTTCCGTCCAGATCCCAGATAATGCCGTTGATGTGGGAAAGGTCTTTCATTTCACGGCCTCGAATATTTTGAAACCGTCTTTTTGCAGCGTCATTTTCACACGGGTGAAGTTTTCCTGTAAGACCACTTCATAGGGAAGATGCGCGTTGGCCACCATCCAGAGCGTACCGCCCTTTTTTAAATGATGCGCGGCGGTACTTATAAAAGCCTGCCCCAGCGTGCCTTGCGTTATTTTCCCAGTGTGAAAAGGCGGATTCATAACGATGAAATCGAATTTGGGAAGATCAGGAGAAGGTTTGGATAAATCCGCCCAGACATAGGCAACATTCTTTTTATCTTCCAGATTGTCGCGCGCGCAATCCAGCGCGCGGGAATCGGCATCTATCAAATGCAGCGCGGTAATATTTTTGCATTGTTCGAGAATACGCAAGGATAGATAGCCATAGCCACAGCCAAAATCAGCGCCGTTTCCTTTGATATTTTCGGGAAGAATTTCCGCAAGCAAATGTGAGCCTACATCAATCTTGTCCCAGCCGAACAGGCCGGGCTGGGAAATGAATTCGATCCCTTCTTCGCTTTGCAAAGATTGCTTCGCGCCGCCCAATCCCCATTCTTCGATAATGTCAGGAAGTTTTTTCGGACGCTGCGCCCAGACGACACGGCATTTGTTTTTTGATTCGCTTTCACACGCTATGCCTGCCTCGCCCAGCCATTTTACAAGGCGGTTGCCATTCGCGTCGTTTGCAGCCGCTATTACCAGCGTGCCGCCGGGTTTTAACGCGCGAAGACCACAGGCGATCCAATGCTTCGCTTCGTCCACCTGTTTGGGAAGATCGATCAACACCAGTGCGTATTTCGAATCTTTGGGAATAGCGGGCAGCACATCCGGTAAAGATTCCGCCAGAGGTTTCCATGGCTGCCAGCAATCCGCTTTTAAATTTTTCAGATACGGATGATGCGCCGCGCCCAAAAACAGCGCAGGGCCATCCGGCTTTACAGCGCCATCTTCAAGGGGCAAAAACAATGTCTGAAGCGAAGGGGTCATAGGACCTTTTGTTATCGTTATATAACAACAAGATCAAGGCTTAGTCGTCATTCCGAACGAATGTGAGGAATCTTTGGCAGAACGGATAGGCCAAAGATCCCTCCGCTTCGCGTTCGGGATGACGGGCTTTTTATGCTAGGGCGGAGTGATCGGCCACCAGAGCGCCGGAATTGATCAGGGCCGCGATATCCGTGGTGCCCGCGCCGCCCAAAATCAGGGCCGCATTGACGAACGCACCACCGACATCGCCGTCTGCGTTAATCTGGATCTGAGTATCCGCGCCGACCTGAACCAGACGGACGAAATCAGCGATATCGTCGTTCAGAGGATCGTAGCTATCCAGAACATCAGAGATATTGATGGAATCGCCAGCCGCAAAATCATGAATAGTATCAACATCACCATCTATGGCGTTCAGCGCGAAAACATCGTTGCCAGCGCCACCGTATGCGTGATCTGCGCCAAGACCGATGAACAGAATATCATTGCCGCCTTCGCCATACAGCGTGTCGTTGCCCATGCCGCCATCGAGAACATCATTGCCGCCCGTGACATCGCCGATTGTGACTGGTTTGATATCGAGGTCAAACAGAACGTCTTCGTAGTCGGCATCGCCCGTGCCATACAAATCTTCGAAGCCGATGCGCAGCGTGTTCGTATCCGTACCGCCCGGAATTTCGGCATACAGGTTGTCGAGCCAGAAGCTTTCAACGCCTTTCGAAGAGTTGGAAACGGAAGATATTTCGAATTTCGTGATAATGCCGCCACCAAAGGCAGATGCATCGAGAACGATATCAATCTTGCCGCCGGAGACAGAGCCTGTATGATATTCATAGGATACCGGTGTTATGCCGCCGTTCAGGTACAATTTGAAATCGATGCCGGTGTTGCCGCCGGAAATATCCGATAGGCTGACAGTGACTTTCTGTGCACCGTTAGCAAGCGAAACAATAAGAGCTTCGTTCCCCGATACCAAGGTACCGCCAGCAGAAGAAGAATTAATACCGAGTTTGGTATTGCTGTTGCATAGATAGCCTGTAGACGCCGAGATCGTGAAGCCGTTCTTGGTGATCGTGGTCGGTTTGCCCGAAACATCGCCATTCGTAATATTCAGATACTTGTTATTACTATCAAGCAGACCGGAGACAACGTGCATTTTGCCGTCTTCGTTGATCGAAGTGGAATCACCGCGTTCGGTCGTTAAGTAAACATCGCCTTTCAGGACTTTTACCGTATTACCGTCATTGTACACAATGGACACTTTGTTGCCCGGATCATTGATGGTGGCGGCGCGCTGCGAAGTCTTGCCGTAGTTATAGATAAAGCTGATGACGCCATCGCCCGTAACATTCAGTCCCGCGTAGCCACCATTGGTATTGTTGCCGTTGCCGATGATGAAAAAGCCGTAAGCACCACCTTCTGCACCGACCGGAAGATCGATATCATGCGCGACGTTGATACCAGCCGTCTTGACGTTTTTCCATTCCATCGAAGCATTGACGATAGTGCCGTCGGCAGCGATGCCGAACACGCCAAAGCTGTTATCGTAACCCGCAAAACCTTTGCGGAACGTGATCGTTGCCGTGGCGTCAAAATCAACAGTCAGATTGCCTTCGCCGATGCCGAGCGCCGGATCGCCCTTCGGACGCAGGTTCTTGATGTTCACGCCTTCTTTAAGTTGAGGCATGATGTTCGTGTCAACAAACGCTTTATCCATCGTCGCACCGGTCAGAATGCCGTCATCGCCGTACAGAATATCATTGCCGCCAAGGCCAAAGATTTCATCATTACCAGCGGTACCCAGGATCGTTTCGCCATCATTCGTGCCGATGATCGATTGAGAGGGATCGAGATCGATGCTGAACGCCATCGTCGCGATATCCGAACCGCCATTGCCATCGAGCGCCGTGTAATCGAAGCCGTCCGCGCCATAGAAATTATCGGCGGGCGTGTAGGTGAAAGAGCCATCCGTGTTCAAAACAACCGTGCCGCCCTGCTGCGTGGCATAGGTGCCTGCCTGCGCGCTCAGCGTATCGCCATCGATATCCGTATCGTTGCCCAGGACGTTGCCCGTAACATTGCCGTTACGCAGGCCGTTAAACGCATCATCGTTAGCAACAGGCGCATCATTCACGGCAACGATGGCCAAAAGAACAGTAGCCGTGGAGGTCGCGCCCGAAGCGTCGCGGGCCGTATAGTTGAAGGAATCGCCACCGTTGAAATTGGCAGCGCCGGAATAAGAGAACGTTCCGTTGGCATTCAAGGTTACTGTGCCGCCGTTGGCAGTTGTGAAGTTTGTGGCCGTAACGGTGAGCGCATCGCCATCAACATCCGAATCGTTGGCCAGAACATTGCCCGTGATAACTGTGTCTTCATTGCCAGAGAACGCGTCGTCATTGGCAACCGGGCCGTCATTAACCGCAGCGATGGCAAGCTCAACATGCGCTGTGGCAATTCCGCCATTACCATCAATCGTCGTGTAATCAAAACCGTCCGCGCCGTTGAAATTCGTCGCGCCGGTATAAGAAAATGTTCCGTCTGCGTTCAGCGTGACCGTTCCGCCTTGCGCGGTTGCGACAGTCCCGGCAACAACAGAGAGTGTATCGCCATCGGCATCCGCATCGTTGTCAAGAACATTGCCCGTGATGAGCGTGTCTTCGTTCCCAGCATAAGAATCGTCATTTGCCACCGGTCCATCATTTACCTCACCAACCGTTAAATCCACATGGGCGGATGAAGTGCCGCCATTACCATCCACCACCGTATAGTCAAAACCGTCCGCGCCATTGAAATTCGTCGCGCCGGTATAAGAGAACGTACCGTCTGCGTTGATCGTGACAGAGCCGCCGTTTACAGTCGTAAAGCTATCAGCAACAGCGGAAAGTACATCGCCATCGACATCCGTATCATTCGCCAGCACGTTGCCCGTTATAGCCGTGTCTTCATCGCCCGAGAATGCATCATCGTTGGCAACGGGTTCGTCGTTGATTGTGGCAATCGTCAAATTGACCGTGCCGATATCCGAACCGCCATTGCCATCCAGAACCGTGTAATCGAAAGAATCTGTGCCGTTAAAATTAGCCGCGCCAAGGTAGGAGAACGTGCCATCAGCATTGATAGTCACAGTCCCGCCATTCACGGTGGTAATTGTTTGCCCGGCAAGGGACAGCGGGTTCCCCTCGATGTCGCTGTCGTTGCCGAGCAAGGAGCCGGCAATGGCCACATCTTCATTGCCGGAAAAAACATCATCGCCCGCAACAGGCGCATCATTGATAGCGGCGATATTAATCGTAACATTCGCGGCTGAAACACCGCCTCGACCGTCATCCGCCGTATAGCTAAAGCCATCCGTACCGTTAAAATTGGCGGCACCCTGATAGGTGAAAGAACCATCGGCGTTCAGATTGACCGTACCGCCGTTGCCCGTCGTGATCGTGGCAGGCGTAACGGTCAACGTGTCATTATTGGCATCGGTGTCATTGGCAAGAACATTGCCCGAAATAATCGTATCTTCGTTGCCCGAGAACGTATCATCATTCGCCACAGGCGCGTCGTTGGGCACGAAGCCGATCAGGTTAAAAGTGGAAGCATCATCGAACACGAGGCTTTCAATGCGGCCAGAAAGATCGGCGGCATAGTGATTTTGAATGGTCAGCGTTTCCGTGCCGATCGTAACCAGCAGATCAAGGCCCGACACTTCGAAATCCAGATCGCCGAGGGCGATACCAGCGCCGAAATGAATGGCGTCCGTGCCGGTATTTTCGACAATCGTGTCAGAGCCATTGCCCAGATTGTAATAGTAGGTGTCGTCGCCTTCGCCGCCGAACAGCGTATCGTTGCCCGCGCCGCCCATCAGGCGGTCGTTGCCATCATCGCCATGCAGCGCATCATCATGCGCGCTGCTAGCCAGAATGTCGTTGCCTTCGCCGCCATGGATCGTCGTCGCAATGTGTTCGCCACCCGATAAATCAACGATGTCATTGCCTTCGCCAGCGTCAATTTCTTCCATGTATGAAACGCGCGGGAAGAAGGATGCATTGCCGGGGCTTACCGTATCGCTCAGCACCAGAACATCGTCCCCCGACGTCATGATCAGCGTGTCGTATCCGACCGTCGGAGCTACCAGGGAATCCGTTGCATCACCGTTGAAATTATCATAGCTCCGGTTCATGCCATCGAGATTGATCATCGCAGAAAAAGGAATGGCGGAGCCAAGACCTGCCAGCGTTACACCGCCGCTCCAGATCGCATCGGCAACATAAGCGAATGTATCATCGCCTTCACCGCCAAACAGGGAGTCATTGCCAAGTCCGCCTGCGAGATAATCATTGTCCGCATCGCCGAACAGGAGATCGTTGCCACCGCCGCCATCGATTGTATCGTCGCCATCGCCGCCGAGCACCGTGTCGTTGCCGTTGTTGGACCAGAGAACGTCATCGCCGGTCGAGCCGCGGATTATGACGTTGCCGTAGTTCACATTCGCATCGGCCAGAATAATAATGTCGCCATCGGCGCCGGCGTTGAATTGTTCGACATTCATCACCATGATCGTGCCTATGGAATCGACCAGCATCAGCACATCGCCCATCGACGTCATCGAAAGCGTATCGTTGCCGCCCATACCGTTATAAATGCCGTTGTTCACGTTCTTTATGCCGGAGATGGTAACCGTGTAGCCGCTGTACGGATTGACCAGCGTCGCATTGTAGGCACCGGTAATGCCTACAAAGCTCATCGTATTATTGGCGCCCGTTCCGTTTACATTTACATATGGCATAAGCCTAATCCCTAAGTGGCAGAGTTGTTAATTTTTTTTGGTCTGCCGTTGCACTGTTCCCTAGACTCATGAAGTCATCAGCCCAACCAAACCATTGTACTTATTAACCTTAAATTTTATGTAAATTTAATAAGCTTGTTAGAAATAGCCTTTTGGTCTTAAAAAAAAGTTAAAAATACCGTGATTTTTATCTTTTTATGAAAAAAGATCGGCGCTTGCTTTCGCATGTAGGCTGGAGGATAAACCTGAAAGGATTATATTCGGCCCAGCCGGGTGTACGTCCCGTACCACGAAAGATTGCCCATGAGCACAACCCGCGTCGACCTGAAAACCGGATCCATACGTAACCATTTGATTCGAATGACAATTCCAATGATTTGGGGAATTGCCGCTATTGTCAGTTTCCAACTGGTCGACACATATTATGTCTCGCTGCTCGGTACACCCCAGCTCGCAGCCATGACTTTCACCTTCCCGGTCACATTCTTCGTTTTTTCGATCATTATGGGGTTTGGCATAGCCATGTCTTCGGTCGTATCCCGCCTTATCGGCGAAGGGCGCGAGGAGGATGTTAAGCGCGTCACCACCCACGGGCTGATTATGGCGTTTGGAATCGGGCTGGTTCTAGCCTTGATAGGTTATGGGCTGCGCGATGTTATTTTCGAAGCGATGGGCGCAGATGAGATTATGCGCCCCCTTATCCATCAATATATGACGATCTGGTTTTTTGGCGTGCCGTTCATGGCAACGCCGTTCGTCGGTAATTCCGCTATCCGCGCCGCAGGCTCCACGTTTGCGCCCGCCATGATCATGGTCAGCGTTGCCCTGCTCAATGCCGCACTCGCTCCCTTTCTCGTCTTCGGCTGGGCTGGATTGCCGCGCCTTGAATTGCAGGGCGCTGCCATCGCCACCGTTTTTTCCAACGTCATCGCCATGTTGATGGGTTTGTATGTGCTGGGCTTTCGCAAGAAAATGTTTTTGCCGCTGGGCCGCATGCATTGGCACGAGTTTTCCGATTCGGCAAAACGCCATTTGTTTATCGCGATCCCAGCGGGCTTGACTTCCGCGGTCTCCCCGTTCGTCAACACCATCATTGTCGCGCTGCTTGCAAAATACGGAACGGAAGCCGTTGCGGCCTTTGGAATCGCTACACGCATCGAAGCATTCGCATTCATCATCCTGATGGCGCTCGCCGTCGGCATGAGCCCTATCATCGGCCAAAATTTCGGCGCAAAAAATTTCGAACGCGTGCATGAGACATTACGCGATGCCATAGGTTTCAGCATTATATGGTGCATCATCGTCGCGGCGATCCTGATTGTTTTCGCGACGCCGATCTCTTCGGTTTTCTCAGATGATCCCACGGTGATTTACTACGCCACGCTGTCCTTCATGATTATCGCGCCGTGTTACATGTTCAACGCGCTGGTCAATGGCTGGTCTTCGGCCTTTAACGCCATGGGCAAGCCGCAAATGTCGTTGATGATGACCGTTATCAAAATGCTGCTGCTTTTAATCCCCGCCGTAATCCTGGGCGCGAAGCTGGGCGGCGTTATCGGCATATTCTGGGCGATTTCGCTGGTCAATATCGTTACAGGCCTTGCATTTCATTTCTGGAGTCGGTCGGTCGTTTTACGCACCGAAAACCGCCTTGCCCTTAAAACGCCTTAAAATTATAGTGTTCTAAGCGCCATAGATAGATTTTATAGGAGATTTTCCATGACCCGCATCCTGTTTTTGATCGCCTTGTGTACACTCACCTCCAACATCGCACGCGCACAGGATAACGGCCTCTCCCTGCCGCCCGAAGGCACGACCATCATCAATTTTTCGGCGACGGAAAAACGCACCATGCCGCAAGATCTTCTGATCGCATCCTTGCGCATAGAGGTTGATGACAAGACAAGCCCCGCCATTGTGCAAAAGAAAATCAATGAAGCGATGACAAAAGCACTCGAACTTGCCAAGAAAGAATCCGCCTTTAAAGTTTCGACGGGGGCCTATTCCGTTTATAAATACGACCAGCAGGTTGTCGTCAACAAACAAACCGGCGAAGTGAAGAATGAACCCGTCTGGAAAGGATCGCAGACGATCGATATAGAATCCAAGGATTCGACAAAACTTCTCGATACGGTCGGCAAAATTCAGGACATGGGATTTGCGATGAACAATCTTGCCTACACGCTTTCCCCGGAAGTCATGGAAAAGGTGCGTGATGAGTTAATGGTCGAGGCGTTGAAAAAACTCACCGCCAAGGCCGATATCGTCGCCAAAACACTTGGGAAATCCAAAGCAGACCTCGTAGATGTCAATGTTGATGCGGGCGGCCCTATCATGCCGATGTATAAAACCATGATGGCACGCGGTGAGATGGCAATGGATGCAGCGGCCCCGATGGCACCGCCCGTCGCACAAGCCGGAGAGACGGATGTTTCCCTTACTGTCTCTGCTCGCGCGCTGATAAAATAGCAAAGACGCTGTTTACTTTTTATTGTCACCCCCGCGAAGGCGGGGGTCCAGTCCATAATATGTGCGCAGCTTCGCTGCGCCCTTCCTAGATCCCCGACGTTAGTGCCTGCCTACGACAGGCCTCGGGGATGACATCAAGAGAGACTGCGGTTTTTTCTGGCATTCATTAGTCGTTTCGGTGACAATCATATCAATGTCAGTGTTGCACGAGCTTCCTCTTGTTTCCACCATCGCCATCGGTCTGGGCATGGCGTTCGTTTGCGGTTTCGCCGCGTCCAAACTGCGCCTTTCGCCGCTGGTCGGCTATCTTCTGGCAGGCGTAATTATTGGCCCTCACTCGCCAGGATTTATCGCCGATATCGACATCGCCGAGCAACTTTCTGAAATAGGCGTCGTACTGCTGTTATTCGGCGTAGGATTGCATTTTTCGATTCAAGATTTTATGGAGGTGCGCAAGATCGCCTCGTTCGGTGCCATTTTACGCATTCTCATCATCATGGCGGCGGGCATGGGCATGTCGTTCATCATGGGATGGAGCCTTAGCACCGGGTTGATCTTCGGTCTTGCCATTTCGGTAGCTTCGACCGTCGTCATGCTCCGCGCCCTAGAAGACCATAATTTGCTGCAAACCATTACCGGAAAAATTTCCATCGGCTGGCTGGTCGTCGAGGACGTCGCGATGGTTCTGGCGATGGTTTTGATTCCAGCGCTTGCCGCAGGTACTGTCACCAATGACGACCATACGGCGCTCGGAATACAGCTTATCACCGCATTCGGCAAGATAGGATTATTCGCGGCGATCATGGTCATCGTCGGCAAGCGCGTTTTGCCATGGCTGCTCACGGCCGTATCGCGCACCGGATCACGAGAGCTTTTTACCCTCGCCGCGATTTCGATGGCGATGGGGATTGCATTCGGGGCCGCTATTTTGTTCGGTGTGTCTCTGGCGCTTGGCGCCTTCTTTGCAGGGATGATGATCCGTGAATCCGATTTGAACCACGAAGTCGCTGATCGCGTTTTACCTTTTCAGGATGCGTTCGCGGTTTTGTTTTTCGTTGCCGTTGGCATGTTGTTCGATCCCGACGTGATCGTGGAACAACCCTTGGAAGTGTTCGTCACTGTTCTTTTGATCGTTGCGGTAAAATTCCTTGTGACATTTGGAATCGTCCGCCTGTTCCGCTATCCGATGAAAACATCGCTGCTGATTGCTGTGGGCCTGGCGCAGATAGGCGAGTTTTCTTTCATTCTGATCGCGCTCGGCGCGAGCGTCGGGTTGATAGACGCCGAAGTCCGAAACCTCGTTCTGGCAGGCGCTCTTATCTCCATCGCCCTCAATCCCATCTTATTCCGATCCATGCGCGATTGGTGCATACGTTGCGGTATGACGCAAAAAATCTCCGAAGAAGACGCGCTTTCGCACTTAGAAGCCGAAGAGCGCAAGGCCCTTAAACACTTCATCGTTCTGATCGGCGCGGGACGCGTCGGCACCAGCATTTCAAAAATGCTCAATTTTGGCGCTTACGATCTGGTCGTCGTCGATGAAAACCGGGAAATCGTCGAAAAGCTTCGCGAAAAGGGAATACATGCTATCGCGGGCGACGCAACGGAACTCGATATATTGCGCGAAGCGCAGATCGAAAAGGCGGACGCCATCATGATTACACTTCCCGATCCGTTCGACACGCGCCGTATCGTCGAGCTGGTGCGGGACATCAAGCCGGATGTGCGTATTTTCGTCCGTTCGCACAACGACGAAGAAGCCGCTTTCTTCGAAGCCCAGAATGTCGAACTGACCGTCATTCCGACCGAAGAAATCGCGCGGCGCATGGTTGAAAAGCTCCAACCCGCCTAGTTTTTGCGGTTTTCCTCTTCTTCGGGATAAATCACCGTCTTACGCATCTGCGGAAATAAAAGCATAGCGCCGCCCGTTACAACCAGCGTTCCGACCCCGCCGACCACCACGCTTGCAACAAGCCCAATCAATTTTGCCAGCACACCGGATTCGAACGCGCCTATCTCATTGGACGAAATAATGAACATGCTGTTGACCGAACTGACCCTGCCGCGCATATGCTCGGGTGTCAAAAGCTGCACCAGCGTCTGGCGTATCACCATGCTGACGGAATCGAACACGCCCGAAAGCGCGAGGAAGAACACCGAAAGCCAGAATGACGTGCTGAGCCCGAAGCCGATCATCGAAACGCCAAAGCCCGCCACAACCCATAGCAACCTTGTTACCGGAATAGTCTGCATTGGCCGCACGGCCAGAATCAGAGCCATAACCACAGCGCCCAGCGCAGGCGCGCCGCGCAAAATGCCGAGCCCTTCCGAACCTGTGTGAAGAATGTCGGTTGCAAAGGCGGGGAGAAGCGCAATCGCGCCGCCGAACAATACCGCGAGCATGTCGAGCGACATCGCACCCAGAAGCACCGGTGTTTTGACGATGAATTTCCAGCCTTCTTTAATTGATTTAACTGCGGGTTCGCGTATCTGGGCCAATCGTTTCGGACTTGCCTTGATGAAAAACATCATGAAGAACGCGGCACCCATCAATAAGACGGGCATCATCCACGCCGCCGCTGCGCCATAACCGCCATAGATCAAACCCGCGATAGCGGGCGCTACGATGCTCGCCGCCTGGAATCCCGAACTCATCCACGCGGACGCGGCGGACACATCTTTTTTAGGTACGATTTCGGCGAGCAGCGAAAATGAAGAGGGCATAATAAAGGCGCGGGCGAAGCCGGAAGCAAAAATTCCGGCATAGGCAAGCCATAAAAACTGCTGTGTTTCCAGATCGAATATGCCACCGCCAATCAGAAACAACAGCATCGTGGTCCCCGTCAGGGCGGCAAGGCAGTAAAGATAAACCCTTTGCGCACGAGAGTGATCCACCACATATCCCGCAAACAGCGCGCAGGCGATCGCGGGGACCGCCTCCATCAAACCGGCAAGACCCAGCAAAAAAGGATCTTTCGTTAAAACGTAAATCTGCCATCCGATGATAACGGCCTGTGCCTGCAAAGCCGAAAGCGAGAACATGCGCGTGAACAACAAAAGCCTGAAGTCACGCGATTTTAGAACGGTGAATGAAAGGGCTGGTTTGGTCATGAAGGCACGGTTTAGTGGTATTTATCGATGGCGATTTTGACCATTTTCTTGAGTTCTTCGGCCTGGGGCCCCGCATCGCTTTTGACACCCGAACGGTTGACGATCATCATCGCATCCATATGCGCCTGAATAATCACAACCTGCGCCTTCATGTTCAGATCGGTCCTACCGATATAATCGCGCAAAGATTCCGCGAAATAGGACAATAGTTCATATCCGGACATCGATCCCATATCCTTGACCTCATGCGCCAGCGTAAAAATTTGTTGTGAGATGTCGGTGCGTGCCGGTGAATCTTCCATGCTCTTCATCTGCGCCCAAAGCGCGGAAAGTTTTTCCAGATGCGAAGCGATCATCTGCGGGCATTCGGCGCTCAGCGCCGCGATCAACTTATCCGCTTCTTCAATCGATTCCGGCGCAAGAAAGCCGTCATCCTGCTCCTTGAAGCGAATGCCCATGCGGGCTTTGAGCCGGTTGGCCAGCTTGTACATTTCTATCTTCATGCCGGAGGAACCCGCTTCACTCGCCGCCATGTCTATTGACCTTTATTTCTTCTGCCTTGATGATCCTGCGTTCCGGCCCGTTATAGTTTATATCCTGACGACGGCGGTCCGGACCGAAATATCGCGGCGCCTTGATGAACGGGCGTGGATGGTCGATCACCATACAGATTCGAGAGGCAAGGCTGGTCCCCGAAATCGGTTTGACCAGCGATTCATTCGCGCCCAGATCACGAGTCATCGTCGCGATATATTCGGTCGTGTAGCCGCTGACGACGATTACGGGCAGGAAACGGATACTGTCCCTATCGCTCTTCCTGATCCACGTTAAAAGTTCTTGGCCCGAGCCTTTGGGCATCAGCCAGTCGGTCAGAACGATATCGACGCTTTTGAGATATTGGCTCTTCTTGCTCGCCTGCAACACGGTGAGAAGATCGATCGCTTCTTTTGCATCGGCGCAAGCCAGAATGTCGCCGACACCGAACGCCTTGAGCATTTGGGTTATCAAAGATTGCATATATTCCGAATCCTCGACGATGAGGATCGAGAAATTGCTCAAATCATAAGGCTGCGGTTTTTTGTTGAATATCGGCATTGCGGGCAGGAGTATATCATTGAAATTTTGGGCATGCGATGGGCCGTGCCCTAAGAAAATCGTCGATCCGCAACTTTCCTCGCCGCCGCGATACTATATCCATAATTAATGGGGACCGTTTTGACTGGGTTTTGCAATTTTTTCCAGCCTTGCCGAAGAATTTTGGTACATCGTTTTTAATTTTCCTGCGTCAAAGCTCGATTTTTGTCCATTCACACCAATCAGAAAATATTCGCCCATAAACGAAAGCGTGTGTAAAAGCCGATAGAATTCAAGCCGCTGATGGGCAGCGTTATCCAATTCCAGAGCGTCGGCCCAGCAATCGGCATAAATTGTGTCATGCCCGTCTATTTCCGATCCGGCATAGGTCAGCGCAAGCACGAAAAGAGGATCGCCAAAACACATTTCATCAACATCAACGATGCCGCTCAACTGCCCGTTGTTCACGATCACGTTTTTCACGGTCGTATCGGGCATGAAGATGTGAGGGCGAACGTTCAGTAAATTATTTTTAAGGTTTTCGGCGTGGTGAAAAGTTTCCGTGATAAAACTCTCATCAAAGCTCTCCGTTTTTCTTATACGCTCTGCTGCCACGTTCATATCATTTAGCAAAAAATCGTACCAAGTTTTATGTGGCGGTGGAGTTTCATAATTGCTTGCATACCCGTATTTTTGTCCATGCGGGAGCGTCTTAAGATTGGCATGTATAGATGCCATCTGCTGCGCAAGATTCTTCTTTTGTGAATCGGATAATGTTGTGTAGACCGCGCCTATATCATCGCCGGGCAAACGGTTCATTAGCAGAGCAGGAAAAGGGGAGAAACGCCCTTCGAGATCATCCGCTATAAAGCGCGCCAAGGGAACACCAACAGGCAAAAGCTTTTGCTGCCAGTATAACGCGCCTGCGAATTTTTCCTTATGCACAGCGGATGTGAGGCGAATAACGTACTCCCCCGCATCTGTCCTTACAGTATAAACATGATTTTGATTCCCCGTGGCCAGCCGCTTCGTTTCCAAAACCTTGTTGCCGCTCATCGCCGCCGTCACTGAAGACGCAACATTTTCGTCCGGCACAGATATTTCAGTGTTTGTTGCGGACATATGTGATTATCAATTTTGCTAGTCTCACCAAGGGTGTCCTCTTCTAGAGAATTTTCTGGTCTTTCGTAAATATTTTCAAAAAAATTTCAATCTCTTTCACAATAGAAAACTGCCCGAGTACATATGCCACCTCATCAAATGAATGCAGTCCTCGATAAAAATAGTTCCACATATCTCTACGGTGGGCATGTTCGTGGGGAGTTCCCGTCATCCCTGATATGTGAAACTTAGGCGGCCAACCACCATACATATTCATTATTTGCGGAGATGCTCCATGAACAAAGCCAGAATAAGCTTTGTGTAAAGTTCTCGCTAATTCTGCTCCGCGGCTTGGGTTACTAATTCCCAATTCAGCTTCCTTTTTTGCGATATAAGCATGTATCTTTGGCCGTCCAATAGACGGACGTTTTTGAGTAGAATAAACGGGATCTTCTGGTCGATCAAACTCTTCCTCATAAAATGCATCCAAGTACTTCTTATGCAGATCGGTGAAATCGTTTTCTAAACGAGCGAAACAGAGAAATGTAATGTCCTGCTGAAATTCATCAAGCATGCGGTGTAGGGCGTTTTGTTCTTGCAAAAAACCATTATTAAGCAAGAGGCGCGCGGAATGCAGTCCTGTCACGACGCGCGCAAGCTTTTGAATCAGGGCTTGCTCAAGCGATTTTTCTTTATATCTAAAGACGATCTGTTTATTTAAGTACGAAACTTTGGTTGGCTTTTGTATTGATTTTTCTAACTCTGGAAACCACAACTCCATTTTGTCAAGGCATTGTACGAACAACGTATCCATTTTTCCTGATCTTTACCCTTAAAGGTAACTTAGCATGGAAATGCTTTCATAAGCGCTTGTATAAATAAAACACCCGTATGCTCACTACGCACTTCAGGATACTTTTGTAAATATTTAACAAAAACATCCTTTAGCTGCCTTACGGTTACGACCTGATCGCCACACATAACTTTGTATTTCGACTTAGTGTGTGTCGTTATAGCATTCATTCCATCAAGCATACCTGCTACGTAATTATTACATTCTGCCTTCTCATATTCGCAGTATTTTAAAAAATCATTTCCAGTACTAAAGGTGACTTGTGAAAGTGAAACTTTGGTATGAAATACAAGTCCTACGAATAAAAACACAAGGAAAATACACTGAAGAGCCATCATTCTAGTTGTCTGCGGTATCTTCATGTTTTATCTCCGGGCAAATTCAAAAAAAATTATTTCAAGAATATTACGCATTTTTAGCACAAATTCTTATCTGACTGGATGAAAAAAGAGGGACATGGCGGGATTACTTTGCGCTTCGCGCAAAGTTGCAAACGCTAATTCGCTGCGCTCATAAGCCGTTTGTCGAACCATGGGTTCGTCCACTGCACCCCGATCCGCATTAAAAAGCCCCCCAATTTGGGGGGCTTTTTAATGGCGGAGCGATAGCTCCCAGTTACCACCAATGTTCTGAAACGGGGGAGCGCACGACCGCGTTGTATCGGCTTTTTGACCCTCCGTGTCGCTAGTTTCTGGCCGTTTGGTAGCTTGATGGTGGCCGGAGCGTAGTGTTGCGGTGGTCATTTTCACCGACTTTCAACATAGCACGGCGGCACACCCATGATAAGCCGCCTTTTTAACCGCCATGCCGCATTAAAGCCCGCCTTCTTCCGACTGGACTTCACTCCTTTTTGAAGCATTCATGCCGTCGAAAGGAGACCAAGCATGGAAGTGGTACATTTGAATCAACATGAACTGGCAAAAAGATGGCGCATGTCGCAACGGACATTAGAGCGATGGCGCTGGCAAGGTGTCGGCCCTGCATACCTGAAACTCGGCATGCGCATCGTTTATCGCCTGGACGATGTGGAAGCGTTCGAGCGTGACGGACGGCACGAGCCAGCCGCCCTGACAGCGGCATAAATTTGATGATGTTTCCTGGCCCCGCAACCTTTAATAAGGCGCACGCTTATTAAAGGATCCCTCGTTTTCCTTTAATAAATTGGGTGCAAATGGGTGACTTTTTGGCTTGATAAATGGGTGGAATTGGGTGTATTATTGGGTGTATGATCAATAGCAACGCCCTTAAAATCACCCCTGAAATCCTTTCCCTTATCGCGGAAATCGATGAGTTTAAAGGGGCATGGCGGGCCTTAGGCACCCTTGCACCGGAGCGCCTGTCGGCCCTACGGCGGGTCGCCACCATAGAAAGCATTGGCTCCTCCACGCGCATTGAAGGCAGCAAGCTCTCGGATCGAGATGTTGAGCAGCTTCTTTCCAATCTGCAGATCAAATCTTTCGATACCCGTGACGAGCAGGAAGTGGCGGGTTATGCGGAAGCGATGGAATTGGTGTTTCAGTCCTGGGCCGATATCACCATCACTGAAAACCATGTCAAGCAGCTGCACCGCGATCTGCTGAAATATAGCGCCAAAGATTCTCACCATCGCGGAGAATATAAAACAACGAACAACAGCGTGGCCGCTTTTGATGAAGATGGGAAGCAGATCGGCATCGTCTTTGAGACAGCCACGCCTTTTGATACGCCGCGCCTTATGACGGAAATTGTCGCCTGGGCCAACCAGGCTTTTGAAACGAAAAACCTGCACCCATTGCTGGTGGTGGCTATTTTCATTGTGGTGTTTCTCGAAATCCATCCTTTCCAGGACGGCAACGGTCGTCTAAGCCGGATCCTCACGACACTGCTGTTGTTGCGCGCAGGCTATGCCTACGTTCCCTACAGCTCGCTGGAAAGCGTGATTGAGCAAAATAAAGAAGGCTATTATTTAGCGCTGCGCCAAACTCAAGGCACGATCCGCACTGATGCGCCGGAGTGGCAGCCTTGGGTCTTGTATTTCCTGCGTGCGCTCCAACAACAGATGAAACGCCTCGCTAAAAAGGTTGAGCGCGAAAAGATTGTGTTATCCGCCTTGCCAGAGCTGTCGGTGCAAATTCTGGAATATGCGCGCGAGCATGGCCGTGTGACGATTGGCGAAATGGTCAAACTGACAGGCATCAGCCGTAACACCCTCAAAGAACACTTCCGCCAGTTACTAGAAAAGGGTCATCTGGTCATGCATGGTAGCGGTCGCGGTGCTTGGTACGCCCTGGCTTAGTCAGACCGCGCATGCCTTACATGATCGTATATCATCGCGGCCTGTTGTTTTGGCTTTAGTAAAGGCGGCATCTTTGTTGGAAAAAGGCCCGTGCCATTCACCGTTTTTATCTGAGCTTTTTCCGTGAATTCCACGACCATCATTGCAGTACGAGCAATCGCCCTTATGCACGATAGCCTTTTTGTGTGTCCAATTCTCGTAAACCCAAAAGCTCATACCAGGATTTTACTCCTCCGAAGTTTTATAGCAAGATATAAGCGCCTGTTTTCTTCGGCCCTTTAAAACAAATCAGCTTTAGTAACACCATCTTGGCGAGATCAGTTTTTGCTGTTCTGGCAGAAACCTTCCAGCGCACGCAGACGTCGTTTGTTTTAATCGATCTCCCCGCTTGCAGCTGCGTTATAAACCAGCGCTGCCTGTGGTTAACGGTCGAAAATCTTCCGGACAAGCTCGGCTTCCGTTTCATTGATGATCAGCTTGCGGTCGACCACTTCATAACCCATCGGGGGATAGCCGCCCATCCACATGCCCTTGCGTTTCGAGGCGGCAAACTTATCGCGGATGCGTTCGCCGATCACTTCGCGTTCAAACTGCGCAAAGGAAAGAAGAATGTTCAGCGTCAGGCGACCCATTGATGTCGTGGTGTTGAATTGCTGGGTGACGGAAACGAAGCTGACCTTGTGCTTATCGAAAAGCTCGATCAGCTTGGCAAAATCCGTCAGGGAGCGTGAGAGACGGTCGACCTTGTAAACCACCACCACGTCGATCAGGCCGTTTTGAATGTCTTTCAAAAGCCGCTGCAGCGCCGGACGCTCCAGGTGACCGCCCGATATGCCGCCATCGTCATAATAGTCCGGCACCAGCGTCCAGCCTTCCGACCGCTGCGAGGCGACGTAATTTTCTCCGGCCTCGCGCTGGGCATCGAGGCTGTTGAATTCCATGTCCAAGCCTTCCTCGGACGATTTGCGGGTATAAACCGCGCAGCGAATGCGGCGTTTGATCTCGGTCATTTGGCGTCTCCCTTATTGCGGTTCGTGAGGCCGAAAAAGGCAGGGCCGGATGTCCAGGTGCCTGTGATGTCGCAGGCGATGCGGGATAGGCTCTTATACTTCATGCCATTGTATTCAAATCCGTCCGGCAGCACCGTGACGTGGTGTTCAACGCCTTTGTATTGCCGCACCAGGCGGGAGCCTGTCAGCGGCTTCATCATGCGGGGATCTTTGCGCGATTGGTCTTGGCGGCGCTGACTCTGAGCCTCAAGGCGTTTGTCGACCAGCGCGTCGCCGCCCAGCGCCAATTCCTGGATGCGATAAGCAAGGCGGCGCTGGAGATAGTTTCGTTTTGCCTGGGGCGGCACGGTGCCGAACAGGTCTTTCCACTTGGCCCGCAACTGGCCGCTATCCATGCTCTGCAATTCGCTAATCTGCGCTACAATATTAATCTTCACTTGTGGACTCCGTTTCCGCATACACGCTTCCGGCGGGCGGTAAGTCCAGTGAAAAACGCTCTGAATTTTGGCGCAGGCGCAGAATTCCGTTAGCCAGAATGCGGCCTATTTCCTGGGTAATTTTATGCTTCGGTGATTGTTCATTCATGCCTCAATGATAAAAAAAGGCATGCGCGGGGTCAGCGCAGAAACTCTGCGCTCTGGTACGAAACTCTGCTCTCGTGCATTGATTTTTGGAGGGAAAGAGCGCCACGAAATACCGACAATCAAAATCCTTATTTTTCGGTACTTACCGAACCGTACATGCGGCGCAAATGTTCGGCAGTCTCTCAGAAGTCTTGGTGGGGATAGCCTGGGATCGGGGCTGGCGGGGCAAAATGATGGTCGGGAACCAGTACCCTTTTTTTCGCACTAACCCGCGTCGTTTTTACACTCTACCCGCCATCTTCCCGTGGATAGGCGGGTTGTAACTTAAATAATGGCGGACAGGGCGGGATTCGAACCCGCGATAAGGTGTTAGCCCTATACACACTTTCCAGGCGTGCGCCTTCAACCGCTCGGCCACCTGTCCGTATCCCAAGCTGCCAAAGGGGCGGCAAAGAACGCCGGACCTTAGCCAAAAAGGGGGTAAAGTACAAGCCTTTGATACCGGGCTGGCCAGCCCCCCGGAAACGGGGACTTTTCCACGGGGTTTGAAGCTGTTAGGATAAAAGGAATCGCTTCGGGCGAGGCCTTCTTTTGCCCCCTTTTTTCGATGAACAAGGATAGTGTAACCCATATGCGTGGCGGTAAATCCAGATGAGCGACGGGGCCAGACTCTGGTGCTTTTTGCTCCTGATCCCTTTTTTCGCGACCCTCGGGCACGATTTATGGGCGAATTACTATGCCGACGAGCAGCAAAAAACCCGCCTTGAAGCCTTCGAAATCGACCCTACCGCGTATCAGGGTAGCGATCTTGGTTATCTTCTGGTTGCCTATGTTCCGGGAATTTACGAAACCGCGCGGGAGATGGTCGGCGAAGATAACTGGATCAAATGGGTCGATCCCATTTTGCGCCTATACACATTCGTCGTGGCGCTCGTCCCGCCGATCCTGTTTTTCATCTGGCTTTTGATTTCGCGCATCTTCGATCTATGGCCCTTCGCGGGAGCCGCGCCGCCGCCATCATCGCGCGGCAAAAGCGCATCGAAAGACATGTTTGAAAAACGCAATTCCGAAACGCAGTTTAAATACAAGCGCCGCTAAACTCCCGATAACTCACCGATCAACTTTGACAACAGCGCAAGATCATCCGGCGATGATAGGCTGTGATTGCCTTCTTCGCGCATATAGGCTTTTTTATCTTTCGTGTGCAGCGCGTTTATTATTCTGGGCGCAGTCTGCCACGGCACTTCGTCATCCTTCATGCCGTGGATCAGACGCACCGGCGCGCCGATGGCAATTTCACCATCCAAAAGGCAATGACGTTCGGCATCGTCCAGCAGTTTTTTCGTGATCATGTGCGGGGATTCGGTATAGACGTTGGGAAGAAGGAAATATCCGTTTTGCGCCAGATCTGCGCGTTGTTGTTCGTTCATATGGGATTTCACCACGCGCGTAAAATCCGGCGCGGCGGCAATGCCGATAAATCCTTTTACCCGTTCGGGTCTTGCAATTGCGGCGAGCAACCCAATCCACCCACCCATCGATGAGCCGACCAGAATAAGCGGCTCGCTTGTCACGGAATCGATGATATCGAGCGCGTCATCCCGCCACAGGCCGATTGTACCGTCTTCGAACGCGCCGCCCGATTTCCCGTGGGCGCGGTAATCGAACAAAACAAGCCTCTGGCCCCTTCTTGGGCATTCTTGCGCCAGAAATTCCGCCTTCGTGCCACCCATGTCGGATCGAAAGCCGGTCAGGAAAACGACGGTCGGCAGGCTGGCATTATGTCCTTCGATGATGCGGTAAGCGAGATCCGGCGAGTCTTCCCGCTTTAAAAAAGACACAGACATTTTATGCCGCCTTTCGTTTTTTTTTGTCTCGCGCCGCCGGGGTATGGTAATCCTAGGGACCCAAACAACATACAAGGCCCATACTGCCCGAACAGACAAGTTATTCAATGCCCAAAAAGAATATGACGATACAGCCAAACAATGCAAAAGGACTGAACGATCCTGCCCTCGCCCGCAAGGTGCCGACGGTGATGCAGATCATTCCGTGCCTAGGCGCAGGCGGAGCGGAACAGGGCTGCATCGACGTTGCGGCGGAACTGATAAAATCCGGCGCGACATCCATCGTCGTCAGCCATGGCGGCCACCGCATCCCCGAAATCTTGCGCGCAGGATCGAAACATATAGATCTGCCCGTTGATTCCAAAAACCCGTTCGTGATGTGGCGCAATATCTCGCGGCTGCGCAAACTGATCCGCGATCTGGATGTTGATATCGTTCACGCGAGATCCCGCGCCCCGGCATGGTCGGCGTGGAAGGCGGTCGAGGGAACGAAGGCAAAATTCATGACGACGTGCCACGCGCCGTTCAATATTTCGGGTTCGGCCAAGAAATTCTACAACTCTTCCATAGCGCGCGGCGAACGCGTGATCGCGATATCGAATTATGTGCGTGAATATCTTTTGAAAAATTATGAAATCGACGATCGCAATATCCGTGTCATTCACCGCGGCGTCGCCATCGAAAAATTCCACCCCGGCGCAGTCGCGCCTACGCATTTGATAAAACTTTCGAACGACTGGCGTCTGCCGGACGGTTGCGCCATCGTGATGATGCCGGGACGACTGACGCGCTGGAAAGGCCATCTCGTTCTGATCGAAGCCATGGCGAAATTAAAACGCGAAGATGTATTCTGCATCATGATAGGCGACGACCAGGGCCGCACCGATTACCGCGACGAAGTCGAAGCCGCGATAAAATCACACAACCTAGAAGGCCGCGTGCGTATCGTCGGTCATTGTTCCGATATGCCCGCCGCCTATATGCTTGCGAATGTCGTCGTTTCCGCTTCCACCGACCCGGAAGGGTTTGGCCGTATCCCGATCGAAGCGCAAGCAATGGGTCGCCCGATTGTAGCGACATCGCACGGCGGCGCGATGGAAACGATCATTCCGGGCGTGACGGGCTGGCTCGTTACACCGGGAGATGCCGACGATCTCGCAAAAGCTGTAGACGAAGCGTTGCATCTGAACGCAGAGCAGCGGGCGATGATGGGAACGCACGCGATGATGCATATCGCCGAAAATTTCACGCGCAGCAAAATGGTCGATGAGACGATGGATGTTTACGCCGAATTGCTACAGGAAAAATTCACAGGCAAGCGTCCCGAACCTGTTCACGCGACACCAGCGCCTTCGGACATTCCCTTAAAACACGCGGCTGAATGAGCATGAGCGACGGGGGCCGCCATATACTCGTCATCAAGCTCGGCGCGCTCGGCGATTTCATTCAAGCCCTCGGCCCCATGGCGGCAATCCGCGCGTATCATCCACGTGATCGCATTACGCTATTAACAACACCGCCTTATGAATCCCTCGCCCGCTCCAGCGGTTATTTCGACGATATCCTGATCGACCAGCGCCCGAAATGGCTAGACCTCGCGGGATGGATATCGCTCCGCCGAACGCTCAATGAAGGGCAATTTTTTCGCGTCTATGATTTGCAAAATAATGATCGTACGTCTTTTTACTTGCGGTTGTTTTCATCAAAGCCCGAATGGGTCGGGGCCGCGTCGGGCGCATCCATTCGCAACAATTCACCAGAGCGCACGGCAGGCCGCGCGTTCGACGGGCATGTCCAGACGCTTGCGCTCGCCGGAATCAGAAATGTTGCGCTGGACCGTCTTGAGTGGATGCAAGGAAATGCGGATTTCGAAGATATTGATCCCCCTTATATCCTGATCGTGCCGGGTTCGGCCGCCAGTCGCCCGGAAAAACGCTGGCCCGCTTTGCAGTATGCGGCTTTGTGCAAAGAACTTGTTGTAAGGGGCTATCTCCCGGTCCTGATCGGAAGCGAGGCAGAATCAGAAACGCTTGATGAAATAAAGCGTGCCGTGCCTGAATGCCTAAACCTTATGGGGCGCACGTCTTTATCCGATCTTCCTGCGCTGGCACGCGGCGCGGCGGGCGCGATCGGCAATGATACCGGCCCGATGCACATGATCGCGCCGACAGGATGCAAATCCATCGTGCTGTTCTCACACAGCAGCAACCCCAAACGCCACGCGCCCATCGGGCGCGATGTCGTCACGTTACAAAAAAACATTCTAGCGGATTTAAAAATGGAAGATGTGCTGCGCGTGTTCGAACGTCAGCAAGCTGGATCGTAAATCGTACACAAGCAGGTCAAAAGCTTGGGTACGGCTTCGTGTTTGATTGAATAATAGATCGTCTGCGCCTCGCGCCTTGTATCAACGATGCCGTCACGGCGCAGGCGGGCCAGATGCTGTGACAATGCCGACTGGCTCAAGCCCACAAATTGTTCAAGATCCCCGACATTTTTTTCGCCCTTGCAAAGAATACAGACGATCATCAGGCGTTTTTCGTTGGCCAGCGCTTTTAAAAGCGCTGAAGCTTCTTCAGTCTGTTCTTCAAGCCTTGCTAAATTCATGGGCAGATCACCTTTATGCAGGTGTCCTTCTATCTAACAACTATAAGTAATGCGGCTCTATCGTTGCGCCGCCTGGTCTGGAACGCGAATCAGAGATTTACGCGGATTTTTTATAAGAAAATTATAATATAGGTTGCAAACTTAGAAATAAATGACGCACTTTTTGGAAATAATCAATGATCAAACTATGGGACAGCTATTATTTTTTTGCAACGCATGTTCGATATTTATCTACCCTGACCTTTGGCCGGAAGGCGGGATAAAAGGCGCTGTGCGACTGTATCAGAAAGAACTGATAGAAGCCATGCGCCAACCTGCGTGGGCAACGGAAAGGCGATACGACCCCGATCTGCGGCCAATCCTTTTGCGATAATGTCTGCCGCCTTTTCCGCGCTCATCAAAAACGGCATCGGAAAATCATTCACGTCGGTCATGCGCGATTTCACAAAACCGGGACATACGACATTGATTTTGACGCCCGTGGCACGGAGTGCACCGCGCAATGCCTCGCCATAAAACCGCACCGCGCCCTTGGATGCGCTGTAGGCGGGTGCGCCCGGAAATCCGCGATAGGCGGCAAGAGAGGCGATCAATGCAATCTGTCCCGCCTTTCGAGCGATCATGCGCGGCAGGACCGGGCCGATTGTGTTTAAAACGCCGATCAAATTCACATCGAAAATCGCGCGCGCCTGCGCAATCGGTTCACCGTTCAGCACACCGCCCGTACCACCGGAAATACCCGCATTGGCGATGACAAGATCGAGCGGGCGCATTTCATCGATCCGCGTTATCCAGCCATCCATGCCCGGTTCATCCGTGACCGATAAAACCACCGTCTCTACATCCGCGCCGCGTGCCCGGCAAGCGAGCGCGACATGTTCCAGCCGTGCGCCATCACGGCCCGAAAGCGCCAGAAAAACCCCCGCCTTTGCGTAATGCAGTGCCAGCGCTTCGCCGATGCCGCTCGATCCGCCGGTAATAAGAATGGATTTTGGCTGTTGTTTCATACCAGAACCCTACCATCCTTGCGTAAAAAGACAAATGCGGGCTTTGCAGGCGCGAAACCCGCCGTTAGAATGGATTTGCATCTAGTTAAAGTACGATCAGGGATTCAATGGAAACGAAACTCCAGCGCCGCGGTTTAATGTTTGTTCTTTCATCGCCTTCGGGCGCGGGCAAAACCACGATCACGCGCGCGATCCTGAACAATAACAGCAATCTTGAAATGTCGATTTCTGCTACCACCCGCCCGCGTCGCCCCGGCGAAGTCGACGGGCAGGATTATTATTTCGTCGATATCCCTTCATTCAACGCCATGGTCGAAAACGGTGAGATGCTCGAACACGCCAAAGTCTTTGGTAATTATTACGGCACGCCAAGGCAGCCCGTGGAAGAAGCGCTGGCGCGCGGCAACGATGTGATCTTCGACATTGAATGGCAGGGCACGCAGCAATTGCGCGAAATCGCCCGCGACGATCTTGTGACCGTCTTTATTCTGCCACCCAACGCCAAGGAACTGGAACGCCGTCTTCGTTCCCGCGCACAGGACACCGAAGAAATTATCCGCCACCGCATGGGCAAGGCGGCAGATGAAATGACCCATTATTCCGAATATGATTACGTTCTGATCAACAACAATGTCGAACTGGCGATTCAGCAGGCGCAAACAATTCTGGATGCCGAACGCCTGAAACGCCACCGCACAGCAGGCTTATCGGATTTCGTGCGTGGTCTTAAAGACGGTCTTTAGTCACAGCCTCGGCAAGCTTTACAAACTCTGCCACGCTCAATTCTTCAGCGCGCATTTCGCCGCGCAGACCGCATTCTTCGATATATTTCATGTAATCTTTTAATGAACCCCGGATCATTTTGCGCCGCTGGCCGAAGGCGCGCGCAGTAAGCTTTTCCATTACAGCAAAATCCGTCGTGCCTATTTCTTTTTTGGGCACCAACCGCACGATAGACGATGTGACTTTAGGCGGCGGGGTGAAAGCCGCTGCAGGAACGTCGAACATCAATTTTACATCGGTAAGCCATTGCGCCAATATTGCCAGCCGCCCGTAAGTCTTGGTCGAGGGCTTGGCGACGATCCTCTGCGCCACTTCTTTTTGGAACATCAACACCATTTCACGATACAGGCCGGGATTTTTAAAACCGTCTTCTAGCCATCCCGTTAAAAGCGGCGTGGCGATATTGTAGGGCAGATTGGCGACAATCACGTAAGGCGATTTCGCGCCAAGTTGTTTGGCCAGCGCCGGCAAATCGGCATGAAGCGCGTCCGCCTGCACAATTTCCAGCACACCGTTTGAAGCATCTTTGAGGCTTTGCAGCGCCGCTATCGCACGAGGATCATATTCCACCGCGATGACCTTTGCCGCGCCGGATGAAACCAGCGCACGGGTCAAACCGCCCGGACCCGGACCTATTTCAAACACGGTGCAACCTTTAAGATCGCCCGACACCCGCGCGATTTTGGATGTCAAATTGAGGTCGAGAAGAAAATTTTGCCCTAGCGATTTTTCCGCACGCAGATCATGCGCGCGAATAACATCACGTAATGGAGGAAGCGCCGCGATGCGATCTGCGATATCAGACACGCCGGTCAATAAAAGCTGCGGATTTCAGATCAAGGAGCGTTCTTTGCTGCACACGGTCCAGCCGTTCAAAGCCTATCATGTTGGTGATTTCATCACGCGAGGGAATCGATTCTTCGGTCAAAGTGCGCTGTTTTTGCAAAAACAAGATGTATATCCCGGTCGGGGTTTGAATTGGGTTGCTGACCTGGCCTTCTTGCATCGTCATCAAAACCTTGTCCAGTTCGCCGCCAAGCTGGCCCGCCTGAACCCATCCAAGACTGCCGCCTTTTTCCGCTCCTGCGGCTTTAGAAAATTGCGCCGCAACAGGGCCGAACGGCGCTTTTTTCGCCTGTAGTTCCGATGCCATGCGGCTGGCAAATTGCTGCACTTCTGCACTGCGTTTGGGATCGTCGAGCGGCAGATAGATTTCAGAAACGAGATATTCGGTCTGTCCAAGTTTGTCCTTCATCCGTTCAAGACGCATGTTGATGTCGGCGTCGGTCACGTTCACTTTGTTCTTTAGCTTTTCCTTGATCACTTTGTTCCAGGCAAGCTGCGCCCTGATCTGACGCAGCAGGGTCGATTTTGGAACGCCGCTTTTTTCAAGCCCGTCAACGAACTGTTCAGGCGTATATTTATTCTGTTCGGCGATGATTTTCAGTCCGTCTTGTACTTCTTCTTCACTGATTTCGAGTTTATAGCGCGCGGCTTCTTGCAGTTTAAGCTGTTCTTCGACCAGACCATCGACGACCTGCGGCAAAATCTTAGCGCGCATATCCTTGCTGTCGGCGATGCCGGAGGAAAGAAGAACGAGCTTGATGCGGTCCGTTACATCGCTCATCGAAATCGCTTCGTCGTTAACGACGGCAGCGATACCCGCTTCTTTCGCTACGGCGTTCGTCGATACGACGGCCACCAGAAGAGCAAGAACCAGAATGGAATGTTTTAAAAATATCATGGATCAATATCCCGTTTTCACAAAAAATCTATACAAAGCGGCTGTGGCAAATTTATGCCCTTTTCTTGTCACCGAAACGCCCGCCCGGTTTAAAACGGGCCAGATAGGTGGGCAAAATCACATCCATAGAGGTCGGAGCAATACCAAGATCGGACAGGCATAGCGCGTCATTCGCCACAACCGCATCGGTTTTGAGCGATTCCACCTGATCGGCGGTTAAGGGCGGCTTGGGTAGAAGGCTCAGCATGCATCCTTTAATCTTGGCAATACCCCACGGCAGAGAAACCAGCATCCGCTTGCGCCCGGTCTGCGCGAAAAGTTTTTCGTAGATGTCTTTAAAGCTTAAAACTTCCGGGCCGCCGAGTTCATAGATTTTTCCCGCGCTATCAGGCTTGGACAGAGCGACCGTAACGGCGTCCGCGACATCACCGACATAGACCGGCTGGAATTTTGTTTTGCCGCCGCCGATCAACGGCAGGGCGGGCAACAGTTCGGCCATATGCGCGAACATATTGAAGAAAGAATCTTCGACACCGAACACGATCGAGGGACGGATGATCGTGGCGCCCGGGAAGTTTTCCATCGCGGCCATTTCGCCGTTGCGTTTTGATTTTCCGTATTTTGAGTGAGATTCTTCACAACCCAGCGCCGAAATCTGAACGAACCGCCCCACCTTTTCCATGGCGCAGGCCTTAGCGATGGCGCGCGGCAGTTCGGTGTGTATCCTGATAAAGCTGCTTTTGCCTTTTTCGAACAGGATGCCGACGCAATTAACAACGACATCGCAACCCTTTACCGCCGCGCGAATGCTGGCCTCATCGCCGTAATGGCACAGGAATGGCACAACCTGCCCGACATTCCCTGCGGTTTTGAGGAAATAGGCGCGTTCCGGGACACGGGTCGCGACCTTGATCGTATACCCTTGTTTGGCCAGCGCCCGCACGATCTGGCGGCCTATGAAGCCCGTGCCGCCGAAGATGCAGGCCATTTTGTACGAATCTGTTCTCATTCTTGCCTTTTTTATCCTGTATATTTCTAAACATGATTTTTAGCGTGTTTTCTGGCACAATAAAACAATGACTTGTTTTTCCATACAAAAATATTTGCGGATCCTGCTGGCTTTTGCCCTCATATTCGCATTTTCCGGCCTGCAAGCCGCCATGGCGCAGCCCGAACCGCCTGCCGAGGAAGTCGCCAAGATCAAGGCCCGCGATGAAGCCCGGAAGATAGCGCGTGAGAAAAAGACCGATGCGCCGATCGTGATAGAGCTTTTTACCGCGTCCGATTGCACCGCCTGTATTTTTGCCGACCGCATGCTGTATGACGCCATGAAGGACAAGCAGGTGATTGCCCTTTCCTGTCACATTCAGGATTTCAACCAGATCGCACCGGGCGAAGAATCCGCCGATCGCAGGCGCAAGAACGATGCGCCTGCGGAATTTATCGGCGAGGACAGCGCCAGCAAGGGCGCGATGGACCCTTGCGTGTTCCGCCAGTGGGCCTATGCATCGAGCAATCGCAGTGAAGATGTCACGGTCAATATTCCGACCTTTTACTTCAACGGCTCCGAACGCGTAGATGGCGACGGCCTGGATTATTTCAATATCATGTTCAATGCCTATCACTACACGCACAGGAACAAAACGCTTGAGGCCATGATGCGCTGGAAGGACAAGGACACGATCTCCGTCCACCTGCCGCAAAGCAACGCCAAGGGGGACAAACCCAAAGCCAGCGTCTGGCTCGTACGCTATAAGGATATGGATGTCGAGCGCATGGATGCAGGCATGAATAAGGGGCGCGTCTTACGTTTCAGCAACATCATCCAGAGCATCACCCATGTCGGCAAATGGCACGGCGATATACGCACGATCGATATCGACGTTGCACCGCCCGAAGGCGGAAAACAGCATGGCGGCTATGTTATTCTTGTTTCCGAGATGCTGGGTGATCCGTTCTTGGCCGCAGGAAAATTGGTCGACTATCCTGTCGCGGCGGACTTAAAAGACGCCGCCGAGAAAAAAGCGCGGGCAAAGGCCGCCAGTGAAAACAAGCTTAAGGCTGTGCCGTCTGAAAAGACGTCCGAAGAACTGGCCCCTATCATCAGGCAGCGTGGCCAGTAAACCTACTCTTCCGCTTTTGTGATAAAGCTGTCCATGAGCCGCATGATGCCACCTTTTTCAAAAGCGATGTCGAGCTTGCGCCCGTCCATATTAACGATGGTGCCACACCCAAATTTTTCGTGCACTACTTTATCGCCGCGGGAATAACCTGCAGCGTTTTGCACGGGCGCAGAAGATGATGGCGGTGTAACACGGCGCGCTGCGAATTGTTCACCGAATCCTGATGAATCCCAATGCTGTGAGCGACCCGTGTTGCCGTATAGGCCCGTATCGGCCTGAATTTCGATATGTTCTTGCGGCAATTCATCAACAAAGCGCGAAGGAATCGCGTTTATCCAGTTGCCGTACATGCGGCGATTGGCCGCGTGGGAAATATACGATCTTTCCCGCGCGCGCGTGATTCCAACGTAAGCAAGGCGACGTTCTTCTTCGAGGCCCTTCAAACCGTTTTCATCCATCGAGCGTTGCGAAGGAAACAACCCCTCTTCCCAGCCCGGCAGGAATACACATTTGAATTCCAGACCTTTCGCGCCGTGCAATGTCATGATCGATACTTGCGCGGTGTTGGCATCGTTATTTTGTGCTTCCATCACCAATGAGACATGTTCTAAAAATTCTTGCAGCGTCTCGAACTCTTCCATCCCGGCGACAAGTTCTTTTAAGTTTTCAAGACGGCCGGGGCTTTCGGGGGATTTGTCGGCCTGCCACATCGCGGTATAGCCGCTTTCATCCAGAATCGTTCCCGCCAACGTCGAATGATGCGTGTTTAATACCATCCCGCGCCAGCGTTCGAAATCATCGACCAGTTTCATGATCGTTGATTTGACTTTGGGCTTGAGTTCTTCGGTTTGGGTGAGGTCACGCAGCGCGTCGTAGAGCGACATGTTTTTGCTGCGGGCATGGGTGTTAAGCACTTGTACCGTCGTATCGCCGATGCCGCGCTTGGGCGTATTGATAATCCGCTCCAACGCAAGATCATCGTCCTTTTGATTGACGACACGTAGGTACGCCAACGCATCGCGGATTTCCATCCGTTCATAAAAGCGCGGACCACCGATGACGCGGTAAGGCAATCCCAATTGGATAAAACGTTCTTCAAATTCACGCGTCTGGAACCCGGCGCGGACCAGAACGGCGATATCATCAAGCCCGTATTTCTTGTTTTGCAGCGATTCGATTTCTTCGCCAACCCAACGTGCTTCCGCCTCACCGTCCCATAACCCACGCACCTTGATCTTTTCGCCATCGCCTTCGGAGGTGAAAAGTTCTTTACCCAGTCTTCCTTCATTGTGCGAAATCACGGCGTTCGCGGCGGACAAAATATGTCCCGTGCTACGGTAATTTTCTTCAAGTCGAACGATAACCGCGCCCGGAAAGTCTTTTTCGAATCTCAAAATATTATCGACTTCTGCCCCGCGCCAGCCGTAGATCGACTGATCATCATCGCCGACGCAGCAGATATTGTATGATTTATTCGTTAGAAGCCGTAGCCACTGATACTGCGCGACGTTGGTGTCCTGATATTCATCGACGAGAACATATTTAAAACGGCGATGGTAGTCCTCTTGTACATCTTTATTACGTGGGTCTTTTAAAATCGTAATCATGTGCAGGAGCAGATCGCCGAAATCAGCAGCGTTGAGTGTTTTCAATCTCTGTTGATATTGATGATAAATGGAAAGTAGCTTGCCGTTGGCAATATCGCCCGCCTCATGCGGCGCGACGCTAGATGGGGAGAGGCCCTTATCCTTCCAGCTAGAAATTTTATCGGCGAGCAATTTCGCGGGCCATTTTTTGGTGTCTATATTTTCGGCTTCCATTAATTGTTTGATGAGACGCACCTGATCATCCTGATCCAGAATGGTGAACCCTGATTGTAACCCCACAAGATCGGCATGACGTCGCAGCATCCGCGCCGCCAGCGCATGGAATGTTCCGAGCCACCAGCCTTCCACAGGCGCGCCGCCCATAAGTGTGCTTACCCGGTGTTTCATTTCCTGCGCGGCTTTGTTGGTAAAAGTGACCGCGAGAATTTGCCCGGGAAACGCGCGATTGGTGCGCAAAAGATAGGCAAGGCGCGAAGTCAGAACGCGCGTTTTACCCGTACCAGCGCCAGCCAGAACCAGCACAGGCCCTTCGGTTGCTTCTACGGCCTGACGCTGGGCGGGGTTGAGAGAATCCAGATAATCGGGATGGTGTGGGACGGGCGCATTTTGCATGCAATAGAGATAGCTCGCCCGCCCTTATACGGCAAGGTTTATATAGACTACATATCCGTCATCCCGGCGAAAGCCGGGACCCATGGGATGTTTGTCTAGATTCTTTTTTTAAACGCAGAGATCGCAGAGGGAACACAGAGATACGCAGAGTTTCATTTAAAAGTCTCTGTCTATCTCTGCGCGCTCTGTAGTTTTAATAAGTATTCTATGGGTCCCGGCTTTCGCCGGGATGACGGCGGCTATTTATTCCGCAAAAACCAGTGAAATACGGCGGTTTTGCTTGCCCTTGTTTTCGATCTTGGCAATCGTCACGGGACCGATTTCGGCTGTCGATTTCACATGCGTGCCACCGCAAGGTTGCAGATCGACTGTGTTTTCTTTCGTGCCGATACGAACAAGGCGAATACGCCCACCACCTGAAGGGGGTTTGACCGACATGGTGCGGATCAGTTGCGGATTGGCGTCCAGCTCCGCATCGGTGATCCATTCGGTGGAAACCGGATGATCTTGTTTGATCAAATCATTTAGCTTTTGTGTCAGCACATCTTTATCGACGGAATCCGCGCTGATGTTGAAATCGAGACGGCTTTTATCGGCGCCGACCGATCCACCCGTGACATCGCCTTCGATCAATGAACAGAGCAAATGCATGCAGGTGTGCATGCGCATATATTTGTAGCGCGTGTCCCAATCGATCTGGCCTTGCACCTTATCGCCGACATTCAAAGACGGGGCGCCTTCACCCAGCACATGCCAGACATCTTCATGACTTTCGCCCTTTTTGGTCGTGACGACGGGGATATTCTGGTTGGCAATAACGAGCACGCCCGTATCGCCGGGCTGTCCCCCCGAAGTCGCATAGAAAATCGTTTTATCGAACTGCACGCCGTTTTCACCGACGGCCGTGACCTGCGCTTCGAATTCCTTGCAGTACGGGTCTTCTAAAAACAATTTGGCGGTCATGCGCGGCTCCTATTTCTTTTTCTTGGCAAAAGCAGCAAACGCTTTGAGGGTTTCAGCACTGATATGGTGTTCGACCCCTTCGGCGTCCAGTTCCGCCGTGCGGGCGGACACGCCAATACTCTTTAAAAAGCCGACAACAATTTCGTGACGGGATTTACAGCTTTCGGCGAGTTTCTGGCCAGCGGGCGTCAAAAACAAGGATCGGTACTTTTCATTGGTGACCAGCCCTTCCTTGTTCAGGCGGCCTACGATTTTGTTCACGGTGGCATGGGTGACGCCAAAAGCGGCGGCCAAATCGACCACGCGGGCTTCCCCGCGCTCCTCGATCAGATCGGCGATCATCTCGACATAATCCTCGGCCGTTTCGGTTTGATGCGCTTCGCGCACCTGTTCGAACGCCATAGAGCGCACTTCTTTGCGCAGATTTTTGACCGATGATGTCGTCATGGGGGTAATTTTTGAGCCTTTTTGCGAGTTTTGTCAATTTGATCGTATCTAATGTGTAGCCTTGGCTAACTTTTTTGTTGCCATGGCTACATTTTGATGAGTAGACTGCCGCCCCATGACCCCAGAAGCTTTTAAATCATATTTAAGTCAGGGATGGCAGCGCGAGCGCGGCGAAGCCTCAATGTCCGATGTCCATGCCTCCATCCAGGTCAAAAAAGGATGGGGCGTGTTCCGCAAATTCATGGCCTTCTTCGGCCCCGGATATCTCGTCGCCGTCGGTTATATGGACCCCGGCAACTGGGCGACTTCATTGGCGGGCGGCGCGCAGTTCGGCTACACGCTGCTGGCTGTTTCGCTAATTTCCAACCTTATGGCGATTTTGCTGCAATCCTTATGCGCACGCCTTGGCATCGCCAGCGGGCGTGACCTTGCCCAAGCCTGCCGCGACGCCTATTCCAAACCGGTTTCCTTCGTGTTGTGGGTGCTGGCAGAACTGGCGGTGTGCGCAACGGACCTTGCCGAAGTCATAGGCACGGCGATAGGCCTCTACCTTCTCTTCCATATACCGATGGAAATCGGCGTCATTATCACCGCATTCGACGTGTTCCTCGTTCTGGCGTTCCAGCGCCTTGGTTTCCGCTGGATCGAAGCCTTCATCATCACCTTGCTGATCGTCATCTTCGTCTGTTTCGGCATTCAGATGTGGCTGGCACAGCCCGATGTCGCCGCGATCTTCGGCGGGTTTGTTCCATCCACAGAAATCATCACCAATCCCGCGATGCTCTATATCGCGCTCGGCATTATCGGTGCGACCGTGATGCCGCACAATCTCTACCTCCATTCCGCCATCGTGCAGACCCGGGCTGTAGGCGATTCCGAAGGCGAAAAGCGCGAGGCCATCAAATTCGCGACCATCGATTCCACCATCGCGCTGATGTTGGCATTGTTCATCAACGCATCTATCCTGATTCTGGCCGCAGCCGCCTTCCACGCGCACGGCCATACCGATGTTGTAGAATTGAACGATGCGCACAAGCTTTTGATCCCGACGCTGGGTGCGATTGCCGCGCCGTTGTTCGCCATAGCCCTTCTATGCTGCGGTTTGAATTCGACGGTCACGGCAACACTCGCGGGCCAGATCGTGATGGAAGGTTTCATCAACATCAAGATCCAGCCCTGGATGCGAAGGCTGATCACGCGCCTGATCGCCATCGTTCCGGCCATTATCGTCACGGTGTTGTACGGCGATTCCGGCACGGCGAAACTTTTGATCGCATCGCAGGTCATTCTCTCACTGCAACTGCCCTTCGCTGTCGTGCCCTTAGTGTTATTCACGATGGACCGTAAGAAACTCGGCAATCTCGTCGCCCCGAATTGGGTGTCCGCGCTGGCCGGATTGATTGCGACAATTCTGATTGTCCTGAACATCAAGATGCTCTGGGACGTTACGACAGCAGCAATATAAGGGAAATTTATTTCTTGGCGGCGTTGGCGCGTTCGTGCGGTGTCGGCGCGGCGGCAACCTGGTTACGGCCGTTATGTTTGGCCGTATAAAGCGCGGCATCGGCGCGTGAAATCAAATCTTCCACGCTTTCATTGGCATAGAATTGCGCAACGCCCACCGACATGGTGATGCGACCTAAAAGCTCGCCCGTGGAACGGTTGATGACTTCCTTGTTCGCCAGCGCCTTGCGCAGAGATTCTGCGACCAGCGTGCCGTGATCCAGATTGGTTTCGGGCAGAATGATAACGAATTCTTCGCCGCCGTAGCGTGAGGCGATGTCTTTTCCTTTGATGCCATCGGTCAGCGTGCGCGCAACAAGGCGCAACACCTGATCGCCGACCTGGTGTCCGTAATTGTCGTTGAAGGTCTTGAAATGGTCGATATCCATCATCAGGAGCGTAAATATCTTACCGGATGCGTTGCATTCCTTGGCCAAGTTCGCAATCTGCTCATCGAATGACTTACGATTCGAAAGGCTGGTCAGGCCGTCAGTCATTGCTTCATGGCGAACGCGGTCAAGGTCGCGCTTCAACTCTTCCATCGCAACAGCAGAGCGATCTAACTGCGCCGACAATTTTTTATTGTGTTCCATCATCTTGTTGGTATCGGCAACGACACTCTTCAAAACGATTTGCATTTCTTCTGGCGTTTTAACGGCAGCGACGCGCTTGCTGACGCCTGTCAATGTCGTGCTGTATTCCGATGTTGCTTCCTTGACATTGCTCATCAGGCCGGACACGTCCTGCAAGGTTGCATGAATCTGATCAGAGGCGCGGTTATACGCTTCCTGTTGTTTCTTTTCCGATAAGAATTGTTCGTGGAACGCGCGGCAATCCATGCTGGTCAGTTTGCCCTTTGCCTTGATGACGGCATCCATCGCTTTTTTCAGTTCGGCATGCGCGTGCGAATAATAAGCGTACCAGACCTCGAAATTGATCGGGTCCTGCGGAATGCCGTCCCTTTGCATGCGGGCGATTGCTTCGCTCGCCATGTTCTTGGCCAGATCAATATCGTGATCATATTGCAGCATGAAACAGAAAGGCCTTCGCGGGGTTAGAGTTGGTTTATGCGATCAAAAATGGTTTAAATAAGAAAATACTTATAGAACCGTACTTTCTCATCCTATCACCCATCACCTTAAATCACGGTTAATAGGTTATGAAAATTTAAACCTCACAAACCCTTGGAATTACGGGCCTAAATCCACTTGCTGGATGGGTCGAATCGCTCGGTCGGCGCTTCAATCAACGCTGCCGGGATTTCAGCGACGCTGTTCACGACCTGAAACATAGCCAGATCCTCATCCCGCATGAATTTCTGGTCGGCGATATAGCGGATCGCCTCTACCATCTTCGTCCAGTAACCGTTGATATTGATCATAATGACCGGCTTGTCGTGCAAACCCAGTTGTTTCCACGTCAGAATCTCAAAAAATTCGTCCAGTGTGCCAAGCCCGCCCGCCAGAATGACGAACGCATCGGCACGGTCCACCATCATTTGCTTGCGTACATGCATGGATTCCACGATATGCAGCTCGGAAAGGTCCGTATGTTCGATTTCGCGGGCCTGTATATGCCTTGGTATAATGCCCACGACCTTGGACCCCGCCCCCAACGCGGCGTCAGCGACCAGCCCCATAAGGCCTACACGACCGCCGCCATACACCACGTCCCATTTCTGATCGGCAATGGTTTTGCCCAGTTCAACGGCGGCATCTTTATAAATTTGATCGACACGAGCGGAGGAGCCGCAATATACGCACACAGACTTGATTTTGGTCATTTTAATATTCGTTTTCGCTTTCTTATAGTTTTCAATTTCACTGTACCATCAAGGGGATAGGAATTACCAGTCCCTTGATGAAACCGATATGCGGCTACGTCAGTTTGATCTAGGCAACCGGGTACAAAACGGTATAATTCGCCTTGGAATAAAAACACAAGAAAAAGGATATAAAAACGATCATGAGCGGCGAATCCCTATTGGACACCATCAAAAAAACCGTGCTCGTTCCGCCGCACCCTGCGGGCATTCCTTTTATCGGCGGCGGCATTATCGCCTCGCTGATCTTTTTTACTTTTGCGGAATTCCTCGGTTTCATCGCGCTGATCTTCACCGCCTTCTGCCTTTATTTTTTCCGCGACCCGGGCCGCGTCGTGCCGCAAAAATCTTCCCTCGTCGTTTCTGCCGCCGATGGGGTGGTTAGCGGAATCGTCCACGACGTTTCCCTGCCCCCAGAACTTGCCGGTGGGGACGATGGACGCTACACGCGCATCAGCACATTCCTTTCCGTTCTTGACGTGCATGTGCAGCGCGCGCCGGTTTCCGGCAAAATTATCCGCAAGGTCTATTCGCCCGGGAAATTCCTCAACGCCGATCTCGATAAAGCCAGCGAAGACAATGAGCGCTGCTCGCTTTTGATCGAGACGCCTTCGGGCCAGAAAGTTTGCGTTGTGCAAATAGCGGGATTGATCGCGCGCCGCATCCTGAACGATGTGCGCGAGGAGCAAGACCTGCGCGCTGGCACACGTTACGGCATTATCCGTTTTGGTAGCCGCGTCGATATTTATATTCCTGAAAGCGCATCGCCGCTCGTCTGCGTTGGCCAGCGCGCAATCGGCGGTGAAACCGTTTTTGCGGATTTCGAATCCGATGAACCTTTGCGTGACGGGGCCCTTATATGATGAGCATCAGCGAGCTCAAACGCAAAGATCCGGCCAATTCACAAAATCCCAAGAACGGCGTTGTAGGGCTTAACCGTCTAATTCCGAATTTGATGACGCTTTGTGCGATGGCGGCGGGGCTTGCCGCAATTCAATTCGCCTGGGAAGAACATTGGGACAAGGCCGTCATGGCCATCGTCGTCGCCGCCATTCTCGATGCGCTCGATGGTACAACAGCACGCCTCCTCAAAGTCACATCCGAATTTGGCGCGCAACTTGATTCTCTTTCCGATTTTCTTGCGTTCGGCGTTGCGCCGTCCATCATCCTTTATTCATGGATATTGGAAGAATCCGGCAAGATCGGCTGGATCGCGATGATCGTGTTCGCTGCCGCATCCGCGCTGCGTCTTGCACGGTTTAACGCGACACAGACAAAACTTCCCGATTGGAAAAAGAAATTTTTTTCCGGCATTCCGGCCCCAGCGGGCGCAGGGCTTGCATTATTGCCTGTTATCGTGTCCTTGCAGTTTCCCGATCGCTACTTCGCCGATTATAATTTTGCATCACCGCTCGTCGGGCTTTGGACGATATTGATCGCAGGCATGATGGTCAGCCGTATTCCAACTTTTTCGACCAAAATGATCCACCTGCCCGCAAAGCTCGGCATGCCAGCGCTGGCTTTTGCCGCCGTGCTGATCGCCGCGTTGTTACACGCACCGTGGCAGACTCTGACCATCGCCGCCATCATGTACATGGCTGCAATTCCGTTCGCCGTTCAAAAATTCCGTGAATTGCAAAAAGAACATAACGAAGAAGAAGATATAGCCGACCTCGCCATTGGCGCCATTTCACTCGAAGAATTATCACGAACCGATAAAGACAAAGAGGAAATTTAATCATGCTGGATTCATTGATACGCACAAAATCCATGTCGACGCTCGATGGCATGGCCCCTAAGCTTTCGCAAAGCGGACTTACCGCCAACAATCTCACCCTCATCGGATTTGCCTTTGGTTTTACCGGATGTTTTCTGGTTGGGATGCAGATTTACCCCGTCGGACTTGTTTTCCTGCTACTTGCTTTGTTGCTTGACGGACTTGATGGCGCGGTGGCACGTATCAAAGGCGAAACCGAACTTGGCGCGTTTTTGGATATGATCTGCGGCGTGGTCTTATTCGCGGCCTTCCCGTTCTTTTTCATGCTTTCCGCCCCGAACCAGTCTATGGCGGCGGGCATCCTGCTTTTCTCCTATCTCGTGATGGGCATGATCAATCTTTCGTACGATTTCTTCGCACAAAGAAAAGGTGCACCGCCCGCCAAGGGCGGTCTTGTCGAAAATTCCGAGATCGCGATTTTTATGATTGCAAGCTGTCTCTACCCAGCAGGTTTTGCAGCCTTCGCAGCACTCTTCGCGCTGCTATGCCTTGCCACCGCGTTTATGCGGTTAACGGCCACAGTTAAATTACTGAAGGTTTAGGCAAATCCAAAAGGGGTCGGCTGCTGCGGCCGAGGTTGGACAGGTTGCGGCTGCATAGCCGGTTCTTGATTGTCATTGTCGTTACCACCGCCGCCGAAGATATTTCCGATAGCCGCAACAGTTTCCTTGGCCGTTTGGCTTATCTGACGCATCGCCGTGCCCATACCGGTTTCGTTGGGATTGTATCTGGCTCCTTCAATGCCCCTTAATGAATCACCTGCAATATGAACGGCCTGCACGGCCAGATTATCGTTCTGTGCATTGACAGCGGGTGTTGGCGCGGGTTGTTGTACGACGGGATTATCGTTTTTACTGGCCAGTGAAAACGCACCGGAAAGACTGATATTAGTTTTTGGTGAAGCATATATATTCTGATCCGCCGGAAGGATCGGCGTTATAACATCTATTTTATTTCGACTAAAAGCTTCCGCTGTGTCCATGACCCTTATGCCGTTCCGCCGCTTTTCCAGCTTTCATTTTGCTTCTGCTCGGCTTCGCGGAGCAATGTCGCGGGATTGATCGAGGGGCCGCTGCCAAGGCTTAGGCCCGGCGCCAGTTGCCGTGCCGCACCAAGCACAGCGCTGTGTTCCGCACGAACTTTTTGAACGCTCGCCAGTGCTGCTTTGTTGGCAGCCTCCAGACCGTAGGTAAATTTTTTGGCGTGGGAAACAGCGGCGAGTTTTTCCTCCGGCACGTCCCAGGATTTAAGCGCGTCCTTGCCCTGATCTTTTAACGATGTTTCTGTGATACTGGCCCGCGCCATCAAATCTTCGCCGGCTCCTGCAGCCTTGCGGCCCGTGGAGGCAGATGCGGATTTTGTGACAGGATTTTTGATTGTCGCGCCGACGCCCACTTCAGTAGAATCAATCTGCGTGCGATAGGCACCGGGAGCACGCGCCATATCGCTTTTAATTTTCTGATCGAACGTGATGGGGTCTTTGACTTTGCCAAACACCTTATCAACCGTGGAAGGCCCATTAAGTCCTTTGGAAACACCGTCGGCAAGGCGGGTATCCGCGACTTGAATCACGGAAGATGCCATTTTTAAACCCGGGGCCAGCATATCCGTGGCGATACCGGCATATAATTCTCCTTCGGCGCTGCCGCTAGCTTTGCCGCCCATTTCTTTTTCGGCAGTCTCGGCGCGGCTGGCATCAGCCTTTGCGGTGACGACGCTGGCCATCGCCTTATGTTCTGTCTGATCAACCAGCGCTACACTCGCTTCCGCTGAGACGGGGGCGACATAACCTTTGTTCTGATCGACTGTAAATTCTTCTACCGGCATAATTCCCTCAGAGCTTTTAATGCTCCTTCAAACCTATAGGAAAACACTTAAGGCCTTCCTTACTATCAAGGATACTCTATATAGGGCTTCGGATACAAATTTACCGGTCCGCCTTTTATTTAATAAGTCCAAAAGCTTAAGACTTGTTTAACCAACCCGCAGGCGGCGGTAGGACAGTGCCTCGGCCACATGCGCCTGTGTCACCTCATCCGCACCGGCAAGGTCAGAGATGGTAAGGGCCACTTTCATCATGCGGTGATAGGCCCGGGCCGATAATTTGAGCCGTTCTGCGGCCTGTAAGAACATCTGGCGCGCCGGGGCGGCCATGGCAACGCATTGTTCGAGGATTTCGGTGGTGGTTTCCGCATTGACGAGGATCGACTGCCCAGCCTCGCCCAAGGCCCTGTAACGCTCTTCCTGACGCTGGCGTGCCGCCTGTACGCGGGCGGAAACGGAGGATGAGGGTTCGCCATCGCCTTTTTCGGATAGGTCGGTCAGGCTTACCGCCCCGACTTCGACCTGTATGTCGATCCTGTCGAGCAGCGGGCCGGATAATTTGTTCTGATACTCGCCGCCGCATCTTGGCGCTTTGGTGCATTCCATTTCGGCATCGCCCAGATAGCCGCAGCGGCACGGGTTCATCGCCGCGATCAATTGGAACCTTGCGGGATAGGTTATATGTGCGTTGGCGCGGGCGACGACGGCCAATCCCGTTTCCAGAGGCTGGCGCAAAGATTCCAGCGTGCCGCGCGCAAATTCGGGAAGTTCGTCCAAAAACAAAACGCCGCGATGGGCGAGCGAAATTTCGCCGGGCTTTACCTTGTGCCCACCGCCGACCAGCGCGGGCAAGCTCGCCGAATGATGCGGATCGCGGAACGGGCGTGTACGCATCAGCCCGCCTTCGGATAATGTTCCGGCGAGGCTATGAATCATGGAAACTTCGAGCGCTTCGCGAGCGGAGAGCGGCGGCAATATTCCGGGCAGGCACGACGCCAGCATCGATTTTCCCGCGCCCGGCGGACCGATGAGAAGAAGATTGTGTCCGCCCGCGGCGGCGACTTCGAGCGCGCGTTTCGCGCTTTCCTGTCCTTTGACTTGGGAGAGATCCGGCACACGGCGCGCGTTCGCCGCATTATCGCCCAGAACTTTTGCAATGGGGCGCGATAGCACTTGCGTGCCCTTGATATGGTTGATGAGCTGCAGCAAATTCGCCGCCGCAAGAATTTCCAATTCTCCTGCCCATGCCGCCTCACCGCCGCAATCTTCGGGACAGATCAATGAATTGTCGTTCGAACCAGCGTGAATCGCGGCGGGCAGAACACCCGCAACGGCACGTATGCCCGCATCGAGCGATAATTCACCCAGCACCACATATTTTTCCATTTCCTCTTTGGGTAAAATTTCCATCGCGGTCAGAAGGCCGAGCGCGATGGGAAGATCGTAATGCGATCCTTCCTTGATAACGTCTGCAGGCGCGAGATTGACAGTCAGGCGCTTTGCCGGAAGCGCGATCCCCAGCGCGTGTAACGCCGAGCGAACACGTTCTTTGCTTTCCGCCACAGCCTTATCCGGCAAACCCACAATCGTGAAGGCGGGCAGGCCGTTCGATATCTGCACTTGCACATCGATGCTCTGAACATCGACACCTTGAAAAGCGATTGTGTTGATACGGGCAACCATGGCGGCCTCTTTCCTGATATCCGTTATCGCACAGAACGCGAAGCAGGGAAAGATGCGCAAGATAATTAGGCTTTTATAGAGTTTGCCCAGCTTGACAAAGGTTGTGGAGTTGCTATGCAAAGGCATGCCCTTTGACGACCTGAAAATTGCGGTGCTTCTGCCCTGCCACAATGAATCCGCCGCGATTGCGGGGGTGGTGCGGGATTTTGCGCGGTACCTCCCCACCGCCCGCATCTATGTCTACGACAACGCTTCAACCGATGACACTTCTGCCGTAGCCGCAGCGGCGGGCGCTATCGTCAGAACCGAGCACCGCAAGGGCAAAGGCAATGTCGTCCGCCGTATGTTCGCCGATATAGATGCCGATATCTACATCATGGCCGATGGTGACGGCACGTATGATGCGAGCGCCGCGCCAGCGATGATCGAAAAACTGGAGAGCGAGCATCTGGATTGCGTCACCGGCATTCGCAAAGACGAACAAAAATCCGCCTATCGTCCCGGTCATCGTTTCGGCAATCAGTTCCTCAACTGGATGGTCAAGCTCGTCTTCTCACAAAACTCCGCCGACATGCTCTCAGGCTATCGCGTTTATCGCCGCCGTTTCGTCAAAACTTTCCCCGCCATATCGCACGGATTCGAAATTGAAACAGAACTTACGATCCATGCATTGTTGCTGCGCCTTGCCGAAGGCTATGTGGAGACAAAATATTCCACCCGTATAGAAGGATCGCAAAGCAAGCTTTCAACCTATCGTGATGGTTTTCGCATTTTGAAATTCATTCTCTTCTTGTTCAAAGAAGGCCGCCCATTGATGTTCTTTTCGCTGATCGCGGGAATTTTCATGCTGCTCTCACTCGCAGCCGGGATTCCCGTTATTATCGATTACCTTGAGACAGGTCTTGTCGATCGCTTCCCCACAGCGTTCCTGAGCATGGGACTTATGCTTTCTTCGTTCCTGAGCTTTGCCTGCGGCATCATCATGGAGAGCGTATCCAACGGGCGTCAGGAAGCAAAGCGGTTGCATTATCTTAGTTACAATTCCGAGCGCGCATGACATTTTCTCCCCGCGTACAAACAATTCTTCTTTTTATGGCGGGAATTATCCTCCTGACCTTCAATTTCACAGATCACCGGCTATCGACCCTATCAAGCGAACGTTTCGCCGATAATGAATTCGCATCCGATAGATATGTTTTCTCACGCCTTGTTTATGATCTCGATCACGGAACGGATGCCGAAGGCGGGCTTATGCTCCGCCATGAACATGTCGATGATCTATATAAATCAACCGATATGAAAGATTATGAAGCTTTCAAGAAGACGCCCGGCAAGATCGTCGATGTCTACCAATCGCATATGGGGTTTCAGGACGATATAATTTTTCCGCTCTGGGACGGCCTGCGCCATATCCGCGATACCATCCTTGAACGCGCCAAAGACGGAAGCCGCTGGCAAAAACGGATGCAGCAGGGCGATCTTTATTACTTTCACAAAATCTCGCAAATCGCCGTTGCTCTGCTCAATGCGATCGTCATAAGCCTGATCATCCTCTGGGCCGGGCGGCAATACGGGATGGGCGCGGGATGGTTCCTGCTCGCCGCCATAATTATTTTTATGCCGCCGCTCACTTTTTTCGGGCGCAGCCTGTGGTGGATGATGTGGGTGTGGTTTATCCCCTTCGTCGCATCGCTCTGGGCCTATCATCTGAACAAAGGACAACCGTTAAAAATTCTTCCCTTATTCCTGCTTTCGGTCATGGTCATGGGGGGCGTGTGCTTACGCGGCACGATGGGCTATGAATATATCGGCACGGTCGGGATCGCCGCTGCCGTGCCTATCATCTATTACGCGATGCTCAACCGATGGAGCATAAAAACATGGTTTGCGCAGACTCTTATCATCGGAATTTTCGCACTAACCGGACTGGCCGCGGCATTATGGCTGCACTGGAATGCGCTCACCGCACATGGCGACGATCCGCTCGCCATCATGATGGAACGCTATCAGATACGCGCCCATGGCGGTGATTACGCCATCAAAAAAGGAGAGGCTATAGAAGAATCTATCGCGTCATCCACCCTTGGCGTCATCGCAACTTATCTATATCACCCGCAAAAAATCGCCTTCCCGCAAATATTATTGATGCTGCCTTTTCTGGGCTGGCTGGCGGGTTATCTGCGCGGCGGGCGTAAAATCATGGCCGAAAAACTACGCGCACAATATGACGCGCTGATCGCCGCCATCGGCGTTGGCTTTATCGGTGGGCTTAGCATGCTGATCGTGCTCAAAAGCCACGCCGCCATTCACGGGTTCGATATCGTCGTCTGGAACGTGCCGATGAACTTCTTCCTTGCGTTCTTTTACTGGCAATGGTTGCAAACGCGCCGGAATGTCGCCGCTGTTACACCTTAAGCGATGTAAAGAGCAGTTCCGCACCACGCGTGAACCTAGCTTCATAAGGGGATAATTTCAGACCGCCTGATTCGACACTTTTTGCCGTCAGGTTAAAGGCGCAGGAAACCACTTCGTTGCCTTGCCCACGATCATATAGCAAAACATCGTCCCGTCCGGTGTCCTTGAACTTTATATCGCCGGTGATAAGCGCACTCTCACCACGACGCCAATGCAGGAAATTCTTCGTGAATTCAAGAGTAGAACCAGGGTCAGCCTTTTGCGCCTCAGCATTCAGCGCCAGGTGCGCCGCCAGAACCGGAAGCCAGCTATCATTACCCTTTGTAAATCCACCCATAGCATTGCCCGTCCAGGGCATCGGCGTGCGACTGCCATCGCGCCCCTTCCATTTTGGATAGAGATATTTTCCCCATGGATCGAGAATTTTTTCGAACGGTATATCCGCTTCGGGCAGGCCAAGCTCTTCCCCTTGAAAAATAAAGGGCGTGCCTCGTAACGAGCACAATAATGCGACAAGCATTTTGGACAGGCGCGAGTCATGGCCGTAATCAGTGCCAGACCAGCGCGACGCAGCGCGCATGACGTCGTGATTGGAGATAGCCCAGGCGGGCCAGCTATCACCGGGCTGTGCCATCTGTTCTTCGAGCTTGGCGCGAAACATGCTTGCAGGCGGGACCGCGCCTTTGTTGGTCATCAAGGCAAAGCTATAGGCCGTGTGTAGAACGTCCGGTGTCGCCGTATATTCGGCGGCCACCTTGAATGAATTGTCATCGCCGATTTCGGCAAGCGTCATGCGATTTGGATATTCATCGACCAGCGCGCGTATTTTGCGGATCAGGCCCATATTTTCCGGTTGCGATTTATCATAGATATGCGATTGCATCGCGTAGGCATCTTTGAATTCCAGTTGCGAGGCAAGCCCGCCGTCGGTGCGCGGCGGATTATCGCGCAGTTGTTTGTCGTAGAAGCAAAAATTGATGACATCAAGACGCAACCCATCGACACCAAGGTCGAGCCAAAAACGACATTGCCGGAGCATTTCTTCGATAACGGCGGGGTTGTGATAATTTAAGTCGGGCTGTTCTTTTAAAAAACTATGCAGATAATATTGCCCGCGCAGCGGGCTGAACTGCCACGCAGAACCGCCAAAAATCGAAAGCCAGTTGTTGGGCGGCGTGCCATCCGCTTTCGGATCGGCCCAGACATACCAATCCGATTTAGGGTTATCGGCGCTCTGCATGCTTTCTTTGAACCACGGATGTTCTTCGGATGTGTGGTTCATCACGATATCGACGATGATCTTGATATTAAGTTTGTGCGCCTTATCAAGCAGCACCCGAAAATCATCCAACGTACCGAACATCGGATCGACATCGCAGTAATCCGAAACGTCGTAGCCGTAATCTTTCATAGGCGATTTAAAAAAGGGGGAGAGCCATACACCTTCCACGCCCAGCGCGGCGATATAATCCAGTTTTTCCGTTATACCTTTCAGATCGCCAACACCCTTGGCGCCGCTGTCTTTATAGCTGCGCGGATAAACCTGATACATCACCCCGCCGCGCCACCATTCCGATCCTATGGATTTAGACATAGATATATCCCCGCTTGACATCAAATATCTATCGCACACAAGCGGGCAATAGAAAAGAGCGGCTTAACCCTTTGTTCATGTTTCCTTAAATCTCTATTCACCATATGGGCGTAGAACAGAAATTAGATACTGGTTTTACAAACTCAGGATACCTCGCCCATGTCTGCCGTTACCAAAGAAGATGTCGCAAGATTGCACGCCTATCTGGTCGTGCCCGTTGCCGTTGCAGATGCACTGCAGACGGGTGAGCCACTCGACGGCGAAACGCAATACGGGCTGCACGTATCCTTATCCGAAATCGATCCGGATTCCGCCCTGTTGGCAATCGCATTATCGGCGTATCGTATTGCGCTTGAGTTCACGCATGACATTCCCGTTGCCACCGCGCTGAAAATGGAAGCCAATAAAATTATTCAAGATTACGCGCCAGACTGGCTCGCCAACTATCACAACCATCCTATTCAGGGCGATGATCTCTTTGATCTTCTCACCCATGTTCCAGAAGACCTCGAATGCATGGCGGACCTGCTGGAATCGGTTCAGGTTTCGATCCGTGATGACGACCACCCCGCGCATACGCTCTGCTCCGTGCTCGCCATTCAGGCCCGGGCGCATATGGAGATTGCCGATTACGTCTTAACCGAACTCGAAAACGAAAAATTCGATGATTTTGAAGAATTCGATGGCGTCTGCGATGTTCGGCCATCCATGATCTTCGCCGATAAAGCCCCCCAGCCCGCGCCGGGCAGCAATATCATCTTGTTCCCGGCCCATCGCTGCCGCCGTTAATTAACCCTGTACCATCGGCCCGATATTTTTACCGCCCAGAAGATGGACGTGAAAATGCGGCACTTCCTGCCCGCCATTCAGGCCGGTGTTGGCGATGGTTCGAAAACCGTCATTCGCAATGCCCAGATCGTTTGCAACCTTGGAAACCGCGCGGTAAAAGCCCGCGATCTCCGCCTCGCTCGCATGAGCGCCAAAATCGACGATGGACATATATTTTCCCTTGGGGATCACCAGAACATGCACGGGCGCCTTCGCCCCGATATCGTGGAAGGCCAGCGCGTATTCATCCTCATGCACTTTTTTGGCGGGAATTTCGCCGCGCAGGATTTTGGCGAACACATTATTGTCATCGTATAGCATGGGTTGCTCCTTCTTCTTTACAGACGGTCCTTATTCATACTAGAAAAGTGCATGATCATCTACCCCGCAATCGACCTTAAAGACGGCAAATGCGTGCGCCTGCACAAGGGCGACATGAAAGCCGCGACCGTTTATAATGATGACCCCGCCAATCAAGCGCGACAATGGGCACAGGCGGGTTTTTCGTGGCTTCATGTCGTTGATCTGAACGGCGCGGTGGGTGGCAAACCCGTAAATGTCGATGCGGTACGTACTATCATGGCTGCCTCTGACCTACCCGTTCAACTTGGCGGCGGCATCCGTTCGTTAAAGCAAATAGAACACTGGCTAGCCGAAGGCGTATCTCGCGTTATCCTGGGCACCGTGGCAGTCAAGAACCCGTCGCTGGTCAAGGAAGCCTGCAATCTTTTCCCGGGGCAAATCATGGTCGGAATCGATGCGCGCGGCACACGCGTCGCCGTCGAAGGATGGGTCGAAGAATCCGATATGGAAGTCAACGACCTCGCCGCGATATTCGAAGATGTCGGTGTCGCCGCCATCATCTACACCGATATCAACCGCGACGGCACTGGTCAGGGCCTGAATATGTCGAACACAATATCGCTCGCTCAATCCACCGTCATTCCGGTGATCGCCTCTGGCGGTGTAGCAAGCCTTGCCGATGTCCGCGCTGTGCGGGCGGCATCGGAATATGGCGTGATGGGCGTCGTCATCGGAACGGCGCTGTATGACGGCGCGATTGATCCCGCCCTTGCGCTGAGAGAGGCATTGTAATGCTAAAAGTTCGCATCATCCCCTGCCTTGATGTGAATAACGGCCGCGTCGTGAAAGGTGTTTCTTTTGTCGATCTCGTGGATGCGGGCGACCCTGTGGAACAAGCTAAGCTTTATAATGATCAAGGCGCAGACGAACTCACCTTTCTTGATATCACCGCCAGCCATGAAGGACGCGATACGATTTATGATGTCGTCAAACGTACGGCGGATTCCTGTTTCATGCCGCTTACCGTCGGCGGCGGCGTGCGCACGCTCGATGATGTGCGCAAATTGCTCGATTGCGGCGCGGATAAAATTTCGGTTAACACCACGGCAATCACCAATCCGCAATTTGTCAAAGATGCTTCCACCAAATGCGGTTCACAATGCATCGTCGTCGCCATCGACGCGCGCAAAAAATCAGACGGCAAGGGATGGGAAGTTTTCACCCATGGCGGTCGCAACGCCACCGGGCTCGACGCTATAGAATGGGCGAAGCGCATGGCGGATTACGGCGCGGGCGAAATCCTGCTGACCTCGATGGATAAAGACGGTCAGAAATCCGGCTTCGATCTGGAATTGACGCGCAGCGTCGCCGATTCCGTGTCCATACCTGTCGTCGCCTCCGGCGGCGTGGGGAACTTGCAGGACCTCGTCGACGGGGTAAAAATCGGCCATGCTAGCGCGGTTCTGGCCGCCTCGATCTTCCATTTTGGCACCTACACAATCGGCCAAGCCAGACAGGCTATGGCGCAGGCCGGAATCCCAGTTCGTCTTTAAAATTGACATAAATATAAGTTCCCGATAAGAAACTCTGATGAAACAGATACTCACCGCCGCCCGCACGGTCTGCATCCACGATTTTGACGGCGTGCACTATAATTACAAGCTTATTCCCGACTACAAAGCTTTCTTTCTTCGTGCGCGCGCAGAAGCCGCGTGCATGGTATTCAAAGGTCTGCCTATAGAAGACGCACAAATACTGAGCGCTGAAAGCGCGAAACTGGACTACAGCCTTGAGCCTTTCAAACCCGAAGCGCTCAAACGCGGCATGAATCCCGACACCGCCTTGATGGATCTGCACGCCACGGTCCATAAACGTACATTCGACATGGTCGTAGCCGAGCACCCGCATATTTTAGAACCCAACACCAGAATCATAGCTTCGCACGAGCGGCTCAAGGGCGTCGTGCGCCACGGTCTTTTAACGCAAGGCTGCGCCCAGAATTGGTCCATTCCGTTTATGGGGCACAAGGGCACTTTGCAATATTATGATTCAAACGCTCTTATCGGCCATGCGGACCTCAATGGCTTACTTAAAGCGAAAGATCCGGAAGCCATCCGACTGATGCTTTCGCTTATGCGTGCCCAGGCACACGAAACAACTTTCACGGAAGACACTCTGATCAACCTCGAAGTCGCCAAAAGGGCTGAACCGCTCATTTTGACCGTGCACTTCCACCATGACTCTCCATTGCAAGAACTTCCGCCTTATGTTGATATGCAGACGCGGGATATGGAATCTTACATGGCAAAGCTTGAAGCAGTCCATCTTCCCCCTTATAACAACACCTATAACGGTGCCGCATTACGGGCACGGCAGTTTGTTCGATCATGATCAAAGACATCCTCCAATCCCTGTTCGAAACTATCCTCTCCCGCAAAGGCGCGGATGCGGAAAGCTCGTACACCGCATCCCTCTTCGCCAAGGGCACGGCGAAGATAGCGCAAAAAGTCGGCGAGGAAGCCGTTGAAACCTGCATAGAGGCGTTGCAGAACAACCCTGAAAAACTCAAAGAAGAATCTGCGGACCTGCTTTATCACCTGATGGTTCTCTGGGCCGATCAGGGATTAACACCGGACGACGTGCTCAACGTGCTCGAAAAACGTCAGGGCGTTTCCGGTCATACCGAGAAATCCTCACGTAAAAAATAAATTTACCGGAATGTTTTTTAATATTCTTTTTCACCACAAAGGCACTAAGAGCACGAAGTTACACAAAGTTTTTTTAAACTTCTTTGTGATTCTTTGAGACCTTTGTGTCTTCGTGGTGAAACTCTTGTCTTGCGCTGCGCGTTCTGTATTTTAGGATATTACTTCTTCTCGAAAAATTTTGGATTGATGTTCTTATAATAGTACAAGGACGGCACGGCCTGCCCATCGGCATAGACCGAAAACGGATGTTCGCCGAATCTCACATATCCCATCGATTCATAAAGCTGGATAGCGCGTTCCATCGTTTTGCGCACATCGAGGTTTATGACGGCGTAGCCTTCTTTGCGCGCTTTTTCTTCTACCGTTTCGAGCAGCATTTTGGCCAGCCCGTGCCCGCGTGCCCAGGGCGCCACAAAATTCGTGGTCATTTGCAATGAGTGCGCCTGCGCTTCGTTGTTGTGCGGGGGAACGATCAATTGCGTCGTGCCGCAGATAACGCCATCAAGACGTGCAACGAACAGCCAGCGCGACGGCGCGGCAATCACACCCTGCCAGTATCTTTCCAGCATCGAACGTTCCGGAACATCTACCCAGCCGAAACCGCCGCCGCCTTCAATCGCGGCATCGGTTGCATCGCATAAATCGTTGAGATCCGCCTTCGATAGGCTTTCGGTGATTTGTTCAACCGTAACGGTGGGGTTTTGAACCTTGAGGTTGTTTTGATCCGTCATCTTCGCCTCGCTTCGTTATGGTTTCCAATGTAGAAAGCCACGGATTAAATCAAGCCCCGCCTGTTGGCTTTTTTCCGGATGGAATTGACATCCGATCATATTGTCTTTTGCGACGATGGCGGTGAATTCCCCGCCGTAATCGCATCGTGCCGCAATATCTTTGGTATCTCTACATTGGAACACAAAAGAGTGAACAAAATAAAAATCTTTTAATGCTGCGCCTGCGTCTTTTGTGATGCTCTGCAACACAGGATGGGAATCACCCGCGGGAATCAGCGTATTCCAGCCCATATGCGGTATCTTCAGCATAGGATCGGATGGTGTCATTTTTACGACGTCGCCCGCAATCCAGCCCAACCCCTTGTGCTCGCCAAATTCAAGGCCTCGCGTCGCCATCAACTGCATGCCAACGCAAATGCCAAAAAACGGCGTCGCTTGCTTGATCACTTTTTCTTCCAGCGCTTCGACCATACCCGCAACATTGCGAAGACCGGAGATACAATCGCCGAACGCGCCCTGCCCCGGCAAAACGATGCGATCGGCCTTACGAACAAAATTCGCATCTGCCGTAATCGTCACCGTGCCCGCCACGCCCTCGTTTTTAAGGACATGCTCGAACGATTTCGCGGCGGAACGGAGGTTGCCGGACCCATAATCGATGATGGCGATGCTTTGGCTCATATTATCTTTACGTCTTGCCTGAATTTGTGCTTTTGTACCCTGAAATTACGAAAGATTCCAAGGATGAATATAGGTTTTTATTATTGGCCTTCCATAGATGACGCGACAAAAGAGCGCCTGCTCCGCCGCGGTCAGGCCGAAATCGATGATGTCAGCGCCAAAGTCCGCCCGATTCTGGAGGATGTCCGGACCCGCGGCGATGCGGCCCTGCTCGAATACGCCAGAAAATTCGACAAGGCCGACCTTCAATTCCTGAAAGTCTCATCCGCCGAACTAGAAGCTGCCCGTAAATCCGTCGATCCAAAACTCAAGGCTGCGCTGGATCGCTGCGCGGCGAACGTACGCAAATTCCACGAAGAACAGATGCGCCGAGTAGAGCAAAGCTGGATGGTCGAAATCGAACCCGGCGTAATGGCGGGTGAACGGGTCACCCCCATTTCCTCAGTTGGTCTTTATGTCCCCGGCGGAAAAAACCTTTTCCCCTCTTCTTTGTATATGCTGGCCATCCCCGCGGTCGTTGCGAAAGTGCCGCAAATCATTCTGATGACGCCTCCGCGCCCCGACGGATCGGTCAGCGATGTGATTTTATACGCCGCTGAAATTTCCGGTGTCACCGAGATTTACAAAGTCGGCGGTGCGCAGGCGATCGCCGCTATGGCCTATGGCACGCAAACAATTCCCAAGGTTCACAAAGTTCTTGGGCCCTGTTCGCCATATGGCGCCGCCGCAAAACAATTGCTCGGCGGACTGATAAACCCCGGCATGCCGGCAGGACCGAGCGAGGCGATTATTTTGTGCGATGAAAGCGCCGATCCGGACAATACAATTCTCGATGTCTTGAACGAAGCAGAACACGGGCCGGATTCCGCAGGTCTTCTCATCACGCACGACAAGAAGCTTGCGGACTATGTGCACAAAGGTTTGTTAGAGGCTGTTGCCAAGTTGCCCGAGCCGCAGAAGGGATATCTGATCACCAACATGGCGGCGTATTCCGGCGTGATTTTGACGGACTCGCTCGATCAATCAATTGAAGTCTGCAATCTCTATGCACCCGAACATGTCGTGCTCAAAACCCGCGATGCGGAAAAACTTTTGCCGCGCCTGACCAACGCCGGAGAGATTCTCATCGGTGAAAACTCGCCCTCCTCGCTCGGTAATTACGGCATCGGCGTCAACCATGTTCTGCCTACGGGCGGGATGGCGCATTCTTATTCCTGCACATCGGTATGGGATTATCTGAAACGAACGTCACTGGCGAAGGTCGATGCGCAAGGTTTGAATGCGCTGAAATCTGCCGTCACAGCCATGGCTGATTACGAAGGCTTCCCCGCGCACGGCAACGTTCTGCGCATGAGAAAAATCTACAACGATTAAAGAGTGCCTTTAGTCGAGGGCAATTGACCTTGCGCGCGCGGATCGATTTCAGTCGCCATGCGCAGTGCTTTGGCAAAAGCCTTGAAAACGCTTTCAATGCGGTGGTGATTGTTTTCCGCGTAGAGATTTTCAATGTGCAGGGTTACGCCCGCCGCTTGCGAAAATGCCTGGAAGAATTCGAAGAACAATTCTGTTTCCATCTGTTCGCCCAAGCGATCGATGGTGAATTTCACGTTCCACACAAGATAGGGACGGTTCGATAAATCGAGAGCAACGCGCGACAGCGCTTCATCCATCGGAACATACGAATGGCCATAGCGACGGATACCCGCCTTGTCACCCAGCGCTTCTTTCACTGCTTGGCCCAGCGCGATGCCGGTGTCTTCCACCGTGTGATGGCAATCGATTTGTAAATCGCCGCGACAGGAAATGGTCAGATCGAACAGGCCATGCTTGGCCAGTTGTTCAAGCATATGGTCGAAGAACGCGATGCCGGTCGAGATCTGCGCCTTGCCCAAGCCATCCAGTCCCACGGTTACGGAGATATCGGTCTCTTTGGTTTTACGTGTGATCTGCGCGCTTCTTTGCGTCATAATTTCAAGGTCCTTATTACTTACTTATTGCTGCGTGTCTTAAACATCGAAAGCAATATACCGCCCGCCAGCAAACCGACCGTCATACTGAGCGAGAGAAACGCTGGCAGATGATGGCCCGATAATTCGACATAGATAACCTTCGCGCCGATCAGGATCAGGATCAGCGAGAGCGAGTATTTCAGGTATTCGAAGCGGTGGATAATATGTTCGATGGCAAAAAACATGGCCCGTAATCCTAAAATGGCGAATATATTCGCCGTGTAGACAACATAAGGGTCCGTGGTGACCGCAAGCGCGGCGGGCACGGAATCAAACGCAAACATAACATCGGTCAACTCGATCGTGCACAGTGTCAGGAATAGCGGCGTGGCATAAAGAAACACCTTATCCGACCCTACTGCTTCTTTAAGGTGCACAAAAAACTTGTTGCCGTGCAACTGGTCATCAACCCGCAGGTGCTTCTTTAAGAACTTCACATAGGATTTTTGTGTGTAGTCTTCTTTTTCTTCCGTGTCCGTTTTCAAAAGCTTGATACCTGTGAGGATCAGGATAGCGGCGAACAACAATAGCACCCACGCATATTCCTGTACCAAGGCGGAACCCGCCGCGATCATGATGCCGCGCAGCACAACCACGCCCAAAATCCCCCAGACCAGAACCCTGTGCTGGTATTGGCGCGGAATGGCAAAGGAAGAAAATATGACGGACATAACAAACAGATTATCCATCGATAGACTAAGCTCCAGCAGCCAGACCGTGTAATAATCCGCCGCTTGTGCGCCGCCGCTGCTATGCCAGACCCACAGGCCGAACAGCAAACCAAGAGAAGCATAGATCGCGGACAGGCGCAGGGATTCTTTAAGTTCGATTATATGGTCTTTTTTGTTGAGGACGAACAAGTCCACGAACATCAACGTAAAGACCACGCCCAAAAACAGGCCCCAGAGCCATATCTGCTGGCCAAGAAAATCCTGATATAAAAACGAAGTAAGCGACGCTAAATCCATGGCACCTATCGTACAGGCTCCGGCATGGTCATGCAACTCTTGAAGTCCTTGAGGCCGCACACATTTTCGCCATATATTGCACGCGAAGGATTATTCCGCCGCCATGCGGGGCTGATCGGTGTTTTCTAAAGATAACCCAAGCTGCATGCTTCGCCGGACCACAGGCTGGAGCTTTGTGATAGCTTTCCAGTAGGAAGACGACACGACCGAGACTTGTTCAGCCCTGTGCAGCAGCAAAGAAATTCTATGTTCTCCGGATTGCGTAAGATCAGCATCTTTTCCGTGAATAAACGGGCGTACAGCCAGTGCTAAAATTTCTTTATTATTTGCCGCTCCTTTTATTTTAGCGGCTAACACCGGGTCCTTGCTATCGCATAAAATGGCGGGTGTCACGTGCTGATGACACGCTTCAACAAAAACGTCCTTCCCCGCGCACAGGAACTGACGCATACCTCTTTTTTGGCCAACCTCACGCAGCGGCCTGACGATGACAATGACGGGTTCCGTCATGATGCCTGTACCGTGGCTGTAATCATTGGCACGGACAAGCAGATCATTATATCGATGTTCTCCTTTGAACAAATCTCCCCATTCATACTGACTGCCCTGATAATTAACGATGATCTCTGCCGCACCCTCGCCATCCAGCGATTCAAAATTTTTCTCCACGAATCCGATTATATCTTCCAGATTGGAATGCGGTCTTATATTACGCGTTTTGGATACGGCGCCGCGTTGCTGTTCTGTCAGCCAACCGTAATCCGGATAACGATCAACCTGAGCAGAACCCAATGGAAAATCTATTTTTACATGAAGAACATCGCCCACTAGGTTTGTGTATTCGACATTCTCATGCGCAATGCGCGAATAGTTTTTAGGGCATCCCTTGCGATGTTCGGATGACGGATTTTTAACGAAAGTTTCAGGCCTATGCTCGGTGTTTGCATTGGCATCGACTGCTCTGCGAAAATGCATCGTACAAGGGCAGATTTCATCGCCACATTTATATTTACGGTCATAGCGCGTCCTATCAGTGACCTCGGAAGCGTGCAGCATTCCAAGATATTTATCGGTTAGCGGATCGTATGATTTGACGCGTCTCATGGCCCTTTAAATACCTCAAAATGCCTTTTTGATCAAGAATTATGCAAAATAAAAAACCAGACTCGTCAGAAAACCCGCATTAACCTTTTAACTATTAACGCTTTACGGGCCAAACCGTCACGCATAATCCCGCGTGCGTTTCAAATAGATATAACACGCACCCGTCCCGCCATGCCTAGGCGCCGCATCAAATCTTTTAAGCACGATATCCCTTAGCGGCGGCATAGATAACCACATAGGGAGTTTCTGCCTGAGCACCCCGACGCTATCCTCCACACCCCGCCTGCCCTTACCGGTAATCACAAGAACGCATCTTTTGCCGCTCGCATGCGCCGCTATCAGAAAGCTCTTCAAAAGCTCATGCGCCTGTTCCTGATTATAGCCATGCAGATCGAGCGTTCCTTGCACCGGCATCTGCCCGCGCCGCAGACGCAGTTCCGTGCGCGCATCAAGCTGTGGTGGTTGCTCTGAAGAAGAGGATGCGGTGCGCGGGAGTGGCGGGCTTTTTACTGCCCCGCTTTCCTGTCTAGGCTTTCGCGAAGGAGCATCTTTTTCAGGCTCATACACCACCACCCCCTCCAGCGGCTCTATATCGCGCGTGAATTCCTTCCAGAGCTGAAAATCTTCCGGTCCCAGCCCGCCGCCCTTACCCGATCCTTTGCGTGTTTTATCGCCCATATTCCAAAAACTTTTTCTTTTGCCGTTCGTTAAGGCATAATAGCAGAACAAACGGACGGATACAGGCCAGATGATTTTCTTTCGCATTGCACGCATCTTCACAGGAACCCTTCTCTTCCTCGCCCTGCTGTTCCCTGCCGCCGTGAAAGCCCAGACCGATGACGGTTCCGCCATCGGCGAAGATGTAGCCATCGCCTTTTTCAAAGCCGCTGGCGAAAATCCCGATTTCGATTTATGGGCGAAGAACACGCGCGATTACAAGCGCGCCGCGCCCGCCCGCGCCAATGAAATACTGGATAAAGAAAAACAGCGCCTGATGGTGAAATGGCGTGAATATAAATCTGCAGAAGACGTTTTGGACATACGCGGCAATGTTTCGGTTGAACTCAAATCCACACTCGCCAAAGACGGCACGCAACATTACTGGATGTATCTTTCTTTCGAGGCAGGCGACATCACTTACTTTCCTTTCGAGTTTCAGGATTATAAATTCGCGGTGATTCCGCAGCAGATTGAAACGTTGATGATTCAAGAAATACGCGAAGAACAACTGAACCTGATCCGCAATGATTTCGGTGGCGCGATGAGTGGCAGTGCCTATCTCTATCTTCAACTCAAACCCGTCAAAGCCTATATGCAACAGCCCTATACCATCGACAACACAGAGCAATGGGCACTGTTATGCGATATCGCCACGCTTTCGCTTGTCTCGATGAAAAAATCCGGAGCCTTGTGGAATTACGGCGCCGACTGGTATGTATCGCCAGCCACCGAAACGTTACGTGAGCTTTATGCGACCCCTTCCGAATAGGTCCTTGGAACGCCATTTCTAACAACCTGATTTTACACGGTATTTCATGCCGCTGTGGGTCTGTATGCGGCACGGCTTCGTAATTTTATTACGTCGTGCTATAATAAAATGGCGGCAACCAAGTAACACACGAAAGGATCGTATCCCGTGTTTTCGCAACTCGGCCCCCTTTTCAGGACCCATCTCCGTCAGGCGGAGCATGCCGACACGCGCCTTGAAATCCGCCGCGATGAAAAGCACGATCAGGGCAAAAAACAAGAATACGAACCCGAAAGCGACGATGATTCCACCCTTTGGGAAGACAGCACATCGGTGAGCGTCGAAGCACTGCGCGCCTTTCTGATAGGCTTTTTAAAATCGCGCGGCGATGCCGTGCCCGAAGCCACGCTGGCGCAAAATGATGGGGTTCAGATAACAAGCCCTGAATATCGGCCCCCTGTCAGCACCCGCGCTGCGCAGGCCGTAAAGGCGTACAGCTCGATGGCTGCCCAGATGGCACCACCCTCGACGCCACCGGAACCACAGAAAGTCGAGCAGGAACAATCGCTTGATCTGGTCGACCTTCTTCATGCCGATGAAATCCGCACCATGCATGTCCTGATCACAGAACTGGATGCGCTTTCACGCAAAGGCGTTCAGACTCTTATCATAAATAAAGCGGAAACTTTTCTCGAAGCGCTCGTACAGGCCGTACGTCTGGAAAAAACCAAGGTGTGATTTTAGCCTGCTAACTTATAGCCATCTTCGACGGTCAGCAGGATGACGGGGCTTGAAGGATCGGCTTCGATCTTTTGTCGTAAACGATAGATATGCGTCTCGAGCGTGTGTGTCTCGACCCCTTCGGCATAGGCCCAGACATTTTCCAGCAGGCTTTGCCGTGACATCGTATGATTCTTGGATTCCTTGAGGTAGCGCAGGATTTCCGTTTCTTTTTCCGTCAGACGCAACGGGCTTTGACCGGGCGCCAGCCAAAGGCTTTCGCGCGTGTCCAGCGTGCAATCCCCGATTACGATTAACGCCGGAACCGCGATCAGCGACTCAATTTGCCGCCGTAAAATATCCGCCAGCGCGGCAGCTCGAAGTGGCGTTTTTAAAACACGTACACCTTCTCCTACGTCTCCATCACCCAAAAACAAAATTTTCGGCGCGTTATCCGGTGCTTTAAACGTCTTTGCATCCCCGGCGACCAGCATAAGCGCCGCCTTGTTGACTGACTTCCCGGCTGTTTCGGGCTGACCGCCCGCCAGATGGACGATATCGGCCAAATAAGCCGCTTTCGCCGGGCTGCGGGCAAAAATTTCTATGATCGGCAGGTCCGGCATGGACGGTTTTTCCTTTTATATCCGTATCTTTACGGCGCTTTCCTTCACTAACCCATTGATTCGGCAATGTCCAGCGCTGGCACGGGCTTTGCAATTCTAAATGTTTAGGAGACCCAAACAAGGCCATGATTGACCAAACCGCCAATTTTGCCGCTACGCCATCCCGGCCGGATGCCACCTACCAATCGTGGCAAGGCTCGATGAAAAAGACCGTGATGCGCTACGACCCCGAGGCGCGCACCGCGGCGCCGATGCCCTGTTTTGGCAGCATGGTCCATGAAACCGCGCTGGCCGCGCAAAGCCACAACGCCTACGCCCCCGGCACCGCCCTCGGTGCTGATAGCAAAACGCCGGATATCAACTATGACCAGCCGAACAGCGGCGACGATGCATTTTCTTTTGGCGATGTGATTGACATGATCAACCCGCTGCAACATCTTCCGGTGATCGGCGCGCTGTATCGTAAATTCACAGGCGATACGATCAAGCCGATGAGCAATATTATCGGCGGCGCGATCTTTGGCGGACCTATTGGAGCAGTATCCAGCACCGTCAACGCCGTCGTAAAAAGCACGACAGGAAGAGATATCGCCGAGAACGCATTCGCTATGGCTGGCTTTGACATTACACCAGAAGGCACAAAAAAACCTGATCTCGTCTATAGCAACGCGTCTGCCAAAGATGCTGCAAATATTTATGCAAGCGTCGATGCAACTTTATCGTCACGCGGCGCAAGAAATTTTGCGACGACAAAATCCTCCACGCAATCCTGGAACGCTTAAGTTTTAACGTGCACCGAACAGCGCAGTTCCTATGCGCACATGCGTGGCACCGAGCGCTATAGCTTTTTCAAAATCAGATGACATACCCATACTCAAATGCTCAAGGCCCAATTCCCCCGCGATTTTTTTAAGCAATGCAAAATGAAGCGCAGCAGGTTCATCTTGCGGCGGAATGCACATCAGCCCGGTAACATTTAATGCGCATTCATTGCGGCAAAACCCAAGAAAATCTTTTACCTCACGCGGCGCGATCCCGGATTTTTGTTCTTCTTCGCCGGTGTTGACCTGAATAAAACACGGCAGCGCCCTGCCCTGCTTTTTCATCTCCTCCGCAAGCGCCTGCGCAAGTTTTTCGCGGTCCAGCGTTTCGATGCAATCAAACAACGCTACCGCCTCTTTCACCTTGTTGGTTTGCAACGGACCAATCAGGTGCAGGCTTATGTCCGAACGTGTGCGTTTTATCTCCGCCCAATGCTCCTGCGCTTCTTGCACCTTGTTCTCACCGAACAGGCGGTGACCTGCGTCCAGCGCGGCGCGAATTGCATCGGCGCTTTGCATCTTGGTGACGGCGACGAGCTTGGCCGCGCCCTCTTCCCGTCCGGCCATGCGTTCAGCACGGCGGATCTGGTGATGAATATCTTTAAAATTGTCGGTTATGGCCATAAAGGATTTTTAACACGAAGAACACGAAGTGCACAAAGAATACGAAGTTTTTATTGTCTTCGTGATCTTCCCAAACTTTCTCTACTTCGTGTTAAAATTCTGCTTTCTCTGTATAGTTTAAAAACAAAAAAAGGGCGCCGCGAGGGCGCCCTTTCTAAATTTATGTCGACTTCTGATTAGAAGTTGAACTGAACGCCGCCGAGAACGGAGGTGCCTTCAACATCGCCCAGAATGCCTGGCAGTTCGTGCTGGATATAGCTAACCGAACCACGCAGGGTCAGACCTTGCGTAACCGTGTAGACAACGCCGCCCGTATAACGGTCGGTTTCGATGTCGCCAACGCGGTCATTCATGTCGATTTCGTTGTTCAAGTAAGAGATACCGAACTGGAAAGGACCCGTGGTGTAATCGCCGCCGAGAACGATCGTTTCGGAGTCGAGGTTGTCAACACCGGATACGTTTTCCGTTTCGGTCCAGATACCACCGATGCCGAAAGCGCCGATGTCAAAGTCTGCACCAACGTTCCATTGGCCGATAGCATCTCTTCTCGTAGCAAAGGTCGTAGCAAGCGCATCGCGTTCGATACTAACATGGGTGTAACCCGTGCCGAGTGCGAAACCGATATTGTTGAACGTGCCTTCGTAACGAAGAGCGCCTTCCCAAGCATCGCCGAGGTTGTCTTCGGTGTCGTCATCGGCAAAGCCGCCGATACCTACGCCGTTAACGCCCGTGCCAGCGCCTTCAACTAAGTTAGACGCAACATCTGGCGTATAGGACGCGCCAAATTGGAAACCAGACCAGTTCGGAGACAGGTACGTGATTTTCTCGTCTTGACCTGAAGCATCGTTTGCGTAGTCGACAGCCTGGCTGCGAAGCAGGTTCGCCATATCATCCGTCGTGCCTAACATACCATCGATGTCCAGCAGAAGGTTTTGCGCTGTTTGAAGCGGGCTCATAGAAGCACCGTTTACTTGCTGACGATTCAGCGTAGCAACGTTGTAGTTGATCGGGTTGATGTACTGACGAAGACCGTCGATGTTGGCATCAGCGGAAGGAGCAGCCACCTGCAGAAGGTAGTTAGCGCCGTCTTCGGAACCAAGGTTTACGCGGCCGAGGGAAGAAGCCAAGTACAGGTAGGATTCTTCAACTTGGAAAGAGTCCGCGCCATCTACTTCGGATTCAACATGAAAGCCGTAGGTCAGACCATTGTCTGCCGTGCCTTCAGCGTTGAAATGAAGTTCGGATTCGCGCAGCATATCGAAATCGCGTGCGTCTTGACCGGCAGCCTCATCTTGATCGAGCCAGCCGACATAGTTTTTCGTGTGACCGCCAACCGTAACGTCAACTTGAGCCATTGCAGGAGCAGCGGCAAAAGCAACGCCGACGAGGGCAGCACTGCAAAGCAGAATTTTTTTCATTTTCATTCCTCCAAATATTTGAACGATTTCTTAGAGTGACCCGAGGGGATCGATATAAGAAAACCACCCGGAACCCTCCGAGTGATGTTGATCATTTAGTCGGAAACGACCGTTGGGGTCAACGTGTGTGGAGGGGGTCAAGTGCATTTCGTACGTGTCTGTGGTAATTGTGCAACATGACATTCCGTCAGCGTTAATATTATTATGTCATTAGAATATCTTGCCGTGGAAATACTCAAAAGGCCGCGGAATTCCGGATAGGGGAGGACAAAAAAATTTCCGGGCGCTTGCCCCTTGAGCGCCGTCTACGGGCATGGTAATCAATCCAAATCTTAACAGCGCGAAGACCTTTGCAAGGAGCCACAGACATCATGCTCACAGCCCGTATTTTTTCTATAGCCTTACTCCTGACAAGCTTTATGTTTGTCATAAGTGGTTGTGAATCGTATAAAGGCGAAGCAAAATATCCTTCGGGCCATGACCGCACGACGACGGGCGGCGATATTTACGGCCAGCGCCAAAGTATATTCGGCAAAGACGGCCTCTCGCTGCTCGGCGGCAAGGAAGAGAAAGATGACGGCTCCAACGGTATCGGCGTGAACTCTTATCTATGGCGCGCTTCTTTGGACACGGTTTCCTTTATGCCTCTTTCATCGGCAGATCCGTTCGGCGGCGTTATTATTACGGACTGGTATATCGCCGAGGAAAAACCGGATGAGCGTTTCAAGGTCAATATCTTCATTCTCGACAAACAACTCCGCTCGGACGGCGTGAAGGTCAAAGTCTTCCGTCAGGTACAAAAAGGCGGCAAATGGGCCGATTCTACCGTCGCCGACAATACCGGCCCGCAGATGGAAGAGGCGATCCTGACTCGTGCCCGCCAACTCCGCGTCGCCGACATGGGCGAAGAATAATCGAAAACGACATATGTATTAGAGCGGGGGCCATTCCAAAAGAATGGCCCTTTCTTTATGGATTTATTTTGCAAGACTTCCGTTTTTCTATATAAAAAGGGGTCTTTTCAAAAAAACTATAAAATGATGCGGCGGATATGAGCGAACGTTACAATATCAAGGAAACCGAAACCAAATGGCGGACCCGCTGGGCCGACACCAAAGCGTTCAACGTTACCGAAGATCCTTCCAAGCCGAAATATTACGTTCTGGCCATGCTGCCATATCCCTCGGGCCGCATCCATATCGGCCATGTCCGCAACTACACTCTCTCCGACGTCGTCGCCCGCTATAAAAAGGCGCAAGGTTTTAACGTCCTGAACCCGATGGGTTGGGACGCAATGGGATTGCCGGCGGAAAACGCCGCGATGGAAAGAAACGTACACCCATCCGATTGGACGTACAGCAACATCGCCCAGATGAAAGCACAGCTCATCTCCATGGGTCTGGCCATTGACTGGTCCCGCGAAGTCGCAACCTGCCATCCCGGCTATTACAAGCATCAACAAAAGATGTTCCTCAAACTGTTCGAGAAGGGGCTGGCCTATAGAAAAGAGTCGATGGTCAACTGGGACCCGATTGATAACACGGTTCTGGCCAACGAGCAGGTGATCGACGGTAAAGGCTGGCGCACAGGCGCGGCTGTGGAGCGCCGCAAGCTGAATCAATGGTTTTTTAAAATCACCCAATACGCCGAAGATCTGCTCGAAGCGCTCAAGACGATGGATCGTTGGCCGGAAAAAGTCCGCCTGATGCAAGAAAACTGGATCGGCAAATCGCAAGGCGCGCAATTAAAATTTGATCTGACGACCACGGACGGACAAATCGAGATCTACACCACGCGTCCCGACACACTGTTCGGCGCATCGTTCGTTGCGCTCGCCGTCGATCACCCGCAAGCAAAAAAACTCGCAGGCGGAAAATCTGGCTACGAAGATTTTGTGAAGCAATGTCAGGCAGCGGGAACATCCGAAGCCGCGATAGAGCAGGCGGAAAAAATCGGTTTCGATACCGGTCACAAAGTTTCGCATCCTTTCATCAAGGGAAAAGAAATTCCCGTTTATCTCGCCAATTTTATTTTGATGGATTACGGCACGGGCGCAATCTTCGGATGCCCGGCGCATGACGAACGCGACTTTGAATTCGCCACAAAATATAAACTTCCCATCCTCACGGTTGTTGAAACACCGGAAGGAGAGAAGCTTCCCTACACAGGTCCCGGCAAAATCATCAATTCCGATTTTCTGAACGGCAAAAATGTCGATCAGGCCATCGACGCCGCAATCAAGGAACTTGAAAAACAAAAACGCGGCACGGGCGTGACGAAATTCCGCCTGCGCGATTGGGGGGCGGTGCGCCAACGTTACTGGGGTTGTCCGGTTCCGCTCATCCATTGCGAAAAATGCGGCATCGTTCCGGTGCCGGAAAATCAACTACCCGTCGAATTGCCGATGGATATCAATTACGATCATCCGACCAATCCGCTCGTGCGTCATCCGACATGGAAACACACGACCTGCCCGAAATGTAACGGCAAGGCGGAACGCGACACCGACACGATGGACACGTTCGTTGATTCGAGCTGGTATTACCTGCGCTATCTCGACGCCCGCAACGAAAAAGAAGCCTTTTCGAAAAAGGCGACGGATTACTGGGGCGCGGTCGATCAATATATCGGCGGCGTCGAACACGCCGTGCTGCACCTTCTTTATTCACGTTTCTGGACGCGTGCGCTGCGCGATTGCGGCTATCCGATTCCGGCCGACGAACCTTTCACGGGATTGTTCACCCAAGGCATGGTCACGCACGCAACCTTTCAGGATGCCGAAGGCAAATGGATTTACCCCGCCGAAGTCGAACAAAACGACAAGGGTGATTGGGTAACGAAAGAGGGCGCACGCCCCGTCACGATGGGCGCGCAAGTAAAGATGTCCAAATCCAAACGCAACGTCATCGACCCGCAGGATATCATCGACACCTATGGCGCGGATGCCGCACGTTTGTTCATCGTTTCGGATTCTCCGCCGGACCGCGACCTCGTCTGGTCGACATCGGGGATCGAAGGAGCTTGGCGCTATATCAACAAACTTCATCGTCTTATAACGCACTTGGCACTCCCAACTGTATATGAAATGGAAGGCGGCAAATTTAATCGGCCGGCTTTGCTGCCGCCGGCAGGCTCGGCCTATCCGAAAGAACAAGAAAAAGCCGCCAAGGATGAAGGTTTTGTTTTTGAACTAAGACGTGCCGTTCACAAAACTATAAAAGAAGTTGCAGTGGATATTGAAAACTTCCATATGAACAAAGCAATCGCAAGAATACGTGAACTGTCAAATACCATCGAAGATTATGATTTTCAGAGCAACTATCTCGGTGGCGGAGAAAACGATATTTCTTATTGGGCACTCCGCGAGGCAATAGAATCACTATTGATCATGATCAACCCGATCACGCCGCACTTTGCCGAAGAAATGTGGGAAACGGCGTTGGGTCACAAAACCCCGCTTACGCAAACCAACTGGCCAAAAGTCGATCCTGCTCTACTAGAGGCCGACACGGTCACGCTCGCGGTTCAGGTGAACGGCAAGATGCGCGCCACGATCACGCTGCCCGCCAGCGCGGATCAGAAAACTGCGGAAGCAGAGGCTCTGGCGCAAGACACGGTCAAGGCCGCGCTTGAAGGCAAGTCGGTGAAAAAAGTGATCGTCGTTCCGGGCCGCATCGTCAACGTCGTCGCGGCTTAAGTCAATCAGGCCGCTGCCAGAATGGGCATTGCTTCTTGATTGCCTACCGATCGCATGCGGGTAACATAATCCCGTACTTTGCTATTTGAAGGGCAACCGCCATCTGCACGAAGCTGTGCGCAAAAAGCGACGGTCTTATCGGCTTCTTCAAGGATTTTGCGATTATGTACGCTTCGTGCCGCCATATCCGCGCGGATCATTTCCGGAGATGTGTAGGAATTCAAATCAGCCTGCTCCCAAAGTGATGTTGAGTATCCCATATTGTCGGGATTACCGCGCAGGTGGGTCAAGGTATTGCCTTGATAGATACGTGTTTGCCACGCCAGAACCATATGCTCTTCGGCCTGCTGGTTGCTACCCATCGGCATATCGACATAGACCCGGTCGGATTTTTCGACAGCTTGGCAAAAGTCCGAGAAAGGAACCCGTGATATGTTTGCTTTAAGTAAGCCGCGGCCTTTCATGTCGCACAAATGTGAAAAGACGCAGTAGCGAATTTGGCTGTCAGGATGCGTGACGATGATTTCACTCGCTGCATTGCCTCGCTTGTTACCCGTCACACGTGCAATGCCGTCTGTAAAATTTGAAAGTTTACCGTGACGGTTGCTGGTTCCGACCAAGAGAATCGTATCGTCCTTTTGCTGGCCCGATAGATCGCGCGCGGCGATTTCGTGACGCTGGTGCTTGAAACCGGACAACACAGCACCATCGACATACCGGCTATCGGCCTTGATATCCTGCATGATACGGTCCAGCAATTTTTTCTTGGTAATATCGGTTGTTTGATACTGATCCCAACAGCCAAAAACCTGTCCTTTGATGTTGTCTTCGGAGACGTTCTTGCTGTCTACGCCTAATACCAGGCGCACCATGAATTTATAAGCTTCCGCGCCTTCGTAGTACGTAACGCCGGTTCGCGTCTGATCAAGGCGCGGGAAATCGGCAAAATCGTTTTTGGTGCCAAACCAGATCTGGCGGCTGCAGCTCATAGCACTGGCGATATCGGCGGATTCTTTCCATGCGCGGATATCTTCATTGAAGTGTTTCGTCTGGAAATTCACGACAGCCAGTTGCTGCAGGGGTACAAATTCTCTCACGCTCGACTCTTCTATTTTGCCGTTTTAATCGTTTTATTTTTTTGTATTTGGTTTTATGGTTTTATTGAAGAAACCCTAGGGGACGACTCAAGATTATGTCAAGAAAAACTTCACTTTTTCTCGTTTTTTGCCTGTTTCTGGCCTCCTGCGGGTTTTCGCCCATGTACGGGTCTGGGGCAGGGCATACGGGCGTTTCCGCCACGGCAGGGCTCGATAAAGTCGAAATCGCACTGATCCCTGATGAAAGCGGCGTGTATCTTCGCAACATCCTGATCGACGATTTTTATCAGGGCGGTTATCCGTCTTCACCGACGCACAGGCTGGAAATCGGCAAAGTCATGGAATCCGAAAACGATCTGGACATCACCCAGCAATCCGAAGCCACGCGCAAGCAGGTCAAGCTGATCGCCAGCATGACACTGCGCGATCTCACCACCAAGAAAGCCGTTCTTGAACGCCGCTTTACCGCCCTGACCAGCTATAACGTTCTGGGCAGCCAGTTCACCACGCGTGTGTCCGAAAACGACGCAAGAGAGGCGGCTTTGGCCGATCTGGCCCGCCAGATCGAGAACCATGTCGCGCTTTATTTCAAGCGCTGATCCCCACCTAAAAGTTAATTGTATTGACAGAACCCGTACCTGTGGATAAGTTGGAGTCCTCTTGGGCTTTCATTTGGCCCTGGGTAGCGGATTTTGATGGGGCAGCTTGCACCGCTTAAAAAAGGCCAAAGAGCGCCACGGCTCATCGGAAATGCTGTGGTCCCGTACTTTAGTGGACTTGGCAGGATTCCCGTGAGTTAGCATCAGCTTTCGCACATCTCCTGACTAAATCTTAATGAAACTTGATGCCGCATTACGCGGTTAGAAGCATATGGAGAAATAATGATGACAAAAAGAGTAACCACCGCCTTTGAAGGCACGACATTCAAACTGAGTGAAGGCACACTTGTAACGCGGTTTGAAGAAGGCAAAATAATCGGCGTCTTAACGGAATCTCCGCACGGACAGTATCGTGCCACAAACCCCTTTACCGGTGAGCCCAGCCGCTACCGTCTGGCCGAGTCCGCGCGGATAAACTTAACCCCCGGCCCGACCTTCGCGCAAGGTCATCGCTCCGATTCGAGCAACCAGCAAGTCGTCGACATGTTTAAAAAATACGGCATCGTACCTGTACGTCGCCGTAGCAGGGCGCCTTCTGCCACGCTATAATCGAGACGAGGACAAGCCATCTTTTGTCCTAAAGGACAAGAATGAAACTCACCTGGAAAGATATTGAACCGTTCGTCAAAAAACCGAACCTGAAGGCGAGAGCCATTCTGGTCTACGGTCCTGACGACGGTCTTATCAAGGAACGCAGCTCCACGATGGGCCTCACCGCCGTTCCAGATTTGAACGATCCATTTAATGTCGCGATTTTAAGCGCCGATATCCTCGCCGAAGATCCCGCGCGTTTGTTCGATGAAGCGAACGCCATGTCATTGATGGGCGGTACGCGTTTGATCCGCATCGAAGGCGGATCGGATAAACTCACCGTGTTGTTCAAGGACTATCTCGCCAAGCCCAGCACCGAAAATCTTGTGATTATCGAAGCGGGCGAACTTGGCCCGAAATCCTCTTTGCGCATGCTGTTCGAAAAATCGGAACATGCCGCTGCCGTGCCTTGCTATGTCGATGATGAAAAGGGCGTGGCGAATTTGATCCGCCAGACTTTGTCCGCAGGCGGCTATTCCATTCAGGCCGATGCGACGGCGTGGTTTGCACAAAATATCGCGGGTGATCGTGCGCGCGTTCGTGCCGAGATCGATAAAATGATGCTCTTTATGGGCACTACATCCAAAACCGTGACATTAGAAGATGTTCGCGCGGCGTGCGGCGAAGCGGGCGACCAATCGATCGACGATCTGCTATACGCCATTGGCAACGGTAAAACCGAGGCTGCGCTGCGCGCTTACAACAAATTGATCGAAGAAGGTGTGGTTGTGGTTACGATCTTGCGATCCTTGCAATCACATTTCCGCCGCCTGCATTACACGAAATCTTTGATGAAGGATGGGGCGGATGTTGATTCCGCCATGAAAAAACTGCAACCGGCGGTGTTTTTTAAATATGCGGATTCATTCAAATCACAGCTTCGTAAATGGCCGGAAGGAAAATTGCTTTCTTTTATGCAACGCCTCAGCCAAGTCGAAGCACAGACCAAGCAAACGGGAACACCCTCAGAGACATTGTGTTCTCAGGTGATTTTATCCCTGTCTGCGGCATAGACTATATAACGCGCATCATCCCCGTAACTCGATACGTCAGGCGCATTATCTTGGTGCACGGCAAATCCTTGCCTTTCCCAGAACGGAACAGAATTGTTCACGGCCACACCGCAAATGGCTTTTAATTTTTCCTGCTGCACTAATTTTACAAGCGTCTTTACGATTTCTGCGCCAGCCCCATGGCCTTGCGTAGCGGGCAACAACGCAAGATCGTGAAGATATAAAATGTCGGGATTTTCTATACGACCCAAAAGACTGTTGAGTTTTGGCGCATGACCGAAACGCCATGCATGGCTAACGATGTAACCTTTCACTTGGCCAGCCTGATCGAGAACAAAGCACCCCTTCGGATAAAGCGCGAGCCGTTCGGCAGGCACCTCGACATCTTCAGGATAATTAACATGCACCACATCGGCGATATCATTCACCGATGAAAGATCGCTTTCACGCATGGGTCGCCATTGAAGAGGGGCCGCACTCATTTTCTAAGAAAGAACTTTCGGGATTTTTGACAGGCGCAGCGCGACTTCATCGAGCTGGTCGAGATCTTTGAATTCGACCGACAACACACCCGCCGTGTCGCCATCCATCGCGATGGTGACATTGAGGCCGAGCGTGTTCGATAAATCTTTTTCAAAGGCGAGAATATTCGGGTCTTTAAATGTTGGGCCCGAAGCCTTGGCACGATTCTGGATTTTGCGGCCCGCATATTCGGCAGCCATTTTTTCGGTCTGACGCACCGATAATCCCTTCGCCGATACCTCCAGCGCCAAAAGCGCGGGGTTCGCGGCGTTAATCAGCGCGCGGGCGTGGCCCGCACTCAATTCCCCCCCGACCACCATATCCTGCACGCTTTGCGGCAGGGACAAAAGACGGACCATGTTGGAAACGTGACTGCGCGAGCGACTAACCGCGTCGCCGACTTGTTCGGGCGTGAATGTAAACTCATCCATCAGGCGCTGATAACCGCGCGCTTCTTCTATGGCATTCAGGTCGGCACGCTGCAAATTTTCGATCAGGGCGATCTGCAATACCTGTACATCGTCCAGTTCACGGATGATAACAGGCACTTCATGCATCTGTGCCTTCTGGCAAGCGCGCCAGCGACGTTCACCCGCAACGATCTCAAACATTTCCTTGTTGTTCGGAATGGGACGGACAAGGATGGGCTGTAACAGACCATGCAGCTTGATGGAATCGGCCAGTTCGTTGATCTGTTTTGGATCGAAATGCGTGCGCGGCTGGTCCGGGTTGGGCATCAACTGACCAACGCCGAGCGTTCTACGCGGGCCTTGCGGCATCAGCATCGGTGCATCTTCTTTCACCGCGAACGTCGCTTCTTCGTCTTCGAACAACGCGTCCAATCCGCGGCCCAGTCCTCTTTGTTTTGGTGTCATGATAGTTGCCTTATACCAAGTATATTATCTATTGTCAATATTGTTAAAACCTACGCCGCTTGCGTGTTGTCGCCCGTAGGGTTTTGCGCGGCTTCCGCACGGAGCTTTTTCTCACGTTTCAGGATTTCCGAAGCAAGACTTATATAGGCGCGCGCGCCGGGGCACTTCATATCGTAAACGATCGCGGGCAATCCGTAGCTCGGCGCTTCGGATAGGCGCACATTGCGCGGGATGATCGTCTTGTAAACCTTATCGCCAAAATAAGCGCGCACATCGTCGGCGACTTGATCGGAGAGGTTGTTGCGCTTGTCGAACATGGTCAGCACGATGCCGTGAATGTCGAGGCGCGGGTTGAAGGATTTTTTGACGCGCTCGATCGTTTTGACCAGATGGCTTAAGCCCTCCAGCGCAAAAAATTCACACTGCAGCGGCACAACGATGGCGTCTGACGCCACGAGCGCATTTAACGTGATCAAACTCAACGACGGCGGGCAATCGATCACCACATAATCATAAGGCAGCGGCACACGCAGCGCGCGTTGAAGGCGGTATTCGCGGTGCTCGGTCGTCACCAGCTCGATTTCTGCGCCGGATAAATGGATCGAGGATGGCAGAACGAACAATCCCGGCACTTTCGTGGGCTGCACGGTTTCGGCCACGGAGGCGTCATCGAATAGAACATCATAAGTGCTTTTGCGGATTCCGGCGCGCTTGATGCCTAATCCGGTCGAAGCATTGCCTTGGGAATCGAGATCGACGAGCATTACCCGTTTGCCGATGGCGGCCAGAGCCGTGGCAAGGTTTACGGCTGTCGTTGTTTTACCGACGCCCCCTTTTTGGTTGGCGACGGACAGAATGCGCGGGATACGGGAACCGGCCATAAAGGATCTGGATTGTCTGTCTGAAACAGGGCTGGCGCTGCTTTCTTCGGTCATCCGGTTGGTCCTTTATATATGAATGGAAGTCGCGCTCACTATGAACAAATGGTCGCGTGTGGGTCAAGACAATTCGCTGTTCCACGTGAAACACACAGGCTGTACAGATTTTATACAGGACTTTTCCGCACGTTTTTCAGCACCAGAATCCGGGCATTTTTCTCGGTTTTACTAGGGATTGCTTCATAACTGAAGCTCCATCCGGCCTGTTTTGCGGCGGTAATTTCGGCCTGCCAGTTCTCGCCCTTGGGAAAGATCATCGTCGCCGTTTCGGCCCATGGATGCGCGTAATTCAGGAGCGATTCTAGGCTGGCCAACGCCCGGGCCGTGACCACATCAGGGGCTGGAAGTTCGTTCGCAGCCGACTCGATCCGATTGTTTTTTATCGTGACAGTCACGCCCGTTTCACGTGAAACAGCCTGCAGGAAGGCGCATTTCTTAGCGTCCGATTCGACCAAAGTGACACTTAGGTCTGACCTCGAGATAGCCAGAACCAATCCGGGGAATCCGGCGCCCGATCCTAAATCATAGAGAGTTTTGGCTCCCACGGGGATCAGGGGCAAAAGCTGGACTGAATCCTCGAAATGGCGGATCCAACTATCGGCCATCGTGGACGGGCTGATAAGATTGATCTTTTCCTGCCATTTTAAAAGAAGCGCTTGATAGGCCCGAAGAACAGCTTCAGTTTCACGTGAAACGCCGTCCATCAGGCGGCTTTCTTGGCCCGCTTGACATAGCGGAGCAGGGAAATCACGGCGGCGGGCGTTACGCCTGGAATTCTGGCGGCTGCGCCCAGCGTGGCGGGGCGGATTTTCTCCAGTTTTTGCCGAATTTCGGTCGAAAGCGTGCCTATATCGGCATAATCCAGCGTTGCTGGCAGGACCATGGATTCTTCCCTGCGGAAGGCGTCGATATCGATTTGTTGGCGTTCCGTATAGCCGGAATAGAGCGAGTCGATTTCCACCTGCTCGCGAATTGCGGGCGCGATTTGGCCGATTTCTGGCCAGATTGCGGATAGATCGTCCCAGCCTATATCTGGGTAGGATAAAAGCTCAAAAGCGTTCCTGCGGCGGCCGTCTTTATTGACTATTACGCCCTGTTTTTCGAGTTCGTTCGGCGTGGCGGTCAGGGTTTCGCGCATCATTGTATGAGCGGCAGCCAAAGCGGTCTTTTTGTCATTCCAGACATTAGCCCGTTCAGAACTGGCAAAACTGCGATCAATGGCTTTATCGGTCAGGCGCTGATCGGCGTTATCGGCGCGCAGGGTCAGACGATATTCCGCCCGGGAGGTGAACATCCGGTATGGCTCCGGCGCGCCGCGGGTAATCAGATCGTCGACCAGAACCCCGATATAGGCCTCCGAGCGGTCGAGAATAAAAGGGGTCATCGTTTCACGTGAAACAGCCCCAGCCAGAATGGCGGCGTTCAGGCCCGCGATAAGGCCTTGTGCGGCCGCCTCTTCATACCCCGTGGTGCCGTTGATCTGGCCAGCCATAAAAAGACCAGAAAGTCGTTTAGATTCAAGGGTTTGGCTCAAATCCCGAGGATCGCAATAGTCATATTCAATGGCATAGGCCCATTCCATTACTTTAGCGTTCTCTAATCCAGGGATAGAGGCCAGTAATTCGGTCTGAACCTCGATGGGCAGGGCGTTGGAAATTCCGTTCGGATAAATGGTGGGGTCGTCGAGGCCTTCAGGCTCCAGAAAAATCTGGTGGCGTTCTTTTTCAGCAAAGCGGACAACCTTGTCTTCGATCGACGGGCAATAGCGCGGACCCGTTCCTGCAATCTGACCCGAATACATCGGAGCACGGTGGAGATTGGCCCGGATGATATCGTGGGTTTTTTGCGTCGTGTAGGTAATGCCGCAATCGATCTGCGGCACAGTGATTTTATCGGTCATGTAAGAGAAGGGCACGGGTGGATTATCGGCCTTTTGCATCTCCAGATTCGACCAATTAATCGTGCGGCCATCGAGGCGGGCGGGGGTACCGGTTTTCAGGCGACCTAAAGGAAATCCAAGTTTTTCAAGGGTTTGCGCCAGTCCAATGGCTGGTTTTTCGCCCACGCGGCCGGCGGGGATTTTTTCTTCGCCGCGATGGATCAGGCCACGCAGGAACGTACCTGTCGTGATGACGACAGCCTTGGCAGCCAATTTTTTTCCATCGCCCGTGATAACGCCGACAACGCTCCCGTCCTTTAAAATCAAGTCTTCTGCGCCGCCTTCGAGCAGCGTGAGGTTGGGATATTCACGCAGCAGGCGCTGCATATTTTCGCGGTAAAGTTTGCGGTCCGCTTGGCTTCTCGGGCCGCGCACGGCAGGACCTTTCGAGGCGTTGAGCATGCGGAACTGGATGCCCGCCTTATCGATCACGCGGCCCATAATGCCATCGAGCGCGTCGATTTCGCGTACCAGATGGCCTTTGCCAAGCCCGCCTATAGCGGGATTGCAGGACATGACGCCGATAGTGTCGAGCCTATGGGTGAGAAGGGCGGTTTTCGAGCCAAAACGTGCGGCTGCGGCTGCGGCTTCACAGCCCGCATGTCCGCCGCCGATCACAATGACGTCAAAGCCCGCATTCATGGCGCACCTATACTCTTTTTTTCCAAAGCTTTCTATAGTATTTTCATATGAGAAGTCAGGGGGTTGGGGGTTCTCCTTACCATGTCCACGCTTAGCGATGATTTTGCACCTATCGTAAAGACGCCGTCCGATCTCGATCGTATCAGCGCGGTGGCGTTTGCGATTAACGCCTTTATAACCCCGGGTAAAAAGGTTGATCGTGATATGCTTGGCGTTCTTGCGCACATTACAAATCAAGGCGTGGCCATTCATTATATCGCCGACGACCGCGCCTGGGAAAGTTTTAAACCACTACGCCGAGAGATGAGCTTCCTTGGAATACAGATCGGCACCACATGGATGCGCGATACGTTCGCGCAAGGTGTGACAAGTAGCAAGCAATCCATATTTTTATGGGACAAAAATACAGATCGTGCACTCACGGATTGGGCAAAGATTCACATCAATCCCGATCAAGAACATGTGCGCAAATTTATAAAAGCCCGCGTATATCTTAATACACCGGCGCCGGACAAAACGCTTTCAGCTTCGTTTTCTGCCTCTGGCACAGAACTAGATCTGCCTGTTTCTTCTTATCCGACCCAGTATGTATCCGACCGGCCCCGCATCGATGCGGGGCAGCTTGATCGCAAGCCTGCTTCACGCCCAACTTAAATCTGGATTACTTCCCGATACAAAAATCTTTGAAGATCACATCGAGCAAATCTTCTACATCGACGCGGCCTGTGATGCGCCCGAGCGCTCCAGCCGCGATACGGAGCTGTTCAGCTTTAAGTTCGGGGCGGACTTCCGATAAAGCTTCTTCCAGTTTTTTCACACATTCCTGTAACGCGGCGCGGTGACGTTCGCGGGTTAGAGAAGGTGTGTCGCGCGATACGGCGTAGAGTGATTGGATTTTTTTGGTGAGCGCATTTAGCAACACATCGATATTTTCACCCGTGCTATTCGATATAACCACGGTGTCATCCTGAGCAATAGCGAAGGATCCCATGAGATCCTTCAGTCGCTGCGCTCCTTCAGGATGACAGAGGTCTTTTTTGGTAATCACAACAAGGCTTTTGTCATTCACCAGATCGAGCGTGTGTTTATGCGGCTGAGTCGTGCCGTCGAACACAAGAATGCGCAAATCCGCATCGTCCGCCCTAGCCAGTGCGCGTTTTATGCCTTCGGATTCAATCGCGGCGTGATCGCCTCCGTCTGTATTTGTACGAAGTCCCGCTGTGTCGGCGATAATGACGGGATAGCCCGCCAGATCGAGATGGGCTTCGATCACATCGCGTGTCGTGCCCGCCGTTGGCGAGACGATGGCAACATCGCGCTTTGCCAGCACATTAAGAAGCGATGATTTACCCGCGTTGGGCGCGCCCAAAATCGTGATATGGATTCCATCGCGCAGCCGTTCGCCCCGGCGATTGTCGTTTAAGTGTGCAGAGATTTCACCCCGCAATTTTTCCAACGCCGGGTGCGTTTTCATGATTTCGGAATCCGGGACATCTTCATCAGGGAAATCGATCACAGCCTCTATATAGGCCATGGATTTGATGAGCCTCGCGCGCCAATCTTCATACAAGTTGAACAACGCGCCGCCCATTTGCGAGAGCGCCTGTTCGCGCTGCATTTGCGTTTGCGCGTCGATCAGATCGGCAATGGCTTCGGCTTCGGTCAAATCCATTTTGCCGTTTTCAAAGGCACGGCGCGTAAATTCACCGTGGCTGGCGGGCCGATGCCCTTCGAACATGGCCAATGTTTTCAAAAGCGCGTCGAGCACTGCAGGCGATCCGTGTATGTGATATTCGACGACATCTTCGCCGGTGAAAGAGGCTGGGCCAGCAAACGGGATAACCAGCGCCTGATCGATCAGATTGCCCGCGTTATCGCGCAGCGGTCTAAAAAGCGCCTGACGCGGTTCGATTGCGCCATCCAGCTTCGCGATTTTTTTTAAAGAGGACAGCGCGCCCGGTCCCGAAACCCGCACGACGGCGACCCCCGCCTTTCCGGGGGCGCTTGAGAGGGCATAAATCGTATCGCTGGTCATCCGGCCTTTTTCTTGGGCTTGTCGGCCTCAGGCGTGATGCCCATCTGGCCCCAGAACATTTTCTGGATATCGCCCCAGCCCTGCATCGTCATCGGCATCCATGTCTTGACCAAAGTTTCCGGGTCAAGCGCACGCAGATTTTCAGCCATGCGGGATTCCAGTTCCTTCATCATCCGTTCTTGCATCGGGGCAATATCCGGCAAACCCAAAAACTGGCGGGCTTCCTCGGGCGTGCATTCCACATCGAAAATGAATTTCATCGGCCTATATTCCTTTTGTTCTGATGCGTTTTATAGCAGGTAGAAACGCTTCGTACAATTACAAGCGGGATAGACTAATCCGGCCTCAATTGCTAGGGTTGAATTCCCGCAAAAAGGAGGCGTTTCTGGCCGAGACCGTACCATCCCAGCCGACATACCCCAATGAACAGCAGCTGGTGCAAAGCGCGCTGGAGCATATGCGCGCCCTGATGAAGGGGAACGGGGTAAAGCTCGACACGATCAAGATCCTGAGCCACAAAATTTCGCACCACACGATGAATGCCGGGACCTATCTCGAACTCAAGCCGGTTTTAAGCGAGAAAACCGCGCAGGGAAAAATCGTCTCAGGCCAGGCCGTCGCCTCACGCGACGACGCCATGCGGCAGGTGGATCAGGCGATGATCGCGGCGGCAAGAGACGCTGGCACAAGGGCGATGATCGCCGATGTGCTTTTGCGCAGGCCGGATAAGGGATTTGGTTTAAACCGCACGGCCGTGCCGCTAGATTTCCTCAAACGCGATTTCTCATGGCATGAAGGATGCCAGACCTGCCGCGGCAGCGCGCAGAGTTCGTGCCAGAAATGCCAGGGTCGCAGGCTTGAGCCTTGTATCAAATGTTCAGGGCGGGGGTTGATGCCCTGTCCGTTATGCCGGACGACGGGATTGCTACAGGGACAAAAATGCACGCGCTGCATCGGGCAGCGTTACGTGCCATGCGATATGTGCCAGAGATCGGGCATGATGGCGTGCAGGACCTGCAACGGAATGGGGGTAATGAAATGCCAGGCCTGCGGCGGGGCGGGATGGAAGACCCATATCATCACCTTGATGGCACAGGCGCTGACCTATTTCGAATATGATGCCAAATCCGTTCCCAAGGGCGCGGCGGACATGGTGGAAACGCAAGCCGCAAAACTCGCAGCCGAACACAAAATAAAAATCACCGGACGCATCGCGGACGATAAAGAAAACGTGCTCGGCGCGAATTACGAAGTCGCCTTCCCGTTCGGCGAAATAATCTTTGCGTTGGGTAAAAAAGAAGTGAAGGGGAATTTGTTCGGCTATAAAGCCGATCTGACCGATTTCCCTTACATACTCGACAAAATCGTCGGGCATGTGGTCGAAGAGCTTGAAGAAGCGGCCAAGAATATCGGCAATGTCGCCGATAAAATTCAAAAGGCAACGCGCTATCGCCTGATCGCGCAAGGATTCCTCGCCGCCAGCCGCATGAGCGCGAAAAAAGCCGCCGAACATTTGTTGAAAATTTACGATGTCGGTCTTTCATTGGGCATGGCAGAAAAAATCACGGCGCTGGCGGATGAAACAACATCGCGTATCACCAGAAAGCCGCGCTATTACGGGCTTGCAGGCGGGTTGATTATCGTAGCGCTGATAGATGCCGCCTATTATCTTTTGCCCGTACGATCGAAGATCGCGGCGTATCTGCCCAGCGTGCGCATCGATTTCATTCTGGATCTTTTGCCATTGCTGCTGGGCGGGATCATCACGACGATGACGATCCAGATGGCAGGCGCAAACGCGATGCGCAAAGCGCTCGGCCATCTAAGCCCAAAGGGACAAAAAAGCGCGCTCGTGCCCAAGGCCCGTTCCAGCGGATTATGGGGTTATGCCGGGACAATCATCATCACGCTTTTGATGATAGAGGCGGCATCAGGACGCGGCGGCGCGCCTTACTGGTATGAGCTGGCGCGCAACATTATCTTGCAGACAATCGGAACCTAAACAAAACGAAACCCGCAAGGCGGGTTTCTCACCGTCCGCGGGTTTCGATCAGCGACGTCACGACTGATTGCTTTACGCACGTCATGATCCCTTTCATTGCCTCTGACTTACCTCACCACAACATGGAAGAGGATTTGTACGGACAGGCCCCGTCGCCCTGCAGCAGGAAGGCTTGTTGCTGCGTTTCGGGGACGGTGGCCCTGTTCCGGGCCTGTGCCCCGCCGCTCTGCTCCATGGGCCCCGGGATATTACGAAGGCCAAGGGCAAGAGCCAGCGCGAGCGCAGGCGCAGAAGGAGTTCCAGCCGAGCGCTGGGTCCGGTGTTGAACGACTTTCTGAGTTGCGGGGGCAGACATGCCGGATTTCTCAAGGGGAAGGCATGGAGTCGCAACACCGGTTGAAGCTTTATCTTGGGGTGGATGAGAAGCGAAGACAGGCGTGATCGCAAGCGTCGTCAACATCAAAACAATGCAGGACGCCTTCGTTAATGTGTAGACTTTAATCGGCTTTTGCCAGCGGACTTCGTGTCCGCAAATTCTGACCGACATGATAACCACCATATTGCTGTTTTTTCAGAGCTGTTCATCTCGCCGGGCGCTTTTTGTAGCTATAAAGGCATGCGCCATATTTTCGGGCTATTCTGAATTATCGCGCCGCAGCACAGGTAAAGTCCACAAGTATCGTTTCGGATTTATCGGGCTTTTTAGATAATTTGTTTGAGCGTTAGAATCATTGAAAAATCTATGGTAAATTTCATCTTATGAACGAAACAGACGTATCATTTTTAAAGCGCGCGATTGAACTGGCGGCCGAGTCCGTTACCAAGGGTGGATTCCCTGCGGGCGCTGTTATCGTCAAAGATGGCAAGGTTATCGGCCAAGGGCTTAGCATTGGAAATATTTTGCATGACCCAACAAGTCATGGCGAAATGGCTGCAATCCGCGATGCGTGTAAGAACCTATCTGTTATCGACTTGTCTGGTGCCGTTTTGTACGATTCAATGCAGCCTTGCCTCATGTGCTTTGGAGCGTTTACATGGTGCGGAATTTCAAAAATAATTTACGCATGCAGCAAACACGCCGTGACTGCGGAATATTACATGGGCCATTATGAAACGAATGATATCAACCGCCAGCTTTTAAACCCGGTTTCCATGATTCACATGAAGGAACTGGAAGCCGAGTCCCTAGCCATTGTCAGAAATTGGGAAAATTCCCGGTAGCCCTCTTCACTGCTTGTCTTTATAAGGCTTCGCCATCCGCATAAAATTGGGCGGCGTGGTTTCATATTTATCAAGCACCTGGTCGATAAAGCCCATCGAATGCAGGAAAGATGTCGTGTGATCGAGCATCCGCAAAAATTCGAATTCGCCACGATTGATGGCAACGGCGGCGGGGAAAATACGAACGGGCGATGGAAGCTTTAATTCGTCGAGTTTGTCGCCATTGGTCTTTTCAAAATCGGCGACAACATCGGGTGCGGTGAAAATAATATCGGCCTTATCGGTGACCACGTTCATGAACATATCGGCCATCGGTGAAAGCTGAGGCAGACATACTTTTTGCGCTTTGGGGAAATCGGCATTGGCGATGAGGGCCGTCATTTCGCCATCGACGCAAGATATGCGGATTTTTTCGTCGTTAACGGTGGCGAGGCCGTTTTTAAATCGCGCCGTATCGCCTTTGCGCACATAGGCGCGCACGACATTGAAATTGAGCGGCATGACAAAATCGATCTGCTTCGCGCGAGACGGATTATTCCAAAGCATGCTGCAAAACGCATCGATCTTGCCCGATTGCAGGGCTGCGATCAGATCGCCATAACCAACCTCCGCCGCCCAGTCGATTTTCAGATCAAGTTCTTTGCCTAGCCGCTCCATATACTCATACGCGATCCCGGATTTTTTGCCCGTCGCTGGGTCGATCATGAAATAGGGCATAGCGTTGAAATATCCGCAACGGATTGTGTTCGTGCGCATCACGCGATCATACGTGGATTCTTTTTCGGCGGCGAGAGCGGGCGGAATCGACAAAAACGCGAGCAGCAATGCGGCGATGAAAAAGCGCATAAAAAATTCCCCATATCTAAGATCGATACGGGGAATTTAGCATAAAGGGGGTTTTGCCGAAAGTCCTTCAATGTTTGTAAGCGCCTGTCACCCCCACGTAGGCGGGGGTCCTGTCCATAAAAAACGTGCGCGGCAAAGCCGCGCTCTTCCCGGATCCCCGACGTTGGTGCCTGCCTGCGGCAGGCCTCGGGGATGACAAGAGGGGAGTTGGGGAATTTTTATATCGCCAGAAGGCTATTGGTTCATCGCAGAGAAGAACTCGTCGTTGTTCTTGGTCTGGCGCATTTTATCCAGCAAGAATTCCATGGCGTCCACAGTGCCCATCGGGTTGAGGATACGGCGCAGGATCCACATTTTCTGTAGCGTTTCCTTATCGACCAGCAATTCTTCTTTTCTGGTTCCGGATTTTTGAATGTCGATGGCTGGGAAGACGCGTTTATCGGCGATCTTGCGCTCCATGACGATTTCGGAGTTACCGGTTCCTTTGAATTCTTCGAAGATAACTTCGTCCATACGTGATCCGGTTTCGATCAGCGCGGTAGCAATGATGGTCAGCGAGCCACCTTGTTCGATGTTACGCGCGGCGCCGAAGAAACGTTTCGGGCGTTGCAATGCGTTGGCGTCCACACCGCCGGTCAGAACTTTACCGGAGCTTGGCACAACCGTGTTGTAGGCGCGGGCCAGACGTGTGATGGAATCCAAAAGCACGATAACATCGCGTTTATGTTCGACAAGACGCTTGGCCTTTTCAAGAACCATTTCGGCAACCTGCACGTGACGGGCGGCGGGCTCATCGAATGTCGAGGAGATAACTTCGCCGCGCACGGAGCGGGCCATGTCTGTTACTTCTTCGGGACGTTCGTCGATCAAAAGAACGATCAAGTAAGAGTCCGGGTGGTTGGCGGCGATCGAGGTCGCGATATTTTGCAGCATCACCGTCTTACCGGTTCTGGGCGGTGCGACAAGAAGCGCACGCTGGCCGAAGCCGATGGGGGAGACAAGTTCTATAACGCGCTGCGTGTAGGCTTTTTTCGTCGGGTCGTCGATTTCGAGTTTGATCTTACGGTCCGGATAAAGCGGCGTTAAGTTATCGAAGTTGATACGGTGACGGATTTTTTCCGGCAGTTCGTTGTTGATCGTGTTGACCTTGAGCAGCGCGAAATACCTTTCGGAATCTTTGGGCGCTCTGATCTCGCCTTCCACGATGTCCCCTGTGCGAAGACCGAAGCGGCGCACTTGGCTTGGGGACACGTATATATCGTCCGGGCCGGGCAGGTAGTTTTCTTCGGGGGCACGCAAGAATCCGAAACCGTCCTGCAAAACTTCCAAGACGCCGGAGCCTGAAATGGGGACGCCTTCATCGGCAAGGTTTTTCAGGACCGCGAACATCATGTCCTGCTTTCTCATCGTCGAGCAGTTTTCGATGCCAAGCTCTTCGGCAAACGCGAGCAGTTCCGCGGGTGATCTGGTTTTTAATTCTTGTAGGTTCATGAGAAATCCGTGTGTACGTATCCGTTTGCTGTGGGGGATTGGGGCCAGCGAGGCCATGAAGAGGGGAAGGGGTGTTTTTGGGTCTTTCGTGTCTATCTTATACGGAAAATTGTTAATTTTTCTTTTTTGGATGCCGTCCCTAGAGAGATTTTTTGGGCATCGTGCGGTTAAAACCGCGAAAAACACTTACAATGTCGTGGATTTCTTCAAAAAGATACAAGCTATTTAGCCAGAGAATGAGCCTATGTCAATGGTTTATTTATTACGGTAACATTTGGATATTATTGCCATAATATTATTTTCTTGCAGGAGATCGGGCGCCGCTGTAAATTCGCGCCATGACAGACAACGGACTTCATAAAGAAAACGCCATAACCGTCAAACATGCGATGGCGACTCATTTCGCCGCCGCCGTAAGCAAAATCCTTGCAAGGGAGTGTGGCCTGACGCCTGACAGAGCCACCGTTGGCGTTATCCATGCGCTCGAACGCGGCCATTCTGATCTGCCTGATATAATACTGGCGGTAGAACCCGTCGAACAATACAGCCGCGTGGCACTAAAAGCGGTTCATAAAGCCTGCGTTAAACTAGGAAACGAGATATTGCTGTCCCCAACGGGCAAACAAATCCTGGCCAACACAAACTCCGCACGAGGCACAGCCTTTGAGTTAATTGCCTCTGAATTTGCCCAAGCCCTTAATCACCACATCTCGCTCAACCCCGCTCCCGAGATTGAAGAGCATCTACGTGCCATAGAAAAAATATCCTTGGCCGTTATTCCCGCGACGGACGCGCCGCGATACAACTAAGGAACAACTATGTCTGACCAGGAAAAAACGGACGATTATTTATTCAAAAAGGAGGTTGCGCAAAACCTCCTGCCTGCGATCGCACGTTTGTTATACGAACATTTCGGCGTGACCGAAGACATAGCCGAAATCGGCATCGGCGCGCTCACCACCGCGAGCCCGCGGGCGGCCAACATGCCTTTATACCAACTCAATATCATTCCTCACGGAAACGCGGATCAAAGTCTGCGTGAGCATGTTGGCAGGGCCGCGCAAGGTCTTGTCGACCTGTTCAAACAGGCCGCAAACGCAGGAGAGATCGTGCCGGACGAATCCAGACTCGCGGATTTCGGCGAGATGAAAGTCCATTTCAATCCTCGCGCCGTCATCCGCGCTCTGCAGGGCCTCATGAGCGGCGGAGGGCACATTCCTGAAGTATCGGCCTATCTTTGCGCCGCAGAACGCGCCCTTAACAGCCCCCGCCCTGCATCAGATCCTAACACTAGGCCGAGTTGATCCCATGACGCTACACCTTCCCTTTCGCGATCTTGACAGGCACACGAGTTACAGATCAATGCGTGCAAGCGACCGCCCTACGGCCATCGGCATCAACCAACGCGGACTGACGCAGCAATATGCCGCCTTGTTTCGCCACATCCTATCAAAACATTGCGGCATAGACACCGAGCCCCCAGCACCCACCATTGAAATAGACTGCAAACCGTTTTTAAATCCCGGCGCCCTTATGCTTAAAATGACACCCCTAAAAAATGATGACGGGCAAATCGCGGATCATGAAAAATGGGCGCTTGCGGCGCATGCCATCAAAAAATTTACAGGGCAGCTTCGCGAAACGTTTGGCGATCTTCTTCTTTACGAAGATTACACAACAGAGCAAATGAATATCAGATTCCAGCCGCGGCCAATGATGGCCGCCCTGAATATATACACGACTTCGCAAGGCGATGAGGACGTAATCTCCGCACGTCATCTGGACATTATCCGCTCCATCCAGGAACGGATCGATCTTTTGAGGGCGCCGCCTCAGCCCTCTTTTAGCAATTAAAACGGTTTGACGACGGCGAGTATGACGATGCCGATCATAAGCAGCGTCGGCGCTTCGTTCCATAGCTTAAAGAATTTCGGAGACTTGGTGTTTTTATCGGCTGCGAATTTTTTACGCCACGCGCCGAACACGTGATGCAGGCCTGTCATAAGAACAACCAATAGTAATTTCCCGTGCATCCAGTGCATCGCCATGATGCCATCCCAGTTGCCATACAGCATCAAGCCGCCGAACAACCATGTTGCAATCGATGCCGGACCCATAATGTAACGATAAAGGCGAAATTCCATTATTTTGAGGGTTTCGGATAAATCCGATTGCGGTGCGGCGGATGCGTGATAGACGAACAGACGCGGCAAATATAAAAGTCCCGCCATCCACGCGATCACCGAAATGATGTGTAATGCCTTGAACCAGAGATAGTGAGTGATAATAAAATCTTCCATGGTTTTTCCTTATGCGCATAGTCCGTATTGTTTCATCGCGCAGTCCTTTGTTTCGTGCGGGCAGATTTTCACCCCGACATGGCTCGCTATCTCCGGCGCGTTTTTCGATGATAGCACCATATCGGCAAGCCCTCGGATAAAATCGGGATGCACGCCCACGGTCGGCACGCGATAAAAACCGGGCACGCCCATTTTTAGAGCCAGTTCGCGGTATTCGATCTCGATCTCTACCAGTGTCTCGACATGCTCTTGCGTAAAAGCATGGGGAAGAATGACAACAGGCACTTTGTCATTTGCCGCGCGTTTCAGTGCTTCTTCGGTGGAAGGGCCCAGCCATTTTTTCGGGCCGACGCGGGATTGATAGCAAATCTGCCAATCGGGATTTTGCAGGCCTGTCGCCGCAGCGATGTCTTCGGCGGATTTTTCGCATTGATACTGGTACGGATCGCCCGCCTTGACGATATCTTCGGGCAGTCCGTGTGCAGAGAAAAGGATACGTGGTTGCCGGCCCGTTTCAAGCTTTGCCTTTTCGTAGACTTCGCGTAGATGCTGTGCGTTCGCCGTGACAAACCCATGTTCTGTCGGATAACAGCAGATAAGTTTTTCAGGTTTGGATAGCCCCAGTTTTTTACAGGCGGCTTTCCAAGTTTGATATGAAGATCGCGTGGTTGTGGTCGAATATTGCGGATAGAGGGGCAATAAGACGATGTTATCGGGATTCCAGTCTTTCACCTTCGCGGCCACTTCCGGTGCCATCGGGTGCCAGTAGCGCATACAGATAAAAGTTTTAAAGCTTCCGGCTTTATCTTTGTTCAAAAGAAGTTCAAGCGCAGTTGCCTGTTCTTGCGAATTTTGTAGCAAGGGTGATTTATCGCCAAGCTCATGGTAGCTTGCCCCCGCTTCTTTTTTCGATCTGCGGTGAGCGATCAATTTTGCGATAAGCCAGCGTAGCGGGTAGGGCAGACGGATGATGTTTTTATCAGTGAAGAAATTGAACAAAAACGGTTTTATGGCCGATTTGGAATCCGGCCCACCTAGATTGAATAATATAATTGCTGTCTTGTTCATACGGTCCATCCTCGCACGATACGTGTAAGCTGTTCGACATTCTCGGGCGGCGTTTCTTTAATAACGCCGTGGCCGAGGTTAAAAATGAATGGTTTTCCTTCTAGCGTTACGCGGATTTTTTCGAGGGCAGCTTCCATGGCTTTGCCGCCCGCCAAAAGCAGTTCCGGATCGAGATTTCCTTGTATGGCCATGTGAGGGGTAATTTCGCGTGCGGCCCAATCCAGATCGGCATTTTGATCAAGCCCCACGCAATCCATAAGCGTTTCCAGCCCATAATCCAGTGCCGCTTTGCCAGCACAGCGTGGAAAACCGATCACAGGTATATCGGCATGAAAATCTTTTAAATATTCGCCGATTTTGTGTGTGGGTTCGATAACCCATTTCTCGAATTGATCGTCTTGCAACAATCCTGCATGACTTTCGAAAAGCTGCACTGCTTCAACACCCGCTTCGATTTGCGCTGAAAGATACAAACAATTCGCAGCCGTTACGATGTTCATCAATGTTTGAAAGCTTTCAGGATTTTCTTTGGCCCAGTGTTTTGCTTTGGCAAAATCTTTGCTGCCACTCCCTTCGACCATGTAACAAACAACCGTCCAGGGCGATCCGCAGAATCCGATCAATGCAGTGGAATCGAATTTTTCGCTCTCCAGTTTTTCACGAGTTTGTTTAATCGTTTCAAAAACGGGGGCCAGATGCTTTTCAACACGGTCGAGATTTAACCCTTTAAAATCAACCTTGGATGTCAACGCCTCCAGTTTCGGTCCTTCGCCTGTTTCGAAAGAAACCTTTTGCCCCAGCGCATCTGGAACAACCAGAATATCCGAAAACAAAATGGCACCGTCCATGCCGAACCTTCTGATCGGCTGCATCGTGACTTCCGATGCCTTTTCAGGATTATAAACCAGATCTAAAAACGAAGCTGTTTCAGCGCGCAGTGCACGGTATTCGGGAAGATATCTTCCTGCCTGACGCATCAGCCAGAAGGGAACCCGTTCCGGCTTTCTTCGTTGGAGAACATCGATGATCGGTTTGCTTTTTTGTGTCATGCCGGACGGATCAAAGCAGAACTATTATAAAATTCAAATAAGAATCTTATTAAGGTTATAGTGGTAGATGGTGGTGTGGGAATCGGGGATGGAATCATGCCCCCAAATTCATCCACAAAGACAAAACAGCATCCGTATCTAATTTCAAAAGGATTCATCTGACCAAGTTTTGACTCTTCCCACAGTCGAAAATCTTCCCGCCCACAGCTTGATAAGCGATTTTGGGCCTATCGAAGAGCGGGGAACAATTTTCATCCCGGATTCATCCCATGATGTCCAAAGATGGATTCCCACAAGGCCATACAGGGAACAAAAATATGAAAAGGCCGAATCGGTTCTTTTTACTCTTTGCGATAAGAAACGATTCTTATATAAGAAGATATGTTCAAAGATGCCTTTATCAAGCTGGACCCGGTGCAGGCCGCGCGGATGATCGAACGGCTCAACCCGCATTTCGATGTAAAGTTCGATCCTGCGAGTTCGGCTGTGATGATTCACAATCTTTCTTTCTACGAAAATCATTTTCTGGTCGAGGTTTCGCGTCACGACCAGCATCCGCCGTTGACACGGGTTGCGATCACGAATGACAAGGGTGATGTGACGGTTCTTAACTGGACGAATGAGCCGATCCATAAGCTCAACCGCGAGGTGCCCGTTCATCTGGCCGAAGATTCCATGCTGGATTATGTGCGGTTTTTCTTTACCTATGTGCGCGGCAGTCACGGGCGTTTTTTGGTGATCGATTCCGTAGATGACATCGACTGGCGCGAAGAACCTGCGCCTGCGGGACGCAAAGCGCTCGGCAAGATGATCGAGCCTATGACAGTCAAGGCCCGCGAAAAAGACGGCACGGTTGTGTTCAGCCTGAGCATTGTTTTCAAGGATTCGCTGTTCACCGCAGAAGCGCATCTTAAACCTGATGGCTATCTGAGCCTTCATAACGAAGAATTGCTGGTCGAAGATATTCCCGTCGCGGATGATCTTTTCGGGCAGTGATTGTGCACTTTTAGCACTTGCGCCCCTTATCTTAATTCGCTGTTAACCACGTTTCCGTTTTAACCGCTTTTTTCCTGTCTGCGCCGCACTTTTCCGCGCTAGCGCTAGGATTTGATTAATCTTTTTCCCCCCATAATGGCCTTAGGGGCAGCACCAACCGTGCCGCAAAACATTTTATTGTGAGCGACCTGGGGTCATGAAAAAGACAACGGATAAAGGCATCGACACGAAAACGGGACGTAGAAACCACCGTCCGTGTCTTATGGCGTATACGCTGAATAATACTCAGCCGGTGATCTGCACGATCGTCGCCGACCAGCCGTATTTCTATATGGAAGAAGAGATGCTGGCCGATGAGGACGATATTCTGGGGCTTGAAGAATATGCCGATTTTGAAAAAGACCTCGCTGATCTGAAAAAGAAAATGGATTCCTTCGAGCGTCTTTCCAAACATTACGAACGTGCGCCGGGGCGCCGTCTTGCCGATTTTGCAGCCGAAGCGATCACGATCACGCAAGCGCCACAGCAAGATTCTCAAATCCTTCAGCCTGCCGATAAAATCATTACCATGCTTTCCAACAGCCGCATGGGTCAGGCGCTGCTTGATTGCGCCGCCACGCATTCTGTTTATATCGTCGAAAGCGATCAGGTGGATTCCGCACGTTATGACCGCGAAACGGGACGCATTTTAATCCATCCCGCGCTGGGCGAGAGCGAACAATATCTTTTGGCTGTGCGCGAGTTGCGCCGCCACTGGCAGCATAGAAAAGGCGTATCCATTCACCCGCTGACTTTCTATCCGGATCAGGCGATCCTGATCAATCGTGCGCAGATGGCCGATTTGAGCATCGCCATGATCCGCGTGGGATGGGAGTTGCAACTCGCAGGACACAGATCCGTTTGGTATCATATTGAAAATTCAGGCCTCGCCGATCTGGGCCGTGTTTTTGCCCGCGAAGCCTTCGTCGATTTCAGAAGCCTTGCCAATGGCAAAGCGTCGAGCGCCGTGTTCGAGAACTGGTTCCTATCCGAGCGCTGCCGCCATCAGGACAAAAAGCTGATTCAGGCCATGCTGGCCGATCACCAAGGTTATGTCTTTACCAGCGAGCAGGCATCCCGCAACGTTTCCATAGAGATGATCATCGCCATGGGCGAGCAGCCTTTCGGCAAAAATTACCTGGCACCTTATGCCCAAATGATCATCGAAGACCCAGTTTTCACGGAAGTGCGCGACAGATCGAATGCGAATTTCCTGTGGTTTATCAAGTTCGAGCGTTCTTTCCGCGAAACGGAACAGGCCTTGCAAAGTGATGAGGGATCAAACGGAGACGATATTCTGTCGGCTCCCTCTCCCAAAGGCACAAAAGGCAATGGCTCGGAATCTATCATTATCCCCCTCAACCGGGGCGCAGGACTTATCCACAGAAGCGAGCGTGGTGTACGCGGCTCACTCCTTGATCGGGATGAGGCAGGCGCAAATGTCATTCATGTCCGGTTCGGGGAAGGTCAGAAAGTCTAAAGAATTTGTGTTTGCAGGGCATTCCTTGCCCGTCGCGCAGGAGTACGAAGAGTTGAGATCCGATAGGTTTGAACGCAAGGGACGGCCACCCAAAAACCGTAAAGTGACGGAAGATGTGGTTATTGCCAATTCCCGCGGGAACGAAGGAACAGGATCTATCGTTTATCCCGTGATGCTGGGGTCCATTCAAACCGATCAAATACGCACCTTCCACAACCTTGAAGCCTATCCCTATGCGTTTGAGAGCGATCTTGACGTCATTCAATGGGCTTGCGGTATGGCGGGAGAATCTCCGACCGCGCGCCTGTTATTGCGTGAGGCACAGGGCGAAGGCTGGGCCGTTCGTTTGGATGACCTTACCCAAAACGGCTATGCGATTGACGAAGATAATCGTTGCATCCTGATTGATCATTACGGCTTTACCGCGAATGCGCTGGGTCGTTCTTCGTTTTTTCGCAATGCATTGTTTGTGCAGTTTGTAAAAGCGCTACGCCAGATATGGCACGACCGCGAAGGCCACAGGTTCGAGACAACGCACAGACCGGATGCCATTTTGATGCTGGAACGCGCCCGCACGGCGGATTGCGAAACGATTGCTATTCTCGTCGGCTGGGAATTGCGCGGCGCGGGTTATTCCGATTTGTGGCGTTCTATTCTGGGTTCCGAAGAAGGCGATATGGCGATGATCTTCACCCGCGCCATCGAAAAGGACCCGACCGGATTTTACGACGGCTCTGTCCTGACCCGCACGTTTTGCCAATGGTATGGCGACGAAGGCCGCGTGGCATCTTCCGATCACGCCGCGCTGGAGCGGATGGATGATCTGATCGAAATGGCAGAAGGCGGCGAAGTGTTCGGCCAAAACCCGCTGCGCCGCGCCGATATAGAAAAACTTTCCCGCCTGCCCGGTGGCCGCACGTATCTGGAAGGCATGGGCGCGAATATATGCACCGATCCATATTTTGCGGCACTGAACGATGCGATCAATGAATCGCACTTATTCCAGATCGTCTACGATTCCAAGGTCGTGATGGTCGAAGGCGTTCCTTTCCGTGATCGCAAGCTGGCTCGCCTGATTTTCCCGGGCGGCCTCGTCGAAGTTAAGGAATAAAAACCCCCTAAAACTCGTGCAATCTCTATAGGCAGGCTCTCGTCAGCCCGCTAATATCGCGTCCATGACCACCAAGAAGAAAAAAGAGCCGGTACGGGATTTTTATATCTACCTGATTTCGGATTCCACGGGTACGACGCTGCAAGGGTTGGCGCGCGCCGTGCTGGCGCAATTCGACGATATAAATCCGGTCGAGCGGTTCTGGCCGATGGTGCGCAGCGCCACCCAGATGGAGCGTGCATTGGAAGATTTGCGCGAACATCCCGGCCCAGTGTTTTTTACCGTGATCGATAAGAAGTTGCGCAGCACGCTGGAAGAGCGTTGTCAGGAGCTTGGCATTCCTTGCATGGCGGTTCTGGACCCGATGTTACGTGGCATGGCGGCGTTTATCGGGCAGGCGCCGCGCGGCATTCCGGGATTACAGCACAAATTGGACGACGCCTATTTCAAACGCATCGATGCGGTGGATTTCGCGCTGGATTACGATGACGGGCAGGGGCTGGAAGGTATTGGCGATGCCGATGTCATTTTGGTCGGGGTATCGCGCACGTCGAAAACGCCGACTTGCATCTTCCTCGCGCGTCGCGGCATTCGCGCGGCAAACATTCCGCTGGCCATGGAAGTGCCGTTTCCTGAAGACATCACGAAATATAAAAAGCCTTTGTTCGTCGGCTTGACCGAAAGTGCGGAGCGACTTGTACATCTGCGCAGGACGAGGTTGCAGGCGGATAAGGACAACAAAGCCTATCAGGAAAATACTTATCTGGATCCCGAACGAGTCGAAGAAGAAATCAAATATGCAAGGCGGTTGTTTTCCAAGCATGGCTGGCCGGTGATAGATGTCACGCGCCGTTCGGTGGAAGAGACAGCGGCGGAGATCATGATCCTCCTTCAAAAGCACCGCGATAAGGGGGCTGTATGAGTTTTATAAAATGCGGCGTGATAGGATATCCGATCAAGCATAGCAAAAGCCCGATCATTCATAATCACTGGATCGCGCAGCACGGCCTGTCTGGTGAATACAAAGCTATTGAAATTGCGCCGGAAAATTTGAAACAAGGCGTGCAGACGCTGGTCGATGAAGGCTATGCTGGCTTTAACGTGACGATTCCGCACAAGCAGGAAATTTTCAAACTGTGTGAAAGCGTCGACGATGTTGCGCAAGCCATCGGCGCAGTTAATACTGTCGTGATCAAGAATGGCAAGCTGCACGGCACAAACACAGATGCGTTCGGATTTATCGAGAATGTGCATCAGAGCGCATTCGGCGTTGATTTTATGCATAGGCCTTGCGTTGTTTTAGGCGCCGGCGGCGCTGCGCGGGCGATTGTGTATGGGTTGATCGAGGCAGGCGCGAAGGAGATCATCATCACCAACCGCACCAAAGAAAAAGCCGATGAGGTTGCAGCGATGGATAAAAACATCGTGTGCGTTGTGGATTGGGAAGAACGCGCAGAGATTCTAAAAGGCGCTGGGTTTTTGGTGAACACGACATCGCTCGGCATGAGCGGAAAAGAGCCTTTGGAGATTGATATATCGACGTTGCCTGAAGGCGCGGTCGTGAGCGATATCGTTTACGCGCCGCTGATGACGCCATTGTTGAAGGATGCAGAAATCCGTGGCCATCAGATTGTCACAGGCATTGGCATGTTGTTACACCAGGCGCGGCCCGCCTTCGAAAAATGGTTCGGAGTTTTGCCCGAAGTGGACACCGCGTTGGAAGAAAAGGTTTTGGCATGATTGTGCTTGGCCTGACAGGTTCTATCGGCATGGGAAAGTCAACGGCGGCAAAAATGCTGAAAATGATGGGGCTGCCCGTTCACAATTCCGATGAGGCCGTACACCGCGCGCTGCTGCCCGGCGGGCAGGCGTATGAAGACGTGATCAAAGCATTCCCTGCTGCTCATGATCAGGCCACAGGAACAATTGATCGGCAAAAACTCGGCACCATTGTCTTCCGTGATAAAGAACAGATGAAAAAGCTTGAGGCGATTTTGCACCCGATGGCCAGAGAAAGCCAGAAGGCGTTTATCGCCGATTTGGAAGTGAGAGGGAAGAAAGCTTTGGTCCTGGAAATTCCTTTGCTGTTTGAAACGGGCGCGCAAGAGCGTGTTGATTACGTGATCTGCGTGACATCGCCGCCGGATGTCCAAAAAAAACGTGTTATGAAGCGCCCCGGCATGACGCAAGAAAAATTCGATGCGATTGTGGCCGCGCAAATGCAAGATGAAGAAAAACAGGCGAAGAGCGATTTTATCGTTGATACTGGCCACGGTTATATCAGGACGTTTTTGCAGTTGTGGCGGATATTGAAAAAACTGGGAGTAGAATAATGCGTGAGATTGTGCTCGACACCGAAACGACGGGGATGGACCCGGCCAAGGGCGATAAGTTGGTGGAGATCGGCTGTGTCGAGTTGATGAACCATTTGCAGACGGGCAAGCATTATCATGTCTATGTGAACCCCGAGCGCGATATTCCGGCAGAAGCGACGGCGATCCACGGCATCACGGATGATTTTGTGAAGGATAAGCCGACATTTGGCGAAATCGTTGGTGAGTTTTTGGAATTTATAGGCGATGCAAAGTTGGTCATTCATAACGCGGAATTCGATGTGAAGTTCTTGAACGCGGAATTAAAGACATTCGGTTTTCCATCTTTGGACAACCGCCGTGTGACCGATACGGTGAAGATGGCGCGGGAAAAATTCCCGGGAAGCCCGGCCAACCTCGATGCTCTGTGCCGCCGATTTGGCATCGATAACTCCAACCGTGTGCTGCACGGCGCGTTGCTGGATTCGCAATTGCTGGCAGAAGTGTATCTGGAACTGCTCGGTGGGCGGCAGCAGGGGCTGGCCATTCATGAAACCAAAGCTCGTGTGGAAACGATTGTAGAGATCAAGGAACGCGTTTTTCGAGAACCGCGCGATTTTTCACCGAGCAAAGAAGAAATCTCGAAATTCGACGAGCTTGTTGCCAAACTCAAAAATCCGTTGTGGAAGGATTAAGCGGCGCTCGCTGCGGCCTCGTTGTTCTTCGAGGCGTACATGGCCCGGAAATCAACGGGGTTGAGCAAAAGCGGGGGAAATCCGCCGGCAGAAACTGCGTTCGCGACCATCTGGCGGGCGAAGGGGAAGAGCATGTGCGGGACCTCGACATACAAGATCGCCTTAACATGGGCCGGGGGCACGTTCCTGATTGTCACCAGCGCCGCGTAAACGACTTCGCTGATAAACATGGGCGCGCCTTCGCGCCCCGACTTTACCGTCAGCTTCAAGGTCGATTCGTAAAGGTCAGGATTCGTATCGTCGGCAATTTTAGTAGCGTCGAGAACGATGTTCACGTCTGTTTCAGGTCGGCCAGCGGCGGCGCGAAGCGTGTCAGGGGCGCCCGGATTTTCAAACGAAAAATCTTTGACATATTGCGCATGGACCTGCACGGGAAGAGCAGGCATTTCAAGGTTGAGGTCGGCTTTTTCCATGGGCGTATCGGACATCGTTTTGGGGCTTTCATTCCATATGATTCAAGAAGTTATAACGGGTTAGCATGAAAAACAAAAGGCGTCCAGTGCGGGAAAATTTTGAGCACAACTCAGGTATACTTTATTTATAACTCTCTGAAAAAACTGTGAAAAATATCTAATCGGGCGGCGCTTTGCGTTGTTCAATTACATCCACGACTTCTTCCACACGTACATATTCGCCGTCGATGACGCCGTCTTCGTGAGATTTGAAGCCATCCCCCTTTAGTCCAAACGCATGAGGTGCCCGTGTGCGTAACTGGCTGCGAATCCAAGGAATTAATAACATAAAGGCAAAGGCGTCACTCACGAAGCCGGGCAATATAAAAAGTGTGCCTGCGACAAAAAAACAAAAGCTGTCGAATAAATCATCCACAGGTACGGTCCCACGATCAAAAGAGGCCTGTGCACGAACCAAAGTGGCAAGGCCCTGTTCGCGCACCAGCCATCCGCCGAGTGCGGCGGTGCATATCCACAGCAGCAATGTCGTGAAAAACCCGATTTTGCCGATCACTAAACCAAAGGTGAATATCTCAAGGATAATCAGCCCGAGGCCCGCCTGCCAAAAAATCATTGGTACCGCCTTGTTATCGCCTTGTTTTCCATGAAAATAGAGGCACATTACAACAGGGCGTACGCTCTATCGCAAAGGGCTTTCCTTTTCACGCCCACTCTGTGATAAAGTAGGAATACTGCCTGTAATTGCAACAAAAAAGGACGAAACGAGACTTGGACGCCACCCTTATTCTATACGCGCTGGTTGCAGCGGGACTGGTTTTCTGGCTGCGCAGTATTCTGGGCACCCGTCATGGGGATGAGCGCGAACGCCCCAACCCCTTTACCGCCCCGGTACAAGACAAGCAGCCTAAACCCGCCATGGCAGACACAACCATCAAGAATGATGTCGTGACGTTGCCGTTAGCGGACGCCAAACCCGTGTTGCCGCGTAATGTAACGCTGGCGGATGAAAATGTGGAACGTGGTTTGATGGATATCGCCCGTGCCGATCGCGAGTTCGATTTGGCCCGCTTTGCGCAAGGCGCGCAGGATGCATTCGTCATGGTTGTCGAGGCGTTTGCCGCCGGCGATCGAGACACGCTGAAAAATCTTCTGGAACCGCCAGTCTTTACTGCGTTCAATCGTTCCATGGAAGACCGCGAGCAGCGTGGCGAGACGATGGCCACGGAAATTCATGCCGTTCGTAAGATGGACATTATGGCCGCGAAGTTCGATGGACGTGTTGCGTATGTGACGATGCGCTTTATCGCCGATGAAACCTGCGTGATTAAGGATCGCGACGGTAAAATTATCTCGGGCGATCCTGATCGTATCACGGAAATGAACGATGTCTGGACCTTCTCACGCCTTGTTAAAAACAAGGATCCTATCTGGCTGCTTCACGAAACGCGCGATGGTGATGTGAAGGAAGACCAGAAAACGCCGCTTCCGGATGCGGGATAACGCGTAGTCCAATCTTTCCCTGGCGCTTCAGTCATGCGATAAAAGAAGAAAGCCCTTTCTTCGAATAAGGACGCACGCCATGAAAAAAATTTCCTCACTTCTGATTCTTTTGCTTCTGGCTGGCTGCGCGGGCACAGCAGTGAAAAAAGATGATGCGGTGCCCATTGTCTACAAAGCCGCTTCCTTCGCCGATCTTTCCGGATGGCGGCGCGATGATTTGCAGGGCTTTATGCAGGCGTTTCAGGCAAGCTGCACACGGATTTTAAAAAAATCACCGGGTGATAAATTTTCCGATGATCCTGTGTTTGGAATCTATGGCGCATGGCAAAATGTTTGCCGCGCTTCGGCGGGGATAACAGATTCCGCCGCTGTTCGCGCATTCTTCGAGCAGAATTTCAAAGTGGTGCAGGCTACCGCCGCAGGCAATCCGATGGGATTGTTTACGGGCTATTACGAATCAACACTGAACGGATCGCGCACGCAAAATGGTCCGTATCAATATCCGTTGCTGGGCCGTCCGTCCGATCTTGTGATGGTGGAGCTCGGCGATTTTCGTGACGAACTCAAGGGGCAAAGAATTGCTGGGCGCGTGATCGACGGGAAATTAAAACCGTATGAAAACCGTGCGGCGATTGTAGGCGGCAAGATGCCGTCTTCGCAATATCGTCCCATCGTCTGGCTGGACGATCCGCATGATGCGTTCTTCGTACAGGTACAAGGATCGGGCATCGTGCATCTGGACGATGGCGGCGTGATGCGCGTCGGTTATGACGGGCAAAACGGCCATCCGTATTACGCGATCGGGCGCGAACTCGTAAGGCGCGGCATCTATAAAAAAGATGAGGTGTCGATGGACACGATCCGAAACTGGTTGGTAAGCAATCCGGATAAAGCGGAAGAGTTGATGAACACCAATCCGTCTTTTGTATTTTTCAGGGAGTCGCCGGATGATGGATCAGGCGCGGGGCCGCAGGGCGGTGAGGGCGTGAAGCTTACGGCGAAACGCTCACTCGCCATCGATCACGGCAAGCTGCCATACGGATTCCCGGTCTATGTCGATATCGATTATGCCGATGAGAGCGGCGCGAAATTACAGCGTCTGGTGATGGCGCAGGACACTGGCGGCGCAATCAAAGGAGCGGTGCGCGGTGATTTTTTCTGGGGATCCGGCACAGTAGCCGAAAAAATGGCAGGGCCGATGAAGGCGCAGGGCCAATATTATTTCCTGATCCCGAAAGGTATATAAAACATCCATGCTCGTCGTTAGAGGTTATAAAGCCGAAGATTACGAAGAGGTCGCTGCTCTTTACAAGCAGGGCGAATTGTACGGTGGGCAGTTTGACGAAGATCGGGATTCGCGTGAGCGGTTAAATCGAAAGGCTGCCAACGATCCGGAATCAATTCTGGTTTGTGAGCAGGATGGAAAAATTGTCGGAACCGTTTCCTTGCTGGAGGATACAAGAACGGCTTGGTTGTTTCGTTTTGCGGCGGGAACGAACGACATCGCTTCCGCGTTGTATAAAAAGGCATCGGAAATTTTAAAAGCGCGGGGGCATAGACAGGTTTTGGTGTATGCGCCGCCGGAGCAGGCGTTTGAAAATAAATTTGCGGTCCTAGGATTTACCAAAGGCTGCAACTACACCTGTTTTCATACAAAGATAGAATAATTATTCGCCGTCAGTGACGCTTTCGCGCAATTCCTTGAAATAATAATCGCCGGATTTTTTATAGCCGGAATCTTCATATAATTTAGCAGCGCGTGAGCCGAGATCCGTGTCTAGTTCGACGAGGAAGCAGCCTTCTTCGCGTGCCCGCGCTTCGGCGAATTCAATCAGGCGCGAGCCATAACCGTTACCGCGGAATTTTTTATCGACAACGACATGTTCGATATAGGTCACGAATCCGTCATGGATGTTGTGATTCGGGCAGACACCGATCACGCCAACGACCTGGCCGTTTACTTCGCCCATGAACATACGGTATCCGGTGGCGCGGGCCACGAAAACGCGCCGCGCATAGGTCTGCATGTCCAGATGCGAGAAAAGCTGGCGGACGATGGGGTACGCCATATGGTAGTCGGCGTCGGAGCGGGCCTCACGGATATCGAGGGGTTTGGTGGTCGTCTGGGTGGTCATGATGTCACGCTGTTCAAATTTCTGTTTATTGATTGGTGGCAAGTCTAGCATGGCGCCCCAATTTTAGCCATCGGAAAGGGTGTACGTGTCGTTAACTATCTGATTTAAGATAATAAAAACCCCCGCGCCGTTGCCGGAAGCGGGGGTTTTAAAAGGTTAATTTAATATCTTAGAACGCGGTTCCGCAAGAAGCGGCTTGGCTCAGATTGTCGGAGAACGAGCCGCCATAGACCACGTTCACGGCCGTACCGCCGCCTGCAATGCCAGCCGCGTCAGACCAGCAATTGGCGCTTTCGCCGCCGCCTGCCGCTGGTTCAATGCCAGCCGCCTGCTGTGCGTTGGTAGCGCCAGGTCCGCCTGCCGCTGTTTCAATGGCGTTCAGAGCGTTTGGATCGGTCGAGCCTGGACCGCCAGCGAAGGTCTGAATGTTATTGAAGGCCGCGCCCGGAGCCGCACCAGGTGCGCCCGGAATATTCGGGAGGCCCGTGATACGAACGTTCAGACCCGTGACGTCACCGTTGAACGGATCAAAACGGTTGAACAGGTCTTCCTGCGCGATCGTTAAGTCGAAAGCGTCTGGAAGGAGCCCGAAGAAGAAGATACCGCGACCGCTCGCATCCGGGCGGTGGTGGAACATATCTTCCAAGAACGCCAGCCTGTCGAGCGTCAGCCCATCGGTGAAAGGCGTAAACGCGCCAGCTTCGGCCGGGAAGTAGTACGTGCTGTGTTGGCCATCGAGCCAGATCGCTTCGCCGGATATAGGATCGATGAAGGTGTTTCTGTCGAGATAGACGAATGCCGTGTTCTGACCTTCGAAATATTGCTCGCCAATCGTGCCGCCAAAGTTGGTCGGCACGGCGGTGGTCGGCCAGGTTTGGTAACCCGGGATACCATCGTCATCAACGAGTTTCAGTTTCAGCGTGTTGCCGCCGAAGGCCTCGAAGTACATGGCGATATCGCCGTTGTAGAAACGGTTGCCCGGACCGGTCAGATCAATCAGACCGCTCTTGAACTTCGCACCGATCGTGTTGTCGGTGAAGGTGTTGTCCGACACTTCGATGTAACCATTGTGCGGGCCGGACACATACAGACCGATATTGTTATTGGTGATCGTGTTGCTCAGAACATGGCCCCAATATACCGCATCGAAGTGGATGCCGTATTTGTTGTCTTCGACTGTGTTGCTGGAGACCGTGATGAAGCTCGACGGATCAACAAAGATACCGGCGTCGCCGTTATCACTGCTGGTATTACCATCGATTGTGACGAACGCGCTGTCTTCGAGTTCGATACCGTTCGAGTCGGAGAAGCGGACGTTGTTGTTCGTAATTTTCGACCAGAACGTGTTTTCGACATCGATACCGTCATCGCCTGCGTGACGGACGCGGTTATCGTCGATTTCCAGGAAGTTGCTGTTACGCACCTGGATACCATCACCGTGTGTATGGCGGATGTTGTTTCCAACAATATCCACGTGATTGGACGAGCGGACGTCTATACCGTCATCGCCAGTGTGACGTACGCGGTTGTCCCGGATATCGGCGCGGTCGCTGTTCCAGACGAAGATACCATCGTCGCCAGTGTTGCGAACGCGGTTACCGATGATGTCGGCGTCAAAGCTGTTTTCAACCTCGATACCGTTGTTCACGACGTTGCGAACGCTGTTGTGGTTGATATCCGCAAAAGCACTGTTTTCGACATCGATACCATCGTCGCCAGTGAAGCGAACGCGATTTGCGATGATGTCTGCGAACAAGCTGCTGCGAACCTGGATACCATCACCCAGAACGCCAGAGATCAGGTTGTCCACGATGTCTGCATGGTCGCTGTTGCGGACGTCGATACCGTCATCTTTGGCGCCTGCGCCACCAAGGGAGAGGAAGCCCGGGGAGCCCGCAGTTACTTCGTTGCCGCGGATATCTGCCCAATCGCTATTGACGACATGGATGCCGTCTCTACCAGCACCGGCTCCGCCGATGGAGAGGAAGCCACCATTGCCGCCCGTGATGTGGTTGTCGATGATGTCAACGCCAAAGTTGTTTTCGACATGGATACCGTCACGGTTCGCGCCCTTCTGGCCGATGGAGAAGAAGCCGCCATTTGCGCCGTAGATATCGTTGTTCTTGATATCGGCGAAAATGCCGCCCAGAACGTTGATGCCATCAAGGCCAGCGCCTGTGATGTCGTTCCAGAGGATATCGACATAGTTGCTGAACGTCACTTCGATACCGTTGTCGCCCGTGTCGTCGATGTCGTTGCCGACGATGTCAACATAATCGCTGCTATGGACGTCGATACCGTCATCGCCGGAATCGGTGATGTCGTTCCAACGAATGTCAGCGTAATTGCTGTCTGTAACTTCGATACCATCGCCGTTCGAATCGTCGATTTCGTTATTGATGATGGAAACGTTATAGCTGTCCGATACTTCGATACCGTTGTCGCCGGAATCATGGATATAGTTGCCCCAGATTTCGGCGTTGTCGTTGTCGTGGACGTCGATGCCATCGCCGCCGGAATTACCGATATGGTTGTCCCAGATATCGGCAAAATTGCCGAATTCGACGTTAATGCCGTCCCATCCCGCGTAGTGGATGAGGTTGTGGGCGATATCAACAAAATCGGACGGATCGACATAGATGCCGTGCTGTCCGACATGGTTGATTTCATTGCCAAAGATGTCAACATAGTGGCTATTGACCAGTTCGATGCCGTGACCGCCGACATCCCAGATGTTGTTGTCGTTGATTTCCGCCAAGTCGCTGTTGTAAACGCGGATGCCCGTGCCGGAACCGTCAGAAACATCGTTGTTTTTGATATCGATGTGGTTGCTGTTCGATGCCCATATGCCGTAATCGACGAATTCCGTTACATCGTTGTGCTCAACGTCTGCGCCGACGGAATCGATGACGCGGATGCCGATTTCGAAGTCTTCGACATCGTTGCCGTCATGATAGCCGCCGATCAGGGCGTTATAGCTGTCTTCGACATAAATGCCGATTTCGCCTTTGCCGCTGCCGGAACGACCGTCAATATCGTTGTCCGTGATGATCAGTTTGCCAACGTCTTTCGCCCAGATGCCGTATTCGACATTGGTGACGTCGTTGTTGTCGATTTCGGCGTCATTGATGCCGCTGTCGTTCAGGCGAATGCCGTATTCAGCGTCCGTGATGACGTTATTGTACACTTTAACGCGGTCCGTATCGTAGAGTTCGATACCCGTGTTGCCTATGTCATCGATCGTGTTGTTGTAGATTTCAACATCATCGCTGTCGGAAACTTCAATGCCATCGCCTTGCGCGTTCGCGCCGGGGACGTGGATGTTGATGTGGTTGCCGTAAATGTCGGCATAGTGGCTTTCCGTGACGTTGATGCCGTCTGCATCGACCTCATCGATGTCGTTGTAACGGATGTCTGCATTATAGCTGTCCGATACTTCGATACCGTGTTCGCCGGTGTTGCGGATTTCGTTGTCCCAGATTTCGACATTGTCGTTGTCATGGACATCGATACCATCGCCGTCGACATTTTTGATTTTGTTATTCCAGATATCGCCGTAATTGCCCTGGTACAGGTTGATCCCGTCCCAACCCGCGCCATCGATATCGTTGTGCGCGATATTAACAAAGTCGGATGGGTCGACGTAAATACCGTGCTGGCCTACATCATCGATTTCGTTGCCGAGGATGTCGACGTTGTGGCTGTCGACCAGTTCGATACCATGGCCGTCAACGCTCCAGATGTCGTTGTCGTTGATTTCCGCATCATCGCTGCTGTAAACGCGGATACCTGTGCCATCGCCATTCCATACGTCGTTGTTTTTCACATCGACATAATTGCTGTTCGATACCCAGATTCCGTAGTCAACGAATTGTTGTACATTGTTGTGTTCAACGTCTGCGCTGGCGGAATCAATAACGCGAATGCCAGTTTCGAAATCTTCGACATCGTTACCGTCATTATAGCCACCGATCAGAGCGTTATAGCTGTCTTCGACATAAATGCCGTAGCTACCTTTGCCGGGACCGACGCGGCCATCAACATCGTTGTCTGTGATGACGAGGTTGGAAGCGTTTTTAACCCAAATGCCGTTATCGACATTCCATACATTATTGTTATCGATTTCAAGGTTGCCCGACGTGACGTTTTCGGCATGGATGCCGTCATTGCGTACGTTGTGGACGTTGTTGCCGTTGATCTCGTTGGCGCCTGTGACGTTTGCAAGGAAGATGCCGTGATCGCCGACGGAACTGTTGTCGTTCCAGACCCAGTTATCGTTGATCGTGTGGTTGTTTCCGCCCAGAATGGTGATGTTGCCCCAGTTGTCGAGGTTGGAATCATGCACCAGGTTGTTGAGCACGGTGGTTTTGGTCGCGCCTTCACTGTAAATGCCAATGCGGGTCGTATCGTCTATGTCGTTGTGCTGCACTTTTGTATTATGCGCGCCGCCGGCAATTTTAATACCGTCCCAGTCGACATTGGTAATGTCGTTGCCCAGAGCCGGGTTTGCGCCGCCTATCGTGACGTCTTTGGTGTGGTAAACGTAGATACCGCTAGCGTCGTCATAGTCCGCGCCTGCAGGGAAGGTGGCAACGGTGTTGGAAATCTTGTTGCCCTGGATGAAGCCGCCTTGCGCGTTGGCCAGATAGATACCATCGCCCTTGATCGTGCTTCCGGCCTTCTGGCCGATGCGGTTGTTGTTGATGTTCACATTATTGTGCGTGGTGTTGACATGGATGCCATCGGCGCCCGTGAAGTCAACTTTGTTGCCATCGATATTGATGTTGTTCGAAGCGGTGGCGAGGATGCCTTCCAGCGACGTGTGACCGACGACGTTATCCTTGATTTCGATGGAGGTGTTGCGGTTGGATACGATACCGCGGTCCGTGCCATCAACGATATTGTTGTTGATTTTGCCCGAACCCCATTCGAGGACGATACCGTCACCACCGGCGTTGTTCACGCCATTGTACGAAATATCCATGGTCGTGCCGTGCGTTGAGAAAATGCCGTGGCCGCCCGTCGTGTGTGCGGCGTTGAAAGTCACGACGCCATTGTTCGAGTAGTCCATGAAAATACCATGGCCCGTGGCTTCGACCACGCGGTTGCCGGAAACGGTTGCGAAGTCGGAATTATCGACCCATACGCCGTTCATCGTGCTTTGGTAGACGATGTTGTTGTAGATGCCGACATTGTTGGCGTTGTCGACATGGAAGCCGTTATCAGCACCCATGACAAAGAAGCCGTCAACGATTACGCCGTCCGCCGTGATGTGAAATCCGGGAGAGTTTGGTGCGATTACGCTTTCCGGCGCCATGATGCCGGGCTGGCGGAATGCATCGGCGTTGTTCGGGTTAACCCCGGCCTGTGCGCCAAGCAGCGTGACTTGTTTATCGATTGTGATGGATTCATTGAAATAGCCCGGAGCCACGGTAACGACACCGCCGCCTGCATCGTTGGCAAGGTAGACGCCTTGCTGAACGCTGGCATTGTCGGAAAGAACGTTGACGAGGTTCGCCTGGCTGTTGATTTGGCTATCGCCGGCTTTCGTCGTTGCGCCGCCGACCGTGTTGCGGGTCAGGATTTCGCCGTTGACGTTAACCACGTTAACTTCAATGCCGCTGGCCGGGACATTCAGAATGCCAAAGCCCAGAACGCTGGTGCCCGGTGCGAGGTCATATATATTAAGTGCGCCGGTGCCGAGCGTGATATCGCCCAGAATGTTTATGGTGGGTGCCGCCAGCGTCAGATCATGCGTGGTGATGCCCGTGATAAGGCCAAAGAACGCGGACCATGTGCTCAGATCGATGCCTGCCGCCGTGTTCAGCGTTTCGGTCGCCCACAGATTGACGTTGGAGTAAGCCAGAGTATTGGCCAGCGCCTGCGCGTTGACGTTCACGACAGAATTGCCGCCGCTGATGATATCGGCCAGAACACCGCTGGTGAAATTGTTGCTGATGGTTAGGATTTTCGGGTCGATCAGGAGCGTGCCTGATGCGCCGTTCGCTGCGCTCAGATCCGTAAGTCCGTAATAACCGACGGATTCACCGCCGGAGATTTCGACGTCGCCGCCATCGCCTTCTTCGGAACCGCCGCGGCCGCTGACACGGCCGTTGAAGATCGCGTAATCACGTCCATAGAAAAGAACGGAACCGCCGTCGCCGGATGTAACGGCGTCAACGGACGTTTCGGATGTTTGTGCAACATCGACATTCTGACCCGTGACCGTAACGGAACCGCCGCCGGTTGCGCCCGAAGCGTCAAGTTTGCCTGAAACGCTGACAACGCCCTGGCCGCCGCCGCTCAGAATAATTTTTCCGCCTTTTGTGGTGACGGAGGAGACATCGACCACGCCGCTCATATTAATGACGTTGTCTACGGCGCTTTTTGCGGTGGAGGCGGCAATTACGACGGTACCGCCATTTGCATTAATGGAACCGCTATTTTCTACCAGCGCATTTTCGAGGTTACCATCAACAGCAATTTCAACAAGGTTATCGCCGTACAGATCAAGCGTGACTTTATTGCCAGCGGCCAGAACAACTTTACCCATCTTGGCGTTGATAACGCCTGAATTACTGACGTTCGGCGCAACAAATGCCGCAAGACCAGCTTCGGCGACGTTGATTTCGCCCTTCATAACGATACTGCCTTCGGGCACGTTATCGGCGAAAGGCTTGAATTCGCCGTGTCCGGTTTGAATGGCGGTGTCGTCCAGGTATCTTGTCGAAGCGATGATGGCGCCGACATTGACTTGAGAGCCTTCGCCAAAGATGACGCCGTTTTTATCGAAGATGTAGATCTGGCCGTTTGCGTTCAGCGTACCCATGATCATCGTCGGGTCGTTTTCAACATCGTACAAAACATATTTAGAAGAGTTGGAGGGCTGCGCTACGTTTACGGTCCAGCCTGCGTTGATGTCGCCGTCACCGTGGACTTTCGTGAAGTCCGTGTGCTGCGTGATGTTCGTTGTGTTCGGCACGGTCGTGTCGATGGAGATCGAACCTTCGTCTGCGACGTGATCGGTCCAGTTGTCCGCGAAAGCGGGAGATGCGAGCGCCGCGAGACTCGTCGCCGTGAGCGCCGTTGTCGTCAAATATCTGCGCAAACTTTTGCCAACAAGTCCGAAGTTGTTCGCAAATCCGTTTTGAATAAGTCTCATCATGCTCTCCATAAACTGGTAATTGTTATAAAAAATCCTGAGCGTTCTCTTGGAATCGTCCGGGCAGTATTCGGGATTTAATCTTGTAACCGCGCATAAATGCCATTTTTTGGACGTAATAACAACAGTTTTTAAGAGATTTTTAACCTTCTATCCGACGCCGCTTAATAAGCAAGTTCTAATGCATACGGAAATCCGCCATTTTTTATGAAAATATTCGTGGCAAGTGTCTCATATTAGCAACGGTAAGGAGGGTCAAAAGACATATATTAGCACTTGCCCCATTGTGAAGCGGGGCGAATTGCCGTACTTTCCCGTAAAGAAATTGGCTGGCACATGCTCTTGTGCTGGCCGGTTTTATGTATTAGCAGTAGGTCCGTATTCTTAAATCATAATTTCGAGGGCATTCCTATGAAAGCCAAGGGTCAGTTTCATTCGTTCATTCTTGCCGGGATTACAGTTTCCGCGCTGGTTCTGTGTCATCCTGCCATGGCGCAGGTTACGCAGCAGACCGGCATCGCCGACCCGTCGCGCGCCAGTGAAGAATTCAAGCAGCCCGATCTAAAACCGCAAGTCGAACCCGATGTTCGCGTCAAGGCAGCAAAGCCGCTCAACGCTCCTGCCGGTTCCGAGAAAATCACCTTCACATTAAAGAGTATAAATTTTGATGGCGTCAGCGCATATACGCCCGAGCAACTGCAATCTGTATACGGAGACAAAGTCGGTCAGACGATCAGCCTCGCCGATCTCTATGCAATCGCCAACGAACTGACCGCCAAGTACCGCAACGAAGGCTACATCCTGACGCAGGTTGTTGTTCCTCCGCAGGAAATCAGCGGAGGCACTGTAAAGCTCCGCGTTGTTGAAGGTTATGTCCAGAACATCAAAATTCAAAAAGAAGATCCGAACGCGCCGATCGACATTGCCAATATCGAATCTTACGCGAGCCAGATCAATATCGGCGGCCCGCTCAATGCGCGCCAGCTTGAACGCGAATTGTTGATCATCAACGATCTGCCCGGCATCACCGCACGCAGCATCCTGAGCCCGTCGCCGAACACGCCCGGCGCCGCCGACATGCTCATCATCTTGCAATATGACCCGGTAGACGGACTCCTCAGCGTCGATGACTACGGATCGCGTTATCTCGGTCCGCTACAACTTGGCGCCGCCGCGACGCTCAACTCCATGCTCGGGCTGAACGAAGCGATTTCCGCACAGATCGTCACCGCGCCGCAAAATACGTATGAGCTTGGCTACGGATCTCTGGGCTATGAACAGCCAATCGGCCGCTACGGCACGAAAGTTCACGCGAGTGCGAGTGTAACGGATACCGATCCCGGCTATGATCTGAAACAATTCGATGTCGAAGGCCGTTCGTACATGATACAGGTCGGCGCGACGCACCCGTTCATCCGTTCCCGCGCGGAAAACTTAACGGGCCGTTTGAATCTGGACTGGCGCCGCGTTTCGTCGACCAACAACATCGAACCGACCCGCCGCGACCGCATCACCAATATACGTCTTGGCGGACGGTATGAATTCGTCGACACGATCTTAGGCGCGGCCGCCAACACGATCGATGCGGAATTGTCCCAAGGTCTTGGAATATTCGGAGCCACAGACGAAGGCGATGTTAACATCACCCGTCCGCTCGCCGATCCGCAAGCCACGAAACTTGAAGCGGAGGTACAGCGTCTGCAACGCGTCACCGACAAGGTCAACTTATTGCTCGGCGCGCGCGGACAGATTGCTAGCGACGCTCTGCTGTCATCGGAAGAGTTTGCCGTCGGCGGCATCAATTCCGGTCGCGGCTATGATCCGTCCGAAGTTGTCGGCGATCAGGGCATTTCCGGAAAGGTGGAATTGCAGTGGAACACGCCGTACAGATTCGATACGACGTTCATCGAGAATTACCAACTGTTCGGCTTTTACGATATCGGACGCGTCTGGAACGACGATGCGACGACCTCCACGCAAAAACGCGATTCCATCGCTTCCGCAGGTGCTGGTGTAAGGCTCGATCTTCCCTACGAAGTAGATGCGGATCTCGCCGTGGCATTCCCGCTCACACGTCAGGTTCAAACGCAAAGCCGGGGGACTAACCACGAACGCGACACGAAATTTTATTTCAGTCTGCGCAAGAAATTCTAAAGGAATTCGATCATGAAAAAACGCCCCATTGTCGGGGCGTTTTTTTATTTCGTGATTTTACGAAGTCCGTTGAGATTGGCGATGGCGACACTCAAGGCGCAGAGCGTAAAGATCATTCCTAACTGCCATGCCTGCCAAAGACCGTAACCTGTGCTGGTTATGCCGAACAGTACTATCATCAACATTGTGTAATAACGTTGCAGCAGCGGCGGAAGAGTGTCGAGTTTGTTGAATAAATAAACGGTGAATCCTATCAGCAGCAAAATCCCCATCAGGCCGAACTCAACCCAGATTTGCAGCACGGCGTTATGAGGGTGCAGCACGCTATGGACTTTTGCGAGAGGCAATCTTTCATCGGAATAAAAAAAGCGCGTGGCTTCGACGCCGTGCCCGAAGAAAGGCTTATCCATGATCTGGTCCGAAATGAAACTCCAGACTTCGATTCTATGCGGAACGCTTGCAGAATCTAGAAAAACGGGCAAAACCGTATCGGCAGTATATCCGGCAAAAAACGTGCGCTGGATCGGTCCTGCAAAAAACGGCGCGGCCAGCATTGCGGCGATGATGCCGCCCAGTAAAACTTTCCGCGCTATTTTTTTATGCGATGGATAAAAAAGCATCAACACGCCCAGCGCAGCGGAAATCTGTGCGGTTTGACTTGCCGAATGGGCAAGGGCGGACAAAACGCAGGCCAGCATAATCGCTGCCAGTATCTGCTTGTTGCGCTTTGTTAAGGTCCCCGTGCAAAGCAGAAGCAACACAGGAAAACAGAGAAGTGTGAGAAAAGTCGCGTTGCGGTTGATAAGGTAGCCGTTGAGGATCGATTCGGGAAGTTCTCCTTCGAAGTGAAGGATGGATTTTGTTATGCTGAACGCGGTCTCATATTCGAAAGTAATGGCAAGACCGGCTACTGCACACATCATGACGGCAATGATTGTCAGGGCGTTTTTCTTTGCGGCATTCACATCGATTGTCTGCGCAAAGAACAGTAAGGGGGCCAGCGAGAAGAAAAGTCCGGCAAGTTTCAGGCTACGCTCCAATGCGAAGTTACGATTAAATGACCAGAACGCGCTGGCAGCTGCGAGCAGGCAGAGCGCGGCAAAAAACCCGAACAGCTTTTTATCGAGCGGTGGCAGCGTGCGCGTCATCGAATAGGCGTAAATTGCGCTCAGCAAAGCTGTAACGGCAGGCAGGAAGCAAAGTGCGCGCGGCAGAACAAGACAGATAGCAAGGCTTGCCAGCATGGCGGCAAAAATCATGCCCTGTTCACGGGGGGAAAGAATTCGGGACGTCGGAATTGCTGGCGCAGTGTCAATCATAAAAACATGCAGCCCGAACTTTGTCGGGCTGGCAAGTCTAAAAGCGAAACTATGAGGCGCTTAGTTGGCAGAGGGTTATTGTGCCACGGGCGGGCCTGCGACCGGGATATCGCGCGATGCATCCGGTGCATTCGCGGTAGTTCCGGCAGGCATTTGCGCGGCGTCTTCGAGCGCTTTGGGCGCTTCGTTGGTGAAGTTACCCTTGAACGTGTCGTTCGGATCGTAGTTGCCGCCAGTGGTGGTTTCGATGGCGTTGAGATTTTCGGGGCTCGGAGTTGCTTCGAGCGCGACATCCTGAGCCGCGGGATCTTCCGCATTGCGCGCGGCGATATTCGCGGCTTCATCGGAAACGCCGTCCATGACGGGTTGGGTGGCTATGACGATAGCGGACAGGGCGACGATCACCATGCAGACAAAAATAAAACGAACCATGTTTGTGTTCTCCTTTTCAAATAGGGATGGTGCAAAGAGCGTGCCGTTTTCCCTAAAATGTATCCTGCATCCATTGACCCATATTTTCAACGTCTTTTCCGGCGCCTTCGGCGGTGTTGGAGCAGGCAGTCAGCAATCCAATTACCATAATTAATGACAGATATACAAGCATTTTTTGCATAATGGTTAATTCCTAGGCAATCAGCGTGCCGCCATTGAGCAGCGCGGCTTCATCTTCCAGTCCCGTGACGCCCAGAATCGTGGCGACCTGTACAAAGCCCATCCCACCGACACCCGCATTGACCTCCATAATGCTATCGAGGCCGACGGTCGTGATTTGCACGAAATCCGCAATGGCGTCGTTCAGCGGATCGAACCCCTGAAGCAGGTTAGCCACGTTGAGTTTATCGCCATCGGCAAGCGAGAAATCGTGAATCGTATCGGAACTGCCCAATGAGGCAGCATCAAATATAAACGTATCCGCGCCTGCTTCTCCGTACAGATTATCAGCGCCGTTACCGCCATTCAGCACATCGTCGCCATCGCCGCCCGCGATAAAATCGCTGCCCGTGCCGCCGTGCAATTCGTCTTTGCCTGACTGGCCAAGCACGACATCATTGTCGTTGCCGCCATGGATGTAGTCGTCGCCCGCGCCGCCTTCGGCCCAGTCATCGCCGTCTTCACCGAGTATATAATCATTGCCGCCGTAGTTTTCCGTTCCATCAAGATCGCCGTAGAGCGCGTCCGCGCCGATACCGCCGAACAGAAAATCATTGCCTTCTTGTCCGAACAACGCGTCGTTGCCTTCGTCGCCATAAAGCGCATCCGCTTCCATGCCGCCGAACACGGCATCGCTGCCTGCACCGCCTTGTATGACATCACTGCCGCCCTGGCCGAAGATCGTGTCGTTCACATTGCCGACGATAACGCCCTGGATGATGTCGTCCGTATCGCCGCCCATCGTCGTGATATAAACATTGCCCAAATTGCCGTCATATTGATCGAGGAAACGGATCACTTCCAACTGACTGGAAGGGGAGACGAAATAATCCTGCACGGTGATCGTGCCCAAAAGCACATCGGATATATCCGATACGCGGATTTTCAGATTGTTCGGCTCGAACCAGAAGCGCACGTAATCGACGGTTTCGGGAAGAACTTGTTCCGGCATTTTTAAAATATCGTATCCGCCCGCGTCCCAGTAACGGTCATCACCAGATGTGTAGACATATGTATCGCCGCCATTGCCAGCGACGACATTGTCGTCGCCGCCGCGCATGTCGAAATAATTGCCGTTGTTGCTTCCCAAAACGGAATCACCATAGGCAGAACCGATGACACCTTCGATCCTGTCGATCTGTTCGGCATTGCCGTACCCGTCCTGCGCTTGTTGTGCCTGAAAATTGGCGAAAATGAACGAGGTTTCATCCTCATAATTCACGAGGTCGAATCCGTCGCCGCCGAACATGGCGTCGCTGTCTTCACCGCCGACAAAAATGTCGTTGCCCTCGCCGCCCACCATGCGATCGAGCCCTTTGCCGCCGAACAATTTATCATTGCCGGAATCGCCGTATGTCCAATCATTCCCGTCGCCGCCATAAACGACGTCATCGCCGGAATCGCCGTACAAATTATCGATACCGCCATTGCCGTACAGCGTATCGTTATCATTGCCGCCATACATGTAATCACCGTCTTCGCCGCTGATCAGCGTGTCGATTCCGGCCCCGCCCGTGGCGGAACCGCGTCCGCCGGTCAGGTCGAGAAGATCATTGCCATCCTGACCTTCGAGCACGTTATAACCCGCGCCGCCATACAGGTGATCATTGCCATATCCGCCAAAGATTTTGTCGTCGCCGCCATTGCCGTAGATGGTGTCATGTGGGGATATGCCGGGAACTTCTACGCCGAATATAGTGTCGTTGCCTTCGGAGCCTTGTGTGGTGAAGGGAAGGGTTGAGAGTTCAACATTTGTAACCGTGACCGTGACGGTGGTATCTGGCCCGGAGTTATCGATTTCGAATGCGTAAAAGACAAGATTTTCGATGCGGTAGTAATCATAAATTTCAGGGATCAACTGGTACTGGATCGTCACTGAATTGCCTTCGTGGTCCGCAATCACAAGATGATAGGCGGAGAGAGGGTCGGATGTAATCCGTCTTTCTATGGTCAGATCATCGAGTGTTATGGATGGTTCGAATGATACGGGAGTCAATGGGGACATGCCCGGATCGTATTGCAGGATAGATTCGAGTGTGATCGGGCCTTCTATATCACTGAACGTGTCAAAGTATATCGTATCGATACCATAGCCATCCTCGCGGATCGTGTCGTTGCCGTTGCTGAAAGAAAACTCATCATCACCAAAACCGCCGGAGAGAAAATCGTTCCCGTCGCCACCACTGAGCATGTCATTGCCTTCGCCGCCCAGAACTGTGTCGTTGTCGTTTCCGCCGTGTAGGAAGTCGTCACCGAGATCTCCGCTCAGAAAATCGTTTCCCGCACCGCCCCAAAGCCCATCATTCCCGAAACGCACGGTATTGTAGCGGTCACCATACAGCGTATCGTTGCCGTTGTTGCCCAAGAGCCAGTCGTTTCCGGCCTGCCCGTCGAGCGTGTCGTTATCGTCTTCGCCCTTTAACGTGTCATCATCTTCGCCGCCGTTGAGCGTGTCATTGCCCAACCCGCCATATAATGTGTCATTGCCGTTTCCGCCATCGAGGAAATCGATCCCCGAAAGACCGCTCAACGTATCATCGCCATCCAGCCCGAGAATAGTGTCGTCGTTTTCCGTGCCGTTTAACATTTCCGGATTGTTGGTGCCGTTGATGAAGGCCATGGGGATATTTCCTTAATGAATGAATTCAGGCTGTTTTTTCATCTTATATAGCAAGAGTCAATATAAGACGCTATTTTTTATATAAGGAGTTAATGGTGGAGGTAATCGGGATCGAACCGACGACCTCTTGCATGCCATGCAAGCGCTCTCCCAGCTGAGCTATACCCCCACATCGAAGGAAAAGTCTGGTGCTCGCGAAAATAGGGAAGTCCGCCCCTATTATCAAGTAAAAAAACGGCTCCTGCCTACCTGAGCTGCCCTCCCAACCGCTTGAAACTTCGTTATTTTTTCAAAAGGTCGCGGATTTCCGTAAGCAAAACGACCTCGGCGGGTGGCGTCGCGGGCGTGGCCGCCTCTTTTTTCTTTAAGCGATTGACCTGTTTGATCAGCATGAAGATGACAAAAGCGACGATCAGGAAGTTGATGACCGCGTTGACGAACACGCCGTAGGTGATGATGGGCGCGCCTGCGTCTTTTGCGGCGACGAGGTTGGCATAGTCTTCACCGTTCAGCGCGATGAATTTATCGGCGAAATCGACGCCGCTGGTCAGAACGCCGATGATCGGCATGACAAGATCGGCGACGGCAGAATTGACGATGGCGGTGAAGGCCGCGCCCATGACAATCCCGACCGCCATGTCGAACACGTTGCCGCGCGCGATAAATTCCTTGAATTCCTTAAGCATGAAAATCTCCTTTTCTTCGAAGGTGAGAAGAGGAGCGTAGGAGCCTGCTGCGGCCCGGTCAAGGGCTTACAGATATTGCAAGCCGCTATCGCCTGCGCCGCCGTGACGATCCCACATCATCTTTTTGCGGTAGATGGTGGAGGGCGATATTTCGAGCAGCGCCGCAGCCTTTGGAATGTTCCCTTCACACAGCGCGATCGCGGTTTCGATGGCGTTGCGTTCAACCTTCCAGAGCGGGCTGACATCCGAACCCACGGGCTCGGCGCTTGCCAGAAGAGAGGCTTTGGTTGCGGCGCCTGATTCCATTACCGGGCGCGCATCGCGCAAAGCGGCGGGCAGCATTGGCGCGGTCACAAATTTTCCTTCGTGCAGAACGACGATTCCGCGCACGATATTTTGCAACTGGCGCACATTGCCCGGCCAGGCAAATGAAGTGAGAATATTTTCTGCATCCTGCGTAAAGGATTTGAAGGATTTTCCTTCCTCACGCGCATATTGTTTTATAAAATAATCGGCCAAATCTATGATGTCTGTGCGGCGGTTGCGAAGCGGGGGCATATGGATGGGAATGACGTGCAGGCGGTAGTACAAATCCTGTCGCAAGCTCCCTCGCCTGATTTCTTCCAGCGGGTCGCGGTTCGTGGCGCAGACGATGCGCACATTGGCGCGTTCGGTTTTGTTGCCGCCGATCTTGCGATAGCTGAGGTTTTGCAAAAAGCGCAGCAATTTCGTTTGCATGTCGGGCGCCATCTCGGCGATCTCATCGAGAAATAATGTGCCGCCATGAGCTTGTGCCACTGCGCCATCGCGATCAGATGTCGCGCCGGTGAACGCGCCTTTTACGTGGCCGAACAATTCGGATTCCAAAAGCTCGCGCGGAATGGCGGCGCAGTTGATTGCGATGAAGGGCGCCTTGGCGCGTTTTGAATAGCGATGAATCGCTTCGGCGCAGATTTCCTTGCCCGTCCCGCTCTCACCCGTGATGAAGACGGTGGCGTTCGATTTGGCGGCATTTTCTATGACATCATAGACCAGTTGCATGGGCGGTGAGATGCCAATGAATCCGCCGAAGCCTGCGCGCGTGGCGGCAGGCGTTTTTCGTTCGGGCGCGCTAACTTCCATGAGCGATTCTTCAGGCGTACTCAGTTCCGCCTTGGTCAAAAGGCCTGCGGATTCTAATGCGCGGCCAACACTTTCGGTTAATCGCTCTATACCAAAGGGTTTGACGAGAAAATCTGTCGCGCCAAGGCGCATCGATTCCACCGCCGTGTGGATGGAGCCGTGGCCAGTGATGACGATAACGGGCGCGTTGAAACCGCGGTCTTTTAACCGCGAGAGAATTTCCAGCCCGTCCATATCGGGCAGGCGAACATCCAGCACAAGAAGATCAGGCGCAAAGGAATCTGTATCAAGAATTTGAAAGAGTGCGGTGCCCGAATGGGCGGTCGTAACCTGAAAGCCTTCTTCACCCAGCGCATCGGCGTACATCTGCGCCAGCGCCGCGGTGTCATCCACCAATAGGATATGCCTGTTGTCCATCGCCCCGATGCCCCATAATTGAATCCGTTCCCCACACGTTACAACTTATGATTTTATTTGGAGCGTTGCATCCGTTATTTCAAATTTAATACAAATGTATATCCAAAAGGTTAAAAACCCCGCCTGATTGTTTCAGGCGGGGTTTTCGTTAGAGTTTTCCTAGTGTGCGACGCACAATTTCTAGTTGCGGTTGCCGACCAGATGTAAGATGTATTGGAACATCGCGATAAAGCTGACATACAGATTCAGCGCTGCAGCCCAGGCCATACGTGAATTGGCATCCACGCCGTGCGATGCGTGATACATTTCTTTGGTTGTTTGCGTCTGCCAGGCTGTGATGCCGGAAAAAGCAAGCAAGCCGAGGCCCGAGATCACCGTGGTCATCATCGTGATATTCGCACCGAATGCGCCCGCGATCATCGTACCGATAGATAGAATGAAAACACTCCAGACGCCCATGACGGCGAAGGTGCCAAGCCCGTCGAGATTTTTCTTTGTGACATAGCCAAAGATGCTAAGTCCTGCAAACAAAGCCGTTGCCATGAAAAATGCTTGCGCGATGCTCGTTGCCGTGAAAGCGAGGAAGATCACAGAAAAGCTTATACCGTAAACGACCGAAAGCAGGCCGAATGACATCATCAACTGCGATGGCGTCATGCGTTCCGGGCGGAAGCCAAACCATAAAATAGCCAGCGGTGCCAGCATAACTATGTACATTTGGGGGCCGCCCAGGAAGAACTGCATCAGCGCCGGGCTGTTCGAAACCAGCCATGCTGTGATGGCGGTGATGAGTACGCCCGCTGTCATGCGGTTGTAAACGCTTTGCATGTGGGCTTTCAGGCCAGCATCCACATCCGCGCCAGCGCGCGTCACAGAGGGTTGTTGGTAGCCGAAATTGTCAGGTTGCATGGTTTCTTTTCTCCGTTGTTAAAACCGTGTTTTTATACACGAGTACATATATAGACTGATTGTATCCGATTTCAAAGCGAAAGCGGATCCATTCGGCGAAAATGCAGCATTTCCGGCATGTTACGGTGACAGGATCTGCGGTATGACGGTCCTTGAACGGCAGGGATTAAGCCGTATACTGGCCGTATGAGCGTCGTGACATCCACCCATTATGCCAGTGCCGCCGCGACCGGCGAAAATTGGCGCGATATCAGCAAGAAGGTTCTGGAGCAGCTGGAATCCGTTCGCACGGACGGATTCAAGGCTGATATCGGATTTCTTTATATCACCGACGCGTTGGCGCAGGACGCGGCGAGTATTCTGACTCTGTTTAAATCCGTTACAGGTGTCGAACATTGGAGCGGTTGCGCCGCATTGGGCGTCTGCGCGAACGGTATCGAATATGTCGATGTTCCGGCGATCAGCGTGATGATAGGGCAAGTTGGGGCGGAGAATGTGCGCGCTTTCAACGCGCATTCGTCAAACTTAAAGAAACTGGGGCAGCAACTGGAGCCGTGGTTGAACAAACACGATCCGATGCTGGTCGTGCTTCACGCCGATCCGTTCGTTGAAACGCATCCAGCACACGCCATCGAAGAAATTGATGTACTGGTCGGCGGTTTTATGGTCGGCGGGCTTGCTTCATCGCGCACGGAAAGCGCGATAATATCGAGTGAAGTGACACCTACTGGCGTGAGCGGGTTTGTCTTTTCACAGGACGTGGCGGTTGCGACATCGCTTTCGCAAGGATGCGTTCCCATGGGCACCATGCATGAAATATCAAAAGCCGACAATCATGTGATCGCCTATCTGGATGGGCGCGTGCCGTTCGAAGTGTTCAGCGAAGACATGAAAAAGATGGCACAGGAGCGTCTTGGTTATAAGGCTGAGGACATGATCATGAAGACGGGCAACGATATGCCTGCCAATCTTATGCGGATGATCGAGGGTGATGCGCATATAGCGTTTCCGGTATCAGGTTCGGACGTGCAGGATTTTCTCGTGCGCAACATAATGTCCATCGATCCCGATACAGGGGCCATGGCGGTGGGAGAGATGATAGAGGACGGACAGAAGATGATATTCGTTCATCGTGACGATGACACGGTGCGTTCCGATCTTTCGGCGACGCTGGTGAATTTACAAAAACGGATCGTGCATGACACGGGATCGTTCGCGCCCAAAGCCGCATTGTATGTTTCTTGCGTTGCACGTGCGGGTGTGCCGTTCGGTGAGAATGGCAAGCCGGGCGGTGAGATGAACCTGCTTCGCGAAATTCTGGGCGATATTCCGATCACCGGTTTTTATGCCAACGGCGAAATTTCCAACAACCGGCTTTATGGCTATACGGGCGTTCTGACGCTGTTTCTTTAGAGGAGAAGCGCCATAAGGCCTTAACTTTGACCTATGCGTGGATGATCGCGTACGATAGATTTGATCATCTTTTTAGACAAGGGACATAACCCATGCGTTTTTTCATCCTGTTCGTATCCGCTCTTTTGATGTTCTCCGCTGCGCCGGTTTTTGCGCAAGGAAAGTCCAAGGAAGTCGTGCCCGATATTCCGGATGCGTTGCAAAATCTCGCGGATCGCGGCGCGCAACTGCGGTATCTTGGAACCGAGCACGGTATGGATGGTTGGATCGCGATCTATCAGGGGCAGGAGCAATATTATTATATAACGCAGGACAAGAAGGCGTTCGTCACGGGCCTGATGTTCGGCGATGACGGTCGCCCCATCACGATCGATCAGGTTAAAACATTGCAGGCGGCTGGCGGCGATGTCCTCGACCTTCTGGCGACCGATAAGCCGGAGGGCGAGGAAGCGACAACCAAAACACCGCAATCCGTTACCGAAGCCGCAACAGTAAAAACCCCGGCGGAGCGCATGTTCGGCGACATACAAAACAGCAACTGGGTCAAGCTCGGCAACGATTCCGCGCCGGTGCTTTATAGTTTTATCGATCCGAACTGCCCGCATTGCCATGACTTCATCAATGATCTACGAAAACAGGATTACATCGCCAAGAATGCAGTGCAGGTTCGTCTGATCCCGGTTGGATTTCAGGAAGGATCGCTGGCGCAATCGGCTTTACTTTTGGCTTCCCCCGATGCGCCAGAGCGTTACCTGAAATATCTGGACGGCGATAAGGATGCTTTGCCCGCCAAGAGCGATATCTCGACGCAGGCTGTGCAAAAAAACATGGCGCTTATGCAGGCATGGAAATTCAACGTTACGCCGCTGATCATCTATCGTGCGCGCAACGGCGAGGTGAAGATCGTTCGCGGGCGCCCCAAGGATTTGCCGGACATCCTGGCCGATCTGCCTGCCACGGCCCCTAAATCCTAGGGCGCATAACAGCCAGCGGAAACCGGGCTTTTCCCCATTTTAATCCTTGGGTTTGGCAAGAAGACCCGCTAAACTGGCCGTTAAGAAATATAGGTTAGAGTAACGAGCGTCACGAATTATAAAATTCCCAAATGGCCATGGATCCGCGTACAGAATTCCTCCTTCAGCTTTTGCAAAAACTAGGCGCGCCCCTGATGGCGGCGGTGAATGTCCATTCGTCCGGCGATGCCGAAAAGGATGCGGGCGCGCTGGCATCTCTTTTGTCCGAAAGCGTGAAGATCAGCATCGCGCTTTCGCAGTCCATGAATCTCAAACCCGATGATGGCAATGCCGACGCGATCCGTGTCGCGCTGGCCACGCTTGCGGGCGGTTTGATCGCGGATTCCTACAAACAAACAGGTCGCGTGCCTAACGATAATGACAGCCAACGCATCGCCAAGGCATTGGAATCGGTGATCGTGTTCGCGGATAATTTCGCGCCAGCCGCAGAGCATGCGCAAAGGCTGAAAACGCTTGATAACGCCGCGCCGTTTTTCGATCCGGTGCAGACCGATCTTTATGCGATGAACGCATTGGTGCCCGCCATCGCTGCGGTTTGCGAATTTTCGTTCGGCCAGCCTGAGCCACGTTTGATTCAGGATATTTCGGATCGTCTTGGTGCGCGCGCCAAAGAATTTATGAATTCATTATCCGCCGGTGGCAATGCGATGAGCGAGCTTGTGATTTTACAGGCGCTGGGACAGCTTTATGCCGACGCGCACAGCGCAGAAACCAAACGTTTAAAAGCACAAGGCGGTGATTCGACGGCGTCGATAGATGCGGTCTGGGCCTCATTCGACAAGCAAGCCTCGATGGTCGAAGTTCTTCTCGGTTCGATGGCCGGAGGATCGCATAACGCTTCGGGTAGCAGCTCAGGCAGTGTAAAGCCTGACGTTGCGCCAGCAGCAACTCCACCACCTCCTCCCCCGGCAGCGCCTGCAGCAGCGTCCCCACCTGCGGGCGGCACACCGATGTCGTTCTTCAAGAAGAAATAACAGGTTCCATTCGCGCTTTTGATTTTCCACAAGAATCTGTTATTGTTTGCGAGGCCGCCCGCCTTCGGGGTAAGATTCTCTTAACCTTTTCATGACGTAAATATTAAATGACCAAAATCCTCGCAGCCTGCCTGATGTTAGCCGCACAGACCTATTCTGTGCCGCCCGCCGTGCTCGTGGGGATTCATCAGGTCGAAGGCGGCCGCGTAGGTCAGGCGGTCGGGCCGAACGACAACGGCACCTATGACCTCGGTCCTATGCAGATCAATACGCTGTGGATCCCCGAACTGGCGGACAAATGGGGGGTTGCCGAAAGCACCGCTTACCGCTGGGTTCGCGACGATCCTTGCACCAATATGGGTGTATCGGCCTGGATATTGCGCACCCATATGAACGAGACGGGCAGCCTTGCACGCGCCATCGCGCATTACCATTCCAGAACGCCCCAATACGGACATCCGTATAAAGGCCGCGTCGTTGCCGCCATGCGCGCCAAGGGTCTCTTGAGGGATGCGGGCACCCGTTAATCCATCTTAATTTTCCGGAAGATAGCCATGCGGTGAAATTGGGATTCGATCCTTTACCCGTGCTAAACTTGATTTAAGGCACTGGATTACTTTATGGATTGTCTTGTTCCGCCCTTGATCGCGGGATAAGGTTGTTAACAGACAAAAAACCGATTCGAAGACCTCATGACACACACCATTGGAAATAAACGGATTGTTCCGATACTGGCGGCATTGACGGTGCTCTTGGGCGGATGCGCGGTGCCTGATCGCAGTGCGCAGGTTGTCTCATCGCCCGACAAGGTTTCCCTGATGCTGGCCGAAGCTGCCGACAAGGCCTCGAATTCGCTGGAAACGCTGGCCGCGATTGAACAGCAGAAATCACCCGGTGTGGCCGTGCAGCCCATCCATAACGCGCCCGAAGAACTGGCCCGCGCCATTACCATCACATGGGTAGGCCCGCCTGAGCAGATCATGCACAAGCTTGCGGACCGTGCCAGCTATGACTTTATCGCGCTTGGTAACCGTCCGCCCGTGCCGCTCGTTCTCAATGTCGATGTGCAGAACGAGCCTGTGATCGAAGTTTTGCGCGATATCGGCCTGCAGCTCGGTGTGCGCGGCGATGTGAAAGTGGATTCCGAAAGAAAGATCATAGAATTGCATTATGCGCCGATCACCGGCGTGGGAGGCTAGGCCTATGCGGCATTTGCTGATATGCGCGGTTTTTGCCGGATGCCTGTTCATGGCGTCTATGGTTGCGCATGCGGCCGTTAATAGTATCGATGAAATTCCGCCGCCGCCGACCAAGGAACAACTGAGCGCGATCAAGAAAGAAAAGCGCGCAAAGAACGACGACGATCAACCTGCGCTCCCCATGGATATCCGCAAAGATGCGGTCAAGGAAGCGGCACTTTCATACGGCGCCCGCGGCGGATTGAACTGGCGCACCTATTACATCCGTCAGGAAATGGAAACACGCGCCCGTTACATGGACAAGGTGTTCGATTTCAAATCGCTGTTGATCGCAGCGCCTTCGGGTCTGCTGATCGAGCCGCCCGTGATCGGTGAGAGTATCGATGCGATGGTGATTGATGGCGGCGGATTGCAGGCGGCTGTGGCCGACCGCGTCTACAATATCGGCCGTAACGCGCGCATCGTATCGACGGCGCGCACATGGCGCATGTATCTGGAGCGTCAGTGGGGCGAGGTGAACCCGCCGCCGGATATTCTTTTGCCAAGTAACGCAGAAGAACAAAGGGATTGGGACAACTGGTTCGAAAAAGGATGGCAAGCAGGTGTCGAACAAGCCGATGAAATTTTCCAGGCTGATTTGAACAAACTGTCATCGGACTATCAGGGAATGGTGCGCTATAGAACGCTCCTCTCACAGGGTATGGTTTCTCCGCCTTATGCGCTGCAGGTTGATCGCGGCGTGACGGGCGGGGGCAATGAAATGCGCGTGGGCGACCGCAACGTATCGATCACCGGTCTGCCCGAACTCAAGACTGGGACACAGGAATGGTCGCCCGCAAACCGATAAGCCTTCTTAAGGCAAAGGATAATATCGCAGAAACGTGGGCGGAAGAACCGCCGCGTTTCACGGACGATATGGTCGATGCGTTCCTTCTTTGGTGCGTGAAAAAGAATTCCTCCGACGTCACGATCCAGACGGACCGCCCGGTTTATAACGAAATTTACGGCACGCTCTATCCGGCAACCTATCGTCCCGTCGATGCTGCCGACATGAATGTTTTTTTGACCAAGATTTACGGACCGGAAGCAGGGGCAAGGCTGGCTTCGGGGACCGATCTTGATCTGTCCTACGAAATTCGTCCGGATCGCTATACGCGCATTCGTTTTCGCGTCAACGTAACGCCCGTTCTTTCGCGGGGGCGCGATTCGGCGCAGATCACGATGCGTGTCCTGCCCAACGAGCCGCCGACCATGAAAGACCTGAATGTCGAAGCGGATATCATCAATAGCTGGGCGCCGCGTCAGGGCATGGTGATTATCACCGGGCCGACCGGATCGGGAAAGACGACGTTGCTTGCCGCAGGTATCCGCATGTTGATGGAGCGCAAGCGCGGCGCGGGCAAGATCGTTTGCTACGAAGCACCAATCGAATATGTGTATGATGTAATTAAATCGCCAAGATCTCTGATTTCACAAACAGAGATCCCAAGACATTTGCCTGATTTTGCGCGCGGTGTGCGTAACGCGCTTCGTCGCAAGCCCAACATCATCCTTGTCGGCGAAGCGCGTGATAAAGAAACGATTTCGGCGGCGATTGAAGCCGCGCAGACAGGTCACCTTGTTTTTACCACGACGCACACGATCGGCGTTGCTGCGACGATCCAGCGTATGGTTGCTTCTTTTGATCCGAACGAGCGTTCGGAGCGCGCCTATGCCTTGATGGAAACAGTGCGGATGGTGGTCACGCAAACACTTGTGCCGAAAGTTTCAGGCGGACGGATGGGTTGCCGCGAATGGATGCGCTTTACCGATGAGGTGCGCGATAAATTGCTTGGCATGGATTTCAAGGACTGGCCGAATGAAATTTCGCGGATGATTCAATTCTACGGCCAGCCGATGGCAAAATCAGCCGCGATCGCGTTCGATGCGGGCTTGATCGATAGGCGGACCTATATCGTTTTATCGTCGAGCACCGGCGCTGGCGGAGGCGATTAATGGGTCAGCGCGAAGATACGGAAGAAGAACGGGCGAACTGGCACTGGCGCAATTCCATGCGTCCCGTGAGGTTTTTCGCGTTTGATGCCCGTTTGGTCATACCTTGGTTTATCGTCTTATTCCACGCGCGCGCCATAACCCTGTTTTTCGCCGTTCTCTTGACGATTATCTTCAGCATGCTGGAACGTCGGGGGCTGACATTCGATGCCGCGCTACGAGCGTTTCGCACATGGCTTTTGGGTCAGAAGCGGGCGGGATGGCTGTCCTACCGGCGCAAGCGCATGGTCGATTTCGGGTAAAACCCTGCTATTTCGTGAATCGGAACGCCGGATTGTGCCTTGTCATTTCGCGGCATTTTCTTTACTTTCAGGGTTCGCAAACTAATTCGGAACGAGGTATTGGATATGGCAACAGGCCGGACAAAACTGGGTGCATTCTTGCTTGGATCTGCCATCACTATCTGGACCGTTCCGTCTCATGCCGGATTTGAATTCCTACCCGCATCAGCGCCCGCATCGCAGGAAGCGCCTGTCGTGGATGATGCCTATCTTGATTCCCCGATGCCGATCATCCCCGCAGCACCCGTCACGGCGGAGCCGCTGGATGCGCCCGCCGCATCGTCCGCCGTTCCTGCGTCCTCGGGCGATCCCGTTTATATCCGCCGCCAGCGCAATCTGGTCATGAAGGCCCCCAAGGGCCAGCCGATGGATACGGATGCGCTATTAAAGGCAACGGAAAATACACAGATGGTCGAAATGGAAGGCTCTCCGCGGGTTAATCAGACCGGCGGTAATTCCGGCAAACTCGTCATCAATCCTTATCCTTTGCAAGCTGACAATGCGGTGCATGGCGGCGATATGGGGACGCTTTCGGTCGAGCAGGCGATGATGGAACAATCGGGCAATCTGCGGACCGTGGCTGTTCCCGGCAAAGGCAGCGCTTCTGGCATGATAGCGCGCGCCAAAATGGCTTCGCGGTATGATCGCGGTACGCAATATATACAGCGTTCTGATGCAGTCGCAGCAGAGGCGGATCTGGCATCCATAACGCCGATTCCGGGTGGTGACAGTGCAAAGCTGGGCAATATAGAAGCAACGCCTTTGGCTTCGGCGAAGATGCCGCGTCCTGCTACGCCGGAAAATTATACTGCGCCAGCAGGAGGCGGATATGCCCAAGCTGTCGGGTTCGGTCGCGATTTGCCGCTGGCGCTGGCTTTGTCGCAAGTCGTTCCGGCGGAATATAGCTACGCGTTCGGCAAGAATGTGGATGTCAGCGCAAGCGTGTCGTGGCAGGGCGGCAAGCCTTGGCCCGAAGTGCTGAACGACATGCTGGCGCAAAGCGGCATGGTCGCGATCATCGACAACAACCAGATTACAATTCAGGCCGCGCATTCGTAAACACGCGGCTTTATCCCTAGCTAGCCAGGAAGTTCGATAGCGTCAATTGTGCAACGATTGCGGTGACCTGGAACGACGCTTGAAGTTGCGTTTGCACTTGCAGAATTTTTGCCGAGGCTTCGGTTATATCCACGTCTTCGATATCGCCGATGATGGTTTTATAGGCGTTGATCTGCTCAAGATGAGAGCTCTTCAGAATGTTTATCTGCGCATCTACCTGCGAAAGCTTGAAAACATCCTTGTTCAAATCGTCCAGCGCTTGATTGAGAGACGTTGATATATCCTCTATCACGCGGAAAAAATTTTCCTGTTTTTCAGCGGGTGGAGAAGGCGGAACATCCTCGGGCAGCGTCGTCGCCGTCGGGTCGTTCAATGCACCCGGTGCATGTTCGACGGGTGGCAAGGCTTGCAGAACACCCAGCAGGCGCACGATTTCCTTCATAGAAGAGTTATTCGCCAGCGTTGTATAATCGAATTCGGAGGCGTCATTTACGCGCACGGTGGTTTTGCCTGCGGTGCCGGAGGTCAGGGCGTTGGAGAAGCCCAAAACCGTATCGCTTGTCGCGTGATATGCGGCTATGAACTGGTCCGTCGTGATGGTGCCGTCACCCCAGTCCCCGATCATGCCTGAGGCTACGAGCGGCGGGTTGGTCAGATCGGATTCATCGGGCAGAAATTCACCCAGCGCGGATGCGTAAAGTCCTGTGTTGCTGATCGGCGGTTCAGCCGTATCGGCGCCGCCGAACAGGTAACGGTCTCCATCCATCTGGTTCATGTTGTCCTGAATAAAGGAATAGACATTCACGGTCAGTTGGCGGATGCTTTCGAAATCCGGGTAATCGCCTTCGCGCACCGATGACATTATCCCGTCCGCGATATTTTCGGTTTGTGCTTTTATTTCAGCGATCGAAGTAAGCATCAGTTTTATGCGGCGGGTGGCGTGTGTGATGTTATCCGAATAGACCCCCAGAGAATTAACCCCGGCGCGTGCCCGTGTGGTCGCGATGATATCCGCGCCAAGACCCGATAAAGTCTGCGTCTTCTTGCCCGACGAAACCTGTACCGACAAATTGCCTAAAAGTGTCTGTTGATCCTTTAGCCGGGAAATCTGATCCAGATATTGTCCAAGTGTCGAAACGCCTAATGTCATGGCTCGTTGCTCCTAATCTTTCCTATCAGACCGCGTTCAATAAATCCTGAAACATCTCATCAGCGGCACTTACAGCGCGTGCGGCAGCGGCATAAGCGGTCTGAACGATGATCAGCATTGATAATTCTTCGTCGATATTGACGCCGGATTCTCCCAAAAGTCTTTGTTGCAAAAGATCACGCAAAGAGACGGAATCTTCTCTTTGAGACGCATTCACGATGGAATCTTGCGCCTGCGCGTTCACCATCTTTTGTGAAAAATCGATGATGCCGTTGCCGGTGAGAATGTTGGTGTTGATGTTGGCTTCCGGGCCCAGGTAATTGCGGCGGAAGGGAACGAAGACGCCCGAGCCAAGATACGTTTCGGATGCGTATTCCACATTTTCCACTGGCGAGGTTTCACTCACTGTAGGGCCGGCTACAGAATAGCTGCCGAACAGGGCACTCAGGATGCCAACGCCCGCTGGCAGAGCGGCCAGCGCCGGGTTGACCGCGCCGTTTGTCGTTCCGGGGCCGGCCACGAGGCGCAGATCGCCGCCATAGCTGGACCCGCCGTTGGAATCGTCTATGCCGGGGCGGATGGTAAGGAAGCCCGTTCCTGCATCGAGATCGACCCAAAGCCCGGGAACGCCTTGTTCCGTGAGCGGGTCATATTCAAGTTTGTTGACCAGATCATTTTGATCTTCGCCGGGTTCGATGGTAATGCGCACGGGCGCGCCGGTGCCGACTTGTACATCGAAATGCGGATCTTCGGTGACATAGGTGTCTTCGGCAAAACCCATTGCGCTGAATGCTGTCGTACCCATCTCGTTGGCAAATCCAGTGGCGGCCAAGGTGATGTTGCCGCGTGATACAATTGAAAGCTGGCCGTTGGTATTGCGAGTCGCCGAAGATGTAAGGCCTGCGGGCAGGGCGGCAGCGGTAATCTGCGCATTGATTTCTGCAATGATCTGATCGAGCGCATCGTTGATGCCGGGGCCAAGCGGGAAGTTGGTGCCTGCATCGCTTAAGTCAATCGTGATCGTCGTGGGGCCTAGGCCTGTGCGGGCCTCTTCGAACGTGATCTGGAAGCTGTCGTCGTTCGGCCAGTTCGGGAAGTAGTCCTGCAGTTCATCGGCGATATCACCGCCGCCGGGTAAAGTGTCGTCAATCTGCGGGAAGGAGGAAAGGTCGATCCCGCCCACGACATTGTTTTGTGAGAACAGGCCAAGCCAGTTTTGCAGATCGGTGGCAGGCAGTGCGACGTTAAGGTCGGTTGTGCCGTCAGCTTCCTGATAATTGACAGTGCCGAAACCGAACTGGATAACGCGGCGTATGACCTCATTCGATGCGGGAGGGATGCTGATGTCGGATGTGTAGGTTCCCTGCTGTAAAAGGGCAATATTGTCGATGATATTCTGATTGACGCGGATGACCGAGGCAAATCCAACATAAGAAACGGCCACCGGCGGAATGATAGAGATATCAGGCGGCGCGTCGGAAGGCACGGTGTTGCTGGCGTCCGTGAAAAGACGCAGGCCCTGCGCTTCCATGCGCAATGCCAGTTTATGGGCCAGCTCGTCGTTCTGCGCCTGATATTGGACAAGAATGTCATCGCGCAGATCGATAAGCCCGCCGATTTTTCCACCGACATTCGTATCGGTGATGTCGATCGATGTAAGATTTGTGGCTGGGTCTCCGCCGACATAAATGCCTGCGACGCTGGCAGGATATGTTGTGGTAGGACCGATGATACCGGGATCGAAGAAGACTTCCGTGGGCTGTTCGTCGGTCAATTGCGTGCCTCTGGAAGTCTGGATTACAATGACGCCATCGCCGCGCGTGAAGGAGGTAATGTCGATCAGTCCCGCAAGTTCCTTGATCGCTTCGTCGCGTTTGTCTTGCAATCCTGCAACCGAACGGGTCAGGTCGCCATCGCCCTTGATGTCGCGATTCAGTTTCGCGATTGTGCCGAGAAGATCGTTGATCTGGTCGACAGCGGCGACAATTTCGTTCTGTGCGTCGTTGCGCATGTCCGTTATCAGGTTGCCGAATTCATTGAATTTTTGGGCGACTTGCTGTGCTTGCGCCAGTGTCGATTGCTGGAGGAAGCCATCGGACGGGGAATCGGATAAGGCGGCGAATTTGTCCTTCAACTCGGCAATTTGTGCCGCTATGGAACGTTCCTTGTCTGTCGGACCGTGGAATTTCTCGATTGTGTCCAGATAGGTTGCCTTGACATCGAAGGAGCTTACCGTGCTGATCTGGGTCCAGAGCTCTTTTTCGAGATTCAAATCGACTTTGCGGATCATCGTTTCGCTCTGGACACCCAGAATTTGTCCAGTTGCATCAACAACTTGCGAAGATTGCGGCAGGATCTTTCGCATATAGCCGGGAGTCGTCGCGTTGGCGACGTTATTGGAAATAACCGTCAGCTGCTGCTGTGCGACCCGCAGGCCCGATAGGGCGGCATGTAGTCCCTGAAAAGACATATTTCCTAAGTCCTTACCTGTGTTTGCCAAGGGCCGCGCACGGTCCCGTTACAAATCGTTACAGGTCAGTCTTGCAAGGAAGGTGCCAGAAAAGGGGTATAGCCCGGCCCTACATGGGGTCCGCATTGCTGCCGGTTTCATCGCCGAACATGGCACCTATGGCGGCGTTATAGGCGGGTTCCGCACGCTCGCGCAGGCGGATTTCGAGGAGCATCGACATCAGCATTTCACGACGCTGAAGCGCGGACTGAATATCGCGGTCCTGCATAAGTTTAATTGCCTTCATCGCGGCGCGGATGCGCTGGACGTTGGCGGGCTTATCGTAGAGATTCGTATAGAAGATCGGGTTCTGGTAGATTTTTTTCGTCAGCACTTCCATCTGCGCGTAATAGCTGGGATTGTCGCCGAGCGTCTTGTTGATCTCTTCATCGTTCAGGCCGAACTCACGCAGCAACGCGCGCATGAAGGGCGCGTTGCTCGTCTGGTCTGTAACGTTCGGCGTCGCCGTCTTAAGGGCGACCAGGTTTGCGACGCTGTTGCGGGCGATGCCGCGCATCGCTGCGATTGAGCGCAGATTCATGTAGCCGTACTGGTGTTTGCGCAATTCATCCGCCGATGTAGGGAGGCGTGGCATGGCATGATGTGCGAACAGATTGTCAACCAGTGCGAACACGGCTTCCTCATCTGGCGTTACTTTCGTGTCCTTCATATCGATGGCCAATGAGAGCGGCTGGTCGATCGTTTGCGTATAATTTATATCGCGGTTGCGCAACTCTGGTGCGGGCGGTTTCGGACAAAGGTGTTTTAGCCCTTTGGCATTATCTTCAGGGTCGCAAAATTTGTCGCGGTATAGTTTTAAGCGCGAGAGCGCATCGGAAGTTTCCGTCTGGCCGACGGCTTCGCCCGTGCCGAGTTCACGGTGAAGAATATGCGTTGACACGGCGTCGCGCGTTAAATTTGCCGAACGTTCCGTCGAGGCCAGATCGCGCGCCATGGTGCCGAATGTGCACATCTGCTCGCTCGGCTGGTAATCCTTGTGTGCCTCGGCTGTTTTTTGCTGGAACAAGCGCTGGGTTTCCAGTTGATGTTTGGCGTCCAGCATCATACCAATCGCCTGAACCTGCGCTGACATATTGGCCGTGAATTGTTCGGCCATCAGCATAAGACCGCCGACCCACCATGTGCGTAAGGGGTTGGGCGGACCGCTTAAATCCATTCCGTCATTCATGAACTGCTGTTGCGGCAGGGTTGCCACGGCACCGCTCGGATTGTTGGCGATGGTGTCGGCCGGCGCGGGTGTGCAGTTGCCGGGAACCGAAAGGCCGCCATGCTTACAGGTGTAATAGGCCGTGCTGGTGCCGAGTGCGTCGGAATCGCCCGTGCCATTCGCAAGAATTTTTCTACACTGCGAAGGCCCGCCGAGATGCATGGCACCAAGTAAGCCGGATTCTGTGGCTTTACAGGTCAAGGTTTTTCCTTGCCCTGACCCTGTGATCGTTTGGCCTCCGTTTTCAAGCAATTTTTGACATGCAGGATCACTACGAATCCTCGTAAGGTTTTCATTGGTGAAGGCGTCCATGATACATTCCTGCACAGGGTGACAAGGAGCGCTGATCCATGCTTCATTTGTATCGCAGGCTTCCCCTTTGCATTCTGGATGTGCCTTGATGTAGCCGGAGCGTGTTGTGGGGATAAACTGATACTTTCCCAATGCCGAAGGGTTGCCGTTTTTGTCTTTGTACACCGCCGTGTATCCGCCTGAGGACGCTGATTCCGTTCCGTAAAGAGAATCCTTTATCGCTGTGAAGTTGCATTGTGCGCTACCAAGCTTTCCTCCTGCTGCGGGTATTTCTTCCGCATAGGCGGACGCAGGGAATAACAGCAATGCGATGATCAATGCGCAAAGACGGATCATGCACGCCGCCTTTCGGGAATCGCATGGCACAGGCCGATGGAGCCTTTCATGTCCGCAACTTCGATGCAGGCAATAATTTTTTCTTCGTCGGGCAGCGCAGTTTCAAGTTCTATCCGTCCGCTCCAATCCATCGGCACGCGGCTTTGTACGGGATTGCCGTTGATGCTGAATGTAATTTTATCTTTGGCTGTGAATCCGTCGGCCAGAACGGTGATGGTGTGACGATCCTTTCCAATCGTGATTGTAAAATCACGGTATTTACCGTCCGGTAGTTTCAGCGAGGATAAAAGACGATAGGGCGTGCCGATCTTGCGGCGTATCGCATCGGGCAGCGTAATGGCGACGCCTTCGGCCTGCAGCGCGGTTGCATTGCCGCCTTTGGTTTCGAGGATGGTTTCGATTCCCGTGTTTTCGGGCAGGCCTGTAAAGGAGATGAAGTCACCGGGCAAAGGAGGTTTTTGAAAAAACAGGAAAGACAACGCCGCGAAGGTGAATACCGTGACGGCCAGCGCGATAAAAACCAACCCATATCTGGGGCCTGATCCGGTTTGCTGCTGGGTGTTTTGTGTCATGGCTTCCGCCTCTCCCCTAGTCAGGGATTTTGACGAGAGAGCCGTCATCTGTGACACGCTTGGGCTTGTTGGAGAGATCATCTTGCTCATCTATGAGCGCGGTTTCGAGCATGACGGATAGACTTGCTTCCATGCGCAGGATGCTGCGATACATATCGCGGCGCTGCATCAGTTCAATCGCCTGCATGGCCACTGCTTTTCTTTCGACGTTGGCGGGTTTGTCGTACAGCTCAGAATAGAAAAGCGGGTTTTGATAGAGTTTTTTGGTCAAAACTTCCATCTGTGCATAATAGCTGGGCCGCTCACCCAGGTAATCCTTGATCTCCTGCTCGTCGGCTATCCCCATTTCCTTTATCAGCGCGAAGAGATAGGGCTGCACTTCTTTCTCTCCTTGTGATTTCATCGCGGCGATGGCGGCGAACGAATTGCGGGCGACCGATCGTTTGGCGGCGATGGAGCGGATATTCATGTAATGCTTGATACCGTTTATATTTATCTCACCGTTTTCATCCGATAAGAACGTCGGTGAAAAAGCGGGTGCGACGTTGTGCGCGTAGAGGTTGGACGATAAGGCGAAGATGTCCTCTTCATCCGCCGATACGGTTTCGACATGTTTGTTTTTGCTATGGTCGGGGTCACCTTCCGACGTGAAATCGAGTTTCAGCGTAAGCGGCGAATCCACCATCCTTGTATAGTTGATGTCGTTGTTGACACGTTCCTTGCTGGTTGGGGCTTTCGGGCAGAAATTTTCGAGACCGCGAGCGTTGTCTTCCTTGTCGCAATATAAAACGCGGAACTGGGCAACCCGGCTCAGATAATCCGAAGTGGCGCTGTTTGCGGCGATAGCGTTGCCCGAAAGAAGTTCGCGTTGTATGCCGCGGGCGGCGAGAGCGACGGCGGATAAATCCGTGTTGCGATCGGACGCAGCAAGGGAGCGGACGGTCGTGCCAAACGTGCACATACCTTCGGAAGGATGGTAATCCTTATGCGCCTGCGCCGTCAGTTCCTGGAAGAGGCGCTGGGTTTCGAGCTGGTGCTTGGCGTCCAGAAAACTTCCTATGACCATCACCTGGTGCATGGCCATCGCAGTCATCTGTTCTGCAAAAAGCATCAGGGCGGGCAGAAGATGCTTTGCGAACAATTCATCCACCATCCATTTGCGGTGCTTTTTGAATTCTTCTTTCAAATGCGCGATGGTGTTTTTCGTTTCATCTTGTGAAATCTTCGTACAATTCCCGTCGCATTGCTGCACAGGATTGCAGCAATTGGCGATAGCAGGTCCTGTGCTGCCCAGTATCATCAGCAGGGCAAGGATGGAGGCGAGAAGGCGGGTTCGTAATTTCATGGCGCTGTGCCTCCCCCACTGCTTGCCTTGGCTTTCATCAAGCCCATGGCGTTGACGACCCTGTCTTCTTCGGAGCGCAACTGGGTATCGAGCAGGACTGAAAGCACGGCTTCGCTGCGCAGCAGGCTGTTGTATAGGTCGCGGTCCTGCATAAGGCCGATCGCCTGCAACGCCGCGCCCTTGCGCTCGATGTTGGCAGGTTGGTCATAGAGCTCGGTATAGAAGATCGGGTTCTGATAGAGTTTTTTCGTCAGCACTTCCATCTGCGCGAAGTAGCTGGGGTTTTCACCCAAGAGTTTATTGATCTCTTCATCGTCGTTGATGCCCAGTTCTTTCATGATCGCTTTGGTGTAGGGCGCTGAACCGGGATCGCCGGAAGTCCGCATCGCGATAAGGGCGGCAAATGAATTCTGGGCAACCGAACGTTTGGCGAAAATCGCGCGCTGGTCCATGTAGGGTTCCGCCACCGTCATGCGGACGCGCTTCTCCCCGGTTTTTTCTGCAAAGCTTTCAGGTTGAATCGGGTTCGTGATCTTGTTGGCGTAAAGATTGGCGGCGAGCGCGAAAGCATCGCGTTCATCCGGCGTAATTCCCGCATCCCCGTCCACGGGCAGGAATTTCATATCGAGCGTCAGTTTCGATTCTATGCTGCGCGTAAAGTCGACATCGGCATTTCGCCGCGACGGATCGGTCACCGCCGTGCGGCACAGGAAATTCAGCCCGTTGCCGTTATCGGCCTGATCGCAGTAATTGGCGGTGAAGGCCTTAAGCCGTGAGCGCACATCGGAATCTTCCCCCTGATAGGAAAGAACCTGTCCGTTCAGCGTCTGCCGCTGCATCATGCGCTGGGCGTAGACCGTCTGCGCCATATTGGAACGGCGATCAGATCCTGCGAGCGAGCGGACCGTGGTGCCAAACGTACACATGCCTTCGGACGGATGATAATCTTTGTGTGCGCGCGCGGTCAGTGTCTGGAAGATGCGTTGCGTTTCAAGCTGGTGCTTGGCGTCGAGGAATGTGCCGATGATTTCAACTTGCAGAATGCCAGCGACCGTAAGCTGTTCGGCCATCAATTGCAGTGCGGGCAGAATGTTCTCAATGAAATATTGGGTAATTGTCCAGCGGCGGTGCTTTTCGAATTGGGTCGTGATCTCCTCGCGGATCTCTTTATGATGTTTTGGAATCTGCACCTGGCAGACGCTGCAATTGCAGGCGCCGGTTATGTTGCCAGTTACGCCCCCGATCGTCATAGCAAGCCCGCCCGGAAGCATGCCGCCGAAAGCGCTGCTGAGCAGGCCGCCAAGGCTACTGCTCAATACGCCGCCCAGCGCCTGTCCGAGGGCCGTGCCCGCCAGAACGTTCATGGCGTTGCCGAGGCCTTGTCCCAAAAGGCCCCCGGCAAGGCCGGACAGGTCTGGAAGATTTGCCAGCAGTTGATTTGTCAGTTGCTGCATGGCGGCGTTGGTGAGGCTTTGTATGTCGAAATTGCCGCCGATCAGCGAGGCCAGAACCTGGTCGACGCCGATGGCGGATGCCATGCCCGATAAATCACCCAGCGCCTTCATGATGGCGGGATCGTTAAAGGCCTTCAGGATGTCGTTGATGCCGGTTGCGTTGCCGAGTTCGTCCAAGCCTGCGATGGCCTGTGCCAGCATCGGCTCGACCGTGCCGGAGATGACGCCGGTGATCATCGAGTCTGCCACAGCCGTCACACCGCTTGTTTGAAGTGCCGCGCCTATAGCGGAAATTTGCTGTGGATTCATACCCGCCGAAGCCAGCGTCTGGTTGATGGCGTTCATCGAGACGCCCTGCTGCCGTAGCGATCTGATATTCTCGCCGATCATCGCGGGATTGCTCAGAAGACTGCCTGGATTGGCGTTGTATTGGCCGATGCTGAGTGGGGGAGTGCTGCTGCTGGGGACAAAGCTTTGCGCCGCGTAAGCCGCAGGGACGGTCATCGGGACCGGCATGCCCGACAGCAACGTCAGAAGCATGCAGGTCGCCAGACCCAGCCTACGAATTATCGTTTTTCTCACTTGCGCCCTCTCCAGCAGCAATCCCCGAAGCCGTGATGGTATTCTGTAATTCCTTGAAAAAACGGAGTTTCTTCAAAGCATAGGAAAATTCTACCATATTCTAAAACCAAAACGCACGTTTGTCTCCCCCGCTTTACGAAGCTTTTTCATTTTCCGGGGGGACAACTCCAAAGACGGAAATTGTCCTTTGCGGGTGAATATGTTCCAATAGGATAGGATTTGGTTTTAGCGGGCCAGACCTGCTAGATGTCGTAATCACTTTTCACGCTAAAAACCCTCCTTGGGATCCATGGCAGACGAACAGACCGATAAAACCCCGAACCCGCGCAATATCCGGCCGCCGACGCGGCCCGGCGGGGGTCCTGATCGTCCGCGGAAATCGGCCATGACCAAGGGTGAAGCCGTGGATACGTCGGGTCTTGGCCGGGTTGTCGTCCGCAATGAATTTTACAGGGATGGCTACCGGCTGGCGCTGCGCGTCGCCGTTATTCAGGCGATTGTAATTTTCGGCCTGATCGGGGCGATGTTTTTCATCATCTATGTGCACCAGCCAGAAAACCGCTATTTTGCCACAACCGAAGATGGTCGTCTGATCCCGATGGTGCCGCTGACTCAGCCCAATCTTTCAACGCCCGCGCTGCTTTCTTGGGTGGCGCAGGCCGCATCGGAAACGATGTCATTCTCTTTCAGCAACTACCGTCGCAATTTACAAGAATCCTCGCGTCACTTTACACGCACGGGCTGGGAAAGCTTCTCCACCGCCTTGCAACAGGCGCGGATCATTGAATCTATTGAGGCAAACACACAGGAAATATCAGCTGTTCCGCGCGGCGCGCCGATATTGAAATCCGAAGGGATCGTGGCCGGACAATATCAGTGGGTTGTCCAGTTGCCGATGATCTTGACGTACCAGTCAGGATCGAAAGTGCGGTCTGATAGCTGGATTATAACCATTGTGGTGGTTCGCGTCCCAAGGCTGGAAAGTCCGAACGGGGTGGGGATCGCGCAGTGGATTGCGGTGCCGGGTTAAACGGGGGAAACTGTGCGGATTTTCGCAAAGATGACTTTTGCGCAATGAGCCGTTATTCTGGGCGCCGCCTGCAAGACGGGAACGAGTTAGTAAGGTTAGTAACAAGGCATGACGACATATAATTTTCTTATCCCTAAAAAGCCGACCCAGCGCCGGACGGGGTTTGCGGCTGTGCTGGTTTACGGCGTAGCGATGTTTGCGACACTGCCGACATTGGCGCAGGAGGCTGTGGGCCAACTGCCCGATAGCGCGGTCCAGCAGCAGGTGCCGCAGGCTTTCCCGGACGATGCATCACGCACGCCAGTAACTCCGGTTACGCCGGAAACACAAAAAACGCCTTCATCGGCGTTGCAGGAACGGCTTCGTGCCACTGCTGCGGATCAGGCAACTTCCGCGACTGAGCAGGCCGCCGTGCCGCAAACAGAAGCCGCTGAACCGCCCGCAACCGCAGTTCCGGCCCAGCCCGAAACGCGCAAACTTGTTCCCGCGACCGCGATGGGGGCCGCCGCGCAAAATGTACAAAATGGCGGCGGGCAGCAGATTGCGCCGGACGATATTTCTAATCCGGTCGAGGATGTTGTTGCGGATGATGCGCCAGGCCTTCCAGACGGGCTGGAAAAATATACGGCGCGCTCTGAGCGGGTCGAGGAGATGCAAGGAGCGTCCGAGCAGGCTGACGATGCTCTACCGCAGATTGATGATTCCAGCATGGTCACCCTAAAGGGTGAGGGATTTGAGAACAGCAATTCCAGTGTGACTGTCCCGCTGGAAGGGCTCGGCAAAGGAAAAAGCAGCGCACAACTTCAAAAAGAGATACGAACCGAAGCGTATGATGCCGCCATTACAGGTATGTTCCCGCTCTCGCCAGACCAGATCCAGACACTTTTGAAGCGCTATGATAAAACGCAGCGTGCCGCCGCGACCCCGCCCTATGACACACCTGAACCCGAGATCAGCGTCCAGAATATCTCGCTGGATCCGGGTATGCCACCGCCCGTCATCAAAACAGCCGTCGGCAATGTCACAACTCTTAATATCCTTGATGCGACCGGTGCGCCTTGGCCGGTGCAGGATGTTACATGGGCAGGCGATTATGAAATTGTAGAACCGGAAGAGGGTGGCCATATCGTGCGTATCACGCCGATGAGTCACTTTGCGCGCGGCAACATCGTCATTCGCCTGCTGACACTCAAGACGCCGCTTACCATGACTCTGGAAACAGGGCGCGATGTGGTCCAATACCGTGTCGATGCACGTATTCCCGAATATGGCCCGTTTGCCAATGCGCCGTTGATGCAAGGCGCGAAATCCTCGCTGGTGGCGGGATCGCCCGATCTGACGTCGCTGCTGGATGGTGTCATGCCGGGCGGCATGGCCAAGCTTGAAGTCACCGGCGTCGATGGCCGCACCACAGCTTATACTGGTGGTGGCGTTACCTATGTAAGGACGCCGCTCACGCTGCTTTCTCCGGCATGGAAAAGCTCGGTTTCGTCGGCGGATGGCATGAATGTCTACGCGCTGACCAACGCGCCTGTCCTGCTGCTTTCCGACGGCGGGGAGTTCCAGCGGGCTACACTCAAGGAAAAAGAGGACCTTCTCGATGAGTAACAACGACGATAACGATCTGGATGTCGAAAATTTCGACGATGCCGGCGGGTTCGACGATTACAGCAAGAAAGGTTCGCTGGGCGATATCTGGCGCAACAATCCCATGGTCAAGATCGGCGTCATTCTCGCCGCGTTCGCGATCGTCGTTGGCGGAGTCATCCTGTTTGGTGGTACCAAGGAAAAACTACCGGAATCACAACTTTCTTCGGCCTCTAGTATCACCGAGGCGCCGGGCAGTAACGAAGTATCCGCCACGATGCAGCAGGCTATCGAAGATAAGAACCTGGAGAATGCGGAGCAGGCGTTGCGCACCAGCGGCTCTGCCGTACCAATCCCGGTTGAGCCCCCCAAGGGCGTGATGCCCGTTCCTGTCGAGGAAGTGAGCGGCGAAGATCCGCTTGAGCGCTGGAGAAGGATGCAAGAAGAACGCATCCGCCAGCAGGAGATGCTGGCGCAGGCCAAGCCGCCGCAGGCACAAGCGCAACCTCCTGTCGATACAAAAACACCTGCCGTCAATGCAATGTCGCAGGCCATGGTGTCGCAGATGCAGGCGATCTTGCAGAACCAGAAAATTGCCGAACCGCAGCACAAAGACATCACCGACGTAAATTTTGTCGAGAGCGTACAGAACAAGAAACTTGCAAAAATGCAGCAGCAACAACAGATCGCAAATCAGATAGCCGCGCAACAACAAGCAGAAGAGCAGGTTGAAAATATTATTCTTCCCGCCGGTACTATAGAGTATGGCCAATTATTGATCGAAGCAAACACCGATGCGCCTGGTCCCGTACTGGCGCAGATCATGTCCGGACCGTTGCGCGGTTCGCGCGTGCTAGGTTCCTTTACGTCGAGTGATGAGTATCTGACCCTTAATTTTTCGCAACTTGTGTTGGATGGAATCAGCTATCCCGTCCAGGCTGTTGCGATCGATCCTGACACTACACTGCCGGGCATGATCACAGAGATTGACCACCGTTATTTCAAGCGTGTGATCCTGCCGATGGCCGCCGAATTTGTCACGGGTCTTGCCGACGCGGTTTCGGAATCGGGTACGACCAGTGTCTTTATTTCCGATAGATCGGTTACACAATCATCATCGGACAAGGACAGCAAGCAAGAGGCGGCGTCTGGTATCAGTGAGGCTGGCAAGAGGCTGAGCAAGATCATGGATAAGGAGGCTTACAAGACCAAGCCGATGCTGCGGGTTGCGACCGGTACGCCTCTGGGCATCCTGTTCGTAATGCCGGTGACGGACACAAACCTTGAATCAAGGCGTTAAATTTCCTATTTGTAACGGGTAATTATTTCATAAACACCGAAGGTGTGTGGGCAGACGAGCATGATAGATAAAAATAAGAATAAGGATACTGGTGAGTTCGACGACGATGCGTTCGATGTCGAGGAATTTTCCGACGCGGATTTCGATGATACTGCGCTTGAGGATGATGCCGCGTTCGACGATCTTCCCGCCGATGAAGGTGATGATTTCGAGTCTGATTGGGAAGACGATGCAGATTCTGCCGACAAAAAGAAGGGCAAGAAAGAAAAAAGCCTTTATCAGACCGGTGAGAAAAAAGGCTTGAGTTTTAATGCGCTCGTTATTATTGGCGCCGTCGTCGTAGGCGGCGGCGTTATGGCGATCAATATCATGAACAAAACCGCCGAAGTGAAATCCGGCGAAAAGACCATATTCCAGTCCGTTCTTGGCATTGGCGGAATTATGGACGGCACGCTGTTTGGCGACAAGGAAGAGACGCCGACACCCGAGCAGGTCGCGGCCCAGCAGCAACAAACTCAGAATGAAGGGTTCATGAATAACCCTGACGCAGCAATTCCAGCGCCCGCGCCTAATGTGCAGGCGGTCAATCCGCCGCAACCATCGCCTATCATGCCGACGGATGGCACGCAGGCGGCGAATGATCCGCTGGTGCCGATGCCTGCGACGACTCCGTCGCCAGAAGCGCCCCGTGGGCCTGAAGATGCTCCACCGATCATGCCAGCGACCGGACAGGATAATGTCGCGGCCGTTATGCTGCCGCCCGCGCCAGAACAACCCATCATTCCCGAACAACCTCCTGCTGCGCCAGTTGATACTGCTACTGTCCCAGCCCCAACTACGCCTGATGTCGCTCCGACGGAAACCACACCGCGTGCTCAGGATATTTTGAAAGAGGCACTAGCCAATCGTGAGCAACGCGCCAATGGAACGGATCAACCCGCGGCAAAAGAAGAAGTGATTGCAGATACAAGTGTACCCGTGGTGCCGCTTGAGGAAAAAGCGCCTGATGTGCAAACCCCTGAAACGGCCGCTCCTGTCGAACCTGTAACCCCGGTCGCGACCAAAGAAGATGTCGAAGCCAGCAAGCAGGCCGTGGCATCTTTGGAAAGCAAGCTCGATGCAATCATCAAACGCATGGACCAGATCGAGAGCGATCTGGGCAGTGTGAAAGATTCAAAGGGCAGCGACTATCGCCAGATCGAAGAGACGGTACAATCTCTCAAGAGCGACCTTGCGGCCATTAAGGATCGTCCTGCGCCGGAACCTGTCCGTGTTACCGATCGTCCGGCAGCGGAAGAACTGGTTGCGGATGCGCCTGTGGTTGAAGAGTCCAGACCAGTCGCCCCTGCTCAAGTGAAAAAGAAAGCCAAGAAAAAAGCTCCTGCGGCAACCACATCATCCTCTGCATCTGCATCAGGACGTTGGGAACTGCGTGCCGCCCAGCCGGGTCGTGCTTGGGTATCCAAACCTGGCCAGCGGGACATGCAGACGGTCGAGGTTGGCCAGAATCTGCCCGGTATAGGCCGTATCACGGGCATTACCTATCAGAACAATCACTGGACCGTTCTGGGCACACAAGGCCAGATCCAGCAATAGGTGTTTTTACGGGTCTTTAAAGTGGCTTTTTGCCCAATCTAAACGGGGTCAAAAAACACATTTTTGCCACAATTCGACCAATTTTAGAGAATTATTGAAAGAAAAAAGAACAAATTTTTTTATTTAAAATCATATAGTTATATAATATTTTCCCCAATAACATTCATAAATTTGCCTTATTTGACCGAAATGTGTTTAAATGGATCTATAGGGTAGAGGAAGAGGACGAACGACAGGGTTCCAATTCGGACGAAGCTCTAGGGGTCCAAATTCGCAAAAAGAATTTTGATTTTGTATACTGGATGACAGATGGCACAATGCAAATCGGGAATCTTTTTTAAAATTTGGGAAAGCACGATTTAACATTTAACGGTTTTGGTAATTTAACAAGGAGACTGACTATGACGAAAGCACTTAGAAACAAAATGATGGCCGCAGGCGCCGCAACCTTCATCGGCATGGTGTCCGGTGTGGAATCCGCTTCGGCAGCGGGCGGTGGTAATGACTTCACCACGATCGTGGACAATATGGAGACCTCTATCTCCGGCGTTCCCGGTCTTATTTCGGGCGTATCCTACATGATGGGTATTCTGCTCGGTGTTCTTGGTATCTTGAAAATCAAAGACCACGTTGAAAACCCGGGTCAAACCCCGCTGCAACAAGGCGCAATTCGTCTGGCAGCAGGCGGCGGTCTGTTCGCTCTTCCTATCGTATATGAAGCAATGCGCACCACGATCGGCGATGATGGTACCGTGGTTGAGGCCCCGGACGTCAAAGCGATCACGATGGACGTTCAGTAACGAACGCTTAAAGAGAGTTTATGAAACTCTTGCCAATAACTCTGGGCATTGTCCGAAATTCGGGCAATGCCCAATCACTTGAAAAGGCGACCCTGCAAATGCAGGAAATGCGTCCGAAGATTCTTGAGCGCGACGATCACATTTGCCGCTTTTGTGGATTTCAAAGCCAGAAATATCAGGAAGTTCATCACGTCAACGGGAATCCCGAAGATGTGCGTATGGACAATCTCGTCACGGCCTGTATTTTCTGTCAGCAATGCTTCGATTTGGAAAAAGCCAGCAGCATGAATTCCGGCGTCCTGATCTGGATGCCCGAAATAGAGCAGGCCGAGCTGAGCCATATCGCACGTTCGATCTACGTGGCGCGTATATCGCAGGGCTCTATGGCCGATGCGGCGCGCTCCGGTCTTGACGCCATCATGGCGCGACGTGACGATGCGCGGGCACGCCTTGCCACGGATGATCCGTTTTTTCTGGCCACTGTGCTGCGCGACTTTTTAGGGCCCAAACATTATGCGTTGCGCGCCGAGAAGCTCGACGGTATACGACTCTTCCCGCTCGATCGCCGCAACATCAGTGAGGGTGAACTGAAATTCAACCAGTTTCCGCAAATTCTTGCCTACTGGCGCTCCAAGGACGGGCCGTTCGCAACGAGTCCGCCCAGCCAGTGGAAAACGATTTATGCAAAAATGAAAATGGCGGCCTAAAAACGCATTTTTTGCGCTTGTAACTTATGCCCAGTCAGGCGGACTTACGCCAAATTTCCTCTATATTATCAGGACATAGTATAATACCCTTAACCCTGTGATGTTTTCGTAGAGCAAATCCGGCTTTTATGCGTTTTTTTGGCAAATTGATCGCGCCTTTCCAGACGGCCTTCAAGTCTTCTCTGGAAACCTTCATCCGTCTGGAAACGGCGGATGACGAAATCACGCTGGCCGCATCCGATGGATCGCTGGTGACCTACGTCCGTATCGACGGCTCGCGCCAGATTATCGGGGAGGAGGAGTATAACTTCCTCGTAGAGGGCTCGACCATCAAGATAGGCTCGCGTTTCGATAGGCAGGGGCATGCGGTGCAGGTCTATTTCGTGCGGGATCCTAACCGCATCACTCGTTACCTGGAGGATTTGCTGCGCCCCTCGCGTCTGACGGCCGAAGCCATTTCTTTGGATGTGAAGGATATTTTCGATGAGCGTGTCCGCCACCTTTCGCGCTATCTCTCCTACGAGGAATGCTATTACGTTTTGTGGACCCGCCCTTCGGTTCTGACGAAGAACGAACTCAAGCGTGCCTCCCAGGAATCGCGCGGCAAAAAATGGATCAAAGCGGGCTATGCGCAAAATCCTCTGGCGGCGCTTGACGCTTTGCGTACGCGCCATAAATCTTATGTTGCGGCTGTTGTATCGTCGCTTGATGAGCTTGGCATCCGCGCTGAGGTAATGAAAGTTCATGATGCTCTGCGCGCAGTTAAAAACAATCTTTATCCGACCAAGGCGCATGAAAACTGGAATGCGTGTCTGCCCGGCGATATTATCCCGCCGCGTGCCCCGCTTTCGCGTTCCGATCTATCCGACGTCGTCTGGCCCACCTTGCGCCAGCAACTGGCCCTTGCCGATTCCTACGTGCTCAACGAATCGATCGTGCGGATCGGCGATCTGGTCTGGGGAGGGGCGGATGTGACGCTTGCGCCGATGGACCCATCGCCCTTCCCGATGCTACTCAATCGTTTGTTCGAAGCGAAGGTGCCGTACCGCATTTCTTTTCTCATCGAAGGCGGCGGCGTTTACTCCACGCAGTTCCGGGCCTTTGCAGCAACCATTCTCGGCGTTACCAACGCGGTCAACAAGCAGATCAAATTCTCACTTGAAGGGTTACAGCGTCTTGCGCGTAAGGAGCCCGTCGTGCGCATGCGCATCAGCCTTGCCACATGGGCGCCGCGTGACAATCTGCGACTTTTGCAGGATCGCCTGTCGAACCTGATCCAGTCGGTTGAATCCTGGGGCTATTGTCAGGTATCGGAATTTTCCGGTGATCCGCTTGACTGCGTCATGGCTTCCGCGCTCGGAATTCATTGTGCGGGAACCGCGCCAGTTGCCATCGCGCCTATGTTTGAAGTCATGAAGCTTATGCCTTGGCAGCGCCCGTCATCGCCGTTCGAAAAGGGCGCGATGCTGTTCAGAACGCCGGACGGAAAAGTCTGGCCTTATCAGACCGGAACCAACGTCACGACCACATGGTTCGATCTGATCTTCGCACAACCGGGTGCGGGTAAATCCGTTCTGCTTAACTCGACCAACATGGCGTGCTGCTTGACGCCGGGTCTGTCACAACTTCCCTATGTTGCGGTCATTGATATCGGTCCGTCTTCTTCGGGTATGATTTCGTTGATCAAAGAAGCGCTTCCTGAAAATCGTCAGCACGAAGCGACGGCTTACCGTTTGCAAATGACGCAACAATATGCGGTCAATCCGTTCGATACGCAGCTTGGGTGCCGCATCCCCATGCTCGATGAAAGAAGCTATCTTGCAGAGCTTTTGACACTGCTCTGCACACCGCCGGGCATGGACCGCCCCTATGACGGCATCCAGCAGCTTTGCGGCCTTGTGGTGGATGAGATGTTCCGCTGGCGTGACGATACGGCCGCCAACGCCGAGCCTCGCCCGTATCTGCCGCGCCTCGATCATGAAGTCGATGAGGCGATCTCCAAACACAATCTACACCTGCCGACAGACCCGTACTGGTGGGACGTTGTCGATCGCATGTTCGATCTGGGTGAGACGCATGTTGCGATGCTGGCGCAACGTCATGCAGTGCCAACGCTTTCGGATGCGATTGTTGCCTCCCGTCGTCCGCAAATCAGGTCGCTTCTCGAAGAAACCGGCGTGGGCTTAACGACAGAAACGGTTATCAACGCGTTCGAGCGAATGATTACATCTGCCATTCGCGAATTTCCGATCCTATCCGGTATCACACGGTTCGATGTTTCGGATTCTCGCGTCTGCGCACTTGATCTGATGGACGTATCGCCGCAAGGCGACGATGCTGCGGATCGTCAGACCTCTATCATGTACATGCTGGCGCGGCACGTGCTGGTGCGCAGCTGGTGGGTCGGGATGGAGATGGTTGAGCATATGCCCGAGAAATACAAGCTCTTCCACGAATTACGGTTGCAAAATATTATGGAGACACCCAAACGTCTTTGCTACGACGAATTCCACAGAACGTCGAAATCACGTTCCGTGCGTGCGCAGGTCGTGCGTGATGTCCGTGAGGGGCGTAAACGGGGCGTACAGATCGCGCTGTCTTCACAACTTCTGGACGATTTTGACGCCGACATGGTTGATCTGGCCACCGGCGTATGGGTTCTTGGTGCTGCGATTTCCGATCAGGCTGTAGACAATATCCGTGAACGCTTTGGCTTGTCGCAGACCGCGCGCAATATCATTCGTTACAAACTAACAGGCCCAAGGGCAGGTGGTGCGCCTGCGTTGTTTGTTCTTGGTACTATTGAGGGTAAGTACGAACAGCATCTTCTCAACACGCTGGGGCCTATCGAATTGTGGGCGTTGTCGACATCCGCCGAAGATGTGGCAATCCGTAACAGGCTTTACTCCAAACTTGGCGCGGGCCGCGCACGGCAGATGCTGGCCGTCAACTTCCCCGGCGGATCGGCGCGGGGTGAGATCAAGCGCCGTGTCATGATGCTGGCTGAAAAAGGCGAAGTCCGCTCCGCCGCCATCAGCCAGGTTATTCAGGAAATCGTTACTGAACTAATCGACGCCAGCACATCGAAACTTGACAGAAACCCCGATCTTGAACCTCTGGCCTGAGAGAGCCGATGAGCGATAGCACGGACAATAAAGATAAGGATTTAAGCGACGTCCAAAATACGGATGACGCCATCATTCCTGAAAAACCGCGCAACCAGCCGTATGACATACCGCTCGACGAGCTTTTGTCCGATGAGGTAAAAAACTTCAGCGACGTAGATATAAAAAAGTTCAAGCAGATAGGCTATGGTGCTCTTGGTATTATCTTTTTGATTGCCGTGCTGGTGATTTATTCGTTCCAACCCAAAAAAGGTCCCATGGCGTATGGTATATGTTCGACGTTTCTTGAATTGACCACGCCTTATCCCCACACAATCAACCATACGGGACTGGAAGGATCAAAAACGTCTGTAAGGATTTATTTTACGAATATTGATCCATTTGGCGAATTCAAGCTGGAAATGATGGAATGTAAATTTGGACCCGATGAAAAAATGGGAATGAAATTGATCGACGTATTGCGCAACCGCCGCCCGGTCGATGCGGACGTGGTAAGAAAATTCAACATGACCCTTCCGACCATTATGGCGAGCGACCCCTATGTTGTCTTGCCGCCGGATTGGAAGAATCAGCTTCTTCCTGAAAACCGCTGATTAGAATTTCCCTGTCTTTATCAATGCTGGCAAAAACCCCGACGCACCCATAGCCTGCCTCATGAAGAATTTGCGGGCGACAGGAAATTTTTGAACGGTCCGCAAGCCAAATTTTCGCAGGATTCGTACAGGCGCCAGATCGTTGGAAAAAAGTTTATTCAAAGAGTCCGTCGCCGCCGCCATCAGCATGTTATCGGTACGACGTCTGTTCTGATAGGTTTTTAGCAAGGTGTCGCTTCCGAGGTCTTTGCCGCTCCTTTTAGCATCAATCAAAAGCTCAGCTAAGGCTGCAATATCACGCAGACCGATATTGAGACCTTGTCCTGCGATCGGATGAATCGCGTGTGCAGCGTCGGCGACCAGCGCCATGCGGTTCGAGATGTATTCATACGCGTGGGTAAGTCCTAGCGGATAAGAAAAGCGGTTTCCGCTCAAAGAAACCTTGCCGTAGGGGGCCGGGAACCGTTCATTGAGAGCGATATTGAATGTCTTCTCATCCCAATGAAGGGCGGAATTCTTTTCCGGCCCATGTTCGGTCCAAACGATGGAGGAACGATGGTTGCCCTGTGCATCATCCATCATCGGTAGTACAGCGAAGGGCCCTTCGCTGCGAAAATCCTCTATGGCGATGGAATTATGCGGGTGTTCATGGTTGACGATGCAGACGAGCGCACGCTGGTTATAGTTCCATCCGCGCGTACCTATTCCCATCCATTCGCGGGTGAAAGATTTTTTGCCATCAGCACCGATCACTAGCTGCCCACGCGCGGTGCGACCGTCTTCCAGATGCACGGTGATGCCCTCAACGTCCCTATCAAAACCGGAAACGCGGGCGGGGGCGATATGGCGAGCATTCTTTAAGGAAGAAAGACATTTGTAAAGGCTTTGGCGCAACTTACGATTCTCGACGATCCAACCGAACGCCGGTCCTTCTACGTCTTTGACGAGAAACTCCAGCAGAACGGGCGATCCGGATTCCAGTATTTTGATATCCTTGATCGGGCAGGCCTCACGAGCAAGGGAATCCCATGCGCCCGCCGCTGCGATAACGCGCTGCGAGCCGAAGGAGATGGCGGTGGTGCGTCCGTCGAAAGACTGGTTCAACGTTTTTGCGGGGTCATCCTGATCGATGCAGATGGCGGTAACACCGTTCGTTGCCAGAAGGGCGGCCATGCTGCAGCCCGCATGTCCACCGCCGACGATGACGACATCCGCCGTGAAATCATATGCTGCACTTGCTGCTTTGCGTGGCATGTGGTCCTTTACGCGCTGTACGAAACTTGGTACTTGTATAGACCTGACGGCGTTTCAACACAAGTAAGGAGCCTTTTCATGAAAATGGTCATGGCCGTGATCAAACCGTTCAAACTCGATGATGTGCGTGAGGCGCTGACAGCGCTCGGCGTCGAAGGATTGACCGTTACCGAGGTAAAAGGGTTCGGGCGTCAGAAAGGCCAGACGGAAATTTATCGCGGCGCAGAATATTCGGTGAATTTTCTGCCCAAGGTAAAAATCGAGGTGGCGATAGCCGACAAGATGCAAAAATCGGTGGTCGAAGCGATCCAGAGCGCCGCCGGCACAGGCCGCATCGGCGATGGGAAAATTTTTGTCTATGATCTTAACACCGCCGTACGCATCCGCACCGGCGAAGAAGGGCATGATGCTTTATAGTTCTTTTTGCCATCGGCTCGACGCTTGCAAAGCAAGCGGCTGACGACGATGGCCAACAAAAGACAAAAAAGGGGGAGCCTTTTAAGGGGCTCCCCTTAGTTTATTTTACCAGGGAGGTAAAAAACTTTAACTGAACGTAATCCCGTAGGCGGTAATGCCGAGCGTCTTTTGCACCGCCATGATCACGCTGCCGAGGTTGATTGCCAGCGCTCCACCGATCAGGTGCGTCATGGCCGCCATCATGGATGCCTGCGAGTTCCCTTCGGAAACGCCACGTATGATGAACAGGCCGCGCACGAGGCTGATCCAGCCAATGATGATGGAAAAGGCGATGATGGCCGAAATAACCGCATGGGCACGGTCCGCCGCACCTCCGACCGCCCCTGCATATTGCAGTACGCCCCTAGTTGCGATGTTATCCGTGCCGAAGATGCTCATGGTCGCATAGGCGACGATCGAGTTAAGCGAGAACAGGCATCCGGCGACGAGGAAGGTCATGACCGTGCCGATACCTGTGGGGCCGCGCGGCCCTTCCTGCTCGGTTTTCAAAAGGCGCGAGATACCGATAAAGACCAAGATAAGACCGGCGATCCATCCAAACCATCCGACTGCCCAGATCATAGGTTCGGTGACATTTGCCATCAATTTCACGACCATGGCGTCAAGGCCGAGGCCGGACGACTGGCCGTTAAAGCCGCTGCTGGTTGTATCCGTTCCGGCGGCCTCAATGGTCTCGCGTACCACATCCACGACAAAGGGGAAGGCAAAGAAGGCCCCGGCTGCGACGAAGCGCTTCATGGGATCCCAGAGGGGAACATGACTGGGGCTTTCGACATGCTCTTTAAGTTTCCAGACGGCCTGAAAGCCCAGGAGTGTCGCCGCCAGAAAGGCGATGCCGGTGATGACGCCAACGCCGCCGGTGGTTCTGGCCATGAGGCTGCAGATCATGCCGCCTAGTGTTCCATCGGTGCAGTCGTTGCTGCCGCCCGCACTTTTAACATCCATTTCATAGGCACTACTGAATGCCATACGGTCCGCTCTGCTGAGGCCGACGGCAGAATAACGTGCGGCACTGTTGATAGAGTTGGTTACACCTGAGCTTGCTCTGCCGAACACATTGCCTGCCGTATTTCTAAGGTCGATTAGTGCGCGGTTGCCTGTGTTGGTGGCATAGCTGTTGCCACGCTGGTTCGAACGCAACTGGTTGTTGGAAGCATCCAGCGCTGCACGTTCTTGATTGAATGCAACCGTGGTGTTGTGCAGCGTCTGTGCGGTATTGCTCACAGTATCGTTTTGTACCTGTAAAGCGGCGGTGGCGGCATCGCGTGCTGCGATGGCTTGCTTGACATTGTCGTTCAGGGAATCCAGCGTTGCCTGATCGGCGCCGTCCGCCTGTGCTTGTGCAAGGTTCATCTGTGCGGTATCGAGGGCATTATCGGCCGTGGTGTAATTATCCTGGGCATCTTCCAGTACGCGTCGCGCCCTGTTGTTTTCGATCTGCGCCTGATTCATGGCTTCGCGCGCGGTATTGGTTTTTGCCGTCTGGTCGGCTACAGCCTGTTCCTGTTCTGTAAGATCGGTATTTCCCGTTCCACCAAGACTGGAAACATTTTGCCGGTAAACTTCTTGTAAATCGGTGGCGTTTTCGAGCGCGGCAGTTTGCTGGTTGAAGGCGGTCGTAGCGGTGTTGAGTGTCTGGGTGGCGGCAGTGGCATCATCGGTTCTGGCCTGCAATGTGGTGGCGGCAGTATCACGCGCGGCGGTGGCTTCCGTAACCGTCTTGTTCAGGGCGCCGATCGTTGCGTCATCCGCTCCGTCCGCCTTCGCTTTTGCAAGGTTGTTTTCCGCGGTGGTGAGCAAGGTGCTGGCTCTGTTATAGCTGGACAGCGCGGAGGAGCGAGCGCGGTTTGCGCTGTTGCTGTCCACCTGCGCCTGATTCATCGTTTGGCGTGCGGCGAGAGTCTTGGTTTCTTGCGCACTGACGGCGGCCTGTTGCGCCGTAAGTTGCGCCTGCGCCTGTTCAAGGGTAAGGGTTTGCGCCTGCGCGGGCGTGATATGCCATGCCTGCAATAGCAGGACACAGACCAGTATTTTCCAGGCAGCCGAACGACATAATTGCATGATTACAACCCCGTAATAACCACTATTTCTTTTCATATAAGTGTAGCACAGGCGCAAAGACAAAAGAAAATTTGGCGGACCGCCAAAGGCAAGAATATGATATTATACAATAATATCAATAAGTTACGATACAGGCGCGTCGACTTTCACGGCCAGGTCGGCGGCGATGGGTTCGTCGTCCAGCATTTCGATCATCCCACCCGGCTGAACCGCGAAATTTGCGATGAACAGGGCGTTGGAATAAAAGACCACGGCATCGCACAAAAAGAAGCCTTTTTCGTTCTTGCCCTCGTAAGTGGCGGCACGGATCGTGCCTTCGATAACCGATTTCGTCCGGGCATCGACATTTTTGGGAATATAGGGGTCATCCATCGTTTCGGCGATCAGGAACGGGCCTTCCTCGCCGCGCACGAAGAAACAGAAGAATTTCAGGTATTCGAGGACATTGTCATCGGTGATTTTAACAGGCGCCTTGGCGTTGACCTCATGAATCGGCGGTGACGTTCCGTTCAGCCAGTACAGGTTTCCCTGATCGGTAAGGTAATAGATATAAAGGTTATTGGGGGTCCAGACCGGATCTTTCACGCGGATCATGGCGACCTGGTCATAGAAGGGCAACATCCGGTAGTCGACCTTGGTGGTATTAGGGCTGACCTTGTATTTGCCGCCGATAGGGCCGACCTGCTCCAAGAAGCCTGCAAGCTCTTCACCTACGACGGGGGTCCAGTTATTGTCTGTGTACATGGCCGCTATTACCTTGGTTTTGGTCCTTTTGAGCTTCTATCATAGCACAGGTAAGTACCTGAAATACAAGCTTGTCTGTACCATACTATGGCGGGGGACGCCCGGAATCGCAAGAAAAATTGACAGATGGGTCTTTAGAGGTTAAAACAGCCTCCGAAATTCATTAAAAATACGAAGAAAAGCAAGGTTTACCCATGAAACGCACATACCAACCCTCGAAGCTCGTCCGCAAACGCCGCCACGGTTTCCGTTCCCGCATGGCCACGGTTGACGGTCGTCAGGTTCTGGCCCGCCGCCGTGCGAAAGGCCGCAAGCGCCTTTGCGCTTAATCGGCGTTTTTCAAGCCCTTTAAGGAGGGCCCGATGAAAGCCACTCGTGAAGATATTAAAAAGCTGGACCGCCTTCAAAAGCGGTCCGATTTTTTGCGCCTGAACAAGGGTGCGGACAAATGGGTGTCCAAGGGCTTTATTCTTCTGACCATGCCCAACGATGTTAATCGCAGACGTTTTGGCGTGACGGTGACCAAAAAGCTTGAAAAAACCGCTGTCGGTCGCAATCGCATGAAACGCCGTCTTCGCGCGTTGGCCGTCGATATCCTGCCCAACGGATCGAAAGACAACATGGATTACGTGCTGATCGCACGCGACGGCGCGGCGAACCGTATCTATGCCGATCTGCAAAAGGACCTGAAATGGTGTCTGGAAAAACTGGGCCATGCGGTTCATTGATCTTCCTCGCAGAAGTCTCAAGGGGCTTATTTTCCTTTATTCTTACGTCATATCTCCGCTCACGGGCGCGAAATGCCGATTTTATCCCACCTGTTCAGCCTATGCGATGGAAGCGATTGAGCGGCACGGCGCGGGGAAGGGCAGCGTTTTGGCCACAAAGCGCCTGTGCAAGTGCCATCCTTGGCACAAGGGTGAAATGATCGATCCAGTTCCCGCCAGCATTGATTGGCCAGCTATCATCGGCTATAAACGCGCAAAGCCCGATAAACGCCAGATGAAAGACTAAAAAATCATGCAACACCGCGACCAGATGCACCCGCAGGATATGCGCAACCTGATCATATTTGCCGTACTCTCGATCGCGATGTGGCTTGCCTATGATTATTTCGTAGCACGTCCGCATGCCGAAGAAATGCGCCGGGCTGCGATGAACGCCAAGCTGGTTGCAGCCGCCAACGCACCCGCCGAAATTCTTGATACAGCCATCATCAAACCGCGTGCGGAAATGATCTCGCAAACGGCGCGCATCAAGATCGATACATCCGCGTTTTCAGGCAGCATCAATCTTAAGGGCGGGCGTCTGGACGATCTGCAACTGAAAAACTATTACAAGACGGTGGAAAAAGCGGAGCATGTCAACGTACTTTCTCCCGCGCGCACACCACACCCGCGCTATGTCGAAACGGGCTGGATCGGCGGGGATGGCGCGCCTTCTGCACTGCCAGATGATAAATCCAGTTGGAGCGTGAAGGGTGGCAACGATACGCTTACCCCGTCGACGCCCGTTACCATCACCTATTCTGCGAACGGCCTTACTTTCGAGAGGCTTTTTACCATAGACGAAAATTTCGGCATATCGGTGGAAGATAGCGTCACCAATGGAACGGGCCGCAATGTTACGCTGTATCCTTACGCGCTTGTGACCGAGCACGGCATGCCCGAAGATTACCTGAATCTGGGCATCATCCATGAAGGCCCGATCGGCTATGTCGGTGATCAACTGCAGGAATTCGATTACGAAGACCTCAAGAAAAAATCGCAGGAAAGCTTTTCGGCCAACAGCGGCTGGATCGGCTTGACGGGCAAATATTGGCTCACCGCCGTTGCTCCCGCTGCGCAAGGAACGCAGGACTATAAATTCCGGTTTGTCAGTTCGCCCGCCATCAATGAAAACACCAAGGACCGTTTCCAGGCCGATATTACCGGCGGCGCGCAGATTGTTCCTGCTGGAGGCAAAGCAGAATCAAAAATCAATGTCTTTTCCGGAGCCAAGAAACTTGCGCTTTTGCAAGAATATGAGAAGCAATGGAATTTGCCGCATTTCGATCTGGCTGTCGATTTCGGATGGTTCTATTTCCTGACGAAACCTTTCTTCATCGCGCTGAATTTTCTTTACGGCCTGACAGGAAACTTCGGCATTGCGATTATTATTTTCACGTGTTTCCTGAGGCTTCTGGTTTTTCCGCTGGCGCAGACATCGTACAAATCATTCGCCAAAATGCGGCAGGTATCGCCTGAAATGTATAATTTGCGCCATCAGTATAAGGACAACAAACAAAAGTTGCAGGAAGAACTGATAAAGCTGTACCAGAAGCACAACGTCAATCCGATGGCGGGCTGCTTGCCGATTCTTGTGCAGATTCCGATCTTCTTTGCGTTGTATAAGGTGCTTTCCAACACGATCGAGATGCGCCATGCGCCGTTCTTCGGCTGGATTCACGACCTGTCGGAGATGGACCCGACGACGATCTTTAACCTGTTCGGTCTCATTCCGTGGACGCCGCCGCATTTCCTGATGATCGGCGCATGGCCGCTTCTGATGATGGTAGGCATGATCATACAGCGCAATATTTCGCCGCCGCCCGAAGACCCAATTCAGGCAAAAGTAATCGCGGTCATGCCGTATTTCATGACTTTCATCATGGCGCAATTCGCCTCCGGCCTTGTCATTTACTGGACGGTGAACAATATTCTCGCCGTGATCCAGCAGGTCGTAATCATGAAATCCATGGGCGTGCCGATCCATTTGTTCAGCAAGGACGCCGATCAGAAAAAGCTGGCCAAGGAAATCGATGAAGGGCCGATCGTAAATCCCAGCCTTGAAATGATCGAAGAAAAAATCGAACACGCGGTGGACGGTGACGACAAACCCGTTTCCCCGCCAAAACCCAAAAAGAAAAAGAAAAAATGACCACAGGCTTTACGCCCGAACAAATCGAAGAGGCCCGTAAAATCTTTGCGGGTCCGTGCGACTTTATGTGGGGGTCGGCAGATTTAAAGCAATTGCCGCCGCCCGATTTTGCTGAGATCGCATTTGCAGGCCGTTCGAATGTTGGAAAATCCTCGCTGGTCAACGCACTCACGAACCGTAAGACGCTGGCCAAGGCGTCGAATACTCCGGGACGCACGCAACAGCTCAATTTCTTCAATCTCGGCGGGCATCTTTATATGGTCGATATGCCGGGATACGGCTACGCCAAAGTGTCCAAGGAAGTTCGGGAAAACTGGGATACGCTGATTTTCGGTTATCTTCAGGGTCGTCCCAATCTGCGCACCGTTCTTATCCTGATCGATTCACGTCATGGGCTAAAAGAAAGCGATGCGCACCTGATGGATCTTCTCGACAAGGCGGCGGTGAATTATCGCATTGTCCTGACTAAGGCGGACAAATCATCGCAAAAAGAAATGGCAGCGATGGAAGAAAAGATTATAGCCGTTTTGAAAAAACATCCGGCGGCCTATCCGATTGTACACGCGACCAGTGCCGAAGGCGGCACCGGTCTTGAAGAATTGCGCGCTACGCTCATTGCCCTGAAATAATACTGTAATAGGTGAAATATGTTCCGCCGCTGGAGGACACACAGAGCGAGGGGTAGCCTTCGCATGCTGCACACACGGCGTTTGTAAATGCCGCGTTCGCAACGCCCGTGATTGTCGTGTTGACGAAATAGGTTGCCGGGTTGCCAGTGCCGGCAAGTGCGGGGATGCTTGTTGCTCCCGTTGTTTTTTTGTTGATGTTGGCGCAGACGCTCTGGCTGATTCCGAACGCGGCCATGACGATGTCGTTTGATGCGGTGGGAGTCCACTGGACATTGTTGAAACGGCCCATATACCAGCCTGGCGGCGGCACGGCGCTAGTGCCGGTGAACAGGTTCGGATCGGGAAGCTCGTAGGCCAGCCCGCCGCCATCGGGATGATAGACCTTGTACATGTTGGTGCCTGCCGCATCGAAGCTGGCGCTATTAGGGGCAGAAAAGTTCAGATTGTTGATGTTTGCTCCACTCATTATCATCTGGTCGATCACGTTCTTGGCACCGCCCGCATAGGCGGTCATACGGGTGGTCAGAAGTTCGGTCTTTTCATAGTCCAGATTGTCGCTGGCATCGTCGGTTCGGGCCATCATCATCGTCAATGCACCCAGAAGGGCCAGGGCCAGCAGGATATAGATCAGGGCGTTGCCGCGCTGTGTCTTTGGGATGGCGGAATGGGCGTGTTTTTCAGAATTCAATTGGCTCTCCTGCAAAACTGTGTTTATTTTACCCTATCATGAATAATGGCTCGAGTTTACAGGATCTTGCACTGGACCCGGTTTCGCTGGGGATAGGCTTTGGCGTTGGCTGCGCACTGGCCGCACTGGCCTTTGCTTACCGGTTGGCGGGCACGGCACGGGAAAAGGCGGCGCTGGAAGCCCGGCTTGAATCTGAGCGCGATATGCTCGGCGATCATTTCAAAGCGCTGGCGCAGGCTGCGCTGCAATCCAACAACGAAAATTTCCTGGCGCTTGCGGGCGAACGGCTCAAGGCCGCGCAAAAAGACGGCGAGCACGACCTGCAAAAACGCTCCCTTGCCATTGAACAGATGGTCAAACCGGTCGAGGCGCATTTGCAACGCATGAACGGTATGGTTGAGGCCTTGAAGGCGACCGATAAAACGATTCGCGATGATTTGCAAAACCTGCACAAGGAAACGTCGAAACTGACATCCGCTCTTCGCAATCCGGCGGCGCAGGGCAAATGGGGCGAATTCGTTCTTGAAACTATTTTGGAGAAGGCGAATCTTATCAAGGGCACGCATTACGAAACCCAGACAGGAATCGAGGGCGGCGGTCGTCCGGATGTCATCATAAACCTGCATGACGGGTTCAAAATCGCTATCGATTCCAAGGCGCCGATCAATGATTTTATTGCACGGTTGGACGAAGACATTTCCGAAGGGGAAGCGCAGGATATAAAAACAACCATGGCGTCTACCGTGCGCAGCCATGTTAAAAAACTGGGCGAGCGTGCCTATCAGGAAAATATCAAAAGCTTCGATTTCGTGATTTTATTCTTGCCGTCCGAATCTGTGTTCAGCGCAACCTTGAATGCCGATCCGTCCATCATTGATTATGCGGCCGATAAAAAAGTGGTCATCGCTTCCCCGACATTGATCATGTCGCTTTTACGCGTGGTGCGTTTCTCATGGCGTCAGGTGGAAATGGTGGCTAACGTCGCGGAGATTTCTGCGCTGGGTGCCGATCTGCACAAACGCCTCTTTACGTTCATGGAACATTTTGCCCGCATAGGCAAAGGGCTTGGCGGCGCGGTGCAAAGCTATGAAAAGGCGCTGGGATCGATGAATCGCATGGTCATGCCCGCCGCACAAAAATTCCAGAAACTGCATTCGAAGACACAAGGCGCGCCGTTTCCGGTGGTTCCGTCACTGGAATCCCAAATCTTGCCCGGTAATGACGACGATATAATTGACTACGAAGACGATAAAATCTCCCATGGATAAATATACGATCATCAAGGTGCCCGATCCTGTGTTGAAACAGGTCGCCAAGGAAGTTGCAAAAGTGGACGATAAAATCCGCGCGCAGATTGATCGCATGCTGAAAACCATGTACGCAGCACCGGGCATAGGGCTTGCAGCCAATCAGGTCAATCTGCTCAACCGCGTGATCGTCATGGATATCGCGCAGCGCGAAGAACCTGAAACACGCAAGCCCATTCCGATGATAAACCCTGAAATCATATGGGAGTCTGAGGAACCGAGCGTCTGGGAAGAGGGATGCCTGTCCATTCCAGGCCAGTATGCCGAAGTGGAACGCCCGTTGCAGGTGCGCGTAAAATTTATGGATTATGACGGAAAGCAGCAGGAACAGGTGTTCGAAGGCCTCGGCTCGCACTGTGTGCAGCATGAAATAGACCATCTGAACGGCGTTTTGTTCATCGATCATCTTTCATCTCTCAAACGCAATATGCTGATGAAGCGTTACAAAAAACAACAGGACGCTGAGACGCTCTAGCCATGTCCAAACCCCTTCGCATCGCCTTTATGGGCACACCGGATTTTACGGTGCCGACGTTACAAAAGCTGATTGATCACCCGCAGGTCGATCTTGTTTGCGCTTATACCCAGCCGCCGCGTCCAGCAGGAAGGGGGCAACAGGTGCAGCTTTCCCCCGTTCATCAAGCCGCGCAGGATCATGGAATCCCCGTTCGCACCCCGGTCAACTTCAAAAATCCCGATGATGTAAAAGATTTCGAAGATCTTCGTCTTGATGCCGCCGTGGTAGCAGGTTTTGGCATGCTCTTGCCAAAATCGATTCTATCGGCACCCGTGCATGGATGTATTAACGTTCATCCTTCTTTGTTGCCACGTTGGCGCGGCGTTGCGCCTGTGCAATACGCGATATGGCATGGCGATTCTAAAACCGGTGTCTGCGTCATGCAGCTTGATGAAAAAATGGACACGGGGCCTATTATCGCACGGCAGATCGTGGATATGGGAGAGAGGGAAACAACCTCTGCCTTGAATAACAAACTCTGGAATCTCGGGGCAGATATGCTTTCTGAAGTCATCGATCTTATTATTCGCGATGGAAAGGTGATATCTGAGCCCCAGTCGGCGGAAGGCGCAACTTATACCCGCATGTTCAAAAAAGAAGACGGAAAAATAAACTGGAACCAGAGTGCAACAGAAATAGACCGTCAAATCCGTGCGCTCAATCCATGGCCGGGAACATGGGCTGAGGATGCAAAAGGCCGTCGCCTAAAAATTCTTGAAGCGTCCGTATGCTCCGAAACTCACGTGGGTGATGCAGGATCAGTTCTGGAAGACGGCATCGTTGTCTGCGGCAATGGCACGACGCTGAAACTTAAAATCGTACAACCCGAAAACAAAAAACCTATGAGCGTGGATGATGCGATGCGTGGCGGTTATCTGATTAGCGGACAAAAGCTTCAATGACCCGCTGGAAGCTAATCATCGAATATAACGGCAAACCCTATAACGGCTGGCAGCGTCAGGACGGCCAGCCTTCTGTGCAGCAGTCGGTTGAAGAAGCCATCTATAAATTCTGTCAGCAGGATATCCGCATCCACGCGGCGGGCCGCACCGACACAGGCGTGCACGCTATGGGGCAAGTGGCGCATTTCGATCTGGATTACGGGATGCGCCCGCTTACGGGGTTTGATCTTGCCAAGGCAATCAACGCGCATCTGAGACCACACCCAATTGTAGTTGTGAACGCGCAAGAAGCTGATCCGGAATTCCACGCGCGGTTTATGGCCAAGAACAAGCTTTATCGTTACCGCATCATCAATCGTACCTTTCCGATTGCAATTGAAGAAGGCTTTGCTTGGCATATCTGGAAAAATCTTGATGTGCCTGTGATGCATGACGCGGCGCAAGTAATGCTCGGCCAGCATGATTTTACGACATTTCGCGATTCCGAATGTCAGGCGAAAACGCCTATCCGTACGTTGGATCGCATTGAGCTAATGCGCAACGGTGATGAAATTACGATGGAGGTGGAAGCAAGATCTTTCCTGCATCATCAGGTGCGCAATACGATCGGCACGCTCATCCTCGTCGGCGAAGGAAAATGGAGCAAAGCCGATTTCAAAAATGCGTTTGAGGCGAAGGATCGCACAAAAGGCGGCATCACCGCTCCGCCGGATGGGCTTTATCTGGTGCGCATCGATTATTAAGCCGCACAAAAAAATTCCCCGTGGCGGGGGAATATCACCACGGGGAGGAGTCAGGGGTCAGAGAGAGTCATGAGAGACATGTATATGTCGTCGTGACAATGATAATACTCGCATCCGAATCGTACGCTCGTTTGTCCGGATCGTGATGATTTCAAGATGAATTGCGGCGAAAATGCGTTAAGCGAAATATAATTTTAATATTTCATGGTAAATAGACTCGCATTTTTCGAGTTGTGGTATGGTACAGAACTCGTCCACCTGATGGATGGATTTGTTCACCATGCCAAATTCCACGACCGGGCAATAATTTGCAACGAATCGGGCATCCGATGTGCCGCCATGTGTGGTCATGGCGGGTTTGTGGCCTGTGATGGCGGTTACGGCATCGACCACCAACGCCGTCCAAGCACCGGGCTGGGTGAGGAATGGGTGCGCGCCGCGTGTGAAGCTAAGCTCATAACGCGGATCGATATCATCCAGCAGTTTGCGAATTTTTGCTTCTAGTTCTTCCATCTTCCATCGGTCGGAAAAACGAATGTTGAACTGCGCTGTGCCGCGTGCAGGGATCACATTGCCCGCATTATTGCCGACATCGATGCTGGTAACTTCCAGATTGCTTGGCGGGAAATAGGCCGATCCCTGATCATAGATGGTGGATGAAAGCGTATCGAGGTATTTGATGAGGCGCGGGAGTGGATTGTCCGCGCGGTCGGGATAGGCGACATGGCCTTGCTTGCCATTCACCACCAGATGACCGGAGAGCGATCCTCTGCGCCCGATTTTCACTTCCTGTCCCATGAATTCAGGATTGGATGGCTCCCCGACAAGGCATGCATCAGGAATGTGATTGTTCTCTTTCATCCATTCCAGAACGCGCGCGGTGCCGTTGATCGCGTCCTTTTCTTCATCTCCCGTGATCAAAAGGCTGATCGAACCGTGATTGAAGTTCGGTTCGGCTTTTAAAAATGTCTGCACGGCGGCGACGAAGGCTGCGACCTCGCCCTTCATGTCGGCGGCGCCACGACCGATGATGGAATCGCCTTTGATGGTACCGGAGAAGGGGGGAACGCTCCATGCTTTTTCATCACCGGGTGGTACGACATCGGTGTGTCCCGCAAAACAAACATGCGGACCTTTGCTGCCTCGCCGCGCAAAAAAGTTTTGTACTTTGTAAGATCCACGTCCTTCGAACGGCAGATCGAAAATCTCGAAGCCCATGGGTTTGAGCAGAGATTTCAAATACGCCTGCGCCCCGGCATCTTCAGGCCTGATGGATGGAAACGAGATCAGTTTTTGTGCGATATCTACAACGGATTGGTTCATGCCATATTAGGAGCATAGGCCGCGCGTTCCGGCAAGTAGGTAGAAGCAGCTTTTTCCCTGTCTATGTGATTGTAGGGCATTGGGAAGTGTGTTTTAAGTGCTGGATAGAGGGCGTTTTGCAAAAGCAGACTGGTGCGCATATTGGTCTCTTTTGCCGCTTTATCTTCCAGATCTTCCAAGCTTCCAGTCACCGGGTGCCATGCCGGACCCAGAAGTTCGAACCCGCCTTTGGCGACAGGCAGGTAGCGCTTGATATCGATTGGTCGCGCATGTTTGGGGTTGGCACCACCCTCACCATAATCCACGACGCTCTCCATAATGACCAGATTGATACCAAGCATGGAATCTGACGCTCTAATGGATTTTTCGATGAAGGGAAATTTTTCGCAGGCTTCATCGGCGATCGCGCGCCGCCCATAAAGCCTGCGGCGTTCTTCATTGTAACCGCGGTTTACATCGTCGGTATAGGCCTGATGATTGCGGGAACTCATTCCCTCGATACCATCATTCATTTTGTTTTCAATGGTATTAGGATCCAGCAATACATGATCCATATATAAATTCAGATCATCTTCAAATCTGGGGTCTTTCTGATATTTGTCGCTTTTATCCTTCAAGACGAATCTGCCAAATTCATCTCTGCGGGGAATTTTGCGGGTTACATTATCGATACCATTGGCAATCATTGTTGCTTTCTGGCGCAGCATAAAATAATACGCATCGTCATGGCCATTGTTGCCCCAGACGTCATGAATGCGTTTCTCGTAATACGTATAAATTTTTAGTTTGTCGTGGCCAAGATCTTCCCAACTATCGTGTCTTAAGTCGATCGAAACACCGACTTCCAAGCCACCAAGCTCTTCTAGTTTTTCGTATTGGGTCAGACCTGCTCTTACTTTGGAGCAGCGGTATAAAACCTCTTTTGCCTCGTGATACCAGTTCGGTGTCTTTCCATCGGCACGGTAAGCATGCTTGCCGGTTTTTTCTTCGAGCAAAGCCTCGAAGCTCCATGTGGCCAGCGGCCAGTCCATTTTTTTGAAGAAGGTGAAAAACGCTTGTTTGGTTAGTTCCACATTCTCTGGTTCAATAGCTTGTTTTTTGGAATCGAAATTGATCGCGGTGAGCAACGCATCAAAGCTTTCGTTAAAAAGCAGATGTTCGCGCGAAGGTTGATTGTTTACTGCCTGTTCAAATCCGTTACGCATGCAAATTTCATAATCGTTAAAATATGGGCAGACTTATAGCATAGTGCGCCGACAGATCAACACATATATGTAAAACATTAGTCAGGTCTGATATGAATTTTTCAGAGGTCGTGGACTAATCCCGCAAAAGCTCGTTAATCCCAGTCTTGCTGCGGGTTTTGGCGTCCACGCGCTTGACTATCACGGCACAGGCCAGAGACGGGCCGGGCTGGCCGTTTGGTAGGGGTTTGCCGGGCAGGGCGCCGGGCACGACGACGGAATAGGCGGGTACGCGGCCTATGAACACTTCCCCTGATTCACGGTCGACGATCTTGGTGGAGGCGCCGAGGAACACGCCCATGGATAAAACAGAGCCTTCCTCGACGATTACGCCTTCGGCAACTTCGGATCTTGCGCCGATGAACACATTGTCTTCGATGATGACCGGCCCTGCCTGCAGTGGTTCCAGAACGCCGCCGATTCCGACGCCGCCCGAGATATGACAGTTTTTGCCGATCTGCGCGCAGCTTCCCACCGTCGCCCAAGTGTCGATCATTGTGGATTCGCCGACATGCGCGCCCAGATTGACGAAGGATGGCATCAGAACAACATTCGGTGCGATATAGGCGGAACGGCGCACGATGCAATTTGGCACGGCACGAAAACCCGCTTTTTTGAAATCTTCATCAGACCAGCCATCGAATTTGCTTGGCACCTTGTCCCACCAGTTCGAACCGCCGGGACCGTTCGAAATTTTTTCCATGGGATTGAGGCGGAAGGACAACAGCACGGCTTTTTTCAGCCATTGATTGACGACCCATGATCCGGATGTTTTTTCTGCGATGCGTGCAGCTCCGGAATCAAGCAGGTTTAACGCTTCATTCACAGCGTCGCGCACTTCGCCTTTGGTCGCGGTAGAGATAGTGTCCTTGGTTTCCCATGCGGATTCAATGATGGCGGATAAGGTTGCATCTTGCTGACGGGCGGTGTTGGACATGTCTTTTCCTTTTGAAATGATATAGCCGCAATTGATCATAAATCCGTTTGTCACTCAAGGCGCAAATGTCTTACAAACCTGCGCTTCTTCGCTATTTTAAGGAACCATTGCGCCGCTTGCGTGGTTGGCTGCCTGAAACCGCATCAACGGGAATTTTAAATGGTTTATATACGCAAAATTGCCGTGAAGCCGGATATACAACCTGGTCAGCCTGTGCAGCCGGAAGTGAATCCCCCTGTAACGCCGCAACCTGAAATCAGGCCCGAACCCGTGCCGCATAATCCCCCTCCCGACCTGCCTCCCTCGCAACCCGAAACACCTCCGCAGCAACCGCAACAGCCCATTCCCAACCCGCCCGATCCGCGCCCGCCGCTGCAGCAATAATATTCAGGCGGTCGAACAGCCTGCTAATGACGATCAGAACAACGTTGACACAGACCTGATCCACAGCTTTGATGATGCCTCACAGAATAAGGATCATCACGGTCGTGAGCTGCGTAATCAAGTGGAACACTCAATCCATTGACGAATGGGAAAGGCGTTTTTCCCGCGTTCCGCGCTCGAATCTTTTACAAAGCTATACATACGCGCAAGTCACAGGCCCGCTGCAAAAACAAACGCCGCGCTGGGGGCTAATCGAGATTGACGGGCAGGAAGCGGGCATCGTGCAGATGTTCGAAGCAGGAATTTTGTGGAACAGATTCCATGCGGTCATTCTCGATCGTGGACCACTCTGGTTCGAAGGGTTTGGTACTGCGCTACACGTCAAACGCTTCTTCGATGAACTCAACAAACAACTCCCGCAACGATGGGGCCGCAAACGCCGTATCCTTCCGGAAACCGAAGACGGGCCGACCGCGCATAAACTCATCTCTCAAACCGGGCTCCATTTTTTCGGACGGGGCTATGAGACTATCTGGCTTGACCTGACGCCGGACGTTGAAACTCTTCGTGCCAATCTCAAATCCAACTGGCGCAACAAACTGGGTAAAGCGGAAAAAGCGGGCATAACCATTGACTGGGATATGGGCGGCATACATTTGTCTTGGCTGACCGGCATCTATGCCGCCGATAAAAGCCTTCGTGCCTATGGCGGCCCGACCCCGGCATTTTTGCGTAAATACGGCCCTTTGTTGGCCGCCAAGGGCGATCTTTTGGTCGGGCGGGCGCTGAAAGGGAACGACCCCATCGCCTTTGTCCTGTTTGCAGGCCATGGGCGCAGCGCCACCTACCTTGCCGGGTGGTCTTCGGTGGATGGAAGGGAAAATGCGGCGCATCACCTGCTTCTCTGGCAGGGGGCGCTTGTGCTAAAAGAAAAGGGAATCAAGGAACTCGATCTTGGAGGAATTAACGATGAAAGCGCTGAAGGTATCAAAATTTTCAAAGAAGGGCTGGGCGGGCGCAACGTGCGCTATGTCGGCCATTATATTTAGCGGCGTGATTACATTCTCATCGCCTTACGCTTATGCGACTGCCGCCGCGACGAAAGCAGATCCTGCGTCAGTAAAACAGGAAGCGGCCAAGGAAATAAAACCCGCGCCCAAATCTACGCCCAAACATGCGGCCAAAGAAAAATCTGCAAAGATTGCAAAAGCGCCTGCGGGTGAAGCGCAGATCATGAAATACGATGTTTATGCTGGCGGATTTCATGTTGTAGAGGCCAGTCTTGATGTTGATCTCGCGGCCAGGAACCGCTACCTTTTGAAATTGTCTGCGGCAACGCGCGGCATGTTTGCCGATCTCGCGCCATGGCAGGGTACGTTTCAAACCAACGGCTGGTATGACACAAAGCAAGCTCTACCTCAGCCGGAGATTCATTTCTCCGATACCAACTGGCGTGATGAAAAGGAACTGACGGAATTTCTCTATAATCAGGACGGTTCGTTTAAGGAATACCGCGTCACCAACGAAAAAGAAAAAGGCCCCAAGGATCCTGAACCCGGCCTGCCCGATAATACAACGGATGTTCTGAGCGCAACGCTGAAAGTTATGAACAAGGTCGCGAGCAGCGGTCAATGCGAAGGCACGGACAAGATTTTCGATGGCGCGCGCAGCTATAACATCGTCTTCCACCACAAGCAGCAGGTTGAACTCAAGGGCAGTGAATATAACGTCTATTCTGGCCCAGCGACCGAGTGCACGATCGAGGTCAAACCGATCGCCGGTAAATGGCACGCCAAGCCCCGTGGCTGGATGTCTATCCAGGAACAGGGACGTGAACGCGGCACCATGCCGACCATCTGGCTTGCCCAGATGATGCAAGGACAGCCCGCCGTGCCGGTCAAAATCCGCGTTAAAACCGAATACGGAACGCTGTTTATGCACCTGACCGGCTATAATGGCGGCGGAAAGTCCTTAAAGCTGGCCCAGCAGTAACTTTAGTAAAAAAACCTTCATAAAACGCCCGAAAAGGTGTTACGGACTGCAACAGCTTGTGATTTGTGGTCGCGGGCGTATTTTGGAAGATTGGATGCATGAAAAGGAAAGACCCTCTCGCCGTCGTGATTCTCGCTGCCGGAAAAGGCACGCGCATGAAATCGGGAAAAGCCAAAGTGATGCACGAGATCGCAGGGCGTCCTATGATCGGTTGGCTGATCGAGATAGCGGAAAGCTTGAATCCTGAAAAAATTATCGTTGTCACAGCGCCAGGCATGGATGATGTTGCTGCTGCCGCAGCGCCGCATCAAGTTGCGATCCAGCAGACGCAAAAGGGCACAGGAGACGCTGTTAAACCTGCCATACCACTGCTCAAAGGTTTTGACGGCAAGGTTTTAATCCTGCTCGGCGACGAACCGTTCCTTGATAAAAATAAGCTTGAAGAAATGATCAACTGGAACGGTCTTTCTGTGATGGCGGTGCGTCCGCTTTCGCCCAAAGGTCTTGGCCGCATGATCGTGCACGATGATGGCACGCTGGATCATATCGTCGAAGAAAAAGACGCAACCGAAGAACAAAAAGAAATTCGCCTCTGCAATGCCGGGAATTTCTGCGTGCCGTCCTCACATCTTTCCAAATGGCTCGATCAATTACAGAGCAATAATTCGCAAGGCGAATATTACTTAACCGATATTCCCAAGATTGCAGAAAAAGACGGATATCTCACTTACGTCGTAGAATCCGATGTGCAATGGGTTTGGGGCATTAACACAAGATCGGAACTTGCCGAACACGAACGCATGGCACAAGTCATGCTGCGCGATAAGGCCATGGCTGGCGGCGTTACCTTCACCGATCCCAACACTGTTTATTTGAGCCACGATACATCGTTCGGCAAAGATGTTGTGATTGAACCCAACGTCTATTTCGGCCCCGGCGTCAAAGTTGCCGATAACGTCACCATTCATGCGTTCTCGCATCTCGAAGGCGTGACGATTGATAAAGGTGCGTCTATCGGCCCCTTCGCCCGCATCCGCCCGCACAGCCATATTGGCGAGGACGTGACGATAGGCAATTTTATCGAAGTCAATCGCAGCAAAGTCGGCAAGGGCGCGAAATCGAAACATGTCTCTTATCTGGGCGATGTGACGATTGGTGAAAAATCCAATATCGGTGCAGGCACGGTGATCGCGAATTATGATGGCTTTAACAAACAAGATACATATATCGGCGCTGGTGTGTTCATCGGTTCCAACTCAACTGTGATTGCGCCGGTGAAAATTGACGATGGCGCGATTGTCGCTGCCGGTTCCGTCGTTACGCATCACGTTCCCAAAGACTCCCTCATCGTTGCCCGCGCGCATCAGATGATCAAGGAAGGCTGGGCCGTTCTCTATCGCAATCGGAAAAAGAAGAACAAGGAGTCTGCTTAATATGTGCGGCATTATCGGGATTATCGGGCAAAAGGACGCGGCCCCACGCTTGGTCGAAGGGCTTCGCCGTCTGGAATATCGTGGCTATGACTCGGCCGGGATTGCCTGTCTTGTCGATGGAAAGATCGAACGCCGCAGAGCTGAAGGCAAACTGCTCAATCTCGATGCCAAGCTGAAAAAGGAACCGTTGTCCGGTAACACAGGTATCGGCCACACGCGCTGGGCGACGCATGGCGGCCCGACCGAAAAAAACGCGCATCCGCACGCGACCGACCGCGTCGCCGTCGTCCATAACGGCATCATCGAAAACTACGCCGAGATCAAGGAAGAACTATCCGCGCATCAATGTCGGTTTGTCACGGACACCGACACAGAAGTCATCGCGCATCTGGTCACGCACAATCTAAAACAAGGCATGAGCCCGCAACAGGCGGCGGATGAAGCCATCAATCGTCTCGAAGGCGCCTATGCGCTTGCCATCATGTTCAACGACAATGACAACCTCATGATCGGCGCGCGTCAGGGCACGCCGCTGGCGGTGGGTTATGGCGATGGTGAGATGTATCTGGGTTCGGACTCATACGCGCTCGCATCGCTTACCAAAAAAGTCTCGTTCCTCGAAGATGGCGACCGTGTATCGCTGACCAAAACAACCGCGCGTATATACAACCGCGCCAATGATAATATCGAACGCCCGATCCGTATTACCGCGCAGAGCGGCATGGCCGCAGGCAAGGGCGAATATCCGCATTTTATGCTCAAGGAAATTTACGAGCAGCCAGAAGTGATTGGCGACACGCTGAACTCCTTCATCAATCCGGCCACCAACCAGATCATGCTCCCCGATGATATCATGGAGATGTTGGAACGCGCGCCGCGATTAACTTTGATCGCTTGCGGCACCGCCTCTTACGCCTGCCTCGTTGCCAAATACTGGTTCGAACAGGTTGCACGCGTATCCTGCGAAGTCGATATCGCTTCTGAATTCCGTTACCGCGAAGCGCCGATGCCAGACAAAGGTGTCGCCATCTTTGTTTCGCAATCTGGGGAAACGCTGGATACGTTGGAAGCGCTTCGTTACTGCAAGCGCCAAAAACAAAAGATTCTTTCCATCGTCAACACGATCGAAAGCACGATCGAACGCGAATCTGATGCGGTTCTGCACACGCTCGCGGGCCCAGAAATTGGTGTGGCTTCCACGAAAGCCTTTACAACACAATTAGCGACGCTTGCCTGTCTTGCGCTGGCACTGGCCGTGAAACGCGGTGCTATCGCCGCGGAAAAAGCAGCCTCGTATAACGAAGCGCTGCGTCAATTGCCGCGTCAGGCCGCACTCATTCTCAATCAGGCGCCGGAAATCAAAAAAATTGCTAGGGATATCGCCAAGGCCCGTGACATACTTTATCTAGGTCGCGGTGCTCTCTATCCCATTGCCCGTGAAGGCGCATTAAAGATCATGGAAGTTTCCTACATTCATGCCGAAGGCTATGCGGCTGGCGAAATGAAACACGGCCCTATCGCGCTGATCGATG
>CAZIFA010000003.1:0-302559 GCA_964539025.1 uncultured Micavibrio sp.
GGCAGGTATCGGCTTCACACTACAAAATGATCTGCTCATAATCACCGGTGCGCTGGTGGGATCATCCGGCGCCATCCTGTCTTACATCATGTGCAAAGGCATGAACCGCTCTTTCATCAACGTCGTACTCGGCGGCTTTGGCGGCGAAGCATCCGGCGGAATATCAACCGGTAAAGATTATTCAGACCGCCAAGCCAAGATCGGCGCGCCCGAAGACGCTGCCTTCATCATGCAGAACGCCTCGAAAGTCATTATCGTCCCCGGCTACGGCATGGCGGTATCGCAGGCTCAGCACGTCTTGCGCGAAATGGCCGATGCGCTCAAACATGCGGGCGTGAATGTCAGCTACGCCATCCACCCCGTTGCGGGGCGCATGCCCGGTCATATGAACGTGCTTCTCGCCGAAGCCAACGTTCCCTATGACGAAGTGTTCGAACTCGAAGATATCAACCGCGAATTTGCGCAGGCCGACGTCGCTTTCGTGATCGGCGCGAACGATATCACCAATCCCGCAGCGAAGAACGATTCCTCGTCGCCCATCTACGGCATGCCGGTTCTCGATGTTGAAAAAGCCAAGACCGTGTTCTTTATCAAACGTTCTATGGGGTCTGGTTACGCCGGAATCGACAATCCGCTCTTCTACGCCGATAACACTTACATGCTGCTCGGCGACGCCAAGAAAGTGACCGAACAAGTCGTCAAGGGCATGGAATAATGATTCCTGAACTACCATCCCGCTTCCTTGTCCCCGCAGGATGGATCACGCATTCTTTTACCAATGAAAAGACAGGGCACAGAATTCACTATGGCCGCGTCTATCCGCAAGGAAAACCGCCTTCCGCCGTTATCGTCTGCCTCGGCGGTTTAAGCGAATTTAGCGAAAAATATTTTGAGACCGCGAACGACATGTTAAATCGCGGTTACGCCTTCTGGATTCTGGATTGGCAGTATCAGGGCCGCTCGGGCCGCCTTGCAAAATATCCACACCGCCGCCATTCCGATGGATTCGATTCCGACATCGACGATCTTCGTAAATTCGTCGATGACTATATCTTGCCCGCCGCCGTGCATCCCGATGTAGGGCGCATCCCCCTCATCATGCTCGGCCATTCGATGGGCGGAAATATCGGCCTGCGGTTTCTTGCACAATATCCCAAACGTTTCGATGCCGCAGCCTTCACCGCGCCGTTCCTTGGCATTCATAATTTTTCCGCCGGCATGAAACTATTCGCCTCCGCTGTTTCCTTCATCACTCCATTAATCGGTAAATCATACGTCCCCGGCGGCACCGGCTGGAAAGAGACTTTCCGCAAGAGCGATGGCACCGATAAATTCTCAACAGATCCCGTGCGCGATACGATTCATAATTTCTGGTCGAAAACGGATTCCGCGCTGCAGGTCGGACAGCCAACCTTCGGCTGGGTGATCGAAGCGCTGAAATCCTGCAAAATCCTCTCCCGCCCGCAAACGATGAACGCCATCCAGATTCCGGTTCTGATCGCCACTGCGGGACAGGACAAAATCGTCGATAACGACGCGATCCGCCACGCCGCAGCGCACCTGCCCAAAGGCCAACTGATTGAAATCAAAGGCGCGCACCATGAAATCCTGATGGAACGCGATGAATACAGGGGCATATTTTTCAACGCCTTTGACAAAATGGTGGAACAGCATAAGATTGCCACCATCGAAAACGTAAAACCGTTTTAGGAGAAACCATGCAAGGCTTCGTAAAAAATAAAGATCGTTTGAGCGACCGCATTCTTTTCGCGCTAGAACTGGCACTCTCGCAAAAAGACCTTGAACTATCCGAGGCGCTCAACAACGCGCTGGAACTTTCGATGACGCGCAACACAGGCGGCGGCGAATTTATCGAACGACGCGACTATCCTAAAGAAATCGAAACCACTCTGGCTCAGCTTCGCGCTTTGAAACGCGCCTAACCGATCAGCTTCTTCCATTCCTCTTCGGACAACACCGCTACGCCTAGTTCCCGCGCGGCCTTCAGTTTCGATCCCGCATCCTCGCCCGCGACCACATAATCAGTTTTCTTCGAAACCGATCCAGCGACCTTCGCGCCAAGCCGTTCCGCATTCGCCTTCGCCTCCTGCCGCGTCAGCGTGACAAGCGTTCCGGTAAACACAACCGTCTTACCGGCCACGGAACTGTTCACCGCGCGGGGGCGTTCATAGGACAGAATATTCAATTCGGATTGCAGATCGTCTAATACTTCTTGGTTATGCTTTTCACCGAAAAAGGCGATTAAATCTTGTGCAACTGATGGACCAATATCCTCAATATTAATCAGTTCGGCATAAAATAGGTTTTCCCCATCTACTTCTGGAGTTTTACCTTTTTGCAAATGATCTCTAAGTCTATCCCAAGTTTCATACGTGTATGCCAACTTTTTCGCCGTGGCCTCTCCTATTTGTCGGATACCTAAAGCGTATATAAAACGGTCCAGAGAAATCGTGCGACGGCTCTCAATGGATTCGAACAAATTCTTCGCCGATAAATCGCCCCAACCTTCCCTCGCGCGTATCGGCGTGAGCGAACCCTTGTCATTCTTTTCCAGCCTGAAAATATCACCCGGCGTTTTTATCAAGCCGTCTTCATAAAATTCCTCGACAATTTTTGCACCCAGCCCTTCTATATCGAACGCAAGGCGGCTGACAAAATGCTTCAACCGTTCCACCGCTTGCGCTTTGCAAATAAGCCCGCCCGTACAGCGACGAATAACTTCGCCTTCCTCACGAATGGCTTGCGATCCACACACAGGACATTTGTGAGGAAATACAAATCTTTCAGCGTTTTTATTTCTCTTTTCCGGTACAAAACCCAGCACCTGCGGAATCACATCGCCTGCGCGTTGTATAATCACATGATCGCCGATACGAATATCCTTGCGCTCGATCTCATCTTCGTTATGCAGCGTCGCATTGGAAACAACCACACCACCGACAGTCACAGGCTCCAGCCGCGCCACGGGCGTAAGCGATCCGGTGCGCCCCACCTGAATATCGATATTTTTTAAAATCGTCACGGCTTTTTCCGCCGGGAATTTATGCGCCGTCGCCCAGCGTGGCGAACGGGACACAAAGCCCAAACGCTCCTGCAACGCAAGATCATTGACCTTGTATACAACACCGTCGATGTCGTAATCGAGATCGGGCCGCAGAACCATGACCTTATTATAATACTCCATCATCTCCGCCGCACCCGTGCACAGCGCATACGGTTCGGCTTCCACAAAACCCCATGACGCCAGTTTTTGCCTGATGCCCCATTGCGTATCTGAAATCGCTGCACTGAATTCGCCCAACGCATAACCAAAAAAATGCAGCGGGCGTTGTGCCGTGATCGATGAATCGAGTTGCCGTACACTTCCCGCAGCCGCGTTGCGCGGATTGGCAAAAATTTGCCTTCCCGCCTCTTCCTGCCGCTTATTCAGCGCTATAAAATCATCGCGGCGCATGTAAATTTCACCGCGCACCTCCAGAACATCCGGAACATCTTTGGGCAATATTTTCGGAATATCGCCGATATGTTGTACGTTGGCGGTAATATCTTCTCCTTCGAATCCATCTCCGCGCGTCGCAGCCTGAACAAGCTTTCCCTTTTCATACCGCAATGAGCAGGACAATCCGTCAATCTTCGGTTCAGCCACCAGTGCTATATCGCCCGAAACATTCAAGAACCGTCGTAGTTTCTCGATGAAGTCATCTAAATCTTCTTTACTAAAGATGTTGGACAAAGAAAGCATCGAGATTGAATGTTTTACTTTTTTGAATCCTTTGGACGGTGCCGCCCCAACTTTGGCGCTTTGCTCGTTTATAAGATCGGGAAATTCAGCCTCTATCTTTTCGAGTTCCTGACGCAACTTGTCATACGCGGCATCTGAAATTTCAGGATCATCCTTGCCATGATACAATTCATCATGCCGCGCGATTTCCTTGATCAGTTTCTTGTGACGGGCACGGGCATCCTCGGCTGACATATCGAACAATGCTTTGGTCATCATACTATGCCGCACTCTTTTCAAGAAGCTTCGCCGCCTGCGCCCGTGCTTCCTTGGTGATTTCCGCGCCGGATAGCATCCGAGCAATTTCTTCGGTCCGCTCGTTGTTATTCGATAACGGCAGGATTTTGGTTGTCGGGTTGGTTTTGCCTGTCTTCATCACAATCGCATGATGCGAAGACCGCGCCGCGACCTGCGGTGAGTGTGTTACCACCAATATCTGCCGCTGCTTTGACAATCTCGCCAGACGTTCACCCACCGCATCCGCCGTTGCGCCGCCGATACCGCTGTCGACTTCGTCGAACACCAATGTCTGCGCCGTACCGGTTTCTGCCAAAACTACTTTAAGCGCCAACATGAAACGCGCCATCTCACCGCCAGAGGCAATCTTGTTCAACGGTCCAGCGCTCGCGCCGGGATTGGTCGCGACAAGGAACTGCACGCGGTCCATGCCTTCCGGTCCCCAGTCAATTTCATCCATTGTTTCGACATGGGTTTCAAAGCGGGCCTTGTCCAATTTCAACGGCCCCAATTCCTTTGCCACCAGTTTATCAAGCGCCTTCGCAGCGCTAGTACGTTTACTAGAAAGCCCCTGCGCCTTGCTTTCATATTCTTTGCGTGCCTTGATCAGTGTCTTTTCCAACTCCGCAATCGTGTCACTTTCTCCAACGATCCCTTGTAGCAGTCTATCAATCTCATTGCGCTTGACAGGCAGATCATCGATAGAACACGCATGTTTGCGTGCCTGCGCTTTGAGCGCAAACAGACGGTCGTCAATTTCAGTCAGGGAATATTCACTGTCTTCCAGTGATGCCAGCAATGAATCGATCCCAGCAGATACTTCCTGCAATTCAGCCATCGTACGGTCCAACGCCTTCGCCGTTTCGCTGCCACCCTCTCCCGCTTTTTCCAAGGCCTTCCACACAGCGTTCAAATTGCTTGTCGCCTGCTCGCTGCTTTTCTGCGCCGTGGCATAGCTTTCAATATATTGCTCGCGTTTCATCAGGCGCGTGCGAAGGCTAGTCAGTTTTTCTTCCTCGCCGTCTTTGGGCGATAAATCATCGAGTTGATCCAGCGCGGCACGCAGATAGGTTTCTTCCGCCCGCGCGCGTTCCATATCGGCCTTACGCTGTTCCAATATTTCCCGCGCACTCTTCCATTCGTTCCAGTTTTCACGTAATGCGGATATCTCCTTATCCACGCCTGCATACTCATCGAGGAGCCCGCGATGCACACGTGGATTGAGCAGCGTTTGCGTATCGAATTGCCCGTGGATTTCCACCAGCATCTCACCCGCCTGTTTTAGTAACGTTACGCTCACCGGATGATCGTTGATAAAGGCGCGGGATTTTCCGTCCTGCGCCACGCTGCGGCGAAGGATGATGGAACCATCGGCATCGATACCCTGTTCTTTCAGAAATGTGAAAACCGGATGTGTGGCAGGAAGGTCGAATTCCGCACTGACGGTTGCGGTTTCCTCTCCCTTGCGGACAAGACCACTTTCGGATCGCGCACCGAGCGCTAGGCCCAGTGAATCCAGCAAGATGGATTTACCTGCGCCAGTTTCACCTGTGAGCGCACACAGGCCTTTTTCGAACTGGATGAACAGATGGTCGATCAGCACCACATTCTTGATTGTCAGGCCGGCGAGCATAGCGTCACCCTCCTTGGGCCATCAATCCGCGCGGAACAAGGAATCGATCGTTTTATCCATGAAGGACCGGCCTTCGAATACTTCCTTGCGGCGGTTGGGATCAATAATCTTGTAAGTGTCTTCGTACCATTTCGAGCCCGGATAGTTGTATCCGAGAACGGCGGCGACGCGTTCGGCTTCGGTGTAAAGGCCGAGCGAGAGGTAGCATTCGACGAGGCGGTGTAGCGCTTCGGGCACGTGCGTCGTGGTTTGGTAATCCTTCACAACAGAGCGGAAACGATTGATGGCTGCGTTGGTTTCACTGCGGTTGAGATAGTAGCGACCGATTTCCATCTGCTTGCCCGCTAAGTGGTCGTTGGTTAAGTCCATTTTCAGTTTGGCGTCGCGGGCATATTTGGAATCGGGGAAGCGTTGTATCAGCGTGTCGAACGCTTCGAGCGCCTGTTGCGTTATACCCTGATCGCGCGCGACATCGGAGATCTGTTCATAGTATGCCAGCGCCTTCAGGTAGTAAGCATAGTCGATATCTTCGGAACCCGGATGCAATTCGATGAAGCGATCGAGCGCGAGAATGGCATCGTCGTAGCTATCACCCTGATAGGCGGAGTACGCGGCCATGAGCTGCGCCTTTGTCGCCCATTGAGAGTACGGATGCTGGCGTTCCACTTCCTCGAACAGTCGGGTCGCTTCGGGATAGTTGCCTTCTTTCATCGCTGCTTGCGCGCCGTTGTAGAGTTCCTCAACGGGTTTTTCTTCCTGCACCGATTTGTCCTTGTCATCGGAGGAACAGGCGGTCAGGAGGGTTAGGCAAAGGGCAGCGGTGAGGAGGTTCTTCAACATGCTCTATTCATAACCCGCCCGGCCCCTGCTGAAAAGGGGGTTTAATGAATCGATACCGGGGTGGCCGCGCCCATGGGCGTATAGATGGCGGCTTCGGTTTCGGCGATATCGACATACATATCGACGGGCGCCCAGTTCGAAGGATCGGCAAACAGGGCGTGCAAGATGGCGTTGTTCAGTGCGTGTCCGGCCTTAAAGCCTTCGTAAGCGCCCAAAATCGGACCGCCAGCCAGATACAGATCGCCGACAGCGTCCAGAATCTTATGGCGGATGAATTCATCCGAGCAGCGCAGACCTTCGGGGTTCATGACACCGTTATCATCGAGGATGATGGCATTCTCCAACGAACCGCCCAGACCAAGGCCAGCGGCGCGAAGCATTTCGGCCTCTTTCAAGAAACCGAAGGTGCGGCAATCGGATACGTCGTGACGGAAGTTGCCGTTGACGAGTTTGAGGGTAAAATCCTGTACGCCGATATCGGCATGGGAGAATTCGATGCGGCCAGCAAACAGCGGCACGTTGGATGGCGAGAGGCGAACCATTTTATCGCCGTCTTTTACAATGACTTCTTTGAGGATTTTTATAGCGCGGCGCGGCGTGGATTGCGCCTGCAGGCCGACAACATCGATAGCGTCGATAAAGGGTTTGGAGGAGCCGTCCATGACAGGGACTTCGCCAGCGTCAATTTCAACGAGCGCGTTGTCTATGCCAAGGCCACGCAAAGCGGCCATCAGATGTTCGATGGTGCCGACGCGCGCGCCATGTTCATTGGCGATGAGGGTGCACAGGCGTGTGTCAACGACGCGGTCGAACTTCGCGGGGATGATATTCTTTCCCTCTTCCATGTCGATGCGTTTGAATACGATGCCATGATCTGTGGCAGCGGGACGCAGACGCAGGTTTACGGTCTTGCCGGAGTGAAGGCCTATACCGCTCATTTCAACTATGTCTTTTAAGGTGTGCTGCATGGCTCTTAATATAAGAGGCCCCGCCATACCCCTCAAATCACTGATTGTTGCCGACTGTAACATGTCCTTTTTCCGGCGGATTTTGGCCAGATCGGCGCGTAAAACGGCCAAAAGCCGTTGTTCCACCATATCCGCCTCTTTTATGACGTATGAGGCAAAAGGCCGATAGTCCATACCAAGCCACATCATGCGCGCGACCAGATTCATATGGCGGATATTCCGGGAATGAAATTTCAGGACAGCGTTCATGTCGCGGTACGGATCACCGCCTTTCCACGCGTTGGCGGATGAGCGGGCCCGTCCGGCCTCGGTTTTCGGACCGGTGGCGTGGTTCCATGGCTTAATGGATTGAATTAAATGGGATTTTTGAGCGCGTTTTTCAGGAGTCCAGCGGCGGTGATAGGCTTGCGCCATTTCACGTAATCTGGATTCACTCAGTTCGTTTGCGTGGTTTTTTGCGTGAGAGAGGCGGTCTTGGTCAGGATTAACCAAATTTGTCATGCCCGCCTTGTGCGGGCAGCCGGTTTGCCGGATCCCCGCCGTTAGCGCAGGACCGCGGGGATGACACCGTGGTGGGTTTTGTGGGGCTGTGTCTGGGCGGCGGATGAAATCATTGCCTAATATAGGATATTATTCCCAGTTTGTCAAGTGTTGGACATAATCATTATTTTTTGTTATGCCTTTGGTTATGTCTTATGCGCCTGAAATATTGATATCCAAAGACCGTGAAGTTCTGCGGCAAATACGCAGCCCGTTCACGAACGCCGTCTGTTGGGAAATACCCGGCGAGGAAGCAGAGACGCTGGCCGAACATGCAAAAATTTGCGATGCATTTTACAAAGATAATTTTTTCAGAAGGCATCAAGGGATACAACTTTCGCCCGAAGTCGTCATCGCCGAAAACGCCTTGCGCAACTTCACTGAAAATCTATCACCGTGGATTGATGGCATTGTATCCCCCATCGCCCGATATCCGGAAACCTCTCGCCCATTCCTCGAACATTATAAAAAAGCGGGCACCACATATAGCCACGTCGCCGAAGCGCATATCGATCTCCATCTTGTAAAAGCGTTTTATTCTTTCAACGACCACATGCAATCAACCAGTTGTATTCCACGCGAATATGCAGGCAAACGCAGTGTATCTGGTACAGATTATCGATGGGCGGATGAGAGTAAGGCCATTGCCTTTCCTGGCATGTCCGTGTCGATCATCGATATAGGAAGACAGGTACATTTTGCGCCCGTCAGCATACCATCCGAGCGCGGACGCATCCTACACCACAAGACATATCAATACACGTAAGCAGAATTGAATCGCAAAGACGCGAAGCTTTTCTTTTTATAAAGTCAGCATCGCGAGCGTTTGAATATTTATTTCACCACGAAGACACTAAGGACACGAAGTTACACAAAGTCTTTGTGATTCTTTGAGACCTTCGTGTCATTGTGGTGAAATAAAAATGCCTGCGGCGCTGGGGATTTAACATTCTAACACTGTCATCCCGACCGAAGCGAAGCGTAGTGGAGGGATCTTTGGCCTATCCGTTCTGCCAAAGGTCCCTCGGCTTCGCTCGGGATGACAGTGGGGGAAGCGGTGAGAATAAAAAAGGGGGAGCCGAAGCTCCCCTTAGTGATATTTTTTCTGGAGGACACTCAGAAAAAACAAATTCGATTTTCAGTCATCGCCCCCTCTTCCTTGCATCCCAAACTTGATTTGGGATCCATGGATCCTGACTTTCGTCAGGATGCGAGGAAAGCGGTCAGTTTGCCTGACGTCTTAGGAAGGCCGGGATGTCCAGTTCTTCTTCAGACTTGGCGCGGGTGGCCGATGGCGCGTCGATATTCAATTGGCCTTGCGCGGGATTTTCCGAGAGTCTCGGTGAAGCGCGCAAGGAAGTGTGGAAACCACCACCGCCGACAGCGACCTGTTGCCCCGCGCCGCCGCCTTGATAATTATCATCCATCTGGGGCTGTTGTTCAGGTTGGCGCGGCGCATGTTCGCGGCGGACACCGGAGGTGATCCGTTCGAACAGGGACGGCGTTTTCTTGACCGCAGCGGCCTGAGCATTCGCACCCGGAACAGGAGGACGCAGATTATAGCCCTGCTGTGCCTGTTGTTGGGTATAGCCCGCAGCGCCGAATCCCGGAACGGGTTCTTGCGGTTCGGGCATGATCGGTTTTGGCGGTATGAAATGCCCTTCATGCAACATGCCACGAAGACCCGCCGCCTGTTGGTTTAAAGGTTGTTGCGGTTGTTGTTGCGCATATGTCTGGATCGCAGGTTGTTCGACCGGAGCGGCAGGCGCAGCGACGAATTCCTGTTGTTCGAACATATCGCGTTCAGGTTCATCGGTGTAAGCGCGTGGCGGATTCGGCAAGCCGATCCCCAACGGTTGTTTGCCCGGAATGCCAGCGCGCGCCGCAACGGTCGCCGCCTGAATCGCGTTGGCCTGAGGACGCGCCCGTTCAAACACGGGCTGAGCCTCAGGCTGCTTCTTTCCCACAGCGGTTACACGCAGGCCGCCATTGCCAGAAGTCGTTTGGCGCATTTCGGCGGCATCGATTCCGGTCGCGACGACGGACACACGCATGCGGCCATCCATACGATCATCGAAGGTAGAACCAAAGATGATGTTGGCGTTCGGATCGACTTCATCACGGATGCGATTGCAGGCTTCATCGACTTCGAACAGCGTCATGTCGGCGCCGCCCGTTACGTTGATGATCACGCCGCGTGCGCCTTTCATAGAGATATCGTCGAGCAGCGGATTGTTGATCGCGGCTTCGGCGGCTTCCAATGCACGGCGTTCGCCTTCGGCTTCGCCCGTTCCCATCATTGCTTTGCCCATTTCGAGCATTGCGGAACGGATATCGGAGAAGTCGAGGTTGATAAGGCCTTCTTTGGTGATCAGATCCGTCACGCCGCGAACGCCAGATTGCAGAACCGAATCCGCCATGCGGAACGCATCGGCAAACGTGGTTTTTTCATTGGCGACGCGGAAGAGATTTTGGTTCGGGATCACAATAAGTGTATCCACATAATCTTGCATCTCTGCGATACCGGCTTCGGCCTGACGCATTCTGTGCGTGCCTTCGAAGTGAAAAGGTTTGGTGACAACACCGACCGTCAAGATACCCGCTTCTCGGCAGGCCTTTGCGATCACGGGCGCAGCGCCCGTTCCCGTTCCACCACCCATACCGGCAGTGATAAACACCATGTTGGAGCCCGCCAGATATTCCATCACTTCATCGATGGATTCTTCGGCGGCCTTTTGACCCATTTCAGGTTTCGCACCGGCACCTAAACCGCCCGTGACGTGCGCACCAAGCTGAATGCGGTTTTCGCAAAGGCTGCCCTCAAGCGCCTGTGCGTCCGTGTTCAGGACCAAGAACTCGCATCCTTCCAGACCGGAAGAAATCATATTGTTGACCGCGTTGCCACCGGCGCCGCCGCAACCTGCTACTGTAATTTTGGGGGACAATCTTTGTACCTCTGGTGCTTGCATTCTTAAATAATTGATCGTCATTTTGAACCTCTCGTTAAGGTCGTATACTTGTAGAGTCTATGGTTGTTCGTGCCGGAACGGAATCATGAAAATTCGTGGGATCAGCAAAAACGGCGGGTAATACGCGGTAGATAACGACATTTTCCCCAAGATGCCATGCGAACAATAAGAGCTAAGAGACTCATCCGATTCACATTTCGAGATTGTTTCATACGGCTTTGATTCAGCCAAGAGAATGGCAACATTTACCTGTGGATAAGTATTGGATAATTGGAGGACTGGAGGACTAGAGGATTGGAAAAATGAGGAAATTTCATCCCCACTTCTTATCCTCCAATTCTCCAATTTTCTAATCCTCCAGACACTTACCAGTTTTCCTTCCACCAGTACTTTACCCGTTCCCACATCGAGCCGGGTTCTACCGTTGCCATGATTTCGGCGGGCATTTCGTCGTGGCGTTCGGTGATGTAGGTCAGGAGTCCCGCCGTGGTGGCGAAGGCCGGGCCGGAGACTCCATCGGGAAGTGAGGAGAGTCGGATCGGCCTGCCAAGACGGATTTGTTTGTCGAGAATCGTCTGCGCCAGTTCGCGCACGCCGGGCATTTGGCTGCCTCCGCCCGTCAGCACGACGCGGCGACCGATTGTGTTGCCCAGACCGGAATCGCGGATGCGGCCACGGACGATTTCGAGGATTTCTTCCAAGCGCGGCTGAATGATTCCGATCAGAAGCGAGCGCGGGATGTGGTTGGGCGTGTGGCGATCGGTTTCGCCGAGTTGCGGGACTTCGATCAATTCGGATTCATCGCCCGAGGTGACCATGGCGGAGCCGTATAATGTTTTCAGACGTTCGGCGTCGGAGCCCGCGCAGGTCAAGCCCTTGGCGATGTCGTTGGTCACATGCGCGCCGCCGGCAGGAATCGCATCGCCGTAAATCATCGCGCCGCCTTGAAAGACGGCAAAGCTTGTGACCCCTGCCCCCATGTCGATGACGGTGCAGCCCAAATCCATTTCGTCTTCGACGAGACAAGCGAGGCCAGCGGCGTATGGGGATGAACCCAGCGCGACGATATCGAGGTGCGAGCGTTCAATGCAGCTTGCGATATTTTGTAGGGGGCCAAGATCGGCGGTGACCATGTGGATGCCGACATCGAGTTGTTGTCCCACCATGCCGCGCGGATCGCGAATGCCTTCTTGTCCATCGATGCGATAACCGATGGGGATCGTGTGGATGAGTTCGTATTCGGCGGAGAGGACTTGATCTTGTGCCTTTGCCAGCGCACGGCGGACATCGTTGCCCGTGATCGCGTGGCCTGCGACCTGAATGCTCGCCGACAATATATGAGAGTGGGCATAAACGCCCGGCACGTTGATGATGACTTCGCGCAAAGGATAGCCCTTCATCGAATCGGCAGCCATGTTTTCGGCGGCGTGAACGGTGGAGCGGATGGCGTTTTCGGCCAAATCAAGATCGACCACCGCACCGCCCTTGATGCCTTTGGAGGCCTGATAGCCCACGCCCAGAACCTCTATCGCGCCCTCGTCATCGACGATGCGGCCGATGAAGCACGCGATCTTGTGGCTGCCGATATCCAGCGCCGCGAGGATCGAACCTTTGGGTTTGAGTTTGTGTTTCATACGCGAGCGCCCCACTCATTTTTTTTCACCACAAAGGCACGAAGGTCTCTAAGAATCACAAAGTTTTTTATTTTATTTCTTTGTGATTCTTTGTGCTCTTTGTGGCTTTGTGGTTTAAAAGCTGAATCGCAAAGACGCGAAGACGCAAAGCTTTTCATGGTTATTGCGAGGGGCCGCAGGCAACACGGCAATCCAGAGTCTTTTAACTGGATTGCTTCGCTGCGCTCGCAATGACGGGTGAGAGTGGGTTTATGCTTCATAGGCTCAATATACTTTCATGGGCGGTGCGCAGCCTTTGTTGGATTGGCGCGGGAAAATCATAGGGGCCAGCGTTTTCGAAGTTAAGGTTGTGAACGCGTTTCATCATGGATTTTAATTCATGCGGTAGGCCAGCCAGATATCCGCGCCATGTTTCGCCATCGTTCAAAAGCCACGCCGTTGTGACGATAACCTGATCGCCGCGCAGATTTGTCAGCGGCGCATATTCCCTCGCCCAGTCAAACATCTTTATAGCATGCGGGTCTTGATCGAAAGGAAGTTCCACGATTTTGGACAGGGTTTCCTCTTTTGCATCTTCCTTCTTTGAATAGTCCATAGCCGTGCCGACGAAAATTGCAACGGCCATTTGTTCGCGTTGTTCCTGTGTCAGCCAGTCAAAATTCAAAACGACATCAACCATGTCATTGATGCGTTCCAGATAGGCTTTGTAGACCGCAGGGTCGGATTTTTTAGTGCTGGCGATTGCGTCAATTCTACTGGCCGCAATAGTATACGCTGTTCCGATCCGGCCCGTGTGTTGGAGTTTGTGGTTCATGAAAGTAAGGCCCCCCACCTAAATCCTCCCCCGCAAGGGGGGAGGACTTTACAGGGAAGCCTTCCCCCCTTGCGGGGGAAGGTTTGGATGGGGGGTGAAAAAGGTGCGCGAGAATACATTTAAATCGGCTTGCCTGAAGCTGGGGTGATGGCAGCCTTATCGTAATCCTGAGCGGCGCCGGGTTTGGTTCGTACAGTTATACGGCCCTCTTCGCGCACGTCAATGCTCAGAACATCCTTATCCAAAAGCGCTTCTTCTTCGTGATTAACAGCCAGTTTACGCAAAGCCAGCCCAAGTTCGCCTTCGGGCAGTTTTACATCCGCGCCGGATTTGAGTTTTAAATCCCAACGGCGGCCAGAGACAAGCGTTGCCGCCTCTACCCGTTCTTCGATGATCGGTTCGGCATCGAGCATGGCGATCAACCCCGCCGCTTTTTTGGGCGCTTCATCGCCCACAACGATCATCAGATTTTTCCAAGGGGCCAGATTTTGATCGGTCAGCACGACACCTTCGGCATCTATCAACGAAAGTTTCTTGTTCCGTTGCCACAGCGCCAGCGGCGTGCGTTCCTTAATCCGGATATAAATCGTATCCGGCAGGCGACGTTCGACATGCGCGGATTTCACCCATGATAAACGTTCGATTTGTTCCTGCGCTTCGCCCGGATCAAACGCCAGAATAGGATCACCTTTTTCCATGTTGATCATGGCCTTTAGCGTGTCGGCATCTGTGTGATGACGCCCATCGACCAGAATGTTTTTCACCGCAAAGCCCCAGCCCGCCGTCATACCTAGCGCAGCATGTTCGATTTTATCGGTGGCACGAGTCATCGTACCCGACATGACAAGCCACGAGCCAACCCAGAAGGCGCCAGCAGAAATCGCCAGCACCATGCCGAATTTTTTGACGAAGAGGATCAGGCGCTCAGTGCCGCCCGAGCGTCTTTTGAGGATGTAGGAGCGTCTTGTACCGGAGCGTGACATTTTGCGGTTTCGACCAGGTGAGAACAAAGTTGAACGTAGGACATGCCGTTGTGCTCTGGCTGGATCACAGCAATAGATCCGGGGGAGAGGCCGGGCATGGTGTTTATCTCCAGAAAATATACACCATCGCCGCCCGGTTTGGAATCATCATATCGCAAATCTGCGCGGGCAATGCCGTTACAACCCAGCAAGTTATAAACCTTTGCGGCGTAATCCATGGCGGTTTTGGCGACAATTTCCGGAACATCGGCGGGGGTGACCAGCCGCGTGGTGTCGGAATGGTATTTGGCTTCGTAATCGAAAAAGCGCCCTTCGACGAAAATTTCGGTCACGCCCTGCGCTTTGCCATCCAGAACGGCAACATGGATTTCACGGCCCGGCACATATTTTTCGACCAGAGCTTCTTCGCCGAACGTCCAGGTGGACTCATCAATCGGGCGCTGGTTTTCGCCTTCCAGAATGATGCGCACACCAACGGAACTGCCTTCGTTAATTGGTTTAACAACGTAAGGACGCGGCATAACCGTTTCTGCCAAAATCTCTTTTTTGCTTGCGACGCGCCCGACCGAACAGCGCACGCCGACGGATTCAGCAAGTTTTTTCGTGAGGATTTTATCCATGCCGACGGCAGAAGCGACGACGCCGGAATGCGTATAAGGGATTCCCATCATCTCCAGCACGCCTTGAATCGTGCCGTCTTCCCCGCCCTTGCCGTATAAATTGTTGAACACGGCATCGGGACGGACGGCGGTTAATTCTTTCACCAGTTTTTGAAGATCGTGGGATACGTCTATGGTTTTAACGGTATATCCGGCCTCTTTCAGCGCGGCTTCGACATGCTTGCCCTTGGTCAGGGAGACTTCGCGTTCCGAGGACCAACCACCGATCAAAAGGGCCACTGTTTTTTTCATTTTTACTTCCTTTCACGTCATCCCGAGCGAAGCGTAGCGCAGCCGAGGGATATTTGTAAGAGACATAATGAATAGATCCCTCCGCTCCGGCCGCTTTGCGGCCTTCGGTCGGGATGACGTTTATAGAGAGACGCCAACTCTCTTAATTTCCCAACGCAGGGCGATCCCAAATTTCTCCTGCACGCGCTTGATCAGTTCTTCGCCAAGATTCTCAAGATCCGCCGCCGTGGCCGTGCCTTCATTAATCATGAAATTGCAGTGTTTTTCGGACATTACCGCGCCGCCGACTTTGAGGCCCCGCCCGCCGACCGCGTCGATCAGTTGCCAGACTTTTTGATCGCCGGGGGGATTGGCGAAAGTAGAGCCTCCGGTTTTTTCACGGATCGGCTGCGATGCTTCACGTTTTAGTTTAATTTCAGCCATGCGATCCAACACGTTTTGTGCATTGTCTTTTTTACCTTTGAAGATGGCGGAAATAAAAATAAAATCTTCGGGAAGATCATTGTGACGGTAAGTCATTTTCATGATGTCATTCTGAGGCGAAGCCGAAGAATCTCGAGATCCTTCGCTGCGCTCAGGATGACAGGATGGATAGAAAGTATGAAGTTTTCCGTTGCGGTCCAGAGCTTCGCAACTCAGCAGAACATCTTTGGTTTCGGTGCCATAGCAGCCTGCATTCATCCGAAGTGCGCCGCCGATCGTGCCCGGAATGCCGGAGAAAAATTCCAGACCAGCGATTCCGTTTTCAGCGGCGACCTGTGCGACATTCGCATCGAGCGCGAGCGCGCCCGCTTTGACCGTATCGCCCTCAACCTCAATCCCGGCAAACTCTCGGCCCAGACGGATGGTGACGCCCGGCAGGCCGCCATCGCGTATGATCGTGTTGGATAGTGCGCCGAACACATGGATGTCATTCTGAGGCGAAGCCGAAGAATCTCGAGATACTTCGCTGCGCTCAGGATGACAACGAAGGAAATTTTGTAAATCCTCCAGATCCGCAGGTTTGAATTGCACTTCCGCTTTGCCGCCGCATTTGAACCAGCCGGATTCGCCGAGCGCCGCGCTTTCTGTGTAGCGTCCGCGCACGATGGGAAGGGTTTTAACTTTTACAGAAGCAGTGTTCATACCCATTATTTAAATTCGTTTTAAAAATAAACCTAATTATTTTTTCGATGAATTTTGGTTTTAATTCAAAATTATGTCGGATCCAAGGCATGGCATTAACCGTTTTTCCGGCCTACAGCGATTTGACAGGTTTCAAAATCGGGCGCAGACTCCGCCCAACTAAACTAAAAAACTATCAATTAAAAAAACTATAAAAAGACTTTAACAGGGAGATAAATATGACTTCGAGAGCATTTCACGCCACACGTGCGTGCGTTACCAGCTTTGCCATGATTGCCAGTGCTTCACAAATTGCGAGCGCGCAAGACGCCCGCAATATCGGTGAGGTTGTCACTGCCTTCAAATGGATCGGCGCTGACCACAAAATCAGAATCACGGCCTTTGAAGACCCAAAAGTCGCGGGCGTTACGTGCCATATCAGCCGTCCAGTCGCGGGCGGCATCAGCGGATCGCTCGGCATCGCCGAAGAAAAATCGGACGCCAGCGTTACGTGCAGACAGACAGGCCCGATTTCGTACAAAGCACCTATCGCCGCCGGAACCAAAGGCGAAGAAGTGTTCAACGAAAGCCGGAACATGTTTTTCAAAGCACTACACGTCACGCGCTTCTTCGATGAAGCGAGCCAGACGCTGGTCTACCTGACATGGAGCGATAAGCTGATCGATGGTTCGCCCAAGAGCTCACTTTCAGCGGTGACGCCCATGCCGTGGCCCACGAAGACGGGCATGATTGAGGCGGAATATCCTAAACTTGTGAAGTAACCTAGGCGCGCTTGCTTTGCCGGGACAAAAGGATTTTCTCAAGATCCCCCGGCAAATCATACGCCCATTTGGTGATATCGCCTGCGCCTAGACAAATAACGTAATCGCCGGGTTGCGCTTGATCGGAAATGATGCGGGCGAGTTGTTCGCGCGCGGGCAGCGGCGTGACATTTTTATGACCGCAAGCGATGAGCCCTTTGGCGAGGGAGTCTTTATCCGCGCCTTCGATCGGTTGTTCGCCAGCGGCGTAAACATCGGCGACGATGACGGAATCTGCATCGTTGAAACATTTGCAAAAATCATCGAAGAGTGATGAGAGGCGCGTGTAGCGGTGCGGTTGGACAATGGCGATCACGCGGCCCGGCGTTCCTTCGACGGCTTGCCTTGCGGCTTTAAGAACGGCTTGGATTTCAACGGGGTGATGACCGTAATCGTCGATCACGGTGATGCCGTTCGTTTCGCCTGTTTTGGTGAAACGGCGTTTGACGCCGGAGAAATTCTTCAGCGCGGTTTTCATGGATGCCGCCGGAATATTCATACGGCGCGCGATGGACAAAGCGGCCAGGGAATTTTGCACGTTGTGCTGACCGAGCATGGGCAAGAACACGTCTTTTAAAGTCAGCGCCTCGCCGTTCACGGTTTCGGAGAAAGTAACGTCAAAGATGCTGCCCTCACCGTTCATGCGGATATTGCTCGCCTGCACGTCTGCCTGCGCATTAAAGCCATAGGTGATGACGATGCGATCCGATAAATCGGGGATCATCGCCTGCACGGCGGGGTGATCGGTGCACAGAACGGCGAAACCGTAGAACGGGATATTTTCGATAAACTGGCGGAAAGCGGATTTGATGGAATCGTAATCGCCGTAATGATCCAGATGTTCGGGATCGATGTTTGTTACCACCGCAACGGTGGCGGGAAGTTTTGTGAAGGTGCCGTCGGATTCATCCGCCTCGACCACCATCCATTCGGATGCGCCCATGCGCGTGTTGGTACCGTATTTATGGACGATGCCGCCGTTGATGACGGTGGGATCGAACCCGCCCTCTTCCAGCATCGCGCCGACCATCGAGGTGGTCGTTGTCTTGCCGTGCGTGCCCGCGATAGCCACGGCCATTTTCAGGCGCATCAGTTCAGCCAGCATTTCGGCGCGGCGGACGATGGGGAGTTTCGCAGCCCGCGCGGCGGCGAGTTCAGGATTGTCGGATTTTATGGCCGAAGACACCACGACGATGGCGGCGTCTTCGATGTTCGAAGCTTTGTGGCCGATAAAAATTTTGATGTTCTTTTTCTTCAGGCGGTCGATATTGTACCCATCTGCGATGTCGGAGCCTTGCACCGAATAGCCGAGCGCGTGCAGAACTTCGGCGATACCGGACATGCCGATGCCGCCGATACCGATGAAATGCAATGTGCCAACGCTTTGAGGGACAATCCGCATGGGTCAATTCGTAGCGGAAACTATGGGAAATAACAATATAAATCGAATAAGAATCGCTAAGACGCGAAGGCGCAAAGCTTTCTTCTTAATTCTTATAAAAATTGATATCTTTTTAGAATGCCTGCGGCGCATTTTTTTGAGAGAAAAGCTTTGCGCCTTCGCGTCTTAGCGATGAAAAACCTAACTCTGCGGGTGTTTAGCCCAACCGAGCAGTCAGAGAATTATATCCGTTGAGTCCAAGACTTTCTTTTGCAGCCATGATTGCCCTGTATTGCGATGGAAATTCTTCTCTAAAAGAAGGGCCCATGCGACTGCCATTAACTATGGCAACATTGTACAGGGCAATTATAAAGGCTGCGTCCAAAGAACGATCCGTTTCATCCTGAATATGTCTCACGAACCGCAAAAGGCTTTCCACCCCCTCGGCTTCGCTTCTTGCAGAAGCGGCAATAAACCCCGCAATAGGAGCGTCAAGTTTCGCTTTTATTTCTGATGTCGAAAGAGCCATATATCCTCACAATTTTGAGCATATAAAACAACCGTTTTGACTTTATGTCAATGGCTATCCCTGCGGGTGTTTGTCCCACCCGGAAGCCATAGCCATCACAATATTGCCGAGTTTGCGGGCAGCGTCGGGTTTGCCGCAGGAGCGGGCATTTTCGGCGGCCCTAAAGAGCGTTTCGGGGTTTTGCAAGAAGGTCTCCAAGCGGGCCAAAAGAGCCTCTGCCGTAAAGCCGTTTTGCGTCATCACCCACGCGCCGCCCGCATCCGCAACCGCATCTGCGTTGCGTTTTTGTTGCTGGTCGGCGTGGTGCGGGTATGGAACGAAAATCGCGGGACGTCCGGCGGTGGTGACTTCGGAGACCGTGCCAGCGCCAGATCTTGCGATGACGAGGTGGCAGCGCTCCAATTGCAGCGCCATGTCTTTGAAGAACGGGCGAAGATCGGCTTTGATTTTCGCGCCTTCGTAAATGCTTCGCACTTTGTTCATGTCTTCTTCGCGAACCTGCTGGATGATTTCAAGCCGGGCGCGGTGATGTTCGGGCAGTTTGGCCAAAGCTTCGGGCAGAATTTCGCTGAACACACTCGCGCCCTGCGAGCCGCCCGTGACAAAAATGCGTAACGTGCCATCGCGTTCTATTGTCGGATAGGGTTTGTTGTAGAGCGATGAAATATCGGGGCGGACAGGATTGCCCGTGACAATCGCGCGGCTTTCATCATCGCCATCGAGCCCTTCGACATGCGCCCATGCCACCGCGATTTTTTCCGCCTTGGGCGCAAGGAACACATTGGCGCGGCCCAGAACGGCGTTTTGTTCATGGATTACGGTCGGGATTTTTTTCGTCTGCGCGGCATATACGGCCGGGACGGACGGATAACCGCCAAAGCCGATGACGACGGCGGGTTTTAGATCGGACAATAATTTGCGCGCCTGAAAAAACCCGACGCCGAGCGATATGGCCGATTTGATTTTCTTGATGATGCCAGAACCGATAGTTCCCGAATTCAAAACATAAATCGGAATGCCGCCCGCGAAAGGTTCGAAGCGTTTGCCGCGATAATCGGTGGCGAGCGCGACGCGGTAGCCACGCGATATTAAATCTTGCGCCAGCGCATCCGCCGGGAACATATGCCCGCCCGTTCCGCCCGCGGAAAGCAGGATCAATTTTGGCAGGGTTTTGATGTTTTCATTCATGGAAATCCCCCGGCATTGTAGGTTCCAATAAGAAAGATTCACCACAAAGCCACGAAGACCTCAAAGAATCACAAAGTTTTCTCAATATTTCTTTGTGATTCTTCGTGTACTTTGCGTCTTTGTGGTGAAAAAATTCTGTCTTCATTTCGAACCTCCGCCTATGGGACGGATAGAAAGCCCGCCGCGCGCGATGCCTGAACGCGCCTGCCTGCGCGTCAGCGCCAGCAGCATGCCCATCGCAATACCCGACGAGAGCAAGGACGATCCGCCGTAAGAGATAAACGGCAGCGTCATGCCCTTGGTGGGAAGTAGATGAATGGAAGAACCCATATTGATCAACGCCTGTAATCCAAAGAGCGTGAGAATACCGCCCGAGGCCAGAATGATAAAGATATTATCCGTATCCATGATGCGGTTATACCCGCGGACGATGACATAGCCATACAGCCCAACGATAAGCACCGTTAGCAGCATGCCAAGTTCTTCGCCCGCAACAGCAAAAATAAAGTCCGCGTGCGCATCGGGAATGGTCATTTTCACCGTACCCTGCCCCGCGCCTGTGCCGAGTAATCCGCCATGCTGGAACGCCAGCAAAGCACGATCCACCTGATAATTGTCGCCGCTTTCGGGATTGATGAAACGATCGAAACGGCTTTGCACGTGATCGAAACTGAAATAAGCCAGCACCGCCGCGCCCATCGCCAGTACTAGAAGGAGAATGATCCAGCGGAACGGCAAGCCCGCGAGAAAGATGATGGCGAAGAAACTCGCCGTAACAATAAACGTCATACCCATGTCAGGTTGCAGGACGAGAAGCAGAACAATCAGCCCGTATAATGCCGAGGCGAAAACAATTCCGGGGAATTCCGGTTTTTCTTTTTGGCGCGCGATAAACCACGCGGCGACGATGATAAAGGCAGGTTTGGCAAGTTCGGATGGTTGGATGGAGAATGGACCAATACCTATCCAGCGCTGCGCACCCTTCACCTCATCGCCCAGAATCGGCACCAGCATCATCATGACCAGAGCGAGGCCGAGAATGATCAGCGCGACCCGCCAGATTTGCTGGATGCTTGCCATAGAAAGGCCGATCAAGAGCAACACGGAAGGGCCGAGGAAAATAATGTGGCGGATGATGAAGTGATTGGCAGATGTATCAATCCGTTCAGCCACGGACGGGCTTGCCGCCGTCACCAGCACGATGCCAAAGATGCAGATGGTCAGGAGAATGGCGAGCGTGACGCGATCAACCGTCCACCACCATTGGCCCAGAAAAGATTTATCGGTGCGGGAAAAGAAATTCATGCGGCGACCTCATCGGAGAGCGCGTTGACGAGGCTGGCGAACACATCGCCGCGATGTTCGAAGCTTTTGAATTGATCCCAGGAGGCGCAGGCGGGCGATAATAGAACGGTTGCCGCGCCGCCGGGTTCGCCGCGATTGCCTTGCGCATTTTTATGCGCCTCTAGAACAGCAACATCGAGCGTGTAGCTTTTTGTATGGGGAATGCCGATTTTTTGGCACCAGAGCGCAAATTCATCCATCGCCTGCCCGATCAGAAACACATGGCGGATGCGATCAGCATAGGCTTCGAGACCGCTCAAACCGCCCGCCTTAGCAAGGCCGCCCGCGATCAGATAAATATTGTGGTAACAGGCAATCGCCTTCATCGCGGCTTCGGCGTTCGTTGCTTTGCTGTCGTTCACATAGGCGATGCCGTTAATCACGCGCGCGGTGAATTGGCGATGCGGCAGGCCGGGATAGGTTTTGACATGTTCTAAAATTTCTTGCGGGAGCATGCCCATGGATACGCACACGGCGTAAGCGGCGCAGATATTTTGTTGGTTATGCACGCCGGGCAAAGTTTTGATATCGGCGATGGAATCGACGCTCATCGGTTGCGGCCCCGTATGATCGATGAGCAAGTTGTCTTTCACATAGACGCCGCCTTCGATTTCTTTTTTGACGGAAATGGGAATGGTTTTACGATCACCAGTTTTAACAAGCGTTTCATACATAGCCAGTGAAGGGACGTCATCCACACCGCACACCGCTATGCCAGGACCTTCGAGCATGCGCTCTTTGGCGGCGGCGTATTGTTCCATCGTGCCGTGACGTTCCAGATGATCGGGCGTGAGATTCAAATGCGCGGCGATGTCGGGGCGGAAGGTCGGGCATAAATCCATTTGGTATGAGGAAATTTCGAGCACGAACACGCCGTCTTTTTTCGGCGGTTTGAGGGTAAGAACAGGTTCGCCGATATTGCCGCCCGCAACGGCGTTGATTTTTGCCTGATTCAAAATATGTGTGATGAGCATTGTCGTGGTCGATTTACCATTCGTTCCTGTGATGCCTACCGTTTTGCGGCCATGCAGGGAGCGATGGAGAATTTCGATATCACCGATAATTTCGACGTTGGCTTCGCGGGCTTTTACAACAGCCGGATGCGGTTCCGGGAAATGAAGCGGAATGCCGGGCGCCATTACAAGAACGCCATAGCCATCAAGGCCACCGAAAGAAAAATCGAAGATCGGCACGCCTTCTTTTTCGGCGGCGATGCATTTGCCTTCGTCGTCATCCCAGCCAACGATTTTCGCACCGCCCGCCATCAAAGCCTTTGCTGTAGCCAAGCCGGAAAGACCTAGCCCGCAGATTGCGGCAGGCCTATCGTTCAAGGTTTTGACAAAGGGTTTCGTGTCGATCATCTGAGTTTTAAAGTTGCAAGGCCGATTAGTGCAAGAATGACAGCGATGATCCAAAAACGGATCACGATCGTGGGTTCAGACCAGCCTTTCTTTTCAAAATGGTGGTGCAGCGGGGCCATAGCGAAAACGCGCCTGCCGGTCAATTTGAACGAGATGACCTGGACCATCACCGACACGGTTTCAAGAACGAACAGCCCGCCGATGACGGCCAGCACGATTTCGTGTTTAGCAACCATCGCCATCGCGCCAAGGCCCGCGCCCATCGCGAGCGATCCCGTATCGCCCATGAAGACCATCGCGGGTGGAGCGTTGAACCATAAAAATCCGATACCCGCACCGATCAGCGCACCGCAGATAATCGCAAGTTCACCTGTGCCGGGAATAAAGGTGATGCCCAGATACGGTGCATAAACCGCGTTACCCACGAAGTATGTGATAAGCCCGAAACAGCCCGCCGCGATCATCACAGGCACAATGGCCAGACCATCGAGGCCATCTGTAAGATTTACAGCATTAGAGGCACCGACAATCACCAGCATTGCGAACGGAATGAATAAGAAGCCGAGTTGCAGGAGGTGGTCTTTCATAAAAGGAATGGCCAATCCCGTGTCGATATCGTTCGGTGTGAAATGCAGATAGGCGGCAATGGCACAGGATGCGATGCCGAATTCGAACAGCAATCGCACCTTGCTTGAAATTCCATGATGCGAGCGTTTGGTGAGCTTGGCGTAATCATCCGCTGCGCCGATCAGACCAAAGCCGATAATAACGCCCGCAACGATCCAGACATAAGGATTGTGAAAATCAGACCAGAGAAAAACGGAAATTCCAGCGGAAATCAGAATCATCAAGCCGCCCATGGTTGGCGTTCCTGCTTTTTTCAGATGTGTTTCAGGGCCATCGGAACGGATAGGTTGCCCTTCGCGCTGTTTTTTCTTGAGCCAGCGGATCATCGATGGGCCAATCAGAAAACAGATGATCATCGCCGTCATCATCGCGCCGCCTGTGCGGAATGTTAAATAGCGGAACAGGTTGAAGAGAATGAAATCTTCCGCGTATGGCGCGAGCAGGTTATAGAGCATGGATCAGTTAACGCCTTTCATCTTGATTTTTTCAGGAAGCGCGCGCAGCGCTTCAACAACCAATTGCATGCGTGGCTTTTCCCCCGGACCGCGCGAGCCTTTTACCATCACAACATCGCCGGGCACGAGCACATCAGGAACGATTTTCGCCAATTCCTTGGTATCGTCTATATGCGCGCCCCGCTTGTCCTGAGGCAGAGCATCATAGAGGTTTTTCATCAGAGGTCCACTGGTGTAAACCAGTTGAACCCCCGCCGCTTCCAGCGGCATGGCCAGTTCCTTGTGCAGGCGCGCGCCATCGGCACCCAGTTCATACATATCGCCCAGAACCGCGATTCTGCGCCCGCCACGGCCCGGATCGACCATTGCCAGAACCTTAAAAGCCGCCTTCATCGCCACAGGCGAGGCGTTATAGCTTTCATCAATCAGGATGACAGGATTGTCTTTGTCACCCAGATCAAGGAGTTCACGCCTGCCCCTGCCCGGCAACGGTTCGATTTTACCGATGGCTTTGGCGGCCTTTGTAAGATCGCCGCCGGATAATTTCACCGCCGCCAGCGCGGAAAGCGCGTTCAGGGCCAGATGTTTTCCGGTTGATTGCATGGTGAAGGAAATTTTTTCACCCAGCACATCCGCCTCAACGCGGCTGCCGTTCGCGGCGACGAGAAAGCCTGTGAGTTTCACATCGGCGTTTTTGGCTTCGCCAAAAGATACGATTCTGAGATTTTTGGTTTTTGCTTTTGCAGACAAACGATCGAACCATTTGTTATCCGCATTGAGAATAACCGTTGCGCCCGAATCCATGCCATCAAAAATTTCGGCCTTGGCATCGGCGATGCCTTCTTCCCCGTTGGCAAAGTTTCCAGCATGAACGGCTTCGACCGTCGTGATGATCGCGATATCAGGACGGATCATTTTCGAAAGCGGCGTGATTTCATTGGCATGATTCATGCCGACTTCGAAGATACCGAAATCAGACCCAGCATGCATGGAAGAAAGCGAGAACGGCACGCCCCAATGATTGTTAAAGCTCTTGATGCTCGCATGGGTTTGACCCTGTACACCAAACGCGGCGGCGAGCATTTCTTTCGTGCCGGTTTTTCCGACGCTGCCCGTCACCGCAATGATTTTTGCGCCTGTGCGTTCACGCGAAGCGCGGCCAAGATCCTGTAACGCCGTGAGTGTATCAGGCACAATAAGGAGTTTATCATCCGGCACACCTTCGATTTTTTTCGATACCAGCGCAGCAGATGCGCCTTTTTTGATGGCATCGGCGACATAGGTATGGCCATCACCATTGTCGCCCGCGAGCGCGATGAACAAATCGCCCGACTGCACGCTGCGGGAATCAATGGACAGACCCGTTGCGGACCAGTTGCCCGAAGCGGTTCCGTTCACCGCCTGCGCCGCGTCCTTACCCGTCCATAACGTGTTAGATCCCGCCATACTTAAACCCCTGAATTGAGATGTTTGATTGCCTGTTTTGCGACTTGTACGTCATCGAACGGTTCGACGACGTCGCCGATAATCTGGCCTTGTTCATGCCCCTTGCCCGCGATCACAAGCACATCGCCTTTTTTCAATTGCGAAATCGCCCAGTGAATGGCTTCGCGGCGATCACCGATTTCTTCGGCATCGGGCGCGCCCTCCAGAACGGCGGCGCGAATAGTGGCAGGATCTTCGTGGCGCGGATTATCATCCGTGACGATGACCAGATCGGATAGACCCGAAGCGATACGGCCCATGATCGGGCGTTTGCCCGCATCGCGATTGCCGCCGCAGCCCAGAAGACAAATCAAGCGCCCTTTGGTGTGCGGGCGCAGCGTGTTCAGCACAGCCTCAACCGCGCCGGGCTTGTGCGCATAATCAACATAGATTGCGGCGTTTGGATGACCCGGCACTAATTGGAGGCGTCCCGGTACGCCCTGTAATTGCGAAAGTAGCGGCGTGATAATGCCCGCATCACCATCGCCCGCGAGAACGAGGCCGAGCGCGCACAACGCATTCATCACCTGAAAATGCCCGACCAGAGGAATGGTGACGTCTATTTTTTCACCGAACACGGACAAAGACACATGCTGACCTTCGGGTTTGAGCGTGCGTTTCAAAAGCCGGATATCTTCGCCCTTCTCGCCGTAGGAAATAATTTTGTGGCCGCTGTCTTTGCAGATTTTTGCCATGTAACCGAAAAATTCATCATCGGCGTTGAGCACGGCGCGGCCCGAATGTTTAAGAATTTCGGAGAATAACCGTGCCTTGGCCGTGAGGTATTTTTCCATCGTCTGGTGGTAATCAAGATGATCCCGCGAAAGATTGGTATAACCCGCCGCCGTGATATTCACGGCATCCAGTCTGTATTGATCGAGCCCGTGGCTGGAGGCTTCCATCGCCAGATGCGTGACGCCAGCCGCCGCAAGATCAGCAAGCTGCGCATGCAGCGCCACAGTGTCCGGGGTCGTCAAGGAGCCGTATTTTGCAATTCCCGGGGCGCGAACACCGAGCGTTCCCAAGGATGCACTTTGCGTGATGCCGAACAGTGTCCAAAGTTGCTGCGCGAATGAAACCGTCGATGTCTTGCCGCTCGTCCCTGTAACCGCGACGATGATATCTGGCTGGTGCATATAAAAACACGAAGCGATGCGGCCCAGTTCTTTGCGCGGGTTTTCTTCTTCGAACAAAAGCACGTTGTTGTTTTCGGGAAGCTTCGTGCCTTTAGGCGCGATCACCGCCACGGCACCATGCATGATGGCATCTTCAATATAGCTCGTGCCGTTCGCCTTGCTGCCTGGCAGCGCGGCAAACAGATAACCCGGACGCACGGCACGGCTATCGGCCGTGATGCCCGTTATCTCCATATCGCGCGGCGTATCAGTGAGCTTGGAAAGCAGCAAGTTGCTTCTCCTTTGCTATCTGGTCTTTGGTTTTGACGTAGGCGGAAAGCGTGCCGCCCAGTTCGTCGCTTTCTTCGGGCTTGATGCCTTCGATGGCGACGATAGATTCAATCACGCGGCCAACGGCGGGCGCGGCAACCCATCCGGCCGTGGCAAAGCCATAGCTTTCTTTATTCCCTTTGGGTTCATCGATGAGGATATAGACCGCGTATTTCGGATTTTCAGCCGGGAAGAACGCCATGAAGGACGAGCGCAGTTTGTTCTTTTCGTAGCGGCCGCCTTCGTTCTTTTCCGCTGTGCCCGTTTTTCCGCCCACATTGTGACCCGGTACATCGGCCTTGCCGCCCGTCCCATCCGTTACGACGAGGCGCATAAGCTGGCGCATACGGTGCGCGGTTTTTTCAGAGACAACGCGGACACTGCTGGAATCTTTTTTTTCCTTATCGAGCACCAGAGTGGGTTTGATCAGGATGCCGCCATTCATGATGGAAGAGGACGCGGTGACAAGTTGCAACGGCGAAACGGCGATGCCGTGCCCAAACGCCACCGTCATGGTATTGATTTCTTTCCATGGTTTGGGAATCAACGGCGCGCCGACTTCGGGAAGCTCAATGGAAGGCGCCTTGAACAGGCCAAGATCATTCAGGAAATTGCGGAAAGCATCAGTCCCTACCTGTTCGGCCATGCGGACCGAACCAATGTTGGAGGAATGCATGAAGACTTCGGGCAATGTAAGAACGCGCTTTTCGGCGTGATAGTCGCTGATCTTGAATTTGCCGACTTTGATCGATTCCCGCGCGTCATAGCTGGAATTCATCGTTGCGCCCGCGTTTTCGATGGCGGCGGCCGTCGTGAATATTTTAAAGGTAGAGCCAGGTTCGAACACGCCGAGCGTTAAACGATTGAACAGCGCGTCTTTATTTTTATCGTTCACCAGATGCGGATCGAAATCGGGCAACGATACAGCGCCAAGGATTTCACCGTTATTGACATCCATTACGACGCCAGCGCCGGCAACGCCCCTGAATTCACGGATCGCAGCACCAACTTCGCGGCGGAGCGCGTGCTGGATGCGCACATCTATGGTGGTGACCAGAGGTTCATTGCTTTCCAGCAGCAGTTTATCGAAGCTTGCCTCAAGCCCCGCGAGGCCGTGATCGTCGATACTGGAATAACCGACAATGTGGGCCGCGAGCGGGCCTTGCGGATAGATACGGCGTTCTTCTTCCTTGAACGACAAACCCGGATGGCCGAGATATAGGATTTTATACTGATCATCCGGCGTCATGTTGCGTTTGATCCAGACAAAGCGTTTATCGCCTTGCAGTTTTTGTAAGACGTCGCCGAAAGTGAGTTCAGGGAATACTTTCACGAGGTCTTTTGCCACTGTCTTGGCATCGTCGATCAAAAACGGATCGGCATAAAGAGAGGCGGTTTTAAGCGAGCGCGCGAGAATGATGCCGTTACGATCCAAAATATCCGCGCGGTGCGCCGCGGCCTCCAGAGCGGGTTCGGATTCCAGATAAGAAACCGTTTCGCCGTTCTTTTTCATTTCGCCCTGAATGATGGTCAGATCCACCACGCGCGCGGCGACGATGATATAGGTCAGGATAAAAAACAGGCTGAGTAGCATCAGTCGCCCGCGCGCCATATCAAGCGCGGAACGTTTCTGGCCGGAGATATGAATGGACGTGCGGTTGAACGGGTTCATTATTGGCCGCCCTCTTCGTCCAGAGACTGAATAAGTTTTTCAAAGCTTTGCTTTTCAGCCTTCGCAGGAACGACGGTTTCTTTTTGCGGTACAGGCGCAGCAGTCGGCGCCGGATCAAGTTCCACCGAAACCGATTGCGCGAAGCCTTCGGCAAACAAAGCAGGTTCGTTCGGGATTATCGATGGTTCGGGAATATCGTTGACGTTTTTGACGACTTCCTTGCCATCGGGCAGTTCCATGCCGAGTTGTTCGATAGCGAGTTTTTCAAGACGTTGCGGGCGGTTCAGATAATCCCATTCGACGGAGAGAACGCGCACGGCCTCTTGTTCATGCGACAGGCCGCCTTTGACTTCGGCGAGTTGATCTTCTTTCACCTGCACGGATTGCGATGTCCAGAACAGCAGGACGCCGAAGAACGTGGCGAGCGCGAGGGAAAGAAGGTTTGAAATGCGGAATATTCTCATGCGTTCCCTCTTTTACGAATGGCGCCGCGCAAGCGGGCGGAACGGGAACGGGCATTTTGGGAGATTTCGGATTGGGAAGGATCGAGAGGTTTTTTCGGGGAGAGGATAAAGGAAGGATCGGCAGACTTGGCCGTGAGGGGGAGGTATTTAGAGACGTTCGGGGTTTTACCGGAACGTTCATAGAGGAAGGATTTAACGATACCCTCTTCGAGGGAGTGGAAGGAAACGACGACCAGGCGGCCACCGTCTTTGAGAAGTTCTTGCGCAGCATTAAGACCGCGTTCGAGTTCGCCGAGTTCGTCATTCACGGCAATGCGCAAAGCCTGAAACGTGCGGGTGGCGGGGTCTATTTTGTCTTTGGGTGATTTGAACACGACTTCGCGGATCAGATCGGCGAGTTGTAATGTGGTCGTGATCGGACGTTTTTCAACGATGGCGCGGGCGATGTAGCGGGATTTACGTTCATCACCGTATTTGTATATGAGATTAGCAAGGTCTTCTTCATCCATCGTGTTAACAAGATCGGCGGCGGTTTCGCCTGACGATGTATCCATACGCATATCTAGCGGCGCATCGAAACGGAACGAGAAGCCGCGATTGGCTTCGTCGAATTGCATGGAGGAGACGCCGACATCGAGGACGAAGCCATCGACCTGTTCATAACCGGCAGCCTTGACCAGTTCCAACGCATCGCCGAATTTGCCGGAGACGAAAATCAGGCGGTCACCAAATTCAGCTTTCATGGCATCAGCGCGGGAAACGGCGGCGGGATCGCGGTCGATAGCGATAACCGTGCAATTTGCCGTTTCAAGAAACGCACGGGTGTAGCCACCAGCGCCGAATGTTCCATCGACATAGACTTCGCCATCCTTCGGGGAAAGGGCCCGGAGCACTTCGGGGAGCATGACGGGGAAATGTGGAGAGGTCATTGCAGATCTCCCGTTGTCATCCTGAAGGAGCATGACGACTGAAGGATCTCAGGAGATCCTTCGCTTCCGGCTTCGCCCTTTGGGCTACGCCGGACAAGACGCTCAGGATGACATCTAAAAACAATCATCATGCAACCTCCCCTTTCGGTAGCGTGAGCCCCTTATCGCGGACATTGCGGCGCGCTTCTTCGCGGCGTTTGGAGAGGATGTCTGCATCCCACACCTGAAATTTTTGACCAAGACCAACAAAGGCGGCGCGTTCAACCACGCCCGCAAATTCCATCAGTTCAACCGGAAGAACGATGCGGCCTTCGCCATCGAAGGGGAGTTGCACGGAATCGCCGAATACGGTCATGGCGAGATCATCTTGCGCTTCGGAAAACAGATCGAAGTTTTCAAGCCTGCGCGAAATTTCCTGCATGTAGGACCATGCAAAACCTTCAAGAGCGGGTTGGGTGTTGGAGCGGAATAACACGATGCCGTTGAAGCTTTCGCCCGCCAATTGATCGCGGAACTGGGAGGGCACGGAAACGCGCCCTTTCTTGTCGACCTTGTTGATATGCGTGGACAGAAACAATGCCATGCCGCGACGAAAATTCCCGGGTTTGAATGAATTGAGACAAAAGGCCTTAAACCACACCGCGCCACTTAATGGTATAGCATGGATATTTATGGGATAGCATGGGTTTTAGATGGCTACAATTGGGCGGTAGGGATTTCCACAGACTCATGCACAAGAAAAGAGTGATATTGTGGATATCTCTCTTTGTTCTGGGGTTTTAAACAGGGTTATTAATGATATGGAAAAATGCAGGAAAAACAGTGGGTTATTTCAAAAACGGGCAAAAATCAGCTAAAATCTTTCTTTTTTATGAAAAAACTATTGCATTGCTTATATTGTTATGGTAATTCTATGCCCACTTAGCAACTAGTACTCAAATGTGTGTGGGGAGTATAATCATGCTTATGATACTGACGATCATGGCGCTTGCCGTGAGTGGTGGTCTTTATGTCGGAACGATCGCGTTTTCGGCCTATCAAACCGCTCAACTCGACAAAGCCATCTCTATGTTTCACAAAGCCGGTTTCGTTAACCTGGCCTAAGAAACAGAGTAAAAATATACCTTATAAATAAAACCGTCCCGGCAGGTGTGTCAGGGCGGTTTTATTTTGCGTGATGTCATCCTGAAGGAGCATTAGCGACTGAAGGATCTCATGAGATCCTTCGCTGCGCTCAGGATGACAATAAAAAAATTGGCCGGAGGGCCTGTAAGCCGGGTTCTGTACTGCGTTGCCGCAGTGACGACCATTCCTCTCCTGTGCTTGTTGCCAAGCACCTCTAGCAACCTACCCGGACGACACCCTGAAAACGGGGCATGCGCCGTCCCTATTTGGTCTTGCTTCGGATGGGGTTTGCCATGCCGTCTCTGTTGCCAGATCCGCGGTGGGCTCTTACCCCACCGTTTCGCCCTTACCAGTACCTTGCGGCCTTTGGCGGTTTGTTTTCTGTTGCACTGTCCATCGGGTTGCCCCGTCCGGATGTTATCCGGCATCCTGTTTCCATGAAGCCCGGACTTTCCTCGACTTGCGCCGCGGTCGCCCGGCCTTCCGGCCAAGACGCGTTTTATCTTAAAATAGCAAATATGTCTAAAATTAATTTTTAACCACGAAGACACTAAGGACTCAAAGAATCACTAAGAAGAAAAACTTTGTGATTCTTGGTGATCTTCGTGGCTTTGTGGTTAATCTTTGATTGCCTGCGGCGCTTATTCGGACACTTCAAGCAAATGCCCGGCGAGCAAGGCGTAGAGCCGGGTTTTGGTTAAGGAATCCGCTTCCCCCGCCTGCCCGTTGGCAAAGGCTTCGGGCACGAAATGGCGTTGAAAAGCCGTGATCGTTTCGCGCAGTTTGACGCGCGGATCATAGCCGTAATCGATCAGCGCGCGTTCGATACCAATGCCTGCGGATTTCACCACATCTTCATCGGACGGCACGGGCCAGACTCCTATCCCGTGTCTTGCCAGTTCGTGCCACGGGAAATATTCGCCGGGATCTTGTTTGCGCATCGGCGCAACATCGGAATGCGCCAGAATATTTTCAGGATTGATGTCATGGCGCTGCATGATTTCCTTACACAAGGGAATAAGCGTTTTCATCTGCGCGCCTGTGAACGGACGATATCCCCATTCATGCCCCGGATTGACAATTTCAATTCCGATGCTGTGCGTATTGATATCGTTCTCACCGCCCCAATAGGAATGGCCTGCGTGCCATGCGCGGCGATCTTCATCGACATGAACATAAACCGATCCGTCTTCGTCTATCGTGTAATGCGCACTTACTTTGGAATCCGGATCGCTCAAACGTTGCAAGGCCTCAATCGCCGTCTGCATGCCTGTGTAGTGCAGGATGATCATCGAAGGGCTTACGCCCTTGCGGTCGTCATGATTGGGGGATTTGTAATCCTCAATCCTCACGCGTTTCCTCCACGAGTGTGAGAAGGCCAAGCCCGATGATCCAGAGAAGGATGATGGTGAACATACCCGCCTGCTGCGTGCCGTAAACATGCGTCGCGGCGCCGTATAAAAGCGGGCCGATAAACGCCACCGACTTGCCCGTAAAAGCGTAGAGACCATAAGTTTGCGTGACCATGCCGTGCGGCGCGAGGCGTCCTGCCAGCGTGCGCGACGCCGCCTGCACAGGCCCCATGAACAGGCCCAGCGCGAGGGCAAGTCCCGTGAACATCAGCTTGTCTGGCGCGAACAGGACAGCGGTTCCGGTGAGAATCAATCCAATCAACGAAATCACGACCGTGCGTTTCGAGCCGATCTTATCGTCCAGATGCGCGAACAAAAACGCGCCGAGACCCGCCGTTACGTTGAGACCTATCGCGAAAAACAATATCTCGATAAAATCCATTTTATAGACACCAGCGGCGTAAATTCCACCGACCGTGAAGAGCGTGTTCAGCCCGTCGCGGTAGATAGCCGACGAGACAAGAAACTGCGCGAGGTTTTTATGATGTTTGACTTCGCGCAAACTTTGGATGAGCTGGCGAAAGCCCGAGCGCACCGCTTCGCGGAATTTCATCGGCGAGCGTTCGACATCATGCGTCCAGATCAACAGCGGGATCATGAACACCAGAAACCAGATGGCGGTCAGTGGGCCCGTCGCGCGTATGTTCGCGCTATCCATGCCCGATACGCCAAACCACGGTTCCGCCTCGCCGAAGCCGACCAGACCGAACAACGCTATGGCAAGCGCGGCCAGACCGCCGAGATAACCGACACCCCAGCCCCAGCCGGAAACGCGGCCCAGAAGATGCCGTGGCGCGATATGGGTGAGCATCGAGTTATAAAACACGGATGAGAGTTCATAGCCGATATTGGCGATCACGATCAGCGCGAGAACAAAAACGATATTGCCGAAATTGCCGAGCGCCATCGCTTCGGGCTGCGCAAACCACAAAAGCGCGGATGGTATAATGCACAACATCGATAACCAAAAAATCCATCTCTTGCGCGCGCCTGAATGATCTGCTACCGCGCCGAACACCGGACCCAGCACGGCAATGAAGATGCCCGAGATCGCAATCGCGTAACTCCACCACGCAGAGCCCAGCGTTTCATCGCCGATCATGCCGCGTGTGAAAAACACGCTGAACACAAACGTGATGATGACGGTCGAAAACGCGCTGTTCGCCCAGTCATACAGGCACCACGAAAAAATTGATTTTTTCGCGCCACGGGGGGCAAGCTCGGGGGTGATTTCCGGGTCGGTCATGGGTTGAAAGACTCCTTATCCGGCCCATATTAGAGTAAATATAAAGCCAAGGAAACCTACCGATGATCGCCAATACCATGCAAAAAGAATTACCACCCCAAGCACCCTACGCATCCTTTGGCGGCGGGTGTTTTTGGTGCATGGAAACCGAATTCCGGCGCGTGGACGGCGTCCTGTTCACCCGCGCAGGCTATGAGGGTGGACGCATTGACAACCCGACCTATGACGATATCTGCACAGGCAAGACCGGACATGCGGAGACGGTAGAGATTTACTACGATCCCAAGATCGTCACCTACCGCGAGTTGCTCCATCACTTTCTAGAGCGCGCGCATGACCCGACGCAATTGAACGGGCAAGGCGTCGATATGGGCACACAATACCGTTCAGTGATTTTCTATCACGATGAGGATCAGAAGAAGCAGGCGCAGGAATCCATCGCCGAGGTCGGTACGAATGGAAGATGGAAGTTACCCATCGTCACCACGTTGGAGCCGAAAGGACATTTCTGGCCGGGGGAAGCGTATCACCAGCAATATTACGAGAAGTACGAACAAAAAACAGGAGCGCCACATATAAGGGCGCTCCATAAAATGCAAAAATGGGCTAGAGAAAAATAAAAAGCCGCGCACTGCACTTTTAAAAAGTTTTCACCACAAAGACACTAAGGACTCAAAGAATCACTAAGAAGAAAAAACTTTGTGATTCTTTGTGAGCTTCGTGACTTTGTGGTTATCTTTTAATTGCCTGCAGCGCTTATTAAAGCATCCCGTAATGCAGGAATACGATATGCACAGCGGCGAAGAGATAATACCCGCCGAGCTGGTACGACGTATCGATCGCCATCGCTTCGAATGGATAGCCGGTGTAAAGCGCGCTCATCAGCGTTGGCGGCATAGAGAACGCAACCCACAACAGGCAGGACAAACAGAAATATCCGGCGGCGGAATTGATGCCGAGGAATTGTGCAAGGAATGCGTAGAAACAAGCCGATAGCATCCACAAAAAGAACGACGCCACGTACGAGAGCGGCGATTTTTGCGACACTGTATTCGCGCCGCGCACTTCAACCCAGCGAGCGCCCAGAATTTTTGGATGATACCAAAGCATCCCCAGCAAGAACGCCAACACGCCCGACAATGCGAAAGCGGAAAAATTAATATCTATATTGTTAAGCATATTCTCGTCCCCATTTTTAACGAACTATACGCTTGAAATGTTAGAGTGATTTGCACCCCCGTCCAACAGATATATAGAAGTCATCAACAAGGGCTTTTGCCTTGACTTTTTTCGATAATTTCCGTATTGTTAGCGTATAAAAAAGATGAAGAAACGACCACAGGGAGACCACAATGAAACACTTTCTTTTGAAAGCGTTCAACCACGCCTGCAATCATATCGAACCAATCATTAGTCATACCAATCTCTGGCTTGCCCGGATGATGACCGATCGTGATTTTTTATCGATACGATCATCAAGCGTTACTTCAAAATCACTGCGTAAGATCATGGGATATTACAATGCCGGTGAGAGCTTGGGGCGTGACAATCTATTCCGGTTCCTGCGATCAAAAACCCTGACCGGAGACCTTACGCCAAGGCCCATCATGAAGCTGGCAGGTGCCATGGCATTCGAGGCCGCAACGATCCTGCCGCGCGTGGCGATGGCCTACCCCAGTGCCACCGCTCTCACCGTAACCGCCGTTGCTGCGGCGGCGCTTGTCGTGACACAAGGGAATGGCGTAACGGATCTGGTCGCGACATGGATGGGATCAAGACCAGGAAGCAAATGGCGCGTGGCGGGAGAATCTAGCCCTGCGGCGATGCAGACAGCAGATCAAATATTATCGCGAGAAACCACACGTTCCTTCCCGAGAGAGAACGGACACCGTGCGGATACCGGCGGCGGGCGCACCAGCGGCTACAACAGCCTCAACGCGTTCGGCCTTGGTTAGGCCTTGCGTTCGACCATCAGTTTTTTGATCTCTGCAATCGCTTTGGCCGGATTGAGATTCTTCGGGCAGGAATTCGTGCAGTTCATGATCGTGTGGCAGCGATATAATTTGAACGGATCTTCGAGTTGATCCAGACGTTCGCCCGCAGCCTCATCACGGCTATCCGCGATCCAGCGCCACGCATTCAACAGTATGGCGGGGCCGAGGAATTTATCGGCGTTCCACCAATAGCTGGGGCATGAAGTAGAGCAGCAAAAACACAAAATACAGGCCGAAGGTCCGCGTCCGTCATCACCGTTCAGCAGATTGGCATCTTCGGGCGATTGCAGCCGTTCACGGCTCGGCGCCTGCGTGTCGGTTTTCAGCCATGGTTCGATAGCGTTGTATTGCGCGTAGACATGGGAGAGATCGGGCACCAGATCTTTGACCACCGGCATATGCGGCAGCGGCGTGATTTTCACATCGCCCGATACTTCGGCAATCGGCTTCAGGCAGGCGAGCGTGTTGCGCCCGTCGATATTCATCGAACAGGACCCGCATATCCCTTCCCGGCAGGAGCGGCGGAACGTTAGGGACGAATCCACGTTGTTCTTGATATGGATGATCGCGTCGAGCACCATCGGCCCGCAATCATCGAGGTTTATGGTGAATTCGTCGAGGCGCGGGTTTTCGCCCGTATCCGGGTCATAACGGTAGATTTTAAAGGTTTTTTTACGTTTTGCGCCGTCCGCCGCGTTAACCTTTTTTCCGGGCTTTATTTGCGAGTTTTTCGGGAGGGTAAATTCAGCCATTTTCGTCGATAATCCCTTGTTTTCCCTAGTTTATAGCAGTTGATTTGCATTGCAAACCCCCAATGCGCTATATATTTTTTGACAATAAGACAGTAATGTATTATGTTAATGACGATTTCATACTTATAATGTAGGGTAAAAACATGGCTATTGCTGCACTCCGATATGGGCTCACCGATGAAGAGTTCCAACGTCTTTTTGGATCGTTCTTTCGCCCGACAGGATTATTGGGTGGAACAACTTACACCCTGTCCATGGCTTCGGCTGAGGCAATAACACCGGTCACTGTACCAGTGACACAGACTGCTCCCGCGACACAGATTCCAGTATCGGAAGCAATAGATGCGGCAAACTCCCAGCCACAGATTACGTTGACCGGAACGGGTGTTGATTCGGCAGTGTCACACACCATACCTACGACACCAATCACTACGCCATTGGCATCATTCACCATATCGGCAAATGCAATTCCGGTTGCACCGGAAGCAACTCCTGCACCCGCCGCCGCTCCGGCGCCAGCAGCAACCGTGCCACCCATTGTAGTATCAGGGACAGAAGAACCGCGCGGTGTGGATATGTCATTCACGATGCCTGGTGGAGTACCGGCCGGAACGCCAGCGTCGCTTACGTCGCCGACGGCGACCCCCGCCGCCGCAACACCTCCGCCCGCACGGACAACTCCGCCGACGAGTGATTTCCCGTACACGTTTGACGCGCTGCTTAAAGACATTGCGCGCCTGTACAAGAATGGCGAAAACCAACTGGACGACGGACTTCATAGCGTGTTCGGAAGCACAACAACGCCGGGCGTTAGAACAATGAAATTCGACACGTGCGAATTGAAAGTGCATCCTGATTCCGGTTCGATGGCCACCCCGAAAGGGGCGGAAGAACTTCTGACGCCCAAAGACGCCTATGCCCTGATCAAGAGCATGATGGCCAACGAGAATGTCAGAAACGAAGGTATCAACCTTAGGATCGTCAATGCCGACGGCACGCCCAAAGCGGCCAGCGAGTACACCGAAGCCGATATCAGAAACCTGGCCCTGTGCTTTGCCGCAGCCGAGCAAAGCGGGGTTCGCATCGCAAATGAACGGGAACTCTTTCAAGGTCCGTTCAAGGGTAATACGCATCTGATCAAGCCATCCCATGGAGCAATGGGCAGGTTTACACATTCAACGGATGCAACGATTCCTGCACTGGAGCCTGCGCTCGCCAGCCTCAACGCAGCCGTGCAAGAACCTACGATGGGCAGAAAGCGCGGCATTTTGAGTTCTTCCACCGGCGATGCCATGAAGGCCGTCGGCGGCATGACAAACGAAGATTGGGACAATGTCGGTTTCATTCAGAATGACCTGCTTGCCATTCGTGAGGCCATCAAATTGCCGAACGGCAGCTATGATCCGACGAAATTGGCGCAGCTTCCAGACGGTAAGCTTGATGGCCTGATTGCTGATCCTGTCGTACGCGCAAGAGTGATGGCGGCTCTTGGTATCACAGCCGAAAAAGTTGACGAAGCACGGCAGATGATCAAGGCCAATAACGGCGTTCCCGGCAACGGAGACAATTTCGTTCCGCAAGGATCACTGATTCAAGAAAAAACCTGTTTTTCATCTGCCACAAGACATGCAACCGTCGCCGCGCAGCATTTCGAAAAATTGATGAGCGATATTGCACGGCTTAAAACCAAGGGCGCGGATAGGACAGGCGCAAGCCTGCCAAGAGCAGACCTGAATGTCCGCGACGATGATTGCGACGAAACCAAAGAAATACAAATGGTACGCATTCAATTGAATGCAAGAGAAAAAACCGCAACGCCAGGTCAGATTATCGACCTTACCCAAGAGTTGGGTGTGGCGCAGGTGGGAGGTCTCGCCAATAGAGTGCTTAGGTTGATGGTAACGGCCGTTACAGCGGAAACGGCACCTGAGAAGATAACCGGGGTGTCGACACTCGGTAATTACTTCGCGGAGACAGCAAGCTTCCACATGAACCGGTTGAATTTCCTTGCGCCTCCTGGTGCCGCTCCTACCCCGACAGCCGCACCTGCAACGCCGACGCCGGCAGCAGCAGCGCCTACGGCCACTCCGACAGCGCCGTAATCTTCAGGAACAAACGAAATTTAAAAGCCCCCTTTCGGGGGCTTTTTTATTAGTAGACCCGCTTCTTGGGCGGGATCGCTTCCACGTCTTTGGTCAGCGTGTGAAGTATGACCGGGCGGTAATCTATTTTGGTTTTGCCTTTTTCATCCACGCGCATGATCGTGTGCTTCATCCATTTATCATCGTTACGATCGGCGAAATCTTCGCGGGCGTGCGCGCCGCGGGATTCTTCGCGGTTGACGCCGGAATAAAGCGTGGCGACCGCCTGCCCCATCAGGTTTTCGAGTTCCAGCGTTTCGACGAGGTCGGTGTTGAAGATCATCGAACGATCGGTGATACCGAGGTCGGCCTTTTTATCGAAGGCTTTGGAAATCAGATCGCAGCCTTCTTGCAACGTTTCGCCCGTGCGGAACACGGCGGCGTGGTTTTGCATGATTTTCTGCATTTCCAGACGAAGATCTGCGGTACGGACCGAGCCTTTGGAGTTGCGTACGCGATCAAGATGCGCCAGAGCCTTGTCGCCGTTATCGCCCTTGGCCATTTTGTGCGGCGTGCCGGGATAGACGGTTTCGGCGCAGCGGATGGCGGCGGCACGACCAAACACGACGAGATCGAGCAACGAGTTGGAACCAAGACGGTTCGCGCCGTGGACAGACACGCAAGCGGCTTCGCCGATCGCCATCAGACCCGGAACGATTTTGTTCGGGTCTTTGGAAGTCGGGTTCAGAACTTCACAGCGGACGTTCGTTGGGATACCGCCCATGTTGTAGTGAACGGTGGGCAGGACCGGGATCGGTTCTTTCGTCACATCTACGCCCGCGAAAATGCGCGCGCTCTCGGCGATGCCGGGCAGGCGTGAATGAATGACTTCGGGTGGTAAGTGCATCAGGTTTAAGTGAATATGGTCTTTGTCTTTGCCAACACCGCGCCCTTCGCGGATTTCGACTGTCATCGAACGGGAGACAACATCGCGCGAAGCGAGATCTTTTGCGGAAGGCGCGTACCGCTCCATGAAACGCTCGCCTTCGGAATTGGTCAGATACCCGCCCTCGCCGCGCGCGCCTTCGGTGATCAGGCAGCCCGCGCCGTAAATGCCGGTCGGGTGGAATTGCACGAATTCCATGTCCTGTAGCGGCAAACCCGCGCGCAGCACCATGCCGCCGCCATCGCCCGTGCAGGTGTGCGCGGAGGTGCAGGAGAAATAGGATCTGCCGTAACCGCCCGTTGCTAAAATCGTTTGGTGGGCGCGGAAACGGTGGATAGTGCCATCGTCGAGATTCCACGCCATGACGCCGAGACATTCGCCTTCGTCGCCCATGATCAGGTCGAGCGCGAAATATTCGATAAAGAATTCGGCTTTATGTTTCAATGCTTGTTGATACAGCGTGTGCAGAATGGCGTGACCTGTGCGATCAGCGGCGGCGCAGGTGCGTTGCGCGGTGCCCTTGCCGTAATGCGTCGTCATACCGCCGAAGGGGCGTTGGTAGATTTTGCCTTCGGGCGTGCGCGAAAACGGCACGCCGTAATGCTCGAGTTCGATGATCGCCGGAATGGCTTCACGGCACATATATTCGATCGCGTCCTGATCACCCAGCCAGTCGGAGCCTTTGATCGTGTCATAGAAGTGAAAGCGCCAATCGTCTTCGCCCATATTGCCGAGCGCCGCGGAAATACCGCCCTGTGCGGCGACAGTGTGCGAGCGCGTCGGGAATACTTTTGAGATCAAGGCCGTTTTGAGGCCCTTTTCCGCGCAGCCGAAACCGGCACGTAGCCCCGCGCCGCCCGCACCGACGACAACGACATCGTATTCATGATCTATGATTTTATAACTTTGGGTCATATAGCACCTTTTACATTGGAATCGCAAAGACGCGAAGACGCAAAGCGCTCATCGATAATTCGGACAATTCCATTTTTAATGATAGGAACATTAAAATTAATGAGAAAACCTAAAGAAAGCTTGCATAGCCGGATATAAGATAATGTTTGCGCTCTATGAACAGGCAGCAGATTTTCGCAGGCTTTAATTTCAATCAAAATTTGCTCATTCACGATAATATCAGCTCTAAATCCACCATCCAGTAACTCGCCCTCATAATATACAGGCACGCTTATTTGCCGAACGGGATTGCGATTTTTCTTTTGTAACGCACGGAACAAAGCCTGTTCATAAATACTCTCGAGCATTCCGGGACCAAAATAACGATGAACGTGAAAGGCACAATCAACAATGTCCTTCGCAATCCCCTCAATTTGGGAATCGATGGTGGAAAGCTTTGCGTCTTCGCGTCTTTGCGATTCAGTCATAAAGCTATCTTCAAAATGGAAAAAACCGATGCCACGCCAAGGAAAGCAAACGCAATCTTGGTTCCTATGATCAGGAGCAGTTTTTTTGCGTGCGAGCCTACGTAATCCTCTATCACGACCTGTAGCCCCATCGCCGCATGGTAATACACCCCGCCGATGAACAAGATCATCAGTGTTGCATTGCCGGGCTGGGTCAGCCATTGCGTGAATTCCCAATAGGATTTGCCGCGCATTTCGATCATCGCGTAAACGACCCAGAGCACGAGCGGCAAGATCATGATCGCCGTGATGCGTTCCATCAGCCAGTGATGCGCGCCTTCATGCGTCGAGCCAAGGCCGCGTGCCCGGCCCAGAGGGGATTGGAATTTGTTGTTCTTTTCGCTCACGCCTATTTCCCCGGGTTTTTATTGATGTAGGGCACCGTAGCGCGATAATAAGAGTTTGGAATTTTATCGTATTTGTCAAAAATCTTATCGACCGTGCCATCAAGAATAAGTTCTTCTATTGCATGATTAACGGCGTCACGGAACTGCGCATCTTCGCTGTGGAACGCATAGGAAACGGGATATGTCCTAATCGGTTTTTTGGGATCGACGATTTTCAACTTGCCCGGATTGGACGCATTGTAATTGCCGAACGCAACCGCATCGACGATGGTAAAGTCGGCTTTTTTATCAGCAACATTGACCATAACCTGCGTGAAATCCGTCATATTTGTCAGCGCGAGGATTTGCGCTTTGGGAAAATCATTATGCGCGATGTGTACAGGATTGTCGCCATCGATAGCAACCATCTTTAACTCGGCATTGTTGAGATCAGGAACACCTTTTGCAAAACGCGGATCATCCGCGCGCGCGGCGATAAAAACCGGCTGGTAGTAATACGGGCGTGAGAAAAGCGCGAATTTACCGACATTGGGGTGAACCCAGGAACCGGTGCAGAGCATATCGAATTTTCCGGCATTCAAATCCGCCGCGATCAGGCCCCAGCCCGTCGTTGTCGCATATTCCACTTTCAGTTCAAGGCGGGCGGCAATGGCCTTGACCATTTCCACATCGAAACCTCTGAATTCTTTTGTATTGATGTCCTGCGTGATGGCGGGGTCGTAATCGACGTAACCGCATTTGATGGTTTGCGTGGTGTTTATTTTCGGCAGCGCAGGTTCCGCGAATGCCGCAATGGAAGTCGTCATCAAAAGTGCCGCAGTAATGAATAAAATCCGCATAGCTTTAACTCCCTTTAATAAATTGACGCGTAATACCATGTCGCCGATGTCAGGCCTGCTGTAGCTAAGAGCACAATCCAGCCTGCAATCACCGCGCTGCGTTCTTCAAGCAGATGCACCGTGTCCCAGATCAAATGGCGAATGCCGTTGCACATGTGATAATAAAGCGCCAGCGACCATGCGAATAATATGCCCGTGCCGATCGGCGTGATGGCGAAGTCACGGATCACGTTGAACCACTGCTCGCTCACGGCGGCGGCGACCAGAAACGCGGTGATCAGAAGACAGCCCCCCGCGAGCGCCACGCCGGTCATCCGGTGGGTGATCGACATCACCGCCGTCATGGGCAGGCGATAGACTTGCAAATGGGGAGAAAGCGGGCGTTCAGGATTCGTTATCATGACGGATAATATACTCCGTCATAAAGGGTTTTTAAACCCTTTACATACTATGCCCTGGAACGTAGTTAGGATTCTTTCGAGTATCTGGCACAATCGCCAAAATTAATGTGCCAATATCACGAAAAACCCCACCGCCAATCTCCAATTCATCCACAAACTTTGTGAAGAGAATGCCCGTCAAGTCGTCATGTCCTGCTTTTCGGGCACGATCAAAATTTGTTGCCGCAGAAGCACTTTTACCATGATCGGAAGCGCGCATTGCCCACCAGAACTCCAACGCGCCTTTAAGCTCTCTTATGTGCACTCTTTTTTCAAAAAGGCAATCTGGTTTTTCCCCATCCGATACCTGAAAAATCAACCGTTCCTCTATGATATCAAGCGTGAGATGCGGAGATTTTCCCGTTCCTTCCAATGTAAGGCAGTTAAATCCCTGTTGCTGATCGCCTTTGCGACGTGTCCGTAAATCATCTGCGGTAGCGATAATGTCCGATATAATTTTGGCAGCTTCGCTTCGCGCCGCAGGAGTCATCCGGCGGGAAATATTTTCACCCAAAGAAATAGAAGCCAAATAATGCATGTCGTGAATGTAGCACGGGCTTCTGTATTATGTCTATTAATTTTGTGTGCCGCCAGAAGGCTGAAATACCAAGGATATTCCGTTAATGGCATAACGCCATATCTCCGCGCCTTCGCCATCGACAAGGAATTTATAGCCCAGATGCGAGCCGCAGTTTTTACAATGCACTTCCGTGCGCGGCAGGATGATCCCGAAATCGGTCGAAAGGCCCAGCCGCTTGGGATCTATGGGTACGCGGAAGGTCGGGTAATCGTTGGTCATCTGTTTGGCGTTCGATGCGAATAATTCCGCGCCACAGCCCCTGCAGGCGTATGTGCCCTTACGGCGTTCACGAAGCAGCGGTGATGTTCCCGCCGTTTCGTTTTCTCCCATGCGCAGAACGGCAAACCCCTCTTCGCCCAGTTTTTTGCGCCATTTCTGTTCGCTGAGTTGGTAGGGGAAATTCGCGCCCTTCTTTTTCAGGAAGTTGAAATTCACCAGATCGGCCATGGCGCGACCCGGTAAAGTCGCCAATGCCAGCAAGGCAAGGGCCGTGCCAAGAAACAATCTTCTGGAATTTGTAAATCTCATCCGTTTAATATAGGTTCAATCATCAAAGTAATAAAGCCATTGAAAGCTTTTTATCTCAAAGCAATCATATTTTTTGTGAACTTTTCTAAAAACAAATCGTTGTTACAAGGGTAGATTTTCAAGGAGAATTGAATAATGAATTCCATCACCAAACTTACATTCCTTACAGTTGCCATATTAACAACCTTGCCGAATGCCGCCCTCGCCGAAAAAGGCGGTAATGGCCACGGAAAGGGTAATAAAGACGGCTATGAAAAAAACTATAATTACAACCGTCATGATGGCGACAAAGTCACGATCAACATCCTCACGGACGATCGCCGAATTATTCGTGACTATATCGCATCGGATTATACCCGCCACTGTCCGCCGGGCCTTGCCAAAAAACGACCCGCTTGCGTTCCGCCCGGACAAGCCAAAAAATGGCGCAAGGGTTATCCATTACCCCATGACGTGGTTTTTGTGCCAGTGCCGGACGATTTGCTCGTACACCTGCATCCAGTGCCCGCAGGCTATCAATATGTGCGGGTCGACAAGGATATTCTCCTCATTGGGGAAGCCAGCAAAAAAGTTATTGATGCGGTAACTCTTTTGTCCGCTGTAGGAAATTAAGCCGCCGCTTTCATATATTTCTTGATCAGGACTTCGGCGATCTGGACGGCGTTCAGGGCCGCGCCTTTGCGAAGGTTGTCGGACACGCACCAGAAATTCAGGCCGTTTTTGACCGTCTTATCGGCACGAACGCGGGAGATAAACACATCATCTTCGCCCGCGATTTCCACCGGCGTGACATAGCCAAGATCGGATTCCAGATCGATAACGGTTACGCCGGGTGCTTTGTTCCAAAGCCTCATCGCGTCTTTGGGCGTTATCGGATTTTCAAATTCGACATTGACCATTTCGGAATGGCCGACGAACACAGGCACGCGCACGCAGTTCGCGCAGACCTCAATCGCGGGATCGAGAATTTTTTGCGTTTCCACCACCATCTTCCATTCTTCTTTGGTCAGGCCGCTTTCGTCATCCATGAATTTATCGATTTGCGGAATGACGTTGAATGAAATCTGTTTCGGGAAGATTTCGGGGTTTGCCTGATCATTCATGTAGAAATGCCGTGTCTGCTGGAACAATTCATCCATGGCGGGCTTGCCGCCGCCGGACACGGATTGATATGTGGAAACCACGACGCGTTTGATTTTTGCAACGTCATGCAGCGGTTTTAACGCCACGACCATCTGAATCGTCGAGCAGTTGGGGTTCGCGATGATGCCTTTTTTCGTGTAGAGGCCGACATCTTGCGGGTTTACTTCGGGCACGACCAGAGGCACATCGGGGTCCATGCGAAAATGCGATGTGTTGTCGATCACGACCGCGCCAGCCTTCGCCGCCACGGGCGAGAATTCAGCCGAGACTTTTGCACCGGGCGACGAGAGGACGATGTCGATTCCCTTGAAATCGAATTTGGCCAGTTCCTGAACCTTGAGGTTCTTATCGCCGAATGATACTTCCTTGCCGACCGAACGGGCCGAGGCCAGCGCGACTACGTCGCTTACCGGAAAATTGCGTTCATGCAGGGTGTTGAGCATTTCAGCCCCGACATTCCCCGTTGCGCCGACGACGGCCACTTTGTAAGCCATGGTTCTTCCTTTCATTCCCCTTCTTGTCACCCCCGCGAAGGCGGGGGTCCAGTCAATCAAATGTACGCGGCAAAGCCGCGTTCCTTATTATGCTGGTTCCCCGATCTTCGCTCCGCTTTCGCGTCGCTCGTCGGGGATGACAGGGGTAGTGTTTCGCCTCTACTGTGATAGAATAAATCCCGGTTACAACTCAAGGTATTTCTCAAGACTCCCGCCATGGACTTTCGTATTTTCGACCAGATTCCTATCGGCCTTGCCATCCTCAAGCGGGATCGCAAGACCTTAACCTGCCTGTATGGCAACACGGCCTTAAAAGGCATGATCGGACAAGCGATCGAGGGACGCGAACTCGAAAGCATCTGGCCATCGGATGAAACGGTGGAGCTTTCCAAAAAACTGAAAAGCCCGATACCACCCGCCGAAGCCACCCTACCCTTCACCCGCCACAATAAAACCAGTTGGGCGCTGCTCACTATTTCACAAGAGCGATACGACAACGAAGATTGCTACGCGCTGTGGGCCACTGACATTTCGGCGAGCAAGGAAGTGGAAGAAACGCTTAAACAAGCCGCGCGTCATTCCGATGCGCTGGCCGACCAGAAATCGAATTTTCTCGCCACGATAAGCCATGAGATCAGAACGCCGATGCAATCGGTTTACGGATTGTTAGAGATGATCGAGCTGGAGAAGCCATCGCCGAATATTTTATCGATGGCGCAGACGGCAAGAAACTCCGCCTCTGGCCTTCTTGAAATTCTCGATGACGTTTTGGATTTTGCCAAGATGGATGCGGACCAGATGGAACTCGATCATTTCGAGGTTCCCGTGCGCACGCTGGCGCGCGGTATTTTGGAGGCTATGTCCGTCAAGGTTCAGGGGAAAAACATCGCACTCAAGGACGAAATTTCTGCCGACGTTCCGTTCGTTGTGGTGGGCGATCCCAAACGCCTGCGCCAGATCATCATCAACCTGATGGGCAATGCGATGAAATTCACGCAAGGCGGATCGGTGACCATAAAAGTCTCAAAGGGTGGCAGGGCTCTCCCCACACCCGCGCATGGTTTTATTCTGCGCTTCGAGGTCGTCGATACGGGCATAGGCATGAGCGAGGAAGTGGCAGGACGATTGTTCCGGCCCTTCTCCCAAGCCGACAATTCCACCTCGCGCAAATATGGCGGCACGGGATTGGGGCTTTCCATCTGCAAAAAACTCGTCGAACTGATGGGTGGGCAAATTGGTGTAAGCAGCATCGTCGGCAAGGGATCGACCTTCTGGTTTGAAATTCCGACCGAGGAGGTCAGCACCGAAGCCAATGTACTCGACCTTCCCAAGCTCGACGGCATTTCCGTTCTTTCAGTCGAAGACCACCCGATGGGCGCGAAGGAAATCGTCAAATCTCTTAAATCCATGGGCGCGACTATCGAAAGCGTTCCAACGATCAAAGAGGCCATGGAGCTCGTTAAACGCCGCCCGTTCGATGTCGGCATTATCGATCAGGGCTTACCGGACGGGCTCGGGCTCGACCTCATCCGCGATATCATGCAGCTTCGCCCCTTTATGGGGCTTGTGATGTATACGGTGCGCGACGATGCGGGATTACAGCATTCATTGCAATCGCTCGGCGTTACCTATCTTTCCAAACCTGCGAGCCGGATCGGACTGGGCGAGACGGTGCGCGACGCCGCATCGAAGATGGTCAAGATCGACATTGGCGGGCCGCGCCGCCTGTTGATCGCCGAAGACACGATGAGCGTGCGCGATGTATTAAGCCGCCAGCTCAACGCGCTTGGTGTCGAGGCAACCTTCGTGGAAAACGGGCGCGACGCCCTTTATGCCCTGCGCAGCGGTGATTACGGCATTCTTCTGACCGATCTGCATATGCCCGAAGTCGATGGTTATACGGTCGTCCAAACCATTCGTGAAGACGATGAAAAACTTGGGCGGCATTTCCCCGTCATTGCGCTGACCGCCGACGTGCAAATGGCGCAGCGGCAGGTTTATATGGGGCACGGATTCGATGAATGTTTGTTAAAGCCCGTATCGCTCGGCCAGTTCAGGCGGCTTCTGGTGCGCTGGGGATTGCTCGGCTTTGATGCGGAACAGGCCGCTCCGGCTCTTGTCTCCGTCACTCCTTCCGCGCCCGCCGGATCATCCTCTATAGACAAAGCCGCGATGATCGAACAGATGGGCGCGTTCGACGCCAACGCCATAGAAATGCTAAAACTCTTCATCGATATGACGAAGCCGCTGGTCCAGAATATCAAGGAGGCCGGGGTGCAATCGGATGCAGGGGCATTGAAAGAAGCCGCGCACAGTCTCAAAGGCGCCGCGCGTTCAGCCTGCCTGAACGATCTTGGCAACGCAGCAGCCTCACTCCAGCACGCTGCCGAAAGCAAGGCGGGCGGCTATCAGGAACTGGTCGAAAAAATCAGCGCGGAATTCGAGCGCGCCGTTGCCGAAATTGAATCCCTTTAGAATATCGCCTTACGGACAAGCCGCGTCGTCAATCGGGTCCTGGTAGCGCGCGGACGCTCTGGGGATCAGCCAGATGCGAAAACATGTGCTGCCTGCCGCACAAACCGGACCGCCCGCACCAAGCGTCGTCATGTTATAAGCACCCGTAACCACATCGGCCTCGCACTCGGAAAACTGGTCATCGAGTTTGGCCAGAGCGGTCGTCAGGAACGAATCCGTCTTCGTTGTTCGCGTGTAGAAGAAGACTCCGTCCACACCGCTGAAATATTGCCAATCCAGGAACAGCTTAGGCGCGGGCGGCACAAACTTGCCCGAGCTTCCCCCGAATATCTTCACATGGTCGTTCGAGTTACCGGGATTTCCGGGACATCTGAGCGCGCTTACGATATTATTGCCAGCAACAGTCGGATTGAGCAGATAGGCGCTGTCCGGATTAAGCGGATACGGTGTATTCACCGACGTCGTCAGCGCGGCATCCCCTGCCGGATAGGTCAGGACGCATTCCTGAATCGTGGAGCGGATAAGATTGGCTTGAGAGTTGATATCTGTAATCGTGTTGAAAGAGCTTTGCGAGGACGTCTGCTGGCTGGAGGAATCCATAAACGTCACCGTCAGCGCGGCAAGAAGCGCGATGGCAATCAATATATAAACGAGGGCGCTGCCCTTTTGCGACGATTTTTGTTTCATTTTCTTTCCTGCAAATCCGGCCTTCCAAGATATGGAAGGCCGGATCGCTGTATGGAGGAAATACGTAAGTCTAAGTCTTAGCGTTCAAGCAGGACCGAGTAGAAGACGAAGCGGTCGGTCGTGTCCGCAAAGCAACCGGATGCCTGACGGTCAAACACTGTCGTACAACCGGCAGGTCCCACCATGTCCGGACGATCAGTCAGAGGGAACACGTAACCGGTAACCGCATTCGTATCTACGAGCGTGTTCGTCGCGTTGGCAACTTTCGGAACGCCTCCCGGCATACTTCCACCTGCTCCTGTACAGCTGGTCACGATAACACCAAGTTCTTCGTTAACTTGCTTACATACACCGGCGGAAACGCCGGGCAAGAAAGCGATAACGTCGTTACCGCCCGCGCCGTTCTGTCCGATACCTGGAACATCGAATTCAGCATTGAATGTCCAGTTCAACGGGCTTAAGCCTGTCGCCGATAGATCGGCTGGAGCTTGTTGATAGCTTGCGCCGCCGCCGTTCGGGTGGAACACTTCGAGATTAGTCGAAGGGCCTAGGGTCGTAGGCGAATTGAATTTTACGCTTTCAATACCAATACCGCCCAGAACGAGACGAATGATCGAGGTTCTAAGAGCCGTGGGGTACTGGGTCATCTGAGCGGAACTCAGAATATTTTTCTCTCTTTCCGTGGAGCCGCCGCCGGAACGCGTAGACTGCGTCACGACGTAGGAAAGCGCTGCGAACAGCGCCACGGCGATCAGGATCAGGAACAAAACGTTCCCTTTCTCAGACTGCCTTGTGGTTATAGGGTTACGCATTTGTATTTCCTCCTTGAAATTTGTAACAACCAAATCTATCCGTAATCATCAGGGTTGGCCCGCCGCAGCTGCCGCCGTGGCCGGGTTTTCCACAGAAACCTTATTAACTCTTAGAGAGACGGCAAGCTTTTCACTCTGACCGCATTCGCGCCCGACGCATAATTTTTCAAGTGACACACGCCAGCCCGATCCGCCGTTCTGCATATGTCCGATCGCCTCGCGAAACTGCGCGAAATTGGATGTCTGGGAAGATGTGATGATGATGTTTGAGCCACTCACGCTCAAGGCAAGCCCCTTGTACGAGTCCTTGACCTTTTTGATGAACTCTTCGACCTCCGCCGTGGCGATGGGAACGTCTTTGATCTTGGGAACGATCGGCGTCAAGGCTTCGGCTTCCTTCAACTCGGCGCGAAGTTCGGTCAGTGCCTTGGCCTGAATGGTTGCGTAAAGACCGAGCGCTCCAGCCATCGCCCATGCGATCCCGGCCGCTATCAAAACCGTCTGGCCCGCGTGCTGCGGTAATTTTTCCAAAAAAGCATTGAGATCACCGGCGGACTTCGGGTCCATCAGCTTTTTCATCATGCTCAAATCAACTTTTTTAAGATCCAGGGCCATGTTTCGGTTTTGTTTGTATTTATATTAAATTGTACCTTAGAAAAACTTTAGAAGCAGTTACACAACAAATTGATTTAATTAAAATTTTATCTAATTAGTCCCGGTCATTCGAACCCGACCGTCGGCCTCTATGCCAGGCTTGACCTGCCCCTTGATCGTACCGACCCCCTGCCCGTAAGCAGGCGGCAGCAGCACTTCCCAGGTGGCGGCCTTTCCTTCGACATTATATTTCACTAATGTTCCATCGATTTTCTCAAGCTCATCAAGTATTTCCTGAATTCGCACCATGTGCTTGATGGCGTCCGATTGCAACGCGTTATAAGCATCGATCATCAATTGCTGCGATGCACGCTCGGTTTCGGTTTTAACCTTGGCCAGATCGCGGCTCATAGTATTGGTCAGGATGAACTGGAATATAAGGAACAAGAAAATCAAAAGCGTGGTTCCAACACCGATATACAGCAACATCATGGAAGCGGCGCGCGAAAGTTTTTCGGTGTAGAGCATCCGGTTTTTCCACGGCACGATATCGGCAAGTTCCGGATTGATGGTCACGAAATTCGCATCCATCGATTGCATCCGCGGCAAAAGCGTACGAGCCGCGCCGATAAACACCTGCATCCGTCCCGTATCGGGGTCCCAGCGCAGGGCCGACGCCTGACCTTCTTGTTCGTACAGGTAAACCGTTTCCTTATCCCAGAATTCACTCTTGCCCGGCAGGGCTGCGGCCAGCGGGCACCAGCTATCGGGCGCGCTTGCCAGCGCCGTCGAAGGGCATGCAAGATACCACAGGCGACCACCGTCTGCGGAATACACAAAATGGACTTTTTCCGTACCGCAGGCTTGGGACGCTGCATTCCAAACAGCCTCCTCCTCCGATCCCGGAATATGCGGAACCGCGCCGCCGATAATCTCCTGCGGCAGGTAGGGCGTCAGGTTGGACTTGAAACTGGCAGCTTCACCGGCCAGATAATCGGCCATACCCGCGCGCGGACGCGATACACCATCACCTGACCTGCGCTCTGCGCTGGGTTTGCCGCGTTCGAGTACTTCCTTGTCTTTGGTCGAGATAGCCAACCTAGAGAATCCCTTCCGTCAATCCCCCCATCATGCTGTCCATGCTCATATTCATAACTGTTAGAGCAAAGATGGCAGAACCGAAAGCAATAGCGAGATAGACGCCGGTGAGTGCGAATGCGAGCCAAACGATCAAGGAGTGTTTCGTTTTTGCCGCCTGCGCCCGCATTTCGGCAATTGATTCCATGATTGTAGCAACTTGGCCAAGGTCCGACAAGGTAGCAAGTTCAAGACGTTCCGAGCGGGTCAGAGGTTCCCGGTCCATCGCCGCACCAAGGCTGATCCCGCGCTCAAGATCGGCATTGGTGGAGTTCCAGTAATTGTGAACTTCCGGCGATGTCGTCGCCTCGCCCGCTTGTTTCAAGGCGTCCGAAATGGGCACGAGACCGCGCATCATTCGGGCGCAGGCCGTCATGGAATCGGAAAAACCCAAATCGCGCAAGTAAGCGCCAATCAGGGGGATTTTGCGAACCATGCGCGCGGTCGGCCAGTCATCCTTACCGCGGTTGAGCCAGAAAGAGATGATGGCCCAGATCATGAAACCACCTATGGCGAAGGCCGAATAGATAAGGATGTCCCAGGTCAGGTCCAGATTGTTGACAACGCGGTTATATTTTTCAAGTTCTTCAGGCTTTTCCGGCGCGTTGCCGTGAAACCAACCCAAGACCATGTCTTTCCCCCAGAAAAGCGATTGAACGATGGTGACCAGATCGAATCCCAGCCAACCCATCGTTCCCATAATAGCGCGGGCGTTTTTCTTCTTCTGCGTGATCGAATGGATGGCGTGCGGAATACCTTCGGCCAGTTTGTTTGCGCGTTCGGAAGCCGCGAGAATCGCAAGCGTACCCTTATCGAAAATGTTCAGCGACTTGAGCGCGTCCATAACCCCAAGGCCCCTGGACAGGGCTTCGCGCGCGGGCGCCAGAATGTTCTGGCGCATCGGATTTTGTTCAGCCTGGATGATCTTCCAGAACGCGACACCGGGGGATGTGGACATCGAACGAAACATAATCCCGCGCAACAACTGCACCTGCCACCATGTTGATCTGGCAAGCAATCTTTCGAGCGGCGATCTTTCGTGCGGACGAATGGAAAGAACGTAGCCACCTTTCTTGATGACAGCACTTCTCACATCTTCTTCAGACGGAAGATAAAACGATTCCAGAGCCTTTTTCGGCCCGGAAGTGCTGTCATAAGCAATTTCGGCAACCCACTGTCTCATTTATAAATTCCAAAAAAACGATAAAAGAATTACTCTTCGAGGTAGGACATAGCGGCCTTCGGATCGACAAGACCGCTCTTGATGAGATCGATCAGACCTTCGCGGCGCGTGTGAACGATCACACCTTCTTCATGAATGATATCATTCACGTTTTGCATTAACGCTTCGTAAATGGAATTTCTCTGGGCGGGACCAAGAGTGATAAGAATGGCGTCCAATAGCAGAGTTCGGCCCGAAATACCGGTCCTATTACATAAGTCGCAGCCGGAGCCGTTATGTGTCCGAATGGATGTTTCACCGGTCAGCGGCTGCAAGGAGGCTAATTCCTCCGGCCGCATGATTTCGCCCAACTTCTGATGGTGGGCGCAGCCCTGACAAAGGGTACGCACAAGGCGCTGGTTCATGATCGCGCGCACCTGCTGTGCCAGAGTGAAGGTAGAAGATCTTTCACGCTCGGACGGCATCAGGGACCTTAGACGTTCGAAAGTCTGCAAAGCCGTATCGGCGTGAACGGTCGAAATAACCGTGTGGCCGGATTCAGCAGCACGCAAGGATGTTTCCACCGTGTCAGCATCGCGCATCTCCCCGATGATGATATAATCCGGGTCGTGACGCATCGCGGCGCGGATCAGGTCGGCGAATTCGCCGCCATGCATCCCGGGGCGCACCTGCCATTGCGTGGCATAGCGCAGTTCGTATTCGATCGGGTCTTCGATGGTCAGAACGTGTTTGCGACGTCTATCGATCTGCTGCACGCAAGCATAAAGCGTTGTGGTTTTACCCGAGCCTGTCGGACCAGAGAGCAAAATCAAGCCGCCGCCGCCTTTGATTTCAGGCGAGAGAAGATTTGAGAGATAATCACCGACATCGGGATGACGACGGAACAATTCGTCAAAGCCTTTCAGAGCAGCGCGGTCGAGCAAACGCAAGGTGATTTTTTCGCCGTCCTGCCCCTGCGGCCCTGCGGCCACCCGAACATCGACCGAACGGCCCTGCCAGATAAAGCCGAAACGCCCGTCTTTGGGCGTCACACGATCCCCGAAGTTCAGACCAGCATCGCGTTTGAGCAACGTCGTCAAACGCGCCATGGCATCGGACGGTAACAAGTGCATCGGGATCAGGTCACCGTCAATCCTGTACTTGATCCAGTTAGGCGAATCCGCGCCGCCATCTTGCACAAGGTGGATATCGGATGCGCGCATCTGCAAAGCCTCGGCGAGCATGTCGCGCTGAAACTGGTTTAGCAGCAAGCCGTTGTCGGTATCAGAGAGCCATTGCGCCAGCGTCTTTTCCGTACGGTCGGCTGACAAATCATGCACCGAACGCAGCGTTTCGAGCAATTCGGCACGATCCCACATTTCAACATCGACTTTGTCGACGCGAAAACCGGAGCGCGTGGCGGTAGAAATAAGCGCATCGATCTGGCGCTGGTTCAAATCATTGAGCGGCGCGATTTTCATCACACCGTCTCTTAGACCGATCAGGTGAATGGAGAGCGGTAACCATGCCTGAACGGGCAGCACGGAGCGAAGCTGGTCCCCCGTGGCGCGGTCTTTGATCCCCTGCTCTTCTTCAAGCTCGGAAGTACCGGTCGCGCCGGCCATATCGAGAAGCTGTTCGGTGGAACGTGAAACGCCCTGTTCGATGAACATGGCGCGCTCACGCTGCACCATGTCGAGGTAGCGCTCGCGACCTTCGATGGAACGCGCACGGCGACGATCAGACCAACGCTTATCAATACCGCCGGATGAAGACTGATTGTTTTTTTTGCGGTCGTCAGCACGACGTTCTTCCACGCCCGAAGAAAGGGTATCCGATGTGGGCGTTCCCGGTGGTATGTCCTGCTCGCTCATCCTGAACCAATCGGCTATTGAGAGGGTGTGGAAGCACTTGTCGCAGCGGGGCTCGTCGTCGAGGAAGCCCCTCCACCCGTTGATTGTGTATTAAGAAGGTTAACGGAAGATGAAGACCGAACGGGGGATAACGATCGGTCGAACAAAAGAAGAACCTTCTGGTCACCGCTCTGGAACTCTACGGCGCTGGGACGTATCAAAATGGTCCACAGAACGCCCCCGATCACAGCCTGTTCACCATCGAACACAACCCTGCTTCCGCCGGGTCCCGCCACGATGGCACGCTTGGCGGAATAGGATGTGATCGTGTATCCGTCGAGAATGCCGCGGACATCGACCTTGGGAATGGCTCGCTCACCGCTGGTGTTCTGAGATTTATTGCCTGCCCCCCTCTGTCCATCTTCCATGACATCTTCCACGTCATCCAGCGACAAAGGCTGGATATTGCTGATGATCGCCTCGGGACCGGGATCGCCCAGCATAATGGCCTTGCTGTCTTTGTTTACAGCCTTAGCGGCGCTTCCACGCAAGGGCATAACCAGAATGCCACGTGCACCGGTATGCGATATCTGCACGTCATCGACAATACCGCCTTTCCGCACCGGCTCCCACGTCATGGTGAGCGGGCAAGCTTCGAGCGGAGTCAGAACATCGCCTGTTTTGCATCCGCTCTTTTCCGCACGAACGCCGTTTTCGGAATTGGACATGCGGATTCCTGTGAGTGTTAGAGGAACATCGCCGACATTGACCAGCGATACGGTGATAGATGCATTTTGCGCGATGCCGTTACCAAAATTGATTTCCTCCTTCGAGGACACCAGAAGGCCTTTGCCCGGAATGGCATCAGGGAACACTTTCGCCGTTTCCGCGACATCGGGATCATACGCGCCCTTCAATTCCACGGTAGAAACGCCGGTCGAACCGTTATGCTTGACGATGATGGTGCCCGTCGCCGGACCGCGCTTTTCCGGCGACCATGTGATCGAAGCCACGCAGGCCGCACCGGTCATTAACTCGCCGCAATTGGATTCAACGCTGAAACCGGATTGAGATCCGGCCGCTATGCGAACATCCTCAACCTTGATCGTTTTCGATGTCTTGTTACGAAGGATCATGGCCTTCATCTGCGGACGGCTTTCGGCCAGCGTACCAAAATCAATCGCACTCGGAATCGTTTCAAGATCGCTGACCAGGTCTTTTGAATCCACACCCGTATTATCCACGCTGCCTTCTATGGTGGAGGTCAGAAGTTTCGCGCGACCGTCATGGCGCATCAGCATCTCAACCCTGAACTTGCCGGACTGCAATCCCTTGATCTGTACGGAAATGGCACAGACTTCACCCGGCGCAATCGCAGCAAGCGCGCACTGGTTTTCGCCGATCGTCGCGGAGATGTTGGAAGATGGGTAAAGATTGATCGCGCCTGTCTTGATCGGCTTTGCGTCGTCGTTGCGCAAAAGAACCACAACCTGCGCAGCCGCGCCAAGCGCCACGGAACCCGCATCGACCTTGTCGCTGACAGGTTTCAGATCACCGCCCTGCCCCGTCCCGCCGCGCGCGCCCGGATCGTCGAACGCCGATTGCGCATAAGCGCCCGATGCGAACGACATCAGGGCGATCAGAACAAGGGCGGCATATCGAACGCTAAAATATCTGGACATGCTGTTTCAGTACTAGAAAACCTTGGTGAAAAAAGGCACGGGGTCCGAATCGGATGATCCAGACTGTTCCCGGCATTTTACCATGAAAATACAGAGGTCCTACAATAAGTTGGGTTATGAACAGGCTTATACACAAACCATCCGCTAATCGGATATCTCAATATCTGGGCGTGTAATAATCGTAGGTTTCATAGGCCGAAGTTGGCGTCGGCGAAGGCGTGGATGAAGCCTGCGGGGGTGAGGTTATAGCATTAGGATCGTAGAGCGGAATCGTCGATGGCGGCAGAGGATCGTCCTCCGTCTGCAACGATTGCGGCGGCTCGTAGGCCGTGGCTGGCGGAAGGTAGGTCGATGGTGCGGATGTCGTACTGGTAGACGCAAATCCCGACCCGCGGCGGAACCGCGCATCCTCGTAAACGGAATCGTCACTATTCGCAGGCGGCGCACTGGTGATCGCCGGAGCAGATTCCCACGATGGTTCCGCAGGATACACGGGTGCCGGCGTAATGGACACAGGGGCAGATGCAACAGCAGGTGCGATAGGCAAAGGAGCGGATGAAACCGGCGCGGGCGTCACAGGAGCCGGAGAAGCCGGCACAACTTTAACAGGCGCCGGACTTAAAGGGGCAGGAGCGCTATCCGGCATTTCTTCTTGAACCGCCTCCACAACCGCAGCTTTGGCGATGGGCGCATCTGCCCCCCGGACATTACTGTATTCGGCGGGTTGATTATATGCCGACGCGGCAGCATCATGCGGCGAGGCCATCGCCTCGCCCGTCCCCGCCACTTTGTGTTTCTTCATCGCGTAATCGACGTAACGTTTATCATTCGCCGCCGTATAAACTATCACGCGCGGACGCAGCAGGATAACGAGTTCAAGATTCTGCGCCTGCGCCGTGCGCGAATCCGGGATGATCGGCTTCATGAACCCTATCCCCTTGCTCTCAAAATTATCATTCTCGCGCACCAATCCGGCGATCAGGACGGAATCGCCAGGGCGAACACGAATTTGCGTCGAAAGCTGGCGCTCGGACGTCTGAGGCAACTGGATAGTCGTACTGCCGCCGTCATCGCCCGTGTCGGCGAAGGCAAAGTTCTCAATGTCTTTCACATCCGTCAGCTCAATAGCGACGTTCGCATAAACTGTGGCCTTATCCCACGAACTGCCGATGGTAAGCGTAAAGCCTGTGTCCACGGAATCCGTATTAACCGATGTCGTTGACTGCCCTTGGTCCAGTGTCGTGGCAATCTGCGAAACATAGTTTTGCGTATCCGCCACGCGAAGCTCCGCCTCGGAACCCGACAGCACAGTGATTTGTGGCTGCGAAATCGTCTTGACCGCGCCGAACTGTGAAAGGAATTTCACGATATCGGTCGGTACACCATTGAGGTCTTTGGTCGTTGGCAGACCTATACTGATCGGCCCCAAAAAGTCCGCGCCTATGGCACCATCGATACCAACACTAGCATTGAACTTGCCGAACGTGTCGATCATCGACCAGTCTATACCGGTGGAGTTGCCCGAATTGAGCGAAACTTCCCAAATATAGGTTTCAAACACGATCATGGCCGTGTTGGCGCGAAGACGTTGGAAGTACCGCGTTGCAACCTCAGCTGTTCTTTGCGTCGCCGCATAGACGATGGTGCGAGTCGTGGGGTCGACGATCGGTGCCGTGCTGCCCGCACCCAATATAGCCGCAAGACCGGCAGACACGTCGTCGAGATATCCATTTTCTTCCCCCGTGCCCAGCGGCGGCAGAGTCACGGTGAAAGTCTGCGTGTCCTTGATGACGATCGTGCCATCGTCATAAGAACAATACAGATTGGCAAGAGAACACACCTGATTGACGACCTTGCCAAGATCGCCGCGCAGGTTGGCAACCGTGATCTGGCGTGTCAAGCCTTCCTGCGTTTCGAAGGCCAGCGAAATATCGTAATCAGCAAGTATCAGTTGCAACGCGCCCGCCAGCGTTTCACCGCGCAGTTCAAACGGTCCGACCATCTCATGCGGCATGGCATCGCCATCGGACACTTCAGGAACGAGAATATCCTCGCCAAGCGGCAGATACATCACAGAATCAGGACGTTCATTCACCGCTTTTTTACGGGCATCAGCGGAAACAGGGGGCGGAATATTGACGTTGCGTGCATCGGGAATGTCAACCATCGCACAGCCGGACGTAACCAGCATCGCGCAAATCGCGATGGCATTTACAAGGCCTATACGTCCCTTACGCGTCATCAATGCGTTAGCCTCTTCTTTTATAGGCTTCGATTGTCCTCAACACCGTTTTGACAAGCCTGTCTTTTTGAACAGGCTTGATCATAACAGCACTGACGCCCCAGATTCCTGCCTTTTCAAGCAGGTCCGGGTTATTGTCGCCGGTAACCAGAATAACGGGGGTATCCATATCGAGACCACGGATACTCCTGATAAATTCAAATCCATCCACAGGTTCCATCCGCACATCGACGATGGCCAATGAAACAGGATCCCGCTTGATATGCTGTTGCTTTACGAAATCCAGAGCGTGATCGCCCTGCGATGCCTCGATTATGTCCGCGCCAGTTTCAGCGAGATAGCGCACAATCTGCATGCGCACAAAATCATTGTCTTCGACGACCAGGATTTTACTTTTATCAGACATCGCTCCGGACGGAACCTTCTTGGCAGGACTGCTATATGTGAATCACAATTCAAAACCGTAAAGGAAGGATTTTGAATAAGCAATCCTTCCTTGCGGGCTTTCCACGGAAAGGATTATGATGGGAGAAACCGTGAGTTAGCGCTTTTCAATGTTCGAAATAATTACCCTCTTATGCATCGTTTGCGCCATCGGCCTGCTGATCGCGTTGGCGTTGATCGACTTACGTCACTGGATTCTCCCTGACGAACTCAATCTCGCGCTAGGTATTACCGGAATCATTTTTCATTTTGCCACAGCCTATCGTTTTCTCGACATCACGCAGATGCTTCTGGGCGGCGCGCTCGGCGCGGGTATACTCTACGCCATTCGTTTTATCGCCAATCGTCATTACGGACGCGACACGCTCGGGCTTGGCGACGTAAAATTGATGGGGGCCGCGGGGTTATGGCTCGGCATTGATGGAATTCTTCAAGCTGTGACGATCGGCGCGCTCGCCGGGCTCGTACATGGCCTCGCCTACGCCGCCTGTCTTGCCATGAAAGAAAAAAAGAAATTCACAATCTCGCAATTATCGATACCGGCCGGGCCCGGATTCGCGGTTGGAATCATAACCAGCGGTTTCATCCTCTTTCATACTTATATTATGGAGACGATTAATGTCCTCCTCTCTTGAAGGTCTTCGTGTTCTCGATCTTTCCCGTGTTCTGGCGGGGCCTGTCTGCACCCAGATACTGGGCGATCTTGGCGCGGACATCATCAAGATTGAAAAACCCGGTGAGGGCGACGACACACGCAACTGGGGTCCGCCCTACCTCAAAGACAAGGATGGAAAGGACACGCACGAAAGCGCGTATTACCTTTCTGCCAACCGGAATAAAAAATCCGTTACGGTCGATATTTCAAAACTGGAAGGGCAAAAAATTATCCATGCTCTGGCCTCTAAGAGCGATATCCTCATCCACAACTTCAAAGTTGGGGGCCTCGAAAAATACGGGCTTGGATATGAGGCGATGAACGCCAAACATCCGCACCTTATCTATGCAGCGATTTCAGGTTTTGGACAAAACGGGCCGCTGGCATCCGAACCCGGATACGATCTGATGGCGCAGGCGATGGGCGGGCTGATGGGGCATACGGGCGAGCCGGACGGCAAACCTACGAAAGCAGGTGTTGCGCTCGTCGATGTCATGACTGGCCTTTATGCGGCCATCGGCATTCTCGCTGCGCTGAACGCCCGCGACAAAACCGGTAAAGGCCAATTGGTCGATCTCGCACTGCTCGACGTCACTCTCGCCTCCATGACCAATATCGCGCAATATTATCTAACCTCCGGCAACGCACCAAAACGTTACGGCAACGCGCATTCCACCATCGTCCCCTATCAAGCGTTCGAAGCGAAAGACGGCCATATGGTCGTGGCGGTCGGCAACGATCATCAGTTCAGGAAATTTGCAGGCGCGCTCGGCAAACAAGAATGGGCGGGTGATCCGCGTTTCGTCCATAACTCCGCCCGCGTGCAAAATCGCGATACTCTCATTCCCCTTATCGCCAAGATCATCAAAACGAAAAACGCCGGAGAATGGGTATCTATTATGCAGGACATTGACGTACCCGCCGCGCCCGTAAATGCCATCGATCAAGTGTTCGCGCTGGACCAGATCGCTGCGCGGGAGATGAAGATTGAAATGCCCCACCCATCCTCGCCCACGCCGATCAAGCTGGTCGGCAGCCCGTTCCACTTGTCCGAGACTCCCGTCTCCTACCGACTGCCGCCGCCCGTCATGGGGCAACACACGGATGAGGTTTTGCAAGGGATTCTGGGGCTTGCCGCGGGCGATCTGGCAAAGCTCAAGGCGGATAAGATTATATAAAGTCTTGCGCTTATAGGGCGCGGGCTGTAATCATCCGGTTTTGATGAACCAGTCATTCAAAAAAGTCGACCGTTCCGCCTTCCGCCACGAAGATTTAATCGGCATCGAGGATTTAAGCGCCCCCGAGATTGATATAATCCTCGATCTGGCGGATTATTATGCCGACCGCTTGAGCGAACGCGAATTCAAACCGGATATTCTGCGCGGTGCTATTATCCTCACATTGTTCTTCGAAGACTCGACCCGCACGCGCGTGTCGTTCGAAATGGCCGCCAAACGCCTTGGCGCTGACACGATCAACATGGATATCGGCACATCGTCGATGAACAAGGGCGAGAGCCTGACCGATACGATCCAGACTCTTGTCGCCGGCGTCGGCCCCGATGCGATTGTCGTCCGTCACTCTGAATACAACGCGCCGCGCTTTATTTCCAAACTCGTTGATTGCCCCGTGATCAATGCAGGAGACTCGTACCGTGAACATCCGACACAGGCTTTGCTAGATGCGCTGACCATCCGCCGCAAGTTCGGCAAGCTTGAAGGATTGCGCGTTGCGATCTGCGGCGATATCGCGCATTCCCGCGTTGCCAATTCCAATATGATCCTGCTGCGCAAGATGGGCGTAGACGTGCGTATTGTCGCGCCGCCGTTTTTAAAACCTGAAAAATTCCCGGCCGATGGCATCAAGGCGTTCGACAATATGAAGGCGGGCCTTGAAGGTTGTGATGTCGTGATGATGCTGCGCAATCAGAAAGAACGCATGCAGGCGGGCTTGATCGATGAAGAACAATTTTTCCGCGATTACGGTCTGACGTATGAGAAGCTGGCTTTTGCAAAACCCAATGCCGTCGTCATGCATCCGGGCCCAATGAATCGCGGCGTGGAAATTGATGGTGAGGTCGCAGACGATAAAGAGCGCTCACTTATATTGGAACAAGTTCGCAACGGCGTGCCGACCCGCATGGCGGTGATGGATTTGTTGTTAAAGGGACGGTTTTAATGACATTATTTCCGTACATCGTCGCCGCATTCGCCGTATCTGCTTATGCACTGCTTGGCCCTATCGCGAAAAAAGTCGGCACAGCTTTGCCTCCTTTCACTTTCATCACCGTCTCCAGCATTATTATTGTGGTTTGCGCAGGCACGATTGCGTTTTTTTACGAACGTCATCAGATCATGGAAACGTTTCGGGAAATTCACTGGAACTGGCTGGCGCTGTTCTCGCTTATTAATGTCGTCGGTTATGTTGGCTATCTCTGGGCCATCAACAGAATCCCTGTCGCGCAATATGAAATGTTCGGAATTCTGATGCCGATCATCGGCGGTCTTTTTGCTGTGGTTCTTTTGAAAGAACCATTCCACGCGCGTTATCTTCTTTCTATCGCGGTTATATCTATCGGCCTTTACATTGCCGTCGCCCCGGATTTACGGAGTAAGTAATGGAATATTTAATAGCTATCATCGGCGGGTATTTGATCGGATCGATTCCGTTCGGCCTGATCCTCACCCGCCTTGGCGGGTATGGCGATATCCGCGATATCGGATCGGGCAATATCGGCGCGACGAATGTTTTGCGCACGGGAAACAAAAAACTCGCACTGGCCACGCTCATTCTTGATGCGCTGAAAGGAGCAATTGCCATCATCGTCGCCATCCTATGCATGAATTTCTTCTACATGGATTGTTCCACGGTTGTTTTTTCAGGAGATGCCGATACCAGCCGTTGCCAATCTCCCTTTACTTTTGAAACTGTGCCGATGGTGGCGGGATTTTTTGCTCTCGTCGGCCATCTTTTCCCCGTCTGGTTAAAATTCAAGGGTGGCAAGGGCGTCGCCACGACGCTTGGCATCCTCATAGCACTCAAACCTATCATCGGCATTTCAGCGTGCGGGTTGTGGCTTCTTACCGCACTGATCACGCGCTACTCATCGCTCTCGGCACTGGTTGCCATTGCTGCCGCGCCCGCCATCGCTTACTCCTTATATGACAATGCCAACCTTACCGGGATGCTAGGCATCGTTGCCACACTGGTCTTTTTCAAACACCGCGCGAATATTCGCCGCCTCATCAACCGCGAAGAACCCAAGATCGGCCAGAAAAAATGAGTTTATTCCCAGAAACGGCTGCAAAACTTGTTGCGTCGCTCGACGATCGGGAAAAACTTGCTTGGCTTCGTTTGATCCGCACGGAGAATGTTGGGCCGATCACCTTCTATCAACTCATTGAAAATTTTGGCAGCGCAACCAAAGCCATCGAAGCACTGCCGACACTGGCACGCAAGGGCGGGCGGTTAAAAAATCTCAAAATTCATGATCAATCTGCCGCGATTGCCGAAATGGAAGCGCTTCATTCGCTTGGCGGGAAAATGCTCTTCGCCGCAGAAAAATCATATCCGCTTGCGCTCGCCGCCATCGATGACGCGCCGCCTGTTTTATCCGTTCTGGGCAATGAAAAACTTTTGAACCTTCCCACCATCGGGATTGTCGGCGCGCGCAATGCATCCCTTAATGGTCGCAAATTCGCCGAAAAACTTTCGCATGATCTTGGCGCGGGCGGACAGATCGTGGCTTCGGGCCTTGCCCGCGGTATCGATACATCCGCGCATGTCGGATCGTTGCCCACCGGCACAATCGCCGCCGTCGCGGGCGGCATCGACATTATCTATCCGCCGGAAAACGCGAAACTCTACGAACAAATAAAATTCGAAGGCTGCATCGTCGCCGAGAGTCCGCTCGGTATGGAACCGATGGCCAAACATTTCCCCAAACGCAATCGCATCATATCCGGGCTTTCATCTGGCGTTGTCGTGATCGAGGCGACATTAAAATCCGGATCACTCATCACGGCACGACTGGCGGGAGAACAAGGGCGCGATGTGTATGCCATCCCCGGACATCCGTTTGATCCGCGTGCGGCGGGCCCCAACAAATTGATTCAAGATGGCGCAACGCTCGTGCAAAATGCCGATGATATTCTCGACAATATAAGAACGTTTTCGGGTATCCGCCCCACTCTATCCGAGGCACGCCAAACGACATGGGAGCCAGCCGATTTATCCGAAAACGATGCCGAATCCGTCCGCGACATAATTTTACAGAATCTATCCTCCACCCCCGTCACGGTTGACGAACTTATCAGAAACTGTCATCTGACTATCCCGGCCGCGCAGATGGTTCTGCTCGAACTTGAGCTGGCAGGCCGGATTCAGCGGCTTCCGGCAAACCGGGTAGTGCTTATTAACTAATTGTTTAGAAACGAGTAGTTAGATGCAAGAGATGAGAATTTACCAAACCACCATCTCTCGCAACTCACGACTCTCCACCAGGAACCCGAATGACCGATAACCTCGTCATCGTCGAATCTCCGGCCAAAGCCAAGACCATTAATAAGTATCTTGGTCCGGATTATTACGTGCTCGCATCCTACGGGCATGTGCGTGACCTCGTGGGCAAGGACGGATCGGTCCTGCCCGACGAAGATTTTGCGATGAAATGGGAATTGGGTGAGCGCGCCGATAAAAACGTCCGCGATATCAAACGCGCCGTCAAAGACGCCAAGACCATCTTCCTCGCAACCGACCCTGACCGCGAAGGGGAAGCCATTTCATGGCATGTGAAAGAAATTCTCGCCGAAGACGGTTTGCTCAAAGGCCGCGATGTTCAGCGCGTTACATTTAATGAAATTACCAAGAAGGCCGTGCAGGAGGCATTCTCCCACGCGCGCAAACTCGATCAGGATTTGATCGATGCGTATATGGCGCGCCGCGCGCTTGATTATCTTGTCGGTTTCAACCTTTCGCCAATTTTGTGGCGCAAATTACCGGGATCGAAATCCGCAGGCCGCGTACAATCCGTTGCGCTCAAACTGATCTGTGAGCGCGAAGCCGAAATCGAAAAATTCATCTCTCAGGAATATTGGAGCCTCGAAGCCCTGATGCATAGCCCTGAAGGTGCACCGTTCACAGCGCGATTAACGCATCTGGCGGGCAATAAGCTGGATAAGCTTGATATTGCCAATGCACAAGCCGCGCAATCAGCCGCCGAGCGCATCAAAACCAAAAATCTTGTCGTTCAAAAGATCGAAAAGAAACAGACGCGCCGCAATCCCTACCCGCCGTTCATTACGTCCTCTTTGCAAATGGATGCTTCACGCCGCCTTGGTTTCTCGGCGTCGCAAACAATGCGCGTTGCACAACAATTATACGAAGCCGGCTTTATCACCTATATGCGTACCGATGGGACGACGCTGTCCGAAGATGCGGTGGCGCAGGCCCGATCCTTGATCAAAAAAGATTACGGCGATAGATATTTGCCAAGCGCTCCCCGCCTCTATAAATCCAAGGCGAAGAACGCGCAGGAAGCGCACGAAGCTATCCGCCCCACCGATTTATCCGTGCATCCATCAAAATCCGGCGCGCCGGATGATGATCTGCAACGCAAGCTGTATGATTTGATCTGGAAACGCACGATGGCATCACAGATGGAAAACGCTGTGCTCGACCAGGTCGCTGCCGATATTTCCGATGGCACCGACGATGTTGTTCTGCGCGCCACGGGTTCAACGGTCACGTTCGATGGATTCCTGACACTTTATAATGATGTGAAGGATGACGATGACGGCGAGGACGATGAAAACCGTCGCCTGCCGAATTTGAACGAAGGCGATAAAACAAAACTCATCGACGTTCGCCAGAACCAGCACTTCACCCAGCCGCCGCCGCGTTATTCCGAAGCGACGTTGGTCAAACGCCTCGAAGAACTCGGCATCGGTCGCCCGTCCACTTATGCATCTATCCTGCAAGTTTTGCGCGACCGCAAATATGTCGTGATGGATAAAAAACGCTTTATTCCTGAAGATCGCGGTCGTTTGGTAACAGCGTTCTTGCAACGTTTCTTCACGCGCTATGTCGATTATGATTTCACAGCCAATCTCGAAGAAGAACTCGATGCGATTGCGGCGGGTTCCACGCAATGGAAAGAAACGCTGCGCCAGTTCTGGCTTGATTTCAACCGCGTCATCGGTGAAACCAAAAACCTGAAAATTTCCGAAGTCATCGACCATCTCGATGAAGAGCTCGGCCCCCACTTTTTCCCCAACGGCGAAACGGACCGCAAATGCCCCGCCTGTAAGGACGGACGTCTATCATTAAAATTCGGCAAGTTCGGCGCGTTCGTCGGCTGCACGAATTATCCCGAATGCCGTTTCACAAAACCGCTCGAAATCGCCGCGCCAGATGGCGAAGGCGACGAAGCCGCCGCGCTCGCCAACGAACCAAAAATACTCGGCGAAGAACCCGGCACAGGCCGTACAGTATCTTTGCGTCGTGGACCGTATGGCCCATACGTGCAGATCGACTTACCACCGGAAAGCAAAGACAAACCAAAACGTCAGGGCGTACCCAAGGATGTTGCTATCGCAACGCTCGATTTAGCAGGCGCGCTGAAACTCCTCGCGCTTCCGCGCGAAGTCGGCATTCACCCTGAAGACGGCAAGAAAATCGAGGCGGGTATCGGCCGCTTCGGACCGTTCCTCAAACACAATGGACGTTTTAAATCTTTGAAAAAAGGTGACGATGTTCTGACCATCGGCATGAACCGCGCGGTGGAATTGCTGGCCGAACCCGTGAAAGAAAACTGGCGCACGAAGAAAAAAGCGGAAATGCTGGCCAAAAAAGAAGCAGAGAAAGCCGCAAAGGCTGCTGAAAAAGCTGCAGCCAAAGCCGCCAAGAAGCCTGCCGCAAAAAAGAAACCGGCGGCGAAGAAAAAACCCGCCGCTAAAAAAGCCTCTGATGCATAAGATCAGGGCCGAAGAAGCGAAAGACATCAACGCTATTCGCGATATTAATATCGCCGCTTTTCAAAGCCATCCTTTTAGTCAGCAAATAGAACATCTGATTGTCGATGCATTGCGTAAGGCGAACGGGTTAACTCTATCGCTCGTGGCGGAATTTAAAGGAAGAGCCATAGGCCATATCGCCTTCTCCCCCATTCTCGTAAACAACAAAGATGTTCAATGGCACGGCGTCGGCCCAGTAGCCGTGTTGCCGGAATTTCAAAATAAAGGGATCGGTTCTGCATTGATACACGAAGGATTAGACCGTATGAAATCGTTCGGCTCGCATGGCATAGTGGTGCTGGGTGATCCTGCCTATTACACAAGATTTGGTTTTGAGCATGACAGCGCCATTATGTATCCGGGACCGCCAGCGGATCATTTTATGTGTCAGGTGTTTTCAGGAAACGTTCCGGCGGGCGTAGTTTCCTACCATCCCGCCTTTGATATTGCGACTTAATTCATTATAGTCAAAATAATTACTGGGGAAAAAACGATGCGAATTTTTGCGCGCCTTGTTCGGCCTTTGCCTGATAATGCCCAGCATTAGGATCATTCCCACAAAAACGGGTATAGACACCTTTTACATACTCAGCTAATTCATCCCGGCTGATACCAACCGCAGCAAAAGCATCGGGGCCATTTTTTTCCAAATTCGCTGCCTGCAAATGGTCACTAATTTTTCCTAAATAATAACCGACCATATCTTCCTCAGTAGATTGCTTAAATCGCTCTACATAACTCTTGGCTGCTACCACATTGTGTTCAGAAACGAATGTACGAATGGAATCCGGTGTTTGACCCAGTTCCGCGTAAATACTTTCAAGCGTAACCAATTCGCCTTTGATTTTCGTCAGCTTATCCGCCTGATCCTGGGTCGGTAGTAAACGAAGAGCCAGTTCGCCTTTGTTATCCGGTAACTGCGCTCTTTCAAAATCAGCGCGAATTTCAGCCATTCTTTTTGCGACTTGTTCATTTCTGCGATTTTTTGCCATGGCGTTTACTCTGAATCTGGGTTAATGACACAATACAATATGACAAATATTATAGATTGTCAAAATAAAAAAATCACTTTATTTCAAATGATTAATGGCCTATCGGGCCATTGCCGAGTTTGTAGTAATCCCGATACCATCCCACGAAATCACGAATGCCTTTTTCAAGATTGATGGAGGGCTTGAAGCCCGTTGCTGATTGCAACGCATCGACATTCGCGTAAGTCGCGTAAATATCACCCGGCTGCATCGGGAGTTTTTCGATCTTTGCCGCGATGCCCGTTTCTTTTTCGAGCAGGCCGATCATCGTCATCAGTTCTTCGGGGTTGTTGTTACCTATATTGTAGAGACGATAAGGCGCTTTGCTCGTCGCAGGATCGGGCGCATCGCCCGACCATTTTGCATCCGGGGTTGCCGGAATATCGATCAACCGCGTCACACCTTCGATAATATCATCGATATGCGTGAAATCGCGTTTCATGTCGCCGTTGTTGAACAACTGAATAGGTTTGCCATCAAAAATAGATTTCGTGAATTTGAAATAGGCCATGTCAGGACGGCCCCACGATCCATAGACGGTGAAGAAGCGCAGGCCCGTGCAAGGAATGCCGTAAAGATGCGCGTAGGAATGGGCCATCAGCTCATTCGCTTTTTTCGTTGCGGCGTATAGGCTCACCGGGTGATCGACATTATCGCTCACGGAAAACGGCAGCTTCGTGTTCGCTCCGTAAACGGACGACGACGATGCAAACACGAGATGCTTCACCTTGTTGTGCCGCGCGGCCTCCAGAATATTCATGAATCCGGTGATGTTGCTGGAAACATAAAGCTGCGGATTTTCGAGGGAGTAGCGCACCCCCGCCTGCGCCGCCAAATTGACGATGACATCGGGTTTGAAATCTGCGATCAGCTTGGCAATTCCGCCCGCGTCTTCCAGATCACATTTTTCAAACCGGAAGTTGGAAAGCCCCTTTAAATTGGCCAGGCGGTCTTGTTTTAGGCTGACATCGTAATAATTATTGAGGTTATCTATCCCAAGGACTTCCCGCCCGTCTGCGCACAAACGCCGGCTCAAATGATAGCCGATAAACCCCGCGGCGCCGGTGACAACAATCTTTTGCATGGATAGTCCGTTTTCCCCTCAAATCAGCCATTGAGCATTACCAAACGAAAGGCCTACAATCAAGGACATGACCAAGGACAAGGGCGAAAAGCCCGATAAAAACACCATTCTCCGCCTTATCGCGGACAGCCCCTCCCCTTTGAGCAAGCGCGACATCGTCGAAGCCTTCGGTATTCGGGGTGACGACCGCCGCGATGTGAAGGATATTTTGCGCGAACTGACCAATAGCGGCGAAATCGTCCGCCTGCCGGGGCAAGAATATGCGATACCCAAGGGCTTGCCCTCCGTTGCGACAGTCGAAGTGTATGAAATCGATATAGACGGAGATGTGTTCGCACACCCTACCGAATGGAATGAAGAATTACAGGGCCCCCCGCCCAAAATAGAAATCGTACCCGATGGCGCGAAAGGCCATGTGGCGTTGAAGGAAAAGGATCGCGTACTCGTAGCATTACGTCGCTTTTCCGATAAGCTTTATGAAGGCAAAGTCATTAAGCGCCTCGATGAAGCCAAAGGCCAAGTGATGGGCCAGTTGGTCCGCCACAAAACCGGCTATGTGCTGGAACCCGCCAGCAAACGCGCCAAGCATGATTTCGATGTACCGCAGGCCGATCTGAACGGCGCGAAAGAAGGCGATCTGGTGGTAGGCGAAGTCCAGCCCGCGCGCGGATTGCATCGTAAGAAAGTGCGCATCACGCAGGTGCTCGGTCGCCGTGATGATCCCAAAGCGATTTCATTGATCGCTCTCTATGAAGCCGGATTGTCCGAACATTTCCCGCAAGCCGTGATCGACGAAACCGATGGCATGACCGTGCCAGAATTAAAAGGCCGCGAGGATTTACGCATCTATCCGCTTGTCACCATAGATGGCGCGGATGCGCGTGATTTCGACGATGCCGTGTTCGCAGAAAAAGAAGATGGTGGTTATCACCTGATCGTTGCGATTGCCGACGTTTCCTATTACGTGCGCCCCGGCTCTGCGCTCGATCGTGAAGCTCTTCGCCGTGGGAACTCGACGTATTTCCCCGACCGCGTCGTGCCGATGTTGCCCGAAGCATTGTCCAACGATCTTTGTTCGCTGCGACCGAAAGAAAACCGCGCCTGCATGGCATTCCATATGCGCATTGATTTCGATGGGAGCTTAAAGAGCTTTAAAATCGTGCGCGGCCTGATGCGTTCCGAAGCGCGCCTGACCTACGATCAGGTGCAGGCGGCAAAAGACGGGGAAATTACTGACCTCACAGGCCCGCTAATGGACAAGGTCATCAACCCGCTCTACGAAGCTTATGACATTCTCGACAAAGCTCGCCGTCAGCGCGGCGCTCTCGATCTCGATTTACCGGAACGCCAGATCCTGATCGACAAAGAAGGCAACATGACGGGGGTCAAGAACCGTGCGCGGTTTGACTCCCACAAGCTAATCGAAGAATTCATGATCCTCGCCAACGTCGCCGCCGCGCGTGCACTGGAGCAGAAGAAAGCGCCGTGCGTCTATCGCGTGCATGACCGCCCGACACAGGAAAAACTCAATTCCGCCGGAGAATTCCTCGAAGCGTTCGATTTGTCACTACCAAAAGGCATCACGATCAAACCCGCGCAGATAAATCTGTTGCTGGAAAAGGCGAAAGCCTCGCCCTATTCGCATCTGGTGAGCGAAGTAATTTTGCGCTCGCAATCGCAAGCGATTTATTCGCCGGAAAATATCGGCCATTTCGGATTAGCGCTAGAAAAATATGCGCACTTTACATCGCCCATTCGTCGTTACGCCGACCTGCTCGTGCATAGATCCTTGATCCGCGCCTACGATCTAGGCCCCGGTGGATTGTCGGATGAAGAAGCCGTAACGCTCGAAGAAAAATCCGATCATATTTCGCAAACCGAGCGCACATCGGCGGAGGCCGAGCGCAATTCCGTTGATCGCTTCACGGCCAAATGGATGTCTCAGAGAATTGGCGATCAGTTCGCAGGGCGCATCAACGGCGTCACGCGCTTCGGCCTGTTCGTCACGCTCGATGAAAATGGCGCCGACGGACTGATCCCCATCCGCACCCTGCCTTCCGATTACTATATCCATGACGAAAAACAGCACGCCCTTATTGGACAGCGGTCCAAGCGCCTCTATCGTCTCGGCGCAAAGGTTAATATTCGGATCGTAGAGGCAGATGGTTTCACAGGCAGCAGCGTTTTTGAAATAATCGGCAATGATTCCGCCGATTTACCGGGGTTAAAATTCAAACCTTCTAATAATGCATTGCAAAATTCCCGGAATCGTCATATCCATAAGTCTCATAAAAATAATCAAAGCCGCCACGGTCCGAAACCGGGCAAGAAGGGCGGTAAAAAACGGCGGTAGGCCGGGTGTTGTAGTAACTAAGTTTAATTTCCGGGGGGAATGTGAATGGCGAACACATCGCCAGATTTGATTGAAGATAAAATTCAACAAATCGTAAGCTACGATAGGGATGGCATTTCTGCCGGGGCTCTTACGCGCGCGCTCAGTCTGACTGACAATAATATCCAAATCGTTCAGGCCTCTCTTAAATCTCTTATTGAAAAAGGGCATCTACTGCCGCCAATGGACAAACGCGGACAATATCGCGCGAAGACATCGATGTCTGACGTCGTGGTGGCAAAAGTCAAAGGAGAGACAGCCAAAAATAAAATCGTATTGCAGATCGAAAACGTTGATCGCAAACTTCCTGACGTGACCGTTTCTTTAAACGAGTTTAAAAGACCCACGGGCGAGCTTAGAATCTATACAGGAGAACCCGTCGCCCTCAAGATATGGCGGCACAAAGGTGTAGAATTTAAAGGGCGATTTCTGGGCAGCTATTCCGACGAAAAGCCGCCGTCCTTGACAGGCCGTTTCAAGAAACAAAACGGTGAATCGTTTTTTGTGGCAAATGATTCAGGGATCCAGGCGAAATTTCGTGCCAGCACAATGCCCGATGGTCCGATAAATCCAAAAAAATCCTTTCATGCGCTCATTCCGCGCGGTTTTAACCCGTTCAATCCAATTCTGGAGATCGGGGAACAAAAGTGGGATCCGGATACAGGGGAATCCATTCATTCCATTATCGCCAAAAAGCACCGCCTGCAAACACGGCACAACGCGGCGGAATTGCTTGAATCCAAATTATCGGTTCGCAGGTCCCTACCCAATGAAGGCCGCCGCGATTTAACCAAAGAAAAAATTCTGGTTATAGACCCTGTTTATGCTCGCGATCATGACGACGGTATTTTGGTTCAACGCACACGTGATGGATTCCGTACACTGGTTGTCATCGCAGACGTTCCTTACTACGTGCGTCCGGACACATTGTTGGATGCTGCCGCCAAATTGCGCGGCTTTACACATTATTTTCCCGACCGGACAATCCACATGCTGCCCGAAAGATTGGTCCGGCACGCTTCATTGACGCAAGGCACAACAAAGCCCGTCATCTATGTCGAACAATTCTGGGATGAATACGGCGTGCAAATTAAGGGCACCACCAGAATAGGCGCAGGATTGATCGCCGCACAAAGACAAATGACCTATGGTCAGTTTGAAGATCATGTGCAATTGCGCAGTTACGTTGTCCGGGATTACGTGGAATTCGGAGAGAAACTGATCGAGAAAATGCGTCACGGAGGCGGTCTGGTTTTCGATGCAGACATCGATCCGCGCGCTGTCTTTGCGCAAAGCCTCGTTGCGGGCATGATGGTCGAAGCCAATACCGCCATAGCCGGGTATTTACTGGATAAAGGGATCGATTTCCTTTCCCGGTCACACACAGGGAGCGATAGCATAATAGCCTTTGAAGAGCTGAAGGCCGCGTTAGAAAAAATGGGCTATGACGTTCCGGACCATATCGAAGATATGCATACGGGCGAATTGAACCGTATCATGCGCGATGCCGAGTACCGTGACCAAAGATCAAAGGTTGAAAGTCTTATTCGTAAGAAATTTTTACATCGTGCTATCTACACCGACCTGCCTTACGCCCATTTCGGTCTGCAGCGTGATAATTACACCCATGCTACATCCCCTATCCGCCGCTATGCCGACATCGTAACCTTGCGGGCGGTTCATACTTCGCTGGGCAATCATGAGTTGGGATTATCAGAACGTGATGGGGAACAAATGTTCCGCACCGCCAACCTTCTGAACTATTCTCAGGAGATAGTGCAGCAGGTTTCCGACGACACGACCAAATATTACGCGGTCCGGGATTTACAGCGTCTGGAAGGGCACACGATCCGGGCCACGTTGTCCAGAGTCGAGCGGACCGGGGCGGAAATCACCCTGCACAACAATTCTAGCCTGAAACAATGGATTCCCTATGCTGACATGCCCGAACAGTGGAGAACGGGATATGATGGCAAATCTTTGATTTTCAATAATCATGCTACCGTTCGGGAAGGCGAGATGGTCCGTATCCGGATCGGGGAAGTGCATCCCCAGCGGGCCGAGTGGAGCTTTAGCGGCATGGAGGCTGTAAATCAGCGCCCAAAATCCGGATTTCAGCCCTTTCTTGCCTACAAAGCAGCCTAATGGGAATGTCTTGACATTTCGCCCAAAACCCGCAATAAGCAGGGTCTAATTTTCAAATAAAGGGCTAAGACAATGGCTAAAAAAGGCGGCGGCGCAACGAAAGTCCGCATGGAATCCACGGCAGGCACGGGTTTCCGTTATTACACAAAAAAAGGCTCGAAGGCGACCGAGAAGCTGAAAAAGATGAAATACGACCCCTGGGCGCTCAATGAGGCGACAGGCAAAAAAGGAATGCATGTCGAATTCGAAGAAAAGAAAATGCCGCCTTCCAAAAAGACCTAGTTCAAAAAAAAGCCCGGCGAATGCCGGGTTTTTTATCGTCAAAATTCGAATCGCTACTCAATAAACGGTCGGGCTTCGATCTGATAATCATCCGGGTTGAGTTTGCCTTTCTCCTCAAAGACCACGCAGTTACGCCCGCCTTCCTTGGCGGCATACAGGCAATCATCCGCGCGTTTGAGAACCTGGGCAATCGTTGCGATTCCATCTTTGATAATCGCCCCGCCTATCGAGGTGGTAACATTCACAGAGCCACCCTCAACATCACACGGAAACGGTTCATCGGCAATATTCCGGCGTAAACGTTCGCCAATGAGATAAGCCATATCGGTCGATATATCGGGCAGAATAACCACAAATTCCTCTCCACCCAACCGGGCGACAAGGTCGAAACTGCGCAATGAATTCAAAATCCGTTTGGCAAATATCTTCAAAACAACGTCACCAACCGCATGTCCATGCGTGTTGTTGAACGTTCTGAAATGATCGACATCAAGCATAAGAATGCACATGGATTTTTTGCTGGCCTGATTTTTTTCAAGCAATTTTTGCAGGTGGACCTCGAAATAGCGGCGGTTATAAAGCCCGGTAAGAGAATCGGTAAGCGCCATCGACAAACTTAATTCAAAGTTAGAACGCAGACGTTCCTGGAAGCGCTTGCGGCGAATCTGTGTTCGTACGCGGGCTAGAAGTTCGTTCCGGTCCACAGGACGCAGGATATAATCATGCGCGCCAATCTCAAGCCCGTGCGCGATGCGTGACATGTCGTCTTCGTTGGCGATCATCAGGATCGGGATCGAGCGGGTCTTTTCACTGGAGCGTAGATGCGAGCACAGGCGAAGCCCGTCTTCGTTTTTCAAATTCAGGCTGACGGCGATAAGATCGTAATCGCTCTGACTGACTTTCGCCATGGCGTCGACACCGCTTTCGGAAACAAGGACGATGTCATCATCAACCTTGAGCGTGTCGATAAATTTCTTGCTTTCATAGGATTGATCTTCTATCACCAGAATACGTGCATGTTCGACCGGCTCACTCATCGCGTTTGCAGATCCATCCACCACACCAAGCTGCGATGCCGTGTTTTCACGAATCCGCCATTCATCAACCGTCATTTTCAGACGAACTAAGGATCTCACGCGGCTCATCAACGCTATGTCGTTAAGCGGTTTGGATAAGAAATCATCGGCGCCGGCTTCGAGGCCCTTGATGCGGTCCGCTGAATCGGTCAGTGCCGTAACAATGACCACCGGGATATGCGCCGTCGCGGGGTTTTCCTTGATGCGCTTGCAAACTTCGAACCCGTCCATGCCCGGCATCATCACGTCGAGCAGAACGATATCCGGGCTTTGCGATGCGACTTTTTCCAACGCATCGGGCCCGTTGGTCGCGGTCAGAACCTCATAATACTCGCTGGAAAGCTTGGCTTCCAGCAATTTGACGTTAGGCAATATATCGTCGACGACTAATACGCGCGCTGACATGGTTTTATGAATCCCCTATTTCACATTGTCTTCGGCCAGATCGTCTTCCTCTTCGTCGGGAAGATCAAAAGCCGTTTCATCATCTTCCCCGGCTCCGCCCGCATCACGGATTTCAAAACCTGGAACATGATCTGTTGATTGTTTTTCTGTTTGCGTGATTTCCGCGCTGGGCTTTGCCAGATAAGTCTGGATCACTTCAAGGAAGCGGGAAACGGAAATCGGTTTGGATATATAATCCTCACAACCGCCCTGGCGGATTTTTTCTTCATCGCCCTTCATCGCAAATGCGGTGACGGCGATCACTGGGATGGATTTTAGCGCCTCATCCCCCTTGAGCCATTTTGTAACGTCGAGGCCGGACACTTCGGGAAGCTGGATATCCATCAAAATCAGGTCCGGTTTCTTGGTGCGCGCGATCTCCAGCACTTCCATCCCGTTGCGGGTTTCGATAGTGGCGATTCCATGCGCCTCAAGAAGATCGCGGAACAGCTTCATGTTCAGCTCATTGTCCTCAACGATGAGAACTGTTTTTGTCATGATATGAAGCCCTTAACCCTTTATGCGCCTGTTCTTTTTTACCATTGGGAATGCTAGCAGGAGATTGGTTACCAAAAAGTTAAGATGTTGCGACAGCTCAAGGCTTTTTCGGCACTATAACTGGGGAATCACAGCTATCCGCCGGGATTTTCTCAAGCGCCACCAGCTTTTGTTTGACCGAGAAATCGTCATATTCGATCAGCATGTCGGAAATGATACCGTTTTCATGAAACACCATAGACATTTCGTAATCGGATTCCTCTTCCTTGTCCTTGACTGGAAACACCGCCATACGCACGTTCCAGGCCTTGCCGGACAGCAATAAAGCATCGATGGCCTTGCTGCTGGCCGGAATATTCTTCGTGCCGTCTACGGACTTGCCGATAAAGCTATTAATCTCAATCGGGCCATCTTCGTCACTGCCGTCGAAAATCTGCGCGGAATAAAATTTATCGCCTTTTTGCGCATGACGGATCAATTCCAGCGTGTGTCCCAGCGGGAATAATGTGCCGGGCTCAAGATCGTATTTCAATTTCTCCGGCATACGATAAGACGCCACGCCGCCGTTGGCGTCCGTGCTCGCCTGGCCAACTATCTCCTGATACATCTCCCCGTCGCGCAAGCGGCGCGAGGTGAAATTGAAACTCTTGCCATCATCCGTTTCATAGGTCGAAAAATCGGAAGCGATGCGCATACCGGGTGAATCGGCGTATTCGTAGAACAGCTTGAATTTATGATCGGTCAGGAACGCATCGCAGGACGGTTTCCATTCATAGGACATCTGCCCGCTGATATTCAGGATCTGCGATCCGCTGTGCGTGGCGGTCAGGTCAACATCGTACAGCGCTTTGTGGGCCGCTAGACCTTTGGCAAGGTCCGTAGAGGCTGCCATGGCAGGACCAGACAAAATCAGAGCAACCGTAGCAGTCAACAACAGGCAAGAACGAAATGATGACATACGGACCCATCGGGCTAGGGTGTTAAGACAGACTTATGATCTTAATACAAAGGCTTAGGACTTTAAAGACAATCCTCCTGCGGCAAGCTTTGCCCTATAGCCATTAAATGGCATTTTTTGCCATCAAAGCTGCCTAAACTGCTCTTTTTATTCCATCCTTCAACATCCTGAAATATCACAATAATTTCAACCAAACGCAACTGGCACACGCTTCGCATGGATGAATTGGTGAGCAAGGCGTGTGGTACGCCGCCCCGGCCAGAACGCCGGGACAATGTTAAAGGGTGTTTTTTAAATGCAAGATTTCGGACCCAGACCTTCGCTGCCGGCCCCGTCCCGGCCAGAGCGTTCCGCGTTGGCAAGGCAGCCGCGCGGCGACGAGTCCGATCAACGCGACCTAGAACGCGACGGATGGTGGCGGACTATGAGCGCGAGCATAGCCTTGATCCGCTGCGCTCATATGCGCCTGAGCGCCGCCGAAGCGAAAATGGCCGCGCAGGAAAAACGCATCACGCAGCTCGAACAACAAGTCACTATCGACGAACTGACCGGCCTTATGAACCGCCGCGGATTCTTCGATGCCTTCGTGCGCGAAACAGACCGGATGAAACGCGGTCATAGCGGCGGCGGGCTTCTGATTCTCGTCGATCTCGATAATTTCAAAACGATCAACGACACCTATGGCCATCAGGCGGGCGATGCCGCATTGCGCCTCGTCGCCAAAACGCTTACGGCCAATTCACGCGCGATGGATGCTTGCGCGCGCTTTGGCGGGGACGAATTCGTCCTGCTGCTCGTCAACACCGAACGCGACCGGGCGTTGGTCCGTGCGCAAAACCTGATCAAACAACTCAATTCTCTATCGCTCGTCTGGTACGGCGCTGAATTGCCGATCCGCGCGAGCCTTGGCCTGAAAGATTATACGCTCGCCGACAGTATCGAAGACGTGTTCGGCGCCGCCGATGATCGGCTGTATGCCAGCAAACGCAGCAACAAGGGTTTTTATGAAAGGACCCAGGATTTGCCGATATAAAAGGACAAAACGAAATTTCCGCCTGCCGCCCCTCCCTACCGTGAACCCCAAACCCTAGGCAGGCGAAATAGGCCCGGTGTTTCCCCAAGCACCGGGCCGCCTTTTTATCAATTTCTTGACGGGGTCGGGATTTATGCGATAGCTCTTAAGTACTGTTCAGGGGGAGAGTTTACTATGTCGGAAAAGCGTTTGCTCAAAGAGATGCTGTTTGTCAAACCACATGCCAAGCAAGTCAGAATGACATGGCGGCAAATCAAACAGGCCGTGCTTTCAAATAAACATTACTTTGAAAGCAATACTCTCAAAGATACGTGGAGTAATGCCATTTACGCGGCGGACATCGATCGCGTGGAATGGCTTATCAATGAACGCAAGTTCAGCCCTGATTTTCAGGTAGAAGAAGATTCACAGATACATCCGTTGACCACGATTCTGTTATACGATCACCATCCGGATATTTTCGAGCAGCAGACGGAGTTGGTGAAATTCCTGATCGATAAAGGATGCGATCTGAAATCACCGGATGATTTCGATATGATCCCGGCTGACTATGCGATGATATCTGGGAATGCCAAGGCCGCTGAAGAAGTGGTGCGTCGTACGATTATCGAAGACGGGCGAATGGAATATGAGCGCCGCCACATTCCAAGCGTGTACGATTATTTTATGACAGTCGAAGACAGAGGTCTTCGCCTCAGGTCTTACAATATGTTTATGCGTAACCATAAATACATCTCGCAAACTTTTCAAAAGGCGCTTCAAAACGAAAGCGATCCGGAGCTTGCCGAGCACATATCCGAAGGGCAAAAAGCTTACTGGCACAAACCGTTGAAGGCGAAGTTCAAAGATATGCCGCATCCGGCGATGTTGTATTACTAGACTAATTCTTTTCACCTTCCTTGCGTAATTCCTCCAATCTTTGCGGGCGGCCGCAGCCGTTTTTATAGCGATTATACTGCGCGGAGTTCTTTTCGGCGTAGTCCTGATGATGTTCTTCGGCTTCATAGAACGTTGTCATGGGAAGGATTTGCGTGGCGACTTTGCGTTTGTATTTTTTCTCAATTTCCGCGAGCGATGCGCGCGCGAGTTTTTCTTCCTGTGACGAGCTGTAGAAAATCGCAGCGATATATTGCGAACCCTTGTCGCAGAATTGCCCTTTGTCATCGAACGGATCGACGTTGCTCCAGAAGATATCGAGCAGTTGTTTGTACGATACGAGGCGCGGATCGTATGTCACGGCGATGGATTCCTTAAATCCCGTCTTGCCGGATGAGACTTCCTCATATGTCGGGGCCGGTCCCTCGCCGCCCGCATAACCGGATGTCACATCGGAGATTCCGGTCTTGTGCGAGAATTCGGATTCCATGCACCAAAAACATCCGCCCGCGAAAACCGCCATAGCATCGGTGGAAACGGGCACAGGGGTTTTGTCTTCGGCGCGTGTCAGGCCGGGTATGGCGACCAGAAGCAGCATCGTCATTGCGAGCGCAGCGAAGCAATCCATCCTACGGTTTGACAACCATAGCAAGATGGATTGCCGCGTCGCCTGCGGCTCCTCGCAATGACGGAATGGGTTAATGTTGGTCATTTTCTTTTCCCTAATCTCAAATCCATTAGTTCGTTTGTCGTGTTTTGCAGTATCCATTGGTTAATTTTGGTTAGCCAACCAGGTTTTTCAAGCCGCGTTTTTGCACACGCCCTCCCCCGCATCCCACGAACCGCCGGAATCGATGCAGCGTTCGATGGGCGTTTTGTCGATAGGATCAAGTTTGAACGAGGCGATAAGCGCTGCGAGTATCGCAAGCACAACAAAGCTGGTCATCAGCGCCACACACAGCCATTTCCAGTAGCGCCAGAAAGCGGATATCAATTTCATGCGGCCATTATAGGAATTAAATCATAATTTGTCAAACCATCTTTTCTTGACATAATTCATACCTATCCCTATAAATTCCGCGTCAAAAGCATTGGATTGGAGACGGATATGGCAAGAGTAAGACTGAGTGATATACATGCAGCCCGCGAACGCGGAAAACCGCGCGGCCTGCCGAGCGCAATCGTACGGCTTTCCCGGATCGGCGAAATCGCAAACGATGCAGAAGCCTTCGTCGCCAAAATCAATCGACCAATACAGGACATTGAAGAACTCAGTTATATGCAAGGCTGCATTGATCAGCCCCTCTTCCCGCTCACCTTCAAACGGATCGAAGATGATGGCGAAACAGGATTTCAGGTTATCGGCAGATCAAGCATGATCGAAGTCCGCACGGGCGATGCACAAAACAACCCCGAAATCACGTTTTCGATGTTCGTCACCAAAGAACCGAATGCAGATATCACCGCGCCCGATGCCGAACGCGTTGTATTGGATGAGCGTAAAACCCTTTTCCCCAATGACATCATCAAAGGTAAATTCATGGATGAAAAAAAGGAATTCATGACGTTCCAAACTGCCATGATTGCAATGACGTTGTCCGAAGGCGAAACCGCGCAAAACGGACAATACAATGACTGGCCCGGTTACGGATTTTCACAACAGGTTCTGAAATGCCTGCCCGATAGTTTGAAGCCGCCATATTCTAAGGACGCAATTAAAGGACATGCCATTGAAATCGATCAATACCAGATCGATGAACCGCTGTTGCCAAACATCCTGTTCCGCATCGGGCAAGTGCGCAAAGAAACGGTGGCACCCAAACTGATGGAACCGGTTCCAACGGTTTAAAAAGTTATAACGCAAAGGATTGGCGCCATGCATGAAAAAAGTTTCGAACGTTTGTTTAAACCCCAGGACCCCGAGGCCCTGCGACTGTGGCAAATGGGCATCATGCTGCTGCACCCCGAAAACGTTGCTGAAGCGATCGCCCGCGGCATCGATGTCAACACGCCTATAGGTTCTACAAATGTTATCGGCTCTCTGCTGGGGCTGCATCGCCCTCTTTATACCGACGACATGACCCCCGATAAAATGGCGAAGAGGACGGCCATCGCCACGATTGTGCGAATGATCTTGAACGAAGGACCGGATCTTGCGCAAAAAGATTCTTGGGAAATGAGCGATCTCGACCGCGCCATGACGAGATCGCACGATCATGAACTCGCGGCGGACGTCATCATCAGCGGGCTCTTGCACCAAGCGCAGGCAGGCCATGATCTTTATGAGCCAGATATGCATGTAATTTTCACCCAACCCGAAATCAGACAGGTGTTGGCCGATAAAAGAGCGTCTATGTACACAACCATGCAGCGGGTACACCACGCCGTTCTAACAAAGCTGGCAGAGCCATCGAACCTTGTGGAGCAGACGTTGGTGCAAGATCATGCTGACAAGCTTAGCTACTGGATGACGCCATTGGACATGCCCGCGCTCGAAGACCTTCCTGAACCGTCGGAAGAAGCGATAGACTCCATAGAACTCTTCTTTGCTTCATCCAAGCACATAGAAGGAACTAGGAAGAATACACCCAATGATGCATCGGCGTTAGAAATCGAAAACGATGAAATGCGCAGACATCTGGCGAATGCAAGACGCGCATCGGCCTTCACGCCGAAAAAGCCGTAGCCACACGGCAAAGCCAAGCATCAGTTTCGCGCCCATATTACAGGAATATAATCACAATTTGTCAAATCTTTAATAATTTGCCATATTATACGTCAACGATCGTATTAACATGAGGCGCTTTATGAATAGACGAGATTTGCTCAGATTCGCGTTCGCCGGTGCCGCAGCCGCCACGGGGACGTCGCTCCTCCTTCAGCCGTTTACCTCCATACCGGAAGAGAAACCGACGGAGTTCGACAAAACGGGTGCCAAAGCGCCCGATGGCGCAAAATGGGCCATACGGTTCGGCGCGGAACCGATCGACCTGCACATCGCCGATAAAACGATCGGCCTGAGCAAAAAATTCGTTGAAAAATCTATGGGTATCACCGCAGGCCCCGGCGGAATTTTCAACCACAATTATATCGAGATCGGAACAATAGGCCCCGACGGCAAATTTGAATCCCGCAAGCGCATTCACGGCGTGGGGTTAGATAAGGACGGGAAGATGACGGGAGACGGCAGGCTGGTCGGGCTCGTCATCGATGGCGAGCGCACGAAATTCGAAAACGACCCGCTGCAAAAAGACGACCCCGGAGCTCACCGCAACCAGTTGCAGCATGCGAACGTAAAAAACCCCGTCATGGGCGGCGATTACACGAAAATCGTCCTCACAGGATCGGAAGAGCAGATCATGCGGTTATACGCCGATATGGTCAAAGGCACGATCGACATGAACAACCGCGGGCGGCAGGCGATGAGTTTCGGTCTTTTGGGACAGGAAGCCCCCAACAGCAACAGTTTCAACGGCGCGATGAAACAGATTCTTGCGCGGTCCGTGCATGCTATGGGCCTGAAGATAGAGAACCATGACGCATGGGGCATAGACATAGGAAGCACATACGATATGAAGCCGGATGTATCGCCGACGGAGAACATGGACCTTCCCACGCTGCGCGCCCATGTGGATGAGCTGGAACGCGCGGCGAATGAGCAATTGGAGGGTATACAAAAGGATATGGGAACGAATGTGAAGACTCCAGTGCCCGCGGCAGCGCCCGGGCGATAAGCTGCTTTTTCGTCATTGCGAGACGGTACGGGCTCCGCCGCTATGGTGTCATTCTGAGCGAAGCGAAGAATCTGAGATCCTTCGGACTACGTCCTCAGGATGACAACAATTATTGTCATTGCGAGGAACAAAGTGACGAAGCAATCCAGTTATTTGTCATCCCGACCGAAGCGTAGCGCAGCGGAGGGATCTTTCCATGATCGTTGCGCCAAAGATCCCTCGACTTCCGTCTTCGCCCTGCGTGCTTCGCCGGACAAGACGCTCGGGATGACAGGAAGGGCTACTTCTTCAACGATTTTATTTCGGCTTCGAGCGCGGCGATCCGGCGTTCATATTCGATGACTTTCTTTTCGAGAAAACCATCGGCATCGAGGATTTTGTTCACCTTGATCATCTGCTCTTCGAGGATGTAGAGGCGTTCTTCTGGCGTGCGGTTGTGGAAATGTTGGGGCATGGTGTTTTTCCTTATTTAAGCTGCTACATTTTTAATGCCTAATTTTTCTTTTAAAATCTCAAGATAATTTGCCGCTGAAATCTGTAAAGAATATGCAATGTCATACGTTTCTATAGGTGAGAAGGATATAGATTCACCGATCTTAAAAGTTTTCGAATACTCAGTAAGCTGCATACAAATATGTGATCCCTTTTTTACCTCCATACCCATTACCAATGGCCTTTCTTCACCACCGTCCGCATCTTTTACAAAAATACGAATATACCTCCATATAAAATGCCGCTCGTCTTTACTAAATTCCCTGCCATCAATATTTCTTACAATACCATTACTATGAGAAAAGCAATTTCTAATATCCTTCAAACTAGTAATAACCCTCTTATTATCTTTAGCCAGAGAAAGAAAAAAGTCGTCTTCTAATTTTTTAACCTTTGAAAACAACCCTACTGCTTGAAAGTGTTTGAAGTAATTTTTTTCTTCTAAAGATAAGGCATCAATTAAAATAATGTTTGATGGGACTCTTTTACCATTCAACATGAGAACTAAGCACAACCCATCCAAACACAGGGCAAAACTTTCAATACAATCCCGCACCAAATATCTTTGAATAAAATGCTGATATCCTTTGATTATCAGATCTGAGCTATTAGGACTTGGCATGTTATAAGTAATGCCATTAGGATTATATATCTCCCACTTTGCAGGAAGGTGAGATTCATTGAGATTACTTGCGATGCATGAAAAATATTTAACCCTATTAAAACTTACTTCAAACTGTTTAAAACAATCTTCTATTTGCAAGTTAATGCGGCCAACATTTTCTGTCATCAAGCAGCCTCAACCTTCTTGGGCAGGTTGAGTTTTAAGTGCAGGTCTTTGAGCTGTGCCTCGGTGATGTCGCTCGGCGCGTTCATCATCGGGTCTTCGTATTGGCCGTTCATGACGAAGGCGTAAACTTCGCGCAGGTTCGGTTCATTCGCCAGCAGCATCACAATGCGGTCCACACCGAACGCGCAGCCGCCGTGGGGAGGCGCGCCGTAACGAAACGCGTTGAGCATACCGCCGAACTTTTTCTCGAGCACTTCCTTGGGATAGCCAGCAATCGCAAAGGCGCGTTCCATGATTTCGGCTTTGTGGTTGCGGATACCACCCGAGCAGAGTTCATAGCCGTTGCAGACGCAGTCATATTGCGTGGCGAGGACCTTGAGCGGGTCTGGCCCGCCCAGCGCATCGAGGCCGCCTTGGGGCATCGAGAACGGGTTGTGGGAGAAGTCGATTTTTTGTGCCTTCTCATCAAATTCATACATCGGGAAATCGACGATCCAGAAGAGTTTGAACACGCCCTTCTCACGAATATCCATGTCATCGCAGATTTTATCGCGCGCGCGGCCAGCGAATTTCGCGGCTTTTTCTTCTTTATCGCAGACGAAGAAAATCGCATCGCCTTCTTCGAGGCCGGCGGCCTTGTTCAATTCGGCTTGCGCCTCTGCCGGAACGAATTTGGCGATAGGTCCCTGCCCTGCGCCATCTTTGACCGTGATATAGCCAAGGCCGACAGCGCCTTCGCCGCGCGCCCAGTCATTGAGTTTGTCGAAGAAGGAGCGCGGACGATCGGCAACCTTCGGTGCGCGGATGGCGCGGACTACGCCGCCTTTGGCGATCACGCCCTTAAAGGCGTTGAACGTGACGTCATCGCGTTTGAAGACATCCGTGACATCGCAGACGGTGAGTGGGTTTCTAAGGTCGGGTTTGTCCGAGCCGTATTTGAATATCGCGTCGGCGTATTTCATGTTGGGCAGGAATTCGACGCGGTGCTTGGTTCCTGTGAAATCGTTGAATTCGTTGAAGATGCCGGAAATGACTTTGGTCATGACGGCGAAAACGTCTTCTTGTTGCACGAAGGACATTTCGACATCGAGTTGGTAGAATTCAGCGAGCCTGTCGGCGCGGCCATCTTCATCGCGGAAACACGGTGCGATCTGGAAATAGCGATCAAAGCCCGATACCATCAGCAATTGTTTGAACATCTGCGGCGCTTGCGGCAGCGCGTAGAATTTACCGGGGTGCAGGCGCGATGGCACGAGGTAATCACGGGCGCCTTCGGGGGAGCTTGCGGTCAGCAGCGGCGTGTTGAATTCCTGGAAGTCTTCTGCCCACATCAATTCACGCATTTTTTTGATGACGTTGTTGCGCAGGCGGACGCGGGAATGCATTCCTTCGCGGCGCAGATCGAGATAACGGTATTTGAGGCGGACATCTTCGCCCGCGCCATCTTCTTCGGCGACTTGAAAAGGAATTACATCAGCTTGCGATTGAACGGTAATGCTTTTTACCACAACCTCGATTTCACCCGTTGGCATTTTCGGGTTAATGGTTCCTTCCGCACGATTGATAACTTCACCTTCAATCGTAACTACAGATTCAACCCGGGTGTTAAATTCAACAAGCTTCCCTACTTCATCATTGGGTTCAATGACACATTGGGTCAGGCCGTAGGTATCGCGCAAATCGATGAACAGAACGCCGCCATGGTCGCGTTTGCGGTGCACCCAGCCCGAAAGCTTGACCGTCTGGCCGACATGGGATTTACGAAGTTCGCCGCATTTGTGCGTTCTGTAGCTGTGCATGGGTACCCTTAACCTTTTTAAAAATATGGGGAAATTTATAACGGGCCTGCTGGCTGTACGCAAAGGAAATCAAGCTGTGGAAGGCCAAAAACAGGGGCTGGCGCTCCGGCCCATAATTAAATATGGTAAGTACGGTTACTATGTATGGGGGATAGCTTGAGTACGCAGACGTTTGCAGAGGCCGCGCGACATAAAGCGGTGATTGTTGAAGACGAATTAGAACTGGTAATACGCGCCGATAAAATCATGTCCGCTACATCGTGCGTTGGTGTATGCCTCGCCTCCATACTCGGCCAGCGCCGCAGCTATGGTCATGATTTGATCGAAACTGTGCGGGAAGATTTGTACCAATGGTCGCTCCAGGCCGCACACAAAGTCCTTGAACAGCGTCCGGATATCTTCCCTGCAAGTATCGCTTCCGATTTTACGCCCCAGCGCGCATGGCCGATGGCCGTTGAGTCCGCATTTTACATGATGCAAAACTATAACGGGGGCATGATTCCAGATACCGATATCGGCATTCTTGACTATCGAGAAGATTTTCCTGATGAGTATCGTCCCCATCGCATGGCGTTCGCACATCTTGTGGAAATAAACATGTCGGGGTTTTTGGATGAAGGCGCCCTCATGATCAAGGAACATCTGGGATATAAATACGATATCGATCCGCTTTGGTTGCCGTTGGTCATGCAAGTCGCACAAAAAAACAATGTCGATTTACAGACCATGCCACTCACAACATGGTTCACGCCATGCCTGAGCGAGGCTCTGCACGACATATACCCGCAAACGCAGGTACAACGTAGCCGTCATTTAATATAATCGGGATATCATGAGCGCGATTAACCTTTCCACCAAGGCAGAAAAAGAACACCGCAAGCAGGCGGTGATTGTCGAAGGTGAAATTGAACTGGCCGAGCGCGCCGAAAAGATTCTTACCGCCACAAGCGCTATGGCCATATGCCTGGCCACCATGCTCGGGAAGAAAAAGAGTTACGGGCGTGCACTGGTGAAAACACTTCCGGATGAACTTTATACCAAGGCACTCGAACTGGCCCCGGCTCTTATCCAGCTCAATCCCAAAATCATTCCGCCCGACATCATGAAAAATTTTGCGCCGGAACGCCTGTGGCCGATGGCGCTGGAACCTGCGTTTTATTTGTTGAACGGTTATGATGAAGTGGGATGTTTTCAAGGCACCGACATTAAAATCTATGAGCGCAGTGAAGATTTCCCCGAAAAACTCCGACCCCATCGCATGGCTTTCGCCCATCTCACCGAAAGCATATTGAGCGATTTTCTGAGCAAGGGCGCAGAGATGATTACGAAACATATGGGATATCGCCACAAGATAGACCCGGTATGGCTGCCTGAAGTTTTGAGGGTCGCGGCGCAACGTGATCCTAATTATATGGACCACCCGCTTAATACATGGTTCACGCCTTCGCTGGCAATCGCATTGGATTTCGTATATCCGCGCACGCGATGGGAAGAAGTCCCGACCCTATCGCAACCGAAACAAACGCTCAGTGAAGATTTTGCAAACAGCGGCGATTTAAGCGGCGGATGGTACGAAGAAATGGGTCTTATCGATACCGCCAGAAAAACTTTCGAGGCGGCAAAAGCCGTGGCCTTTTGTATTTCTTTCATGCCGAAAAGGGGAACAAGCTGTTACCCCACCCTCGCCAAAGCCATCTCTCCCGAGATTTACAATATGGCGCACGGGTTGGCCCCTTCGCTTTTAGAACATTGGCCCAAATCCGCTTTCTCGAACGATATTCTTCAAAATCCATCGCCCGAGCGCGTGTGGCCAATGTTCGTGCATGTTGCTTTTTGCCATTCGCAAGGCGTTACGAAGGACCTGATAATTCCCGGCAGTACCGACACAGATATCTTCGATTTATCAAGAGATATTCCGCCCGAGCAGCACAAGATACGGCATGAATTTGCAAAAAACGCCGTAAATTCACTCACCGGGTTTATCAACACCGGCACCCAATTATTGCAAGAACATCTGGGATATAAATACAAGCTAGACCCGTTCTGGCTTAAGCCTGCCATAGATGTGGGCCTGAAGAAGGAGGCTCTGACAAGAGCTAGCACAGAATGGATTTTGCCGTGCGTCCTCGATGCATGGAACAATATTTATCTCGATCATGCACTGAAAGATGGCGTCGTACTCCGCCCCAATTAAACATATGAAAAAATATGGCGAGCGGTACACGAAGATAATGGCTACAAAAGGGATATCAATAAGCCGTGAAAGATTACTATAACGATAAGGCCGATTTAACGGACCTAAACGATGCAGGCGTTCGGAAAACAATCAAACACCACGGTCCTTCCCATCTCTGGGCGGCCATGTCCATTGGCATATGTCACGTCGGCATGCCGGGCAACAGCACATATCATACACAAGATTTAATCGATAGTATCAGGCCCGAACTCTATGCCAAAGCCATCGATATCGCGCCTGTCGCGCTTCGAGGATATCAGCAATTATTTTCCAAGGAGAAATTAGCAACGATGACACCAGACAATTCATGGCCTTTGGTGTTATCAGATGCCGTGTGCGACATTCTCGGCTATCCATGGGATGGAAAAATCCAAGGGCTCAATTTCACGCTTTTCGACAATCCCATGCTGCATATTATTCCAGACGACCGCGAAGAAGAGCTTTTAATGTCCCTGAACAGGGCTATGTATCTTTTGAATTCCTATCTGGCCGCTTCAAGTTTAAAGATGCGTGAGTATCTGAACTATCCGTACGAAATAGACCCGTACTGGGTAACCACTGTCGTGCAAATGGCCAATCTTGATAGAAAACGTAATGGCAACGAGCATTTTTCAAAGGATTTAAAGGAGTGGTTCCCGCATTACTTCCATCTTTCGCGGAAAGCATATGGCGGTACGGACTATAAAAAAGGGTATAATTAGGCCACAAAACCTCCACGAAACTGCGCATAATCCGGGCGCTTTCGCCCCCTACCCCTTGGCGGGCGTGCCGATACACTATAGAACAAATTGATGATCATCCAGAACCAGACCCAGTTGAACGACCTTTGCGCGGCGCTCGCCAAGGGACCGTATCTTGCCATCGACACGGAATTCCTGCGCGACAAAACATATTTTCCGCGTTTATGCCTTGTGCAGATGGCGGGACCGGATGTCGAAGCAGCCGCGGTTGATCCGTTTATCGAAGGGCTGGATTGGGAGCCTGTGCGCACGTTGATGGCCAATCAAAATGTCTTGAAAGTTTTTCACGCGGCGCGCCAAGACCTCGAAATTTTTTATCACCTGTACAAAGTTTTGCCGACGCCGATTTACGACACGCAAGTCGCGGCGATGGTGTGCGGGTTCGGCGATCAGGTCGCCTATAACGCACTGGTACGCGAATTGACGGGCCATGAGTTGGAGAAGAACGCGCAATTTACCGATTGGTCGCGCAGGCCGTTATCGCCCAAACAAATCCGTTATGCGCTCGACGATGTTGTTTATTTGCGCGAAGTGTATGAAAAGCTGCACGCGCGGCTGACGAAGCAGGGCCGCGAACAATGGGTGTTTGAAGAGATGGAAATCCTCAATTCCCCGCGCACCTACCAAAACCCGCCGAGTGAATCGTGGAAGCGCATCAAGGTACGATCCGATAGAGGCGATGTTCTGGCCGTTCTTCAGGCGCTTGCCGCTTGGCGCGAGGAAGAAGCCGTGCGCCGCGATGTGCCCCGATCACGCATCCTCAAAGACGAAACAGTCGCCGATATCGCGATGTACAAACCGCGCGACGAGGAATCGTTGTTGCAGATACGATCACTGCCCGGAGACCTCGCCCGCGGCAAAGTCGGCAAACAAATTCTGGAGATGACGGCACGCGTTCTGGACGGGCCAAAAGAGAACTGGCCGCGCGTCCCCAGAAAAGAACCCTTTCCCAAAAACGCACAAGGCACGCTGGAGATGCTCAAGATGCTTCTTCGCATCAACTGTGCCGAAGAAGATGTTGCGGCAAAACTGGTGGCGGACACCGAAGACCTTGAACGGCTTGCCACGGAACAAAACCCGGATATTCCCGCGCTGCATGGATGGCGGATGGAAATGTTCGGGCGGGACGCGCTCGACCTCAAAGAAGGTAAGATTGCGCTGAAACTAGAACGAGGACGCGTTCAAAAGGTGAAGGTCTGATTCTGCCAGCAGGCTTCCCGACGGCAGGTTTTTAAACCCGTAGCGCCTTGCATGTTCGCCCTGAATCCTCGCATATATCAACGCTGAATCGAATTCCACTTGGCTGGTCAGCGGATATGTCGCGCGATCGTTGGAATCAAGAAGCCGGATCGTATCTTTCTCACGGCATATACCGCTCTGTGTTTCAATGACGGTAACGGGCCTGTCGGACGAGTTGATCATGCTGTGCACCGCGCCGCGTTTCATCGAGATAGACTGCCCCGCCGGAACTTCGTAATGCCGCCCATCGAGGATGACCGAGAGCATGCCTTCGGCGACATCCCACAATTCTTCACGCCCGCGGTGGCGTTGTAGCGAGAGCATACGCCCCGGCTTTACCGTTATCCGCTTGATGCAAACATCGATGCCGAGTTCGCGCCGCGCCTCGATAACCTGATTACTCCCCCAAGGGGAAGCAACCACCTGCCCGGTCGTGTAGCGGGCATGATCCATGCCCAGCTTGTAAGATTCCACCCTCGCAATCTCTTGTCGATTGGCGGGATCGTTAAAATCGTAATGCGGGTTCCATGCTGTGTTGAAAGATTCGGCCATAAGATATGCATATCCTCTATGTGTGTTCTACAGGGGAATAGCCATAACGTTAACTATTATTTTGCTACCCTTAACCATCCCTAACGTTTAAAAGGCAGTTTGATCCCACCGGATTGGTAAAAATGGTTAGAAAAGACTTAAAATTTCATGAAAATCTTGTTGCAAGGTTTAATTTTTCATAATATAAAGTAGCATGCCTGAAAACATAAAATATAACAGCGTTCAAGAGATTTGCGCCGCCATCGACGCCATACCGCTCCGTAAGCGCGTCTATATCCTGGATCTGGATGGTACGCTTCTGGACATTAACCATGACGCGCCGGACGAGATCACGCTCGACGAAGCCACGCTCGAGCATATTCAGATCCTCAATAAAATCACACATGGCGGCGTTGTCATCAACACCGGTCGCAAAAAATGGTTCGTCGACCAAATTTTACATGATTTTAAGCCGCGCGCGGCGCTGGAACATGGCGTATTTTATCGCAAGGAAGAGAATGGCGGCATCGAGCGCGTCGTCGGCGAAGTCGACATGAAGCTGCTTCGTGAATGCAACGAAAGAGCGATGAAATCCATTCGCCCTTATGATCTCGAACTGGAGTTTAAGTCACAGGGCATCGCCTATCACTGGCGTCATTGCAACCAGCCGCATGACACGATGGATTTGGTTGCAGAAGCCGTGGCACGAACCACGATGCAGGATCACAACAACCAGACAACGCAACAAAAAGTGAAATATGTGGGCGGTTACAAAGTCTATGATATGGGCCCTACCGACAAGGCCGACGCCGTCATCTATTTCATGGAAAATCATTATAAAGGCCGCATCCCGATTTATTTGGGGGATGAGAGAGCGGACCAGCACGCGATGAAAGATATAGTGATCGATCATTATCGCGGCATCGGCATCGCAACAACCGGCGTCATCACCGGGCCGACATTCCGCGTTGCAGCGCCGTGCGACAACCGGGAAATTATTGCCAGAAACGTGCGGCACTATCAGCGGCAGACCGCTTTTGGCCCTGCGCTGGCAGCGGGTTAAGAGAGTGCAACGCAGCACTTAAAAGAGTTGATTTGAGACGAATAGAGTTTAAGAAGTAGTCGGTAATTAGGGTGTGTTAAAAAATGACGACGGCGAATAATAAAAAGTTTCCAGCCGCATGGTTACTACAGTGGTGGTACAGCAATCCGCTGGCCGAAATCGCACGTCAGCATCCTATCCACCTGAGCGATCTTCCCGGCAAAAAAATCGTTATCGTCGCAACACGCGGGCCGGAGCGAGGAAAAGATATGGCCGGCGGCATGGCCCCAGCTCTTATGGAGGCCTGCAAAAAATTCGATTATAAATTCTGGTACTCATATGGCGAAACGCCCGAAAGAAGTGCGTTAGGCCGCCTCCTGCTTGGAGCATTCAATGCATGGTACAAGAAAACCGTCCCTATTTCAGCGGATGAAGTTTTTGGCATTCGCGTACGCAAAGTTAAAGCAGAAAAAGATGAATGGGATGGTCAGTATAATGAATTTTGTAACCGCTGGGTCTGGCCCATTTGCCACAATTTGCAAAAATTTGCGAAAGACGTAACGCTCGCGGATTTTTATTTTAACTTGAATGCAAACGACAATCTTGCCAAACGCATCAAGCAGGATTTAAACGGCGATTTAAAAACGCCAATCTGGATCCACGATTATCACCATATGTTCCTCGCCAGCGCGTTGCGCCGTCAAGGAGTCGGAAATCCGATTGTGTATTTCCACCATATTCCTTTGCCGACGCTTGAAACGCTTCAAAAAAATCCGCGCGAAAAGAACCATTTCATAGAGATGGTGAAATCCATGAAAGCATGTGACGCCGTGGTTTTTCAAACGGAAGAAGTGACCAAACGGTTTTATGAACTTATCAATGAAATATTGCCTGGTGAAGATCCTGAGAAGACCATTGTGGAGATTCCTGAGTCCATTCCCGCTTATTCAGGTCACTTTATCCCAAGCGACCTGAACGGACGTCCCGAAAAGAAAGTCTTTATCGGCCATGCCCCGATCAGCATAAACACGAAGAAGATCATGGAGTACGCCGCCAATCCTGTTTTAAGAACGGATAAAGCCAAAGCGCTCGATGCACAACTCGTTGCCGAAAATATCTTTATCAATTTTGAACGATGTGATTACTCCAAGGGTATTTTAGAACGTGTCAAAGCGTTTGAACAATTGCTCGAAGAAAATCCCGACCTTCGTGGAAAAACGCAGTTAGTGTTGGGTGCGCAGCCTACACGCGAAGGCGTCCAGGAATTCGACGAATACGCCAAACAGGTGAACGAGGTTGTTGAACGCCTGAATTCCAAATACAAAGCGAAAGATAAGGATACCGTTATTTTTTGCAATGAACGAATTGAGCATGATGACGTCATGCGCTTAATGAAAAGCCGTGAAGGCCAGCGCAGAATCGGCCTGGTTACGCCATACGAAGACGGCATGAACCTGACCGCCAAGGAATATGCCGCCGCGCAGGATTTGGTATATGCCGGACCTTTGGTTCTTTCCTCCGGCGCAGGCACGGCCAAGGAATTGGCGCTGGACGGCAAAGGCGCGATCATTTACGAGAAACTGGTCAACGGAAATGTCGACGTATTGGTCGCCGCGATGAAACAGGCCGTACACATGTCACAAGATGAGTGCAACGCGCGGGCCGCCGCCATGCAGGCGCATTTGCACGAATATAGCATCGACAAATGGATCAACTGGCACAATGAGAAGTTGTTCACACCCATGCAAAACGGCACGTTTTTTCCGAAGAACGATAACGATCCGACGCCTCTGCTTACATTCCGGGCAGCTTAAGAATTTCCTTCACAAGCGGAACAGACACCGCGCGCTTATCGATCATCGCGCGGGAATCGGCCGCCTCCACGATACGCTGCGCTTCTTCGAACGAGCGTTCCATATGCGAGACAATATAATTGATCACATCCTGCCCCACGCGAAGCTGACGATCATTAAAGAGTTTCACAAGGATGGCGCCGAGCAGTACATCATCGGGTTCACGGATAGCAACGGCGGGCGCGGCGCGAAGGCGGCTTGCAAGATCAGGCAGCGCGAAAGAGCGACGCACGGGGGCCTCTTGCAGCGTCAACAGGATCGAACGTTTTTCTTCTTTAAAAAGATTATAGAGATGGAACAGCCCCTTCTCCCCTTCGACATTGCCGATAAGTTTATCGGCATCTTCCAGAATGACATGTTTGGCGGCGGAGGCTATCTGGCGAATTGTGCTATCGTTGAGCGTTCCGGGATGTACACAGGCGGCGTTGCTTTTTTCCCCCCACACGGCGGCAAGATGGCTTTTGCCGCTTGCTATGGGGCCATATAAAATCAGCACGGGCGCAGGCCAGTCTGGCCATAAATCAATCCACGCGACTGCGTCCTGATTGTTGGGCGCGATCAGGAAATCATCGCGGCCCATGGCGGTGCGATGACCGAGGTCAAAAGGTATCTGGCTGCTTTGCGCCATGCTACGCATCCTTCTTCCCCGTTTCATCAGACCCTGTTTGATAGAGCGGGCTGGCCTTGTATTGTTTGATCGCAAAGCTGAGCAGCACGCCGATCACGGCGGTAACAGGCACGGCGATCAACATGCCGACGATGCCGAACAGTGATCCACCCGCAAGCAGCGCGAACATGATCCAGAGCGGATGAAGTCCGACGGAATCCCCCACCATTTTGGGTGAGAGGAAATTTCCTTCGATGAATTGCCCGGCCATGAAGATGGCGGCGATGATACCGGTGTAAGCCCAATCACCCGTCTGGAACCATGCGACAAGCGCGGCAACGACAAGCCCCAGCGTGGATCCCACCAGCGGGATGATCGAGAACAGGCCTGCGCCAAAACCGATCAGAAAGCCGTAATTCAAACCCGCGATGGTCAGCGCCAGCGCGTAGATGACGCCCAGCGTAAAAGCAACCGTGATCTGTCCGCGAATAAACCCGGAAATTTTAGCGTCGATCTGATGTAGTAAATCTTGAATCATCTCTGCATGCTGTCTTGGATAGAGGTTTTGCACCCATCTTACGATATGCGGCCATTCCTTCATCATGAAAAATGCGACGAGCGGCGTAATAATCAAGGTGGTAACAAAATCGGCGAGAAATTTTCCGCCCGCCGCGACGCCGCCGACGATGCCGCCCGTGACGCCCACCAGCTTGCCAGCGTTTTCCTTCACGTAATTATTGATTTGTTCGATGTAATTGGTGCCGACGCGATCTTGCAGCCAGTTCATATAGGGGCTTAAGTAATCGAGAATATTTTGGATGTAGTTCGGGATCTGCTCGATCAGCATCTGTCCCTGACGGAACGCCATCGGTGCGAGCAGGATGAAGAGCAGGCTTAAGATTCCAAAGAAGAGCGTGAGGATGACAAGCGCCGTCACCCAGCGCGGGATTTGCTGGCGCGAGAATTTGCGCACGACGGGATCAAGCAGATAAGCAATCGCGATGCCGAGGATAAACGGCGTCAGGATGGAATTGAAAATCCAGATAAAACCGATAAAGAGGGCCAAAAATCCTGCCCAGAATCCTGCCTTTGCCGTTGTCGAAAGCGCCATGGTTTATTGCCCGTACATTGGTTGTTGCTGGTTTGCGGCCAGATAAAGTTCCAGACCATCCGGAGACGCGCGGAGCATGATACCCGCATTTTGCAGCGCGAGTTGCAGCGCCGAAATTTCCCCGGCGTAGCGGATATCGATCAGCGCCTCACGCGGTTTCAAGGATTTTATCATCACAGCCTGAACGCCGTAGACGCGATCCAGCGTGTTTTTTAAGCGCACCCAGTCCTGTACCGATGCAAAGCGCGCCCGCGCGCCATAGCCCGTGACAGGTCCCAGCGCTGTGCGTGTGTAAGGGATTGGCGCGGTTGTGGTTGTCGTGGTAGTGACCGTCGTTGTAACAGGCGCAGGAACCGTAACGCCGGGAACATACGCAGCGTTGGCTTTCCAATCAGAACGCAAGAGCGATTTAATCTGCTGTGCTGCGCGGGTAAACAGTGCCTCTTCGGTTTCGCCCTGATTTTGATCGACCGTGATTTTTTGCACAAAGGTCGGGCCTTCGAAGCCGTTATTGTAGAGATTGATAGAGAGGCGGCCCTGCATCGTGTTCGTGGGTTCCGACGATGCCACGAGGATCGCGATATCATCTGCGCCGTAACGCTCTGCCAGTTCTTGCACCTCCACCGGATCATATTGCAGGCCAACTTCATCGGACACTTGCGCGATGTCATTGGCATCGCCCAGCGGCAGAACAGTCACCTGCATCATGCCGCCATCGGCGGGAAGCATGCGCCATGCGCGCATGAACGGATTGGTTTCGGACCAAAGCGATGTCTGGCCCATGGCTTCGTAGAACGGCAACACGAGAACAGGTTTTTTGGGAACATCGGAATAGGTTTTGCCCTGCGAAGCCATCTGCATCTTCATCGCGTTCGGGCGGAAGCGAACCGTGTAAGTGCCCTTATAGCGTTTTTTCGAAAGCTGTTCCTTGATCACTTCGAAATCTTGCACGAGAGAAGACGCGGTGATTGGATCGGGATCTTTGAACGTCGCCATTTCTTCAGGGGATAGGAAGCGTTCGGCAAGCATGCGATACGCCTTCACCTGCACCTCATCCAGCGCTTTTTCACGGGCTTTGACAGCGTTTTCAGCTGTGACATCGACCTCTACCCCCTCGACCGTATAGGCGGGGTTGGTTTCGGCGCGGGATACGCCAGCAAACAGCAGGGAAAAGGCGGCCAGCAATACATAAAGTACTGTACGCACGGGCATGGATTGCTTATAAATCGGGGCGGCCATTCCTATAGTCCTAAAGTGGAAGTGTGGCAATTTTATAACGTGAAACGGGCCGGAAACCAAATGAAACAAAGCGCTTATAAAGAAGCCGGTGTGGATATAGATGCGGGGGCCGAACTGGTCGAAAAGATCAAGCCCGCCGTCAAGCGCACCCACAGATCCGGCATGATGGGCGGATTGGGCGGTTTCGGGGCCATGTTCGACCCGAAAGCCGCTGGTTATAAAGACCCGATCCTTGTATCCAGCACGGACGGGGTGGGCACCAAGATCAAGATCGCGATCGACGCGAAATGCCATGAAACGATCGGCATAGACCTTGTCGCCATGTGCGTAAACGATTTGATCGTTCAAGGCGCGGAACCCCTCTTCTTCCTAGATTACTTCGCAACGGGAAAACTCGAAGTCGGCGTCGCACAAAAGGTCATCGAAGGCATCGCCAAGGGATGCGAAGAGGCAGGCTGCGCGCTGATCGGCGGCGAAACGGCGGAGATGCCGGGCATGTATTCCGAGGGCGATTACGATCTGGCCGGATTCACGGTGGGCGCAGTGGAACGCGATAAAATCCTCACCGGTGAGACGATCACGGAAGGCGATGTGGTTTTAGGATTGTCATCGAGCGGCGTGCATTCGAACGGCTATTCCCTCGTCCGCAAGATCATGAAGGACACGCAAGGTTACACTTACGACTCCCCCGCCTCATTCGCGCCGGGCAAGACGATGGGTGATGTCCTGCTCGCCCCCACCAGAATTTATGTAAAGCCGATGCTGAAGGCGCTCAAAAGCGGCGGCATCAAGGGCATGGCACATATCACGGGCGGGGGGCTTTCGGAGAATATCCCGCGCGTCCTGCCAGCGAATGTCACGGTTAAACTAGATGCCAAACTCTGGCAAAAGGCGCCGGTGTTCAGCTTCCTCGCGCAGGCAGGCAAGATGGAAGCCCCCGACATGGCGCGCACCTTCAATTGCGGGATCGGCATGGTGGTGATTGTCGAAGCATCCGAAGCGGAGCGCCTCATCACATTGCTCAAGGGCGAAGGCGAAACCGTACAAATCATCGGTTCAGTCATCAAACGCGATGGCGATGCGGGAACGCAGGTTATCATTGAAAACGAGGCATTCTTGCTTCTTTAATTGTCACCCCCGCGAAGGCGGGGGTCTGGCAACAATTAGAGCGCGGCAAAGCCGCTCATTTCCGGATCCCCGCCGTTAGTGCCCTGCTTCGCAGGGCCGCGGGGATGACATGATGAGTTACTTGCAATCGGTGCTGGATATGATTGAATAGGTGAAGAATTTTTAAAAAGGAACGGACATAATGGGAAGCAATCACGGTCACCCGGTCGAAGTCGATCCGCAGACGCTGCAACATTCGCAAAAGCTCTGGTGCAATTTTACGCAAGCCGCCAAATACAGCGTTATCGCCATCTTTATCCTGCTAGGATTGATGGCTGCGTTCTTAGTTCATTAAAATATATCATCCTTCCGTCATCCCGGAAGCTATGTCGAGCTTAAGCCGTAAGGCTTTAGTAAGACTTGCTATCCGGGATCTTCGACCCATACAGAGGCAAAGATCCCGGATAAATTCCTTCGGAATTTTCCGGGATGACAGTGAAGAGGGGAACGGGATGACAATAGAGGTTTAGCCCCTATTTCTTCATATTTTCCTAACCATTTCATCGCATGATGGACGGTGGCGGGGTGCGTTTTGCGCCTGCCAAGGGAACGAAAATATTTATGCCTATCAAAGGGTTAGTACCGGTCTCATGGAATCCGCGCGGACGTGGTTTCGTCCGCTGCGCCCTGCTGTTCGGATTCATACTCGCTTTTTTCATGTCAGGAGACGCAAACGCCCAGAAAAAAGTGCTGAACGGCGCGACTTTAAGCGATACGACGCAGAGCCTTACCCTATCCCCCTACACGATCGTCCAGCACGACCCCGACGGCAGGATCACGCCGCAAAGTATCGCCGAAAGCGGCGGCGCCGTTCTTAACGGCAAACTTTCCGAAGGCGATATCGTCATGCTCGGCTATGGCGGCGATTCCGTGTGGCTGACCATCAAGTTATTCAACGCCAGCCGGAACGATTCATGGATACTCAACATGGGAAGCCGTTCCGAAGGACGCTTTGGCTATCTCAAATCCGCACGCGCCTATGAAATGAACATCGTGGCAGGAAGCCCGCTGCAGGTAACGCCGATCAAGCCACTCTCCGATAACGGCACTTACAAGATCACGATTGCGCCCAGCACCGAAAAATACATCCTTCTCGATCTTCAGCCTTCGCCCGGCAGGGCCGGATTGTTGCCGCTCAAAATTTACAAGGAGGATGCGTATCTTTCACACGCTCTTTCGCACGCATCTTTATTTGTCATCTATCCTATCAGCATTCTGATCTTTGCGGCCTTCTTTGGCACAATCGCAGTGATGCGCGGTGAAAGAAAAATCCTGATCTACAGCTTTTATTTCGTTTTCATGGCGGCATCATGGGTCGTGCATGAACATATCGGCATCCGCATTGGCGGCGGGCATTACGATATGCTGATCCCCGTGTTAATACTTGGATTCTCGCTCTTCTCCATCGCCATGGCCAAGATTTTCTATGATATCGAGTATGGCAGTTTCACCGAGAAATATATTCTCTACGGTCTTGTATGGCTGAATATTCTGGCGACGTTGCTTTCGTTCCTTCTGCCGGTCAGCGATGGTTTAACGCAGATCGCGCTTTTGAACGGCGCGCCGATGATCACGCTGACCATCCTGTTCCTGATGGCGTGGGCACAATCACGCAATGGACATATCGAGCGCACCTATTATTTTTGCGCATCGGCCTTTCCGCTTATGGGGTTGATCGCCGTGGTGCTTGGCATTTTCGACGTTGTGCCGGGCGGGTCTTTGCAGGTCAACGCTCTGTGGTATTCAGTGGTGCCGCAAGGTTTATTAATGCTGATCGCCGTTCATAAAAAAATACAGAACGATGAGAATACGATCATTAAACCGCGCGGCAATGAAACCTTGAACCTTTCGCGCCTGAAAGAAACCAAGGACAATGCCGATCACACACGTTTGCTGAAAGTCATTGAAAAAGAACGCGAGATACTCGGTGAATTGCGGGCTAAGGAACAAGAGCGCGTTGAGGAGATGCGCCACGCCAAGGAAGCGGCCGACGAAGCCAACCGCGCCAAATCTGCTTTTCTTGCCGTCGTCAGTCATGAAATCCGCACGCCGATGACGGGCGTGATGGGCATGGTGCGATTATTGCTAGATTCCAGCATCACAAAGCAACAGCGCGATTACGTTTTGACGATTCAGGAATCAAGCGAGGCTATGCTCGCCCTTCTCAACGATATTTTGGATTTCGAACGCATCCAGCACGGCAAGATGGAGTTGGAGAATATCAGTTTCGACCTGCACAGATTGATGCAGGGCGTGGTTACATTGATGTCAGGTCATGCGGCAGACAAGCATATCGCGCTTTCGGCCCGTGTGGATGAAGACCTTCCCAGATTCGTCAAGGGCGACCCGACGCGGCTGCGTCAGGTTCTGCTCAATCTTATGGGGAACGCCATCAAGTTCACGCAAAATGGCACGGTCACATTGATGGTCAAGAACCTGGACACTAAGGAGCAGGACGCCGCCAACGATTCCGGTAGACATATGATCTATTTCGCAGTGCAGGACACCGGCATCGGCATTTCCGACGAAGCCAGAAAAAATTTGTTCACACCGTTCGCGCAGGCCAATTCCAGCATCGCGCGCAAATTCGGCGGTACAGGCCTTGGCCTTGCCATTTCCAAGGGACTGGTAGAACGGATGGGCAGCACGATCAACATCAATTCCAAAGAAGGCGAAGGCAGCACCTTCTTTTTCACGCTGGAAATGGAGCGTGGCCTTGCCACAACGCAAGAACAGCCATTGCAAAAATCCACGCCACTACAGCATAAACAACATGAGGGTCCGGCAACGCCGCTTCGCATCCTCGTCGTCGACGACAATACTATCACGCGCAAGGTTTTGATGGGCTTCTTAGAAAAAGGCGGGCATGAGATCGTAACGATAAGCACCGGCGAAGACGCGCTGAAAAAAATCAATCAGGACGCGTTCGATTTGGTCCTGATGGATATTGAGTTGCCGGGCTTAAAGGGCAACGAGGTTACGAAAATCCTGCGCGCTCACAAAGACCCCGTCAAATCGAAAATTCCGGTCATCGCCATGTCGGGTAATACCGCCAAGGAAGACATCGAACAATATATCGCGGCGGGCATGGACGGATACCTGCCCAAACCGATCGACATGGATAAATTACAGGCTTTGGTGAATGATATAGCGCGTGATACGTTCGAACGGGAAATCCGCATGCCGGATGAAGATGATGATCCGTTCGCAAGAAGCCCTGAACAAAATGCAAAGGCACAGCAGAAACAAGAAACCGCGATGAGTAACGGCGCCGTTTTCAACCCCGATATGCTGCAAAGCCTCAAAAACACGATTGGCGCGGCACAGCTTAACGAGCTATTGACCGACCTGATCGTCAAGACAGATGAAATCCTAGGCGCGATGAGTGACGCCACGAAGATCGGCGATTTGAAATCGCTTGCCGCACGCGCGCACGAACTCAAAGGCATGGCCGGGAATTTCGGGCTGGTCGAGATCAGCGCCATCGCGGCACAGGCAGAGCGCAAAGCCAAGACATCGGAAACGGAAGGCTTAAGCGCGCTCGTCGGGACACTGACCGACGCCAATCTGCGGGCGCAGGGTGCGCTCAAAGACTGGGCTGCGCATTAAACAGAAAACCCAGTACCACAGACGTTAATATTTTAACACGAAGACCACGAAGAAACACGAAAGGCACGAAGAGCTTCGTGATCTTAGTGAAACCTTTGTGATCTTCGTGTTGTATCTTTTAAATGCCTGCGGCACTAAAGTTTTTAGCCGGGGATATCAGCGTCGGTGAAGAATTGCGCGATTTCGATTTTCGCGTTGTCGGCGGAATCCGATCCGTGTACGGAATTTTCACCGATAGAAAGCGCAAATTCCTTACGGATCGTGCCGTCGGCGGCTTCCTTCGGATTGGTTGCGCCCATCACTTCGCGGTTTTTCGCCACCGCGTTTTCACCTTCGAGAACCTGAACGACGACCGGCTCGGAAATCATGAAAGAGACGAGTTCGCCGTAGAACGGGCGTTCCTTATGCACGTCGTAGAATTTTTCGGCCTGTGCGCGGGTCATTTTAATGCGGCGCTGGGCAACGATGCGCAGACCCGCCTTTTCAAATTTGGCATTGATAGCGCCCGTTAAGTTACGGCGCGTGGCATCCGGCTTGATGATGGAAAAAGTGCGCTCTATAGCCATGATTTACCTCTATTATTCGTACGTTCGTTTAAAGTGCGCCTCTTATAGCCAGCACCCGTATGCAGGGCAAGCTATTTGTGGTTCCGGGGGTTTGGGGCAGTTATCCACAGCAATAATGTTACTATTTTCCAGATTTGGGCAAAAAGGTTTGAAAATTACCAATTAAGCAGCTTGTATAATCCTTTATTTTCTTGAATTAAGATAGGTTAAGTCATATCTTTCGAGTTGTGCATTGGTGCCATCTGTTTTTTGCAATGCACTATGGTAATTGTGTCTTGGGACACCAATAAGATCCGTATTTTGAGGGAGATACCGATCCATGAGTTTACAGGCTCTGCTCCGCGGTGAAGAAACGCCGGTTTCGTATGTAGTACGAAGCCCCAAGGATTTTTCCGGCAGGTTCTACAGCGCGCCGGGCGTTCCCGTTCACGACATCCGCCCGATTCAAAATATGCCCCTGCTCCGCCTCGGTTTCGAAGAAGCAGCTAACACAAAACTCACAGATCACGAGTTGCTAAACGTCGCCAAGGAGCATTTCGACCCGATCATTCGCCAAGAAGTCATCAAAGAGACAGCGCGACTACATGTGAAAGATATCAGATATCGCGTGCAGCCCAAAAACGAAGAACGAATGCGCGCTAAAGAGCAAGACCCTGACTTCTGCGGTGCGGCAGGACACATTGACTTCAGCGCCTGCATGGTGTTCGCCGGAGATGTAAACACCTTCACCAAATTAACCAATCACCACCTTCCTGCCGAACACAGTTCCGTCGCGCGCCTGCTCGTCAAAGCGCCGCATCCGGACGATACGACAAAATATCCGGCGAACCTTGTCAATGTCGTTACCACCAGCATCGTCGGCGGCGTGTCAGTGCCATGGGTCAACGAACGCCAGATCGGCATGGACGGGTGGCAGTCTTATTACGATGAGACCCACAACCAAATGAGTGTCCAACGCCGATTAACAACGGCTTTCGATAATGTGCGCGCATTTAATCCGAAGGCCCAAAAAATAATCGGGCGTATGGACAAAGCTGCAAAACGCGGCGTACCGCGCGCGAACGAGGAAATGGCCGAAAAGACTGGCGTTGATAAGCTTTTGCAAACGCGCTCTTACTTCCTGATCAACATCGATGGCGAAGATAGGGCCTTCACGGTTGCAAGAGATCGTATGAATTCCCAATTCTGCTTCTTCGCCAATCCGGAAACAGGTTTCTATCAAACGGACAATGCTCTGCTAAGCATGTTGGACAAGGCCGTTCCGATTTCGCGTGAGAGCTTTCTTACATTCTCAATGGTCGCCGTGCCGCTGCCAAACTTGTCCAAAGTCGGCTGTCTGCCCGGCACAGACAGAAAACTGCGCGCCGCTTAAAAAGGCTAGGCATTATGAGCATGCCATGGATATATAACGGCCTTACCCAAGGGCCCGTATTATCGGACTACCGTTGTCGCAAAGCCCTCGAAAGCGCTGAACTGCCCGCCGCACTGGCAGCAAAATTCAACCCTGTTATATCCAAGGATGCCTTGCCCAAGGCCGCGGACGGCACGCTGGCCATTATAAGCATGAACGGCGGCGGCACACGTAATCTGACAGCAAATGAGGTTGAACGGTTTCTAAAAACCGCCATGCGTGCGGTGGATCATAAAGACCACCAGATACCGGCACTCACGAGGGCCGCATATGACATGGCAATTTTAACGCCTGTCATGACCCCGCCAATAAGCACGCCGTCCTTCTAATCCGGACTATTTTTTTGCCATATCTTTTTCGATAGCGGACACGGCGTCATTCGCCGCCGCGATGTTGGGCCCCCCGGCCTGCGCCATGTCGGGACGACCGCCGCCGCCGGAGCCACCCAGCGCAGCAGAGGCTACTTTTACCAGATCAACCGCGCTGATTTTGGCGGTCAGGTCTTTGGTGACCGCGACAACGACAGAGGCTTTGCCCTCTTCCGTTGCGATCAACGCCACAACGCCAGAACCGAGTTTCTTGGTCATATCTTCGGCCATCGGTTTCAAATCTTTCGCCGGGAAGCCGGGCAGGATTTTGGCGAGGAATTTCACGCCCGCAACGGATTTGGCCTCCTCTGTTGATGTGGATTGCGTGGCATTCGTGCGGCGCAATTCGGAGATTTGTTTTTGCAGCGTTTTGTTGTGTGCGGATAAATCATTTTCGTCATCTTTCAAGGTAACGGAATCTATACCGCCGAGCGACTGCAGTTCAGCGCGCAAAGATGCGGTTTCAGTTTTGAGTTTTTCTATGCGATCCTGAGCACCTTGCGCCTGTGTGGCCAGATATTCATCGACGCGTGTCCCCGTTAAGGCCGTGACGCGGCGGATACCTGCGGAGACTGCGCCTTCGCTGATGATCTTGAACTTGCCGATATCGCCTGTGCGTTTAACGTGTGTGCCGCCGCACAGTTCGACAGAGTACGGAATGTTAGAACCCGATGTGCGCGGCGTGCCCATGGAGACCACACGTACTTCGTCTTCGTATTTTTCGCCGAACAAGGCACGGGCGCCGGATTCACGGGCCTCGTCGAGCGGCATCACGCGGGTGATGACTTCGGTGTTGGCCTTGATTTGCGCATTCACCTGATCTTCAATGACGCGGAGTTGGTCTTGCGTGATTTGCACCGGTTGCGAAATGTCGAACCGCGTACGGCCTTCATCCTGCAACGATCCTTTTTGCGCGATGTGATCGCCGAGCGTCAGGCGCAGCGCTTCGTGCAGCAGGTGTGTAACAGAGTGGTTGGATTCAATATCGGCGCGGCGTTTTTGATCCACGATAAGACGTACAGGTTCACCAACCTTATAAGGGCCCGCAATTACCTTACCCACATGAACCCAAAGTTTTCCGACCAATTTTTTAGTGTCGCTTACGGCAAACTCCCCACCGCCTGTTTCAAGATTTGTTAAAAGAATTTTCCCCTGATCACCAACCTGACCGCCCGATTCCGCATAGAACGGTGACTGATTGACGATGATCATGCCTTCTTCGCCTGACTTCAACGCATCAACAATTTTTCCGTCTGACACAATAGCAAGAATCTTTCCTTCGGCATCCGTATCTTTGTAGCCCAGAAACTCCGTCGGCCCGACTTTATCGAGCAATTCAAACCAGAGTTTGGATGTGCCGGCATCGCCGGAACCCGCCCATGATTTACGGGCGGTAGCTTTTTGTTGTTCCATAGCTTTTTCAAAGGCGTCCATATCGACTTCGAGGCCTTTGGTGCGCAAAGCGTCCGCCGTAAGGTCAACGGGGAATCCGTAAGTGTCATAGAGCTTAAATGCGACATCGCCGGAGAGCTTTTTGCCTTTGGGTAAGGATGCAGTTTCGTCGTCGAGCATTTTGAGGCCACGATCCAGCGTTTTCTTGAAACGGGTTTCTTCGTTTTTCAGGGTTTCGACGATCAGCGATTGTGCACGGACGAGTTCCGGATACGCCTCGCCCATCATCAACATCAAGGTCGGGAAGAGTTTGTACATCAGTGGTTCTTGCGTACCCAGCAAGTGCGCGTGGCGCATACCGCGGCGCATAATGCGGCGGAGAACATAACCACGGCCTTCGTTGGATGGCATCACGCCATCGGCCAAAAGGAACGAGGAGCAGCGCAAGTGATCTGCGATAACCTTATGGCTTGGCGCTTGCGGTCCATCAGGATCAACGCCCGTCAAATCGGCAACGTTTTCAATGATAGACCGTAAAAGATCTATGTCGAAAATAGTATCCACGCCTTGCAGGATAGTGGACATACGTTCGAGCCCCATGCCTGTGTCGATGGAGGGTTTTGGCAATGGTTTGCGGTTGTAACCGCCATTGCCGTCCGGTTCCTGTTCGTATTGCATGAACACGAGGTTCCAGAATTCAAGGAATCGGTCCCCGTCCTCATCTTTTGAGCCGGGTGGCCCGCCGAAAATATGTTCGCCACGATCAATGAAGATTTCCGAGCATGGGCCGCACGGGCCCGTGTCGCCCATCATCCAGAAATTGTCGTTCTTGCCGTCTTCTTTGTCGAAAATGCGGATGATTTTGGAATCGGAAAAACCCGCTACCTTCTTCCAGATATCGGCGGCCTGATCATCGGTATGGTGCACGGTCACGAGCAATTTGTCTTTGCTCATCCCGTAATTTTTGGTGACCAGTTCCCATGCAAAGGCAATGGCGTCTTCCTTGAAATAATCGCCGAAGGAAAAATTGCCGAGCATTTCAAAGAAGGTTGCGTGCCGCGCCGTATAGCCGACATTGTCGAGGTCGTTGTGTTTACCCCCGGCGCGCACGGATTTTTGCGCCGTGGTCGCACGGGTATAAATGCGTTTTTCCGCGCCGGTGAAAACGTTCTTGAATTGCACCATGCCCGAGTTGGCGAACATCAGAGTCGGGTCGTTTTGCGGCACAAGCGGCGAAGAGGCCACATGTTCGTGCCCCTTGCCGACGAAGTATTTGATAAATTCCGAACGGATATCGTTTACCGTTTTCATGACACGACCCTTAACATTGATGAATTAAGGGCAGGATAGACGAAAAACGGGCTGATTTACAATGGGTTGTTTATGATCCCAAAATCAGGCGTCCGATACGGCCATAAACCTTGTTATCGGGACGCTCCCATCCTTGTTCATGACGGGTTACACCGATATCCGTGGCTTTTTCACCCTTGCCGATAATGTTGTTCCAATAGGCGCTCATGCGTTCGCGCGTTGTGAAGGAACGTCCTGTTTTGCGGTCGGCAACGGGAACATCATGTTCGGCCAGCGTGACGGAGTGCGTTGTCAGATACATGGCTTCCGTCAAAAGCAGCGCGGCGGATTGCACTGGCTGGGTCGCCCAAAGAAAAGCATGGCCTAAATTCATACCGATATAACCAAGCCTTGCGAGCGGTGTATTTGCGTCCTTGATACTAAAGAGCAAAGAATTTCCCAATGTTGTTATAGCCGGAATTATCCCGATTCCATTTTGATATTTATAAGAAGCATAGGCAGCCGCTGCCGCGCCAACCAAACCCGTAGACCACGCAAAAGCCCCTCGAAGGAATCTAATTTCCTTGTCTTTTTGCTTATCTTCATTTGTTTGCGGATTTGCTATCGGCTGAGGCATGATAGCAAAGGCGCCTGTAGTTCCTGCTGCATGTGCCAACATAATCGCTGGCGGGAGATAATCTTTAATATCACCACTCGTGGCCCCCATAATGGCCTGCTGCGCTGTCGACAAAAGACAAGATACAGATGCCACGGCTAGAACTTGGGTGTGATGTTTAAAAGTTGCGGATTCTCTGGCAAGAACGAACGCTGCAATACCGACGCCCTGAGCCACTGTCATTGCAGGTCCCCACGCGAACACACTTGCACCGATGGCCAAAGCACTAACGCCAGCCATCGCGGTAGCGCGCACGGGATGCTGTTTAATATAGGGAAGAATATTTGCGTGCAAACGCCCGGTTCCAGCGCTAGGAGAATATCTCTTCGCTATTTCGTTCAGCGCTCCGACATAACTGTCTTCGAACCTTTGCTTAGACGTGGTATGAACTTCATCTGACATAGCGAACTCCTTAAATTATGCCCGCACAATATCAATTGTTATAGAAAATACAAGAGCTAAAAAATGACGGATTTTACTTTATTTGCCAATAAGTTAGCCGATGAATCCGGGAAGATTATTACCCGCTATTTCCGCGCGGATTTCGAGGTGGATACCAAAACCGACGCCTCCCCCGTCACCACCGCAGACAAGGGCGCGGAAGCGAAGCTGCGCGAAATCATCGAGCGCGAGCGGCCCAAGGACGGGATTTTCGGCGAGGAATACGGCATCAAGGAAAGCAAGAACGGCTATGACTGGGTTCTGGACCCTATCGACGGAACAAAATCCTTCGTGATCGGACGCCCGACATTTGGAACATTGATTTCGCTGTGCAAGGACGGCGTGCCGATCCTTGGCATCATCGATCAACCGATAGCAAAGGAACGCTGGGTCGGCGTCAAAGGCGCGCCTACGATGTTTAATGGCAAGCCGGTGAAAACGCGGAGTTGTTCCGACCTGAGGCACGCAGTGGTGGGATCGACCGCGCCAGCGCAGCTCGCGGGACAATGGCGAACGCTTGATCTGAATTGCGCCTACACGGTGTGGGGCGGCGATTGTTATTTTTACGGCTTGCTGGCCAATGGCGGACTGGACGCCGTGGCGGAGACAATGCTCGCGCCATATGATTATCTCGCGCTAGTCCCCGTCGTCGAAGGCGCGGGCGGATTAATGTGCGATTGGGATGGCAATCCCCTCACCCTGTCCGGACATGATAAAACGGGGCGCGTGCTTGCGGTTGGCGATCCGGCAAGAAAAGATGATTTCCTGACGTTGCTGCGTTAGAACCTGAACGAAATACCCGCGCCGATAAGCCATGGATCAAGATCGACATCGGCCTTGATCGCGCCGTTGTTCAGACTGGCATCCACATCGAGAAAGATTTTTTTGACGTCGAGATTGAGACCCCAGTTTTCATTGATCCAGATATCGGTTCCTGCCTGAAGCGCCCAGCCGAATCCGTTATCAACATTCAAATCATGGAACCCGTGTCCGGATTTTTCGCCGTAGAAGATGGAATAATTTATCCCCGCGCCGACATACGGACTGAACGTATTATCGGGCGTGAAGTGGTATTGCAAAACCACCGTCGGCGGCAAAACCCACGTATCGCCTAGATCAACATTGCCGGTATAGGTGAGTTTATGTTGCGCCGTTCCGGCAATGGCCTCAACGCCGATATGATCCGTGATGAAGTAGGTTAGATCAAGTTCGGGTGTGATGGCATTTCCGACATGCGCTTTCCCGCCAATATTCACCTTTGTGTCTTCATCCGGCACGACGCCAAGCGCGCGGGCGCGAATTTGAAACCGTTCCTTGGCATCCCAGCCATCACCAAGATCACGAGCAATCGCAGGCATTGGCACCAGTGAACCCAGCAGCACGGCATATAAGATTTTTCGCATGGTTGATTCCCCCTACAGCACGAGTCTGAATCAGGGGATGAGACCTGTCGAGACGATCATACGGGACTATGCGTGGAGGTTATTCCGCGGCAGCGAACTTGACCGCGCCTTTATCAAGAGCGGCGTAGCGCGGCCATTTGGAATCTGCCAGCGCGGTCATCGATTCATTCGATTGATCAAAACGCATGCGATAAATCCAGTAATTGGCCAGAACGCGTTCAACATACGTGCGCGTTTCGGCATACGGAATGGTTTCGATGAAGATCAGAGGATCATCCATATTCGGACGTTCGGATTTCCATTTGGAAAGCGTGCCGGGGCCAGCGTTATATGCGATTGCAAGACTGAGCAGGTCTTGTCCGACGAGAGAATTGTTCAATAGATCTTCAACATATTTTTGGCCGATATCGAGGCTGACTTCCGGCGTTTTAAGAAGATTTTTGCCTTCGCGGTCTACAAAGATATCGGTATCGGCAACATAGTTAGCCGTCGTCGGCATTAATTGCATCAGACCTGTTGCGCCCGAAGATTTGTTTTCAGCCGAAGCGTTGAAGCGCGATTCCTGACGGATGATCGCATGGATCAGTGCGCGGTCGATGCGGAAACCCTGGTTCGGGCTCCACGGCATGGAAGGATAAAGCGCGGAATCATAACTATCTTTGCTCTTCACAGCGTGCGCGAGTTTCATGGTGAGCGATGGTAGTTTGCGATCATAAGTGTAAGCGAGCAGCGCTTTCTTGCGGCCCGCATCGCCCCTGACATAGAGTGCCTGAATTTCGGCTTCGGCCAGCGTGACTTCGCCAGCGGCCAGAAGTTTTTCAGCGCGTTGTCCGGCAACCGTGTTCAAAATTTCGCGCTCTTGCGATCCCGATAAATGCGGCGCGTCCCAGTTCAGATCAGATGATTTACCCAGCGCGGCACCGGCCAGCAGACCGTAGAAGGTTTTCGGATATTCTGCTGCCTTTTTGAGCCATTGCGCTTCGCGGCGATCATTGCCCGCTTTTTCATGTGAGCGAGCGGCCCAGTAAGATGAGGCCGCAACCATCCAGCCCGTCGCATAGGGCGACGCGGCGGCGATTTCGAAAGATTGGGCCGCTTGCGCGTACGACCCCTGCTGCCATTTGGCCAGACCATGGACCCAGCCCGCCAGCGGCGCCTTGCCGTGCGAACCGTTCAGAGCTTGACCTGAAAGTTTTTCAGCTTCATCAACCTTGCCGGCATAAATATAGCCAGAGGCGATCATGGCGCGGATACGGTCTTTTTCAACCGAGTCCAGATAGGCAGTCGCGCCGGATTCATTGAAGAGGCGCAGAGCGGCAGACGGCTGGGATTTCTGAATTTGACGGCGGATCGAACTGATCATCGATTGGGCGGACGAATTCTGGACGCTTGTGCGTTTGATGGCTGGGCCATAAATCTTCGCTTCCATCCCGTGTTCGGTTAGTTCCTCAATCGAGGATGCGGCATAGGACGCTTTGGTCAGCTTGCCGTTATGACCGCTCGGCACCCGGCCATTGGCCAGACGGGCGATGCGGGAAGCTTCGGGATGATCAGCATAGTTTTTCAGCCAGTCAGACAATTCGGCAAAACCGGCCTTGTAGGATTCATGTAGGTAACGCTGGGCCAAGACGTGACCCATCAGGGATTTGTCATCCAGACGGGCGATCAGCGTATCGGCATCCTTGATCGAACCTGCGGCCTGAAGACGGAAGATGTCGCGGTAAAGGTCCATCTGCGGACCGCTGAACGAGGATTTATAAACGCCGTCCTCTTCTTCGGCCTTGGGCGCAGGAGCCGGAGTCGCCGCGCGAACCTTCGGAACAGTGTAGTTTGCCTGGATAACGGGGTTTTTCTGGATAAGCGCCGCCACGTCCGGTTTGTGAGGCGGTACAGGAACGGAAGACCCCGACACACCAACCAGAGAATAGGCGCTGACTAAAAGGGTCAAAGGACCTGCTAGAAGGAGGCAGGAAAGATGACCGGGTTTTGTCGGCGAAGCGGGTTTTTTAGTATTCAGGAATTGCAGGCCCGCGGCGGCAAATCCTTTTAATCGAGACATTCTTAACTCTATCTTCAGATTTAGGCTGGTTAGATAGGCGGTTTTTCGCAGCGCGTCAACTCGATTGAAAAATATATAATAAAATCAATATGTTATAATATGGCACGGACAAAAAGGTTAATGCCTGTCCTGCCCGTCAGGCCTTTAAAACGGGTTTAGCCGTCTGATCGTTCCATCGCGGATTTGAGCATCAGCATGTCCGCCCAGACCAAACCTTTCTGTGAGGGCGTACGTAAAAGATACGCCGGATGGTAGGTGGCAATGGCTGGTATCGGGGAAGCATCGGGCGCGATCCCTTCGACCAACGGACGGTAATCATGAAATTTTCCGCGCAGTTTGGAGATGCTCTCCCCGCTTCCGAGCAATCCTTTGGCGGAAACCCCACCACTTAAAATCAGGAATTGCGGTTTTACCAGCGCGATGTGGCGTTCGATGAACGGCAATGAGACATCGATCTCCGCCGGGCTCGGCGTTCTATTCCCCGGAGGGCGCCAGTTCAGGATATTTGAAATATAGACCGCCTTGGCCGGGTCTTCTTCGGTGCGGGAGAGACCGATATGTTTAAGGATCTTGTCCAAGAGCTGGCCGGACACGCCAACGAAGGGCTTGCCCTGTTTATCCTCATCAGCACCCGGCGCTTCGCCGACGATCATGATCCGGGCCTTGGGATTACCGTCGGCAAAGACCATGTTGGTTGCGGTCTTGCGGATAGACAGCCCGTCGAACCCGGCGATTGCCGCTCGCAATTCCTCAAGCGTGTTACAGGATTTGGCCAGTTTGGCGGCTTCCACCCTCGCCTGCGCCGTGCCCAGAAGATCGGAGCTGCTTTCGATGAGGGATGGAGGTAACACATTCTCCCCCCTTGGTCGCTGCACTCCCGTCCCCCCGTTTACGGGGGGATTAGAGGGGGGAGTGTCTGAAAACGATTTAATGACGCTCGCGACTGATACGGTCCGGTCGACCGGATGATCGGCCAGAGCTTCGTCCGCCCCGACATCGATATGCCATTGCAGCGCGGCAATCAGTGGGTTTTGAGACGAGCGGACCATTGGCCTCCGGGAATTGAAATGCTACTTATATATATGAGTGTTGTTCTAGACCTTTCTGCTACCATAATCAAAGACCCTAAAGCCCCAAGGAGCCGTTTTCCCCATGCCTGATCCGATCCGCCCAGACCGTGATGTGATGGAGTATGACGTGGTGATCGTAGGAGGCGGACCATCCGGCCTTTCCTGCTCCATACGACTCAAACAGTTAGCACCCGATCTTCGTGTATGTGTTTTAGAAAAAGGATCGGAAGTCGGCGCGCATTTATTGTCCGGCGCATGCTTTGAACCCCGCGCCTTGAACGAGCTGATTCCCGATTGGAAGGAACGCGGCGCGCCGCTCAATACGGAATGCAAGGAAGACCGTTTTGTGTTTTTAACCAAAGCGATGGCAATCGCTCTTCCCAATCCACCGCAAATGAACAATCACGGGAATTACATTATCTCTATCGGTGAACTAGGGCGATGGCTCGCGGGTCAGGCGGAAGAATTGGGCGTCGAGATTTTTGCAGGATTTGCGGCGGCTGAAACTTTGTACAACGAGGCAGGCGAAGTGATCGGCGTAGCCACTGGGGATATGGGGATCGGCAAGGATGGCAAGCGACGCGCGGATTTCACACCGGGCGTCGAGATTCACGCAAAACAGATTGTGTTTGCAGAAGGTTGCCACGGATCGCTCACCAAGAAGCTGATCGAGAAATTCGCGCTTCGTAAAAATTCCGATCCGCAGACTTATGCGTTGGGCGTCAAAGAACTCTGGGAGATAAAACCTTCAAGCTTCAAAAAAGGTCTGACGATGCATTCCGTCGGCTGGCCCATGGATTCAAAAACTTACGGCGGGTCCTGGATGTATCACTTTGGTGAGAACATGGTTTCTATCGGCTTCGTGACAGCGCTTGATTACACCAACCCGTATCTTTCGCCGTTCGAAGAGATGCAAAGGTTCAAAACGCATCCAGCGATCAAGGCATTTTTAGAAGGCGGTCGCCGTGTTTCGTATGGCGCGCGCGCGCTGGTCGAGGGCGGATTACAAAGCCAACCCAAACTCACCTTCCCCGGCGGAGTCCTGATCGGAGATACGGCGGGGTTCCTGAACGTGCCTAAGATCAAGGGCAACCATCTGGCCATGAAATCGGGGATGGTCGCCGCAGAAGCTTTGGTCCCGTTCCTTGCCGAAGGTGGGCAGACCCGTGAATGTACAGCCTATGAAGAGGGCTATCGCCAATCATGGATGTACAAAGAACTGTATAAAGTCAGGAATATACGCCCCGGATTCCACTGGGGCTTGTTGATTGGCATAATTCATGCAGGGTTCCAAACCATCGGCGGGTGGATGCTGCCCTATACGCTGAAAAACCATGCCGATCACAAGCAACTGAAAAAGGCCAAAGATAGCGTGAAGATCGACTACCCCAAACCGGATGGCGTGCTGACCTTTGACCGACTGACCTCGGTCCAGCTCTCGAACACGATGCACGAAGAGGACCAGCCCTCCCACCTCAAGCTGCGCGACCCGTCCATTCCAGTCATGGTTAATCTGCCCGAATACGCAGAGCCAGCCCAGCGTTATTGCCCTGCGGCGGTGTATGAAATCGTTGAGGAAGCAGGGCAGAAAAAGTTCGTCATCAACGCCCAGAATTGTGTACATTGTAAGACATGCGACATTAAGGATCCGTCTCAGAATATCGACTGGACGGTGCCGCAAGGCGGGGGCGGACCGAACTACCCGAATATGTAATTTTTGACCGATTGGATTTCGTCATGACCGACACACGCAAACACCTGCTTCTCACACTAGCCGCGATCGCGCTGCTGTCGGGGTGCGACGATGGTGGATCGTCCACGGAAACAAGCTGGCTCGACTGGATCACAGGCAAAGGTGGAAGCAATTCCAGTCAGATCGGATTGATCGGCATGCCGTCCGATTACATCCGCGAAACGCAAGCCGGAAATTATCTGGCCGGGCAATTTGCTCAGTACCGTCAAGACTGGAAGACCGCCAACAAATATCTCGACAAGGTCATAACGCTCGATCCGACGAATGTCGACCTGCAACAGCGCGCGATGATCCTTTCCATGCAGGCGGGCGACGCCAACCGCGCCATCCTGTTCGCGCGAAAAGTGTTGCGGGAAGACCAGAAGAACATGCTGGCGCTGATGTTCATAGGTGTCGATGAGATTGCCCGGCAGGATTACAGCGAAGCCGCGCGTACGCTTTCGAAAATGCCTGAAAGCAGCATTGTGGATTTTATCCGCCCCATCCTGATTGCGTGGGCACAGTCACCGGAAAAGAAAGTCGATCTCGATGCATTGATCGCGGGCGGGCCGTTGCACGCCTACCATGCGCTGCTGATCGCGGATTATCTGGGCACCGTTCAGGATGCTGATAAATATTTTATCAATCTTCTGGCCGGCGGCGGAGCGGATATTCATGTGCTGGAGATGATGGCCGATGTGTATAACCGTCAGGGCAAGAAAGATATTGCCCAGAAAATTTACGACACGCTTATAACGCAGTATGAAGGCGGCATCGGCGCCGCCTCGCGCCTTGAGCTTCTGAAACAAAAAAGCAATAATCCCGAACTCGCGCAGAGCAGCCGCATCCAGACGCCAGCGCAGGGCGCCGCCGAAGCTTTCTACAATATGGCGCGCATATTGTTCAACGATCAGAGCGAGGATTCAGCCCTCGTCTTTACGCGCATTGCCGAACATCTCGACCCAGCTAAGGATGACACCAAGCTCCTGCTTGCCCGCATGATGATGAAGGCCGACCATGTCGACGATGCCATCGCTCTGTTTAAAGGCGTTCGCACAGACAGCGCGGGTTATCTCGAGGCGCAGCGCACGGCCGCAGAACTTCTGGAACAAGAGGGGCAGATCGATGAATCTATCCGCTTCCTTGAACAGATTTACCAAACTGATAAAGATATCAACGCGCTCATTCAAATCGGGGATGTTTACCGGCGCGCGGAACGCCATGAAGAGGCGATCACAGCCTATGACCGCGCCGTCGATGCGCTGGACGGCAAGATATCCTCTGAGCAATGGAACATTCTTTATGCACGCGGCATGAGTTATGAGCGCACGGGCAACATGAAAAAGGCGGAGGACGATCTCGAAGCTGCGCTGGAGTTCAAACCGGAGCATCCCTACTTGCTCAACTATCTGGGCTATAGCTGGGCCGATCAGGGCAAAAAGCTGGACAAGGCGTTGGAACTGGTAAAAAAGGCCGCGAGTTTAAAACCGGAGGACGGTTACATCGTCGACTCGCTCGGCTGGGTTTATTACAAGATGGGAAGATATGATGAGGCGGCGGCACATCTCGAAAAGGCGGTGGAGCTTATCCCGTATGACTCCACGATCAACGACCATCTGGGCGATGCGTATTGGCGCGTAGGGCGCAAAAGCGAAGCCCGTTTCCAGTGGCAGCGTGCGCTCAACAGCAGCAAGGATGAAAAGGTGAAAACAGATCTTGCGTTGAAAATCAGCGACGGCCTCACTACCGACAAAAAACCCGGTGTGATGGAAGCCAAAACCCTGAAAACGGAAGACCCTATCAAAAACTAAGGCGCTTCCCATGTCCCGCAAGACAAGCATCCTCGCCCCGGCGAAGATCAATCTTTACCTGCATGTCACAGGCAAGCGCAAAGACGGATTCCATCTTCTGGATTCACTTATCATCTTTGCGAACGACGTGGCGGATATCGTGACGATCGAAGAGCATGACCGTTTTTCCTTCGACGTCACCGGGCCGTTTGCATCGTCCATCGGGCAAGACAATATCGTTGCAAAGGCTGCACAGGCCTATGGCAATATTCCCGTCAAAATCAGGCTGGAGAAAAATATTCCCGTCGGCGCGGGCGTCGGCGGTGGATCGGCAGACGCAGCAGCAACTATTCGCGGATTGGAAGAATTATACGGCCCGGTGAAAAACCGCGACACTGTGCTGCTCGCGCTCGGCGCGGATGTCCCTGTTTGTTATCGCGCCACACCTTGCCGTTTTGAAGGAGTTGGCGAAATCATCACGAATGTACCCACCCTGCCCGCATTCCACATACTGCTGATCTGGCCGGGCAAGGCAACGGCAACGAAAGACGTATTCGCGCACCGCGAAAAAATATACCGCGAGCGGCCTGTGCTCATGCCCAACCGTTTCGTCTCGCTGGATCATTTCATCGAGTTTCTCAAACAGCAGGGCAATGATTTATCGGACGCAGCAGAAGCCATCACGCATGAGATCGGCGATGCCCGTAAATTTCTTGAAAGGCAGGATGGATGCCTTCTCGCCCGCATGAGCGGCAGCGGATCCTGCGTGTTCGGGATTTTTGAAACAAAGACATTATGTGAAAAAGCGCGACGTGATGCCAGCGCCGCTCATCCCGAATGGTGGGTTCGCACGACCGCTTTCAATCCTGCCTAAATTTCTTCTCATGGAACCATGACAGCCGCGCCTGAGTTTTTGCAGTGCAAAGGGTTACCTTTCCAATCGGAATAGGCTAAGGTGCCTCCCACAGCGTAAAAACAGTTATTGAATTCCATAATAGACAGCGTCAAAGGCCGTCATGCCCGACCACGGACGTCATCAGAGGATATTCCCCAGCGCCCTGAAAAACTTCGGTTTTTCGGGAAAATTTTTTGCAATTCTGATACTGCTTTGTATGCATGTTGTCCTCACCGTCCCGGCCTATGCCAATGTGAAAGACCCTGGCGATGAAAACCTATCGATCACCACGCGCCTCAACCCGGCCTATGACCCGCAAGGTTACCGGATGGGCGATATCAATTTCCGCCCGTCGCTGACCAACGCCTTAAAATACACCGACAACGTCTATGCGACGAACATCAACAAGATGCATGACGTTATTTTTACCGTGCGTCCGGAGATCGATATCAAATCTGATTTCGTCCGCCACGATCTGCACGCCGCCGCTTTCTTCGAAAAGGGAAAATACAACGATATAGGCGGCGAGGATTACGAGGACTGGGGCACGAGAATCGGAGGACGCCTTGATCTCACGGGGCAGACGAACGTCCCGCTCGATATTTCCTACACGCGCCAGCACGTGCGCCGCGGATCACCCGATGAGCGCGCCAGCCTTGAGCCGAGCATGTATAACCTGCTGGAAAGCACGGCAGGACTGATCCATGAAGGCCAGACAATCGCGATGAAAATGATCGCGAATTTCAAACGTTTTGTGTTCGACGATACAATCGGTCTTGCCGGAACTATCGATAACGGTGATCGCGACCGCAACCAATATTCGCTCTACACCAGCGTTGGCATGAATTCAGAAGCGGTCTTCGCCCCGTTTGTTTATACCAATCTTACCTCTCTTAATTATGACCGCGCGCTTGATGATAATGGATTCAACCGCGATGCGTTCGAATATGAAGGCGGTGTCGGAACCATCATCAATTTTTCCGACGTCACACGCGCGTCGATTTCCGCCGGACGTGTTCACCGCGACACCGATGATCCACAATTTTCTGACATTTCAGCGATGAGTTATAACGTCAACCTGATGTGGGAGCCATCCACCCTCGCCTCTTTCCTTCTTGAAGGAAACCGCACCATTGGAGAATCCACCAATAACGGCGTTGCGGCCAGCATAGACAGCGCGATACGGCTTACCGCCAATTATGAACTTTTCCCGAACCTGATCGTTCAACCCTCTGCCGGGGTTATAGAGCGCGACTACAAGGGGATCCTCGGCGGCAGAACCCTCATCGTCGACGGCCAGCTTCAAATGACCTATAAAATGAGCCAAAATTTCTGGTTTACAACAACTTACCAGTATATAAATCAGGACGAAAAAGAGTCCGGGCCGGGGCTGGTCGGGTATACCAGCAATAATTACGGCGTCTCGATGAAGTTACAGTTTTAAAGCAGGATACTACAAAAATGAATATTTCTCCGATTGGCAATCCTACCGCTTTTCTTTTCACTCTGCTCGGCATGATCCTTCTTCTTGGCGGTTGCGCAAGCGGCCCCCGGACCACGAGCATTCCCGATTCCAATAAAGATTACACGCTCGGCATCGGCGATGTTCTTCATATCAGCGTTTATGGCGAGGAAGAACTGACCGGTGATTTCAAGGTGGAGCCAAGCGGCATGATTTCCTTCCCACTGATTAACGACGTTCCGGCATCTGGTTTCACGACGAAAGAACTTGAAGCCGATATCGCGCAAAAACTCAGCCCCAAATACATCGTCGATCCGCGCGTCAGCATCGAGGTTATGAATTTTCGCAGTGTCTATGTTCTGGGCGAGGTACAGCAGCCCGGGAAATATGAATACGCACCCAGCATGACGATCCTTCAGGCCATCGCAACGGCCGGCGGCTATACATACCGCGCCAACGAAGACACGGCCGAAGTCACCCGCCACGTCAAAGGCGCGCTCAACACATTCGTCGTCAATCAGGACAGCATGCTCAAGCCGGGCGACACCGTCGTCATCAAACGGCGCTGGTTTTAATACAAGAAATAAAGGTATTTCATCATGGATCGCAGAAAAATTGACCGCCGCACGGAAGGAAACCGCGCCGCCCATGTCTTCGATATTCAAGATTTTTTCAATATCCTGAACCGCCGCAAAGCGCTGCTGATCGGTTTTATCCTGATGATTTTAATCCCTGCGCTATTGTTCATTGCAGTCAAACCCGCCGCGTATAAGGCGACAGCCTCTGTCATCATGGAAGAGCCGGATTACAGCCTGACCGAATTCCGCGATGCCATTCCGGCGCAGCGTTTTGATGATATGACGCTGGAAACCCAGATCAACCTTTTGAAATCGCCGCAATTAATTCAAAAGACGCTCGGCACGCTGGATGAAAGAGCCGTAAATGTCCAAAAAGACCATGTAAAGAAAGACACGGCCAATCTGGATGAGCGCGATGCGCAGATAAAAACCTTTTCCGAGAACTTTGCGGCCGCTCCCGCAGGCCGTTCGCGCGTAATAACAGCCACATACAAATCTCGCGATCCTGCCCTCGCCGCCGAGATCATCAACACACATGTGCAGAACTACATAGATTACCAAATCGAAAACAAGCGCGAGCAAGTCAAGCTGGTCAATGAATGGCTGGCCGCGCAAATCGAAAAATTGAAAAAAGACAGCCAGACAAAATCACAGGCCATACAGGATTTCCGGAGTGAATCAGGCATTATCCTTGGCAAGAATTCACAAGAACTAATCAACCAGCAAATCGAAGATTTAACGCTGCAGCTCGTTCCCGTCGAAACGCAAAAACTTAGCCTGCAGGCCCGTGCAAAATCGATCGAAGCCGCCGGGAAAAGCGACGCCGTGCCGGAGATCATGTCATCCAACATGATCAGCGACCTCAAGGGACAGGCAACCATGGCGCAGCAGGATTTGAAATCCTTAAGTGCCCAATACGGCCCCGATCATCCAAAGGTTCGCGCAGCAAAAAAGAAAATTGCGCAGATACAAGGCGATATAGCGCGCGAAGCGGCCAATATCCGAAAATCCGTGGCCGTTGAACTGGAATCCACAACGGCGCAGGAAGAAATGCTCCGCTCCCGCATCGAAGAACTTAGCCGGGAATCCGAGCAATTGCGCGACAAGGAAATCACGCTGGAATCCCTGCAAGGCGAACTTGAAGCGAACCGCAAGCTGCTGACCACTTACATGGATCGTCTACAGGAACTTAAAACCCAGATCGATTTGAGCCGTCCCGATGTACGCGTTCTGGCCAAAGCTGATATTCCTGCAGACCCAAGCGGCATGAGCAAAATTATTCTGGCGGCACTCTCGATCATATTCGCCATTGGGTTTTCCCTTACTGCCGTTCTGTTGCTTGAACTGATTGATCGCGGTATTGAAAGCGAAGACGATGTTAAAAAGATACTGAATTTCAAACTGCTCGGCGCTCTGCCAAAAACCCGCAGCCCGCTGACTGACATCGGCGGCAACAAGCGTTCGGATTATGTCGAAGAGATCAAACGCCTATACCTACAACTTGCACAACGCAAGGCACCGCAAAGTATCCTGATCACCGCTTCAAAGAGCGGTGAAGGCAAAAGCACAGTTGCCATGTCACTCGCAAGTTACCTCGCCTCTATCCGCGCCAAAGTTATTATTATCGATGCCGATACGATCAGCCCGTCGCTTGCCACCATGGCAGGTGTGAACACATCACCAGGATTCGCCGAGATCATGGCAGGGCGCGTGGAAACAACGCAGGCCATACAACGTGACAGCAAAGGTCTTGCCGTTATCGCCGCCGGAAATCCCGATTCCAACGGTGTTAATCTTCTGGCGTCCGATGCTCTTGCCCGGATGATCACGCAACTTAAAACGCAGTATGATTACGTCATCATCGATTGTGCGCCCGTACAGGGTATTACGGACGCCGAGATCATCGCAGCGCAGGTTGATCAAGTCGTACTCGTCATAGAATGGGCTTCGACCCCGAAAAAACTTTTGAAGAAAGTTGCGGGTATATTGCGCCTGCATTCGAAGGATGTACCCAACGTCGTCCTTAATAAATGCCGTTAGACGAAACAGGGCGGGAAAAAGCCGACCGATGAACGACCTGCTTACAAAAATCAGACAGTTCGATATTCTATCGACGGCGGATATCATGGGAATGCGCGCAGGCATGCTCGCAGGGAAATTCTTACTCTCGCTCTTTATCGTCCGTTATATCGGGCTAGAAGCGCTCGGCATTTACGGGCTTGTCAGCGGCGCGGCTGCTGTCATCCAGATGGTGGTGCGCTTTGGTGTTTTTTCCAGCCTGAGCCGTATCGCCGTCAACCAGCCGCTTGAGGAGTTGACGCGAAACCTTCGCCATTACGGCGTTGGATGCCTGATCCTCTACCTGCTCTTATCGCCAATCGTAATCGCGGCAGGATGGCATTTTGATCAGATGGAAATAGCCCTTCTTTCCTATGCTGCGGTTGCGCTTGAGCATGTTTCACTTGATGTGTTCGTACTGACCAATAACCTGAACAAGCCACGCCTTGCCAACATGCTTTTGAGCCTGCAATCGGCCTGCTGGATTTATCTTTTTATGGCCATGGCCTTTATCGTTCCAAGCCTGCGTACGCTTGATGCGGTATTCACATTCTGGATCGCGGGTGGGCTGGCCACTACCGTCATCGCCATCATATTGACGCGTCACTGGCCATGGGGACAGGCATTTGCCGATAGAGTATCGCTATCCTGGTATCATTTCCACATCGTTAGATCATGGCGGATATATATCAGCGAACTGGTCGGCGTTGTTGCCCTCTATATCGACCGCTACCTGATTTCTATTTTCCTGAGCCTAGAACTTGCGGGCGTTTATATCCTGTTCTGGCAAGTGACCAACGCCATTTGCAATCTAGTAGGCGCGGGTGTTCTGCAGGTCTACAGGCCGCGTTTGATTTTGGCACATCAGGAAAAGGACAACGCGGCGTTCATGTCTTTATTCAATGAAAGCTCCACGCGGGCTATGGGCATGACGACGCTTCTATCCGTTGCTGCCGCCATCGCCGTTCCTTTTCTCATTGACCTTACAGATCATCCAATGGCGATGGGATATATACCGCTTTTCTGGTTTATGTTGTTCGCTCTTTTGTTCCGCATTTCCTCAGATATCTGTTCCTACACTTTGTTTGCGCAACACAGGGATGATCTTGTTTTGCGGAGCGGGGTTTTGAAATTGATCATGTCAACCGGCATTGGTATTGCAGCACTGTTCTGGATCGGCATTTACGGTGCGGTTATCACAACCATTATTGCAGGAATTGCCGTCGTCCTTTACACAGCCAACGCTTGGAAGAAAGAAAAAACTTTATCATGAAAGTCGTCCTTATATCAGGCCATGACGGCAATTCAGACAGGAAGACAGGATTTCATTTCTGGGCAGAAATTCTGGCCGCGCGCGGCGCAAACATCTATTTTCTGACAGTAGGATCGAGTTTTATTTCTCTTTTCAAAAAGAACGGCAAACGGCTTAAAAAACCTTTCAACCGTTGGGTGTCCATAGGTGAACGAATTCAAAAATATACATGGCTTCCTTTGTTTCACCCAATGTATTTTTCAAATAAAATTCTTAGTTACCTGAGCTGGCCTGTCTTTGCTCTTTATCCCTACTTGATGCCACGCAGATTACTGGAGCCACTGAAACAGGCGGATTGGTTTATCATTGAAAGCGGCGCGGGACCGATACTTGTGCCAAGACTCGCACGGCTTAACCCTAATGCGAAATTCATTTACAACTCTAGCGATCGGCCCGGCGTTGTCGCTTTTCATCCCATCGTAACCCGCGCAGAAAAGAAGACCCTTCCTTATTTCAATGTAATCCGACTAAACGCCGCCATCATGGCAAAAGACTTTCCGCCCGGCGCACCAATCCATTATATTCCACAGGCCATCGACAAATTTTCGTTCGACAAGGAAACCCAAAACCCATACAGCAGGGCCAAAAACGCCATCAATATTGGCGATATGCTGTTCGATACAAAGACGGTCGAAGAGCTGGCAAGGGCCTATCCGGACTGGAACTTTCACCTGTTTGGCAAGGGTGCAAAAATTTCGAAACCGATGAAAAACGTTATCGAATACGGCGAAACCCCGTTCGAAAAGCTGATCCCCTATCTTCAACATGCGGATATCGGCCTTGCGCCATACAGTCCTTCGCCAGAGGCAGGCTATTTGAGCCAGTCGAGCCTTAAAATTGTACAATATACCTATTGCCGCCTTCCCATCGTTGCGCCGGATTTTGCCGCAGCGCTGCCTCATGTCATGTCATATACACATGGATCAACGGATCGCACCGCTGCGATGGCTTTCAAGAAGGCAATCGAGTATGATCGCACCAGCATCGACAAGAACAGTGTCTATAGCTGGAACGATGTCATCGATCAAATGATGTCGCTTGCCACCGACAGAACCAAAATAGTATTTTTGGCCACATTGGTTCCCGGCGTCATATGCGGCGTCAATGATTATATCAAGCAGTTAGCCGATGCAATAAGGCAGCAGGGCATGCAGGCCGACATTGAATTTCAGGACACATGGTCTTTTCGTGCCGTACTTGGCCTGATGAGAAAATACAAAGGCGATCCAAATGTTATATTCCATCTGGAATATCCAACGCTGGGCATGGGGAATTCAGTATCACCCGGCCTGTTGCCCATCCTGCTCTTTCCTCATCGCGTTTTCACGACGTTGCATGAATTTTCTATCTTCAACATTCTGCGCAAGATAATTTTTATCTTCCACGCAATTTTGGGCAAAAAAATCATTTTCACAAACGAATGGGAAAAGAAGAAATTCGTCAGTTTTTTTCCGATGTCCGCTAACAAAACCACAATCGTTCCCATAGGCGGGAATATCCCCGTCAGTCAGGCGGATGTATCCGCCAAATGCAGTAAAGACCGCATCATTTATTTTGGGCAGATTTCTCCCAATAAAGGGATAGAGCTATACACAGAGACAATCCGGCTATTACGCGCCGCGAATGCGAATTTTGATGCCGCTATCATCGGATCTATCGTGGAAGAAGACAACGTCATCGTCCGTCATGTCAGAAAGGCCGCGCAGGATTGTGACATCGAACTATGCCTGAATTATCCGGCGGAAGATGTATCGCGCGAGTTGCATGGCTCCACAATTGCCCTTCTCGCCTTCCCCGACGGCATCACAGAAAAGCGCAGTTCAGCACTGGCCTGTGCAGCACACGGCAACGTTATCGTCAGTTTGCACAGCGAAAAAACCCCATCATGGCTGCGCAGCGCGACGCACCATATCAGCACACCCGAAGATGCGGCCTCCTTGATTGCCACCATGATCGAAGGAAAAAAGCCGCGCGCACTCGATGAAAATGCGATGATTGAGCCACTCGCGGCGCGAGAATGGCCAGAGATCGCCAAACGGCATATCGCGCTGTATAAACGCCATGCAAAAGCCTGATTGTACAGATATCGTCACCGGAAAACCGGAGGATAGCCCATGAAAAAGATTATTCTAGCCGCTCTTAGCGCCGCTTGCGTTATTGCAACGCCGTCCTTTGCCGCTGATTCCCTTCTTCATTCCCTACCGCGCCTTCAGGTCGAAAGCAATCGCATCGTGAAGCCGGACGGCGCTCCCATTACGCTGCGCGGAGTGAGCCTGTGCAGCCTGGAATGGCACAAACCGCTGGAACAGATAGAACAGGTTACGGCCTCGCCCGAAAAATGGAACGTCAATGTCATTCGCATGCCCGTACAGGCCAAGGAGTGGGCTCGCGTCGGAGCACAGGCCTATATCAAAGGTTATCTCGATCCCGCCGTAAAGCTCTGCAAAGAAAGCGGCGTCTATTGCATCATCGACTGGCACGATATCAGCGATTGGAATAAGCCGGATAACATCAAAAAGGTTGAAGATTTCTGGAAGCTGGTCGCACCGCGTTATGCTGATCAAAAGAATATCATTTATGAAATTTTCAACGAGCCGACAGAGCCGAAAGCCCGTACCATGGAAAACTGGCTGGCATGGAGAAAACAGGCGCAAGAATGGGTCGATATGATTCGTAAAGACGCGCCGGATACGATCCTGCTGGTCGGCACGCCGCATTGGGACCAGATGCCTGCCTTTGCCGCCAAGGAGCCGTTTAAAGGCAATAATCTTGCCTATGTTTTGCATCTTTACCCCAACTGGCCACAAAAAGATTGGGACAATTTGTTCGGCGAAGCGTCAAAAACCATTCCGATCTTCATCACCGAATGGGGATGGAGCGCGCAGCCAAAATCATGGTGGGGTATCAAGGGCACGCAGCAAGGATATGGTGAGCCGTTACGTGCCTATCTAGACGCCCGCCCGCAGATCAACTGGACGGCATGGAGTTATGATCCGCTGTGCGGCCCGGCAATGCTCGGCGGCGATAAGGATATGGGGCAGTTCGTCAAACAATGGCTGGAAGAAGCCAACCCCTAGCTTGCGGTTTTTGGCCAGCGCTGGTTGATCCGCGTCAGGATGTTCAGCCCCCCCGCCCTGCTCGATCTGTTCAAACGCTTTTCCGCGATGAAGTGGAAGGCCACCGGCAGTATTAGCGATATCAGGCACATCAGCAGAATATTTGGCATTTGCGCCATGTGTTCGAACGCACCAAAATCTTTTAGCAACAGCAGGATTGGTTCGTGGAACAGGTAGATCGAAAAACTAGCGGCACCAACCAGCCGCATCGTCGTCGTTTCAAACGGGCGGCTTAGCCATGTCGAAGCGCTCATGCCCGCGATCCACAGGCTTATCAGAGCCGGAAATAGCAGGTCAGTATAGATATTATCTTTCGTTATAAACAGCGCCGCGTAAACAGCGGCTAGAATTCCGACCCCCATCTGAAAATACACCGTGCATATGATTTTTTTAACCGCTTCGCGTTTGAGCAGCAACGCCGCAGCAAATCCGTACAAAAATATATGCAGTTTTGAAGGCAGCATAAGCCCGCCCCACGTCGATCTTGTAGCAAAACAAACCACACATATAAGGGTAATGGACACAAGCCAGTATGGATTCCCTTCTTTAAATTTATGCCACGCAAACCACAGCCCCAAAAAGAAGATATAAAACTGTATTTCGGGCGGGATACTCCAAAACACACCCTGATTTCCGCCAAACAGGAACGAACGAACCGTCATAAGCGGCGTCATCTGGTATGGGAAATCTGGGATCATCATGTAAATCATCCAGACGAACAGAACGGCAATCCAATAAGCAGGTGCGATCCGTGCAAAGCGGGCGATGGAGTAGCGTGAGGCAGTATTGAAACCAAATTTCTCATCGGAATAAAGCATCGTCATCAAAAATCCGCTTAGACTAAAGAATATCACCACGCCGAGTGATCCTATAAATCCGCTGTTCGGTTCAAAGCTAAGATGGAGAACCCTGCTTATATGGGAAGCAATAACAAGCATACAAGCCATGCCGCGAATGCCATCCAGTGGGCGCATATAGTGCGCATGGGGTTCCTTTTCAGCTTCTGGCATTACAGGAGGACCCTTTCATAGCGAACAGGTAAAATTGCGCGCGCCAAAGATAATTTCCACGCCGCCAATCTAAGCCCGATTGGTACCAGAAACAGCGGGGCCAGGAATCCTATCAGGAACCCGCCTACCAGATGGAAATTACCGTCTGTTATACCGAGCTTCATCAGAAGCACGCGGAACCCCGCCGCCGCAATCACATGCGCCAGATATATGATCATGCTGTTCATGCCGACGAAGGCAACGGCGTGCGCTATACCGTTATTTTGTTCCATACTATCGGCCACATTCAGAGCAAGTTTATAAGCGCATAACACACACAAGATCGATGTGATCGTGTGTATAGCTCCTTCGAAGACCGGGATCATCTTATAAGCACAGAGAGAACCTGCAAATATCAAAAGGCAGGCGATATTATTCAGGCGTAACGCCTGCATCCGCTCTGTACCAAACAACACACCCAGAATCAGAAATGGTAGGTGAATAATGATCTGGACAGCCGTAAAAGAAAACAGATCCATGGCCATCCAGTGTTTAAGCAAATCCCAAAAGCAAGCTGTAAAAAGAAAAATCACTGTCATCAGTGTCCAGAGCCATGTTTTTTGCCGAGTTTTTGTGAGTATGCATCCGACGATTGCCGTTGTTACAAACAGCACGCCCAAAAACCAAAACTGCTGGCGCGGCGGAAACGGGGCGGTCAGAACATATAGCCAGTCAACATTGGAATTCACCACACCCACGGCTAGGAATTGCAGGGAAAATTGAATATAAGACCAAACGGCCAGAGGGATTAGCAGTGCAATCGCGACCTTCCTGATCATCCCCCCATAACCGTATTTTTCGACCAAGTGTGCGATAAACAACCCAGAAGCATAGAAAAACAGCGGCATATGGAATAAATAGATCATGCGATCCACGGCGGCCCAGGCCCCCTGCTCCACGATAATATCCGAAGAAAATAAGCCGCGCAGCACATGGCCGAACACGACCAGCGCGATGCCAAACGCTTTTAAAAAATCAGGGGCGAGTTCAATATTATCGCGACTGGTCATGCGGAACCTGCCTGTATTGTCGATAATAAAGATACCCGGCGATGAACCAGAGCGGCGCACTCACCTTGATGGAAAAGACAGCGGCGCCGATCAGAAGATTCAAAAATATATAAAGCGATACGCTGTGCGCAAACCGACGATTGCTTGGATCGGCAGGCGGCACGATCAGCGATGTAAACAGCCAGAAGGCTATCAATCCAAAAATCGTTTGGGTCAGTAGCACATAGGCGTAGCCGCTGTCCATAGTGCGGTAGATGGCATCGAGAGGGCCACCCATGAAAAGCCCGGGGCCCATATTCTCAAGGAAATACAGCGTATTTCCGATCCTGCCCGGCATATTGTCTGTCATACGTTCCGGTGAGAAACCGGGATCGTAAAACAGGAGCGCCGACAAAAGCAGGATAAAAGGCATATAGAGAACATTGCTGTATCTCGGCAGCAACGGAAATACGAAATATCCCATCAGGCATAACGCACAGACCAGCGAGGCCGTGCGGCTGCTGTTCGTAGCGATCATCAGCGGAATCATTATAAAAAACAGAACACGATCCCAGCGTTTCAACCGTGGCCAGAATGTGCAGGTAAAAATACAAAGCACCATGGCGAAGTTTGCCAGAGATACTTGTTCCAAGAATATCGAAGACAGACGATGACTGCTGATATTAAAAGAAAATCGGTCGGCATAACCCAGCGCGTTTCTGAACAGACCGGAATCATCTGCCGCTAGCTCTTCAATCCCACGCGTACCGGCATAGTATTTTGCGGGTTCAAATATATTTACATACAAAGATGTCCAGAAGTTTTCGATTACCATGAACGCAAGGATTATGATCGTAACGGCGCGAAAGGCGATGATGATATTTCGTTCGCTTGCCAGGCCGCCAAGCATGAAAAACACAACTATAAGCAGCATGTCTCGAAAAGATTTTGGATAGAAATGCTCGTTGACGAACGAAACATAGGCGAATATCAGCAACATAAACAGAATGAAGAATAGCGGCGCGTAGATATTCTCATATGAGCGGATATTCAGCGCCGCATAGCCGATGCCGCAAAAAACCAGAAAAGTTTCGGCCAGCGCAACACCTGTGGCACCGACCGGCATGACATGCGCGTTTATAACCGCGAGCATGGCATTGTAGAGAATCGCGCCGAGCAACAGCAAGCCGCCAATCTCGAACCATCCGGTGTTGTTTTCCCCCTGTGCTATCATGACAAAATCCGCATATAGGCTTTGCCTGTATTGGCCACAAGATCATTCCACGAAAATCCACGTGCAAAATTTTGTGCCTGCTGGCGTTGCACGACAGAAACTTGCGGTAAATGTTCGGCGATAGCTCGTGCTGCTTGTTCCACTTCCCTAAAATTGATCGCAAGACCTACACCCGATTGCGCGACCAGATCCTTGAAGGATTCATTATCATGCACGAAAGGTATCAATCCAATCGTCATAGCCTCTAGCATAGACATGCCAAAACCCTCGAAGGAAGAAGCCGAAAGAAAATAACCGCAGCGCGACGCGATGGATTCCATGTCCCTGTGAGCAATCGCGCCATGAAACTGAACATTCTCACCTATACCATGACGATTTGCCAGCATTCGCATGTCCGCAATCGATACATCCCATGCCGGACCAATGATATGAAGATTACTCGCAATGTCGTGTTTTTGCTTTAGAAGAGCAAAAACTTCGAGCATTTGACCGATATTTTTGTTCTGGGCAAGGCGCCCGATATAAAGAAAGTCTTTTCCTTCACTGATAGCCTGTCCCAGAGGTTCTACGGCGTTAGGCTGAAGAACGACGTTCCGGTTTAGATGCTGGAACATGTCATAGTCGTTCCGACTGATCGCAAAAATACTTTTATAGGCGCGTGAGGATAAGCGCGTGATCAGGTTAAAATAGAGTTTCTTCACCAGAGAAAAATCATTTGTGTGAAAAAATCCGCCATGCGTGGTGGCAACACAGGGCGTCCTTGTCAAAAAACCAACTAATGCCACATAATCATAAAATACATCGGTGTTGTGAACATGAACGATATCGAACTTCGTGAAATAAAACGGACTAACCTTGGGAATAAAGAAGCGGCGACGTCCGAAAAATCCGACACGGCGTATTTTTATATCGTCGATGGTTTCTTCCGCCGGAAGCTCTCCTTCTCCACCATGAAAAACTTTATTGAGCGTAAGAACACTGCAATCATAGCCAAGCGTCTTTTGCTGATATTGCGCCATGTTCCTGACATAGGATTCAAGACCGCCGATGGCGGGCGCGAACTGGCGAACGACGTGAAGAACTTTTAAAGGCCGCGTGCCTGGCATGTATTTGGAATCCCGTTCGGTTATATCCGGCGTGAATGCCATTTGCAGGGCGCGCGCCATGAATGTGAAGTTACCGATCACGTAACGCCCGAACAGGCGTTTTGGTTCTTGAATCAGCCGATAAAACCATTCCATTCCCGTCTTTTGGAAAATTTCGGGCGCGCGCGTGACTTTTTCTCCGAGAAAATCAAGAATGGCACCACCGCAGATGATCAAGCCCGGCTTCGCCGCTTCCCGCGCGATAAGGCGCGCGACATGTTCCTGTTTGGGCATACCCATGGCCAAGATCATAAGCGGCGCCGCACGGCCTCGTATCGCCTCAAGATAATATCGCGCTTCGTGAAATCCGTTGATCGTGAGCACAGGTTTCAGGCCCATCGCGCTTACCCGTTCCGCAGCACGGTCGAGATAAGGCGAGTCCGTGCCGAACAGCATGATATCCTGCCCTTTATAGAGCTTCATGATGCGCGGGATGAGGTCCGTGCCATTCAGATTGAGGCCCGGATCGCGTTTCAAAAGACGGTAGAGAATTTTCATGCCCGCACCATCACGGAACACATAATCACATTCCAGCAGATGTTCGAGAAACGCATGATCGTTATGGCAAAGATTGATCGCATGGGCATTGACGAATGCGATACGCACAGACCGATCGGGTATGCCGGGTTTGATCGCCTCAAAAATGGCTTGCAGTTCATTCTCATCCCTGACGATACGGATTTTGTCGATCAAGGTTTTTATGCTGGGGACCGCCATATGCATCAATAAGCTCCGGAACCGGTGATCAGAACTTTCACCGTCTTGAAGATAATGACGATATCGTACCATAAGGACCAGTTGCGGATATACCAGCTATCCCAATAAACCCGCTGCTGGAAGCTCGTTTCATTGCGACCGCTGACCTGCCACAGGCCTGTAAGGCCGGGACGAACGGCATAATATTGTTTGAGCATGTCGCCATAATCCGCCTTCTGGCTTTCCAGAATTGGGCGTGGACCGACCAGCGACATGTCGCCGACAAACACATTCCAGAGTTGGGGCAGTTCATCGAGACTGGTTTTGCGCAGGAATTTCGAAATTCTGGAATCGATCCTCGGATCCTCTTTAAGCTTCTGGAACTTGTCCCAATGGGCGCGGATCGCAGGGTCTTTATCCAGATAGGTTTGTAAAAGTCTATCGCTATCCGGACGCATGGTACAAAACTTCCAGCAATGAAATTGTCTTCCACCCGCGCCTATGCGAAGCCCGCCATAAAAAACCGGCGTATCGGATCGTTCGATTTTTTTTGCGATCCAGACGACGGCCGCAAGAAGCCCGAGAAACAAAACAGCCACGCCCGAAAGCGCAATATCGATCATGCGTTTGAACAACCTGCCCGAAGGGGAGCGGATCTTGTCGCGGCGGTGCAAGATCATGATGTCGTTGCCGAAGAAATAATGAGGTTCCATGCCGTAGACGTCGAGCGTCTTAGTGTGCGGCACGACGCCGTATTCGACCTGTGAAAGATTTAAGGCGCGGGTGAGTTTTTCACCATCTGGACCGCGTAGTTCATCCATGTTGAAGATGTAATAATACTGTGGGTTCGCCTGTATGAAGGCATCGAACCTATCCTTGTCCTGCCGCACTTCAACATTAGGATGCGTCTTTGGCAGGAAGCTTAGATCGAACGGCGTACCGTTACCATCGGTGAGCAGCACAACCTTGACTTCATAGCCCGTCAGTCCATCAGCATAGAACGCATAAAAACTGTCCATTACCATCCGGGAATCGCCGACGAGTACTATGGGCAGGTGCCAGCGTTTCGAATGACTTATCAGATGCAGGGATGCGTAGCGCCCGGACACGAGCAGCACTGCACACAAGGACCAGTTGAAAAGGATCAGTGTAGGGAAAGACTGATAATCCAGAAAATAAAAATTGAAGCAATCGAAGAGTGCGGCAAAGCCGATCGTCTTCAATATCCCTTCCACCTGCCCCAGCCATGGCGGACGGCGTGAATAATGCCCTTTCACCACGAAACGCAATAGGATACAAAAACATAAAAACACATAGTAATAGCGGCGTGTATCAAAGTGGTGAAATTCAGTTTCCCAGTCGAAACGCGTCGAAAGTGTGACCAGCAGGGCAGAAATATATTTTGTGATGGCGAACGAAAGCAGCAGCATCGTCACGTCAAACGCAAAGATCGCCGCGCCGAGTTGCCTTGGTGTCTGACGTTTGATCGTACCATTAGGTGATTGAGAGGAAGCAGCAGCCATTACTTTTTCCCTGTTATAAGAAGGCAGTTTTTTAGAACCGCGATTATGGTCTTCGTCCTTCTTTTTATTGGATTTTTTCCAATTCTAGGTTTCTGTAGCACGCCCCTTCAGATATGAAAATGGAAACTTTGCTGCAGCGGCGAAATTGGGGGATTTTTGCCGCTTCATTTTCAATAAAACATCACGCCGGGACGGCTGGACAGGCCGCCACGTTTTCAGCACCATGAGAGCCATGAACGCTGCCGAAATCACGACCCCAAATGCAAACCCCGCCACATCGGGGTTTCTTGTTTTCGATACGGGCGTAGAGGCTATGAAGGCACGGCTGGCGCAAATCAATTCGGCGCAGAAAACTCTCGACCTGCAATATTATGCGATCAGCGATGACACCACCGCCAATCTTTTGGTGGAGGCCATATTTCGCGTTGCCGAACGCGGCGTACAGGTGCGCTTCCTGATCGACGATATCGGCATGGGCAAAGTATACCAAAGCCTTTCAGCCATGGATGTTACGCGTAATATCCATGTGCGGGTTTTCAACCCGATCAATACGATGGATCAGACCCTTGTTCTGCGTTTCATCAGTTTTTTTATCAATAAGCGGCGTGCGACCAAACGCATGCATAACAAGGCGATCATCGCCGACCGTGCCGTTGCCATTACCGGCGGGCGCAATCTAGGAGATGAATATTTCGATGCACACAAGGAATTTTCATTCCGCGATATCGACGTTCTGTCATTAGGACCGGTCGCAGAGGATATTGCAAAAAGCTTCGATGAATTCTGGGACTCCGGTCATGCCTATCCGATCAGCAAACTTTATAGCCGGGTGACTGGCAAGCTTTACGTTCCATATCTTCGCCGCAAATTAAAGAAAAACTGGGAAGAACAGCTAAAAGAACATCCGGATGCAGGACAGAATTTAGCACGCTACCTGGTAGACAAAAAATTGATCTATGCCAAAGCAGAATATATTTCCGACACACCTGCCAAAATGCAGGAGCGTGCCGAATATCCAGCACATGGCCCGATGATAGCCATCGCCGACCTAGTCGAAGAAGCGCAAAATGAGTTTATTATGGTTTCGCCCTATTTTGTGCCGCGTGAGGGTGGCACGGCGTGGCTCAAGGAGCAGAGCGCACGGGGATTGTCGATTGAAATTTTAACCAACTCTCTTGCCTCCACTGATGTTGTAGCCGTGCATACAGGATATAGCCCGCACCGCATGGACTTGCTAAAGAGCGGAATCAAACTCTATGAACTAAAGCGCATTAATGGCAGGCGAACCAGACAGCGGCCTTTTGGCAAAAGCGCACCATCTTCTGCCAGTTTGCACGCCAAGATTTTTATCATAGATCGTAAGTATGCCGTGATTGGATCACTCAATTTCGACCCACGATCCGCGCATTTAAACACGGAAAGCGCGGTGGTAATGGAAAGTACCGAACTCGCGACACAGCTTTACAAGATGTATCAAGAGACGATTTCGCCCAAGACCAGTTACAGACTCACTCTGGAAGCAAAAGAAAAACTCGTGTGGCTTTCTGAAGAAAATGATCAAACCATTCGTTATGTGACCGAGCCAAAAGCCAGCCCCTGGCGTATTCTAAAGACGTTTTTAATTTCCCTGCTTCCGGTCGAAGATCAGCTTTGATCTGGAATCTCGAATTCGATGGTGATCGGGTAATGGTCTGATGAGCGGACATCGAAAAGCACTTCGGCGCTTTGCAATCTTAGTCCTCGATAAAATACATGATCGAGATGGCGATGAAAATGAAACAGCTTACTCTTGCGCTCCAGCGCCACTTCATGAAGCTGCATTTTATCGGCCAGATCTTTTAACGCGCGGAACCGCAAATCATTCCATGTGTTGAAATCACCCGCAAGGATAAGGGGCCCATCATGCTCTCGTGCGATTTCAATGATTTGTTCGATCTGACGATTATATTTTTTTAAGGATACGAAGTTTATTGCGTGAACATTGATCGCCAGCAACGTTTTCTGGCTGCCTAAAATTGGATATGTTGTTGCGAGCAATAATTTGGGCGTTCTAAAAACCGGTTCAAGATCGGGGGAAGTCAGAAAATTATATCCTAACGACTTTACGTTTGACCCTGTTTTGACACCGGTTACGGCCAGCGTTTGTAGATTCCGGTGGCTTTTTGCCATCACCCATTCAAATGGCTCTGGCGTATTAAACAGCGGATCGTGGCGCGTGTTAATGACAGATTCCTGTAACAGCACGAGATCCTTTTTATCGATCAGGCGGCGAAAATCCTGCTCCCATGCCTGATGGCTTGCCTTGTACATATTCCAAACGAGCAGATTTATGCGGTTGCCAAATTCAAGAATAGGCGTTCCCCCCATGATCTGCAGTGCATCAGTGGCATTATAAACTTCCGGGAAAAACTTTTTATAGACCATTTAGGCGGCCAGTTTTTTCGGTTGATCCAGTGTGATAAAAAATTCTGTCAGAGCAGCCTTAACTTCATCAGGATTGGTCATCATATTGATGCGCCCGCGCAACTCTTCCGACCCGGCATAATCCTTGATGTACCAACCGATGTGCTTTCGCGCAGTCATCATACCCAGATGCGAGCCGTAATGATCAAGCATGGCATCGTAATGATCGCGCACCAGCGCGGAAATTTCGGACGTCGAAGGATCGGCGCTGCCATCGATGATCTGACGGATCAACCACGGCCTGCCGTAGCAACCACGACCCACCATAACAGCATCCGCACCTGATATCTCCATCGCGCGTCTTGCATCGTCGGCGTTCAAGATATCGCCATTAACGGTGAGCGGAATGTTTATCGCGTCTTTTACCTTGCGCACGGCGTTCCAGTCGGCATTACCTTTGTAAAGCTGGTTTCTCGTGCGGCCATGCACGGTGACCATCTTCACGCCCACTTCTTCCGCTTTTTTTGCCAAAGAAGGCGCGTTGATGCTGTTTTCATCCCAGCCAAGGCGCATCTTGACCGTTACGGGCACATCCACCGCCTTCACCACGGCCTCCATAATCTGCACGGCCAGCGCCTCATCCTTCATCAACGCAGAACCGGCAAAATTGTTCACGACTTTTTTGACGGGGCAACCGAAATTGATATCGATGATGGCGGCGCCGCGACCCGCGTTTATCTTCGCGGCTTCGGACATGATGTCCGGCTCGCATCCGGCAATCTGCACGGCCATAGGAAATTCTTCGGCATAGTCGGAGATTTGGTCGCGACCGCGTTTATATTCTTCGAGCATCGGGCGGCTGGCGATCATCTCGGAAAAAACCAAACCAGCTCCAAACCGTTTCACCATACAGCGGAACGGCAGGTCCGTTACCCCCGACATGGGGGCAAGAAATACCGGATTTTCAATGTTTATTGTGCCTATTTCAAAGCCCATGACCGATCCTAATCTTTTTTATTGTCGGGATGCAACGCCGCCGTTAGCATCGGCCCATGAGCAAGGCATTCACCAAAGAAGGCGATGGCGACGGACCGGACGATTTCGGGGACGAAATCGACGAAATTCCCGCCGGTATTAAGAACCTGATGACACCGAACGGATATGAGGTTCTGGCCAATGAGTTGAACTGGCTGTTGCGCGAAGAGCGCCCGCGCATCACAGAGATCGTCTCATGGGCGGCGGGCAATGGCGACCGTTCTGAAAACGGCGATTATCTTTACAACAAGAAACGCTTGCGCGAAATTGACCGCCGTATTCGTTACCTGACCAAACGCACCGAAAGCGCCGAAGTCGTCGATCCGAAACGCCAGCAAGGCATTGAACAGGTGTTTTTCGGCGCAACCGTCACCTATGTGCGCGAGGATGACAGTGAAATCACGGTCAAGCTCGTGGGCGTCGATGAGGCCGATATGGACCAGGGCAAGATCAACTGGCTTTCCCCCGTCGCCCGCGCGTTGATGAAGGCGCGGATCGGTGATGCGGTCGAAGTAAAAGTCGGGGGGAGCCGCGAAACGCTGGAAATTATCTATATTGCCTACCTCATAGACGAATCTGCCTTCTGAAATTTTGCATGTATATCGTTACGTAAAATTAAAAAAGCTTGTATTTCAATAACTTGAAAACGCGTATACCTATTCCCAAGCCGCTGAATCTGGGGCATCCTGTATGGCATAAAATTAGCAAGGGAATCCCCCATGAAAGCAGTCATTCTGGCAGGCGGCCTCGGCACGCGCATAAGCGAAGAATCGCACCTCAAACCAAAACCGATGATCACGATCGGAGATAAGCCGATCCTCTGGCACATCATGAAAATCTATTCGCATCACGGCGTTAATGATTTCGTCATCTGCCTCGGTTACAAGGGCTATGTCATCAAGGAATATTTCGCCAACTACTTCCTGCACATGTCGAACGTGACGTTCGATATCGCCTATAACACGATGGAAGTGCATCAGCGCCACGCCGAACCATGGAAAGTCACGTTGATCGAAACCGGCGAAGACACGATGACCGGCGGGCGCATCAAGCGCATCAAACCCTATGTCGGCGATGATGATTTTTGCTGTACCTATGGCGACGGATTGAGCAACGTTGATATCAAGGCCTCAATCGACTTCCACAAGAAACACGGCAAGCTTGCTACCGTTACCGCTATCCAGCCTCCGGGCCGTTACGGCGCGTTGCAAATCGATAAGAACAAAAAAGTTGAAAGCTTTCAGGAAAAACCCGCGGGCGATGGTGCCTGGATCAATGGCGGCTTCTTCGTGTTGAATTCCAAACTGATCGACAAATATATTAAACGCGACGATGTACCATTTGAGTTGGAACCCTTGCGCACCCTTGCCACCGATGGCGAGCTTCGCGCGTTCCAACACGAAGGCTTCTGGCAACCGATGGACACGCTGCGTGAAAAAAACACGCTCGAAGATTTATGGGCGACGGGCGAGGCACCCTGGAAAGTCTGGAGCTAAAATTTGTTTTCAGGGATATATAGTAACAAACGCGTTCTTCTCACCGGTCATACGGGCTTTAAAGGCAGTTGGCTGGCGCTCTGGTTGCAACAGCTTGGTGCGGATGTTACGGGACTGTCCCTGCCACCGGATACTACGCCCAATCATTGGGAGCTTTTGAAGCTCGACATAAAAAAATATCACAGTGATATTCGCGATGCCGAGACGGTTGCAAAAATCGTTGCGGAAGTAAAACCCGAAATCGTGCTCCATCTCGCTGCACAGTCACTTGTCCGCCGTTCTTACCGTACACCACAGGAAACTTGGGCGACAAACGTGATGGGCACAGTGAATTTACTCGAAGCCTGCCGCAACACGCCGTCAGTGCACGCCATTGTCGCAGTGACCACCGACAAATGTTACGAGAATAAGGAATCCGCCAAAGGCTATACCGAAGAAGACCGAATCGGCGGACATGATCCCTACAGCGCATCAAAAGCCGGATCAGAATTAGTTGCCTCCAGCTATCGCGACGCGTTCTTTTCCAAAAATGAAGGCCCCCTGCTCGCCACCGCACGCGCCGGAAATGTTATCGGCGGCGGCGATTGGTGCGAAGACCGTATCATCCCCGATCTGGCCCGCGCACGCGCCAAAGGTGAGGATTTATTGGTTCGCTCCCCCAACGCCACACGCCCATGGCAACATGTGCTGGAACCGCTCGCAGGCTATCTGCAATTGGGTCAAAAACTGATTGAGGGTAAAAAGGATTATGTAGGTCCGTGGAATTTCGGCCCGGACGATATCGGCGCGCTCACCGTTGCACAATTGCTCGACCGAATGAAAAAAGACTGGCCTGAGATGACATGGAAGGCGGCACCCGATTCATCCTTACATGAGACCACAATGCTCCAGCTCGACAGCACTAAAGCGCGCACGAAACTGAATTGGAAGCCTGCCCTAACGATGGACCAGCAACTTTCATTTACAGCGGAATGGTATCGCGCTTACCTCAAAGATAAGTCCGTGATTAGCCGCGAGCAGCTTACAGCATACGAACAGACCGCCAATAAATCCAAGACTGCGTGGGCAGCATGAAGATCATCGACACCAGAATTGAAGGCGTAAAGATTATTGAGACAAGCCCGATCAGCGATGCACGCGGTAGCTTCGCCCGCTGGTATTGTGAAAAGGAGCTTAGCCCCGTTTTAAATGGCCGCCATATCGTGCAGGTCAATCATTCCCGTACCGCAAAGATCGGCAGCATCCGCGGCATGCACTATCAAAAGCTACCGTATGCAGAAGGGAAATTCGTCCGTTGCATCAGGGGCCGTGTGTTCGATGTTGCGCTCGATCTGCGCGCAGGATCACCCACTTTTTTGCAATGGGAGGCCGCGGAACTAACACCCGAAAACGGGCGCATGCTTGCCGTACCTGAACGTTGCGCCCATGGATTCCAGGTTTTGGAACCAGACAGCGAACTTTTGTATCTGCACACCGAATTTTACGAACCATCATCCGAAGGCAGCGTGCATTACGCCGAAAGCCTAGTCGGCATTACATGGCCCCTGCCTGCTGGCGATATTTCGCCGCGTGATGCTGCGCACCCGCCCCTCACTCATGATTTCAGGGGGATTTGATATGCAGTGCCGTCATTGCAAAAACACTCTCCAGCATGTATTTCTCGATCTCGGCGTTGCGCCATTATCGAATGAATATCTGTCCGAAAACGATCTAAAAAAACCGGAGCCGAAATTTCCGCTGAAATTATTCGTCTGTGAAAAATGCTGGCTGGTCCAGACGCAGGATTTTTCTAAAGCCGATGAAGTTTTTAAAGAAGATTACGCGTATTTTTCGTCTGTTTCCACGAGTTGGCTCGATCACGCTAAACGCTACTGCGATATGATCGCGAAGAAACTGAATCTTGGAAAAGACAGTTTCGTGATAGAGGTTGCATCCAATGACGGATACCTCCTCAAAAACTTTGTTGCCTCCGGCATTCCCTGCCTCGGCGTTGAACCAACTGCCAGTACAGCCAAGGCCGCCCGCGCGTGCGGCATCGATGTACTGGAAGATTTTTTTGACGAAACAATGGCGGGAAAACTTAGAAAGGCCGACCTTATCATTGGCAATAATGTTTACGCCCATGTGCCCAATATCAACGATTTTACCAAGGGGCTAAAAGCTGCGCTGAAACAAAACGGTACAATTACACTGGAATTCCCACATCTACTGGAATTAATCACACATAATCAGTTCGACACCGTATATCACGAACATTTCTCCTATCTTTCACTCCAAACCGTCAGTCGTATTTTCGAAACGGCAGATCTTCGCGTGTTCGATGTGGATTTGATCCCGACCCATGGTGGTTCCTTGCGCGTTTACGGTTGCCACAAGAATGATGCGCGCAAGGTAACACAGAATGTTACAGACGTTCTGATGCGTGAAGAAAAAGCAGGCCTACGCGATCTCAAAACTTATCTTTCATTTCAAGCCAAAGCCGACAAGGTACGCGATGATTTCATTGCCTTCCTGACCGAGCAGAAAAAGCAGGGTCGCAAGGTCGCGGGCTACGGTGCCGCCGCCAAAGGCAACACGCTGATGAATTATGCCGACATAACGACAGACCTGATGCCCTATGTATGCGATGCAGCACCGTCCAAGCAGGGAAAATACCTGCCCGGCAGTCATATACCAATCCTGCCGCCATTGGCCATTGCAGAACGTAAACCGGATATTATCGTTATTTTTCCATGGAATATCGCGGCGGAAGTCAAAACGCAACTGGCGAGCGCACGCGACTGGAACGCGCAATTCGTCACAGCCGTACCCACATTGAAAAAGGAGGCCGCATGACCATTGAAATAGCCCCCACCGCCAAAGTTTCTCCGCACGCCGACCTCGAAGCCAGCGTTAGGGGCAGCAAGTTTGTCATAGGCGAAAATTCCATGATCGACAGCTTTGTAAAATTCAAACCGGCTGGTGGATCAGGCGATATAATCATCGGCGCGCGTACCACCATCAACTCCTGTTGCGTGTTTTATAGTGGCAACGGGATTAAAATCGGCAATGATGTCGCCATAGCCGCGAATTGTACCTTTGCGCCTGTCAACCATGCCTTCGCCAGCAAGGACACACTTATCCGAGACCAGCGTTTCAAGCCCAGCAAAGGCGGCATCATCATCGAAGACGATGTCTGGATCGGCGCAGGCTGTATCTTTCTTGACGGCACCATCCTGCGCAAAGGTTGCGTGATCGGCGCCATGTCATTAGTGCGCGGTGAAGTTCCGGCCTATACCATATGGGGCGGCAATCCTTTACAAAAACTCGGTGAACGCACATGAAATTCACGGTTCTGGGCAGCACGGGATTTATCGGGCATAAAATAGCCGAGCATCTGCGTGCCCGCGGACATGATGTAGAAACGCCGTCACGGGATGTTCCGGATTTACGGGGAAAAAGGCTCGGTCATGTGATTTACGCCATCGGCCTGACTGGCGATTTTCGACAAAAACCGACAGAGACGATCGACGCTCATGTTCATACGCTGCAGCGTTTAATGGACGGTGCAGATTTTGATTCATGGCTCTATCTTTCCAGCACGCGCGTTTATGGCGGCCTGCCCGAAGGCACAACTGCCACCGAAGAAACATTGCTCCCTATCCGCCCGAACGCAGATACGCTATATGACTTGAGCAAATTGTTGGGAGAATCCATTTGCCTTGGAAAGGATAGTCCCGCCATACGCGTAGTTCGTTTATCCAATGTTTATGGCGATGAGCAAAGCACGCATAATTTTCTGGGCAACATCGTGAGCGATGCGGCGAACAAGGAAAATGTGACCATTGGTGAAACACCGGAATCTTCCAAGGATTATGTGTCTATTGACGATGTGGTTTCAGTTCTAGAATCCATAGCGCTTAAAGGCCGTGTACGGCTTTACAACGTCGCTAGCGGGCAGCCTGTAACCCACCAAAAAATCGCCGATACATTGAAAGCCTGCGGCTGTAGCGTTACTTTTTCCGGTGGGGCAAAGACGCGTACTTTCCCCACTATAGATGTCAGTAAAATTAAACAAGAATTTGGATGGTCGCCTCGGTCTGTAACAGACGATCTGCCATCCCTGATTGAGCAGACCAAAATTCAACAAAAGCAAAGGATATGAATATGACCGATCCTATAAAACAATTCGAAGACGAACGCCGGGAAGCTGCCGCGAGATATAAAAATGATGTCGAATGGAAAAAAGTGACCGGCCAGTGGATGGATAAGGCCTTCCGTCAGAAATATATGTACAATTTTGCATGGATGGGACGACCCATTATCCAGCTTCCTGCCGACATGGTCGCGTTCCAGGAACTCGTCTGGAACGTCAAACCAGATCTCATCATCGAAACCGGCATCGCGCATGGCGGGTCGCTGATCTTAAGCGCTTCCATGCTTGCTCTGGTAGACTATTGCGAAGCTATAGAACAAGGAACAATGATCGATCCGAAAAAACCGAAACGCCGCGTACTCGGCATCGATATAGATATCCGCGCGCACAACCGCAACGCCATGGAGTCGCATCCCCTCATCAACCGGATCGACATGATCGAAGGCTCTTCCGTATCGGATGAGACAGTTGGTAAAGTCAGGAACATTGCAACGAAATACGCAAAAGTCATGGTTTGTCTTGATTCCCATCATGTGCATGATCATGTCATGGCGGAACTCGAAGCCTATGCCCCGCTTGTCAGCAAAGGCAGCTATTGCCTCGTCTTTGATACGATTGTCGAAGATTTGTCTGCCGATATGTTCCCGGACCGCGCTTGGAAGCCGGGTGATAATCCCAAAACAGCCGTGCATGCTTATCTGAAAAAACTGCAAACGGAGGGGCGCAAAGGCTCCGACGGTCAACCGCTAAAATATGAAATAGACAAATCGGTGGAAGATAAATTGTTGCTCAGCGTCGCGCCGGATGGATTTTTAAAACGGGTGTAAAGCAGCTTACTTCGCCGACTTGTCCTCAAGGTATTTCTTCCACATACCGCGGAACGCATCTTCCATGTTCCGAACAAAGCGCTTTTGATCCATCAGAGGACTGGCGATAACGCGATCACGCAAATTATGACGCATTTTTTTCAGACGATCACGATCCTTAGCCAGATCAGATGCTATTTTTACGTATTCATTCGTGTTTTGCGCGATCAACTCCGGCAACCCAGCATTGGTCAGGATTGTTACCCCCATGCGCGATCCAAAATGTTTTCCTGCCAAGGTGACGAACGGTACACCCATCCACATCGTATCAAAACTGGTCGTACCGCCAACGCAGGGAAATGGATCAAGCGCAATATCGATTTTATTGTATAATACATACTGGTTATTACTTTTCCGCGCCTGCAGAATTACCCTGTCCATTGGCAAATATTTTCCCAAACGCTCTTCTGCTTCTTCTTTTGTTTTAGGATTGTCAATGCCTGCTATTTCCAGTAGCAAACGGCAGTCCGGCACGGTGTTCATAATCCGCCCCCATGTTTCCATCACAGGATCGGTCACTTTTGTAAAGTTGTTGAAACAACCAAAAGTAATGTAACCATTATCCTCAAAAGGAGGATGATCAATCACGGCCACATCAACATCGCCAGAGCGATAACAACAGAATATTTCAGGCAAACGCCATAATTCTTCAATATTTAAATGTTCCGTCATTCCCGGTGGTTCCGCAAAAACATCTGTAAGGCGATAATCAATAGCTTTGATCCCAGTGGTCGCAGGAAACCCAAGCCATGTTATCTGTATCGGCGCAGGTTTTCTTGCGAAGATCAATAATCTATTGCCCCCTGTGTGTCCTGTCAGGTCCACTAGTATATCGATCATATCGGATTTTATTAGTTCGGCGGCGTCATCGTCGTTAATAAATCTTATATCACGCCAATGATCGACTTCTGCTTTGAGGCGCTGGGCAACAAAATCTTCAACTTTTGTATGAGAATAAGCAAAAATTTCAAATTTTTCTCGATCAGCGTTAAGGGCAATCGGTTCAAAAAAGGTGTGCACTGGATGATTGCGAAAATCCGGGGAAACAAACCCTATTTTTAGTTTTCGATCAGGATTTTTAACATTCTTAAACGGTCTGCGGGACAATAAGGGTTTAGCAAAGCGATCCCCATACTTTCGGGCTACATCCATTACATCTTCAGGGGTGACGGTTGATGCATAAATCATCGCCATAAGCAGGTTGCTATATAAAATGGGATCTTCGGGTTTAGCTTCTATAGCCTTTTTGAAATAAACAATTGATTTATCCAATTGTCCAAGGTTTTTGTAGGTCGAAGCTAGATTACTGAGAACTTCACTTCTATTTGGTTGAATTTCCAATGCTCTATTGTAATACCCAATGGCCTCTTCATACCTAGCATATTTATCACCACAAATTCCCGCCAGATTATTGAGAGTCTCAAAATGTTTTGGGTTTTTCTCTAGAATATTTTTATATTCTTGCATCGCCAGATCAAATCGCCCTACATCCGCATATATAAGGGCAATATTGGAGGCCATATCCGGCTTAACTGTTGCCACCAATTTAAAACATTTTACTGCTTCATTGTAATTGCCCATTGCTAGGTGCGTATGCCCAAGCTTTTCAAGCGCGTTGGCAGATCCAGGCTTTATCTCAAGCGAATATTCATATGCCTTAAGCGCTTCATCGTTCCTATTCATAGCCCTCAAAATATCGCCGAGGCTGTTATAGAAGGTCGGAACATTTTGTTCTTTGATCATAGCCCTTCGTATAAGTTTTTCCGCTTCTTCATAATTTTTAAGCTGATAATGCATTAAGCCTAGCATGTGCAGTGCGTGCGCATGATCTGGATTCAAGAGTAAAATTTGATTGAATATTTTTTGAGCTTCGGGGTAATTACCCACGTTGTGTAAAAGCACACCTTCTCTGAATAATTCTATATACTCACTGGAGATGTCTCCGCCACCACCACCTTGACTCTTCTGTCCGCGTCGTAATTTTCGATTCATACGAATTGATATAGCATTTTAGAGGGTCAAAATCCCGCCCCCGTCCGAAAAATATCAACTTTTTCAGAGTTCTTTGCCACAGGATGACATTATGAAATTTACAGGCGGGGCAGAGAGGTATTCGAACTAGCGCGGAGAATATTCTTTCATAACGTCTGATAGCGGACGGATGCTACCATTCATGCGATATACGCCGAAATTGCCGGTATCATCCGGGAAATTGTAATCATCTAGGCAAAACCAATACACGCGCTGGACATTCGCGGCAATATCGCCGCGCGTCCCTTGCTTGAACGGTTGTTTGGTCAGCTTCTGATTAATATAGGACAGAGCTTCGCGCGCATACATAACTTCATCCGCTTCGGAGATAGCCCACTTATTGGCCTTGCCCGCCATGAATCCTATTTCGGTGATCCAGATTGGCTTTGGCGTACCCTTAAGCGTCATGAAAAGTTGTAAGTTAAACACCTTGCCGAGAAATCCACCGTCATTCGGGCTACCGACGAGACCGAGTGCTGCATAATCAGGACTATCAGCATCCATCGCGGTAACGCCACGCACACCGCCTTTGGGATCAAAGAAATAAGGATGCACGGCCATGACATCGAACAGACGGCCGTAACTGCCATCTTTGCCCCAGAGCTGCCAGAGGAATTCAAAATCCGCCTTTGAAATACCGGCATGAACAATTTTAACGCTGCTACGGCGCGTACCAATCTGCTTGTTCACCGTCTGCATGAAATTCACGAAATCACCGGAGTCGGGTGACGGGCCCCAGAATTCTTTTAAGTTAGGCTCGTTCCACACCTGCCAGTATTGGATAGGATTGAACGCAACCTTGGCATTGCCCTTGGGACCATAACGATCGATCGATGCCGCGAGGAACTTGCCGTAGGCTTCATAGAATTCACGTTTTGGCGCCATCTGATAGACACCCGAAGGCTTGGTTCCACTGATTACGGCCCAGTCCGGCGCGTAATGCACGATCGGCAAAATCGTCACACCATATTTTTTTGCAAGCGTAACGAGCTTGTCCAGCGCAGCCCAGTCATACTGGCCTTGCTTGCTTTCCACGACGCGCCATTCCCAATCGGTGCGCGCCTGTGTGATGCCAAGCGACTTCATGCGTTTGAAGCTGCTTTCCATCGCGGCCATATCGCCATTGTTCCACAGCAGGTTCATGCCCAGCGTGTATTGCGGGTTGGCTTTTGTGACTTGCGCAGTCGCAGGATGAATTCCCGCAAACAACACCAAAGCAAAAACAACCGTTGCGCTGGCAAAGAAAGACCTAGTTAGGTTCATTGAATTTGTCCTTGTTATTCAGTTCGTAGACACCGCTTATGCCTGTGCTTATGCCGTTAAACAGCAAAAGTTGGCGAATATGCTGATCGACAAAAAGATCGGCCTTCGCGATACCGGATTTTGGAACATACACAACATCACGCGGCATCAACCTGACATGCGCTTCTCCGTTCTTGGCGGCGATGTTGCCATCGGACAGATCGGCACGCATAACTGCCGAATTACCGTCGCGATCCTGACGGATCACAAGAACCGTATCGCGCGCCGCCGTGTCGCGAAAACCGCCCGCAGACGCCACAGCCTGGAACGCCGTGATGCGGTTTTTCAACGGCTTCTCACCCGGATCGGCCACCTCGCCCGTCACGTATATGCGCGCATCGCCGAAACCTTTGACTATCACGCTCAAATCCGGCTTGTCGGGCAGCAGCTTGGTATACCTACGCGTCAGTTCCTCATCCAGTTCCGACCCCGTAAGACCTTCGGCCATGATATCGTCGATCAACTGGAGCGATATGCGACCATCAGGACGTACCGTAACATTCTCGTTCAGGTCGGGAGAGTAAAAGAATTTCACATCGACCATATCACCCGCTTCGATGCGGTATTCCGGCGCAGGACCGTCGCGCAGAGGGATGGCGTCTTTCACCTCGCTGATGCGCTGAACATGTCCAAAACTGCTGCAACCAGCCAGCGTCATGAGGACCGCCAGCATCATGAATGAATTAGTACCCTGCTTCATCTTAAAGCCCCTTCAGATTTGGTAGCGGAAGAACATCCGGTAAATCCATTGCGGAATGTAGTTCTTCTTTTTGTTGAGTACAACGCCCAACATGCGGGCGCCCGCCTGTTCCAGCGTATTGATTGTGTGGCGCGCGGAATGCCAGCGGGTTTTTCCCGCATGCACGACGAGAATGACGCCTTGCGCATTCTGGCAGATGACGCGCGACTGCGCCGCGATATCTACGGGCGGCACGTCCCAGATGACGTAAGCAAAACGCGAACCTATTTCCTTCATAATAGCACCAAGGCCGTTATCGCTCTTCGGCGAAACCTGCGGGAGGGAATTGGCCGGGATCCCGACCTGAAAATAATCATCCTGCCCTTTTTGCGCTTTGGCAAGCAATGTTTCCACCGACCCCAGCGGCAGCGGACGATCTTCGCCCTGCTTCGAAGGTTCGATACACACCAGAAGCACGCGCTCGCCCCCCATGGACAAAGACCGGGCCAAATTTTCCGAAACAGTGGTGGTGCCGACGCCTGATGTCGCGCCAGTCAGGGCAAAAGTTGTGATATTTTGGGCATTGGGATTGTTACCCAGCGTTACCGTGAATTGCGCAAATTCATGCAGCGCAAGTTCCTTCCCCTTGGGTTTATAGACGGTCAATGCCTTAAAATTTGTCATTTTTTATGTCTCAAATAAAGCCAAAACAACCACTTAACCTATAATCATGGTCGAACAGCGCAGCATATACAGGTTTTTTTAGCTCTTGTCTTCTGAAAAATACTTGCAATTATTACGCGTAGCTTTTAATCATGCACCCAGTTATTTTTAGCAGGCTGCGTTAACCATTCATAGGGGCAAAATATGCTGAGCGTCCGGGACGTGCTTTCCACCATCTTCAAACGCAAGATGATTATCATCTGCTTTTTTGTCGCCCTGTGCGTCACGGCCTTCGCCGTACTGAAATTCGTCCCGCCCACCTACACGGCCTCATCCAAAATCCTTATCAAGCTGGGTCGTGAAGATATTTATACACCAGCCGTGGCAACCGATGCCATGGCAACCCCGCTCGTCAACCTGGCCAGAGAAGAGCAGCTCAATTCCGAAGTCGAAATCCTAACCAGCGATAATCTCGCCGCGAAGCTGGTGGAAGAACTGGGTGCCGAAGGAGTCTATCCCGGCATGCTCAAAGTACATCCTTGGTACACACCCAAAGGTGTCCTGCAACGTTTGATCGGGGCGTATAATGCATTCCAGGCCTTCTTTATTCCCTTGAGCGCGAACCTGACGCCCGAGCAAAAGGCACTTAAACGCTTCCTGCGAAAAGATCTTAAAGTGGCCGGCACTGGCAATTCGAATGTTATCGACGTCAGGGTTTCCAGCAAGAGTCCGGAACTCGCCGCCGTATTGGCCAACACACTCGTCGATCTTTATTTGAAAGAGCGCGCGCGCATCCACAACGACATGGAAGGCAAGATATATGAGTCTCAGGTAGAACAGCTTGAAGGCCGCCTGAAAGACGCGCAGACCGAGCTTGAAATCTTCCGCACGGAAAACGACATGATCGATGTGCAGGGCGAGCGCACCGCGCTGCTGGAGCGTCAGGGCGAAATCAGTTCGATGATCGCGGACCTGCGCGGGCGCGCCTCCGAACGCCAGCGTCTTGGCAAATGGCAGGCTGAGAAAGAACTGGTCGATGAAAAAATGGCGCGTCTTGGCACACTTGAGGAAGATTACAACCGCCTCGTCCAGAATGTCGAAGTGCTGGGCAAAAGCCGCCAGCTTTATCTCGAAAAACTTGAGGAATATAAAGTCAACCTCGCCATGGCTGAAGCCCGCGTCGGGAACGCCAGCGTGATCAACGCGGCCCTTCCACCGACATCGCCGAGCAGCCCGAAATTCTGGATGGTTCTGGTGGCGTTGCTGGTGGTCGGTATAGCCGGGGGCGTCGGACTTGCGATCGTAACAGAGTTCATGGATGATACGGTCGAAACCGACACGGATGTCGAGAAATATCTAAAGTTACCCGTTCTTGCGAAAATCAGCGCAATTTAATTATCTCGCGGCGATACAATATATATAAAACCGTGCAACCCACGATCGCCGTCAGTGCGTAACCGCCAGCCGCGCCCATCTTCGCGTATTGCATGACTAGCGGAATCCCTGCGGCAATTGTCGTCGCCAATGCGCAGGCATGAAACATAGGATTGATCTGCGGCTTGTTCATGGCTAGAACGCCAAGCTGTAGCGGCGCGTTCAGGACTGTCGCCAGCACGCTCATCGACAAAAGTGCAATCACGGGACCAAGGCCCGAAAATTCCGCGCCGTATAATAAATGCACGATCCAGTCGCCGCCGATTACCGTGATAAGGATAATGATGACGCCCACAGCACCGAGCGCAACACAGGCTTTCTTGATCATCGTATCCATCGCCGCCGCACCATCACGCGCGAAAACCTGCGCGATCTTCGGACGGAAATAATTGTTGAAGCCTAAAATAAACGGGTTGAGAAGGCTGATGATGTTGAAGCACGCAGCGTAGGCCCCCGCCTCCACCTTGCCGTGGAACAAAAAGATAAACCACGGATAGCCGTAAAGGCTGCCGAGATGGCAAAAACTTCCCGCCAGAAGCCAGCGCCCGAACAGCAGGTTTTCGATCGTGTCATGCCAAACCCGCATCGCCTTGAAATCATATTGGCTGCGAAAGGCGCAGAACGTCACCGTCGCACCGATCAGGCACGCGAACGCGATAGCGGCAAAGACCGAGTAAGACGTCAAAAGCCCGAATTCCCACAGCGCAAAAATAAAGCTGAATTGCAGGATCGTCACAAAAAGATCGAGCTTGAACGCTTCGACCATTTTGAATTCGGCAAATAATTCACGGCGCAGACATTCGCGCAGGAAAATAAACGGGATACAAAATGCCAAGGTGCGTAATATCGGCTTCAGCCCCTCGAACGCCGGAGTCAAAATGATGAAACTCGCGCCGAACAGCAACAGCGCGCAGAATCCGGATAACAGAAACGACTGCACAATCGCCCCTGCCCGCAACGCCGGATGATTTTGCGAATCCTCTTTGTGTATTCGCATCGTGTAGGGGGTGGCGAGCAACGTATCTTGAAAAATAATCGAGAAAATCAGGAGGCTGAGTCCGAGGCTGAATTCCCCGAAATCTCCTATGGAAAGTAGACGCCCTACCAAAATGCCCGTTAAGAAACTGCTGGCGCTATAAATGATCTGATCCGCAAAGGCGAATAACATGCTCTTATGCGTTAATATTTTTGCTTTATTAGGAAATTTAAATATCATTTATTTTTCATAGTGTTAGGCAAAAACTGCCTTGGGACAGCTTCACTTTTAACCTTTAAACCCCTATAAGACAACGCTATTATACATTGCTGCTTTGCGAAATATCTTGCATTTCCGTAATTTATGCATTACAAGGCTTTAACTTTTTATTAATTACAGGGGAATTCATTCTATGAAGAAGATCGTAATCACCGGCGGCGCCGGCTTTATCGGCTCACACATCGTTCGTCACTTTGCCAACACATACAAAGGCGCAGAGATCGTCGTCCTTGACAAGATGACATACGCCGCCGACGTCCATAACCTTTTGGACCTGATGACGGAAAAGCGCATTCACCTGATGGTCGGCGATATTTGCGATTTCGATACCTGCCTGCGCGCCGTTAAAGGCGCCACGCTGGTGATCCACGCTGCGGCCGAAAGCCACGTAGATGCATCTTTTAGCAATTCCATGATCTTTACGCAGACCAACGCGGTCGGCACGCACTGCATGCTCGAAGCCTGCCGCCAGGCGGAAGTTCCCCGCATCATCCATGTTTCAACGGATGAAGTGTACGGTCAGGTTCTTGACGGTCATGCAGGTGAAGACGCCCCGCTGAAACCGACGAACCCCTACTCCGCCTCGAAAGCTGCTGCCGAGATGATCCTGTCGGGTTACCTGCAATCCTATAAACTGCCCGTCGTAACGGTCCGCGCCAACAACATTTTTGGCGTTGCCCAATTCCCTGAAAAGATCATCCCGAAATTCCTGATCTCCTTGATGATGGGACGCAAGCTCACGCTGCACGGAAGCGGTATGAACCGCCGTCACTTCCTCTCCGCCTGGGACTTTGCCGAAGCGCTCGACCTGCTCTCCAAATTCGGTGAGATCGGCCAATGCTATAATATCGGCACGACCGAAGAGTTCACGAACATCGAAATGGCGACGATGATCTCCCGCCAGTTCGGCCTCGACATCAAAGACACGGTTACCTATGTAGAAGATCGTCCGTTCAACGATTTCCGCTACGCCGTCGAATGGTCCGCCATCGCCGCGCTCGGTTGGGAACCCAAACGCAGCCTGACCAAAGAGCTGCCCGTGATCGCGCAATGGTACGCAGATAACCTGCACCGCTACGAAAAAGGCAAGCCTGTACGCCTGCCCTTCCCAGTTGGCACCATTGCCAATGATGACGGCAGCACCGCTGCAACACCAGCCAACGCCATCGGCGCGGAGTAATACGGCCTATGGAAGTTATAGCTCAGGCAATTCCCGAAATCTTGCTCCTCAAACCACGCAAGTTCGAGGACAGCCGTGGCTATTTCTGCGAAACCTATAACGAAGCCCGCGCAAAAGAAGCCGGCCTGCCCACCCATTTCGGCCAGGACAATCAATCTCTGTCCCGTACGGTCGGCACGGTACGCGGACTTCATTTCCAAATCGGTGAAATGGCGCAGGCCAAACTTGTGCGCGTTATGAAAGGCCGTATCCTTGATATCGCCGTCGATATCCGCAAAGGCTCCCCGACCTACGGCCAGCATGTCGCCTGTGAATTATCCGCGTCCGGCATGGAACAGCTTTTTATTCCCGTCGGTTTTGCGCACGCGTTCTGCACGCTCGAACCCGATTGCGAAGTTTTCTACAAAGTTACAAATCTTTATTCCCCGGCACATGAGATGGGCATTCTCTGGAACGATCCAGATCTTGGCATAGACTGGCCCGTAAAGCCGGAAAACGCGCAGCTATCTGAAAAAGACGTCAAGCTGCCGCGCCTGAAAGACCTTCCCGACGTATTCTATTATGAACCGCAACCATTAAAGGCCCGCGCATGATAACCGCAGATGCCTCGCAAGCACGGGTGCTGATTTTTGGTCAGACCGGGCAAGTGGCCCGCGCGCTGGCAAAGATTGCCGGTCCGGCGTGGGTTTTCGCAGGACGCGATCAGGCCGATCTTTCCAAACCTGAAACGATTGAAGCGGTTTTCAAATCTGGCGAATGGGACGCCGTCATCAACGCCGCCGCACATACCGCCGTCGATCAGGCCGAAAGCGAGGAAGAACTCGTGATGGCGATCAACGCAGCTGCGCCCGCTTTGATGGCGAGACTTTGCGCCGCAAAAAACATTCCGTTCATTCAAATTTCCACGGACTATATTTTCGATGGCACCAAAACCACACCTTATAAAGAAGACGATGCTATTTGCCCCGTCAGCGCCTATGGCCGCTCCAAAGCACAGGCCGAAAAAGATATCATCGCAGCCGGTGGTCGCCCCGTTATCCTGCGCACTTCGTGGGTATATGCGCCCGAAGGCAAAAATTTTATTCATACAATGATCCGCCTGTCCGAACGCGAAGAACTCAAAGTCGTCGCCGATCAGAATGGCGCGCCCACAGCCGCAGCCGATATCGCAAGCACGATCAAACAAATATTGAGTAAAATGCTTTCCGATTTTTCCGCCGCAACCGGTATCTTTCATCTATCAGGAGGTGGCGAGACTAACTGGCACGGTTTTGCCAGCGAGATTTTTGATTATATGAAGCAGTGTGGCCTTAAAATCCCAGCGCGCGTCCTTGCTATTCCGACATCCGAATATCCGACGCCTGCGAAACGTCCGTTGAATTCCCGTATGGATAATTCCAAGCTGGAAAAAACCTATGGCATAAAACTTCCTTTGTGGAAAGACAGCGTTCGCACCTGCCTGGACGATATCTTCAAAAACCAGACAATGAAGAAAGCGGTATGAGGCATCCATGGGTCCGCATCTTTCAAAAACAGACGCCTTATTAAAACGTGCTCTCGATATTCTTGTCGCAAGTGTCGCGTTGATCGTCTTTTCGCCTGTATTTCTGATTGTCGCTCTGCTCATCAAGCTGGAAAGCCCCGGCCCTGTGTTTTTTGTACAGAAGCGTTACGGCATGAACAATCAGTTGTTCGACTGTTTAAAATTCCGCAGCATGTATTCCGAAGCCTGCAGCGCCAGCGAGATTCGCCTAACGGAACGTAATGATTCACGTGTTACAAAAATCGGTGATTTCATACGCCGTACGAGCCTCGATGAAATCCCGCAATTCATCAATATCCTAAAAGGAGATATGTCCGTGGTTGGCCCGCGCCCGCATCCGCCCGGCGTCAAGGCCGGTGGACGCATTTATGAAGATGTGATTGAAAGTTTTGCCGATCGTTATGCAGTTAAGCCCGGCCTGACCGGATGGGCGCAGGTTAACGGTCTTCGCGGAAATACTTTTTCCGAACAAGACCTGATAGACCGTTTCAAATACGACATGGAATATATCAAGGATTGGTCCTTGAAGTTGGACATCCTGATCATAGCGCGAACGATGGTACAGGGTTTTGCAGGAAAGAATGCGTTCTGACATGACAGCAAACATAGCTATCATTATTCCAGTTCTGAATTCGATGCGCCATTTGCCGCAGCTTTTGCCTGCGCTTAAGTCATTAACACCCCTGCCATCACGCATACTGTTCATAGATTCATCGTCCAATGACGGTACACCAGACGAAATCAAAAAGGCAGGTTTTGAAGTCCACACAATCGCCCGTGCTGATTTCGGCCACGGCAAAACCCGCAATCTTGGCGCGCAGATGTGCAAAGATTCCGACATCCTCGTCTTCATGACCGATGATGCGATTCCGACCGGTCCCGATATGTTGGCAAAACTCACCGCGCCCTTCGTTGATCAACAGGTTGCGCTGACGTTCGCACGCCAACTTCCCAAAGATGACGCAACACCCGCCGCAGAATTCGCACGTCTATTCAATTACCCGGCCGAAAGCCGCCGCACGACCAAGGCCGATATTCCAGCACGCGGACTAAAAGCCCTGTTCTGTTCCAATTCCTGCGCCGCCTATCGCCGCGAAGCGTTCGAAGCGGTTGGCCGCTTCCCCGAAAGCTTGCCGCTCGGCGAAGACATGGCCATCACCGCACGCCTTCTTGAGGCCGGATACGCCACCTGCTACACGGCCGACGCCACGGTAAAGCACAGCCACAATTATTCCGCGATGGACGAATTCAAGCGCTATTTCGATATTGGTGCACTGATGAAAACCGATCCGTGGCTCATTGCCAATCCGCAAAAGGCCGGCGGAGACGGTTTCAAATTCGTCAAGGAAGAAGTCCGTTATATCGCCGCTACAGGCAACATTCTAGAACTCGCCGCCATCGGTCCTCGCACTGCGGCAAAATTGCTTGGTTATAAACTTGGTAAAAATTTCAAGAAACTTCCCGCTTCTTTCATCAAAAAGGCCGGTATGCACCGTGCATACTGGAACCGTGTCCTATGACGGTTGTGGCGATCGGCAAAAATAGCTTTCTGGGACAGGCCGCGGCAAAGCATCCGAGCGCAAAGTCCTGGCGCTTTATCTCGCACGCCGATGCCCGCAATCCTAAATCTTATGAAGGGGCGACCTGCGTCGTGAATTTCGCGCTGCACAGCGATGTCAAAAAGGGCATACTGACGCCAGAGACAGATCTGGACAGTGCCATCGCTACCCTGATTAAGGATACGAATATCCATTACGTCGTAATCAGCAGCCGTACCGTATACGGCCCCTCCATTCACAACGGCCCGATCTTCGAAACAGATCCGCTTGCTCCCGTTTCCGGCTACGGCAAAGCCAAAAAACAGATCGAAGAGAATGTTACAAATATGTTGGGAGCGGATCGCGTTACACTCCTTCGCCTGACCACCATTTTTGGATTTGAAACTGACGAACGCCGCCAGTCATTCTTTTCCATGGCCTTGTGCAAACTTTTGTCCGAAGGGCGTATCGAATATCACATGAACCCTAAAGTGCGCCGCGATTTCCTATCGGTTGATCGCTGCGCCGATGCGCTCGTGAAAATTTGCAACGCCCCAAAATCCGGTGCCTTTAATATCGGCTCCGGCATTGACCTAGAAACTGCCGATGTCGCCGCATGGCTGTTCGAAAGCTACGGTGCGGGCGAACTCGTCGTGGTGAACCAGGAATATAAGGATGTATTTTGGTTCGATATGACAAAAACACGAGAAGCTTTCGGCATCAACGTCATCACACGTGAAAATTTGAAACAGGATTGCCTGGCCTTGGGTACGGCCTTGCGCGCACTGGCGAACCAAGGGACAATGGAACCATGGAAAAACCGTCACTAACCATCGTCACCGTCAATTATAAAACCGCCGATTTGGTCAATGATTGCGTACAATCGATCAAGGATTATACGCCTGTGGGCCTACCCGTCACCATCGCCGTTGTCGACAACGGATCGAACGACGGCAGCCTTGAAAAAATTGCGAAGGCGCATCCCGATATAATTTTGATCGACGGCAAGGACAACCTTGGTTTTTCCAAGGGAAACAATATCGTCCTGCGCGACGTCAAAACGAAATACGCGATGCTGTTCAACAATGATGCGCTCATGCTGCCCGGCACCCTGCAACACATGATCGATTTCATGGAACAAACGCCAGATTGCGGTATGTGCGGCGCACGCGTTCTCAATCCCGACATGACAGATCAGGATTACCCCTGCGCCTTTCCAACCGTTCCAGAAATGTTTCGCCGTATTTTTTCCGGCCCGCAATTTCCAGCCAAAGACGTTCCGCGTGACAAACCCATCCCCATGGCCCGCATTCACGGTGCCTGCCTGATGACCCGCCGCGAAGTGCTCGAAACCGTCGGTGTGATGGACGAACAGTTTTATATGTATGAAGAAGACATGGACTGGTGCCTGCGCGTACGCAATGCGGGCTGGAAATTATGGCTTCTTCCTGATGTCAGCATTATACATCTCGGCGGCCAGACGACCGGACGCCCGCCCAGCGGCCAGCGCGCGGCCAAAACCATCCGCCCCTTCAATCCACGCATGGCGTATGAACTACGCAAGAGCCGTTATATCCTATATCGCAAGCATCGCAGCCTGCTTGACCTTATCGCCCTTAAAGTACTGACAGACTGTGCCCTTCTCGCTGGCAGCGCCGTAGCGCTTCTTTCGGCATACAAAAAAGACATTAGCGGCGAAAACGCCCGCAAAAAACTTAAAGCGTATCTCTCGATCATGGCCATCAACCCGTTCTCCATGGAAGTGAATGCGTAAATGCAAAGCCTTCGCCTGACATTACCGGCAGGCCTGCCTGAAACGATCCGCAATCTCGGCTTGCCAGGCATGGTGTTCGCCATAATCGTAGGATGTTTTGCCGCAGTCCTGGTTGTTGCAAGCCCTATGATAGGTATGGGCGCAGTGGCAGGGCTGATCGTCTATGGCGTCGTCACCAAACGTGCGGAAATTCCTTTTACATTGCTGTGTTTAAGCTTTGCCATCCCGTACCAAAAGGCCGTGGGCGGCATTCCGCTCAATATGTCGGACGGTGTGATCGTGCTCTGGGGACTGGCATGGCCTTTTCTTATGATGCGTAAGACCGATACGCCTTTTAAAATTCCATTCGTTGTCTGGGCCGCGTTGCCGCTTATTATCTGTGCCTCGCTCTCCTTGCTCGTTGCGGTTAACCCGGCGGGCGCCTTCAAACAAGTCTTACGTCTTTTAGAATGGTTTATCATCCTGCCTATCCTGATGACATCGCTGCGCGTCACAGAAAATTTCTGGAAATGGGTTTCGCTTCTCTTCTTACTCATTCCCTCCTTTTTTGCGCTGGACGGCATCGTCGAGGTTTTGATGAACGGCAAATCCATTACCAGCATGATCGGCATTCCGCATCCAATCCCTTCGAAAGAACACAGCGCCATCAGGCATACATTCGACATTTCGGGCCGTGCCGGCAGCACGTTCGGTGGCGCGCAGGGTCTTGCCATGTATCTGACCATGATGATGAGCATTATCATGAGCTTTATCTACAGTCCCCAAAACAAGCTCTGGCGTAATCTGGCCATCATTTGCCTTGGGGTTTGTATGGCGGGTATGGTCGTGGCAAAATCGCGCGGCGGATTTTTGGGGTTCGGCGTTTCCGTTATGGTCATCACCCTTATCTCGCATCCAAAATTTGGATTTTCCATGATGGTCGCAGGCGGGCTTGCCGCAGCCGCAGGGCTGTTCTACGTCCTGATTTTTTATGCATGGGATGGCACGCTTGTCGGACTTATTCCCGGGCGAAAAGAAGCCGTCATGGACCGTCTTATCATCTGGGACAGGTCGTTCAGTGTTTTTTTACAACACCCTCTTCTGGGCGTCGGCTTCGGCGGGTTCCACGATGAGGTCTATGCCACAGGCGGCATAGCACTGACCGTTCCACTAGGTTATGAATCCCTGCATTCGCACAACACCTATCTCGAAGTTTTATCAGGGACGGGCATATTGGGTTTTATCAGTTATATTACCTTCCTTGTTCTGTGCTTTTCCCGCCTGCTCAACGCCTGGCACAACCGCGTCGGCAAAGCTTCTGACTGTTTTATCCTCGGCGCACTCGGAGCGATGGGTGCATATATGATGTTTTGTATGGTTGACATGCTGTTCTTACAAAATATGCATTTCATGCTTATCTCCATCATCATGCTCGGCATGTTATCCATTGAAGAAAAGAGGGAAAATCTTCCATGAATATCGTTTATCTTGCCGAAGTCATGGGAATAGGCGGTCTCCCCAATTATGTGCTTGATCTCGCCCGTTCGTACGAGGCTACCCATCCTGACACATCCATAATCATCGCGCATATGGGTGAAAAGGTCGGTGCTAATCTCGAATTCGGCAATCTGCGTGTCGAACGCGTGCGTACGGTGGAGGATATTGCGGCCCTTGAACCCGATATAGTGCATGTGCATCTTTTAAGCGATATAAAAATTCTCGAAGGATTATTTACTTTAGGCGTGCCGCTTGTCCGTTTTTTCCACGACTACACCTCGACATGCCTGCGCCGCGGCAAGCGGCGCTGGCCCGGAGATCGTTGTCAAAGAGCGCTTAGCCTAAGTTGCGCAGGCTTTGGCTGTATGATCTCCCCGCCCCGCGAAGGCGGCAAATTACCCGTACTTTCCAACCTTTTGGATAAAATAAAAGAACGTAATCTTTATCGTCGGTTTGACGCCACGATCACAGGCAGCAATCATATGAGCGGGATGCTGCGCATAAACGGGTTTCCGCCAGAGCGGGTCCATATGATCCCCTATTTCACGCGTTATGCCCCTGACGCCTGTATCAAGCGCGACTTCGTGCCATTTCCACGCAAGATGAATTTTCTTTTCACAGGACAGGCGGTGAAAGGCAAGGGTTTAGAAATCCTTATCTCTGCGCTCGAAGGTCTTCAAGGAGATTGGCATCTGACCGTTTTTAGTGAGGGGCCGAGACTTGAATCCGCTAAGGAAATCGCAACCAGGATTGGTGTTTCGGACAAAATTTCTTTCCGCGGCTGGGTAAAGCCATCAGAACTTTACAAATCCTACAAGCAAGCCGATCTGTTTATCCTTCCTTCCATATGGGATGATCCGGGACCGCTCGTCGGGATCGAAGCAATGGCGCTCGGTACACCTGTCATAGGTTTCGATGTAGGTGGCGTTTCCGATTACGTGATCGAAGGAAAGACTGGCGTCCTTGTCCGCGATACGAATGTGAAGGGTTTGCACAAAGCGCTGCAGGACTGTCTCAACCATCCCGAAAAAATCAAACCGATGGGCACGGCCAGCCAGCATATGATCGCCACGGAACGCACACCCGCCATACATCTTGCCGGCGTGCACGAAATCTATACCAATATACTAAAAAATTGCCGAGGGAAGAAAGCCGCATGACATCGATACTGAAAACCTATTTTGAATACGTCAAGGCACCGACCTTCCATCGCAGCGAACTGATGTCAATCCAATGGCTTCGCGGCTTCGCGGTTGTCATGGTTTTGATTTATCACGTCGAAGACCTTGCCCGCACAGTTCCGGACTTTGCCAATTTCCACAGTTTCTGGATGCGCTTTGGATATTCTGCTCCCGATCTTTTCTTCGTCATCAGCGGGTTTATCATGAGCTACGTTACGTTCGGCATGAAATTTGAACCCAAACGTTGGCTGATCAGTCGTTTCATCCGCATATATCCCGTCTATATATTCTTTACCGCCATCGCCTGCACAGTCTGGCTGATTGCGCCATCGATGACGATGGGGTCCGGAGAGCATACATGGGGAACGGTCTTAAAATCGTTCCTGATTTTCCCGCAGGACAGGCTGCCGCTTATCTTTGTCGGCTGGACGGTAGAACATGAAATTGTTTTTTATGCCCTTGTGTTTCTCGTCGCTTCGTTCGGCGGCGGCTTGCGCGGCCTGCTTTGGGTAACAGGTATTCTTTCTTTTCTCGGTGCGGCGCGCTGGCTCGTGAAAGACGATATCGCATGGATCAATTTTTGGGATTATCATTTTCTTTCGCTCTACATGATCGAATTTTTCATGGGTGTTTTATGTTTCCGCTATCGTGAATCCCTGCAAAAATTGGGATTCCACACGCCTCTGATGGCTGCCATCGTCCTGTTCATTGCAGGTGGTCTTTTTGCGACTTCGGCACCGATCAATCAGGAAACGCTGCCCCGTGTGCTGTTGTTCGGATCATCCTTTTGTATGCTGATGCAGGCCGCGCTGAACTGGGAAGTTGCCCGCCGCGCCAAAGTCGGCGATGCCTACCCACCCAAAAAACGCCCCTTGCTCGTGCAGATTGGCGATGCATCATATTCGGTATATCTTCTCCACCCGTTCGTGCTTTCAGCAGGCGGAAAAATTCTGGCGATCATGGGACTATCTGGCATCGCGGCTCTTGTCGGCGTCGTGACATTCGGCTGCGCCACAATCATCTGCGGCCTGATTTTTTACACGCTTATAGAGAAACCCTTCTTGCAATCAATGAAGGGCGTGATGTCGGGTAAGAAAGATTCGAAGAAGGCCTGATTAGCCTTTGATGCTGAATCCGCCGTCGATATACAGAACCTGACCTGTCACGTGCTTGGCGCGTGGCGATGCAAGGAACGCGGCATATTCGCCAACCTGATCGATCGAAATATTGTCGTGTGTTGCGGATTCGTTGGCGGATCTGTTGATCAGATCGTCGAAACCCGGCAGGCCTGACGCTGCGCGCGTTCTAATCGGTCCCGGAGACAGCGCATTAACGCGGATTTTCTTTTCGCCCAGTTCCATCGCCAGATAACGCATGGTTGATTCCAGCGCGGCCTTTACCGGGCCCATCATGTTGTAGTTGGAAATAACTTTTTCCGAACCGTAATAGGTCAACGTCATGATAGAGCCGCCTTCTTTCATCAAAGGTTCGGCAGCCTTGGTCATGCGGATCAGGGAGTGACAGGAAATATCCATCGCCTGCATGAAGCCGTCTTTTGTACAATCGGTCACGCGGCCGAATAAATCATCTTTAGGGGCAAAGGCGATTGAGTGAATGAGGAAATCCAGCTTTCCCCATTTTTTGCCTATCTCTTCGAACAGCGCGTCGAACTGATCTTGTTTCGTGACGTCGAGCGGCATAAAGATCGACGTGTTAACGGCATCAGCCAGCGGCTGTACATGGGGCTTCGCCTTATCGTTCAGGTAAGTGAGCGCCAGCTCCGCGCCCGCGCCGTGCAGCGCCTTAGCGCAGCCCCATGCGATTGAGCTGTCATTTGCAACGCCGACGATAAGTCCTTTGGAGTTAGACATTATTTCCCCCTTAAATTAATGCGGGCACCCTAAACGATTAACTTAATATGTCAAGAAATATCCGGTGAATTCTTAATATAGGATTTTATTCATGACGGTGACTAAAATGGCCCATGGTTTGCACGGCTCGACATTAAAATGACGGCAGGTTAGTCTTGAAAGATCGCCGAACGGCCCTCCGCCTCAACATAAACGGATTTCTTAATGAGAAAACTATACCCGGCTGCGTTTCTCTACGCCTTAGCCCTCTCCTGCCCCGCACATGCACAGAACGAAAGTATCGATAACCACCCAGGCTCCGGTTTTATCGAGGCAGTTACGCTCGAAGGCGGGCCTGTCTGGAGCAAGCATTTTCAGTCGAGCGACGCACATTTCCGCGAAAATCACGGGCTTGGCATCCTCAAGGTCGAAACAAGAGAGTACGGCAACTGGGGTCTTTATCTTCTGGCCCCCAACAGCACGGACCGCACGTCGGTCGGCGCGGGATATATAACCGATCCTTACGTGGTCCCGATAGGATCGACGCGGCTGGAATTTACCGGCGCTCTTGGCCTTGTCACAGGTTATCAGGATTACCCCTTGCCCTTGCTTGCCGGGCAGGTGCGTTTTGTGGCGTATGAAAGCGGACCGTGGAGCGCCGGGATTGCCATGGCAGCATTGCCCTATATCATGGAAGACGAAGATAGAAATGGCCGCGAATCCACAGAAGCCGGCATCGTCGCAACCTCACCCTTTTTAAGCATCCGCTACCAATTTGAATAAGCCTATTTTATATCCTTGCGTTGTAACGCTTATCACATCCCTGCTCTGCGGGGGATGCGGCACCACAATCGGGGCAAGACAGGATACGGCGCAATCCATCGCTTCGGGCGCGCAGTTTATGAGACTGGATTTAAATACACCAGATTTTGTTTTCGGCAGCTGGCGCAAAATCACGGCGCGAGGCGCCCCTATCAATGTCTACATCGAAGGCGACGGGCTTGCATGGCTCAGTCGTTCGGAGCCTTCCTTAAATCCCACACCAAAAAATCCTCTGGCGCTACATCTCGCATCGATCGATCCCGCACCGAACGTAATTTATATCGCCCGCCCCTGCCAGTATGTCAGCCCGGATATGACGGGCAATACGGCCTGTCGCGATTCAAGCTACTGGCGTGGCAAGCGCTTTGCCGCCGAAGTCATCAAATCCTATCAGGCGGCGCTGGATACCATCGCGGCGGAACAGCCCGGCGGATTTAACCTGATCGGTTATTCCGGCGGCGCGAATATCGCAGGGCTTATCGTGCAAGGTAGGACGGATGTTTTGAGCCTGCGCACCGTCGCCGGGAATATCGACAATGACTACTTCGTAAAATTTCATGGGGTAAGCGAGATGCCATACTCGCTCAACATGGCAGACAATGCATCGTCCTTGGCCGCCCTGCCGCAAGTGCACTTTGTAGGCGCGAACGACACAACGGTGCCTATCGATATTTATAAAAGCTATGCTAGCCGCGCTCCAACATCATCCTGCATCCATTACAGGCTGGTAGATGGCGCATCGCACGAAGACGGTTGGACGGAACGGTGGCGCGATCTATTATCCTTGCCCGTAGACTGCCATTAAAAAAATGCCCGATGTAAAAAAGCCCCGCAAGATGCGGGGCTTTTCGTATTCTTTGTAAGACGCAAGTCTTAGAATTTGTAACCGGCGCGGAGAGAACCGGAATGCGCACTGTAGTCCGACTTGATTTCGTAATCATAGTCAGCCGTGAACGTCCAGTTGTTGTCCATGCTGTAAGCCAGCGAAGCACCGATGTTGCCTGTGCCTCTGGAAGGCTCAAGACCGTTCGTCTGGAAGCTCGCGCCGCCGCCCGTAAAGGTGGACGTGGACGATACATCATCGCCGACCAAGTCATGACGGTAGCCAACATTGATGGCCGGACGGATTCTGGAGCCTTCGCCGGCATCCAGATCCCAAGCCATTTCAGCGCCTACGCCCAGTTCGAAGATATCCAGATCTTCGCTGTTGACCGTCAGGTTAGCACCGCCTGCACCATCTTCACCGTAGTTGTCGATGTCGATGTGCTGGTAGTGAGCCAAGATGTGAGGCGTCAAAGTACCGCTCTTCGATACTTCGAACTCACGACCGGTTTCTACGTAAGCAATGTACTGATTGCTGTCGTAATCAGCGTTAGCGTTCAAACCAGAAACACCGCCAACATTGAAGCGTGTCTGGTCGATATCGTTCCAGGCAAAGCCCAGCGTACCGCTGACGTATGTCTGAGGCGCAACATCATAATCTCCGTACAAGGAAACCTGATAGCTGTCGACATCAGATTCAGTGTTGTTGGCGTTATCCGAGTCAACATCCGTGGTAGCATAGCTCAAAGCCACGCCGACCGTTGCCTTATCAAGCATGTTGGCCGTGTCCATACCGGCTGCGAGACCGTATGTATCAGCGTCATAGCCATCAATACCGTCGCGACGGTCCTGATCAGCCATTTGTCCGAAACCTTGTGCCCAGATGGAAACGCCGTTGTTCAGTTCACCGGCAACCATACCTGTCTCTACACCATTACGCAGCGAAGCCAGACGAGTGTTGTTGACATCGACGGATTGTACCGAAGCGTTAAAGCCTCCGACAACCGCACCGCCGTCAACCGTAGGACCGGCAGCTTCAAGAACTTCGTTGAAAGCATCTTGAGTAGAAGCCGCAGCGAGGTTGTCTGCGATCTGCATGATCTGGGCGTTTGCCGTTCCAGCCAAGCTGGCAGCGCTCAAACCGTCCATCGTCTGCGCAAGGCCAACGCTTTCCGTGTTAGCAGCAAGAGAGGCTGCTGTTGTACGTGCCACAGTGATGTCTGTGTTAGCACCGTTATCAACCGCAGTAAACGTGTACTGGATGGAGTTATCAGTAAGAACGCCCGGTGCAGTAACATCGATGACTTGCAGAACGGAAGCGGCAGTTCCCGCACCAACATCACCTGTCACGTTGATCGACAAGCGCGAATTGGCAATCGTGCTTGCACCGCCACTATCTACCATTATACCGAAGTCTGACGCTGCCAACGTACCATTGGCATCAATCACATTCAGGACATAAGCACCAGTGTCCGTGAATGAAGCCGCTGTCAAAGTTGCGCCAGAACTTACACGGCTGGTACCCGTGTTCGTGAAGGCACCGTCGAAGTCTGCGTTCGCAGCGAAGCGAGCTGTTGCACTCGCGGCAACCGTGGCGGAAGCCAGAGAAGCAGCGTCAGCGGCACCGATAACGCCAGAGAACGTTACGTCAGTTGCCGACGTACCGGTACCAACGTTCAGAATACCTTCGTTGTCGGCTTGACCACCAAGCGTACCGGATACTGTTTGCGCCGATGTGCCGATAAATGACAACGTATCCGATGCATCAAGCAGAGACGCATCAACATACCAGTTTCCTGTCGACGTTACCGTCTGAGCGTTGCCGCCGGCGTTCTGCATCGTAAATGCAGCCAGAGAGTGCGATGTGCTTGCACCGACATTGCCTGTGAAGGCTGTCGTACCGCCACCGGCATCGTTGGCTACGGTGATTGTACCTTGCCCATCCGTTGTGTTGGTGAAGGCACTGCCGATCGTTTGAGAACCAGCGGCCAAAGCCAGCGTACCGGCACCGGAGAAGTTGGTTCCGCTCGTCATGGTGTAACCGCTAGCCGCCGTTTGCGTCAACGTTACGCCAGCGATGTCAGCCGAAGCTTGGGACATAGCGCCGTTGAAAGCGCCAGCGCCGTCAACATCCAGCGTACCAGTTCCGCTCACAGCACCGGTAACACCGCCGCCGTTCAGACGGAGAGTACCGCTGTTGGCAACCGCACCCGAGATTGTGTTTCCAGTCGTGATCAACGTTGAGCCAGAACCAACAGTGATGTTCGTCGAACCAAAGTTTTGGTTGGTCGTAACCGTCGTGCTGCCGGTGATCGCCGTTGTATCAATGCCCGATGTAGCAGCACCAGACAGAGTAATTGTGCTGCCGCCCGAGAAGTTGGCATTTACAGTTTCAGCCGCGCCGCCGGTAATACCGCCGGAGATAGCTTGCGCAGTGCCGCTGAAGTTTGCCGTAATTGTGTCTGCACCTACGTTGTTACCCAGAGCAATTGCCGAAGCGTTGTTGCCTGAAAATGTAACAGCTTGGCTGCTGCCATTGTTGTTTACGAGCAATGCGCCTGTGTGGGTGCTGTTACCAGAAAACGTCACGCCGGAAGCATGCGTGTTGGTGACGTTAATTTCACCGTTACCCGCAATAACGCCTGCGACGCTCTGGGCGCTCGTACCATCAACATTCAAGACAGCCTGACCGACCGCGCCGTTTGTCAGCGTCAAGCCGCCAGTAAACGTGGTGTTACCAAAGATATTCAAGCTAGCATCGTTCGTCGCATCTGCCGCGCCGCCCGTTACCGTTACAGCGCCAGCGAATGTGTTCGTCGTGCCGTTCAGGTCCAACGTAGCGGTTACGCCCGTGCGGCCCGTACCTGTCGTCGTGACAGCCGTTGTGCCTGTGCCCGTTACCGTGAAGTTTCCACCGACGGTCGTTGTTACAGTCGTGTTGTTTGCGCCCGTTTCCGTGTTGCGGACGATGATGTTACCGGCCGTTGAAACCGCGCCCGTAACAGTAAGGCCCACGTTACGGTTCGTGGAAGCGAGAAGGTTGTCAACTGTGATATCGGCCGTGCTGGAACCCGTGAAAGAACCGATCGTGAAAGCAACGTTACCGGCATCGCCCGTCGTATCTACGGTGAGATCGCCAGTCGTTGCCGTGATGGCACCTGCCGTCACAACACCCGTTTCCGTCGTATCAAAGAGTAAATTGTTTGTTGTCATAATGACGTTGTCACCGGCCGTCGGCGGGGCAATCATCCCATTTCCCAGAGTACCCCATATACCAGCGCCGGTCAGTGTGAGGTCAGCAGCTTGTGCAGCCGGTGCCAATGCGCCAACCGCCACAATTGCGGTACCAGCAAGAAGCGCTTTTTTGATGTTCAATTTCATAGTCCCTATCTCCAGTTAGTTGGTTGGTTGTTAATTTCAGTAAAATCTTATTTAAATTCTGTGTGCAATATCACGCAGCTATGGGAATCGTAGTCACCCGCTTTTGTACCAGTCTTCAATTGGCCCGCCTAGAGCAATTGTGACAACAATGGGAAATTTCTTCCTATACCTGTTACATAAAAACCACATTCTACACCTCTGTACTCAATATGAAAATCATGGTTTGACCTTGTCCAGCTTCTCTCCGAAGCCCTCCAGCGATATTCCCACATTTAATTGTTTGCCAGATCCGCCATCCATAAAGGAAAGGCCCATTACCTTACCCGCCTTCATCGCTTTCAGAAATTCTTCTGGGAGATTTGCGGCCACGATACAGCCAGCCGCCGCGCAAGTGCGGAAAGGCGCACGCGCGGACTCTTTTCCGTCAACCGAAAGCGCGACACCTTCGGACACCATGACGCCAAGCGGCAACACGATAACCGCCTGCGCCTCACCCTTTAATTCCTTTGGATAACCCACGGCAAATTCAACAAGGCGCTGATTTGTGTCCTGCATGACGAGTCGCTGGAACACCTCGCAATGCTTGTCCCCGTCTTCATTGCAGCGCTGCGTCCACATTTCACCGCTGGCGCGCACACCGGGCTTGGCGGCAGGCGCTTTTGCGTCGGCAGCGGGGTTTCCACCCGCCTGCGGCGCAGTAGAAACCGTTTCGCCGATAGTTTGCTGGTCGCCCGCATCCTTGCCGGAGAAGAACAGATAATAACTGCCACCCAGCACGACGAAGAGAGCAAGAGATAATAATAAAGTGCGCATCATGTTCGAACCACTTGGTTGAAAGCAACAATATATAAAAGGGTGAATAGCGAAAGGACGTTAGATTCAGAAAATGTCTCTGACAAGAGGGAGGCAAGAGTAAAAAGCCGTTTATACGTACTTTATATTTGTAAAGAATTTATGAAGATTTTGCAGAACCATTTTTCTGAAAATTCAGATTCTGTCCACCGGTAATTTGACATATTGAACGCCTTCTTTGGGATTGCCAAAATCCCCGGCCCGCAGATTTACTTGAATAGAAGGCAACAGCAATTTCGGCACGTCCTTGCCTTCATCATCCCGGTTTCGCTTCGTGACATACTCTTCTCTTCCGATTCCGTCACGCACGCGAATATTCTGGTGTTTTTGTTCGGCAATAGTGGTCATGCATTGCGGCAGGCGTTTTCCCTTGGGCGGATAATCATGACCGACATACATCCGATATTCGTCGGGCAGGCCCAAAAGCTTGCGTGATGAATCATAAGAATCCGCCGCGCTGCCGCCCGGAAAATCACAACGCCCGGTGCCTACATCAGGAAGGAACATCGCATCGCCCACAAAGGCGGCATCGCCTATAATATAGGTCGTGTCGGCTGGGGTATGGCCGGGTGTATGAATGATCCGCGCATTGAACGGGCCTATCGTGAATGCCTCATCGTCGGCGAAAGTGTAATCGAATTGGTAACCGTTGAGCGGCGTGTCTTCTTCGTTGTGGAAGATCGGCTCCCATGTTTTCAGGACTTTAAGAATATGCTTGCTGATGGCCGTCTTGCCGCCCAGTTGCTTTTTAACGCGGGAAGCGCCGCTGATATGATCGGCATGGATATGCGTTTCTAAAATCCATTCGACCTCCAGTCCCTTCTTTTTGACGAAATCGATCACACGATCAACTGAAAGCGTTTTGGTACGGCCCGAATGAATATCGTAATCCAGAACCGTATCGATTACGGCGCAGCGTTTATCCGCATCCCCATCGGCATAAACGATATAACTCCATGTAGCGGTAATGGGGTCAAAAAATCCTCTGACATCGGGTTTTTTCATGAATGTTTCTTCTAACTGCAAACGGATTCTTTTTTCAACCCAGCGCCGTCATCGGACGTAACATCACTTTTAAGCGCATGCCCCTGTTCTTCGCAGGCAAGAATGCCGCCTTCAATGACGTGAACGTTGCGATACCCTTCCGCCACGAATTTTTCGGCGGCCTGCACCGCGCGTTTGCCGCTGCGGCATAATATATAGACACCTGAATCTTTATCCATGCCATGGCGCATCATGAAATCTGCCGGGCGCAACTGATCGAGCGGCACATGCGCGTGATCGGCGGCAAGGCGTTTTTCTGCATGTTCCATGTCTGTACGCACATCTAATATAATAGCCTCGTGTGCATTGATCGGACTTAAGTTTTTGGCAGGACAAACTTGATAATTCATGAGGGTATATTGGCATTTTCACACGGCAAAAGGCAATCCCGAACTTGCCCGATGACACATGGACATATAAGATGCCCCATTCACCCAAATTATATCAGGAGATAGAAATGACCTTGCGCATTAACGACACAGCCCCGGATTTCACAGCGGAAACCACGCAAGGCCCCATCCGTTTCCATGAATGGCTGGGCGATTCCTGGGGCGTGATTTTCTCTCATCCGAAAAATTTTACACCTGTCTGCACAACGGAACTTGGTTATATGGCAGGCCTCGAAAAAGAATTTAAAGAACGTAACTGTAAAATAATCGGCCTAAGCGTCGACCCCGTGAGCGACCACGGTAAATGGGCGGACGACATTGAGCAATCGCAAGGACATAAAATAAACTATCCCATGATCGGCGATGCCGATCTAAAAATCGCCAAACTTTACAACATGCTTCCCGCCGATGCTGGCGAGACATGTTCGGGCCGAACAGCGGCGACCAACGCGACCGTCCGTACGGTTTTCATTATCGCGCCAGACAAAAAAATAAAACTTATGCTTGCCTATCCGATGACAACGGGCCGGAACTTCGATGAAGTCTTACGTGTTCTGGATTCAATGCAGCTTACGGCAAAATACCAGGTGGCGACGCCCGTCAACTGGAAACCCGGTAACGATGTCATCATCGTGCCATCTGTTTCCGACGAAGAGGCAAAGCAGAAATTTCCGCAGGGCTGGAAAGCTATCCTGCCCTATTTAAGGTTGGTGGCACAGCCACGCAAAACAGGCTGATCTTTTATAAAGCTTAACCGCAATATTTTTTCCACATGGATCGGTAAGCAGCCTCTATGTTTCGTACAAATTTTTCCTGATCCATGGCAGGACTGATGGCAAATCTATCACGTAATCCATGACGGATTTTTTTAAGATGGGCGTGGTTTTTGGCAATTGCAACCGTCTTGGATACGTATTCTTTGACATTGTCCGCGATCAAATCCGATAGACCCGCGTTCGTCAGAACACTGACGCCGATACGTTCCAGAAAGACCTTTCCCGCGAGCGTTACAAATGGTACGCCCATCCACAAAGCATCCATACTGGTCGTGCCACCCACTGCAGGGAAAGGATCTAGGGCGATATCAATTTTGTTGTATAACACGAATCTGTTGGATGGTTTGCGCGGCTCTAGTATTATCCGGTCGAGCGGTAGGCCACATTCTCTAAAACGCCGCTCGGTCTCGGAACGAAATCGTGGGCTGTCGATTCCTGCAATCTCCAGTAAAAGCCGCGCATCCGGAATTTGCGCCAGGATTTGCGCCCATGCCGTCAGAGCCTTGTTGCTAACCCTCGAAAAATTAGCAAAACATCCAAAGGTGATATATCCGTTATCTTCAAAAGGAAGATGGTCGATTACGTCCGGGCTTTGCGCCAAAGGCTGGTAGCAACAAAAAATTTCCGGCAAACGCCACAGTGTTTCGGTGTTCAGATGCTCGGCCATACCGACTGGCTCGACATAGGCATCTGTCAGGCGATAATCCATCGCCTTCATACCGGACGTCGCGGGATGACCGAGCCACGTAACTTGTATCGGCGCGGGCTTACGAGCCATCACCATAAGGCAATTTTGGTCCGTATGCCCTGCTGTATCCACCAATATATCGATCGAATCCGATTCAATCAGATTTGCAGCGGCATCGTCGTTTATAAAACGAATATCCCGCCAGTGATCTACATTTTGCTTTATGCTTTGTGTGATCTTATCTTCCTGAACCGTTTTGGAATACGCATAAATTTCAAAATTTTTCCGATCATGCAGCTTGGGTAGATATTCAAAAAAACAATTGACCGCGTGATCGCGAAAATCCGGCGATGCATATCCTATGCGTAGTTTGCGTTCCGGATTTTTATCATTTTTGAAAGGCCGCTGACGTTGTAAAGGGTCGGAAACATTTTTGCCGAAGGCACGCGCAGTGTCAGCAATCTCTTCCGCTGTCACGGATTCGCAGTAAACCATAGCCAGCAATATATTGTGATAGGGAATTGGCTCTTTTGGTGCCAACCCTAATGCCTTTTTGTAGTAAAAAAACGCCTCATCGAATTGCGCGATATTCTTGCAACTTGTTGCAAGATTGTTATACGTCTGCCAATGACTGCCGTCCACTTCGATGGACTTTTTAAAATACACTATTGCTTCATCGTATCGTCTCAATCGATCGCTGATAACACCCAGATTGTTTAATGTTTTGTATGAAGCTGGTTCCAGCTCCAGCGCATTCTTGAAATACTCAACCGCTTCTGGCAATCGGCCCGTATTTTGGTATATAAGCCCCATATTACCGTATGCCCTTACATCCGGTTTAACATCCAAAACCTTTTGGAACCACCGTAGTGCGTCATCATAACGCCCTTCTCCCATATATGTTTTTGCTCGGTTGAAAAAATAATCGGCATCATCGCGATCGCAATATTTATGCCACATGCCACGATACGCCTCTTCCATGTCGCGGGTAAAAGCCAGCGCATCCATGCCGGGGCTTTTTGCAAATCTATCGCGCAAATTATGACGGATTCTTTTGAGCCGCTCTCCATCCGTCGCCAGATTCACAGCCGTCGAAATATAATCTTCCGTATTGTCAGTGACCAATTCCGGCAATCCCGCATTGGCTAAAACTGTTACACCCAGACGTGCTCCAAAATGCTTTCCCGCCAACGTTACAAGCGGCACTCCCATCCACAGCGTATCCATACTGGTCGTACCACCAACGCATGGAAACGGATCGAGCGCTATATCGATCTTATTGTACAGCACATACTGATTGGCCTTTGCTCTTGGCTCTAATATTACACGATCCAAGGGAATTTTATAGCGCTTGAGACGTTCCTGTACTTTGCCTAGAAATTTGGAATCTTCAATCCCATCTATTTCAAGAAGAAGACGCGCATTCGGCACACGCTCCAGAATTTTTGACCATGCCGCAAGAACAGGATCGCGTACTTTGATAAAATTATTAAAGCAGCCAAAAGTAATGTAACCATTGTCTTCGAACGGCGGATGATCGATAACAGGCGGGCTGTTTTCATGAGGGCTATACACACAAAAAATATGCGGCAGCCGCCATAACGTTTCCGTACTGAGATGTTCGCTCATGCCCGGCGGTTCGGTATAAAAATCCACGATCCGGTAATCCATGGCCTCAATACCCGTGGTCGCCGGATACCCCAGCCATGAAACCTGTATGGGCGCGACCCTGTAAGCAAAAACCTTCAGGCTGTTATCGGCGGTATGGCCCGCCAAATCAACCAATATGTCGATATTGTCATTCACAATGACATTGCGAATTTTATCCACGTCAAAGCCACGTACATCGCGCCAGCCATCTACATATTTTTTTATACGATCCATGACACAATTGTCTGTCACCGTTGTGGAATAAGCATAAATTTCGAATTTTTCTTTATTATGATGCTGGAGCAAAGGTTCGACAAAATACGGAATAGGATGTTCCCTGAAATCGGGAGATATATATCCGATACGGAGTTTACGATCTTTGTTTTTGTCGTTCGTAAAATCGGTTTTTTCGGCATATAACTTCGCCATATTTTTTCCGAATCGTTGTGCTTCTTCTGCCTGCTCTTCGGGTGAAACCGATTCCGCATAGATCATGGCCGTTAGAATATTACTGGCCATGTTATCCATGTGCGGAGAGATTCTAAGAACTTCTCTGAAACATTTTATCGCAGCATCTATATCGTTGAGACGATAATAACAAGAAGCCAGCGAGGCCCAAATAGAGTCTGCCTTAGGTTCTATCTCAAGATACTTATTGTAATAAACAGCCGCGTTATCATATTGCTTTAACAAATAGTATGTTCTTGCAATGTTATTCAGGTTTCCCAAAAAACCGGGCATTTTTCCGTGCACTTGCAAGAACAGTGAGAGCGCATTTTCGTTCTCCTTCTTTTTCAGCAAAAGAGTTCCGCGTAAGAAAGGAACATTGATTTCGTCAGGATTGGATTTCAAAACCACATCGAGTAGCTGCTCCGCCTCATCCAGTCTATCCGACTGTATAAGCTTCCTTGCTCGATCCAGTGATTGCTCAATGCCGTCTTGATCGGCCTTGGAAAGATTCGTCATCAGATACCGTAACCTTCGAGCAAATAACTGTAAATACTAGCCCACCACCTAACTTTCATTTTATGGCAAAAATGACGTAGGGATCCTCAATGCAAGGGGTTATGCGGCACTACGTCCAACTGATTCAGTACTTAAAATTTAGCAGTAATTATCAGAGGAACGAATTCCGCAACGTTCATACCCACTCTTATATATATCAACCTTAAATGCCATTTTCAGATGATCTACGTATAAAATGCTTGACTTTTGACAAGTATTAAGCGAAAGTTAATGTAATCAATAAAAGAAGCGACTGGAAAAATCCAGCGCATGGGTTAACAGGGAGATTAAGATCATGACTGCATCATCTGCATAGCGCTCGCGCGCACCCCCACAACAACATAGAAGAATAACGCTCAGGCGAATTTTCCTGAACGCGATCTTTTGCATCTTGCTTTCGTGCATTTATACGCACCTAGGCTGGGGAAATCTTTATCCAAAAATCGACGAAATATTCTCAACCGATCTGGCATAGGCGCCGTCGGCACGGGGATCTTCGTGCCTACAAAGTACGTTTTGTAAATAAAAAAGAAAACACAGGGAGAAAAACAATGTCTAAAGAAACTGGCGCCGCCGGCGCTAAAATCAAACGTGTAACGAGCGTTGAAGATTTCATCGCCGCCAATCGCAAAACCAAAGAAGCACCCAAGGTTGAAGAAAAAAAACAGGAATCCACCAGGGATTTTTCTAAAATTGATACCAACACTTTCTACAAAATCCTTTTGGATCAAAAACTCTCGCCCACTGAGAAAAAAGAAGAAACGGCCAAAGCGCTGGCCTTCGAAGGCACGCGTGAAGAAGTCGCCAAGCGTCTTAAAGAATTTAATGAATTCAAAGAATATTTGCAGTTCGAACGTCAGCGTATGGCAAGTCAAATCATCGATCTAACCGATACGGATGCATTCGGTGAAATGAAGGGTGTCTATGAAGACATCAACAACGCGTTGATAGATTTCGAAGACCGTATCAGACCCTTAACCGATGCAGTCGATGCCGTTTACAAACTGCGTATGAACGGTATGACATTCGACGTTGTTCGTGAAATCAAGGAAGACCGCGAAAATGAGGCCAAAGGTAAAGTACTCCAAACTCAGCAGTCTGATCGCATCACGGCTCTGGATAAAGAAATAAGAGATCTTAAGATCAGGAATGCCGAGCTCGGGCAGGAAAAAAGCTTATGGGGTTTTGGCGGCGTCAAAAAAGATGCCTTGGTTTCAATCGCTGCAAACGGCATATATATCACAGAAAAAGAAGAAGAACTGAGAAGGCTCGCCCGATCAATCAAGGATGCTGAAACAGCTGGACCGACAGAATCCAAATTTGGTGAATTTGCCGAAGAAAAAGCCAAATTGCGTGAACTTCTGGACATCTCGACTGAAGACCACAAGGTGCGTCAGGAAGCCCTTGTTAATGCGGCACGCACGTTCATTACCACGACCGAAGAACGGGTTGGCTCGGTCCTAGCCCATTTCACGGGTATGAACGACCAGGTAGAACGTCTTGGTGAAGCTAACTACAGCATGCGTGAAATCTACGCCATTCTAAACGACGCCACAAAAGATGCGTCCGAACGCAACCAGGCAAAACGTGTAGACCTGAACAAAGCTGGCGAAGGTGAAGGCGATATTCAGAAAATGACGCGTGAACGTGCAATCCGTGATCTGGAAAGCCATATTGCTGCGCTCGGTCAATCCAATGTCGATACGACGACGGTATTTGCGGATCTTACGGCACACAGCAACCGCATCAAATCGATGAAGGAAGGAAACGATCAGCAGATCACCAAAACCCGTACCCTTCATACGTCTGGCGTAGCCGGTATTGCGGACCAGCTGAGCACTGTTTTGCAGGCGGTATCGTCTGCGGCGCTCGGTGAATCGTCCGAAATGGCGCGTATATCGCTGGAACGGATGAACAGAACAACGTCTGAACTCGGCCAGAAGGAAGTCATCCGCGTTGCACTCGGTACGCAGGAAGTCAACACCGAGCTTGGCAAGGCATTGGAAAATCTGACGACGACTGGCGACGTTATCCGCACAGCGACGGGCATCGTCCGCGAAGGTCTGACGGAAACCAGAAGGCTACGAGAAGACCTTGAAGCGAAGGCTCGCGATGTTCAGTCAGGCATCAAGGAAGCTCTGGCTATCGCGGCCGATGTCACGGCCGGCAAAGGCGGCGTCAGATCGGGAGGTGAGCCCGCAAACGACTCAGCAGCTCCGGTTCCACCAAAAACCAACCCGTTCGGTTTGGGTGGTGGTCCCGCCTAGGGCCACTCCCTGTGGGTGCAGGAGGTCTTTATGGCCTCCTGCATTGCCCGCTGGATTTTTTTGCAACATTTCGCGAACACATGAAGGTTTGATATGACCCAATCTACATCCAAAGATTTTCTGATCCGTGGCGAAGACTACCTCGCCAGATACCCGGATTTTAAACTGACCGGCCGCGCCAAGGATTTGACCAAACTATCGGGCATCCTGATGCGCAAAAACGCCAACAACGTCATGTTGGTCGGTGCTGGCGGTGTCGGACTTTCCGCCATCTGCCTAGGCCTTCAGGCCAGTAAGCAAGACCCCGATACCCCGTTTGATACGATCGGCAAACGGATTTTCTGGCTTGATAGCGATGGACTGTTCTCCTCTGGCAATAGCGGAGAGATCAATGACAGCTTTAAAAAGATGATGAAAACGCTATCACGTTCTTCTGAAACCGTTCTCGTTATCGATGACATGCGTGATTTTATCGAAGGCGCGCGCAATAGCGGCAATACGCACTTGATCAATGCTCTGATGCACGAAATCAAGAGTCGTAAATTTCAGGCCATTCTTGAAGCCCGCGATGAAGATTTGGAACTTATTCTCAAATCACATTCCGATATGCGTGAAATTTTCACGATTCAGGATGTACAAGAACCACATAAGGATGCCCTTCACGCCATCGTGACGCATGCCGCCAAGGGGTTGGAGAAATATCACAAGATCAAGATAGGTCCAGATGCCATTGATAACGCCATCACACTGACCAGTAAATATCGTGTGCGTGATATGAGTCTGTCCCGTGCCCAGCCGGAGCGAAGCTTGAACCTTCTAGACCGCGCCCTGACCAGTTACCGCCAGGATGCGCACTCCATGCCACCTGTGCTGCGGGGCTATAACAAGCAGATGTTGCTTCTTGAATCTGCTCTGGCTGGAAAATCCACTGCTGAATATGCAGGAATGAGTGATGGCGAGCTTCAAACGCTTAAAATAGAACTTGATGCCCGCATCATAGAAACCAAAAAAGGCTGGGAGGCCAATCAAGAAAAACTGCGTCACTTCTACAGCGAGCAGCGCGCGGGTGAAGAACTGGTTCGTAGTTACGAAGATGAAATCGCGGATCTGGAAGAAAAAGACCGCGAAAAGGCAAAAAAAGCTGAAAAAGAACCGGAAACACCGTCCGCCAAAACCGCTTTTCATTCTCTGGGCAAGGCTGCGTACGGTTCGCCGGAACTCAACGCCCTGCGCGAAAAAATGAGGACGGCAGAACTGGCCATATCCACCAACAGAACCGGGTTCGAACAGCTTACAGCCGAAATCAACAAAGACCTTATTTTGGATGCAGATGAAGTTACGCGGGAATTCAGCAATATTTCCGACATTCCGCTCGAGCGCCTCAATCAGAATGAACGTGAAAAACTTTTAGGACTCGAAGATGGTCTAAAACTCCGAGTCTTTGGTCAAGACCATGCGATTGGCAAGCTAGCGGGCGCCATTCGTGTCGCACGCGCAGGATTGAAAGATCCGAACAAACCTGAATCTGCATTCTTGTTTGCTGGCCCATCAGGCGTTGGTAAAACCGAAGTTTCAAAGGCTCTCACCGCGTGGCTCAAGGACGATGAACGCGCCCTACTTCGCTTTGATATGTCCGAATACATGGAAAAACATGCTGTTGCAAAATTGATCGGCGCACCTCCGGGATATGAAGGCTACGAGGCCGGCGGCCTTTTGACGAACGCTATTCGCCGCTACCCGAACGCCATCTTGCTTTTGGACGAAATTGAGAAAGCGCACCCGGATGTGTTCAACGTCCTTTTGCAGGTTTTGGATGACGCCCGCCTGACCGACAACCGCGGCCTGACCGTTCCGTTCGATCAAGTCAACATTATCATGACAACAAACCTAGGCCAGCCGCACTTTTTGGACAAAAGCCTGACGTTTGAAGAAGCGGTTGAAAGAGCCAAGGGTGATCTGGAGGCAACCTATAGACCGGAATTTCTAAACCGGTTCAACGGACGCCAAAACATCGTATTCTTCAATCGTCTGGAACTGCCGGTTATTGAACGCATCGCCAAACGTGAGATCGACAAGACCAACACAAAGATCAAGAACCAAGGCGGTCTCCTGTCCATCGATATGGACGATCCTACGATCAAGGCGATATGCGAGGATAAATACAACCCTGCGGACGGCGCTCGTGGTATCCCGGGATATTTCAACGCCGAAATCTACCCGGCTCTCGCGATGACAATGCTGAAAACACCCAATGCCGCCGGCGTGATCGGTATCAGCTATGACAAGACAACCAGCAGTCTGAGCATGTCACCACCAAATAAAGCCGAAGACAAACCCAAAACGGCAGCACCAGCCCCGGTTGTAGCGTAGAAAGGAGCATAATCATGAGCGACAATACAAATAAAAGCGCATCGGACCGGGCCCGCGAAATTCTCGAAGAAGCGGAACGCAGGCAAAGAGCCGAAAAAATTGTCAACGATAACCCCGATATGGGACTGGAAGGAACGTTGGCTGGAAAGATCAAAGAACAGATCGCTCTGGCGCGCACCATTAAAAAGGTATTCAACATCGCCTCTTCCGCCATCGACACGGCCATGGACTATCTCGGGCCGGTAGGACGCATGGCGAAAACCGTCGGTGGCTGGACTAAATCCGTTTTGGAATATTCCATGTTTGAACGCGAGAATGGTGACTTCAAGCGTGATGAGCATGGTGATCGCATCTTCTCTGGCAAGCGACTTGGTAAAGCATTTGCCCTTGCGGCATGTATGGGGTTATCGCTCAATTTGGGATATCATTATGCCTATTATCACGGCACGCAGTTCAACGAATTGATCTACACGACCGGCAAGCAGGAAATTAAGGACGGTGAATTGTATCATGTGACAGGATGCACGTCCCTGCCTTGCTCGACGGCGGCGGATAACGGAAAATACTACCAGATTACTAAAAGTTTTTTCTGGCCACGCCAGCTATACCCGGAAGAAAACATTTACGCCAACGTGCCGCAACAGATCGCGGCCTGCGAAGTTCAGGGCTACGGCATCTACTTCAAAGAGCTAAAAATTCTGCATAGAATGCTGGAATGGTATCAAAACATCGAAAGCGTTTCTTGCCGCCCGCTGTCGGAAAAGGAGATACAGAATATGATGGTGACGGGATCTGCTATCGGCACAATGCAGCAGATGATAGCGCCAGCGCAACCGCAGCACGCCCCAGCACCTTAAGTGGAAAACCTTATCTAGGATCTATACCGATTTCAAACTAAACCAGGGCGAAATTCGGTTATGTGCGGCCGATATAACAACGGCTTGTCCCTTGTTAAGCAGAACCGGCTCATCAAAAAGATAAAGCGCATGAGTCCATGCGGCAGCTTTTGTCTTGGTCAACGGGCAGTTTTCAAAAAGCCCGTGCTCATACATTTGCATACGAACCCACTGAACTACACCATAGCATTTACCGGCAGACGTTGCTTCGATTCTTATTTCTTTGCTTTCCGGAGGAAAAAAATCAACATTTTGAAAATCAAAGTTGAATGCGCTTACTTTATCGCTCAAAAATTGAATATCATATCTGTCCGTATTTAAACATATTTTCTTAGGCGTAATTTTGTTGAAAGCACTTAAGTCAAATCCGTGAACATTTTCAACACTTACATTTTCTCCAATTTCGTCACCTGTAAAAAGGGCGATCATTATATCGCCGCTGGACGGGATAATTTGTCCTTGAGGCTTTAAAATCCTTTGTTTTGCATCTTCGATGCTGGGCAGAACGCCTTCTCCCAAAAACTCACTGGATAAAATTTCAGACACAAGAATATCGGCCTGACGCGGTAACTCTTTGCCAACCTCTACATTTGTTGATTTTTTTTCTAAAACGGAAATCACATGATCCATTTTGTTGGCGCGAACAATTTCTTGTGCCGCCTTTGCGACGATGGATACCATTTCGCATGTAACAACACGCTCGGCCCCGCATTTTGCCGCCATCATTGAGAGCAAACCTGATCCTGTTCCAATTTCAAAAACATGGCTTTTTTCATTAATCGAAGTTTTCAGTGCCTCATAATAGGCATTATTACGCAACTCATCATTCATCATAGGTAGATGCCACGCAGGAACAAGACGATCCAGACAGGTAGAATAGGCAAGCCGGGCTTGTGCATCGTACGGGGTTTTTGCAATTGCCTTTTGACAAAACTCCAAAGCATCCCCGCTTCTACCCTGTAAAATAAGAACATTTGCAAGATTGCGCAAAGCTTCGCTATCAGGATCAAATTTTATAGCTTCACGGTATGATTTTTCCGCCTCTGTATAACGCTTGGTCTGAACATAGAAGTTGCCCAGATTGTTATGAGATCTGGCTATATTCGGGTTTAAGATTATAGCCTGTCTAAAATGGCTCTCAGCCTTTTTATAATCCCCCTGTTCGGCCATCAATACGCCCATATTGCAATGGGCATCGACATCGTTTTGATTGTGTCTTAAGGCCTCTTGATAATGCGCTGCCGCTTGCTTCCAATTTCTAATAGAATATGCAATGACACCAAGATTATTGTGCGACGATGAATGTCCGGGTAAAATTGCCAGCGCATTCTTATAGCTTTTCATGGCCTCATCCAATAACCCCTGCGCTTGCAAAGACTGGCCCAGGTTGCAATGCGCCTCAACATGTTGGGGGTCGATAAAAAGTGCCTGTTGACAGCTATCTTGGGCGGATTTCAACTCCCCCAACTGTATAAGCACTAGGGCATAGTTCGACAATGCATCTGGATAATCGGGCTTAATTTCAATGGCTTTTTTGATAAAGTCTCGCGCAACAGCAATTTTTCCTGTCTGAAAAGCGATCAACCCTAAAAAATGTAACGCGACCGGTTGGTCGGGGGACAATTGCAAAATCTTCTGAAGCAATATTTCAGCATCGCTTAGCTCCCCTAGCCTTAAATGATTTATCACAGAGTCTAGAATACTCCCCACGGAAGGTTCTCCGTTTAAGTATTGAGACTGATGTTGTGCCTCATGCTTCTTGGATTGGCTTTGCAACTTTCTTTTTTCCGTTCTATTCATAAAAACACACTAGGCCTTTCCGAATGGGAAACTACGAATGAAACTGCCATGCGGAGGCGGATAAAGTCCAGTTGCCAAATCCGATACCTCCTCGCTCATGCCGTTTTTTTAATCCAAGGATGATGGAGATTCAAGAATAGCGGAAATTCGATACCGGGGACTTTTCCTGATCGGCTTGAATTTCATCCAATTGAGCGATCCCTGCCCATCCTATAATATCCATAAAATTAGATGCTCTCAAGCCTTATCAATTCGATACAATCATCTTTCAATTCCCGAATGTTTGTAGCCGGGAGCCGAAGCATGGCAATAACCCTAATCATGTCCTCGTTCGGAGATTTCTAAAGAACGCGACGCAGTTCCTGCAATCTTTTGGCAAGGTTATTATCTCGATAGTTGATAATCCGCATTATCAAGGCGCTTTTCAATTTGAAGAAGCTGCAAAATTCGCCGGATTTCAAGAGCCGCAAAGCTATTTCTTTGACCCTGAAAGTTTTCCGGGATACTCTCATACCAATACAAATAATGGTGAAAGCGCCCTTGAAAACCATAGGCAGTTTTCAACCTGGGTGTTTAGATTGCAGAAATGAACTTGCTGTTCAAAATTGATAATGACGCAGAAACCGACATCCGAGGCTTAACTTATATCCCGGATTATGTCAGCGCGGATGAAGAACAGACTTTGATTGCGCACATTGATCAGCAAAGCTGGATCACTGATCTCAAGCGCCGCGTACAGCATTACGGTTATCGCTACGATTACAAGGTGCGCGCTGTAACCAGTGATGCTTATTTAGGGTCGCTTCCTGACTGGCTTCAGCCGCTTGCGCAAAAATTGTACGATGATAGAACATTTCCTGCTGTTCCTGACCAAGCGATAGTGAATGAATATCTTCCCGGGCAAGGAATCTCCGCACATATAGATTGCGTACCGTGTTTTGCAGATACGATTGCCTCCTTAAGCCTTGGCTCGCCTGCCGTCATGCAATTCGCTAACCCTCAAACCAGCGCGAAAAGAGATATACTTCTCAAAGAACGTAGCCTGATTATTCTTTCCGGTGAAGCCCGCTATGAATGGACGCATTCTATTCCGGCACGTAAAGCCGACATAGTAAACAGCTTAAAGATTAATCGAGACAGGAGAGTCTCTCTTACTTTTCGTAACATCATTAATCGGACTGGAACATCTTTAACTTAGGGATGACGTTAATTAAAGATGGGGCATCAAGTTTAATTAGTAGTCCGACGGTTAATGATTTTGAACAACAGAGAACGAGCATTACGCTGGAATCAGCTTTGAAAATTTTAAGGTGTTTGGGAATGGCTTGAGGATCTTCTATCTGCCGTCATGTTTGCGCAAGCGGACATACAAAAAAAATCAATAGACATATAAAGACACTTCCTACGTTTTATAATGAATGATGGAAAACTATCGTGAACCAACTGCTTTTAAATGATACGAGTCTCGTTGTTTTTGTAGACGATACAGGACATGAAAGGCTGGTTGGAGATCATCCTGTTTATGGACTGGGAGGCTGTGCTGTTATGGCCCCCGATCTTGAGCGTGCTATTTGTCAACCATGGCGAAAAGTTCGTAAATTTATTACAGGATCAGAAGATGAGCCTCTACATGCATCTAAGTTTTGGCGGAGAGCAACAGAAAAGAAGAAAGAAGTCGTCTCAAATTTTTTTCTTAATTCTTTTTTTCGATTTGGCGCCATTCTATCCATCAACACAGAACATCCGCAGGACATAGAAATAGTAAATATTGTTGCAAAGAGTTTGCAAAATCGAATCTGTGATATTGCTAAGTGGACACGATTTGAGGAATTACATGTAATTTTCGAATCTTCTGAGCGTGCCGATAATCTAATTCAAAATGCAATGCAAAATTTTGCATTGCAAGAAGATGGAAAATCAATCCCCACCGAATGTTATTTCATGCCAAAATCCGCATGCAATCCCGCTCTCGAGGTAGCGGATTTTGTTATGTATGCAGTACAAAGGCAAGCAAAGAAAGGGTTGGGTATTGCTGAGTCCAGTCGGAATAATTTTCCAGATGTTTTTCATTCTGTGGATCGCAGGTTTGTAAGTTACATAAATATTAACAAAGTTGAAGTTGGCAAAGCTCATCTTCCAAATCCGATGATTTCTTGCTCATACCGTTTTTTAATCCAAGGATGAGGAGGATTCAAGAATGCAAAAACCCTTCCAAATCGGCTTTTCTTTAACTTAGGGATGACGTTAATTAAAGATGGGGCATCAAGTTTAATTAGCGATTGTAAGTTTTTAGCCATTTTTGGTAAATTATAGCTTACTATTAACTTATACGATTATCTCAATAAACTATAATTTACTCATTTTCATTCATTCTTAAATTTGGTAAGCTATGATTTACCATGGCAAATTTACTCTGGGGCAACGTCTATTACAAAAATCACTTCGCCGGTGTTCTTCGACAGGAGCCGGGCGAAAGGGTTTCTTTTACCTATGATGAAAGCTACATGACGGCGGGCCACCCTTCTATCGCTCATACGTTAAGGCTGCGCCCCGAGCCTTATATCAGCCAATCCGGCTTACCCCCCTTCTTCGACAATCTGGTGGCCGAAGGGTGGCTTGAAGACGCGCAAACGCGGCTCCTCGGCAAACGCCGGGCCTCGCGCTTTGAATTGCTGCTGGCCTTCGGGCAGGATTGCGCGGGCGCGGTTTCGGTCATCGATCCAGAACCGCAAGAGCGCGGCATTATCCAACCTGACAACGCCATGGAGATTGCCGTCATGGCAGGCCGTGCATCCTTGTCCGGTATCCAGCCCAAACTGGCCTTGATCGAACGGGATGGAAAATTTCATCCTGCGCGCACGGATGAACTCAGCACCCATATCGCCAAATTTCCCTCTCCGCAACATGACGACCTTGTCGCCAATGAATACCTTGCCACGCAAGCTTTCAAAGCACTTCTTCCCGATGACGATATCGTCGATTTGCGTATGGGGAAGATTGTTGGCTTCGATAATCCGGCTCTCATCATCAAACGCTTCGACCGTGCCGAGAACGGACAACGTATTCATTTTGAGGAATTCAACCAGTTGCTAGGGCTTCCCTCCGAAGCCAAATATGATAGCAGCCATAAAATCATGGGTGATTTCATCCGGGAAACGCCGGGCGGCCTTCCGGCAGAGATTTACCGCCTTTATCTTCGCATTCTGTCTGGCCTGTTGCTTGGCAACACCGATATGCACCTCAAAAACTTCGCCATGTTTCATACGGATTCAGGCCTGCGCCTAACGCCTGCCTATGATACGGTATCAGCCGCGCTGTATGGTTACAAAACAATCGCGCTATCTATAGGCGGCGCTGCCAATATTCCCATAGGCGATTTAAAGGCCAAGGCTTTGATCGGGCTAGGCGAGGAATTCGGATTGCCAGAGCAGGCCATAAAAATGGCCGCAGATCAGTTAGAAAAACGGAAAGAGGCCGCCAAAGATGTCATCGCAGAAAGCAAGATTGGCGCTGCAGGCCTCAAAGATGAAATCATAAACTTCATGGAAAAAAGATGGAACGGAACCTTCGCCTTGATTGGCAAAGCCTTGTCGAAGAAGCCGTAAAACGCCGCAAGGAACAAAAACTGACCCAGAAAAAACTGGCTGTCCTTGCTGGCGTCAGCGGCCCGACCGTCAATGATTTTGAACAACAAAGAACGAGCATTACGCTGGAGTCTGCCTTAAAAATCTTGCGATGCTTGGGAATGGCTTAAAGCTATTAAATTGCAAGATAAGTCAAAGTTTCAACCCATGCCTTTAACTGTTCTTCAGCCAGTTTTCTATCTGTCAGTTCCTTCTCGTGATGAGCGATATAAGTATTGCGGAATTCATTTACGTCACTTATACGAACCAAAATTTTTTGCCCGCCTGGCAGAGTGAATGCCTTTTTAATAGCCGCAAAAACTCCATCCAAGCCGTTATCGTCATTTAAAGCGTAATCGAAACACGAACGTAACAATCCGATGGCGGAATGGACATTTCCATGGATAAGTGCGCGCTTTAATTTTTTAGCCGTATCTTCGTAATGCTTGATAGTACGGCGGTCAATGTTACCCATGTATGGGGCAAAGAAATGGTCTTGATCTTGTCTGCTTACCGGAACCATCGGCTGCAGTAATTTGAGAATGATTGACTCAGCGGCCTTGTCGTATGGGCCCAACAAAGCATTAAAAACCGGAGCCATGCTTGGTGAACCATCTTTCTTTTCTAAGAAGCGGAAAAGATCATAGGCATCTAAAGCGGCCTTTTTACTTCTGGCATTAAGCTTATCCAGCACCCCATTAGTGAAGAATTCTGCTGCCTCATCTTTATTCGTATCGCCAAATAAGGGAAGCTCAGGAGCGCCGGTTGTTTCGCTTAATAGGTTTTTCAGTGCAGGAACGCAAGCCCGCACAAGATCAGCAAAGCGGTTTGCAGTGACTCCTTGCATAATATTCTGCGGCGTAAATACATAACGGCCCCCCTTGATTTCGATTACGACCGGCTGGGAAGCTTCGGAGAATGGAAAGACTTCCCCGCCCAAGATCAAAAACTATGCCTTATGGACCAAAACGATCTTGGCAATGCTGCCCGGTTTATTGATCGATACGGTAAAAATCTGATTTTTATTGCTGAATCCGGCTGGTATGCGTGGACTGGAAAATACTGGTCGCGTGATGAAGGCGAAAAAATACTGCAACTCTGCGCGCAGGAAACGGTTAAGAAAATGAAGGGGGAGATTTTCGCGCGCGTGGCCAAAGGTCAGCATGACGGTATATCGCCAAAGGAAATTAAGGAGCTTTTCAAAATCTATTGCCGGTTTCGGATTAGTTCAGGCAACACAAACAGAATCGCTGCGATTGGCATTGAGGCCAGACCGCATTTGACCAGAAGCAAGGATGATCTTGATACGCACCCTTTTCTGCTCAATGTGAAAAACGGAACTCTAAATCTTAAAGCACAGGATACGGGCGAGGAAAATTTTGATGGCATTGTGCTGGAAAAACACCAACGCCCATATCGGATCACAAAGCTGGCCAATGTGGTTTACGATCCTAATGCAGAAGCACCTGTCTTTCATAAATTCATCCGTGAGGTTGTCCCTGACGATGAAGTCCGCATTTTCCTTCAACGGTTCTTTGGCTATTGCCTGACCGGCAGCACCAAGGAACAGGCCATACTCATGCTTTGGGGGGAAGGCAGTAACGGTAAAAGCACATTGGTTGATTTGCTCAATTGGCTTTTGGGCGATTATGCCCTTGTTACCCCCTTTGCCAGCCTTCTGCATACGGATCAACGCCGTGGCGGAGAACCAACGCCCGATCTTGCGCGCATGCCCGGCGCGCGCCTTGTCAGCGCGGCAGAACCGGAAACCGGTGCACGCTTTTCCGAGGCTGAATGCGATGCCGCAACCCGTAATTTCATTAATTTTGGTAAATTACTGCTTGAAATTAAACGACGGGAGGGGCAGGACTGAGCATGTTTAAGTACCACACAAAAATACCCGATCTTCCAACCTTACAGGCACGAAAAGCCGTCATTCTTGCGCGCGTTTCGTCCAAGGAACAGGAAGAAGGTTATTCTATCGACGCGCAGAAGCACCGGCTTGAATTGTATTGCGCCCGCCGGAGCCTTGAAGTAATCCGCACATTCGAAATTATTGAGTCTTCGACACAAGGCGACCGCAAGCAATTTATGGCGCTGATCCGCTTTGCGAAGGATCAAAAAGAAACGATTGCGATTGTCGCGGATAAGGTTGACCGCGTGCAGCGGTCATTCAAGGAATATCCCTTGCTTGATGCTCTTGTGCAACAGGGAAAAATCGAGCTTCATTTCAACACCGAAAATTACGTTATTCATAAGGATTCCGTTTCACAAGAACGCCTCATGTGGTCGATGGGCGTTATCATGGCGCAATCCTATATCGACTCCATGCGTGATAACGTCAAACGCTCCTTCGACCAGAAAATCCGAACGGGCGAATGGATTGCCATGTCGCCCATTGGATATATCAATGTTCGAGATCCCCATGGCCGCGGCACAATCATTGTTGATGAAGCCCGCGCACCGTTGATCCGTCGCATGTTCGAAGAATACGCGACCGGCGCTTATACTATTTCGGATATACACCGCCGTGTAACAGCTTGGGGTTTGACAAACTTGCGCGGTCAACAAAAGCCCCCAGTGCTTTCCCAAGTTCATGGCATGCTGAATAATCCTTTTTACTACGGTGTCATGAAAATTAAAGGGAAGCTTTATCAGCACCGCTACCCGCCATTGATTTCAAAGGCGACATTCGATCAATGCCAGGCGGTTATGAAAGGCTGGCATAAGAAGCCCTATGTTTTCGCCGGGAAAGAATTTGTTTTTCGCGGCCTTATCACTTGCGCGACAACGGGCCGCGTTGTAACTGCCGATATGAAAAGCAAGGTTTATAAAGATGGAAGACGCGCCGAATGGACGTATCTGCGCTGCTGGAATCCCGATAACCCGGAAAAGATCATGTGGGTAAGGGAGGATAAAATTCTGGCTGAGGTCGAGGATATTTTGCGGCGGATTCATATTGAACCTGAAACCAAGGAAATGCTCTGCAAGCATTTGCAAGATACCGATCAGTCAGAACGCGCTTTTGTCCGGCAACAAGTTGGGGAATGGCAACGGGAATATACGTTGGCCCAAAACCGCTTGAACCGGCTTATGGATTTGCTCATTGACGGTACGCTTCATAAGGATGAGTTTGAAAAGAAAAAAGCCCAAATCCGGGAGGAGCAACTAGCCCTTGAAACCAATATGGCCGGGGCGCGGGAAGGCGATGATAGCTTTAAGGACTCTATGCTCGCCCTTTTGGATATTATTTCCCAAGCGCATGCCATGTTCAAAGGTTCCCCCGTAGAAGAGAAACGCCGACTCGTAAATTGCGTATTTGCGAACCTAAAACTGAAAGGGCCAACGCTTTGTTATGAATTAAGAAAACCCTTCGACAGGATGATCAATTTAACTGATTCTATAGAATGGCTGGGGCGGGAGGGATCGAACCTCCGAATGTCGGTACCAAAAACCGATGCCTTACCGCTTGGCGACGCCCCAACGATGGCTGGAAAAAGCCTTAACGGATGCGGAAATTATAGGAGAATCCTGGCAAGCGCAAGGGCCATTTTCCGGCTAAAATCCGCCCCTTATGCCCCCTGTGGACAGGTTCCATAATTTCATTGGCCCCATTTTACAAAATAGCCTATATTTCCCCTATTCACGGACACCTATAAGTAAGGGAACTACGCGTATGAAACAAGGACGCACACCGGACCGGGTACATGTCGTACGCCCGCCGCAGGACGATCAGCGCAGCGAGGGCACGAGCAACCTCCCCGCCGCGCCCCAGCAAAATTCCCGCGCGATGGAAATCATCCGCACGCTCGCAGCGATCAGCGACAAATTGAAACGTTCCGAAGCCGAGCGCTACGAACTGCTCGCTGAACTGCGCGAATATCGCAAGACGCTCAACGAACTCGAAGACAAAGCAGACAAGAGCGAAAAAGCCTATCTCGCGCTGGAAAACAAACTCAAGACGCGCGACACGATGGACACAGAACTCTCGCAACGTCAGGCAAGGTTCGAACGCGCGCTCAAAGAAACCGAGAACAAGCTGGTACAGGCCGCCGCCGGGCAAAGCCTTCTCGATCAGCGGATAAAAGATGATGAAGAATTCCGTACATCGGTCAACGCCCGCCTTGATGAAGCGGTGACACAACAGGCCCGTCTGGATCGCCAGGTTGAAAAGATCGGGCAAGATAAATCGCGCATGCTCCGCAAAGTGGAACGCATGGAAGAAATCCTCACCGAAACGCAGGATACGCTCAAAGCCCGCGCGCTTGTGTTTCTAACCGATCAAAGCGCCGCCGCGCAATCGGGCCTACCGCAACTCCCCGCCTATTCCGAAGATGCTCAGATAAGTTCTGGCGCAGATACGCCGTGGTGGCGCAAATCGGTGCGCATGCAGGGCGTTGGCCTTGCCTCTATGGTAGTTGCCGCGCTGCTGTTCGGCTGGACCGTCAATCAGATTCAGCAACCCGACATTCCCAAAATCGCCGTTCTCGAAAATGGCGGTCTCGCCCGTTTGAATTTGGAAAACAATAGCTGGGAACCTGTTTCGTCTGACAAAGCGCCGCCGTCCTCATCTTCGCAAACCACAATGGCTGATGAAGCGGACGCAACGCTGACGCCGGTTGATTCCTCAACCGTTCAACAAATGAACGAACCCTCGGATGAACAAACACCCGCTGCGCAGGAAGTCTTGAATTCCTCCGATGACGAATTGATGAAGGCGCTGGAAGAAGACCCCGACGCACTCGCCAAAAAACTCAATGAAGTCGCGCCTGGTGTTGGCAAAGAACTGGAGATAGATGAACCCGCTCCGGCACAAACAGCCGCCGCCATTCCACCTTCGGGCAGTTACGATCCGCTAAAGTCACAAGGCGCAAAGGCCTATGCGCAGGACCCGCAGCTCGCCAATTTGATCTCCAAGGAAAAAACTAACAAGCCTCTGGCGCAACGCATTATGTCCGATGCTTCTTTGCCCACGCAGATGAAAGCACTCGAAGACCAGGCTTTTGCAGGCGTGCCCGAAGCACAGCATGATCTTGCTGCTATTTACACAGCGGGACGCGGCGGCGTGACGCAGAATTTTGAAAAGGCCGCACTCTGGTTCCGTGAGGCTGCCGATAACAAAATCGCGAACGCCGATTACAATCTGGGCGTTCTGTATCATCAAGGGCTTGGCGTCGAAAAAGATCTAGACCGTGCGCTTTACTGGTATCGCGAAGCGGCCAAGCTTGGACATCCGGAAGCTCAATATAACCTCGGCATATCTTATATAGAAGGTATCGGCGCGCCGTATAATGCCCAGCTCGCCGCTGCCTTCTTCGAAAGCGCCGCCAATCACGGCATTATCGAAGCCGCATACAATCTCGGCCTGATCTACGAAAACGGTCTGATCGGCGGAAAATCGAAACCCGAAGACGCGATGCTCTGGTACAAAATCGCGGCTGACGGCGGCAACACGGACGCCAAGGCTGCATTGACGCAACTCGCGTCATCGCTGCAAATCGGCAACGAAGATATCGCCAAGATGGTGGAACGGATGCAATCGATCTATCAATCGACCAAGGGCCGCCGTGCAGGCCCGATCGGCAAGAAAGCTTAATACTCCGCTGTCATCCTGTTACTCCGGCGTTTCCTGCATTTCTTTCTCGAGACGACGAGCCGTATCCTTGGGCGATCCCGTGCGGCCTGAAATCATCTGATACGCCACCGGCACGATAAACAGCGTGAACACCGTCGCTGCCGCGACGCCGAAGAAAATCACGATACCGATGGCCGAACGTGTTTCTGATCCTGCACCACCCGATAAAATCAGCGGCACTGCGCCCGCCATCGCGGTGATACTGGTCATCAGGATGGGACGCAGGCGCAGTGCCGAGGCTTCGATCAGCGCATCACGGAATTCACGTCCCTCATCACGCAACTGATTGGCGAATTCAACGATCAGGATACCGTTCTTTGCCGCCAAGCCGATCAACATAATAAGCCCGATCTGCGTATAGATATTGAGCGTCTGACCTGTTAGATAAAGCCCCGCAAGCGCGCCCGCCATGGCAAGCGGAATGGTCATCAGGATCACGAATGGGTGTATGAAGCTTTCGAACTGCGCCGCCATCACGAGGAACATAACAAGAATACCCAGCATAAAAACGAAGTAAATAGAGCCGCCGGAATATTTATAGTCTTTCGACTGCCCCTTATAATCGATCACGACAGTATCGGGCAGATTTTCCCGCGTGATATTTTCCATGTATTTAAGCGCTTCGCCCAGCGTATATCCCTTCTCCAGATCGGCTTCGAGCGTAATCGAGCGCACGCGATTGTAACGGTTCAGCGTCGCAGCATCGGCGAATTCTTTTATCGTTACAAGGTTGGAAAGCGGGATCAGCGCGCCTGTGGTACTTGAACGCACATAGATATTCTCCATGTTGGTTGCCGTGCGTTGCTCATCGCGCTCGCCTTCCATGATAACGTCATATTCCTCGCCCTCGTCGATATAGGTCGTCACGCGCCGCGAGCCGAGCATCGTCTCCAGCGTTTCGCCGATGTTGGATACCGTCACGCCCAAGGACGCCGCGCGGTCGTAATCGATCAGAATTTCGAATTGCGGCTTGGTTTCCTTGTAATTGGAATCAATTCCGACCAGGCCCGGATTATCTTCATTGATCTTGGCCATCAGCGTATCTCGCCATTCGCGCAACTGGTCATACGTACCGCCGCCGATGACAAACTGCACGGGCTTTCCCGCCGCGCTTTTAAAGCCCTGCCGCATCACGGGCGATACACGAACACCGGTGAGATCAGATAGTTTTTGCCGCACCTCATTCATCATCTCGAATGCAGGCCGCCGCTGGCCCCAATCTTTCAAAACGACAATTGCGATGCCGGAATTGAAACTCGATGTTGCTCCAAAGGAACGCGGCGCGCGGATCATCAGGCTGGTCACTTCGCCGCTCTCGAGATAGGGCTGCATACGCCGCTCGATCTCGTCCATATAATCTTTCATATAGCTGTATGTCGCGCCTTCGGGCCCGTTGACCATGATCTGGAACGCGCCGCGGTCTTCCTGCGGTGTATATTCCGATGGCGTCAGATTGTAGAACAGAACGATCAGGGCCAGAACGCCGGCAAACCCTGCTATCGCAATCAATGGTCTTGCCAAAAGACCTGTCAGCATCCGTGCATAACGTTCTCGCACGCGTATGAAGAAATGTTCGATTTTTTGCGTGATGCCATTCTCACTCGTATCTTTTTTGAGGAATTTTGAAGCCAGCATGGGTGATAGCGTCAATGCCACAAGGCCTGAGAACCCAACTGCGCCTGCCATCGTCACGGCAAACTCCGAAAACAGCCGTCCCAGATCGCCCTCCAGATACGTGATCGGCATGAACACAGAAATCAGCGTGAGCGTGGTCGCGATCACCGCAAAACCCACTTGTCTTGTGCCACGATAAGCCGCCACCAACGGCGTCTCTCCATGTTCTTTCACGCGCCTTACAATATTCTCGACAACGATAATCGCATCATCCACCACAAGGCCAATGGCAAGGATCAATGCCAGAAGCGTGAGGATATTGATCGAAAATCCCATTGCGTAAAGAATGATGAAGGACGACATAAGCGACACCGGTGCCGCCACGGCCGGAATGATCGTTGCGCCAATACTGCCCAAGAATATATAAATAACAATAATAACCAGAACCACGGCAATGCCGAGCGTCACATAAACTTCATGGATTGCCTTTTCGACGAACACGGATGTATCGTATCGCTCGGCCAGCTTGACGCCTTGTGGCAGGGTTTTATTGATCTCTTCAACCTTGGCCTTTGCGCCGCGCGCCACAGAAATCGTGTTTGCCGTCGATTGCTTTATAATGCCGATCCCGACCTGCGGCACGCCATTGCCGCGGAACATTGTGCGCTCTTCTTCCGCGCCTTTTTCAACTCTTGCAACATCGCCAAGACGCACCAACTGACCATCCACCCCACGCCCAATTACCAGTGATTTAAACTGTTCTGGCTCTCTGAACACCCGCGCCATGCGTACTGTGAACTGGCGGTCGTAGGATTCAATGCTCCCGGCCGGAAGCTCGATGTTTTCTGACCGCATCGCACTTTCGACATCATTAACCGTCAAACCACGCGCAGCCAGCGCCGTCCGATCTAGCCAGACTCGCATTGCGTAGGTCTGCGCACCGCCGATCCGCACCTGTGACACCCCGTCGATGATGGAAAATTGATCGACCAGATAGCGCTCGGCATAATCGGTCATCTCGGCGATGCTCATCCGGTCGCTTGTCAAACTGAACCAGATAATGACATCGTCGGATGAATCCACCTTTTGCACTTCGGGCGGGTCAGCCTCTTCGGGCAGATTGTCCAGAACGCCCGAAATCTTGTCACGCACATCGTTTGTGGCGGCGTCTATATCGACGCCGACATTAAATTCGATGGTGATACGCGATCGCCCATCTTCGCTCGAAGATTCGATAAAATTAATGCCACTGATGCCTGACACGCGATCTTCCAGCGTTTCGGTCACGCGGCTTTCAACGATGGAGGCGGAGGCCCCGGGGTAATTGACGCTGATGGACACAACGGGCGGATCTATATCCGGATATTCGCGCAATGTCAGGCGCGTAAAAGACACAATACCAAACGCGATCAGCAGCAGAGATACAACCGCGGCGAATACGGGCCTTTTGACGAAGATATCGGAAATAAACATCCGTTCTTATTCCTTTTTACCTTCTACTGGCTTTACTTGTAAACGCTTTAAAATATCCTGCAAGCTCTCGCCCTTTTGCTGCTCAGCAGTGACGCGCACAGGCTTGCTGTTCTGCACCATCATCGTACCCTGTACCACGACCTTCTCGCCGGCGTTCAAATTTTCGACAATCTCGACGTCGCCGGGCCTACGCGTGCCAATCACAACTTCACGTTTTTCAACGACCGGTGGATCTTGTGTTTCGTCGACCACAAACACGGATTGCCTGCGCCCCTCGGGGATCAACGCAGTTTCCGGAACGGCGATCGCCTCGCGCGGATTTTTGAGCAATTCCACCGTCATCAATAAGCCGGGCTTTAGTTTGGCGTCCTGATTTGGAATAATCGCGCGCACCATGATGGAACGTGTGGCTTCATCCACCTGAGAATCGACGGCAGAAACCTCGCCTTTGAAGGATTCATTGAATCCGCTGGCCTTGGCAATAATCTCAACGCCGGGTTTTAGTGTCGGCAGGAATACCGACGGCACGGCAAAATCCAGCTTCATCACACTATCATCATCCAGTGTCGTGATCTTCGTCGCGGGCTGCAACAGAGCTCCGACTGAAATATTACGCAATCCTACCACACCATCGAACGGCGCGGTGATAACATGATCGTCCAGTCTCGATGCCAGAGCCGCAAGCCCGGCGCGTGTCGATGCCGCCTCACGTTGACGTTGTTCCAGAATTTCTTTTGAAATCGCACCTGTGGCAGCAAGCCCCTTGGCGCGCTCCAATTGCTTTGTTGCTTCATTCACCAACGCGCGTTGCTGATCGAGCAATGCTTTTTCCTCGCCATCCGTCATTTCCACAAGGACATCGCCTTTCACCACGCGCTGCCCATCGGTGAAATTGATCGCGGTGACGGTTTCTGTAACGGTAGATGCCAGTGTAATTGTTTCATTGGCACGCAACGTACCGATGGCCTCGACACGATCGACGAATTTGTCGGTGTAAGCACTCGCCACTATCACGGGCGTAGGTCCCTGCCCGCCATCCGGTTTTTTGTCCTGCGCTAATACGGGATGAACAAGCAGCAGAAAAACGACAATCAGCGAAAATAATTTCATAAGAATTTCCCAGACATATCAATGAATTAAGAAACGACTTCCCCGGCCCTATTTCTTGTACGAGACGGACAGGCAAACCCTTCGCTTATAATTAAGTATATCGGGAGGTTTCTCAAGCCATGAATGGACTTTAAATAGCCTCACGGATGGCTTCGAGCTCAAGCCAGCGGGTTTCCGCAACGGCCAGCTTGGTTTTCAGGTTTTCCAGTTCTCGGGTGGTCTTCATAAACGCCTCAGCATCACGGGCATAAAACTCCGGATCAACCAGCATCTTGGTCAAATGCTCGATGGTCGTCTCCATCTCCGTCATCTTGCTGGGCAGCGTGTCGAGTTCATGCTGGAGCTTGAAACTGAGTTTTTTAGGCGGTTGTTTGATAACTGGTGTCGGTTCTTCTTTTTTGAAGATTTCTTTCTTTACCGGCGCAGATTCTACCTTTTTCTCCTTCTTCATTTTTTCCAAATAGTCGGAATAACCACCGATTACGCCATCGATCTTACCATCGCCTTCGAATGCCAGGATTTTTGAGACAGTCTGATCAAGAAAGTCGCGATCGTGCGAAACAACGATCAACGTGCCATTATACTGCGAGAGGATATCTTCAAGCATATCGAGCGTGTCCATATCCAGATCGTTCGTCGGCTCATCGAGAATGAGGCAGGATTTCGGATTGGCCAGAATTTTGGCCAGCATCAATCGGTTCTTCTGCCCGCCGGACAATGTCGCCACGGCATGATGCGCGTGTGAGGGGTCGAACAGGAAATCTTTTAAATACCCGCACACATGCCGTGCCTTGCCCATCACATCGACATGGTCGCCGCCATCTGGGCACAACGTCTTCCACAATGTTAAATCTTCTTTTAAATCTTTGCGCTTTTGATCGAAGTATGAGAATTCCAGTTCCTTCTTCCTCTTGATCGACCCGCCATCCGGCTCCACTTCACCGATCAGCATCTTGAGGAACGTCGTCTTGCCCGACCCGTTCTTGCCCAGAATGCCGATCTTGTCGCCCTTTTGAATACGCAGATGGAAGTTCTGCAAGATAATTTTCTCGCGCCCGTCTTCATTGAAACTCTTGCTGACATTGTAAAACTCGCACACGACACGCGATGTCAGTTCAACATCATTAAGCTCAACTTTGATTTTACCAAGCATTTTGCGAAATGAAGATAGATCGGCTTTGAGAGCATCCCGCGCTTCTTTCATCATCTCAACCCGGCGGACATTGCGTTTGCGGCGCGCCTTTACCCCACGCGACGCCCATTCCGCCTCCTGTTCGACGAACTTGGCGCGATTGGCCAGTTCCCTTCGTTCCTGTTCGATCAACATTTCCGACCATTCCTCGAAGTGCGCAAACCCCTTGGGACAGATTTTGAGGCGCCCACGGTCCAGCCAAAAAATCTCGTTGGAAATATTCTCGAGGAATGTCCGGTCGTGCGACACGCATATAATCGCACCTTGGTAATTCTTGAGATAATTTTCCAACCACTCGATGACCGATAAATCCAGATGGTTCGTCGGCTCGTCAAGCATCAACAATTCCGGCTCTTCCACCAACGCACGGGCCAGCGCCACGCGGCGCAACTGCCCGCCCGACAAGACTTCCATACGGTCCTGCAGATGCAGTTCCAGCGGTTCCACCACCATGTCGATCTTGTAATCGATCATCCATTGCTCGGTGCCGGGTGGAAATGTCTGGAAAATGAAATCGTAAACCGTCTGGCCTGATTTGTACTTCACGTCTTGTTGAAGATAACCGATCTTGGTACCTTCTAAGACCCAGCGCTCACCATCATCCAGATCGCGTGCGCCAGTGATGATATTCATCAGCGTCGATTTACCAGCGCCGTTCTTGCCGACGAGCGAAATCCGGCTGCCCTCATGAATATGAAAGGTCAGATCCTTGAACAACGGCACATTGCCGAAGGAAACGAGCGCGTCTTGTACGCTTAAGATGAGTTGGCCATAGGTCATGGGCCCGGAAAATGCCCGTTTTATGCCAAAAACTCAACCTTATTCGGCGGCGGAAGCGATTGCCGTATCTTCTATCCCCATTTTGGCGGGATTCAGCATGCCGAGCGCTGCAGCCAGCGTGTAAGCCGCAACCACCCTGTCCCGTCTCGCCTCAACCAGAGCGCTTTGCGCATCCAGCACTTCCTGGTCCGCCTCCAGCGTATCCAGAACAGTACGGTCACCCAGCCGTGCCTCTTCGCGCACCCCTTCGGCGGAATATTGCGCTGCGGCTACCTCAAGTTCACGCGCCGCTATTTCGGCCTGATAGGCCTGCAATCTGCGCCATGTGCCGATAATATCGCTGCGCACGGATTTCTCCGCCGCAATCGTTTCGACGAATCTTTGGTTGGCGCGTGATTGCGCCTCGCGCACACGCGATAAATTGCCGCCCCCTTCATACAAATTGATCCGTGCACGAATGCCAATCGTGCTGTTCTCGCTCTCATCGAGCGTGCCGGGCTGCGGATCATATTCTTTTATATGCGATGCGAACGCCGTAACCTGCGGATAAAAAGCGCTTTTGGCGGCACGTATGTCTTCCTCGGCAGCCTCATGGGCGGAACGCGAGCTGGAAAGCTGGGGGTTATCCATCGCCGCCATCGCGACAAGATCATCGAGCCTTTCGGGGAAGGCAAACGATATGACCGGGAACACGAATGTGTCGGACGGCCATATGCCGGTAATTTTTTCGAATTGCGCCTCGCTTTCCTGCAATTGGCTTTCGGCAACGGCGTTATCGGCCAGCGCGCTGGAATAACGGCCTTCTGTTTGTTTTACATCGGTCTGCGTCACGTCCCCGGCTTCGAATCTGGCCAAAACCGTTTCCTTCTCACGCGTCAGAAGAACAACGTTTTGGCGCTGTAATTCCAGCAATTGCCGGTCGCGTATGACATTCATATAGGCTTCAACTGTCTGAACGAATATGCGCTGCTCGGTATCGCGTACATTGGCCGTATCCGATTCAATTCTTTTTATCGCGGCGTCCATCTCGGCTACCGTGCGAAACCCCCGAAACAAAGGTTGTTCCACACTGATCGACGCGCTCTTGCTCAATGTCCCATCGTCGTCCGAAGACGGTTTCGAATCTATTTTTGCCGCCGTGACGGTCGTATCCGCGTCGATTCGCGGTTTCCATCCTGCAGCCGCCTGCGGATATTGTTCCTTCGTCGTGCGCAAATTGTACCGTGCGGCAAGAATGGTCGGATTTTCACGGTAAACATACGAGAGCGTGTTATCGAGCGTTAAAGGTGCACCCTCCGCCAGCGCAAATCTGCCAGATAATATGAGGATGAGGAAAACCGAAAAGAACAGAATTTTAACGGACATGATGCGCTCCGCGATGGTTCAAAAGGTTATATCCCTGCATACGAAATTGCGAATGAAATGACACAACCATAGAGTTTGTATATTAATCAAAAAGAACGACCTCGCAAACAAACCTATCTTAAGAATACGCAAGTATTACAGACTTTGATGCTTGTTTTCTTTAACTCATAATTAAACCGAAGGTTGTTATTTTCACATGATGTCAACGATTACCTGTGGGGTCACGTCATGAGTAAAGATACGCCGGATACAACGAACCTGCCTTTAAATGAGTCCAGCCAGTCCATGCAAACATCTATGGATCAATTCAGCAGTTTCTTGAGCGCGCCGGTGAGAAAACTGGACGCGGATGAATACACTGCGAACGATCTCGATGGCGTAACTGAAAGTGCCACGGGCTCGGGCAACCTCAATTTCCTGATGATGCAGGCAGGGCAAACCAATGAAGAAATGCGCAATCTCAACCCGTTCGATAATGTCGGCGGCGGCGATGTATTCGGCGGTGGCATTCCCGGCTTTGATAACAATGGTCCTCTGCCCGGATCGGGCAATGGCGGTGAAACGGCGATGGACCGCGCGTTCGACCCCGCCAATGAATATGACAGCGGCCTTGGCAGTCTAAACAGCGGCGGCAATCTCAATTCCACGGCGGGAAGCCTTGGCGCTGTGACGGCCGCACACACTGCTACCACACCCTTCTCCAATATTTCGAGCATCTCCTTATCCGATGTGCACCCGGCCAACAACGGAAATAACGGGAATAACGGAAATAGTGGCACCAGTGGTAACAACGGTACATCGGGTATGAATGGCACCGAAGGCCCGCCCGGCGCAAGCGGTGTCAATGGCACCAGCGGCACCGATGGAATGGATGGTGTTGATGGCGACGACGGAGAAGTCACCACCATCATAAGCAACTTCTTTAACGATCTGCCGTTTGATATAGGACCTATCGGCATCAGTCTCGATGCCACGCTTGACAACCTGAGCAATGTAACGCTCGACATCATCAATGGCGATACAATTACGAATGTTTTGGACGAAGCAGTTAATATTGCACCTGTTCTAGGCCCAGTCGAGGACATGGTCGGAGATATACTTTCTGATGTCTCACTCGATGCAATTCTCGATCCATTCCAGTATGACGGTAGTGCCAATGACTTCGATCTCAATCTTGAATCCGGTCTCAACCTTTTGGGCATTGACCTTCCGGGTATCGGCATTGATATACCACTTGATCCTTTGGAAAGGCTTGTGGGTGACTTAGATGTTGGTCTTGGCCTGACCAATAATGCTCTGGATGTGCCAATACTGGGCGACATTCTGGGCGATGGCACTGCTGACCTCGATCTTGGCGTCACCGGACTTGAAAACATCATCGATACATCATTCATCAACGATGCGGTGCAAACTGTCCTTAATCCGGTTGAAAACCTGATTGGTGATATCGATATAGGCGCTGGGCTGGGGCTTGGCCTGCTCGGCGGGGACCTGAATGACGGCGGCGCGGACACGGATATAACACTACCGCTTGATATCGACCTGATCGACACCGGCCTTCTCACCGAAACGGTTGGCGTGGCGCTCGATCCTTTGGAATCGATTGTCGGTGATATTGATCTGGACCTCGGCATTGGCACCGATCTTCTGGGCAACATTGCTCCATCGATGTTCGATTCTGAAGCAGGCGGTACGGGAACGGATGATCTTCTATCACAAATCGGCGATAATCTATCTGGCACGGTGGCAGATGCCAATCTGCCGATTGATGTAATTGATATTCCGGTTGATCTGGAGAATGTCGCTTTGCCGGACCTGCCCGCACTCGACGCGCTTCCAGAACTCCCTGCTCTCGGCGGCGTTCTCGACCCTCTGGGTGATATCGGCCCCGGCGGCGATTCCACCGATGTTCTGGGTGGGCTGGTCTCTTTGCTTGACATCATCGACACTGTTGTCGCGGAAGCAGATAACGCAATCGACTTGCTCGATTCTCTTCCTACCAGCACAGGCGGTCTCGATCTTGGCGCGCTGACGGGCGGACTGGACGGCAGCGCAGCGGACAGCGCTACAACATCAGGCTCAACAACATGGACCGAAACGCTTCTTCCTAACGTGGGCGATCTTCTGGGTGGCGGCCTCGCCGCTGATCCTATATCGATCGTTCCTGATCCGATTGCGGTGGTTCCGACCATTTCCCTGCCAGTAATACCAACCCTGCCGGTCGCACCGCCCACCCTTGGCGGCGGTCTGTTTGGCGGAGGCGGAGGATTATTCGGATGATAGGCGATGCGATTGCGAGGGACGATGCGTTAAGACCGGAAGGCTACAAGATCAATTTAACCGATCTGCTTCTCTCCAGTCTGACCATAAACATTCTCTCGCTCGCTTTGCCTACGATGACACTGCAAGTATACGACCGCATCCTGCCCAATCCGGGCTCTGGTACGTTGCCCGTTCTAATCACGGGTGTTTGTATCGCCGTCATTCTTGAAACTGTTATGCGCCTTGCCCGCGCCTATGGTATGGGCTGGTCGGGCGCCGCCTATGAACACCGCCTGTCCTGTCAGGCGATGAATCACATCCTGCGCTCCGATCTTGCTGCGCCTGTCACCTACGGCATCGGCGAACATATGAACCGTCTGGCCTCCATCGGTCGCCTGCGTGATTTCTACAACGGCTACTCGGCGATCACGATCTTCGAACTTTTGTTCGTACCACTTTATATCGGCCTGATCGCCTATATCGCAGGCCCCCTGACAGTCGTACCTGTCGCTGTGTTGATGATTTTTACGATTGTCGCTTTTATGGAAGGTAAAAACCTACGCCGAGCCCTTGAAACACGCGATGAAATAGACGACCGGCGTTATAACTTTTTGATCGAAAGCCTTGAAGGAATACACAGCCTTAAATCCTTCGGCCTCGAAAACATCTTCTCCCGCCGCTATGAGGCGCTGGAAGAAAAATCGACGATCGCAAATTTTCGGGTAACCGAAGATTCAGCCCGCGCCTTCGACACGGCTTCTATTTTTTCCCATCTTATGGTGGCCGGAGTTATCGGCGCGGGCGCAGTCTTCGTTCTGCACGGCATAATCTCAACCGGCGCGCTCATCGCCACAATTTTGCTTTCGGGCCGTATCATGCAGCCGGTGCAACGGGCGCTGGGCCTGTGGGCGAAGTATCAGGATTACACGCTTTCGCGCCAGAAGGTCGAAGGCATTTTTGAAATTCCCCTTCATCCCTCAATCCCTGGTGAAGGGGAAGCCCCGGCGCGCGAAGGAACATTGCACCTCGACAATGTTTCCTTCCGCCGCTCGGATGCTTCGCCGTGGCTTCTCCAGAACGTAAATTTCAGGCTGGAAAAAGGGGAATGTATCAGCGTCTCTTCTGACCACACACCATCTCTTGCCGCATTTTTGGACATTATCGGCGGTATATACGCTCCGACATCCGGTAACGTCATCGTCGATGAACGCAATATCCTCCGCTATTCCTCAAAAGACCTGATCAACCATGTCGGCTATATCCAGTCCGATGGCGTTATCTTCCGTGGCACAATCCGCGACAATCTTACCTGCTTTGGCCTTATCCCGGATGACAAAGTTCAGGAAATGGCCGCGCTGTTCCAGATAGACAAAGATATCGCGAGCCTGCCCGCAGGTTTCGACACGTTCCTGAACGGCAACGCCACTGATACTATTCCCCCGGGCCTCAAGCAGCGCATTTCCATGGTGCGTGTTCTGGCTCCAAAACCCCGCATCATCATCTTCGATAACGCCGATCGCGCGCTTGATCGCGATGGCTACAACCTAGTCTACAATCTTCTCGCACGCCTTATCGGCAAAGCAACCCTCATCATCTCCTCCGATGACCACAACCTCACCTCCCAAGCCTCCAGAACATTTAAAATCGAAAAAGGCACCCTCACCGAAACAATCAAGGCTGAATCCACCCGTAAAAATATGACCCTGAAGGAGCTGCGCCTTTGAATAAATTCAGTAACCCAAAAGATATTCCTGCTGACAGGCTGGAACCAGTCGAACGCATGATAAAAACCATGCAGCAATCCGGAATCAAGGCCTTCGCGAATTGCGATGTGTGGGAAAGCTGCCTGTGCGCCCTTGTCCTAGCACTGGAACCGAAATGCAAGACTTATCGCTTTATGGAGGCCCTACCCTTCGGTCGTGACGGATACGATGAATCCGATATCCTCAACACTCTGGCGCGGCTCGGCTACTTCTCACGCCAGATCCCCATTAAGATCAACGAAATCGACGAACGCCTCTTCCCCTCTTTATTCATTCAAAAAGATGGGACCCCCATCATCCTCGTGATGCAGGAAGGCGAACGCATCAAAGTTTTTAAAAACCATACGCTGACCTATCTTTACAAAGAGCAGCTATCGTCGGATCAGGGCCGTGCCATCCTCTTCGAGCGCTACGATGAAAACAAACCTGCCACCTCCAAATTCATGCGGGCGGGAACAAACTTTGGTTGGTTTCGTGCGCTTCTAGGGCGCTTCAAAGGGACATTCGCGCAAATTCTGACCGCTGGCCTCGTCATCAACATCATATCTCTGACCACGCCGCTGATGATTATGTTGGTCTATAACCGCGTGATCGCAACGGGAACTATCGACGTTCTACCCATGGTGCTGTTTGGCATGTTTCTCGCCGCCGCGTTCGAAGCTGTGCTTCGCGCCATTCGCTCGCGTGGCCTCGCCTGGATCGCTGCCCGTATGGATAATATCGTCGGCAATCGCATTTTTTCACATTTGATCGGCCTTTCACCGGCCCTGATAGAACGGGCATCCGTCGCAGCTCAGATCGCACGCATTAAAACATTCGAATCCATCCGCGATTTCTTCTGTGGTTCCGTATTTCTATCGATGATCGAAATGCCTTTCGTCGTTATTGCTGCTATCGCCATTTATTTTGTGGCTGGAAACCTAGTCTTCGTACCGCTCGCCATGGCTGCGTTATATACAGGTATGTTTTTTCTTATCTACCACCAAGTTAAAAAATCGATCCGCATCGCCGCCAAGACCAGTTCTGCCCGCCAGCAGTTCGCCATCGAAGCGTTCGAAAAAATTCGTGGTGTGCGCTCTTACGGTCTGACCAATCTCTGGGAAGCGAAATTCCGCGATCTTTCTGGAAAAGAAATGGTTGCACACTTCAAACTGAATTTTCTTGGCATGGCCGGGGAAACGCTTGGCAACGCGCTAACCGTGCTTTCCGCCATTCTAACCATCAGCTTCGGTGCGCACATGATCTGGGCAGGGACGCTCACAACCGGTGGCTTAGTTGCCGCCATGATCCTTGTCTGGCGCGTCATCACGCCGTTTTATTCCTTATGCACGATGATTCCGCGTTTAGAGCAGTTGCGCTACAGCATTATCCAAGTTAATACTTTGATGGATATAGACACCGAGGACAAAGAAAACCATTCCGCCTCTATCCTAGCGGCGATCAAAGGGAATATAAGCTTTACAAACGTTTCCCTGCGCTATCAGGAAGAACATGAAGAAGTCTTCTCTCATATCAGTTTCGAAGCGCGTCAGGGAGATTTAGTTGTTATCACTGGCGACAACGGATCGGGTAAATCTAGCCTGCTCAAGGTTATCAAAGGCCTATACAAAGCCAAAACAGGATCAGTGCAGGTAGACGGATTCGATATTCGCCAGCTCGATGCCCATTCGCTGCGCAAACAAATTGCCTATATCCCCCAGCAATATGATTTCTTCGAAGGCTCCATCTTGGAAAACCTACGCTTTTGTAACCCGATTGCCACACTTGATGATATCCATGCAGCGCTTGATCTTTCCTGCGCAATAGAAGAAATAGAGCTACTTCCACAGAAACTGGATACCCCGATCAACCGTTACAGTATTAACACCTTACCCGCCAATCTGGCGCCGCGCCTGTCACTCACAAGGCTCTATCTACATACTGCACCCATCCTTCTGATAGATGAGATATCGAACACTATCCTGTCTGGCAAAGCGGGCCGCAATTTACGTGATTATCTTGCGCGCAACAAAGGCAAGCGGACCTGCATGATGGTAACCTACCGTGAAGATTTCCTGAAAATGGCCGATACAATCGTCCTGCTTAAACGCGGCGGCAATGCCGTCATTGGCACACCCGATAAAATGATGAATCTTATACTGGAGGCCGCATGATAAAAACATCCGATTCCCAAATCCGCCATCTATCACAGGCTATCCAGCTTGAAGAAGCGGTCAATCCCGCGATACTGCGTACGACGATGCTGACCATCAGCATCACAATCCTTGCCTTCACCGCATGGTCCGGCTTCACCAACATCAACGAAGTCGCGCGTACGCCCGGCGAAATCGTCCCTAACGGCTATCAACAGGTCGTACAGCATCTGGAAGGCGGCATCGTCAAAAAAATCGATGTTGCCGAAGGCGATGTCGTCAAACAGGGGCAGGTCCTGATAGAGCTCGATGGCTCCGGCGTTCAGGAAGATTTGCAACGCGCCAAAAATAAACAGGCATCTTTGGCCATGCAAGAAGAACGCCTGCGCGCCTATATTGAAAAGCGCGAACCTGATTTTTCCGTCTTCCCTCAAAATGACGCCGTTTCCGTGAAGGATCAGCAAAGCTTCTTCGAAACGATGGAAAGCAACAATGAAGAAGAAAAAAAAGTCATTGAGGAACAAATAAACCAGAAAAGACGTACGATCGGAAGTCTGCAAGCAGAGCTTTCTACCGCCCGCAAAAATCTGGAAATTTCCACCAAGCTTTATGATCGCCGTGAACAACTGCACGCCAAGGGATTCCTATCAGAAACAAAATACCTCGAAGCACAGCAGGGTCTAAACAACATCAAGGGCGATATTACTCAGATTCAAAACCGCATATCCGTCGCTAATGCGGAAATCAGCGAATACCGGAATCGTCTCTCCTCCCTGGGCTTCAGCCAGCATGACCGCATCAATGAACGGCTTGACGCCATTATCGCCGAAAAAGCGCAAAATGATGAACAACTGCAAAAAATGCAGGATCGCAGCGGTCGTCTTCTCATCCACGCGCCTGTGAACGGCATCGTCAAAGGCTTGGCCGTGAACACGATAGGTGCCATCGCCCGTCCCGGTGAAACGCTGATGGAAATCGTACCTATAAATGATGAGCTGGTAGTCCAAGTCAAAATTCCGCCACAGCATATCGGCCACTTGAAGGTGGGTCAGCCCGTCAAAGTCAAATTGAGCAGTTATGACTTCGCCCGCTATGGCTTGCTGAACGGTACGCTCGAACAAATTTCTGCCACCACTTTTACTGGCGAAAGTGGTGAACGCTATTATCAAGGTAAAATCAAACTCGAACACAACTATGTCGGCAAGAACAAGGACAACCTAGTCGTGCCGGGCATGACCGTGATGGCCGAAATCATCACAGGCGAAAAGACCATTCTTCAGTATCTCTTAAAACCAATCCACAACTCACTAAAAACGGCGTTCAGCGAACGATAGAAAACCAAAGGGATAAAAATGCCGCAAGCCATCGACAACAACATTGTGCCTTTTTTACGAAAGGGAAACCAACCCCTGACAATCCTTGTCGTAGAAGACAACCGGATCGAACGTATGTTCATGGAAGAACAGATCAGAGATCTGGGGCATGGCATGCTTACCGCCGAAAACGGCCAACAAGCGCTTGATATGCTTAAAATGCCCGAAAGCAAGATTGACGTCATCCTGATGGATAGAATGATGCCCGTTATGGATGGCATGGCCGCGGTTCTAAGGATCAAGGAAGATCCGGCGCTGCGCCGCATTCCCATCGTGATGATTACCGGCGCCGCCAGTGCGCGGGAAGTACAAGAAGGGCTTGATGCTGGTGTCTTTTACTATTTGGCCAAACCAGTCGATGAAGCCGTTTTGAAATCCGTATTATCCGCCGCCACCCGCGAGGCGAGCCAGAACCGCGCACTGAGTGAAGAGTTAGCCCGGCATAAATCCAGTTTTAACCTGATCCAAACTTGCAAATTCCACTTCAGCACACTGGAAGAAGCAGAATCTCTTGCCGCCTTCATGGCCCATTGTTTTCCCGATCCCCAGCGCGTCCTGCCCGGCCTCGCTGAAATCATGATTAACGCGATAGAACACGGAACTTATGAAATCGGATATGAGCGTAAATCACAGTTGATTGAGGCGGGCACCATTCTTGCCGAAATTCATCGGCGTCAATCGCTGCCGGAATATAGAGGCCGCTTCGTCGAAGCTGTTATAACACATAAAGACAACGGCGTTTACGCTGTTATCACTGACCAGGGTACCGGCTTCAACTGGCGTCGTTTCATGAGTATTGAGCCCTCTCGCGCCAAAGATAATCACGGACGCGGCATTGCGCAAGCCAATGCACTCAGCTTCGACAAGCTAACCTTTAACGAAAAGGGCAATCAGGCCATAGTCTTCGTGAGCAAGGATAAACAGATACAATGGTGACGCCGATCGGTAAATCTTTCCCCTATCTCATCTTGTTTGCCGGGATATCACTGTGGATTGCCAGCACCGTAACAGCCTGCGTCTACGGTTATAGAGGTTATCAAGAAGCATCAAAGAGTGATGCACAGGACATTATCTACCGCATTCAAAATTATTTCGATGCCTATCAGGATCTCATTACAAATTTTTATGCTCTTCACGAATCCAGCGATTACGTCACAAAAATGGAAGCTGAACGTTTCTTTAAAAGCTGGCAAAACCATCACTTCTCCAAGTTCAAAAGAGATGGGATCGTGCTTTTTGGCTGGCACTCTCTTGAAAACACGTCAAAGGATAGCTTCTACAGCGTTATACGCACGACAGAGAAAATAGATGTTACATTTCAAAATGTCTCCGCTAAAGACCTGAGACCTTCAAGTAACTCTGATTTTGATATATCCCATGATGTACCGTATCTCTATATTAATAAACACAATAAGTTTAACGATCTTATCTTAAGCAAAAGATTCGAGCGGGAGAAACCCCCGTCTCGTAAAGGCCATATCTTCTTTGTTATTGATAAAAATATAATCGAGAGCGAAATCAGAAATTTATATTTAAATTATAATCAAAGATTTTTATTTTCTCTTATGTGGGATGCGCCAAGCCATAGCGTCATACAAAACCCAGATAATGCCCATGTCCATCATCTCATTTTTGGCAACAAGGAAATTGAACTAAAATTAAAGCTCAGAGATAACTGGAACATTTTAGGCCCTGAAAATATGATCGGCATATTGACCGGAATATTCGGGTTTTCCATCGTTGTTTTGCTCTTTTTGTATTTGCGGGCTGTCAGCCAAAGATCAGCCTTTTTCAAAATCGCCAAAGAAAATGCGGAGCGAGCGCTGGGCGAACAAACAAATTTCTATGAAAATATTGTTCAGAATCTTCCGGGAATCCTGTTCGTAAAAGATGTTAAAAACAGTTTTCAGTATCACATGTTCAACAAGGAAGCTGAAAAATTCTTCGGCTATCCCTCCGAAGCGATGGTCGGCAAATTCGATAAAGATTATTATAAAGATGAAGAAGCGGATTTTTTCAGGATTATGGACGAAGCAACGATGAATGGTCATAAGGTCATAGACATTCCCTGTGAAATCGTTACCACCCCTTCGGGTGAAAAATTTCTGCACACACGCAAAGTGCCCATTTATGACATCGAGGGGAACCCGCAATATCTTGTAGGCCTTTCCGAAGATATTACGCAGCGCAAGAAGAACGAAATGGAGATCAACGAATATCGCCATAATCTGGAACGGATGGTGGATGAACGGACCCATAAACTGAAAATTGCCACCGCTAAGGCCGAAGAGGCAAACCGTTTAAAATCCGAATTTCTGGCAACAATGAGTCACGAGATACGCTCACCGATGAGCGGCGTTCTGGGCATGGCGGAACTCCTGCTCGACACACCGCTAACGCTGGAGCAAAAAGGGCTCACTAAAACTATTTTGAACTCCGGCGAAGTCCTGCTTAATATTATCGAAGATATTCTTGATTTTTCGAAGATCGAAGCCAACAAGCTTGAACTGGACCCCATCGCCGTAAACATGATGGAGCTGGTGGACGATGTTTGCATTCTCTATGCTTCCCGCGCGCGCGACAAGGCGCTGGAGATCGTCGTCTATTACACGCCGGGCAGCGAGCAATTTGTTTACGCCGATCCAACTCGCGTGCGGCAGATACTGGGCAACCTTCTGAACAACGCTATTAAGTTCACGCAAGAAGGCCATATCATTATCAGCGTCCGAGAGGAAAAAGACGAAACCCTCCCTGAAGACAAGGTGCATCTGATCTTTAGCGTGGAAGACACCGGTATAGGTATAGAGGAAAAAGATAAAGACATTATCTTTGAAAAATTTTCACAGGCCAATTCATCGACCACGCGCAATTATGGGGGCACGGGCCTGGGTCTTTCCATCTGCCGCAAGCTGGTTGAGATGATGGGCGGGCAAATTACGGTTTCCAGCACGGTCAGTAAAGGTTCTAAATTCGAGTTTTCACTGCCGATGACCCGCAACCGCGAGGAAATCGCCTATCATCCATATCCACCTATTCTCAAGAACACGCGTGTGCTTATTGTGGACGATCTTCCCATCATACGCGCCATACTATCTGAACAACTCTCATTGGCTGAAATACAATGCGATACCGCGTCCAGCGGACACGAAGCGCTGATAAAACTGATGGAAGCGAAGAACAACAACACTCTGTACGATATGATTATAATCGATTACCTGATGCCCGGCATGAATGGTGAAATGCTGGCCCGTGCGATCAATGACGAACCTGACTTCCGCAACATATGCCTTGTCATGCTAACTGCTGCGGGAAATCCGCTGATTGGCGACAGCTTTGCAGAAAAAGGCTTCTCTGCCTATATTGCAAAACCCGTGCGTGCCTTGGATCTTATCGATACTCTTGCCGTTATATGGGGCAAGTACAAGGACGGGTTTATCGACACGCTGATCCACGTCGATACTGTAAGCATGGGATCGCGTCGTGATGCAGATAGCAGCATGCGCCTCGAAGGAGCGCGTATACTTCTTGTTGAAGATAGCCGTCTCAATCAGGCTTTTGCTGAGGAGGTCCTCTCACAACTCGCCTGCGATGTCGAAACTGTCTCAAACGGGCAGGAGGCTGTTGACATACTGGCCGAACGTGAATTTGATCTCGTGTTGATGGATTGCCAGATGCCTATTATGGACGGATTTGAAGCTTCACGTCTTATCACGAAAATGAAACGGGATGGCATCGTCAATAAAGACCTTCCCATTATCGCTCTGACCGCCAACGCCATGAAGGGCGACCGCCAGCTCTGCATTGAGGCAGGCATGAGTGATTACATCAGCAAGCCGGTGCGAAAGAAAGAACTGAAAGAAAAAATTTACTACTGGATCAAACATGAAGATATATCGGCCAGTGAGAACATGGAAACAAAGGACCCAACGCCTGCACACACTGCCGCGATGGACGATCAGTTTCCTTTGGAAATCCTCGATACCACGGTGTTTGAAGAGGCAAAATCGCTGCTAAAAGATAAATTCGACTTCCTGCTCGACTGTTACATCGACGATGTTGAACTTTATATGAAAGAGATTCAGGACGCGGTTTCCAGCAAGAACATCGAAGGCATAGTCCGTCCCGCGCACACGATCAAATCGACCAGCAAACGGATGGGGGCTCTGCGCCTCTCCGACATTGCCAGGGATATAGAACTTGCGGCACGCGAAGCTGCGAATTCGAACGAAGATGCAGGCGTGAATCTCGAAATTCTGGAACGCATCCGCCAGATGTCATTTATCTTCGAACAAACCAAACAAACACTGACAGGATCGCCTGCTTCTCGCAGCGCTTAAGAACAGCTCTTGCATGTGCCGTGCAATTCGGCGTCCCAGCGCGTCAAAGTAAATCCGGCGTCTTTGGCACGGCCCGCAAGGTCTTGGGGAATCTGACACAGATGCGCTTCTACGACCGTACCGCAGGAATCGCACACCATGAATTGCGATCCGGCGTGGCGGTGATCGGTGTCACACAGAACATAGGCGTTCAGGCTCTCGATCCGGTGGATCAGCCCCTCTTCCATCAGGAACTCGATGGCGCGGTACGCCGTCGGCGGCTTGGGATCGTTGATATATTGGCCCAGCGCTTCAAGAATGTCATAGGCGCCCATCGGCCTTTTTGCGCCCGCGACGATTTCAAGCACGTGACGGCGCGAATCGGTGAAACGGACTCCCCGTTCCTTGCACTCGCCTTCCACCTGTTTCACCAGTTTGGCGATGTCATTCTTATTCATTTGCTTGACCATGGACGATATATATACAAGCGGGGCCCCTCATTTTCCATGAAACTTTTATCCTTCTGGCTCGTTGACGATCCGCAAGCCTTTTGCGGATGCGAAATAAAGGTTTGAAGTTCGGAATTTTTAGGCGATCATCGAATTGCACACGATGGCAGGACTGATTTTCCTTATATTAACAAACTCTTATGGATATCGAGATCTACACATATTATTAAGGCAGGAAATTCCTTGTTGTTTTCCATACTGCATGTTATTTGTTCGCCGCAACACAGAAATGCCCTATTTCGGGGTCAAGTGTCTGGCACGGAAATTGAAATTGGCACAAGACCATTCATGAACAGGGACTGCCACTCATGACATCATCTCAGGAGATTATCGTACCGGTCATTCTCTGCGGAGGCTCGGGTACGCGCCTGTGGCCGGCCAGCCGCGAAAACCATCCCAAACAATTCCTCGCCCTGATGGACGATTATTCGCTGCTTCAAAACACGATGCGCCGCGCCCTTCGCATCTGCGGCAGCGATGCGTCTACGATTATTGCCGTCACCCTCGCCGCCATGAAAGATACCGTCGCGCAACAACTGGCCGAAATCGACGATGCGGCCACCACCCATATTCTGTGTGAACCCTCCGCCCGCAACACCGGCGCTGCGATCGCCCTTGCCGCTGAATATGCGCGCCGCACATTCGGCGATCATGCCATTTTGTGGGTTCTGCCCGCCGATCACCATATCGCCAATGAAGTAGCGCTCTCCTTTTCCTTCGCGCATGCCCTGACCGCCGCGCGGAACAATCGCCTCGTCACATTTGGAATCAATCCCACGCGCCCCGACACCGGCTACGGTTATATCCGCACCGGCATCGCCAATGATGCAGGCACGGTTCACGCCGTCGACCGCTTTGTTGAGAAACCAGACACCCAGACGGCGCAGGATTATCTCGAAAGCGGCGAATATCTCTGGAATTCCGGTATGTTCCTTTTCTCCACAAAATCCGTGCTAGACCATTATGAAACTTTGGCCCCTTCCATTCTCGAAGGCGTGCGCGCCGCCATAAATATTTGTGCAACGAACCCTTGCGCAAAAATCTACGCGCAGATCGAAGAACAACCGTTCGACAAAGCGATCATGGAAAAATCAGACCACGTTTCCGTCGTGCCCTGCGATCCCGAATGGTCCGACATCGGATCGTGGGAAAGCCTCTGGACCATCAGCAAAAAAGATATGAATGACAACGTGATCGAAGGCCGCGCCGCCTGCTACAACGCGCAGGGATGCCTGATAAAATCCGGTGACCGCCTCGTGGCCATCGCCGGGCTCGATGATATCGTCGTCGTTGAAACGGATGATGCGTTGCTCGTCGCCAAAAAAAGCGATAGCGATTCCATGAAATCGCTGGTCAAGGCGCTGAAATCCTCCGGCGCGCCGGAAATGCTCAGTATGCCGGATAAACCCGTCGAGCAGCCATGGAAACTGGTAAAATCTTTGGGAAATGAAGCGTCCCTGAATGCTTCCGAAATAACGCTCAAACCCGGCCAGAACAGACTTTCCTCCACGCACGATACGGGCTTTTGCCTCTACACCGTTCTCGAAGGCGCCGCGACAATTTCCGTTGGCAACGCTCTTAAAACGCTCAAAGCGTTCGAAAGTATGAATATCCCGGCAGGAACGGAACATAAGATTTCCAATTCCGGTACGACTGATTTAAAAATAATCGAAGTCAGAAGAACAGCGGAAGACGGTATATTCTTTGGAACGGTTGCTCCGGCAAACAACGTGAAAAAGATAGCACAAAGATAATTACAAAAAGTACCAATGGAAAAAGAGATATGAGCAAGACTGATAACAAAATCGAAGCCAATACCGAATCCTACGAACGCGCGATTTTGATCGCGCCGCAAGGTTTTCGTGAATATGACGCACGATGGCTTCACCCTGAACAACTCAACCTGCGCGGTGCGCAAAAGCTCGGCCTTGGCATCGGCACGATCGTCCATGAAATGGGCAAAAACCCGCCCGCCATTGTTGTCGGCCACGATTACCGCGCCTATTCCGCCTCTATCAAACACGCGCTCATCATCGGCTTGATGGAATCGGGCTGCCACGTCAAGGATATCGGCCTCGCACTATCCCCCGTTTCCTACTTCGCGCAATTCGAACTGGATTGCCCGGCGGTGGCGATGGTCACGGCCTCGCACAATGAAAACGGCTGGACTGGCGTTAAGATCGGCGCCGAACGTCCTCTTACCTTCGGCCCTGAACTGATGGGCCGTCTTCGCGATCTCGTTATGGCCGATAAAGGTGTCGCCCGCGCCGGTGGAACTTACAACTATATCGATGACATGAAGGAAACGTACCTCAAAGACATCACGAAGGACGGTAAGCTCAAACGCAAACTCAAAGTTGTTGTTGCTTGTGGTAACGGCACGGCAGGCGTTTACGCTCCTGAAGCATTGCGCCGCATCGGCTGCGAAGTGATCGAAATGGACTGCGCTCTCGATTATAACTTCCCGCGCTACAATCCCAACCCTGAAGATCTTGAAATGCTGCACGCCATCGCGCACAAGGTCACTGAAACTGGTGCCGATATCGGCTTCGGCTTCGATGGCGATGGTGATCGCTGCGGTGTTATCGACAACACAGGCGATGAAATCTTTGCCGACAAAGTCGGCGTCATCCTCGCCCGCGATCTGGCAAAAATCCACAAGAACCCGACCTTTGTCGTCGATGTGAAATCGACAGGCCTCTACCATTCCGATCCGGAATTAAAAGCCCTGAACGTCAAAACCGATTACTGGAAGACGGGCCATTCCTACATCAAACGCCGCGTGAACGAACTGAACGCACTCGCAGGCTTTGAAAAATCAGGGCACTTCTTCTTGAACGCTCCCATTGGCCGCGGCTATGACGATGGCGTCCTGACCGCCGTCACGATCTGCCGTATGATGGATCGCAACACCGGAAAATCGCTTTCTGATTTGAAAAACGCACTACCGAAAACTTACGGTTCGCCCACCATGTCGCCCTTCTGCCCCGACGATAAAAAATATCTCGTCGTAGATGCCGTTACCAAACAGATGGAAGAAAAATTCAAATCCGGGGAGAAAGTCATGGGCTCCAAGATAGATTCCGTCGTCACGGTCAACGGCGTGCGTATCACACTGGAAGACGGCACTTGGGGCCTAGTTCGAGCATCTTCCAACAAACCCTCGCTTGTCGTCGTCGTGGAAAGCCCTGTGTCTGAAGACAAGATGCACGATATGTTCGATTATATCGATGGCGTGCTTTCATCCTTCAAGGAAGTCGGTGAATACGACCAGCGCCTGCCAAAGAAAAAAGCCGCTTAATTATTACCGCTGATAAGCGTGCTCGGAAGCGGCGCACGCCCCACAGCAGAAGACATCATCGTCTCATCACTAACAAGACGGGGTCTTTTGATATCCTGCGTTGTCTCTAGGACATCGTTGAGGATATTAACCAGCGAAGACAGATTCTTGAGATCGGAATGAAAATCATGCCCGTCAATCCTGACGCCGCCGTGGATGACCTTTACTAAACTATGTCCCTTGATACGAACTTCAAATTCAGGCGTTTCATTACACATGGCAATCCGTCCTGTTGTTGTTATGTTTTTTCGTACTCTTTCGAAATTTAAGACTAGGACGCACATTTGTAAGAAAGAATTAAAATCGAAAGTTTTTAAGAACTATCTGTACTGCACGGCACAAAAACGCTTTTTTCCATTTTAGGCTTTACTGCTATAAGTCCTTGGAATTCTGTTTTGATCCTTCACATCAAAATTTATCATTTATCTGATATGCAATAAGCGCATAACAGAAAAACCGCCGGAACCCCAAAGGGAACCGGCGGCTTCTCCATGCTGACGCAAACTCGAAACGTCTAATCGAGATTGATATGTCTTTTATCGGTCAAGGCACCAACGGCACCACCGGCCAAACCGCCGACAGCAGCGCCCGTCCAAGGGCTTCCGCCCGTAAGCGCGCTACCAACTGCGCCCGCACCCGCGCCGATACCTGCACCACTTAAAGCGCGCTCTCCGCGTGTGTTCCCGCAAGCACCAAGTGCAAGCATGGAAAGAGCGGCAATAGTGAGGATGATGTTTTTCATGATAGTCCTCCTTTTGTTTTTATCTTCTTAATGAATCAATCCGTCATGCCCCTCGTACACATCATCATCGTACTGATGATGGAAGCACCCCGCCGCATATTCGCGCGGCACATTCAGGATGTCGCTGTAAACATCGACCAGTATGTCTTCCAGCCCCGCAACCTGCGGAAGTTCATCACCCTGCGGATTTCCGAACACGACTGTGGCTTCGACATCTCTTGCGTCATCAATGATCGTGCTGACAGTTTTCATGGCAACCTCCTTGGTTCTGTTTGTTACGATTACCTGTATTACAAACCACCTCAAAACCTGAAAGTTCCTGCTTTTTTATGAAGAAACGCCTCCGCAGGGGGGTGCGGAGGCGATTCAGGAGAGAAGCGGAAACGCGTCATAAACGCGGCTCTGCCTCCCCCGTTCCGAAGAAGACGAAACCTAGTTGGACTTCGTCGTTTCCTTGTAATTTTCGAATTGGGCGGTCTGCTGCTGGTTCAGCTTGAAACTGTATTTGCCCTTATCGTTCGCGATATCCAGCGCTTCGAGGTTAAGCGCGGCTTTGTCGCCGCCCATACCCAGAACACGATTGAACGTCACGATCAGATAATCCGCATCATCGCCGTCAAACGCAACGGTGTCGACATCGGCCACGGCTTTGCCCTTGGGGTCAACCACTTTTGCGTCCATGATCTTGGCGACGCTGTATTGATCGGCTGGCATCGTTACGATGCTCACATCGGGTTGCTTGGGTGCTTCATATTCAAACCGTTTTGCCGATTTGATGTTGGCCTCGCTCAACCTGACTACAACATCCGCGTCTTTCGAAAATCCTTCGATGACATCGAAATCGAATGCCGCAAGCTTACCGCCAAGGCCCAGAACGCTGTCATTGATAATAACCGTTTCCGCATCGCCATCGGCGGTGATCAGTATATCCTTGATCTTGCCGATTTCCCTGCCTTGCGGATCTTGCACCACGGTGCCGATCAACTCATCGGACGTCATGCGGTCTCTAACATTGACGGATGAGACGGCGTGAACGTCTTTATCATCGCTGAAATAGGCTTTGACATCGGAATAGGCTTCTTTGGCGCCTTCCTTGGTTTTTTCGGCAGCGCGTTCGATGGAATCACCGGCTTTCTCCATTTTGGCCTCGATTTTGGCCGATGTGCTGGGTTCTGTGTTGGTTTTCGTGCCTTCTGCAAAGGCCGGGGCGGCGATCAAAAGCGCCAGAACCGACGCACCCATAAGAATTTTCTTTGTCATTGATGTTCTCCTGTATGACTGACTTCAAGTACCCGCACCAACGCCGCTTTGTGGGTTTAGTTCCTTGCCGATGAAAGAAAACCGCAAGGTTATCCCCTGCGGCTTTCTTAACTTTCTTGTGGAGCAAGAAGTTTTTTAACGGGCGTCGGTGTTGTCGTCGATCTCGTCGCCGATTTCCTCGACAGCCTCACCCACTGAATCACCGATCTGTTCGATGGGGGATTTCTGGCGTTCCTGATACTGCACGACCATGACACCAAGAATCCCGGCGAGGATCAACGCAATGACGATCAATAAGCTTCTGTTATTCATGACGCATCTCCCTTAATTTTTCGGCGGAACGGCTTTTTGCACGCTCTGCCCTGCATTTTCGATGTCTTCGCCCGCACCATGAACGGTGTTGGAACAAGCCGCCAATGGACCTGCCAACGCAACCGCGCAAAGGGGTAAAATCAAATATTTTTTCATATGTTCCTCTTTTCTATGCGTATTACCAAACATTATTAAATCAACAAGCGGTACGGTTATTTGTTCCGCTTGTTTTTTATAAAATCAGATTAATGGATTCTATCACTCAGATGATCGCCCGCCGCGAATCCCGCAAGCGCCGCCATCAACAATGCCGTTTTAGGATTATCCTTGACCGGCTCTTCAAGATTGCCGATCAGCGATTTGATCGTTTCCTCTATATTGTCGACAAAGTTGCCGTCGAACGCAGGTTTTCGGATTATCTTCTTTCTTTGCATGCCGTAGTAACCACACGCGTAGGTGAGAACGGCGATGAACAACACCGCCGATCCCGTCATCGCTGCCGCCACCGGCATGTCATAGTTTTGCAAAAGCCATCCATAACCAGCAATCGCAAAGAACACGAACGCCAGCGCCGCGATGCAAGCTGCACCGAGATAATAAGCCATGCTTATGGATGTTTTCTTGGCTGTGCGCACGGCGGTGCCGGCAACGATGCCTTGCATTAAAAGTTCCCTGACCAGCGGAGACATGGTGATTATCTCCGTCCGCCCAGCACCATGCTGGCGATGATTCCGCCGACAAAGGCGATGGCGAGGCTCTGGCCCGGATTGCTTTGAACGAAACGTGCAATCTCCGCGAATTGGTCGCGTCCGCGTTCACGTGCTTCTTCCAACGCTTCCATGGCCTTCTCTTCGGCGCGGCTTAATTGCTTCTTGCCTTCGATCTTGAGATCGCGGCCGAGAATTTTCGCGTCGTCGCGCAATGTGATTGCATCTTCTTTAAGTGTATCCAGATCTTCGCGGATCGCGCTGATATCGGCTTTTTTCATGTTGGTCATGTCCTTTGCTCCATTTCCATTAGAATGAACGTCTTTCATCATTTCTTTTGCCATGACTGGCCTCCGTAACGAATGAGTGGGTGATTGAATGCATCACCAACGGCGCCAAGCGGCGAAAGTTCCTTGGAAATCAAAGGATATTTAGATTTAGAAGATTGGGTTTTCACTTGTTCGAAGGATTTTGAGTCGAAAATAACGGTTTTCGAGAACCGCATCGCAGAATACTTAAACGTATTTGAGAAGCGGAAGCGCAGAAAACCGTTATTTGCAGACCAAAAGACAAGAACAGGGATATTAGTTGTTCTGGATATCCCCGCAGAACATATAACCTGCGCCGCGGACGGTTTTGATGTAATGCGGGTCTTTGGGATCGTCGCCCAATTTCTTGCGCAGACGACCGATCTGGATATCGACGGCGCGATCAAATGAATCGTAGTCGGATTCGCGGGTAAGCTCGAACAGGCGTTCGCGGCTCAACACTTTGTTCGGTTGACTGGCGAGCGCCTCGAGCAACTTGTATTCTCCCGTCGTTAAATCCGCAGAAACACCTTTTTCATCGAACATCTGGAATTGCGCACGGTCTAGCGTCCACAAACCGAATTTAATTTTATCGGCTCGCTCATTGGATTCGTTCGCGGCGCCCGGTATTTCTTCGGCCCGACGCAACACAGCCTTGATGCGCGCGGAAAGCTCGCGCATCTCGAACGGCTTTGTCATGTAATCATCCGCGCCCATCTCAAGACAGACAATTTTTTCTGTCGTATCGGATTTACCGCTCACCACGATCACGGGAATTTTCTGGCTGCGCAATTGCGTCAGGATGCTGATTCCATCGGTATCGGGCAGAACCAGATCGAGCAGAATAATATTGGGCGTATTGTCTTTGAGGACTTCGAGCAATTGCTTTCCGCTATGCGCGGACAAGGTCGCGTATCCCTCATTCGAGAGATAATGGGTTACAACCGTTTGCAACCCTTCATCGTCATCCACGCTCAGCACGGTCGCTTTGGACATATTCCTGCAAATTCTCTGTTGATATGACTAATCTAATGGATTGATCCGATTATATGAACTGTTTGTTACAAAAAAGATACAAACTTTTTCACAAACGAAACATTCCCGACAAAGAGGCGTTACGAAGCTCCGCTAGCCTCAAACCATGACGCAACAACAAAGCAATAAGGAGCTGTAAGATGTTCAAGCAACCCGAACTCATAGTTGAAATGCCCAAACTCCGCAAGTTCGCAAGCAAGCTTACGCGCAATTACGCCGAGGCAGAAGACCTGCTGCAATCCACCCTTTTACGGGCGCTGGAAAAAAACAGCTATTTCGAAACTGGTACTGACCTCTTCAAATGGTCTTCGAAAATCATGTACAACATTTTTGTGACGGACTATCGCCGCAAAACAAAATTCGAAACCCAGTATGATCCTGAATATCATATCGAGAATCGTTCGGTCGAAGCTGACCAACACACCAAACTGGAAGTAAAAGTTCTGGGCGAAGCCATGAACCACATGTCACCCGAACACAAGGAAATCCTGATTATGGTCTGCGTGAAGGGCATGCAGTATCAGGAAGTGGCCGACATGCTGCGCATACCGGTGGGCACGGTTCGCTCTCGCCTTTCTCGCGCACGCAATCAACTGATTGCGATGATGGAAGGCCCGGCGAACCCGAACTATGGCCCGAACAGCGAAGAGTTCGACATCAGCCTGCTTCGCGCCGCCGCGTAGTCTCTCGGGCATAATTAAAATATCAAGCAGCCTGACTCCCCGAGCCTGGCTGTTTTCTTTCGAGGATATGCAAGATCGCATTTTTAAGATCGGCTTCGACGATCGGTTTGGACAGGTAATCATCCATCCCGGATTCAATGCATTTTTGTTTGTCTGCGACCAACGCGTGGGCGGTCAGACCGATGATCGGCGTGCGGATAAGTGATTGCTCGTCCTCCACCTTGCGGATGATGCGCGATGCCGTCATTCCGTCCATCTCGGGCATCTGCACATCCATCAGGATCAAATCATAATGCTTGGCCTTCCAAAGCTGAATGGCCTCCAGCCCCGTCTTGGCGACGTCAAAATTGCAATCGAGCGCGTTTAGTATGTAACTCAATACCACCACGTTGCCTTCGTAATCTTCGACCACGAGAATGCGTTTTTTCTCACCAATCACGGCCTTGAGCCTGTCATTCAGTCTTTGCAACTGCACAACTTCGTTCATATCCACTGTGGAATCTGGCACCGCCTTGGTGAACGGCAGGATAAGCGAGAAAGTCGATCCCTGATTGACCCTGCTTTCCACCTTGATCGCGCCGCCCATGATCTCGGCAAGGCTGTTGCTAATGGCAAGCCCGAGGCCCGTGCCGCCATAGCGGCGTGAAACGGATGAATCCGCCTGCCTGAATTTTTCGAAAATATGTGGCAATGCGGATTCCGGAATCCCGATCCCGCTATCCTCCACGTCGATCCGTAAAACATGCGCATCGCCCACCGGCTCAATACGGCTCTTGATAGTGACATGACCTTTTTCGGTGAACTTGATCGCGTTACCGATCAGATTGATAAGGATCTGGCGCAAGCGCAGCTTATCGCCGTTGAACACAGTCTGCTCCAGTCCCTTATAATCGAAAATGAAATCAAGATATTTTTCGGACGCTTTGACCGACATCATACTGACAACCTGCCCGAACAATTCACCCAGCATGAATTTCTGATTATGCAGTTCCACCTCGCCGCTTTCGATCTTGGAAAAATCGAGAATGTCGGTAATCAATTCTTTAAGCGTTTCCGTGCTGGTCTTTAACGTGCGGACCAGCTTCTTGCTGCCTTCATCATTGATATGCGGCGACTGGCTCAATATTTCCGCGATGCCGCTGACGGCTGTGAGCGGCGTTCTTATTTCATGGCTCATATGGGCGAGGAATTCGCCCTTGGCTGCACTGGCGGCTTCGGCGCGGTCGCGCTCTTCTTTAAGCTGGCGTTCATGTTCCTTGATATAGCTGATATCTGTGTGCGTGCCGATAAAGCGGGAGGGCTGCCCTTCCTCGTCGAATAACGCCTTGCCGCGCGACTGAATCCAGACCGGCTTGCCAGATTTGTCCAGCATCCGGAACACACAGGAAAATTCTGACGAGCTGCCGTTGATATAATTATTGAACGTTTCCCAGAACAGACCTGAATCCTCGGGATGCAAAAGCTGCCGGAACAACTCCTCGCTGCCCCATATCTCGTAATCGCTATATCCAATCATCGCCTTGAACTGCGGTGACCAGAACACGTCATGGGTTTTTAAATTCCAGTCGAACACCCCGTCATTCGATCCCCTGATGGCAAGACGCAACCGTTCCTCTGATTCCCGCAATGTCGTCTCGACTTCCGAAATTTTCGACTGCGCACCTAAAAGATACCAGTTGAAAATCAGGATGATAAGCGCGGCAGCAATCCCGCCGATCAAAAGGCTTATCTGATACTGATCGATCGTCTTGCTCACCAGCAATTCGCGGGAGAGAAGCAGTTTGTATTCCTCGGCCAGAACGTCATTGGCGAGGCGGAGCATATTGTCTCGGATAACGACGAGACTCTCATAATCCGTCAACAATGGGACAATTCCCGACGCCTTGAACTCTGCAATCTTCCTGTCCAGTTCATCTTTAAATTGCAAGGACAGATGATCTATCTCCGTCAGACGGCTGCTCTGCGCAGGATTATCTTTGACAAGCTCACGCAGCGCCCCGATCTCGCCCGACATCTTGATCTTCGATTTTTCAAAATTGCGCAGGCTCTCCTCGTTCTGCGTGAGGATATAATTGCGCTGCAGCGATATCGTCGCCACGATGCTGTTGATCACCGCCTGGGTGTCAATAATCACCTTTTGCGAAAGATTGACCTGCCGGTCGCTGGCCTTGATCGCGATGGACGAGTTATAGATATGATAGCCCAGCCCCGCGATACAGACGGCCAGTATGAAAGAAAAAACGATAAAATTCCGAAAAATCCTGCGGTTTAGCATTCGGCCCTAATCTTCCGGCGGTCATAAAATAACTTGGATCCATTCATAAAAAACGCTTTTTAATACCCGGTCAACGAAAAAACGGCATCACGCCGATGCCGTTTTCTTAAAGTTATATAGCTTTATACGGGCGGCGTACGGCCACGTATCGCGCCCATCGCGGCGGCGATCAGGAAAAGCACCAAAAAGACCACGAATATGATCTTGGCTATTTCCACGGCCGAGGCGGCAATACCCCCGAAACCGAAGATTGCGGCGACAATCGCCACCACCAGGAAGGCTAAGGCCCAATTTAGCATTTTTTTCTCCTTGAATTCCTGTTAAAACAACTTATGGAACGCCAACGGCTTTGAGCCGCTGAAAGTTCCATGGCCCCGGAAAGGCCGCGTCGGAACCTATAACCAAGACCGGACGTTTTTTCCGTGCAGGAGCAAGGGACTGGCGCGCGTCATGAATAGCAAGAATATCACCGATTACGACATACAGGCGCTCATAGACGGCCAGGTCGATGATAAAACCTCTGCTTGCCTGCTTGAGGAAGTAACCAAAGACCCCAACCTCTTCAACCGCTACCGTCTCTATTTAAAGCAGAAAAAACTGCTCAAATCATGGTGGAAAGACCATTGATATTCGCGAACGCGGTCCTACGTCATTGTTCTTGAGTATAACTCATCCTTCATAATTCATTTACCTTAAGGAGACTTTTTTCCATGAATAAGACCATTCTCGCCGCGATGGCCGCCGCTACGATTTTTAGCGCGCCGGCATTTGCCGCCGATACATACAAACTTGATCCTTCGCACACAACCGTCATCTGGAACGTCAACCATTTGCAGTTTTCAAACCCGCACGGTCTTCTGTCGATGATCGAAGGCACGCTTACGCTCGATGAGGCCGATCCTTCCAAGAGCATGGTCGAAGCCACATGGAATGCAAAAAACCTGTCTACGGGAAATCCAAAATTCGACGATCATCTGCAAAATAAGGATTTTTTTAATATCGGCGAATTTCCCACCGCGCACTTCAAAAGCACCAAGGTGGAAAAGACCGGCGATAAAACCGCGAAGGTCACGGGCAATCTGACACTGCTCAAGGAAACAAAACCGATCACGCTCAATGTGACGTTCAATCACAAGGGCGAACATCCTATGTCCAAAAAGCCGACGGTCGGCTTCACGGCGACAGGCGTGATCAAACGCTCTGAATTCGGCATGGGATACGGCGTGCCCAACGTCTCTGACGATGTGAATATCACCATCGAGGCCGAAGCCAACGCGGAATAAAAATTTGAACGAATTAAAAGCCGGGCAGAAATGTCCGGCTTTTTTATTTCACTGTCATCCCGACCGAACCCCGGCGAAAGCCGGGGGTAGTGGAGGGATCTTTGCATGACCCGTCTGCCATAGATCCTTCGACTACGCTCGGGATGACAATATAATTGTTATGCTAAAAAATTGCTTCTAGCCAGAAAACGCGGATTGATAAAATCGCTCTTCTCGCCATAGCGCAACGGCTCGCTGCCCTCCAGCGCCACAATCTCCCCGCCTGCCGCTTCTAAAATCGCCTGTCCCGCCGCCGTGTCCCATTCATAGGTTTGTCCAAACCCCGGGCACAAATCTGCCTTGCCCATCGCGACCGCGCAGATTTTAAGCGAGCTTCCTTTTCGGATAATTTTTTCGACCTTTTGTTCTTCGAGATATTTATCGATCGCCGCATGTTCACGGTTCTTGCTGGTGATAACGACCAACCCGCCTTTGCCCGGATGCCGCACGCGGATCGGCTTTTCATGCTCGTTTTCCTCGGTCCAGCGCACCGCTGTGCCTTCGCCATAGGCGGAAAACATTTCACCGTGTGCGGGCGCATAAATTACGCCGAGCAATGGCACGTTATTTTTGATCAGCGCAATATTCACCGTGAAATCGGGACTGCCATCGATAAATTCACGCGTGCCGTCCAGCGGATCGACCAGCCAGAAATATTCTGCGCCCTTTAAATCGGGTAATGCGCCTGCCGCGTGCGCTTCTTCGGCAATCACGGGAATATCGCCCACCTCGTCATGCAACGCCTTCGTGATAAATGCTTCCGCGCGCTTATCGGCTTCGGTCACGGGCGATCCGTCCGGCTTGAAATCAGGAGCGGCTTTTACGCCCTCGTCGAAATGTTCCAGCGTGATATGTCCTGCTTCCAAAGCAATCCTGCGCACGACATTGCACAAGGCAGGAAGGTGGTTCAGGAGTTTACTCATAATATAATCTCCGTCATTCCGAACGGCTTGCCGCAGGCAAGACGGAGGAATCTTCGAACCATCCGTTGGCCAGATCGGTCCATTCCGCATTCATAGAACGTATCAATCGATCTTTCTTTTCCCTGCGCCATGCCTTTATTTCTTTTTCGCGTTGGATCGCTGTTTCAATAGCATTATGTTTTTCAAAATATAAAAGTTTTGTAAGATTATAACGGGAAGAAAAACCTTTGATCAATTTATGCTTATGCTGATAAATACGCTTTTCTAAATCACTGGTAACGCCAATATAGATGACATCGCCAGCCCAGTTGCCGATTATATAAACGTAATCGCCTTTTTCCATGTACCTATTTTAGCGTCATTCCATGCGAATGCGAGGAATCTTTTCTATATCGGATAGGTCAAAGATCCCTCCGCTGCGCGTTCGGGATGACGTATTAAACGGCGCGGAGTTTTTTTGCAGCCGCAGGCTCAACATCCGGACGACCGATGGATACGTAATGAAACCCATGCGGAGCGATCTCGCTTACCTTATAGATATTGCGAAGATCGATCAGGCGCCTGCTTTTCATACTGGCCGCAATGCGGGTCAGATCCAGCGCACGATATTCATTCCACTCTGTGATGATGACAAGCGCATCCGCGCCGTCCGCCACCGCATAGGGATCTTCTTCCCAGTGCACATCTTTCAAAATTTTCTTTGCCTGTTCCATCGCAATCGGATCATGCGCATGCACCTTCGCGCCAAGTTTTTGCAGGATCGGCAAAATCACGAGACTCGGCGCATCGCGCACATCATCCGTGTTCGGCTTGAACGAAACGCCGAGTATACCGATCTTCATGCCTTTGATGTTGCCGCCACACGCCGCGATAATTTTTTGCGCCATCTGCTGCTGGCGGTCAGCATTGACTTCAACTACGGCCTCGACCAGCTTTTGCGGCGCGTTGTATTTACGCCCCGTCTGGGTCAACGCCAACGTGTCTTTGGGAAAGCACGACCCACCGTAACCGGGGCCTGCGTGTAAAAACTTTGAACCGATACGGCCATCAAGCCCGATCGCTTTCGAAACATGCTGGACATTCGCACCCGCCGCTTCACACAAATTCGCGATCTCGTTGATGAAAGTGATCTTGGTGGCCAGAAACGCGTTCGCCGCGTATTTGATGATCTCTGAAGTTTCCGGGCTCGTCACAACAATCGGCGTCTCGTTGATAAACAACGGTCGGTACAACGCGCGCATAACATTTTCCGCGCGCTCGGATGAACATCCCACGACGACGCGATCGGGACGCATGAAATCATTGATCGCGGCGCCTTCGCGCAAAAATTCAGGGTTGGAGCAAACATCGACGTCTTTCTCACGGCCCATCTCGCGCACGATTTTCTCGATCTCCCGCGCTGTGCCGACCGGCACGGTCGATTTGGTGACAAGCACGGTATGGCCCTCAACCGCACGGATAATCTCACGCGCAGCTTCATACACGTAAGTTAAGTCCGCATGGCCGTCCGTCTTGCGCGACGGCGTGCCGACCGCGATGAACACCGCGTCCGCGCCCTTCACGGCTTCTTTTAAATCTGTTGTGAATGTCAGACGCCCGGCTTTAACTTGCTTTTCGACCAAATCGTCGAGACCCGGCTCGTAAATCGGAATTTCGCCTTTTTTCAGTCGCGCAATTTTATCGGCATCCTTGTCGACGCAGCAGACATTGACGCCGAATTCGGCAAAACATGTTCCCGAAACCAGACCGACATAACCCGTACCTACAACACCGATGCGCATGTTTTACGCTCCCTATCGTTTTTTGTTTTCCGAACGCGCAAAACCTATCGGATTTCATGGCGCGGACAAAGAAAGAAATAGACCAAAAGTCACGCCGTCATACCACTTAAAGTTATGAAAAAACCAGCCTTTTTTCCCTGATTTGCACTCATTCGGGCTTTTTTCGTAGGGTGATGCCTGTTATAACAACCTATACGTTAATCATTTTCCTGTTAAAGAGCGGATTCTATGGCAAAAAATTCTTCCCCTACCCCCGAAAAAGCGCCTGCGGCCTCGATGCCGCTTTTCTACAAGAACCCGGCCCCTCTCGATGCGAAACTTCACGCCAAAATGGCGCTTAAGAAGAATTTCGGGCTGGGCTTCACCAAAGGCGTGAACGCGGTTCCGATCAACCTGATCGAAATGCCTCAGATCTGCCATTACTACCCGATCGCCTTTTCGCCGGACGCCACCGGAACGCCGGTTGCGATCATGGGTCTGCGCGACAATGAAAACCTGTTCCTTAACGATAAGGGCGAATGGGAAGAAGACACCTATATCCCCGCCTATATCCGCCGCTATCCGTTTATCTTCTCGGAAATGCCCGGCAATGACCAACTCTCGCTGTGCGTCGATATGAATGACAACATCATTGATAAGGACGGTGAACAGAAATTCTTCGATGCCGAAGGCAAGCCTTCGACGCTCTCGCAGAATGCATTGGAATTTTGCAAATCCTACCACGCCGCCGCACAGCACACGATCGAGTTTGGCAAGGCGCTTGCCAAAGCGGGCCTTCTGGTCGAACGTCAGGCCGAAATCGTCATCGGCCCCGGCAAGAAAATCAACTTCTCGGGTTTCCGCATCGTCGATGAAGCGAAACTCGCTGATCTGGATGACAAAACCTTCGCCGAATGGCGCAAGAAAGGCTGGCTGCCATTCATTTACGCACATCTTTTTTCGGGTGCTCAGTGGCAAAGATTGACGCGCCTGCTAAACAAGCGTATGGAAAATAAAGCCTAATAGGGAAATTCAAAAAGGGAACCAATCGCATGGCAAAAGTAGGTGCACAGCGCGCGGCGGAACTGACGGGCCGTTCTAAATCAACCGTCCAGCGTTCTATGAACAGCGGCAAACTCTCGTTCGAAATCGACGCCAACGGACGCCGCCTGATCGATGTTTCGGAACTGGATCGCGTGTTTGGTCTTCTGCCGCAAAATGGCGCCGCCAACAATGCTCCCTCTTCGCAGGAAACGACCTCGCAGACGGAACTGCAGCGCGCCGCAGACATGCTTGAAATCGAACGCCTGAAAATGCGCGTGCGTGCTCTGGAAGACCAACTCGAAATGACCCGCGAACAACTCGAAGATATGCGTGGCCAACGCGACCTGTGGCAAAAACAATCGCAACAGATACTGATCACCAGCCAGTACAGCCAGCGTCAGGCGGAGGAACTCAAAGAAGAGCTGCGCCAGCGCGAAGAACGTGGCCGCATCGCCAAACAAAAAATGCTCGAAGACCGCATGAAACGCATGCAGGGCGGCAATGAAAACATGCAAAGCCAACAGGCTCCGCAAAACGGCCTGAACTTTCAGGGCCTCTGGAACAAGATCAAGGGCGGCAAGGCGGCCTAACCTTCTTCGTCATCCCGGAAACTATGTCGAGCTAGGCCAAAGGCCTTAGTGAGACTTGTTATCCGGGATCTTTTTATCTCTTGTCTACATAAGATCCCGGATCGCGCTTCGCTTGTCCGGGATGACAGTTTGAGGGTTTTTTACCCGCCGCTCAGAAATATGCTACGATATTTCTTATGAAGACGCTGCCCTTCTTTCTCCTTCTGACCATCGCCCTCTTGCCCGTGCCTTCGCGGGCGCAGGACCTCATCATGCAGGACAGCACCTATTACACGCTTGATGATGGCGTGATGGATCAGGATGAAATGATGGAAGAAGCGGATACGATGTACCGCCTGTGTGAACTCAACGCATACCAGAAAAAATATTTCGATTGCGGCTGTTTTGCCGGGGCCTATCTGCAACAACGCGAAAAACTCGGCCCCATCGCAACGCAAAGCGATATCTATGAATCCGTGACCAATTCCGCCCTGACATCCAACAGCTGTGCTAATACCGAACTGATAGCGGGAGAAGCCTATGAGGACTGCCTGCGATTTTCGAGTCAATTCCGAGAACTCGCGCTCGACAACGATCAGTACTGCACCTGTGCCGCCAACAAAATGGCCAAAGATTTCGCCAAAGCCCCGCGCTTAAGCGCAGGTTACATCACCAATATCCGCACGAACGCCATGGAATTTTGCGAAGATCCGAAAAATCGCCCGAAACCAAAACAACCCACCGCTTCTATAGAAGCCGATCCTAAAACGCTGAACTGACGACCGTCTTGGCGCTGGAAAGAACGCTTTGCACATGCGTCGAAGCCAGCGGCAAATAAGTCTCAGCAAAGAAACGCGCATGCAAAATCTTCCGTTCGGCAAAGTCGGTATCATTGCCTTCTTGCAGCATCGCATACGCTGCTAGTGCGGATTTTGCCATCATAAATCCACACGCCGTCGTGGCCATCACTTTCAGAAACGGCGCGCTCACTGCTGCAACGTAATCCAGATCGTCCTTGGCCAATTCGCCAATTTGCGTTGCCGCTTTTGATACGCTGGCAAAAGCTATCTCCAGATTTTGCCTTATCACCGCCAGATCATCGCCCTTCATGTTGAGTGCGCCTATTACGGCCTCGAATTCTTTGAAGTATGACTTGAGATCATCACCATTGTCGCGCAGGATTTTTCTGAACACTAGGTCGGAAGACTGAATTCCATTTGTGCCCTCATAGATGGGCAAGATACGTGCATCGCGATAAAACTGCGCTGCGCCCGTTTCCTCGATGTATCCCATCCCGCCGTGAATCTGCACACCAAGTGATGCTACATCGCACGCCATATCCGTGCACCACGCCTTGACCAGCGGCGTAAGCAAATCAACTTTTGCCTGCGCGGCTTTATCGCCCGCATTGGCTAGATCGAGCGTCAGCGCCGCTTCGTAAGCCAGCGCACGCCCTGCCTCTATCTGCGATGCCATGCAAAGCAGCATGCGCCTGACATCGGGATGTTCTGAAATCGTCACGCGCACATAATCTTTTTTCGAAACCGATGCGCCCTGCACGCGCTCCTTTGCGTATGCCCGCGCTTTTTGATACGCAGCCTCCGCAATCGCCACGCCCTGCAATCCGACGGACAGACGCGCATTGTTCATCATCGTGAACATATTCTTCAGGCCCTCATTCTCCTCCCCAACGACGAAGCCAATGGCCCCGCCTTTGTCGCCAAATTGCATCGTGCAGGTCGGCGAAGCATGGATGCCTAGCTTGTGCTCTATGCCAGTACACACAACATCGTTGCGGATACCGGTGCCCCCGGCGTAGCCGTCAGGCGAAGACGGGTCTTTGAGAAATTTTGGAACAAGGAACAAAGATATCCCTTTCACGCCTTCCGGCGCATCGGGAAGACGCGCCAACACCAGATGGATGATATTGTCCGTAAAATCATGCTCGCCATAGGTGATGAAAATTTTCTGACCGAAAATCCGGTAACTGCCATCGCCCGCACGTTCTGCTTTCGCCCGCACCGCCGATAAATCTGATCCCGCCTGCGATTCGGTTAGATTCATCGTGCCGGTCCACTCGCCCGAAACCAGCTTGCTTAGATATTCGTGTTTGAGCGCATCCGATCCGTGCGCCTCTATCGCCTCGACCGCGCCTTGGTTGAGCAGCGGACACAATCCGAACGACATGTTCGCGCCCTGCCACATCTCCTGCACCGCGAACGCAACCAGCCACGGCAAACCCTGCCCGCCATGCTCGGGGGCGAAGACGACGGAATTCCATCCGCCTTCGCAAAATTGTTTATAAGCCTCTTTGAACCCCGGCGATGTGGTGACGGCGCCGTCCTTGATTTTCGCGCCGCTTTTATCGCCGCTGTGATTGAGCGGTGCCAGAACTTCGCTCGCAAGCTGTGATGCGGGTTCCAAAATACTGCCCACCGCGTTGATGTCGAGTTTGCCCAGATCGGGATGTTCGGGCAGCGCCGAAAGCCCCACGACTTTGTCGAGCACGAAGATCATATCGTTGAGGGGCGGCACGTAAGTCATTCAAAATCTCCAGGCTCGAATCAATGGCATTAAGTATAATGCCCACATCTCCCATAATGAACCTCAATATTGAATCGCAAAGACGCGAAGGCGCAAAGCTTATCTCCTTAAAAGCCGCGCGCAGCGCAATAAAGAAATTTAACCACTAAGATCACTAAGGGCACCAAGTTCTTAGTGGTCTTAGTGTCCTTAGTGGTGAAAATTAAAGATTCAATACGCCTGCGGCGCTGATTACAGAAGGTGGAAAGCTTTGCGCCTTCGCGTCTTTGCGATTCACCCCCCAACTGGCACGATCCTTGAAACTGTCCTTTCATAGACAGACACGTAAAAACAGCCGGAAAAGAGCTCAAAAATGTCGGAAAATGCCATTTATAACAAGGCCTTGAATGCCTATAACGTCCCCCGGGACGTCTATAATGCCATCCGCAGCGCAGCCTCTAAAACAGGGGTCAATTTTACCTACCTGATGGAAAAGGCTGCCGTTGAGAGCTCATTCAACAAAGACGCCAAAGCGGCGACCAGTTCCGCCACCGGCCTATATCAATTCATCGAATCCACCTGGCTGAAAATGGTCAAAGACCACGGCGCGGATTACGGCCTTGAAAAATACGCCAACAAAATCTCTAACGATGGCCAGGTATCTTCCCGTAAAGACCGCCGCGAAATTCTAGCGTTGCGCAAAGACCCCGAAATCTCCTCCATCATGGCCGCGAAATTCGATCAGGAAAATTATGAGAAGCTGAAAGACAACGTCGGGGGCAATATCGGCTCCACCGAACTTTATATGGCACACTTCCTCGGCGCTGGCGGAGCGTCCAGCTTCCTGAACGCGATGAAGAAAAGCCCCAATATGGTTGCGGCCGATATCTTCCGTGATGCCGCACGCACCAATCGCGGCGTGTTCTACGATCAACGCACGGGCGCGCCGCGCTCGCTGGCACAGGTCTATGCCTTCTTCGATAATAAATTCCAAGGCGATGCCGACGCGCAAAACATCATGACGGCTTCCAGCAATATAAACCTGCGCACCAACCCTTATGACACAGGCCCCCGCGCGGCTCAGAACACGCCCCTGCAAGACGTACAAGACCCCTTCACGCGCCTAGCCGCGCTGATGGGCGGCGCTAACAGTGGCGCTGCTATGGCCGCACAGGATATGGCTTTTAATGATTCTATCCTGCGTGTGAACGGCAATTCACGTTCTTCCGATCAAAAAGACGGCACAGGATGGCAGATTTTCCCGCCATCCCTCTACAGCCGCCTGACGCTTTCGCCAGCGCAAATGATGATGCTGTCCGACTTCAACGCTTAGTGCGGCTTGCAATTATACGCGTAGGCCCGCTTCACGTATAACCGAACTTGTTCAGCGATTTTATCGGCTTCAGGCCCCTGGACGTCATATATCACAACGTTTCTTCTCCACGTTGCGCCTCTGTCACCCGTGGCCTTTGAAAAGGAGGCTCCCAAGGCTGGACCCGATTTAGGATCGTGATGATTTTTCGACGATCTATACTCCACACGCACAGCATCGTCACTTTTCTCGATAGAAATGTAGCCTTCGCTCCCCAACCCACCCCATGTGCTGCCTATCTTGACGACTGATCCTTTTTTCGCCAGCGCCTCAAGCTGCTCAATGATATCGATCTGCTTCCCGGCCTGTGATGTAAGTGGTGCGATGGCGGGCGTCTGATTCTCTATCTGCATGTTTTTCTCCCTAATTTGTTATTATTTATAGATATGAATAATAGCCGGATCGTAATTTTTGTCAAAAATGGCAGCGCTGCCCGAAACATTCATTCGCTAACCCCCGGATTCCCCCTCATTTTTTGCAATCCTGCCATTCGTTAAGATGGAATATACTGTATTCGAAGTAATAATCGATACGATCCAACTATAGATATACAGTATTCATGTATAAATTAAGTACAAATACTATCTGTCATTTCAATCACAACTAATAGTAAATATAGATTTGACTGTTATAATTACTATTAATAAAAAATTTGCATTTTATTGTTGACATGGAAGGCGTTTTATCTTAGATTTAGGACAACAAGGCGGAACTAATACCGCTAAAACAAGTAAAGAACCAGGGAGGTTCTAATGAGAGCTAATGCACGCCAGCAATGGCTGGCATCTCAAACCAGACCGGCGATTGGACCCCAGGGGGTTTCAGGAGCTGGGAGACAACAGAGAGCGTACTCGGGCGAAGCACTGCTTCGGTTATATAGAACAAGCCCGATGATATCGAGAGCCTTCGCACTCGGGTAACTCGATACTGCTTTCAAAAGGCAACGCCGTAAGCCCCTCACTTCCGGCGTTGTTTTGTGGAAGCAATCTAAACCGGCCTTAACGTTTAATTCCTTTTGAGATAGTCTTTACAGACCCCTTTCAAAGGAATTTTTTTATGGCCAAAATCATGAAAATCGTCCCCCTGACCTTCCTGCTTGCCGCGCTTGCCTGCCCAGCTATGGCACAGCCTATCGAAAGCGCGCCGCTGCCCGTGATAAAACCCTACACGCTTTCGACCGAAACAGACCCTATGGCCATGGACCCGTCTTCCGCACCGCCCGCCGCCACCATCAATCGCGGCACGGTAACGCAGGCCCCGCCCCCGCCTGGCGAAAATTCAATTCCGGATTCGTCTTCCGCTGCCCCGCCGATGAACATCACGACGCAGCAACAACAACCCGCAAACACGAATAGCGGCCCAGCACCCAGCGCCGCCGATTATCCCAACAACAATGTCTCAGGCGTCGTGCCGAACGAAAGCGGGTTTGAAAACCGTAAATTCTGCACGATGAAAATCTCGTTTGGCGGTAGGAACGGCGATATAGACCGCAGGACCGCAGACAAGGTGAAATCCTATCTCGATGGCAATCCCGGCCTTTTGACCTACCTGCGCAGCGACTGGGGCAAAAAGGGGGAGTATGAATATTGCGTCACCGTGGCCGAACATAACAATCGCGGCAAGGTCTATGCCGATTTGAAAAAACTTCTGCCGCGCAAGGGTGATGAAGAAAGCACCACGACCCTTACGGGCAAAGGCTTCGCGCCTGTAAAGAACTACCCTTAGCTTGTCATCATTGCCGTCATCCCGAACGCACGTAGTGCGGAGGGATCTTTGGCCTACCCATTCCAGAACAGATTCCTCACCCTATAGGGTTCGGAATGACATTGCTGCTACCGCCCTTGCGCGGCTCTCTTTAAACGATCATTGATCGCGATGCCTAGACCCTTATCAGGGATATTCATGACAGCGATGCGGGTGTTGCCCGGATGATCGAGTTCACGCAGCATCGAAAACAAGTTCGCCGCGGCTTCGTGCAGATCGGTTCTATCGCTTAAATTGCGGAATTTTTCATCCGGTAAATCTTTCGCCGCGCCGCCGCCCTTGATGCCCATGAATTTCACGGACCCAAACGCCAGCAAAGCTTCGCCGGGTTCTATATCGACGGCGTTGAGGCGCACCGGAATGCTCGGCGCGTAATGTTTCAAAAGCTGCCCCGGCGATTTTGGTGCGTCGTGATTGCCAAGATCATATTCCACCTTGCCCAGATAAGTTTCGAGGTCTTCCGCCGTCACCGCGCCGGGGCGCACGATGACGGGCGCATCGCCCGATAAATCCAGCACCGTCGATTCCAGCCCCACCGTGCATGCACCGCCCGCCAGTATGAACGGCACGCGGTCTTGCAGACTTTCCTGCACATGTTTAGGTGTGGTGGCGGATGGTTCGCCCGATGCGTTCGCGCTCGGCGCCGCAATCGGCAATCCGGCTTTTTCGATGAGCGCCAATGCAACGGGATGCGAGGGCATGCGGATCGCCACAGTCGCTAATCCTGCGCTCACCAGATCGGAAATCCCGCAATCTTTTTTCTTGGGCAGGATCAATGTGAGCGGCCCCGGCCAGAACGCAGCCATCAGACCCTTTGCCCGCGCATCGGCCTCGACATATTTTTCGGCGTCATGACGGTTCGCGACATGCGTGATGATGGGGTTGAAAGACGGGCGGTTTTTCGCAGCGAAAATTCCGGCGACCGCTTTGCCGTCCAGCGCGTCCGCGCCAAGCCCGTAGACCGTTTCCGTCGGGAACGCGACCAAACCGCCGCCGCGCAATATTTCGGCGGCCTCTTCAATGCTTTCTGGCGTCGGCGTTTTTATGATCGTCATGGAGGCTAAAAAGCCATTAGCCCGTTAAAAATGCAAGTTTTATTGTCATCCTGAGCGAAGCGAAGGATCTCATGAGATCCTTCAGTCGCTAACGCTCCTTCAGGATGACATCAGGCCCTAAACAAAACCCCGCCGGTCAGCCCCCGCGAAACCCCGGTTGTCTTGGGGAAGCTCAAAGGCTTATTAAGCGCGCTGCGCACGGCCAGATAGGCGAAACATTCGGCTTCGGTGGCGTCTCCGTTCCAGCCCAGATCATCGACCGAATGCACGACGGGGCCGAGTTTTTCGGTGAGCGCATTCATCAACGCCTTATTATGCCGCCCGCCGCCGCACACATACCACCAGCGCGGTTTGCCCGGCATATGTTCGAGCGATTTTATGATGGATTCCGCCGTGAAGGCGAGCAGCGTCGCCGCGCCGTCTTCGGTGCTGACATTGTCCATCCCTTCATTGACACGGCCAAGCTGTGCGACATCCCATTCATCGCGGTCCAATGATTTGGGCGGTACGCGTTCAAAGTATGGATGCGACAGCCAAGCATCGAGGAATCGCGTAATCGGTTTTCCGGACGCAGCGATTTTTCCGTCTTCATCGAAACGATTGCCCGTACGCGATAAAATCCAATCATCCATCAACGCGTTGCCCGGACCGCAATCAAACGCCAGCAAATCTTCATCGCCTTCGCCGATCCATGTGACGTTGGCGACGCCGCCGATATTCAGCACAGCGCAGGGCGTGGCGACGCCTGCGTTTTTAATCCGCGCGGCATGATAGATGGGTGCAAGCGGTGCGCCTTCGCCGCCAGCCTCTACATCATTGGTGCGAAAATCCGCGATGACATCGATCCCGCATTCATCGGCCAGTCTTTGCGCATCGCCGATCTGTATCGTGATGCCGTTTTCGGGCGCGTGGAAAATCGTCTGGCCGTGAAAGCCTATCAGGTCGGGCTTGGCATCGGTTTTTGAGAGCAGTTCCTTGACGGCGGCGATATGCGCGTCCGTAATAATCCGCTCCGCCTCCCGCACAAGGGGGCTGCCCCGCTCCTGCAGCCCGAAACAGGCCCGCACCGTGTCCCGGTCGGCCTCATTATAGGGAATGGTCACAAACGCGCCGGTTTTAACCTGGCTTTCGCCGTCCGTCTCTATGATGGCGGCGTCCACCCCGTCCAAAGACGTGCCGGACATTAAACCGATTGCGGTATAGATATTTTTTTGCATTTACTCTCCGGTGTCATCCTGAGGGAGCAGCGCGACCGAAGGATCTCATTGCCGATACCAAGATCCTTCGCTACGCTCAGGATGACAACGAGGAAGTCTATGGCTCCCAATACCTACTATGTTTACATGATGACGAATAAGGCCAACAAGGTCTTATACACAGGCGTCACCAACAATCTGGAACGCAGGCTTTGGGAGCATAAAAAGAAGCAGGTTGAAGGGTTTACAAGCCATTACAACGCCATAAAACTTGTTTATTTTGAACAGACTTCTGATATAAAGTCAGCCATTGAACGTGAAAAGCAGATCAAAGGCTTATTGCGTGTTAAGAAAAACAAAATAGTGGAAAGCATCAATCCTGAATGGAAGGATCTTTCGGAAGATTGGTCTAATCTGTCATCCTGACCCCGCACTTGATGCGGGGGAAGGATCTCACATTTACCGATCCACCGAGATCCTTCGGGCTAAAGCCCTCAGGATGACAACAAAGACATGACATACAAATCCGATTTCCTGAATATCCTAACCGAACGCGGCTTCATTCACCAGTGCAGCGATTTCGAAGGCCTCGATAAAAAGCTCTCATCGGGCGTGCAATCCGCCTATATCGGCTTCGATGCCACGGCCAAATCGCTGCATGTCGGTAATCTGACCGGCATTATGATGCTCAAATGGTTTCAGGAATGCGGGCACCAGCCGATTACGCTGATGGGCGGCGGCACGTCGAAAATCGGCGATCCGTCTTTTAAAGACCAGACGCGTAATCTCATGACCGATGAGATCATCGCCGAGAACATGGAGAATATCAGGAAGACCTGCTTCACGCAGTTCTTGAGATACGGCAACGGCAAGACCGATGCGAAGATGGTCAACAACGATGACTGGCTCTCGAAACTTGGTTATCTGGAATTCCTGCGCGATTACGGACGTTATTTCACCGTCAACCGCATGATCTCATTCGATAGCGTCAAGGCGCGTCTTGATCGCGAAAGCCCGCTGACATTGCTCGAATTCAATTACATGGTGATGCAGGGTTACGACTTCCTTGCGCTGTACCGCGAACACGGCACGCTCATTCAGATGGGTGGATCGGATCAATGGGGCAATATCATCAACGGTGTCGATCTCGCGCATAAATCGGATCAGGTGCAATTGTTCGCGCTCACCGCGCCGTTGCTGCTCAATGCCGCAGGCGAGAAAATGGGCAAGACGGTCGGGGGTGCGGTCTGGCTCAATAAAAACATGCTTTCGGCCTATGATTACTGGCAATGGTATCGCAATGCGGATGATGCCGATGTCGCGAATTTATTGGCGCGGTTTACGATGCTGCCGATGGCTGAAGTCAAACGCCTTTCGGCATTGCAAGGTTCTGAAATCAACGAAGCCAAGAAAATCCTAGCGCATGAAGCCACGAAACTTTGCCACGGCGAAGCTGCCGCGATTGAGGCCGCAGCCACAGCGCAAAAAGTGTTCGAGCAGGGTGGCGTTGGCGGCGATTTGCCGAGCATAAGCATCAAGAAGTCCGATCTGGAAAAAGGCATCGCGGTGATTGATTTATTGGTGCAGGCGGGACTAGCCGCATCGAAAGGCGAAGCCAAACGTTTGATCGAAGGCGGCGGCGCGAAATGCAACGATGCACCCGTGACCGATGTTGCTGCGACGGTTGCTGCGAATGATCTGACGTCCGATGGCTATATCAAATTGTCAGCCGGTAAAAAACGCCACGCGCTGGTGAAAACCGCTTAATTTGAACGTCATCCCGAACGCGAAGCGGAGGGATCCTTGCCCTATCCGTTTCCTGTTAAAGATTCCTCACCCTAAAGGGTTCGGAATGACGGGGAGCGGTGCTCGCAACGACGAAGGCTACTAATTCCCCGCATTCGGCTGGGCCGTGCGCGATGGCGCAGGGACAGGATTGCTCTTGACCGTGCTGCTCGGCTTGACGGCCTCGTTCGGTGCTTTGGGCACGGCGGAAGGCGCAGCAGCCTTTTTCGGCGGTGTCAGTGGGTCTTGCGGCTTGGGCTGCGGGTCATCCGGAATTTTGCTTTCATATCCGCCTTCGAACAACAGGCGGCGCAGGAATCCGGGTGCCAAAACGGATAATGGATTAACCATCACGCTCGGCTTGCTGCTAGGCCCTTTCATCGTGTAGGTCGCGGCGATCAACCCCGTGCTGCCACCCAGAATATCCCCGATCAACGGAATTTGCGCGAGCAGCGAATTGATCTCCGTCATCGGAATGATCGTGCCGGAAACATCCGTTGTCTTTTGGCCGCGATCGACCACGCCTTCGAACGTCAGACCGACAGATGATCCCGATGTTTTTCCATCCTTGATGATAAGCAAATTGCCCGCGGGGCGGAACCGCCATTCATAATTGGATTCCAGCTTGGAAAAAGTCAGCCCCTGATTGCTCAAAAGCTCTCCCACGCCGGTCAAACTCATCAGGCTTAAAAGCTGCGCCAGCGCGGGCGCCTTCACCACGTTGATATTTTCCATCCGCATTGAGCCAAACAGATCGCCGCGCAAATCGCCGCCCTTGGGTTCGCCGTAAATCAAAAGCGTGCCGCCGCGAATATTTTCGTAAAGCCCGAACGCCTGCAACACAGCGCCCGCATCATCCGTTTGCAATCGGAAAGTACGCTTTCCCGTTTCATCCGGCTTGAAACGCACGAATAATTTTCCCTTGCCGAGCGCGCCGTCCATCTCCAATTGCGTGATATCGCCGTCCGTATCCATCTCCATATAGACCTTGGCGTTGGGGATTTTCTGCCCGCCCGCACCGAGCATAGTATCGGCATGCAGCGATATAACCTTCGCCTGCTCCTGCCCCTTGGCCTGCTGCGCCTTGGCGTTGAGGTCGGAGGCTTCCGCTTCTTGCAAGAACGGCGCGAGGTCGAACACCGGCCCCTTCGCGTTCACCTGCATGACGTTGTTCTTGTTCACATCGAACGACACCTGCATCTGCGTCTGGCCTATTTTCGCCGAAGGCAATGTGCCGCTCGCCAGTTCCGCATCCTTGCCGTTCATCGGCGCGAAACCTATCGTCGCACCGCTCACCGCCAACGTGTCGCTTTTAAGTTCGACATCCGTGAGCTTCTTTAGGATATCGTTCTCCAGCCACGCTTTCATAGTAAGGCTAGCTGCCTGCCCCGGCGGCTTTTCATACTTGAACGGCTTTATATGAATGGTCATCGGCTTCAGGTCGGCCTTGATATCGATATCCGAACTGCCGTTGCCCTTGTCGGTATAAACCACGTTCACCGGGAACGTGCCGCTGATATATTCGTCCAGTTCGACACCGAAATGATGGCGCAATTCCTGATCGGCGTTAATGCTGGCATTCACCTGCATCGAATAAGGATGGCCAGCGCTTTCGAAATATTGATGCCATTCCATCTTGGTGTCGCGGCCCGCGAGTTTGGCATCACCCTTGATTCTAAAGCCGCCCTCTTCTGTCTGCAACGAAAGAGGCCCGCCTGATAACGTCAGCCCGACGACAATCCCCGGCACTTCGATATCGGTCAACGTGCCCTTGATATCAACCTTCACATCTTCTTTTGGCACATCCTCAACGGTCGGCAACCCGATATCGAGCGCTGCATCAATCGTGCCCTTGACGTTTTTCGCATCGATGCCGATCTGCTCCGGCCCCATATCGATCGGCTCCAGCGCGATATATTGCAATGCTGTCGCCATAGGTCCTTTGGCATTGAGTTTGATCGTGACATAGCCGGCGCCGGAACGCATGATGTCGGTAACTTTAATAACGATATCGCTGCCCGCGATATCGCCGATCATCCCGCCTTGGCCGATAATATCTAGCGTCTCTGCGGCAAGATCGAGCGATCCACGCCCCTTGCCGCCCGTGACGGGCATCAACGTGTCGCTGTATTTCACATCCGCATCCTCAAACGCGAAATCGAGTTTCATCTTCGGCACATCGAACGACCATTCGTCGCGCTGCAATTCCTCGTTGCGGGTTTTCTCGCCCGTCAGTTCCATGTTGAGGGCAACGCTGCTGAATTTGCCATTGCCGATCTTGTTGGCCAGCCAGTCATACGCCTCGCCGTCATATTCCGATTTGGGAAATAGGGCGACGACATGCTTGCGATTCACCGTGCCGACGCGCAACTGGATCGGCATGTTCATCTCCGTCTTGCCGAACGTGCCGCGCCCTTGACCCGATACCGGAATACCGCCGATCCATCCCGAAAGGTCGGTAAATTCCATCTCGCCCTTGGATGAATCATATTCCGCCTTGACCGCAAGATTGCGCAATGAAATCGGCGCTTCGAATTCTTCGGGGATCACCAGCATCCCTTCGGGGATCATGCCTTTGAAACTGACATAGGACGGGGTGAGGTTCGTATCCATCGCCGATTCCACATCGCCCGTGAAATACAAATCCTGCCCGCTCAATATATCGGGCAACGGTAAGAAGCGCGAAAGCAGGTACGGATTGATGTCCTGAATATGCGTGGCGGCGCGGAAATCGTCCGTCTTCTTGCGGTAAACCATGTCTATCTTGAGCGATGCCTGCTTGTTGCGCCCGCCCGGCAGATCGACATCGAGCGAAGCCGCAACGCCCTGATCCTCTTCTGCGATACCGAAATCAAGATCGGTCAAATACCAAGACACGCCATACTGGTAATCGCGTACGGCCACTCTCGCATCCTTGATGATGAATTTATTGAGCCGCGAAAAAATGCTCCCGCGTTTATGCGTTGCCATCTCTTTAAAGATGCTGGCAATTTCCTGTCCCGGATCCTTTGTGGTCTCATCCGTGCGCACCTGCGTTGTTTTATTTTCCGCCTCATTGCGCACGAACAAATCGAGCTGCCCCTCGGCGGTACGCACCAACTCCAGCGACGGCGATTTGATGATCACGCTCACCGGACGTATCCGCCCGAACAATAACGCGCCGCGTGACAACCCGACCGATGCCTGCGTAATCGAAAGCGAATTCGCCTCCGCGCCGCCTTTGCGCACTTTTAAATTGCGAAGATCGAGTTGGAACGGCCCCTGCAATTCCGGCCATGAAAAAACCATGTCGTCAAACTTGACGGATAACTCTTCGTCGGCATTGCTCAACGCCTCTTCGACGTAATCCTTCGCCCAGCCGACGCTGATCGGCCCTTGCGAAACGTTCCAGATGAACGCGCCAAGCCCGATGGCGGCAAGCAACGCCACGACCACCACCGTTTCAAGGGTGATAATCAGGGTCCGGTTGCTGAATTTCCACACATGCCTGAGCACGAAAGTCCTAGGGGAAGCTATGAATAGTCTTTAATTACAATAGGATATATTTACCACTAACACAATCTTGCCTTTTGGCGTTCTCCCCCCATTTGTCGTCATCCCGAACCCTGCGAAGCCGTAGGCGAAGCATGGGGAGGGATCTTTATTGGAAATCGAACAATCAGGGATTCCTCCGCCTGCTTGGCAGGCGTTCGGAATGACGCTAAGTTTCGTTCGTCCACGACATTTACAAAAAGGAAACACAAATGCCCATGCCCAAAGAAGGTTCCACCGCCCCTGAAATTGACTTACCGACCGATGGCGGCGGCAATTTCCGGCTTTCCGACATGAAGGGCGAAACGGTTCTGGTGTATTTTTATCCCAAGGATGATACGTCAGGCTGCACGGCGGAATCCTGCTCGTTCAACGATAATCTCAAAACGCTTGGCAAACTCGGCTGCACCATCGTCGGTATTTCAAAAGACAGCGTCCAAAGCCACGATAAATTCAAAAAGAAATACAACCTGAACTTCCCCCTCGCCTCCGATGAAGACGGCGATGTTTGTGAACGCTACGGCGTCTGGGTGGAAAAATCGATGTACGGCCGCAAATATATGGGCATCGAACGCACGACGTTCTTGATCGATAAACACGGCAAGATTCAAAAAATCTGGAACAAGGTCAAAGTCAACGGTCACACGGATGAAGTGCTGGCTGAACTACAGGGTAAAGCGAAGGCGGCATAATCCCTCTTCGTCATTGCGAGGAACAACCCCACATGTCATCCCCCGGCTTGACCGGGGGATCCATTTTTGAACTCTATGAACTCTGCAGTTAAATTATTTCTTGACTTCTTTGCTTAAATAGATTTATATTCCTATCAGACATTTGAACCCGCTTTTGCGCCCCGGATAGCCCGGCCCCGCGCAAAGGCGGGTTTTTTATTTGGCTCATATGGAATGGGTGGAAAAGGATGACGCATGGCCTTTGTGCTGGCGGCAAAAATCGATCTTGCACGAAATCCGGAAACGGAGGACGAGCGTACCACCGTGCGCCAGTTGAAAATTGCACTGAACCGGCTCGGATTCTACACGCCCAATCCCAACATTGGAATGACTGATGACATCGATGTTGGTCTCAAAGATGCCGTATATGCTTTCCAGCGCAAAGCCACCATTTATTTCGACGATGTGGCGCTTGGCCCCGGCACCACGACCGAACGGATTCTAAACCGTGACCTCGCCGTGATGGACGATCATGCGTTTTATATCTGGCACACAGTGGGTGACCATAAAGTGCGCGGCGAACACGCAAGACGAAATGGCCAGACATTTTCTTGGGCCAATCCGCCCGACGATGAAAACCCCGGTGAAGATTACAATTGCCGCTGCTGGGCGGAACCGATCAACCCGTCCCGCCATCCCTGGAATGAATGGACACGCCAACGCCAACAACAACGCTTCGCACAATCGTCTGTGACCGAAAAACTCGCGCCGCTGAAAGAGCTGAAAACCGAAATTCCCGATCTGATGACTCCAGTGGACGCCATCAATCCAACCATAAGCCCGCTAGATATTATCGGCTGGGGCGCAGTTCCGGCTGCAAAATATATCGGTCGCCCCATTGTCACGGAAATCGCAAAAAGGCAATTGGCGCGGGAAGCGGCAAAAAGGGATGTGGAGTGGATTAGAAATGCTTCAAGAGACCAGTTACAGAAGAAATTTAAACATGCGAATATCTTCGGTGTACAAGGTAATCAAAGTAATAAAACTCTGGAGGCATATAAAAAGGCTTTAGAGGATCATGTTAAATCGCCCAGTACTATTGAAAGACCGGGAACTCTTCACAAAAAAGCAGCAACACATTACTATGATCCTAAAACATATCTGAATGTTACAAAAGACGTGCGCGGAAATTTTAGATCTGCATGGAAACTGTCAGAAGAGCAGATGGAACATATGAAGGCCACAGGTGATTTAGGAGGAGGAACAAAATGACAAGTAAGTACGTAGGGTCATTTGCCGATTTAATTGAAAAATTTTTAACAAAATCCATAACTACCCTCGATTTTGAGAAGCAATTTTTAATTTTGTGGAATAATGACATAAATTATTTGGAACATAGTGCTTATGGCCCTGTAGAAAGTTTGTTTTTTTCTGTAGACAAATTTACAGATCTTCCGCTTGGACCAGAAGATGATCCCGACGATTTCATCAACGAAGACCAGCTTCGCGAAAGTGCTGCCAAAACTCTTCAAGAACTTCGGGCTTTAAATGGAATTACAGGGTAAAGCGAAGGCTGCTTAGCCCCGTCCCGCCATTGCGAGGCAATCCCACAATGTCATCCCCCGACTTGATCGGGGGATCCATACAATGGTGAAAACGTCTTCTGGATTCTCCGATCAAGCCGGAGAATGACAATGTATAATTACCCACACACCGCCGCGGGTTTATCCTTATCGCGCTTAACCGTAAAATATGCCATATGACCCTGAATGCTTTCGGAATCGCCTTGCGTTTCCGTGCCATCGAAATATTCCAGCGCGGCCTCGATCTCGTCCTCGCCGGATTTATAAGTGCTGAGCACGCCTTCAACGTGTTTGCAGTTCTCCATCTTCGCATCGCACAGGCTGACTTCCATGCTCACCGCTTGACCCTCGAACACCTGCCCTCTCGTTCTATAGGCATCATCCGGTTTGATCCTTTCATACACAGTGATGCGGATATGGTTGTCCAGATCCATCGTCACCGCCGCCCCGTCCGTCGGCCCGCAACCGGCATAAAATTTACCGCCAATCTGCTCCTGCGCGAAAACGGGCGTGCCCATCAAAATAATTGCAAGAGCAATCAAACTTATATTCATCATCGCATTACCTCTTATCTTGATATGGTTTACTTACGCGGAACAGCATTTCGCCCTTGGGATCGTACTTATCCAAAATCCGATCAACCGTGCCGTTACCGATCATGATTTTATTGACCGTGTTGATCGCGCTTTTAAAATCATATTCGCCTTTGCCGATCGTCATGCTGACGATACCCAGATTGACGGGATGGCCGAGAGGCACCTCGCGGATTTTCTGCGCGTTGTTTTCGTTGTACACGACGGCGGTCACGACATCCGTTGCAATCAAATCCACCTTCTTCGTCACCAGATTTAAAATCAGATCGCTATAGGGCGTGATGGCAGGCAGGCTTTTCATCGTCGCCTTGGGGAACGCCTGCACCGGATTATGAAACGATGTATCGCCTTCTATTCCCGCAAACACGGTCGATGGCTGATTGATCGCATCCGGCTTGCGATCGAATCTTGTATCGCCCGCGCGCGCGTAAACATATTCTGGAACGTAGGCATACGCATCGGTGAAATCCGCGAATTTTGCGCGCTCTGCCGTTGGGAATCCGGCCGCACATTCGGCATCGACGCGCTTGCTGCGCATGGCTTCGATATAGGTCGCGATATCGCCTTCCACCTTCCAGTTGACTTTCCACCCCATCGCGGCGGCCAGCGCTTCGGTATATTCATACGTGAACCCGCCGAGCTTTCCGGTGTTCGGGTCTTTGGTGATGAAAGGCGGCCAGACGATATAGATGCAATTAAGCGTCCCGGTGCGCATCACCCGCTCATAAACGCTTTCGGACCGGGCGTTTTGTTTTCCCGGTCCGAAGGCAAAAAGTATGAGCGTTGAAACGATGGCGGATGCGATACAGGCTGTAATTATAGCCCGCATGGTTGGTTACGCCGCCTTGGCCAATTGCGCGACGTAAGCTTTGCCGCCATTGGCTTTGTTCATATGGTCGTGAACATGGGAAACCATATCATCCGTTTTTTCATGGAAGAAATGGTTGGCGTTCGGCACCACGCGGTAATCGATGGCAATGCCTTTTTGTGCCTGCAGTTTTTCGACCAGTTTCAAAACCGATGGCTCGGGCACGATATTGTCCTTTTGACCATGAAGAATGAGTCCCGAAGACGGGCATGGCGCAAGGAAACTAAAATCATAAATATTGGCTGGCGGCGCGACAGAGATAAAACCTTGTATCTCAGGACGACGCATCAAAAGCTGCATCCCGATCCACGCACCGAACTGGAATCCGGCGACCCAAACGTAAGGCGCGTTCGGATTCAATTGCTGCATCCAATCGAGCGCAGAGGCTGCGTCCGACAATTCGCCTTCACCACGATCGAACACGCCTTGTGATCTGCCAACGCCGCGGAAGTTGAATCGCATCGTGGAAAATCCGCGCGCGACCATCGCTTGATACAGCAGATAAGTATTTTTATTGTTCATCGTGCCGCCATGTTCGGGCGACGGGTGAAGACAGAGCGCTAACGGCGCATTGACGGTTTTGGAATGATGATAACGGGCTTCGAGGCGGCCCGCAGGACCGTTGAAAATAATTTCAGGCATGTTTGTCTTTCCACACAAAAGAGCAATAACTTGCCCCCTGTATAAGGCGCGTCGCGAAAAAAGTCCAAATTAATCGTCTAAGGCCTTGATTCTTATGTGGGCAATGGCAGACTCTGGGAAATATTAGGGGTTTTACTTGGGGTTTTTATGTCCTATAAAGTCCCCCATGCGCCGGGTTTACCTCGATTACAACGCCACCTGCCCCGTCCGTCCCGAAGTGATCGCGCGGGTCGGCGAGGCCATGGCTGTTACCGGGAACGCATCATCCATCCACGCCGATGGACGCGCGGCGCGCAAATTGGTCGAAGACGCCCGCGCCGAAATCGCCGCGCTTGTGAATGTCCGCCCCGCGCAGGTGATTTTCAATTCCGGCGCGACCGAAGGCAACAACACAATCCTTTCCGGCTATAATGACAGGCTTGCGCTGGTCGGTGCTATCGAACACCCCTCCATCCTCGAAGCTTCGGGCGGGCATGATCGCATCCCCGTCACCAAAGACGGTCTGATTGATTTGCCCGCACTTGCACAGATGCTGGATTCCGCGCCCGTCAATCTTGTCTGCGTGCAACTCGTCAATTCCGAAACAGGCGCGATCCAGCCGATAAACGACATCGCCGCGCTCACAAAAAAACACGGAGCAAAGCTTCATTGCGACGCCGTGCAGGGCACAGGCCGCATCGATATAGATTTCAAAAATCTCGATGTTGATTACATGACTCTCTCCGCGCATAAATTCGGCGGACCGCAAGGCGTGGGCGCGATGATCTTCCGCGAAGGTTTACTACTGCCAAAACTCATCCTCGGCGGTGGTCAGGAAAAACGCCAGCGCGCGGGCACGGAAAATGTCGCCGCTATTTCCGGCTTCGGCCTCGCTGCGAAAATGGCAAAGGCCGATATCGCCGCGTACCAAACCAAAACAAAGGCCCTGCAATCAAAGCTTGAAACGGCGTTGCGCAATATTGCTAACGATCTGATCATCGTGTCCGAATCCGCACCGCGCATCACCAACACAACGAATATCATCCTGCCCGGCGTGTCTGCCGAAACACAATTGATGGCGATGGATTTGGAAGGCGTATCGGTGTCCTCGGGCTCCGCCTGCTCATCCGGCTCTTTCAAACCCAGCCATGTGCTGGCCGCCATGGGCTATAACGCCGACGATTCCAAATCCGCCTTGCGGTTTTCAACCGGATGGGCTACCACCGACGCCGATATCGATGATGCAATCCAAGCCTACGAACGTGTGATGCAGAGAGTTAGAAAATAAATTAAACCGCCACGTGCGCCACGAACGCCACGGTCTTTTTTAAAATACGATATCGTGGCTAACTTGGCGTCGTGGCGGTTAATATAAAGGTTCAAAATGCCCAAGATTACTTTCATCCTCAAAGACAACACCGAAAAGGTGATCGACGCGCCCGTCGGCCTCTCGCTGATGGAAGTCGCGGTGAAAAACGGCATTGCCGCCATCGAAGGCGCGTGCGGCGGCTCTCTCGCCTGCGCCACATGCCATCTCTACGTCAAACCCGAATGGTGGGACAAATGCCTGCAGGATGGTGAAAAATCCGACGAAGAAGAAGACATGCTCGATCTGGGTTTTGATGTGCGCAAAATGTCGCGCCTGTGCTGCCAGATCATGGTGACCGACGAACTCGACGGATTGATCGTCGCAATCCCCGGCACCAAAACGGGCTGGTAATCGTTACAGCCCCAAATTTCTTCCAATAAAACCGTGCCTGCGCACCACCGGTTCGGCCTGTGTGCTGTGCATGATCTTGGCTAGGATTCCTACGTGGGTGCGAAGTGTTACGTCCTTGCCTGTGACGGCCTGAACGTCGCGGATCACAGCGCTTGGATTGAATAAAACTATATCCGCTTCATTCTCAATTTTACCCGGCATTACTGTCCATTTATTTGAACGATGCGGATGAACAAATTCTGTGGAGGGCACCTCCTCATCCATCGGAATGGTCGTGTATGTCAAAGCGTCCTTGGTAACTGCCGCCTTCATCCGAACGCCTGTTTTCTTGTAAACGGCATCACAGATAAGCTTGATATCATGGGCATCCGGTACCCTCGCGAGTCCTGCCGACCAGTCCGGTTCTTTTTCCGACAACACCGCCAGAATCTCCCGCTCTTGCGCATTCAACTCAGATTCATACCCCAACACCATCTTGTTCTGCTTGTTATCGTGGAGGAGTTCGACATGAACCGGATCCTTGTTGGAAACGGTTGCCAGGGAATACATGACCCTGCCATCTTGTGTGCGGATCAGTTTTTCCACATGGGTAAACGGACCGTCTTTCACCGTCCGTATAAACGCGGGCGTAAGGCCCTTCTTTGTCTGCGTAAGTCCGGACGTCCAACCCCCTATCGTTTTGTTCAACTCGGCGAGCGCTCTTTTTTGCGCGTCCGCTTCAACGCGGTGCTGCGCCTCTTCCAGAGTCTCCTGTGAAAGCTTTACGGCCGTAAGCGGCATTGCGACTGCCGCCAATACAAACAATGCCCTGCGACCCAAACCCGCCTTTTTCTTCTCGACTTTCTTTTCGTCCGTCACGTCCGACATCTTACTCTCTCTTCCGGTCAATCCCCGACCTTGTGTTAATATTTTCCCTAACGTATCACAAATCAGAAACGACGGCAAACATGCGCGCTACCAACTGTAAATGCGCATATTTATTTTAATTATGAAAATACAAATAACGGAGGAATTAGATGGTCTTGCCGCCGCCATCCCCGGCACCAAAACAGGTTGGTAAATATTTACAGACTCAATCCGGGTTTGGCCGCCTTCGGCTCTACCTTCATTGCATCATACCAAATCCTGCCCAGTTCTTTGATATAGCTGCGATGGTCGAGATCACCCGTCAATATTGGGATGTTACGCATGGTTCCGATTTTCTCGTCACCGGGCAGCGGTCCAAACGCCTCATCCTGCGTAACATTTCCATTCCAAAGTATGAAAATATGTTCCTGCATCATCTTATTGTTGAACTGCCAATATTCCGCCAGACCAGTTCGCTCAGATTGTTTCAGCAGCTCTGTGTATGTGTTTTTCCCGTCAGGATCTTTCACTAAGCGTAGAATGCTGCCGCGCTCATTCACCGTCCAGCCGCCGCTCGTGTTTTTATTCAGCACGTTGACCGCACCGCGAAGTCGTTCTTGTTTTTGTCTTGCCAAATCCTCTTTCGTCGCGCCTTCGATCAACTCGATGGCTATTCCGATTGCCGTAGGGCCAAACGCAACAGCTGACCCTAGGGCAAGGCCGCCGATGATTGCGCTTCTGCGTTTTAACTCAGCCATACTCTATCTCCTTTTTAAAAAACCGTTTTTATAAACCAAGCATTGTTCCGATAGAACCGGATAATAGATTCTACATGCCAGGGGGCTGTAAAATAACTCCCGACTGGCGCTTCGCTGGTCCCGGTTTTATGTGTTCATTAAAAATCGCCGCTTTCTCTTGCATGTCCTTGCGAAGATCGCCGCTCGGCTCTCCCGTCACCGCCGGAATCTTACGGTGCGTACCGATTTTCTTGTAGTCTTCCTGCCACGATGCGCTATTCCATGTCCGGCTGTCTTCTGATCCCACGATCTGCCCTTTACGCGTCACAAAACCGCCATCGCTTATCTCACCCGATCTCACGATCCATTTCGGTGTGATGCCGTACCCCTTATTATCTTTGTGCACATAGATATAATCTACCCCCGGCTTGGAACGGTCTTCCGGATGCGTCCGGAAAATAATGGCCCCATCCTGGAAGCTCGCGCTCATCGGCACGCCGACATCCACCTTCATCTCTTTCCCGACATCACGTATGTAATCAAATGTGTGAGACCTGGTCTTCGACGACAACATATTCGTCTCGGCGTTCATCAACGCTTCTATGACTTTCCGGTCTTCCGGCTCGAGCGACGTTTCCTTCGGCAAAACAGGCCTGCGTATTTTGTCATCATATACGAGCTGCGTTTCAACCCGCGGCTTATCCGAAACGGTGGTCAGCGAGTATTTGACAAGGCCGCCCGAATTATACAATAGCTGTGTGTGTTTTAGGTTTCCATCAGCCACTTCCCGCTGGACCCAGCCGTAAAATTTGTACGGCTTCCATTCCTCGCCCGGCTTTACGGTGCCCGCATTTTTATTCAGGGCGGTAATCAGATTATGCATTTGTTCTCGCTCCTGGCGCAGCTGGAGCTCCTTCAAGCTTGGCCGCGTCGCCAACTCAACGATCGCCAATGGCCCTCCGATTACGGATGTCGCTGCGGCGGCTCTCAATAATCCAACCAATCCCCTGCGCGTCAAACCCGGTGTCTTTTTTTCGTCGCTCATATCTCTTACTCCTCTGGCCAATCGCCGACCTTGTGTTAATACTTTGTTAATATTTTCCCTAACGTACCATAAACGAAAAGCGGCCCGCAAATTTGCGCGCTGCCAACTAATCACTTCGTTAATTTAATAAATTATGGAAATATATTCTACGGTACGAAATAGCCCAGCGTGACACCACCGGGGAAATGCTTCCTGAACAGATCGCCGATCTTTTGGTAGTGACCTAAGATAACTAGATTCTGGCACGCAGCGTCCGATATCTGGTTTTGTATATCGAAGTCTGTCTTTTGATCTTCGTTCAGCGTTGGAGCCTTTTCTTCAAGTTCCTTATTACGCTTTTCTTTCTGTTTCCTGCACAGATCAAGCCTCTCGTGATATTCCGCATCCTGCCCCTCGACGGCCTTGCAAAACGCTTCCACCCTGCCCTGCAAAGGCGTTCCCCTTAGGCGAAGCATGTCGATGGAACAAATCTCATGCACATGTATATCGCCGCGCGCGAACATCTCCGGCGTAATTTTAAAGATAGCCGTATCGGGTTTTTTGGGCTCATCAGCACTGGCCTGCGTGGCCATGGCGACTGCGCTTAGCAATGTGATGAGTGTTCCGGCTTTCACAATTACGCTCTCTGTCAAAATGTTCGAATTCGACGTTTAATAATCGAAACCAAGTTTTCCCGCCAGACCAAAAACGACGCCAAACTTGGGCTGTGCAGGCTCCTGGCTCGTATGTTCTTTCACCAGTTGCGCCACTCTTTGCATGTAGCTGCGAAAATCTTCTTTGCCCGTGATAGCCGTAGCCGTGATCTCTTGCCCGATCTTTTTATCACGCTCCGTTGCTTGCCCCTCGCTCGAACGTCGGAGGTCTCCATTAAAAATATACGCGTATTCGTAAGTCGAAGGATCCATCCTGCCAGTTGTGGTTTTAATGGTGTATTCGGCAAATCCATCATTAAGCCATACAGTTTCATTATGCGTGAACCTGCCATCCGTCGTGACGCGCTCTAGGATAGAAAGATGCAATAACGGAGCCTCCCATCCACCGCCCATTTGTTTGTTGAGGGCGCTTTGAAGAGCAATTCTCTCGCCTGAAGTCCGTCTCCACTGAACCTCCTTGGCGTCCTGACTGGTGCAGTATTCCAAGGTTGAGCCTCCTACAGCCGCTATGCCAAGCAATGTAGCCAATGTTCCTAGTTTCATGACTTTTTTCCTTTGTTATTTATGGCGGCATTTTTAGCAGTTTTCATAAAAATATGCCATATAATTTTATAGGAATTTGTACCTAATATAGGACTTCATTATTAATTAATGTATTTACATTTATTATTTATGTATGTACATTAATTGGTATGAAGATTGAATTCGATCCAGCCAAGGATGTGAAAAATCAGGAAGAACACGGGCTTTCCCTCGCGGATGTCCACCTGCTTGATTGGGATCATGCCGTCTATCGCGCCGATGCGCGAAAAGACTATGGCGAAGAAAGGCTTCAAGCTTTTGCATACGGCACGGGGGACAAAAAACCGTATGTCGTCGTTCTAACTATTCGCGGCGAACATGTAAGGATTATCAGCTTTCGTCGCGCCAATAAAAGGGAAGAACGAATTTTAAAAACAAATGGAAAGGAACATCGCCATGGTCAACAAACCTCCAAGAAAGGGGATCAAACGCGTTAAAGGATACAGATCATTGAAAGATGATCGACCGGATCTTGTGAAGGCCTTGAAAAAGCCCGGCAGGCCGGCTTCCGACAATCCGAAAGAGGTAATAACTCTGAGATTGGACGCTGATATTCTCGAACACTTCAAAGCAGACGGCGCAGGCTACCAAACCCGTATAAACAACGCCCTGCGCGAACTGATAGACAATTGAAAACAGGGTGGGATTTAATCCCACCCTGTTTTATCGATCTGCTGTACTAGGGATAAGGATGTGCTGACAATTTATTTTTTTAGCTTTTTAGCTTTTTTTCTTTCCACAGACACAGATTCTTTATCTTTACTTAAATCTATTGGGACAAAAGATTCACGCTTTTCCGATCTTTGAATGCGCAATCGCCCTATAAGTTCTTTTTTTCCTTTGCCCTGCCGAATGTGAATTAATATCTCACCATCTTCAATAAACTGAAAACTGGATAATTCTAAAATAGCACGCATGGTAGAACCCGCCTCAACCATAGACACGCTAGATAAATCAATATCTTTTTGCTTACTACCCGGAAGCGTTAGGTACAAGGATTTTTCATCCAAATTACCGCTTTCTGGTACATGAACGTGGCACACTGCATGCAATCGAAATGATGTGGGGTATTCACTATGAAAAAAAAGCACATCTTGCACACATCCGATCAAAGAAATTTTATTATTAGCTTCTGACCGAATGTCTTCACAAAAGACTGTAAAATCATTTAATTTACTGTGCATTTTTCCATCTCTAAATTGGCAAGATTAAAGGGAATATTTTTTGTATCTTGAGCAATACTCACAGCGGGCTTTACATTACAAACTCTACTTATGGCTTTACAATTTGCTAGTTCGTCAAAAATTTGACCGGAAGTATGCCAATATTCTGCGGTAGCTGTAGTAGTAATAGTAAAGCTTGCAGCAAATGTATGAGACGATGAGGATGCCTGAGTAAAATTAATTTCAGGCATAAAGATACTTACATCCCGTCCAAGCTCAAATGCCACATTACTAAGCGTCTCTATCGTCATATTGGAGTGACCATTTAGTATTTTTGATACCCTACTTTTAGTTACACCTAAGCGTTCAGCAAGTTTATCCATTGTTAGATTGTCTTGATGCTTTTTTTCGTCATATGCCTTCTGCAATCCAGAAATTAGTCGGGAAAACAATTGAATAAATTGTTCTCTTCTTGGATTTCGCTGCGTTCTATAAAAGGTCATTTATTTCATCCTGCTTTTGATGTGTTGGTGGTGTTAAATTACAGTTTTCTCTAAATTGCAAAACTTTGCGTATATAAGATGCGTATCCGAATTTCAAAAGCTTTACCTTAGTCTCTCCACTCACAGCGATAAACTGACGAGGGCGGTAAAAATAACCAAAAATACGAACATCCTCCGTTTTTAGTTCCCAGACATGTTCTCCACAGGCAGGAGGTTTATCCAATTTCCTACTTTCTGGCCTCGTAAGAATCTCCCCCCTCGTATATTCATCCATAATCGTACTGACTTGTTCTTCCGGCGTAAAAAGCGGATGGCGGCCTTTTTCGACAATCAAGTCATTTTCGATCCAATTCATGAGTTCCGGTCGTAAGTACATATCACGGACACGCGCCTCCCCGGGTTTGATCACCCCGTCCCATAATAATAACTCGCGAGAGTTTAAAAGAGAATGAATTGTTGCCATATATGTCAACTTTTAACGCACGCTGTCAAGCTTTTGCAAGGGAATAAATTTTATAGGAATTTACGCCTATTTATGCTACGCTCCTCCTTTGACGAAAAAGGAGGTCCGCATGTCCCAACCCGCCCAAAACCCCCAAGAAGAGGGCCGCGCCCTGCGTAGCTCTGAAAGAGCGGAGCACGGTTGGTCCAACGAACGCCGCGCCAGACAATCCGCCGCAATCCGAAACTGGTCGCCTTGGACCAAATCCACCGGCCCGAAAACAGCCGCCGGAAAGGCCCGCGCCGCGCAAAACGCCGTCAAACACGGGGGCCGTTCCGCCCATATGCGCCTTCTCCATCAAGCGCTTGCGGCCCAAAGGCAATGCCTGCGCCTTGGCCGGGCCTCCGGGCGCCTGCTGTGGAAAAATCCGTCAAACGAACTATTGGCGCGGCTGCATTGCCGCTTCAACACGTTCAACCACATCTTCCATATCAAGCTCGCCCAGTACCTGCATTATGAAGAGTTATGCAAAAAACTTGCATTTTCGCCGCCTCTGGGGCAAATAGTTAACGACAATTCCCCCATCACCGTCACCCGCTTGCCAATGCAAGCGTCGAAGCGATGGGATGATAGAGAAGAACATGACGCCGAACCTTAACTCCATGGGTTTCGCAAAACCCGAACAACAAACCCGCGTGGTCGTCGCCATGTCGGGCGGGGTGGACTCATCCGTCACGGCGGCACTGCTGCATGAACAAGGCTATGATGTCGTCGGCGTCACGCTGCAACTCTACGATCACGGCGCGGCGATAGATCGCAAGGGCGCGTGCTGCGCTGGCGCAGACATCTATGATGCTAAACGCGTCGCCGAAACGCTCGGCTTCCCGCACTACGTCCTCAACTACGAAGACAACTTCAAACAGAGCGTCATCGATGGCTTCGTCGAAAGCTACTTGCAAGGCGAAACGCCGATCCCCTGCGTGCGCTGCAATCAGACCGTGAAGTTCCGCGATCTGCTCAAAGTCGCGCATGATCTTGGCGCGGACTGCATGGCAACGGGCCACTACATCCAGCGCATCGTGAACGATCACGGCGTCGCCGAACTCCACCGCGCCGCCGATATCACGAAGGACCAAAGCTACTTCCTCTTCGCGACGACGCAAGAACAACTCGACTTCCTGCGCTTCCCACTGGGCGGCTGGGATAAGTCCGTAACGCGCGAACATGCGGAACGCCTCGGCCTCGTCAACGCCGCCAAACCGGATTCACAAGACATCTGCTTCGTACCCAACGGCGATTACGCATCGGTCGTGAAGAAGATCGCGCCGCAAGCCGAAAAGCCCGGCGACATCGTGCATATCGATGGCCGCAAACTCGGCGAACATACGGGCATCGTCAACTACACGATCGGGCAGAGGAAAGGCCTTGGTATCGGCGGCGGTCACAACGAAGCCAACGATCCGTTCTACGTCGTGAAGATCGATCCAGGCGCGAACCGCGTTCTCGTCGGCCCCAAAGAAGCCCTCGCCCGCGATACGGTCTACCTCAAAGACTGCAACTGGCTCTTCAATCCAATCCTCCAATCCTCCAATCCTCCAATCACCGTCAAACTCCGCTCCATGACCCGCGCTGTGGACGCAACCCTCTATATGAACAATGACGGCACGACGTCGCTGGAACTGGCGGAAGCCCAATACGGCATCTCACCGGGACAGGCCGCTGTCTGCTATGACGGCACGCGCGTGCTCGGTGGCGGCTGGATCGCCGGATCGGACAACAAATCCATGCCTTTGGCGGCTTGACAAAGTGGCATGGAATCTCCATAAACAGGCCTTCCGAAATGGCGGCGTAGCTCAGCCGGTAGAGCAGGGGAATCATAATCCCTGTGTCGGGGGTTCAAGTCCCTCCGCCGCCACCAAAACTACAGCACTTCTTCCTGAAGGTAGGCCGGAACCGAGGCCGTCCAGTGAAACGCTTCCTCAATCCGGCGCTTCATGGCGTGGGCGGAATCCTTCTCGCCGTGTGTTACAAAAACCTGCCGCGGCGCTTCTTTCATGTGGCGCAACCATTCGATCAATTCACTGTAATCGGCGTGCGCGGACATATTGTCCAGCTTTTGGATCTCGGCGCGGACGGGCCACATACCCCCATGAATCTTGATCTCCTTTTCTCCCCGCGCCAGACGATCTCCGCGCGTGCCGTATGCCTGGAATCCCGGAAGCAGAATCGTGTTTCGAGGGTCGCCGATATAATGCTTCAGATGGTGCAAAACCCTTCCGCCCGTTGCCATGCCGCTCGCGGACACGATGACCTTGGGCATGTTGTTATGATTGATCGCCTTGGATTCTGCGGGCGTGTTGGCATAGATGGCGACATTGCTGACCGCCTCGCATTCTTCCGGCGACAGGCGGTGATACGCCGCATGTTTTACAAGCAGGTCGGTAACCTTGATAGCCATAGGGCTATCAAGATAGACGGGAATATTCGGAATGAGCTTCTTCTGTTTCAAAATATACAGATAATACAAAATGGCCTGCGCGCGCCCCACGGCAAACGAAGGTATGACAACACTCCCTCCCCTCAGCGCGGTTCTCCTGATAATTTCACCTATCTCTTCGGCTGGATCGTCTTTTGCGTGCAGACGGTCCCCATAGGTCGATTCAACAACCAGATAATCGGAATCCACTATCCTGGAAGGCGGCTTCATAACCGGGTTGAACAAACGCCCGATGTCCCCCGAAAACAGAATGGAGTTTTTGTCCCTCGTTTCCACGCGCACGAAACAAGCCCCGGGAATGTGCCCCGCCGGATATAACGTAAAAGAAAAATCCTTATCTGCTTTTTGGGCAACATTGACCGGAACGCTTTTGAATAACCGCAAGGCACGTCTGGCCTCATGTTCCGTATACAAAGGCAGGGCCGGATGATGCCGCGAATAATGATGGCGGTTGGCGGCCTCTGCGTCCTCTTCTTGTAAATGCGCCGCATCGGGCAGCATGATATTGCACAGATCCCTCGTCGCCTCCGAGCAATATATTTTTCCGTGAAAACCCTGCTTTACAAGCCTGGGAATATAACCGCTGTGATCCACATGCGCGTGCGTTAAAATTATGCAACTGATGCTGGACGCCTTGACGGGAAATTTTTCCCAGTTCATTAAGCGGAGATCCTTTCGGCCCTGAAAAAGGCCGCAATCAATCAGGATTTTTTTGGCGCCGATCTCCAGTAAATACTTCGATCCTGTAACTGTTTCAGTCGCTCCCAAAAACGTCAGTTTCATTCCTAAAACTCATCCGTCAGTTCTAGTATATAAGGATTTTTTTTGAGCTTTGGTTCCCGCGAAGGAAGGGCTTTCCCCTCAGAACCACCTTTTACAGGCCCACGATACGGCTCTGCCGCCAGATAGAAATCGACATCAGGAAAAATCCTTTGCGCGGCTTCCCAGGACGATCCGCCTTCCAGGAAATGGTAATAATAATCCGGATGCGCATTGGGCAAAACAATATCCCAATTATCTATATCCGCCTCTTTCGGGTGCATATAAAAATGGACATCCGGCCCCGCTCTTTCCGGACCAGGCGGCACGTATATCTCAGGAATAAGATCGTAAAGATCGATCCCCTCCTCTTTGCCGTTTAATGCATAAACATTTTCTTTATTTGACTGTTCGGTAGAAACTTCTTTTTTCTCCTCGTCTTCCTGCGCAATCATCGGCTCGATGGCAACGTGGATAATAGCCTTCCACTCACCGTCAACTTCAAAGATGTTCATCACAAAAATATGAATTCTTTTAGCGTTTGGTCCATAGCTCGACATTACAAGACCATTGGCAGCGAGAAGAGCTTCCATCGCTGACGGCTTAAGCGGGCTTTCTATTGTAAAATTTTCCATGCTTCATGCAAACACATATAGGAAAACGTATCCTTGACATATATCAAATCTACGCCGTAAAATCATAAACTTTCCCTAATAAACAAAGACTTTCTTCGATACGGAGCCTGACTTCCACATTTGTCCAATAGGACAACATAAACTAAAAACAGCGTAATGACCGCAGCAAAGAAGCATAACACCGATAAATAAGCATGCACAAAGAAATAATAGGTTATGGGCACAAAGGCCACCAACATGAGACCGAAATAGCGAATATAGATATGGGAAGAAAGTAGCGCGGGCGCTGCGATTATTAATAAGTATACAAAAGCAGTCATCTCGCGGGGCAGAACATAATCGAAAAGCACTATCGTGTCATAAGCCATGCAGCCCTGACTTATGTTTGGCCCGAGCCATCCTTTTATGAATAGATGCGGTAAATACAAGAGAATGCCAAACTGCAATCCTGCTTCGGCCCATTTCATTTGAGTCTTTCTTTTTTCCGCTGACGGCTCAAGACTGGCGCACATATAAGGCACCCAGATGGGCCAGAACACCCACACAAAAAACATATAGATTAAAGCCAAAGTGTGGGCGAGGAACGCCATGCCGTCATTCAAGACCAGCCATATAAAACCCTCCGTCGCTTGCTGAAGCCCTACGACGATTGGCATAAGTGACATCGCCAGGTATTTCGAGTCTTTTTTTAAAGCATGATTCAAACACACGGCACCGCCCGCGATGAGAGGGATGGCAGCCGCAAAACTACTCGCCGCAGAAAAGCACATCAATGCACCATGAAAATCGGCATGTCGGCATGGTGAAGCATGTAATCCGTGACCCCACCTGTTATAAATTCATGAAATCTGTTGTGACCCCATGCCCCCATGACAATCATACCAGCATCCAAAGTCAACGCCGTATTTAAAATTGACACCGGAACAGACGACTCTTTTTTCAATGAAGGAATTAGATCGACATTAATATCATGACGTTCCAGAAACTGTTTTAAGTCCCGCGTCGTCGTATAATTTTTCCGGCTTTTATTTTCCTCTTCGGTCATAATGAAAACCTGATTGCCTTCCATATACGGGAGAGCCCTCGCAACTGCGTTCGCCGCTTCCCTGCTATCGTTCCAGGCGATCAGTATTTTTCCATTAAAGCGGTATTTGCAGTCAGGCGGAACCAGCAACACAGGGCAACCGCTGCCAAACAAGACGCCATTTGCGGATTCGTTGTAATAAATATTTTCATTGGTGCGCGGCATAATAACGAGATCGGAGACCCTTGCCATTGACACGACAACATCTTCAATAATGCCTTTCTGAGAGTAAAAAGCCACGTTCTTCACGTGCAGATTCTTGACAGTTTTTGCAAAGGCGCTTTCTGCTTCCTTGCGCCTGCGCTCGTTGGCTTTACGAATATCAATGACGGCCGATTCAGGAACGTATGGCATCGGCCCATAAGCCAGCACAGGTATGGAAAAGTTATCGATCTCCGGCTCAGGCACCACATGAATGCCCTGCACGTGAGAATCATAAATCCTGGCGAGGTGGAGCGCATATTCCAATGCGCTCTGGTCCTGCCTATGTTCCACATAAGGTACTGTTATAACTTTTGGTGACATGCTTCCTCACGCGGCCATAGCGCCAAAGGTATGTTTGACGAGGCTGACAACCTCTGATGCCTTAGAAAACCTGGACAGATACTCACCCAACGATAAAACCCCGACCACATCGCCGCTTTTATTTCTTACCACCAATCGGCTTACATTGTTTAAATGCATTTTTTTAACCGCATCCTCCAGCGCGTCGTTTTCGTTGCAGCCAATGACGGACGTGGTCATATAATCTCTCACGCACTCGTTCGAAGCATCTCTGCCTGATGAAACGGCGCGAATTACAATGTCGCGGTCCGTTATAACACCAACCACTTTTTCTTTGCTGCCGACGGGTAAAAAACCACAGGAGCACTCCTCCATCTTTTTGGCTGCTTCTTTTAATGTCGTGCAACTCGTTACAAAAGCGATATCCGTGGCCATAATGTCCTTAACGGCAATATTCATGATTTCCTCCTTGGTTAAGGTCCATGAAAAACATAATGGCAGTTCAATAGCCTTGATAATTGTCAAAATCCCGGACTTTCAGGTTTTTGACAATTATCAAGACCGTTCTGGCGTTTATAAGATTTTATCCTTCTTATGAAACAAGATCATGATAGCGTCGTGACAAGCGCAAAAAAGAAATCCATTGTTGTCATTTTGGGACATCCAGCCCGTAAAAGGATCAGTTTTTGCGAAGCCTTGGCAAACGCGTATGTAGCAGGCGCTAAAGATGCGGGGCATCGGGTGAATTTGGTAAAACTTTCCGATCTGGAATTCGATCCCATACTGCATGAAGGGTTTCAGGGCATACAGAATCTGGAAACGGACATACAAAAAGCACAGGATTTGATGTTAGAGGCCAGTCACTGGGTCATCGTCTATCCGCTGTGGCAGTTTATGATCCCCGCCCTTTTGAAAGGATTTCTTGAACGGGTATTGACCAAAAAATTCGCCTTCGACCTTTATGACAGCCATGTAAAGGCGAGGGACGCCATTAAAGGAAAAACCGCCAGAATTATACAAACCATGGGAATGCCCAACTTTGCCTATCGCTGGGTCTGCCGGAGCCATGGTGCGAAGGCATTAAAGAACGTATTGTATTTTATAGGTATACACCCTGTTGAGATAACTTATTGTGGTCAAGCGGAAAATCCGAACGAAAGGCGGCGCCAAAGTTATTTGAAAAAGGCCCATAAATATGGTCGATTAGGAATATAAGAAAGACCTCATATAAAAAATCTTTTTGCCTCGTTTTGCAAAAGGATTATATTGCGTTCAGTCTTTGGAAACGGGGCCGTCATGCCAGATCAAATCGTGCCCATCATTAGCGCACTTCCATTTTTCAGGGGCCTGCCGGATTCAGACCTGCAGGCCATCCACCGGTCATCGAATATCAAGGATTACGCGCGCAACAAGCCGCTTTTCCATCAGGGCGATAAGGCAGACCGATTTTTCGCCATTCTGAGCGGGTGGGTAAAACTGTTCCGGGCAACGGACGAAGGCGAAGAGGTCGTTGTCGCGCTCTTTACCAAAGGCGATGTGTTTGGAGAAGCCGCTGTCTTTGGCAGTGCAACTTATCCATTTTCCGCTGTTGCCGCCGAAGAAAGCCGTATCATGGAAGTGCCAACTGCGTTCTTAAAAGATCAAGGGAAGAAAAATCCTGAAATTATGGCCCGCATCATGCATTCCATGTCACGTGAAATGCATAAGCTTCAGATGGAAAACGAGCATATGGCGATCATGAGCGCGCCGCAGCGCGTCGGATGCCTGCTCTTGCAGCTTTCTTCCGGCATGATCGGCAACGGTGGAACCTTTGTCTTTCCATACGATAAATCGCTGGCTGCGGCGCGGCTCGGCATGAAAGCCGAAACTTTTTCGCGCGCGCTGGCCCAACTCAAACCCTATGGTGTCGAAGCCAAGGGTTCGGAAATAAAAATGGAAAGCTTTCACTGTCTTGCGCAATATTGCTGCGGCCACTGTTCCGCTGAACTGGAAGACTGTCAGGGCGCCAAGAGAAAGTCCTGCGGCGGCAACGGCTGCGCGGGTAAGTGTGAAGGCCATTCCAAGGTCTGATCCTGCTAGAACCAGACGACTGTTTTAAGTTCTTCCAGCAAATCCTTTTCTGAGAATTTGGTTAAGTCCTTATCAAGCTCCGCGATAATCCGGGATTCCGTATTCTTGCTCAGCGTCTTCCTTAAAAGACCCAGAATTTTAGGCGATGCCGCCAGCACCAAACGGTCAAACGCGTCCTGCGCCACCGCATTATCAAGCCAGCTTGCTATATCCGACACAAATTTGTCAGTGGTTTTCTCATCGGGTCCCAGTCTAGGCTCCAGACGGTGACGAATAAAATTCGTTGCCGAACTGACGACTCTGCCAAGCACTTTGTTTGGCTTTCTTCCAAGCCGAGAGCTAACACGAGGGCTTGCCTCCCCGATTTGTTCCAGATGTCCGTCCGGCTTTGTAAAAATGCGGGCCCTGTGCGCGTCCGCAACGACGATCCAGATGCGTGGGATTTTATGATGGCCCGCCATATAGTGCGTTTGAGAAACAGAACGAAAATCATCGTTCGCGATTTTACCGGTTAACTTCATGTTCATATCCTTTTTGTATGTGGCGACAGGATGTGCCAAGGGGACGGCACATCCTGTCTTCTGCATTGGACAACCTGCACAGATCGTCATCAGGCTGCTTTTTTGATTTGCAGTTTTTTTGCGCTTTTCGCTGCACCTGCTTTCTTTGGAACCTCGATATTAAGAACGCCGCCTTTGAATTTGGCTTCCGCTTTTTCGCTATCGGCGGTTTCCGGCAAGGCAATAGTGCGATAGAAAGAGCCATAGGAAATTTCCTGACGAAGATAATTTTCGCGTTCTTCCTTTTTCTCTTCTTTCTTTTCGCCCTTGACGGTCAGAACGCCTTCGGTGATTTCCAAATCTACATTTTCCGGGTCTATTCCGGCCAGCTCAATCTTTACATTAAAGGACTTACCCGTATCCTTCACATCGACAGCTGGCGCCGGTGGAAGTTTTTTATCCCAATCGGTCATATGCACCAGCGCGCCGTTGTAAAAGTGATTGAACATACGGTTCATCTCATCTTGCAAATTGTCAAAAACGGCCCGCACAGTGGCCTGACGTACGGGAAGGTTCAGAGGACGTTCAAAATGGATAAGTTCACGCTTGCTCATGATTAGTCTCCTTTCGAGCGGCTGGTTTGTCTAATGGGTCTAGGAAACCACAGGACGCGAAATCGGCACTTGATGAAAATCAAAAATCGGTAAGTTCCGGATTTTTGACTTAAATCAATAGGCACGGCTCCTCTTGATGGCATTTCTGGAGCCAACATGGAGGTTATATATGAAAGCTCTTGTCTATGAAGGCCCCGGCAAAAAATCACTGAGCCAACGCCCGAAACCCGAAATCCAAAAGCCGACCGACGCTGTTGTTAAAATGCTGAAGACGACCATATGTGGCACTGACCTGCACATACTGAAAGGTGATGTGCCGACCTGTGAACACGGTCGAATTCTAGGCCACGAAGGCGTCGGCGTTGTCGAAGTGGTTGGCAACGCCGTCAGTGCGATCAAACCCGGAGACCATGTCCTGATCTCCTGCATCACATCGTGCGGTAAATGCGCGCCATGCCGCAAGGGCATGTATTCGCATTGCATGGACGGCGGCTGGGTCCTTGGTCACCGCATTGACGGAACTCAGGCGGAGTTTGTGCGCATTCGGCTTTGCCCTTGCCACGAGCGCCTTTAAAACAGTTTTTCAAGCATTCGCTTGCTGTAAGAACCTTGTCCCTATCCTGATCCATCTCCAAAAAGGACTGATAAGCATAAATATCGTATTCACCGCGATCCAAACGACCGTCATTGACGATATCGGCCTTGCGAAAAGCCTTTTCAGCTTCTGTGTAAGTGCGCTGTGTACGCGCTTCTTCCGCCCATACCGGGGTAATGAGGTAAGTTGCGACTGCGGTAGCAATTAAAAGTGTCTTCTTCATAAAATCCTCCATAAGCTCCGTCCATGGGACGACAAACGAAGAAAGCTCGCATTGATTTAAATCAAGTTACATTAATCACCTTGCTCGGCGTCGGCCCAGATTAACATAAAGCAGCGCAGGTTATAATTTCTTCTCTGCCGGGTCCTTCCCCCCAGACTTGTGTGCAACCTTTTACTCTGTCACACTTCTCCCATGTTAGGCGCCGACAGCAACAAGATCACCTACTTCTCCCAGGCCTTCGCAGGCGTTGCACTGGCTATGGTCCTATGGCTCGGCCTGCTCCCTTCCCTGCTCGGCGGATTGCTGATCTACCAACTCGTCATCTTCGGTGCACGCGGCCTCACCGATCTCGGTGTCCGTCCGCTGGTGGGTAAAACCATCCTGATCATAACGATCGCAGTATTGGTGATCGCGGCGCTGACTCTGGGCGGTTTCATGTTTGCCTCGTTCATATCGAACGGGCAGGAATCGCTCGTCGTCCTGCTGCAAAAAATGGCCGATGTCGTCGTCGAGGGCACCAGCTACATGCCTATCTGGCTACACCAATATCTGCCCGCGAACATCGAAGAATGGCAGCAAACCGCTTCGCAATGGCTTCTTGAAAATGCCGCGTATTTCAGCGTGGTGGGCAAGGATTCCGTACTCTTCCTCATCCATCTTCTAGTCGGCATGATCATCGGCGGCATGGTGGCATTACATCCGGCAAATCCATCCAAACGCGCGCCTCTGGCACACGCACTCTCCGAACGTGTCGAATTTCTAGGCCTCGCATTCCGCCGCATCGTCTTCTCGCAGGTCCGTATCTCCGGGCTTAACACCGCGCTTACCGGCATCTTCTTAGGCCTTGTCATGCCGATGTTGGGATACGATCTGCCACTCGTCAAAACCATGATCGCGGTAACGTTCCTCGTCGGTCTGATGCCGATCATCGGCAACATCATCTCGAACACGGTGATCTTCCTGATCTCGCTTTCGGTTGCACCCATCGCCGCCGTCGTCGCGCTGATCTACCTCGTGCTGATCCACAAACTCGAATACTTCATCAACGCCCGCATCATCGGCACGCAGATCCGCGCCCGCGCATGGGAAATTCTGCTTGCGCTCTTGGTGATGGACGCCGCGTTCGGAATCGCGGGCCTCGTCGCCGCACCGATCTACTACGCGTATCTCAAAGACGAACTCGCCGCAAAAAAACTGATCTGACCGGGCAAATGAACATACACGATCTTGTGCCAATGAATGTGTTCGAAAACGAACCAATCAAAATCGATCTGGTTTACGCCGACGCCGACCACCCGCAGAACATATTCAAGATAGCCGCATATGATAAAACCATGCGGCTCTTTTTGCACAAGGATCTCGCGCGCATCGTTCTTCTCGTCGCCCGTGCACTTCGTAAAAACCATGGCTGGACACTCATTTTGAAAGACGGGCTGCGTCCTGTTGAAGCGCAGCAGCGGCTGATGGAAACCGATATCGTCCGCGCCAATCCGCACTGGCTGCAAGAACCCCGTCTTCTTTCCGGTCCTGGTCAAGGCGCGCATCCGCGCGGCATGGCCGTCGATGTATCATGTGAGGATAAGAGCGGTAATCAGATCGACATGGGTACACAGTTCGATGAAATGACCACACAATCCGCCCGCGCCTATGATGGGTTTTCACCCGATATCCTAAAGAACCGCAAAATCCTCGAAGACGCATTCATAGACGCCGCGCAAAAGCTTTCCCTGCCCATGCTCCCCTTACCTTCCGAATGGTGGGATTTCCGCTTTCCGGCCAGTTATTCCGGCACTTTTGCGCCCTTGTCCGAAAAAGATTTAAAACCCCTTGAAGGCAAAGATTTTGAACAGCTTGCCAAATCCATCCTGATGTCCATATAACAGGCGGATGAAGGTTTACGAGACATTGTCTGCCCTGCCCGCCGCCCTTAAAGGCAGCATCATCGCCATCGGCAATTTCGATGGCGTGCATAAAGGCCATCGTGCGCTTTTGGCCGAAGCGAAAAAGATGGCCACCACGAAAAAGGTCCCGTTCGGGATTTTGACCTTCGAGCCGCACCCCAGAAAATTATTCCGTCCCGACGATCCGCCTTTTCGTATCACGCCACCCGCAATCAAGCATAGACTGCTCACCGAATGTGGTGCAGATTTCATCGTCTCCCTGCCCTTCGATTGGAATTTCGCAAGCCAATCCGCCGAAGAATTCGTGCAGAATATTCTGATTAAGGGACTCGCGCCCGCGCAAATCGTCATCGGTTTTGATTTCAAATTTGGACAATTGCGCAAAGGATCATCCGACACGATCCGCGATGCCGGACTGGAAGTCGTCACAATCAACCCCGTCGGCAATGGCACGGGCGAAAAATATTCTTCCACCGCCATCCGCGAAGCGTTGCAAACGGGCGAGATCGAGATTGCCAACGCTCTGCTCGGCTGGGATTGGGAAATAAAAGGCAATGTATTTCGTGGTGATCGTCGCGGCCATGAACTCGGTTATCCCACCGCCAACATACTGCTCGGCGATGTATTGCACCCCGCTTACGGTATCTACGCAACGCTGGTACAGATCGAGGGTGAAAGCGAGTGGCGACCTGCGGCCACCAATATCGGCATCCGCCCGATGTTTGAGGTCAAACAAGGACAGGTCGAAGCGCACATACTTGATTTCCCAGAGCGCGATATCTACGGCAAAACCTTACGCGTTCGCCCCATCAAACGCCTGCGTGGCGAAGCCAAATTCGCATCATTGGACGCCCTGATCGCCCAGATCGAGCAAGACTGCGCGCAGGTCCGCTCCATCCTTGCCGGCAATATATGACAATTTGCGGTTGGCTTTTAAGCTGAAAAACGCTATGTTCTTGCCATGACATCCCGTTTGCGCGCCATTATCCGAATTATGGTCCCGGTTCTTTAGAGAAGAGCCGGGTTTTTGCCGCATTTTTCCTTTGTCCAATCTTAATAATTTTGTAGGGTAGCCTTCGTGAATAGCAAGGTGATGTGATCCATGAGCAACAACGATAATAATACGGGCGCCGATAAATACCGCGACACCGTTTTCCTTCCCAAGACCGAATTCCCGATGCGCGGCGAATTGCCCAAGCGCGAACCGGACATGGTCCGCCGCTGGCAGGACATGGATCTCTATTCCAAAATCCGCAAAGTTTCCAAAGGCCGCAAGAAATGGATTCTGCACTGGGGTCCCCCCTACGCCAACGGCCACGCGCACATGGGCCACGCTTTCACCAAATCCTTGAAAGACCTCATCAACAAATCATGGCAGATGGCGGGATATGACGCGCCGATGGTGCCGGGATGGGATTGTCACGGTCTTCCCATCGAATGGAAGATCGAGGAAAAATACCGCGAAACGGGCAAAGACAAAAACGATGTCGAGCCGATCAAATTCCGCGCCGAGTGCCGTGAGTTTGCGCAAAAATGGGTGAACGTACAAAGCGATGATTTCCAGCGTCTTGGCGTCATCGGCGATTTCAAAAATCCCTACCTCACCATGACCAACCACGCCGAAGCGCGCATCGCAGGTGAAATTCACAAATTCCTTTTGAACGGTTCACTCTATCGCGGCGTAAAACCCGTCATGTGGTCCGTCGTCGAACAAACCGCGCTGGCCGAAGCCGAAGTCGAATACAAGGAACTTAAATCCATCACCTGCTGGATCAAATTCCCGGTGATCAAAACCAATCATGCACCGCTTGAGGGCGCGAACATCGTCATCTGGACAACGACGCCATGGACGCTGCCATCCAACCGTGCCTTTGCGTACGGCGAAAACATGGAATATGCGGTTTACACGGTGGAATCGGTTATGGCCGATTCCAAAGCGAAGGTCGGCGATCGTTTGATCTTGTCCAAAGCGCTCTCCGCCGATGTAAAAGAAAAAGCCAAGATCGAAAACTGGGCGCAAGGAGAAACATTCAAAGGCACAGCGCTTGAAGGTACGGTCTGCGCGCATCCTCTGCGTGGCAAGGGCTATGATTTCGATGTTCCGGCTCTAGCCGGCGATTTCGTCACCGAAGAATCCGGAACGGGTCTTGTGCATATCGCCCCCAGCCATGGTCAGGACGACTACTTCGTTTACATGAAAAACTTTGGTGCAAGAGATATTCCAGATAACGTCACAGACGATGGAAAATTCCGTGAGCATGTGCCGATGTTCGCTGGTCTTGAAATTCTCACCCAAAAAGGTGAAACGGGCGAAGGCAATTTCGCCGTGCTCAAAGCCATGGATGAAGCAGGCGCGCTGCTGGCCAAAGGTTCGCTGCGCCACGAATACCCGCATAGCTGGCGTTCCAAAGCTCCGTTGATCTTCCGCACGACACCGCAATGGTTTATCGCGCTGGATGACGACAACAACCTGCGCGAGGTCGCGCTCAAAGCCATCCGCGAAACACGCTGGGTGCCCCCGCAGGGCGAAAACCGCATCACCGCGATGATCGAACAACGCCCCGATTGGTGCATTTCACGCCAGCGCGCCTGGGGCGTTCCCATCGCGCTCTTCGTCAACAAAAAAACCAATGAACCGCTGGAAGACGAAGCCGTTCTTAAACGCATCGTCGATACGTTTGAAGAAGAAGGATCGGATTCGTGGTGGTCGAAAAACCCGCGCGTGTTTTTGGGCGATAATTACAGCGTTGCCGATTACGAACAGATTTTTGACATTGTCGATGTCTGGTTTGAATCCGGCTCAACGCACACTTTCGTCATGGAAGACCGAGAAGAATTGAACGTGTCCAAAGCGGATTTATATCTTGAAGGATCGGACCAGCATCGCGGTTGGTTCCATTCGTCCTTGCTTGAATCCTGCGGGACCAAAGGCTACGCGCCTTATAAAAACGTGCTCACCCACGGTTTCGTGCTCGATGATAAAGGCTATAAAATGTCGAAATCATTGGGCAATGTCGTCGATCCGCAGGATCTTTTGAAAGAACACGGCGCGGATATCATTCGTCTGTGGACCGTCACATCCAATTTTTCCGATGATATGCGCATCGGCAAGGATACACTGAAAAACACAGGCGATCTGTATCGCCGCATCCGCAACACGCTGAGATTTTTACTCGGCGCGATTGACGGATTCACAGGAAATGAGCGCATCCCCGCTGCCGAATTTAAGAACATGCCTGAGCTCGAGCAATATATGCTTTCACGCATGGCGGATATCAGCACGGCGATCAAAAAGAAAATCGAAGATTACGATTATAACGGCATCATCCAGACATTGTATAATTTTTGCAATTCCGATCTGTCGTCTTTCTATTTCGATATCAGGAAAGATCGCCTCTATTGCGATACGCCGGATTCATTTGAACGCCGTGCCTGCCGCACGGTTATGGCGGAACTGTATGACTTCCTTGTTACACGCCTCGCCCCGTTCCTGTCTTTCACGGCGGAAGAAGCTTGGGATTTCCGTCCCAAAGGCGTGTTCGAAGAAGCCGACAGCATCCATCTACGCACCTATTCCACCGCCCCGGCAGAATGGCGCAACGAAAAACTAGAAGACAAATGGGCAAAGATTTTAAAAGTCCGCAACGTCGTGCTCGGCGCACTGGAACCGCAACGCGCACAAAAGGTGATTGGTGCCTCGCTGGAAGCCGCGCCCACGATCTACGTCAATGATGAGTATGCGACGGCGTTGAACGGCGCGGACATGGCGGAAATCTGTATCACCTCGCAAGCCAACGTCAAAAAAGGCGAAGCTCCGACGGATGCGTTTAAGGATGGTAAAACCGAAGGCGTCGGTGTTGTCTTCGCCAAGGCCGAAGGCAATAAGTGCACGCGCAGCTGGAAGATACTTCCCGAAGTCGGAACAGATAAAGAATATCCGGACCTGACCTTGCGTGACGCGAGTGCCGTGCGCTGGTATGCCAAACAAAAACAGGCGGCGTAATGTCCTACTGGAAACTGAGCAGTTCCAAACCTACAGTGGGTTTCGCGCTTGCGCTCGACATCATCATTCTTGATCAGCTTTCCAAATGGCTGATCCTTGAATACGTGCTGCGCCCAGAGGTGCAACCGCACGGCATTCAGCACAATCTTTGGGAATGGCTGAAAGACGCGCCTGCGCGCTTGCCCTTTACGTCGGTTGAAATCCTGCCTTTCTTTAATCTTACGATGGTCTGGAACGAGGGGATCAGTTTCGGCCTTTTCCAGGGCAGCGGTGCATGGGTTCTTACCGGCATCGCGCTCATTATCACGGTGGTATTTTCCATCTGGCTGACCCGCGCCACGGGCTGGCTGCAGGTGGTATCTATCGCCATGGTGATCGGAGGCGCCATCGGCAATGTCATCGACCGCTTAAGATTCGGCGCGGTCGCGGATTTCTTTGATTTCTATATCGGTAAATGGCATTACCCCGCCTTTAACATCGCAGATTGCGCCATTGTCGTCGGCATTGCGCTTCTGGTCATCGATGGGGTATTCTTTGAACCTAAGCGTAATAAAGGCCAAGGCGGCACAGTATGATGAAACAATTTCTACTTTTGACATTTATGGCAGGCGCAGCAATTTCGATGTCCGCCTGCGAAAGCACGAAAAAGCAATTCGATTTTTCGAAAAAGGCGCCCGATGAATTCGCAGTTGTTAAGCGTGCGCCGCTGGAAATGCCGCCAGACTTTGCAATACAGGCACCGAAGCCCGGCGCACCGCGTCCGCAGGAATTATCTGCAACCGACATGGCACGCGAAGCCGTGCTTGGCGAAGAAGCCATTAAGAAGGCCGCCAAGGACAATAATGTCAGTGAGGGCGAAGCCGTCCTGCTGCAAAAAACCGGCGGCGCGAACGCCAGCCCTGCCATCCGCGAAGAAGTGGACAAGGAAACCGCTGAAATCGCCGATGAGGAAATGCCCGGTATCGATCAGTTGAAGAAAATGGTCGGCAAGAAAGTGGAACCGCCCTCAAAAGTTGTCGACCCTGTCGGCGAGGTCAACCGCATCAAGCAAAACCGTGCGCAAGGCAAGCCCATCACCGAAGGCGAAACGCCGATCAAAGATGATTGATCAGGCAGGCGGCGGTAATTCCAGTTTCGTTAGAAACATCGGTATAAAGTCGATTTCCTGTTCCAGAAATTTTTTGTACCTGGCAATCATGTCGCGTGATTCCTCTATTGCTTCCGTCGTCGCGCCATGAATGCCGGGGGCAATCACCTCCCACAGGCTGGAGAGTTTGGACGCGGCGTCCATTCTTAGGGGCAGCGCCACCGACACCTTTGCGAAAATATCCTTCAGGGCTGCCGTGTTTTTCGCCATCGCTTCTGCCGGATCGGGCGCGGTTTCCCTCTCCATAAAAAATCCGGAGATTTTCCCGCTTTGCATAGTCTGAATGGCTGCCTGATTGCAATCACTTAAAAACTGTCCCACCTTGTATGCGGCGGCAGTTACGGCGTCTCCTTTCCGGTTTTTTTCCTCTTGCGCGGAATGGTCGAAAAAATTGGCGGCCAAAATCAGTTCCAGCACGCTATTGTGGATTTTTGCGGCATCCTGCATGAGCGGTGCAACATAATTGAAGATAGCGTCAAAATCGTTTCTGAAAACGGCATCGGCATGCCGGACGCCAAGGGCCACGTTACCAGCGCACAATGTCACGGCCAGCATCCTCTGGGGAATCTCATTGTAGATTTCACCGGATAAGGCGTTGGCGGTGACCACATATAATCTGGCGGCGGACATGGACATAGCTTTGGTGACATCGCTTTTTATGATTATGGATATCAAATTCTTTTAAACGATGCATCGACGCCGTCAAGCTATTTCGTTAATGTAACGTATGGTCAAGTGTGCATTTTTTATATTTTTGTTAGCAATAACAATTTCTTACCCTTCGTTCGCCAGCACGTTCGGGGCACAGGAATTTACCCTTTCCAACGGGTTGCAGGTCGTCGTCATTCCCAACCACCGCGCACCCGTGGTGACAAGCATGCTTTGGATGAAGGTCGGCGCAGCGGACGAATTGCCGGGATCGTCAGGCATGGCGCATTATTTCGAGCACCTGATGTTCAAGGGCACGCCCAAACTCGCCGCCGGAGAATTTTCAAAAACGGTGAAAAAACTCGGCGGCAACGACAATGCCTTCACGGGACAAGATTACACCGCTTATTTTCAATCCATCGCGGTAGATAATTTGTCCAAGATGATGGAGATGGAAGCAGACCGTCTCGTCAACCTCAACCCGCCCGCGGACCATTATGCTTCCGAAAAACAGGTTGTGATTGAAGAACGACGCCAGCGCACGGACAACGATCCGCGCGCGATTTTCGGCGAGCAGATGAACAGCACCTTGTTCGTCAACCATCCTTACGGCAAGCCTGTGATCGGCTGGATGTCGGAAATAGAAAAATACGAATGGAAGGACGTAAAATCTTTCTATGACCGCTGGTACGCGCCCAACAACGCGATCCTTGTGGTAAGTGGGGATATAACGGCGGAAAAACTTAAACCACTCGCCGAAAAATATTATGGCGGCATTGCGCGCAAAGACATTCCGGCCCGCAAGCGCCCGGAAGTGCCGCCGACGATTGGCACGGCTGCACTGGAACTGCACGATCCTGGCATTCACCAGAGCATATATCAGAAAATCTATATTGCGCCCGCCGAGGCGAAGAACCGCAGCGATTCCCTAGCGCTGCAGGTGCTCGCGGAAATTCTGGGCGGCGGCCCTACGACGCGCCTGTATAAAAACATCGTTGTCGATCAGAAAAAAGCGACGGGCGTTGATTTTGATTATAATTCCAACGCGCTTGATTACGGCACAATTTCCATCGGCGGCACACCTGCAAACGGTGTAACGCCTAAGGAACTCGGCAATGCGCTCGATACCGAACTGCAAAAAATCATCGAGGACGGCGTGACCGACGTGGAAGTAAATGACGCCATCCAGCGGTTGCGCGACGAAGCCGTTTTCGCGCGCGACAGCGTTGCAGGCCCCGCCATGATTTTCGGTGTAGCACTAACTACGGGCAGCAAAGTCGCCGATATCGAAAACTGGCCCGACGACATCGCCAAAGTTACGCCTGCACAGGTAAAAACGGCGGCGCAGAAATATCTTGATGAATCCAAACCATGGATACGTCCACCCGTGACGGGCTACCTGATGCCACAGGAACCACCGGCAAAGGAAGGCGCAAATGTTCAAAGATAAAAAACCCGGCAAATGGATTCTGCTCGGATCGCTGCTGCTTATAATCGTCATAGCACTGCTTGTTTTCTTCGGGATGCAGGCACAGGCCGCCGATAAATTCCTGCCCATACGCGAAATAAAAACACCGGGTAGAATCACCATCTGGGCAGTCGAAGACCACACCCTGCCCATTCTTGCCTTACAGTTTTACTTTCGTGATTCTGGATCGGCCAATGATCCTGAAAACCTGCAAGGGCTTGCCCGCATGCTTTCCAACACGATGGATGAAGGCGCAGGCGAACTGGATTCGCAAGCCTTCCAAAAAGCCTTAAGTGATCACTCCATCACGCTCACCTTTAATGCGGGTCGCGACGGGTTCGGTGGCCAAGTCAAAACCCTCACCCGTAATCAGGACAAGGCGTTCGAGCTTTTATCGCTTGCAATCAACTCACCGCGTTTCGATGAAGAGCCCGTGGCGCGTATGCGCGATTCCAATCTCAGCCGTATAAAATCGGCCTTGTCAGAACCCGACTGGATGGCGGCGCGGCTGGCCAACGACAAAGCGTTCGATAAGCACCCTTACGGCAAGAACAGTGGCGGAACATTGTCTTCTCTCGCCCGCATAACGCCGGATGATCTGCGCAGTTTTAAAAATAAACACCTGACCAAAGACCGCCTCCTGATCGCTGTCGCGGGCGATATCGATTCCAACACGATAGGCCCCACCATTGATAAAATTTTCGGCAAGCTGCCTGAAACGGCGGACGCCGCGACCATAAAGAACACAGGCGTCACCAACCCCGATAAAATATATCTTTTCGAACAGCCAATTCCACAAACCTTTATTAACATCATGCTGCCTTCGTTCGATAAAACAGATAAAGACTACCACGCATTGCAGGTTATGAATTATATCTATGGCGGCGCGGGGTTTGGATCGCGCCTGATGGAAAACGCACGCGAAAGGAACGGCCTGACCTATGGCATTTATTCCGGTCTAGAAGATTACCGCCATGCAGATACGATCAGCATTGCCACTTCGACCAAAACCGAAAGCACGACGCAGATGCTTTCCATCATCAAGGATGAAATGACCAAAATGCAGGCGCAAAAAGTGAGCGCGAGTGAACTTGCCGACGCAAAATCCTATATTACAGGGTCAATGCCCCTTGCTTTGACATCGACAGACGCCATTGCGGGCATGGTGCTGCAACTGCGTATAAGCGATCTTCCCATCGATTATCTCGATCATTTCGCAGAATACATCAACGCCGTAACAGCAGATGATATCCAACGCGTTTCCAAACGTGTTTTAAAACCGGAAACCATGGTCACCGTGATGGTAGGCCAGCCCAAGAATATTCCAAATGTAAACGTCGTAAAGGAACTGCCCAATGTCCAATAATCCTGCTCTCAAGCCAGAATGGTACGCCCTCGCCGAGCACTGCAAGGCCATGCAGGGTGTGCATATGCGCGATATGTTTGCAAAAGATGATAATCGCTTTGATAAATTCAGCGTAAAAATTCCCGGCCTTCTGTTCGATTATTCGAAAAACCGTATCACGCAAGAAACGCTGCAAAAACTCTTCGCCCTTGCCGCCGCGTGCGATCTGGTGGGCTGGCGCGAGAAAATGTTTACAGGCGCGAAGATCAACAACACCGAAAAACGTGCCGTTCTGCACACGGCATTACGCGCGCCCAAAGACACGCCCATCATGATGGATGGCGAAGACGTATCGCCGGAAATTCATGACGTTCTGGCCCGTATGAAAAAATTCTCCAACGATGTCCGTTCCGGCCAATGGAAAGGCCACACGGGAAAATCCTTAACACATATCGTCAATATCGGTATCGGCGGCTCGGACCTTGGTCCTTATATGGTGTGCGAGGCCTTGAAACCTTATACCGCGCCACAAATCCATATGCATTTCGTTTCCAATGTCGACCCTACCCATTTGGCAGAAACTTTAAAACAGATTGATCCGGAACGGACATTGTTCATCGTAGCGTCTAAAACATTCACGACACAAGAAACTATGGCGAACGCTACTGCCGCCAAAGACTGGCTGGTGAAAAAACTTGGAGATGCAAGTGCAGTTGAAAAACATTTCTGTGCTTTATCGACCAACGGAGAGGCAGTCAAAAAATTCGGCATCTCCGGGTCCAACATGTTTCCTTTCAAGGACTGGGTCGGCGGGCGTTATTCGCTATGGTCAGCCATTGGCCTTTCGATTTGCATGGCTGTCGGATACGACAATTTCGAAAAACTTCTGGCGGGCGGCCATGCCGCCGATACGCATTTCCGTGAAGCACCGATGGAGCAGAATATTCCCGTCCTGATGGCCATGCTCGGCATCTGGAACCGAAATTTTCAGGACATGGAAACGTATGCCATACTGCCTTACGATCAATATCTGCACCGCTTTCCGGCCTTCATGCAGCAGATGGACATGGAATCCAACGGTAAGGACGTCGACCGCGATGGCAAACAAATCACCGACTACAAAACCGGCCCCATCGTGTTCGGTGAACCCGGCACGAACGGCCAACACGCCTTCTATCAATTGATCCATCAGGGTACATCTATTGTCCCCTGCGATTTTATCGCCTCAAAGCAAACGCACAATCCCATGGACGATCAGCACACACTGCTGCTCAACAACATGCTCGCGCAATCACAGGCGTTAATGCAGGGCCGCACACTGGACGAAGCGGGCGGCAATGAAGCCCGCGTGTTCGAAGGCAACCGTCCGAGCAACACGTTGCTGTTCGACAAAATGGATCCCTATTCTCTTGGCATGTTGATCGCGTTCTACGAGCACAAAGTGTTCACGCAGGGCATCATATGGAATATAAATTCTTTCGATCAGTACGGCGTCGAACTCGGCAAGGAGTTGGCAAACAATATTGCGGCCGGTAAGGGTGCGCTGGACGCATCCACGCGAGGCCTCCTTAACTATATGAAATCGTAAGAGATTCATGTATCCTTTGCGCCATGAATGCGCCGACCAGCGAAGAATTCCGCCGTTACACGCAATATGACCTCGATGAGATCATCGAAAAGCATGACGCCTATCTAAAAGGCCGGCGTGGCGGGGCGCGCGCCTCAATTAAATTTGGCGATTTGTCCGGTCTTTCCCTAGTCGGAAAAGATATGAGCCAAGCCGATTTCACGGGATCGAATTTTTCCAAATGTAACTTTTCGGGCGGCACGTTCGTCGGCACAACCTTCTTTTCCTGCGATCTTCGCGGCGCGGATCTAACCAACGCAGTCCTGAGCCGCGCTGATTTTCGCGGCGCGCATCTGGCAGGGGCAAACCTCTCAGGTGCCAATCTCGACGCTGCGGACCTTCGCGAAGGCCGCATCATGGAACGCGGTGAATCCGGTACGCTGGTCAATAAACCGCTGCCTGCCTTCCCTAAAGGCAAATCGCCGACAACGAATTTGACAGGCGCCAAACTGACCGACACCAGCATGGAAAAGGTCAAAGCCATGGCCGCCGATTTTTCCGATGCTGATTTATCGGGCGTCATGCTCAATCAGGCGAATCTATCCGGCGCGAATTTCGATGGTGCGAATTTAACACGTGTGGACTTTACAGGGTCTGACCTCACCCGCGCCAATCTTTCCAACGCCGTTATGGCGGGTGCGATCCTTCGCAACGCCGAATTGCAGGATTCCATTCTCGATAACGTCGTAAAAGACGAAGCGATGGGCAAGCGTTTGAGCGATGGGCCTAAAACACTTTCCGAACTTCTGGAGGTTCATAAAAAATGGATTGCCACCGCAGGCAAGAACGGCCACCAGATGGATTTGAGCGGCTTTGACCTGCGCGATATCACCGACCTTTCCGACTACCCGATGACGGCGATGCGCGCGGTGAAGGCAACATTCCTCGGCCTCAATCTGGAACACGCAAAAATCCAGAGCGCGACACTCGATTACAGCGATTTTCGCGATTGCAACCTGACCAGAACGGATTTCCGCGGCTCCTCACTCAAGGGCGTTCACCTTGCCCGCGCCGATCTTACGGCTGCCAATTTCGGCCCGTTGAAATTCGATACGCCCGAAGGACATGGCGTGCGTCTACAACGCGCAAATCTATCGGGATCTTCCTTAAAATTCTGCGTTTTAAAAAATTGCGATTTACGCGATTCCATCCTGATGGGTGTCGATCTATCCAACACGGATTTGACGGGATGCGACTTTCGCCGCGCCGATCTCACAGGGGCCAATCTAACGGGCTCCAATCTTGAAGATGCCCTGACCGAAGGCGCGATAATCCGCTGATTTTACCCTAAAATTATGCAAATAAACGGGGATTATGGAGGTGATTTCCTTCCCCGGCACGGCCCTATTCGCTATGGTATGGCATGCGCATAAGACATCTACCCGACTATCTGGTGAACCAGATCGCCGCTGGCGAGGTTATCGAACGGCCTGCTGCGGCCGTGAAGGAACTCGTCGAAAACGCCATTGATGCGGGCGCATCGAACGTCGAGGTGGATTTACGCGATGGCGGCAAGAGCCTGATCCGCGTCCGCGACAATGGCAGCGGGATGGACCGTGAAGAACTCACCGCCTGCATAGAACGCCACGCGACCTCTAAGCTCCCTGACGATGATCTCGTCAATATTCGCCATCTGGGTTTTCGCGGCGAAGCGTTGCCAAGTATCGGCGCAGTCAGTCGCCTGTACATCACATCACGCACAACGAATGAAGATAGCGGCTGGACATTGTCCGTCGAAGGCGGACGCAAGAGCGAAGCATCGCCCGCGCCGCATCCCCAAGGCACGACAGTAGAGGTGAAGGATTTATTCTACGCCACACCTGCACGTTTGAAGTTTCTCAAGACCGACCGCGCGGAATATGCCGCCGTTAAAGACATGTTATCGCGCATAGCGATGGCAAACCCGTCCATCACGTTCAAACTGAACCATAATGGAGCAGCGTCTCTATCACTCAATGGCGCGCAAGGTGAGATATCCGCCATGCGCCATGAACGCCTCTCGGCCATTCTGGGGCGTGATTTCGGCGATAATTCCGTGCCTGTACTGGCCGAACGCGAATATGTGAGGATCACAGGCTATGCAGGATTGCCGAGCTTTGATAGAGGCACCGCGCAGCATCAATTTTTATTCGTCAATGGACGACCAGTACGGGATCGTCTTCTCATCGGCTGTGTTCGTGCCGCCTACACAGATTTGTTATCACGGGATCGTCATCCCGTGGTCGCACTTTATATCGATGTGCCGCCATCCGAAGTCGATGTCAACGTGCACCCGGCCAAGGCCGAAGTACGTTTTCGCGACAATGCGCTCGTGCGCGGTGCAATCGTATCTGCCCTTAAACACGCGCTAATCGCGGGTGGCCAGACAACTTCGAGCACGATATCCGATTACGCGCTCTCCTCTTTCCGCCCGCAAGGCCCCGGCCCTGCCCTGCCGCTCTCGCGCGGATCGTATCCATCGCGTGTTTCCTATGGCAATCTTGCGGAAAAGATTGAACAAACTTACTCGCCGATGATGGATTATGCGCCGTCCGCCCGCGCGGAAATACAGGTACTCCCTGAAACCACAAATTATCCGCTTGGTGCGCCGCGCGCGCAACTGCATGAAAATTATATCATCGCGCAAACCGAAGACGGCATCGTCATGGTTGATCAGCACGCTGCCCATGAACGCCTCGTCTATGAACGATTCAAGGCACAGATGAAAGATGGCGGCGTTGCCACGCAAGGGCTTTTGGTGCCGGAAATCATTGATATGAACGATGTGCGCGCAACCGCCTTGCTCGAAAAATCCGATCTGTTCCGCAAACTCGGGTTGGAGATCGAGGCATTCGGCCAAGGTTCCATCGCCGTGCGCTCAACACCTTCGATACTGACCGGAAAAATTGATATCGCCAAACTGATCAACGATATCGCCGATGAAATCGAAGATCAGGATTCCTCTATCCTGCTAGAAGAAAAATTAAACGCCGTACTATCCACCATGGCATGCCACGGCTCTGTCCGTTCAGGCCGCCGCCTTTCTATCGAAGAAATGAACGCGCTGCTACGTAAGATGGAAGAAACCGAAAATTCCGGCCACTGCAACCACGGACGACCGACCTATATCACGCTAAGTCTCAAAGACATCGAAAAACTCTTTCACAGACGGTAAGACACATGGAAAACAAAACACAAACCAGAACTATCAACACGCTTTACGCGTTCCTCGTGCTTTCCACCATTTTAGGGTTCGTACCCAATGGTACGGTGTTTCTTGCTTCACTCGCGCTGTGGCTTGTCACACTTTTTGCTGCCTATTTTTACCGTGACAAAGATTCCGAAGACGGGCTTCTTTACAACCACATGACTTACCTCATCGGCACCATCTGGATTGGCACCAGTTTTATCGTGCTGGGAGCGCTTGTCATGGGATTTTGGGTTTACACGCAAGGCGATAATACACCACTCGATGACGCTATCGCCCGCCTTGTCGGCGGCGAGGCACCGAACGAGACCTGGTTGATGGAAGTGATGACCGATTATCTCCATGCAAACAAAAAACTTCTCTGGACCGCCAGCATTTCCGCCATAGGCCCAGCGATCTTGTATTTCGTTTATCGCGTGGCAAACGGCCTTTCGCGTGCAGCCAAAGGATACCGTATTGCCAACCCAAAAAGCTGGCTGTAGAACGGGACCATGAAGCTCGCATTCCTTGCCTCCCATAACGGAAGTTCCGCCCACGCCATCACTGCCGCCTGTAAAGACGGCACGTTAAACGCGCAGCCCGTAATTCTGATCAGCAACAATCCGGACAGCAAAGCGTTGAACTGGGCCCGCGATCTCGGGATCAGGAGCGCCGTTATTAACGCGGGCAACGCACAGGACCCGGACCGTGCGATTGCTGATCTTTTAGACGATCTTGAAATTGATCTGGTCATCTGCTCGGGTTATATGAAGCTGATCGGTCCGCAGACGATTGCATCCGTGCATGGCGCGGTTTTGAACGTTCATCCCGCCCTGCTCCCGAAGTACGGCGGGCAAGGTATGTATGGCCGCCGTGTGCATCAGGCCGTGTTCGACAATCAGGACACCCAAACCGGAATCACTATTCACCTCGTTGATAGTGAATACGACCACGGCAAAGTTCTCTCGCAAAAAAGACTCCCCGTTTTAAGCGGGGAGTCCGTGGAATCTATCGAAGAAAAAGTGAAGTCTGCCGAACCGGATTTCTACATAGAAACGTTGCAGAAAATCCTGTCCGGTGAGATTTCCTTAAGCTAGATCAAACAAAAGTACTTCGCTTTCATCCGCCAGAGACTTAAGAACAATCTTATCTACATCGCTGATTTCGGCACCGTCGCCTTCTTTTAAAATTTCACCGTTCAGCATCACCCGGCCACGCGCAACATGGATAAAACCGCCACGTCCCTTGGTAAATTTATGGCTGACTTCATTCCCGTCATCCAGATGCGCTACATACAGCTTCACATCCTGATGAATGGTGATAGCGCCATCCGTGCCATGCCTATCGCCGATCAAAACGAACTGTCCTTTTTTAGGCTCGATCGTCTTTTGTTCGTAGGATGGCTCTAAACCACGCTCTTCCGGCCTGATCCATATCTGGAGCAGGTGGACGCCGTTATCATTGGATGGATTGTATTCGGAATGCTCAATCCCAGTGCCAGCAGACATGCGTTGAATCTCGCCCGGACGAATGGTCGAACCTGTGCCGAGGCTGTCCTTGTGCGACAGCTCGCCTTTCAGGATATAGGTGATGATCTCCATATCCTTGTGCGGATGGGTGTCAAACCCTGCGCCCGGAATGACGATATCGTCATTGATCACGCGCAAGGATCGAAATCCCATGCGCGCCGGGTCCATAAAATGCCCGAAAGAAAATGTGTGTTTGCTGTCCAGCCAGCCCATGCGGGTGGCCCCGCGAATATCGCGGTCATGAATACGGATCATGATGTCTCCTATTATCCCCTGCTAGACAGTAAAATAGCGCCGGAGTGGCCGCTTTCAAGTATCCTTCTAGCTATCTTTCTTCTGGCGGGTTTTCATCAGTTCCAGCAGCAACGACTGGTCCTTTTTAGGCATGGCAAAGAAATTGTCCAGAACCTCGCGGCCTTTTTCAGAAAAGCCTTTGGCCGTCTCTTTTGCCCTTTTGGCGGGAACCAGATTCATGGTCAACCATTCGTAAGGAATCTCCAACGTCAGGGCAAGCTTATGTAGATAGCGCGGGTTTTGCGCCTTCCCGGCCTCGGCCTGCTGGATGGCCTGCTGGGTTGTTCCGGCAATATTGGCCAGTTCGATCTGGCTTAGGCCTTTTATTTTCCGTATGTATTTGAGCCGTTCAGCCAGATCAGGAATGTTTTTGAGGATCATCATGGGTATTACGGTAACACAAGAAAATTTGTCCTTCATGACAAGATTGATTGTTGACTGTGCTACAAGTTTTCTTGTATCTTTGATCTCGAAGGAAAACGATCATGGAAACCACCAAACTATCCGATAGGCTGCGCGCCGTTCTGCAAGATTTAAAACAAATCACCGATGCACTGGAAAAAGTGGAAGTGAACACGGACGATATCGCGAATGACGATTTCCTGACGCGAGGGTCTAAAACTAAGTCGGACGAGTAAATTTTTTACGCGTCTTCTCTATTTCAACGCGGCGGTGACACCCTTCCAGATGATCGTTCACCATCCCCATGGCCTGCATAAAAGCATAAACCGTCGTCGGGCCGACAAAACTCCAACCGCGTTTTTTAAGGTCTTTTGAAATAGCCAGAGAAACATCCGTTTTGCCGAGCGTCTTGAGCGTGGCGTAATCCATTTTTTTGGGGCGGCTCTTTGCATCCGGCTCCCACGACCAAAAATAGGCGGCAAGAGATCCCTTCTCTTTTTGCAATTCCAGCGCACGCTTGGCGTTGTTGATCGTGCTTTCGATCTTGCCGCGATGACGGATAATGCCCGCGTCTTTTAACAGTCGATTGACGTCATTTTCCGTGAATTTTGCCACTTTCTTGATATCAAAACCCGCAAAACCTTTGCGGAAATTCTCCCGCTTCCTCAAAATTGTTATCCAGCTCAAACCCGATTGAAACCCTTCCAGACATATTTTTTCGAACAGACGGGTATCATCCGTAACCGGATTGCCCCATTCCTTGTCGTGGTAATGAATATAACCCTCGTCGACACTGCACCATTGGCAGCGGCGCTTGCCGTCATCCCCTTTCAGCAGCCCGTCGGCGCTCATTCGGCGTCCAGCAGGCTAAGAAATTTTTTAGACGTATCGAGATCGCGTTTCAGCGCGGCCTGACGGCGTTCCTGCACAGGGTCGCTGCCATGCACGTCTTCCTTGGCAACTTCCGCATAGTAAATTTCTTCCAATTCCGTTGCGGCATAGATATCTTCCGGCCCCGCCTCATGTTCGAGGAACGCAAGACCCAGAACGATGGAACCCGTCAGTGAGGTTACGATCTGCAACACGGTGAAATAATATTCATCCAGTGCCTCCAGATAATTCCAGATTTGCTTGTGCGTGTCGGAATCCTGCGTCAGCGCGTCTATACCGTACGTTACATCCAGCGGGCTTTCGAAATGTTCATCAAACCATGTCAGCCAGCGATCCCAGACTTCCTTCTGACGTTTGGCCAGTTCCGGCGGTTCCTTGACACGGTAGCATAAAAGATCGGTGTCGAGATATTTTAGCAGTGATTTGGTGATGGCGTCGCGGTCGCGCATGCGATCCACAGCCGTGGTCAATATCTGCGTGATCGGCATGGAATCAGGGATGATTTCATCGCCCTGCGCAATCCATTCCTGCACGATGGCATCGGCGATTACCCGGTTCGGTGAGGCCAGCGGCTGGCCCATCGGGGTTTTTACCGTCTTGCCATCAAGCTGGATCACATATCCGTCTTCGGTTTTGTTGTAGGAGGCCAGTTTATATACGCGTTTCATTTCTGTTCAGATTCCTTGGATGGTTCGGCAATGGTTATTGTGAGGGGTTTATCTTTGCCCGTGAGCGCGAAATCCTGTTCAACGCCACGAACAAATCGTTCGATTTTTAAAAGGTCTTTTTTGTCATCTGTTTCGGGAATAACCGTCAGAAGTTTTGTACCGTCCGCTTGCGCCTTGATCGTGGCGTTGAAAGGTACTTTATCGATCGTGCCGATCGCGCGGGCATCCATCGGTTTGTTATGCAGTCCTTCGACCGTCATCTTCACATCCTGCCCCTTGCGGGTTAGATGCAATTGTTCGATTGAAAGACCGCTGAAGCGCCTAGAATAGATTCCATCGCCTTCCAGCGAACCGAGCTTAAAGGTCGTCAGCGAAAGCGAAGGCAGCGAATAAAGCGCGTGCTTTTTACCTGTGTGTCGCTCCAGCACCATGGTGATAAGCAACGGCAGGTTGTTATATGTTCCCTCTATCACGAAAGTCGGACGTGCGGTCTGCGGCGTCGGGTCAGAAATTCCCGCATGATCGATCGTCAGTTTTTTCGGCAGGAAGAAGCCGGATGCAATCTGCAAGCCTTTGACCTCAAACCCCGCATAAGCGTGCAGTCCCAAAAGAATTCGCCAGAACGGCATCGCGATATACGCGTTGTCGGCATGGATATAAACCTTATCGGTATTTTTGACATCGCGGATGTTGACGCCCTTTACGGCGAAAACCATATCGGGCATGAGTTTGGCATCAACCATCTCGGTGATTTCGGCATGTTGCCCGCTCACGCCCTTAAGATAATCCTCCAGCCCCATGCGCAAAGAATCTTTCGATCGTTCGGCAAGGCTCAAGACGCCATAAAACAACCCGCCCATGATCAAAATCACGAACGTCAGTCTCTTGCCCCATGTCAGGGAATGTCTTTGCCAGTTGGCGGCCATGAAATGTATCAAACCCTTAAAATGCCCCTAGGAGTATAGAGAGCCGGAAAAGCGCTGTAAAAGTTTAAAAATCGGCAAAAGGCTCATGATCCGGTTTTTTCTGGAAACCCAGTGCGTCCCAGCTCCGGGATAAGTCTTCGGGCAGAGGGGCCGAAAGCTTGATGGCCTTGCGCGTGGAAGGATGCTGGAACTGCAGGGACCTTGCGTGCAAATGCAGCCGCTGGGTAATCCCCGGCCCTTCGATGGCCGCTTTCACCCCGTATTTGGCATCGCCCAGCAGCGGGAAACCCATATGCGCCGCGTGGACGCGGATCTGGTGCGTGCGGCCCGTCTTGGGCATAAAGGCGACGAACGCCGCCCTCTTGCCCGCGACCTCCATCACCTCGTATTCGGTATAGGCTTTCTGGCCTTCTTTCATATCGACGATCATCTTATCCTTTTCGGGCCCAATCGTGCCCTTGATCAGATGCGCCTTGATCTCGCCGCTCATTTCGGTCGGCGCAGGGCTTGTGATCGCCCAGTAGATTTTCTTCATATCGCGACCCTGGAACATTTTTCCAAGCCTGCGCGCCATTTCGGCAGAACGTGCCAGAAGCAGAACGCCCGATGTATCTTTATCCAGACGGTGCACAAGACGTGGTTTTACGCCGTCCTTGCCTGTCAGCGCTTCGAGCATGCCATCGATATGGCGTTCGATATTCATTCCGCCCTGCGTTGCGATTCCGGCGGGTTTATTGATCGCGAGAATATCGCCGTCATCGTAAATCACGGCCTTGATGATCATTTCGGCATCGTCTTCACGAAGCCTGTAGCCATCGCCTCTCTCGGGGCGTTCATCCATCGGCGGCAGACGGATTTCCTGCCCCGCCACAAGGCGCGTATCGGGCTTGGCACGCTTGCCGTCGATACGGATCTGGCCCGTGCGGATCAGTTTTTGCACCATCACGAATGACATTTCCTCGACGTTCTTTTTCAGCCAGCGATCCAGACGCTGCCCGTTATCATCTTGCGGAACTTTTATATGTTGTACGTCTTTCATACCAATTTTTTCCACTTTCTCAAAAGACGGCAAATCTTATCATCCGGGTTCACCAAAGTCATGGCCTCATTGTAATCGCACCAGCGCAAAGAAACGGACTCATCACTCACCGCGTATCGTTCGTCTGCCCTATCCTTCACGCAGAAAATATAGCGTATATCGAAATGTTTATGGGCGGGCTCGCCTTTTTTGGGATTGTCAGGCACGGGATGCACGCTGACATCCACAATGGATAGCGTCAGAGGTTCAATATTTTCAATACCGGATTCTTCCATGATTTCGCGGCGGCAAACGGAAAATATATCCATCTCGCCATCGGCATGGCCGCCAAAACCGATCCACATATTCAAGAATTTATGATGATTTAACAAAACGCGCTGTCTGTCATGGCTGAGCAATAAACCCGATCCTGTTATATGGCCGGGATTGAAGTGCGTCCGCCAGAAACAATCAGGATGATTTTGAATAAGCACGCGCGTAGCTGCAATATCTGCGGCCTCATCGTCATCAAACGGTGCGTGCGCGGCCAGAAACCTATCCACGGCGTTTCTTCTCACGCAGTTTTTCCCAGTAATCAAGGCGCTTCCTGATTTCACGCTCGAACCCACGCTCGGGAGGATCATAAAAAATCTCGCGCTCCATCTCATCGGGGAAATAATTCTGCCCCGAGAACGCTTCCTCGGTGCCGTGGTCATATTCATAGCCTTCGGAATAGCCGAGATTTTTCATCAATTTTGTCGGCGCGTTCAGAATATGTTTGGGCGGCATCAGCGATCCCGTTTCCTTCGCGGCGCGGCGAGCGGCACCGATTGCGGTATAGGCCGCGTTCGATTTGGGCGCGGTCGCCATATAGATTACGGCCTGCGCGATAGCGAGTTCTCCCTCGGGCGAGCCAACGCGTTCATACATCTCCCAAGCATTCAGCGCCACTTGCAATGCCTGCGGATCGGCCATACCGATATCTTCAACTGCCATGCGGGAAACACGCCGCGCGATATAGCGTGGGTCTTCGCCGCCATTCAACATGCGCGATAGCCAGTACAGAGCCGCATCGGCATCACTGCCGCGCACAGATTTATGCAGCGCGCTGATCAGATTGTAATGCGCATCGTCTTTCTTGTCGTAGAGCGGCGCGCGCTTTTGTAAAAGTCGCGTTAAGCCTTCCGTATCAAGCATATCCGGCTGCGCCAGCACTTGTTCGGTAAGGTTAAGTGCATAACGCCCATCACCATCCGCCATGGCTTTGAGCGTTTCGCGGGCGTTAGAATCGAGAGGAAGTTTCTTGCCTGCTTCTTCTTCCGCGCGGCAGATAATATTTTCCAGCGCGGTATCGTCTAGGCGTTTAAGCACCAATACCTGTGAACGGGATAACAAAGCACCATTCAGTTCAAACGACGGGTTTTCGGTCGTGGCCCCGATAAGCGTAATCGTACCGTCCTCCATAACAGGCAGGAACGCATCTTGCTGTGATTTATTGAACCTGTGAATCTCATCAACGAACAACAGCGTGCCGCGCCCGTTCTGACGACGCAGCTTTGCGCTTTCGAAAATTCTCTTTAAATCCGCGACGCCGGAAAAAATGGCCGAGACTTGTTCGTAATGTAGATCGGTATGCTGCGCGAGAATACGCGCCATCGTCGTCTTGCCGCATCCGGGCGGTCCCCATAATATCAGCGAGGGCAAATGTCCACTTTCGACCATTTTGCGCAGCGTGCCGCCCTCGCCCACAAGATGATCCTGCCCCACAATCGTATCGAGACTTTGCGGGCGCAGACGATCGGCCAGCGGGCGCGGGGCATCGTGGCTTAAGTTTTTTTCAGGTCTGTCAAAAAGGGTTGCAGGCATAACAAGAACATAGAGCGAACAGCCTCCGATTACTAGTCCCTTTATACTATCATCCTGAGGACATCGCCCGAAGGATCTCTTTGAGATTCTTCGCTTCGCTCAGAATGACAGGAAAAAACTATCGAATAACTATTTGTGTCTTTTGGCCGTTGCGTTCGATCACCAAGGCAAAGCTGGGTTGACCTTTTGCGTCCGCCAACACGGATTTCAACTCCTTGACGGTTTTGATTTCCTTGTTATTGACGCTGACGATAATGTCTCCGCGCTGGAACAGGCGTGAGGCCGCGCGTCCGTTGGCAACCCCGGTCACCACGACACCCTTGGCTTCACCGGACAGGTTTTGTTCTACGATAACGGCAGGATTGATGTTGGAAACTGTCGCGCCATTTAGCGGCGTTGCGCCATCCAATGTCGCCTCCTCACGCGAAGGTGAATCCGGCGGTGCGACCGCCTTGACCCTGAAATTCATCGCCTTGCCCTTGCGCAACACGTCAAGCGAAGCCTCTTCACCCAGCGGGAGCGTCGCAAGGCGGAATTTCAATTCGGCGCCGTCATGCACTTCCTTGCCGTTAATCGCTGCGATGACGTCGCCCACCTGCATGCCTTCTTTAAGAAGCGGGCTTTCCGGATGGATGTTCGTGATCAGAACGCCGGTCGGACGGTTGAGGTCGAGCGAGCTTGCGATATCCGCCGTCACTGGCTGGCCATTGAAACCGAGCCATGCGCGAACAATCGCCTTACCTGTGTGATTGCCACCTTTTTCCGCAGCGATTACAGTCGCCACCATTTCGGACGGAATAGCAAAACCGATACCGAGCGATCCGCCCGAACGTGAATAAATCGCCGAATTGATGCCGACCACGCCGCCATCGATGGACACAAGCGGCCCGCCGGAATTGCCGGGGTTAATCGCGGCATCTGTTTGAATGAAGAAATTAAAGTCATTGATGTTAAGCGAGGAGCGTGCCAATGCCGAAACGATCCCGCTCGTCACCGTTTGGCCAACGCCGAACGGATTGCCGATGGCGATAACGATATCGCCGACCTGCAATTGTTCCGACGGTTTTAAAGGCGCATGGGGAAGCAATTCACCCTTGGCATCGACCCGCAAAATAGCAAGGTCCGAACGTTCATCGATCAACGATACCTTTGCATCAAATTCACGGCGGTCTGCGAGAACGACCATGATTTCCTGCGCATATTTTACCACATGCGCATTGGTTATAATCAGCCCGTCGTTCTCGACGATGACGCCAGAACCCAGCGAACTTTCAACCTGCTCACGCGTAAGACCCTGCACGCCCATATCGCCGAAAAATTTCTGAAACATAGGGTCTGCCATGAATGGACTGACGCGCTTTTGCACGACACGCTTGGTATAGATATTGACGACGGCGGGGGAAGTCTTCTTGACCACAGGCGCGTAGGAAAGCGTAAGCTGCTCCTCCGAATGCGGAACCATACGGTCCTGCGCGAAGGCGGAAACGCCGACCAGCATGCACAAAGCCGCAAAAACCTGAAGAACCCTGATACTCATGGCTATATTCCCTAAAACCAGCCTATTTTCTACGAAAGGAATGGGGCAGGATTGTGACTAATTTCTTTATTTCGGCGGTTTTTTAAGATCTTTTTCAAACTCGGGCTGGCCTGCAGGCATAGGCTTGGAACGCCGCCAGTTCTGTTCGAACTGTTTGCGATACGTGTCGGCAATCAGCTTGTTCTCTATGACAACAAATCGATCCGGTAAGGCAATGGCATATTTATCGCCATAGACGGATGCACTGACCTGAGAGGCAATATCATGGGAACACCACCGATAGGTGGAACAATCGGCCGGGCCATAGAACGAGCGAACGCCCTCGCGAAGCAACAGTCTTTCTTTCAGTTTGTATTTTCGAAATTGCTGACAATACTCAAAAAAGACGGAACGATATTTGGACCAAAATATCTCTTCATCGTCGATAATATGCAGCCCCTCACCGCCTTTGACCCGTAGAGTTTCCACGATATCGTTCATGTATTGGGAAAAAGCATCTCTACCTTCGAAATTCATGACCTTAAAAACATTGTTTTTTAACCGAACCCCATCGGCGTCTATAAACTCGACACCATGCGTTTCTAAAACTTTCTGGATTTTTTCGAGCGTCTGCAAACGCGGCTTGGCGTGCTGACGGCTTATGGCGTTGATGGCCGTCGTTGAAAGTTCGCATTCTTTAGCCAGATCCGCCTGCGTCCATTCTAGAAGCCCGCAACCCGCGCGCATTTGTTTCAATGAAATCATGTAAGCATTTTACATCAAACTTATATTTTATTCAAGTTTAGACATATTATATTTTTCAATGCTGTCTTTTGACTGTAAACCCCCACCATGATGATTACCGACCCCCATAAAGCCTCACACGTAAGGCATAAATACCTCGATCTGCTGGGCATGATCTGGGTGACGTTTTTGATCATCGCAACGCTGACGGCGGCAAAAACATTTGATTTGGGTCCATTCAGCTTTTCCGTGGCTGTTATAGCCTATCCCATCACCTATATCTTTGCGGATATATTCACGGAAGTTTACGGCTACGCCAAAACCAGAAGGATTGTATGGACCGGGCTCATCTGTTTGATACTTGCATCGGCCATACCTGCTTTATATGCCGTTGTGCCGCCTTCGGAGAGCTATCCCAACAACACGGCATTCAGAAGTATATTTTTATTTAGCCCTGCCTTGGGTATCGCCGGGGTCATGTGCTTTTTCATGGGGGAATTTGCGAACGATTACGTCCTGGCCAAAATGAAGGTTTTTTCCGAAGGCCGCATGCTCGGGTTCCGTCTTATTGCCTCCACACTCGCCGGACAAATAGCGGACAGCATAACCTTTTATTCCCTTTGCGTTTTGCTGGCTGGAATCTACCGCATTGAAGATCTGCCCAATCTTATACTTTCAACGATAGTCTTTTGCACCGCATGGGAGATTTTAGCCCTGCCGTTTACGTGCCGTGTCATAAAATACCTTAAAAAAGCCGAAGGCGTGGATATTTACGACCGGGATACGAATTTTAATCCTTTCCATTTGCGCACGACGTAAAGAATTCTTCTTTATTAAAGCCTTCTTTTTTCTTATTCTATCCCCATGCGCAAAACGATCCTTGATATTGCGGGCCGAAAAGGCCCCGGCCAATCCCCCCTCGTCTGCCTCACGGCCTATACGGCGTCGATGGCGGCTCTGCTCGATCCACATTGCGATATACTTCTGGTCGGCGATAGCGTCGCCATGGTCGTCTATGGCGAACCGTCCACCTTGCAGGCTGACATAGATATGATGATCCGCCATGGGCGCGCGGTACAGAACGCCACGAAAGAAGCGCTCGTCGTCATCGACATGCCATTCGGTTCGTATCAGGAAAGTAAAGAGACCGCGTTCAAAAATGCCGCGCGCATCATGAAAGAAACAGGCGCGGCTTGCGTCAAGCTTGAGGGCGGCGCGGAAATGGCAGAAACGGTTGCATACCTGACACAACGCGCAATCCCGGTGATAGGTCATGTGGGGCTGCAACCGCAATCGATGAATACGATGGGCGGGTTTAAAACGCAAGGCCGCGACGATGCCAGCGCACAAAAAATCCTCGATGATGCCAAAGCGATTTCTGATACGGGCGCATTCGCCATCGTCGTCGAAGGCGTCGCCGAAAAGCTCGCCAGCGATATTACACTCCTGGTTACCTGCCCCGTGATCGGCATAGGTGCATCCGCCGCGTGTGATGGGCAAATCCTCGTCGTCGATGACATGCTCGGCCTCACGCTGGGCAAAAAACCCAAATTCGTTAAAGAATACGCCGCGCTCGGCAATGATGTCACCCGCGCGGTCAAACAATATGCCGACGACGTCCGCGCCCGTCGCTTCCCGACGTCCGCGCATGTTTACGGCATGCGAGATGCAAACACGCCGATCACACCGCCGCCCGTAAACCCCGCAACCACCGCCGTTACACCGCCTGCCGCGCCGCAAATTCCTGCGCCTCCGGCAACGCCTGTGCAAGAAAACAAACCATCGAATTTGTTTGAAAGTGTTTTGCGCGCGACACCCAAACGCAACCGGGATTATTGATTTAAACGAACCGCAAGTTGGGTTGCCTGTCGGGAGCCATTTTAGGATCGAGCGATTGCAACAAAGCAGCAGATCTTTGGTATAAAAAACGATCGGAGAGGCAACCCCACTGGCCCGCCCGGCGGAATCTCTGAGGCAAGACGTCATGAAGAACTTCTACGGCCTGCCTGTTCTGTTCAGGATCGAACGGGTTATGGCCCACCTGCCCTCTTATGCCCGCACGTTGTTCCGCCTTCCTGCGCAAGCTCATACGAGCCTCCGCATATGGTTTTGCGCTCAGTCTTTGCCCATTAATCCATTCGGTTCTTTCATGCACGGCATAGGCGACCCTATTACTTGATATTCTGGAGCTTCCTTCATTGGAAAGTATTTCTTTTACACGCAAGATAAGGATATCGGAAGTTTCTGGTTGTTCTTCCTCTAAAATGGCTAGAGCCTGCGCCGATCCATCGTGATTTTTTCTGACCGAAAGAAAATGGATAGGATCATAAGCGACTTCCTTTAATCGTCTGGCCGCCAGTTCATCGCCCATGCTGGTCAGAAATTTTTGTCCTTCCGAAGCCTGATGTATGGATCGGATATCATAGGCCTCATCCTCTTCAAATCCGACATAATCGAAAGTAGGATTAGGCAGTCCACGCCATTTTTGGTCGGCGGGATATTCGTTAAACGCGTCGCTCGCTGCCAGTTGGCGTCTACGTTTATCCCATTCGCCCAAGTAGGTATCGAAATGACGCGCTAGGCCAAGCAGGCGCGCAATATTGTCTTCCCGATACAACTCCCCGCACAGGCTTAACTGGCGCGGATTTCTTGTAAGACTTTTTGCGCGTGGACCGATGCCATGCATTCGTACGTCTGAAAACGATCCCGAGCAGGCCACGATATCTCCTTGATTCACAGCCTTATGTTGCAAATCAACAGACATATTCAAAGCCAACGGCGCCATGCATGATATGCCCACACTGTCGGCCAACGTTAAGATATTCCTGAGTGAGATAGATAAATAGCCTCCCCTATCCCCATCATACTGATGCGCAAGATCGCCCCAGCTTTGTCCGTAATTGGCGGCAAGAAGTTCCACAAAATCTCTGATCGTTTGTCCCCTAGGGCGAAAATGCGCATTTGCAAGCTGTTCATCGGCCTTGTTGAATATTTCAAACGCTTGCCAGTCTTCAAGAGAAGCCGGATAAAATTCTTTGTCGATCGCCGACAGGCTGGCAGCAATTTTTTCAAAATTCCGTGCAACGGGAGACCCAACATCTGCCTCACTCAACCCTTGAATAGTGCGCAAAACTTCAGTCGATGCCTGCGGCCAGAGAAGGCTGGCAGCTTTATCAGGGTCGTTAATAGTATAACCGATTTCACGTATGACCGGGTGTGTGGAAAAAGATTGAACAGACGATGCCGCCAAGGGATATTTACTAAAAAACTCTCTTCTTTTCTCAGCAAGTTCTACGAAGGGCTCAATAACTACTTTTGTGCGTTTTTGGCGGCGATCATTTTCATCCGTATAAACTTCTTCGACCGTCGTTTTCTTTATTGGCCTTAAATGCGTGTATAGCATCATGGATTGCTGGCCGGGTATATTGGCCATGACTTCCAGAACATCACTATCAAGCGGTTCTTTAAAAGAATTGATGGCTCTTTTTAGAATATCCTCATCCAGTTCCCGAAGAATTTTTTCTGGACTTAAATCCAAAGGAAGATTTATCTCACGTGTTTTTTCAGAGACTCCCGTTGCAAGATCAAATGTGACGGTTATTTCACCGGGTTTGGGTTTTACCAACGAAGGCACATGTTTCAGCAGCCATCGGCGTCGGGCTTTTTCGCCGGCTTTTAATAGGTCCTCATGATCAAACAGCGCTTGCAGACTATATTCATCGCGAAGATCACGTTTATCGAGAATGCTGTCTATGGAACGCCATTTATCGACTGTGGCCTCCACCCTTTCTTCCATCGATAAAACCGGCAGTGCAGCCTTGTGCGCTCTTCTCTTGCGTTGAAATATCTCTGCTTCAACCGGGATATGTTCAAGAAACGCGGCCTCAAACAAGTTCTGACCGTTAAAGCCGATAACAAGAAACCCCCGCCCGCCTATTCTTGAAGGACCGGCCGGGAGAAAAACATACTGGCTGTTGTTATAACTTGGCCGTGCCAGAAATGCCGTACTTTGCGCGATGTATTCTTTAAAATCGTTTTGGATTTGATGCCGTTCTGGCGGCGTTATCTCGGGATCATAGGTTAGCGCTTGCTTCAACTTGGCCCATGCCAATGGCGCTGTGAACGTGGTGTCGAACTTGACTAGCGAGACTGTATCTTTTGATGCCATATAATTTTATAGAAAATAATCGCAATCCTGACAATAAAAAACCCCGCTTTTGAGCGGGGTTTTTGAATGGTGTTAACGAAGATTAAGCAGCGGCCTTTTTCTTGGCAGGCGCTTTTTTCGCCGGAGCCTTTTTGGCAGGTTTCGGGCCTGCTTTACCGGCTTCTTCTTTTTCTTCGGTCTCGTAATCAGAGTCCGTGAAGACAGGGCCGGAATCTTGTCCCTTGGCCGTTACATCGCGGTCCAGCAGCTCGACAACCGCCATCGGCGCATTGTCGCCATAACGGAAGCCGGCTTTCAGAACGCGGGCATAGCCGCCCTTACGGTCTGCATAGCGCGTGGCCAGCGTGTCGAATAATTTCGCGGCTTGCTCTTGGTCGCGCAGGCGGGAAATCGCCAGACGACGGTTTGCGAGGCCGCCTTTTTTGCCGAGCGTGATCAGCTTTTCAACGATCGGCTTCAGTTCTTTTGCTTTGGGCAGGGTCGTTACGATCTGCTCATGTTTGATCAGCGCGGCCGCCATGTTGGCAAACATCGCCGTGCGGTGTTGCGATGTGCGGTTCAGTTTACGTTGCTTTAATCCGTGTCTCACGGCAGTTCTCCTTCATATAGCGGGCCGACGCATCGGTCCCATGGTATTTCCCGTTGGCATCTTTCGATAGGAAACGGGGGTGGACACTATGTCCTTTGTAAACGACCTGCGTTTTACGGGCAGGAGATCGTACAATCTATTTTGCTCCAGTCGATTGGATCCTTCGATCTTACTTTCGGACTGGCGCTTTTATTTCTCGATGTATTGCCCAAGGCAGCACCAAGAAATGCCATGACGCATGGAAAGATGTCTCTCTTCTTTACCTGCATCATGGCTTATTCCTTTAGTTGCTGAACGGATCGTCCAGACGTTTCGCCAGTTCTTCGATATTCTCTGGCGGCCAACCTTCGACCTGCATACCAAGATGCAGACCCATGTTGGTCAAAACTTCTTTGATCTCGTTCAGAGATTTGCGGCCGAAGTTCGGAGTACGGAGCATATCGCTCTCGGACTTTTGAACCAGATCGCCGATGTAAACGATGTTGTCGTTCTTCAGGCAGTTTGCCGAACGAACGGACAGTTCAAGCTCATCCACTTTGCGCAGCAGGTTGCGGTTGAACGGCAGTTCGTCCGCTTCTTCGCCGCCCGTTGCTGCATCTGGTTCTTCGAAGTTAATGAACACTTGCAGCTGGTCTTGCAGAATGCGCGCTGCGTAAGCAACAGCATCTTCGGGGCTGATAACACCGTTGGTTTCGACAGACATGGTCAGCTTGTCGTAGTCCGTGATCTGGCCAACGCGCGTATCTTCGATTTCGTAAGACACTTTGCGAACGGGCGAGAATACGGAATCGACCGGGATAAGGCCGACAGGCGCTTCTTCCGGACGGTTCAATGCAGCAGGGCGGTAACCTTTGCCGGTGTTGACCGTCATCTCCATGTTGAATTTCGCGCCTTTGTCGAGCGTGCAGATAACGAGATCGGGGTTCATGATCTCGATGTCCGCGCCTGCTTCGATCATACCGGCGGTCACTTCACAAGGACCTTCGGCATTAACGCGCATTTTCTTTGGGCCTTCTGCGTGCATACGCACGGAGATGGCTTTTACGTTCAGAACAACGTCGGTTACGTCTTCGCGGACACCTTCGATGCTGGAGAATTCATGCAGAACGCCATCGATCTGGATGCCCGTCACAGCCGCGCCTTGCAGCGAGGACAGCAGGATGCGACGCAATGCGTTGCCGAGCGTCAAGCCAAAGCCGCGTTCCAGCGGTTCGGCGACAATTTTGCCCGTCGTTTTGGAATTGCTGCCGTGTGCGATATCAATCTTTTGCGGCTTGATCAGTTCTTGCCAGTTCTTCTGGATCATAATTTTAGTACCTTTCTTGTTAACGTCATCCGGGTCTTAACCGGCCTCTGGTTATTGGAGGACTGGAGGATCGGAGGACTAGATGATCGGAAAAAATCCAGTCCTCTAGTTCTCTAATCCTCCAATCCTCTAATCTCTATTAAACGCGTCTGCGTTTGCGTGGGCGGCATCCGTTGTGCGGGATCGGCGTGATGTCCTTGATCGAACGGACATTCAGACCGATCAGGCCAAGCGCGCGAAGTGCGCTCTCGCGTCCCGAGCCCGGACCTTTGATCACAACGTAAACATCTTTCACGCCGTGTTCTTGTGCTTTGCGGCCCGCATCTTCTGCGGCCATCTGCGCGGCGTACGGCGTGGATTTACGCGAACCCTTGAAGCCCATCAGACCGGCGGAAGACCACGAAATCGTGTTGCCTTGGTCATCGGTGATGGTGACATGGGTGTTGTTGAAAGATGCATTCACGTGCACATCGGCGGTCGTGATGTTCTTTTTTACTTTTTTGACAGGTTTGCCTGCCGCTGCTGTTGCTGGTTTAGCCATTGTTCATCACTCCCCTATTTCATCGTCGGCTGTTTTTTGCCGGCGACCGGTTTGGCCGGACCTTTACGCGTGCGCGCATTGGTCTTCGTACGCTGACCGCGAACGGGCAGGTGCTTGCGGTGACGGATGCCACGATAGCAGGCCATGTCGATCAGGCGTTTGATGTTGATTGCGATTTCGCGGCGCAGATCGCCCTCGATTTTGTATTGATCCGTGTCGATTTCCGAACGGATGGCGTTCAGTTCATCTTCGGTCAATGCGTTCATGCGGCGGCTTTCGTCGATGCCGCATTTTTTCAAGATTTGTCGTGCCGAAAAGCGTCCGATGCCGTGAACATAGGTCAAAGCGATCAGAGCGCGTTTATTGTCAGGGACGTTAACGCCCGCGATACGTGCCATGGTTTCTCCTTTTTGATCATATTAACGGACCCGTAATGTCAGGTCCTACACCATCAAAAAGCCTTATAAATCAAATGTTTATAAGATAAACCAGATCGTAGAGGCTTTAAGATTTGCCGCAATATAGGAACTCTAAGGCCTTGCGTCAACAGGTATTTTTGGGAAATTAATAGTCGGATAAGACCTATTTTTGAGACTTTTTTCCAAGCCATAAGATCTATTACATGCTTCATCTTCTGCATAATCTTCGGCATAGGTTTCAGCAATTCCTTTCGCTAAAGCCCTAGCAAGCTCAGAGTCATGATCAAGCTTAGCTTCGTACGACTTTTTAACATGCTTTTCAAAAATATTTTTGGCGACTTCATTAGCTACACCCATAGTTATAGGTAAAAGTTTCTCATACCAGATTTTATATTCTGCATCATACAAATCAGAAATTTGTTGATCAGTTAACTTTTCCATTTTTTAACCTAAAATCGTGAACGAAAAAATTACGATTATTTACTTCAAAATCGCCTTGATCGCCTGCGTGACATGATCGATGGGCAGCATGCCGTCGATCTTTTTCAAAAGCCCTGTGGATTCATAGTACGGCAAAATCGGCGCGGTCTGGCCACGATAAACTTTCAGGCGATTGCGAAGCGTTTCTTCGTTATCGTCGCTGCGCACCGGCTGGCCCGCATCGATCGTCTGCTGGATGCGCGTGCGAAGTCTGTCCACCAACGCCTCTTCATCCACCACGAATTCAATAACGGCATCGATCTTCTTGCCTTTGTCGGCGAGCATAACATCGAGCGCTTCGGCTTGGTCCACCGTGCGGGGAAAACCATCAAAGATAACACCCTTGGCGCAATCGGGTTGTTCGATACGCCCCGCAATCATATCGACGACGATTTCATCGGAGACGAGATTTCCGGCATCCATAACCGCTTTGGCTTTCTTGCCGAGGTCTGTGCCGCTGGAAATTTCAGCGCGGAGCATGTCGCCTGTCGATAATTGCTTGAGACCGTATTCTTGTTCGAGAATTTTGGCCTGCGTGCCCTTCCCTGCGCCGGGCGGTCCGATAACGATCAGGTACATGTCTCTAGCGTCTCCCGTCTCTGGTGCCTTTGAGCTTAGTCTTTTTGATCAAGCCTTCATATTGGTGTGCGATCAGGTGCGAGTGGATCTGCGCCACCGTATCCATCGTCACCGACACGGCGATGAGCAGCGACGTACCGCCGAAATAGAACGGGATGGAATAATGGGAAATCAGCATTTCCGGGAGCAGACAGATAAACACCAAGTAGATTGCGCCGACCATCGTAATGCGCGTCAGAACGTAATCCAGATAATCGGCCGTGTGTTTACCGGGACGAATGCCGGGCACGAAGCCGCCGTATTTTCTGAGCATCTCGGCATTTTCCTGCGGATTGAAAACGATCGCGGTATAGAAAAACGCGAAAAACACGATCAGGGCGCCGTACATCAGCATATAAAGCGGCTGGCCGTGTTGCAAATACGAGACGATCTGCGACATGATCCCGCCTTCGTTGCCCGCGCCCGTGAAATTCACGATGGTCAGCGGCAGAAGGAGCAAGGATGACGCGAAGATCGGCGGGATAACGCCCGACGTGTTGAGCTTGAGCGGGATGTGGTTTTGCTGCGCCATCGACATCTGATTCCCGCTCTGGCGTTTGGGATATTGCACCACGACGCGTCGCTGTGCGCGTTCGACAAACACGATAAAGGCAATAACGGCAACGACCATGATAGCCAGTCCCAGCAGCGTCAGCGCGTTGAATTGCCCCTGACGGCCTAGTTCGAGCACCGATGCCAGAGCGTGCGGCAAGCCCGCGACGATACCGGCAAAGATGATGAGCGATATACCATTGCCGATTCCGCGCTGCGTGATTTGCTCGCCAAGCCACATCAAGAAGATCGTACCGCCGACAATGGTGATGACCGTGGACAGGCGGAAGAACATGCCGGGATCGATGACGGCGGAACCCATGGAAGATTGCATGCCTTCCAGACCGACGGCCAGACCGTAAGCCTGAACCGTTGCCAGAAGAACGGTGAGGTAGCGCGTGTACTGGTTGATTTTCGTGCGGCCCGACTCGCCCTCTTTTTTCAGGGCTTCGAGTTTGGGAGACATGGCCGATGCCAACTGCATGATGATCGATGCCGAGATATACGGCATGATGTTCAGCGCGAAAATCGTCATACGCTGCAAGGCGCCGCCCGAGAACATGTTGAACATGTCCAGAATACCGCCGCCTTTTTGGTTGTAGATATCTTCCCACACGGCGGGATCGATGCCCGGAACGGGAATGTATGTGCCAAGACGATAGACCAGCAGAGCGCCCAGCACGAACATGATGCGACGCTTGAGTTCTGTGGCTTTGGAGAACGCGCCCCAATTGGCATTTTTGGCAAGTTGTTCGATGGCTGAGGCCATGGTGGTATTCACTTTCTTGAAAGAAGGATATTACCCAATCGTTTTAGGGAATTTAGGCGGTGTAAACAAGGGTATCGGGGTAAAAAAGTGGGTGCGAATCCAAAAAAAGCTACCCTGCGCGCAAACCGTGTTATCTGGAAAAGACTGGAATGGCTTTGGGCGTTACGTCTTTGAGCCTTTGGGGTTCTTCGGCGAATGAGCTTTCCATAGGTCCGATATAGTCGGCCTGAAACTCGTACGCTATTCTTTTGGCCTGAGCGAGATCAAGACCACGCACGTAAACAAAAGTATCGTCATATTCTACCTGTCCGCCTGCTTTTTCGAATGCGTCACCGACAGTTTCATAGGGAACAGGAGGGACAAAAGGTTCCCAGAAAATATAAGCGTTATGCTCAATCGTTACGGGAGCAGTCTTAACAGGTTTCTTAAGAGCCATACTCTACCTCTTCGTAAAAAACCCCGCTCAGCGCGGGGTTTTGAATTACTTCGCTTTTTTGCGAACGACGGGTTTGACTTCGATCTTGATAATTTCGACCGAACCGCCAGCCTTGGCCACCGCATCGGCCGCCGTTTTCGTGGCGCCTGCGATTTTCAAAGCAACTTTGGTTTTCAGCGTACCGCCGGAGATGAGACGAACGCCATCGCGCTTATGGCTGATGACTTTGCCTTTCAAGAGAGCGTCAGCATCGATCGTGCCTTTGGCATCGATCAGTTTGTAATCGATTGCCTGTTGCAGACGGCCGGGTGTAATTTCAGCATAGGTTTTGCCGAAGAAATTTTTAAAGCCGTGCTTGGGCAGACGCATGTAAAGGGGCATCTGGCCGCCTTCGAAGCCTTTAACGGCCACGCCGGAACGGGCTTTCTGGCCTTTAACGCCGACGCCGGAGGTTTTACCCTTGCCGGAGCCGATACCGCGGCCAACGCGCTTATAATTGTGCTTCGCGCCTTTTTTTGGTTTCAATTGGTTCAGTTTCATTTTCTATCTCCTCAACCTGTCATCCTGAGCGTCAGCGAAGGATCTCGGCATTATTTACCTGTGAGATCCTTCGGGCTTCGCCCTCAGGATGACACCTTAAAAATTTATGCAGCCTCTTCCACCTTTACCAGATGCTTAACCGCGTTGATCATACCGCGAACGGCGGCGGTATCTTCCAGCGTGCTGGTACGGCGAATCTTATTCAGGCCAAGACCGATCAGCGTTTTGCGCTGGGACGGTTCGCGACCGGCTGGCGATGCGATTTGCGTCACCGTAACCGTTTTGCCGGATTTCTTTTCAGAAGCCGCTTTTTTCTGGGGTGCCGCTTTTTTGGCAGGCGCTTTTTTTGCTTCAGTCATGATCGTTCACCTTATTCTTCGTCAGAGGCCGATGCTTCGCCGGCTTTCGTGCCTTCGCGTTGCGATACAACGTCGGAGACTTTTTTGCCACGGCGAGCCGCGACCTGACGCGGGGATTGCATGAATTTCAACGCTTCGAGCGTTGCGTTGACCATGTTGTATGGGTTGTTCGTACCTGTAACCTTGGCAACAACGTCCTGAACGCCGAGGCATTCGAACACGGCGCGCATCGGACCGCCGGCGATAATACCCGTACCCATCGGAGCCTGACGCATAACAACTCTACCGGCACCGAAGTGACCTTTCAGGTCATGGTGCAGCGTACGGCCATCGCGCAGGGGAACGCGGATCATGGCGCGTTTTGCCTGATCGGTTGCCTTTTTGATGGCGTCTGGAACTTCTTTGGATTTGGCATGGCCCGTGCCTACGCGGCCTCTTCCATCGCCGATAACCACGAGGGCAGCAAAACCGAAACGGCGTCCGCCTTTTTGGGTTTTTGCAACGCGGTTAACGGCCACGAGTTTCTCAATGAACTCGGACTCTTCTTTCTCGCGCGGTTGTCTTTCTTGTTTTGCCATTTTCATTTGCTCCTAGAATTCAAGACCGGCTTCACGCGCACCTTCGGCCAAGGCCTTGATGCGGCCGTGGTACAAGAATGCACCGCGGTCAAACTGAACTTTTTTAACGCCCGCTTTTTTCGCGCGCTCGGCAACCAGCTTGCCAACTTTCGTGGCAGCGTCCTTGTTGCCGCCGTTTTTCAGGCCAGCGTCTTTATCGAGGCTCGAAGCCGCCGCAACGGTCACGCCTTTAACATCATCGATGATCTGCGCGTAGATCTGCATGTTCGTGCGGTGCACGGACAAACGCGGACGGATGTCGCGGTTCGGATTCTGGTTGATATTAACGCCACGCAATTTCTTGCGGGTTGTAAAACGGCGTCTATCAGAACTGTTAAGTCTTTTTGCCATGACTTTGTTTCCTTATTTCTTCTTGCCTTCCTTCATCATCACGTATTCGCCGGTATAGCGGATACCTTTGCCCTTGTATGGCTCGGGCTTTTTGAAGGAACGGATTTTTGCTGCGGCCTGACCGACGGCTTGTTTGTCAATGCCTTCGATTGCGATTTTCGTTTGATCGGTAACGGCGATTTTGATGCCTTTGGGTATGTCGTAACGAACTTCATGGCTAAAGCCGAGTTGCATGACGAGCGTGTTGCCCTGCATGGCGGCGCGAAGACCGACGCCCTGAATTTCCAGAGATTCGGTGTAGCCGTTTTTCACGCCATGAACGATGTTCTTCACCAGCGTGCGCATCGTCGGCCAGAGTTTCTTGGCGCGCAGCGATTGAACGCGTTGCTCAAGCTTAACTTTGCCATCGATCATCTTGACCGAAACATCATCATGGATGACGACGGACAATTCGCCTTTGGGGCCTTTTGCTTTTACGGTCTGACCTTGAACGTCAACTGTGACGCCTTCAGGCAGTGCAACCGGGTTTTTACCAATACGGGACATATTTGCCTTCCTCTCTTAGAACACCTGGCAGAGAACTTCACCGCCGACATTCGCAGCTTTCGCTTTGTGGTCGGCCATGACGCCTTGCGGGGTGGACAGGATTTTAACGCCGAGGCCATTGTAGAATTGGCCCAGACCTTTGATCTGCGCGTAAACGCGGCGGCCGGGTTTGGAAATGCGTTTTACTTCCTTGATAACCGGTTGGCCGGCATCGTATTTCAATTCGATGCTCAGTTCTTTTTTGTTGTTACCCATATCGACGACTTTATAGCCGCGGATAAAGCCTTCATCGGCCAAAACTTTGCAGACGGATTCCAAAAGCTTGGAATACAGCGCGGTGATGGTCGGCAGACGTGCGCTCTGGCCGTTTCTGATGCGTGTCAGCATATCGCTGAGGGGATCATTCATAGACATGTGTTCTTCTCCCTTACCAGCTGGATTTCGTTACGCCCGGCAGTTCGCCGCGCGATGCAAGATTACGGATGGCAATACGCGACAAGCGGAACTTGCGGAAGTGCGCACGCGGACGGCCCGTCAGAGCGCAGCGGTTACGCTGGCGGTTCTTGGCGGAGTTGCGCGGCATTTCGGCCAACTTCAGGACAGCAGCAAAACGCTCTTCCATCGGGGCCTTCTTGTTCGCGATGATGGCCTTCAGTTTCGCACGCTTGCCTTCGAGGCTTTTGTTCAGCTTGCGGCGCTTCAGGTCTCTGTTAATTGCACTAGCTTTTGCCATGTGTGGTCAGCTCCTTACTAATTACGGAACGGCATATCGAAGCCGCGTAACAATTCTTTTGCTTGTTCATCATTCGCTGCAGTCGTGCAGATAATGATATCCATACCGCGAACGGCTGCAACTTTGTCGTATTCGATCTCCGGGAACACGATGTGCTCCTTGATACCGAACGCGTAGTTGCCGCGGCCATCGAAGCTGCGTCCGTTGATGCCGCGGAAGTCGCGGATACGGGGCAGAGCGATCGTGACCAGGCGGTCCAGAAATTCATACATTTTCTCGCGGCGCAGAGTAACCTTGCAGCCGATATCCATGTTTTCGCGAACCTTGAAGGATGCGTTGGATTTTTTGGCTTTCGTGATGACAGGCTTTTGACCGGCGATCAGCGCGAGTTCGTTTGCTGCATTTTCAACGGCTTTGCGGTCCGTCACAGCGGCGCCAACACCCATGTTGATTACGATCTTGTCCAGACGCGGAATCTGCATGTCGTTTTTGTGGCCGTATTTCGTTTTGAGAGCGGCTTTCAGCTTTTTCTCATAGCGTTCTTGAAAACGCGGCATTTGTTTATCTGTCTTTGCCATTGTCTTCTTCCTTCTTACAGCGTTTCGCCGGATTTTTTGGCGACGCGTACTTTTTTGCCGTCTTTTAGCGTTTTGTAACCGATACGCGTGGCTTTGCCGTTTTTCGGGTCTGCCAATGCGACGTTGGAAACATGGATGGACAATTCCTTGTCCTCGATGCCGCCGGGTGAAAGTTGCGTCGGCTTGTTGTGTTTTTTAACGGTGTTAACACCGGAAACGACAACGCGATTTTCGGTCGGGATAGCGCGAAGAACTTCGCCCTTCTTGCCTTTATCTTTGCCGGTCAGAACGATTACAGAATCGCCTTTTTTGATTTTCATTTTCGGGGCAGCCATTAGAGCACCTCTCCAGCGAGCGAGATAATTTTCATGTAGCCTTTACCACGCAGTTCGCGGGTTACGGGTCCAAAGATACGGGTTCCGATCGGTTCGCCTTGGTTGCTGATCAGCACGCAGGCGTTGGTATCGAAACGAATTTTTTCGCCGTTAACGCGGTTCAGGCCATGTTTGGAGCGAACGATGACGGCTTTACGCACATCGCCTTTTTTCACGCGACCACGTGGAATAGCGTCTTTAACGGATACAACGACGACATCGCCGATATTGGCGGTGCGGCGTTTGGAACCGCCGAGAACTTTAATGCACTCTACGCGACGTGCACCGGAGTTGTCGGCAACTTCCATATTTGATTGCATCTGGATCATGTCTTAAATCCTTCTTTGCCTTATCTTCTCGTTACGCCTTGGCGGCTTTTTTAGCGGCTGGCTTTTTTGCCGGTGCTGCTTTTTCTTTTTTCGGTGCGGCTGCTTTCGGGGCGGCAGATTTGTCAGCCGTTGCCGGAGACTGTTCTTTGCCGTCCTTGATCAGAACCCAGCTCTTGCGCTTGGAAATCGGTGCGCATTCGATGATCTGAACCTTATCGCCTTGTTTCGCGACGTTGTTTTCATCATGCGCGGCATATTTGTCCGTGCGCTTCAGGTATTTCTTGTACACCGGGTGGATATAGCGACGCTCGACCAGAACGGTGATCGTTTTATCCATTTTGTCGCTGACGACGGTGCCTTCCAATACACGACGTGGCATATTCTCTTCTCCTTACGCTTTCTTAGCGGCTTTTTTGGCCGGAGCTTTTGCAGGCTTGGCTGCTTTGGCTTCGGTCTTTGCATTCATTTGCGTTTTGATACGCGCGATGTCGCGGCGCATCGTGCGCAGGCCGGATGTGTTTTCCATCTGGCCGGCGGCGCGTTGCAGGCGGGCATTGAATTGATCCTTGCGGGCATCCATCAATGCTTTTTGCAGTTCGTCCTGCGTTTTTCCTTTGAGGTCTTCAGCTTTCATGAACTATCTCCTGATTATTCGCCGATACGGGCCACAAATTTGGTTTTCATCGGCAGTTTGGCGGCGGCCAGTTCCAGCGCCTCTTCGGCAAGCTGGCGCGAAACGCCATCCAGTTCAAACAGAATACGGCCCGGCTTAACGCGGCAGACCCAAAATTCAGGCGATCCTTTACCGGAACCCATACGCACTTCGAGCGGCTTTTTCGAAACCGGAACATCCGGGAATACACGGATCCACACTTTGCCTTGGCGTTTCATGTGACGCGCGATGCAGCGACGGGCTGCTTCGATCTGACGCGCGGTAATACGCTCAGGCGCGAGCGATTTCAGGCCGAATGCGCCGAACGCGAGCGTCGCGCCGCCTTTGGCTTCACCATGGATACGGCCCTTATGGGCTTTTCTAAACTTTGTTTTCTTCGGTTGCAGCATGTTCCAACTTCCGTTTCGACATAAAAAAATTACGCTCACATAGACTTGGGACCCTCTTGGGAAACAGTCTCTATATGGCTAAATCTCGACTTTAAAGTCCGGGATTCTTAGTAAATTCGGCCGGACTATAACGTCAATTAATAGGTATTACCAGTGTTATTTTGGGCCTTTTTTAAAGAAAAAGGGCCCAAAATCGCCATTCCGATTAGGAATTACGGTTTTGACCGCCGGGGGCGATATTTTCGCCCATACGCTTGTCGCGAGCACCCGGATCATGGGCCATAACGTCGCCTTTGTAGATCCAGACCTTCACACCGATAATCCCGTAGGTCGTTAGCGCTTCGGAGAAGCCATAGTCGAGGTCGGCACGCAGCGTATGCAGCGGCACGCGGCCTTCGCGGTACCATTCGGTACGGGCAATATCGGTTCCGCCAAGACGGCCCGATACGTTGATACGAATACCTTGTGCACCCAGACGCATCGCCGATTGAACGGCGCGCTTCATGGCGCGGCGGAAAGAAACGCGGCGCTCGAGCTGCTGGCAGACGCCTTCGGAGGCGAGCTGGGCATCGATTTCTGGCTTGCGGATTTCAACGATGTTCAAGGCAACTTCGGCACCGGCGCGAAGCGAAAGATCCTTGCGAAGCTTTTCGATGTCTGCGCCTTTTTTACCGATGATGACACCGGGGCGTGCCGTGTAGACGGTCACTTTGGTATTTTTCGCGGCGCGGTCGATCACGACTTTCGAGATACCGGCTGCTTTGAGTTTTGTCTGAACATATTTACGCAGTTCAAGGTCCTGAACCAGCTTGTCCGCATATTTGCGGTCATCGAACCAGCGGGAGTCCCAGGTGCGGTTAATACCGACGCGCAGACCGATTGGATTTACTTTTTGACCCATAGTTTAAGAGCTCCTATTCCTTGTCCTGCTTGGTTGCGGCTTTTTTAGCGGCCGGTTTTTTTGCTGCTGGCCCAGAAGACTTGGCTTTCGCAGCTTCTTGTTGTTTCGCGGCTTTAGGGGCTGCGGCTTTTTTCTTCGGCGCGGCTTTCGCTTCGCCTTCGCGTACAACAATGGTCAAACGCGAGAAGTGTTTTTCGATCGGGGCGGCACGGCCACGAGCGCGAGCGGAGAAACGCTTCATCTTAACCGATTTGCCAACATAGGCTTCGGCGACGATGAGTTTGTCGACATCAAGATTGTGGTTGTTTTCGGCGTTCGCAACAGCGGATGCCAGAACTTTACGTACGTCCTGTGCGATACGGCGGTTGGAGAATTCCAGATCGACGAGCGCCTTGCCTGCATTCTTGCCACGGATCATCGCGGCAACCAGATTGAGTTTGCCGGGGCTGGTGCGCAGGAACTTGGCCATTGCCATGGCTTCGTTATCCTTGACGCGTCTTTCGTTTGCTTGTTGTCCCATAATAAACCTCTATTCCTTATTTCTTGCCCGCTGACGCTGCTGCCGGGGCTGCTGCGGGAGCGGATGCACCTGCTGCTTTTTTGTCAGCGCCGGTGTGGCCTTTGAATTCGCGGGTCGGTGCGAATTCGCCGAGTTTGTGACCGATCATCTGGTCGGAAACCAGAACCGGAACGAATTTTTTGCCGTTGTGAACGCCAAAGGTCAAACCAACCATTTGCGGCAGGATCGTCGAGCGGCGTGACCATGTCTGAATGATCATGTTCTTGCCGGCCTGACGGGCTGCTTCCACCTTCTTAAGAAGGTGACGGTCGATAAAAGGACCTTTCCAAACTGAACGTGCCATAAACTAAGCTCCTTATTTCTTCTTGCGACGGATAATGAATTTGTCCGTCTTTTTGTTTTTGCGTGTTTTTGCGCCCTTGGTCGGTTTGCCCCATGGTGTAACAGGGTGACGACCGCCGGAGGTGCGGCCTTCGCCGCCGCCGTGCGGGTGATCGACCGGGTTCATGGCAACGCCGCGAACATGCGGACGAATACCTTTCCAGCGTTGACGACCGGCTTTACCAAAGTTCTGGTTCATGTGGTCTGGGTTCGATACCGCGCCAACAGTCGCCATGCAGTCTTGAGATACGACGCGAAGCTCACCGGAAGCCAGTTTGATCTGGGCAAAACCGGCATCGCGACCGACGAGCTGAGCATAGGTACCGGCAGAACGGCACATCTGCGCGCCTTTGCCGACTTTCATCTCAATATTGTGAATGATCGTACCGACAGGCATCGACTTCAGCATCATCGCATTGCCCGGCTTGATGTCGGCTTTTTCACCGGCAACAACCACATCGCCTGCCTGCAGACGTTGCGGCGCAATGATGTAGGCTTTTTCGCCATCGGCATAAGAGATCAACGCGATGAACGCCGTGCGGTTCGGATCATATTCCAGACGCTCGACCGTGGCTGGCTGGTCGAACTTGCGACGCTTCCAGTCGATGATGCGGTAACGCTGCTTGTGACCACCGCCACGTTGGAACGCGGTGACGCGGCCAAGGTTGTTGCGTCCGCCGGTTTTCTTTTTACCTTCGGTCAGGGTCTTTTCCGGTTTGCCTTTGTGCAGCCCGTCCCGTTCGATCAGGATCAGTCCGCGCGTGCCGGGCGTAATCGGTCTAAATTGTTTCAGTGCCATTGTCTTCTTTACCTTTCTCCATTATCGGCGGAGCGCCATAGTTAGTTCGTTATAATTACAGACCTGTGCCAACGTCGATCGTCTGGCCCTCTTGGAGGCTGACGATGGCTTTTTTGGTATCCGAACGGAATGCGCGAACGCCTTTAAAGCTTTTCGTTTTGCCTTTGCTGATCAGCGTGTTGACTTTCGTCACTTTCACTTTGAACAGCGCCTCGATGGCGGCTTTGATCTCTGGCTTCGTTGCCTTGACCGGAACCTTGAAGGTCACCTGTCCATGCTCGGAACCCATCGTGGATTTTTCAGTCACGACTGGAGAGGCGATGATGCCATACATCCATTCGGCGACTTTGCTTTCTGTTTTTTTCTTAGCAGCCATTGTCTTAGCCTTTCAGTCTTTCTGTAAGGTCGCTTACGGCGTCCTTGGTCAATACCAACGTGTCGCGACGCAGGATGTCGTAAACGTTTGCGCCTTGTACGGGCAGAACATCAACCTTTGGAAGGTTGTTGGTCGCACGGGCGAAGTTCGCATCGATTTCCTTGCCGCCGACGATGAGCGCAGAGTCAAAGCCAAGAGCTTTAAACGCATCGGCCATCGCCTTCGTCTTGTGGTTTTTGGCGGCCAGAACATCAACGATGATCAGCTTGCCTTCTTTTGCTTTTGCCGACAGCGCGGATTTCATCGCGAGCTGACGCACTTTTTTCGGCAGTTCCGTGGCGTGGCTGCGAACAACCGGACCGTGCGCTTTTTGGCCGCCGCGGTCGATCGAACGTGTGTAGTTACCAACGCGGGCAGAACCCGTGCCTTTTTGTTTGAACGGCTTTTTACCCGTGCGGGATACTTCAGAGCGCGTTTGCGTCTTGTGGTTTCCGCCGCGGCGTTTGGCCAACTGGTATGTCACCATCTGGTGCAGGACATCCTGACGGATTTCTGCGCCGAACACGGACGCATCGAGCGTAATGTCGCCTGCTGCCTTGTTATCGAGTGTTTTGACTGCGATCTTCATGACTATTCACCTTTTGCTTCTTCTGCAGGTGCGGCTTCAGCGGGAGCTTCGGCTTTCTTTGCAGATTTCGCGGATTGTTTCAGACCTGCCGGAACAGGAGCTTCTTTGTTTGCTGGCTTTTTCACGGCGTCCGTGATGATGACCCAGCCATTGTCCGGACCAGGTACGGAACCTGCGATCAGGACCAGATTGTCTTCAAGATCAACAGCAGCCACTTTCAGGTTTTGCGTGGTAACCGTTTCAACGCCGAGATGGCCAGCCATCTTCTTGCCTTTGAAAACTTTACCCGGATCCTGACGTTGACCGGTCGAACCATGTGAACGGTGCGTAACAGAGTTACCGTGCGAAGCGCGGTGACCGGAGAAGTTCCAGCGCTTCATCGCGCCGGCAAAACCTTTACCGACCGTGATGCCTTGAACATCGACGAACTGACCTGGAACATAGTGTTCGCAGGAGATTTCAGCGCCTACTTCCAGAATATTCGCTGGATCAACGCGGAATTCAGCCATCTTTTTCTTGGGCTCAACTTTCGCGTTCGCAAACACGCCGCGCATCGCTTTGGACGTGCGGTTTACTTTTGCGTTGCCCGCGCCGAGTTGAACAGCGACATAGCCATGCTTGGCTTCATCGCGAACGCCAATGACTTGGCAGTTATCGATTTTGAGCACAGTCACGGGAACCTGATTGCCATCTTCGGTGAAGATTCTGGTCATTCCCTCTTTGCGTGCGATTACTCCGGTTCTCATCGTCTTCTTCCTTATATTATGGCGTTGCTATTATGCTGCTGCGCCAATTTTGATCTCTACGGCCACACCGGCTGCGAGGTCGAGTTTCATCAGTGCATCCACGGTTTGTGGTGTCGGATCGACGATGTCGATCAGGCGCTTGTGGGTGCGCATCTCGAACTGTTCCTGCGACTTTTTGTCAACGTGCGGGGAACGGTTGATCGAGAAATAGGTGGTATTCGTCGGCAGCGGAACCGGACCACGAACCTGTGCGCCCGTGCGTTTAGCTGTGTTCACGATCTCGTGCGTGGACTGATCCAGTACACGGTGATCGAACGCTTTCAGTCTGATGCGAATGGTTTGATTGTCCATGATTTCGCTGCCTTTTTCTTTCTGTATCTAACTATTCTTTAATTTTAGCGACGACGCCTGCACC